>NZ_JAIQCI010000021.1 GCF_022378335.1 Croceicoccus hydrothermalis
GTCAACTACACCACCAGAATGAGGGGTCCCATTTAGACGCCGATCACCCCGCTAACGGGGTCCCTTTTGCACGCCGGTCCACAGACGAGATCGCCAGTAAGCAAGGACTCATGCCCTCTGGCGCGCTTGAGGTAGTCAATGAGTGGGCTTTCGATAAGTTCGATGAAGCATTGCTCGATGAATATGACGGATATGACGTATCGCCGGACATAGCCGATACGTTGAGAGCCGAGATGGCGAAGGGGGATTAATTCATGTCGAGACTGAAGCCGCGCGAACGCGACGCTATTGTTCAAGCGCTACGCGCGGGGGTTGTTCCCAAATTGGGACTTCGGCACATCCAGGTCGGACGAGCGCGTGAGATCGAAGAACTCGTCAAGGACATGGACCGGATCGCCGATGGCGGTTCAGCCATTCGTTTCATCATCGGCGAGTATGGCTCCGGCAAGACCTTCTTCATGAACCTGATCCGGCTTGTGGCGCTCGAAAAGGGACTGGTCGTCATGTTTGCCGACCTTGCCCCGGATCGACGCATCCACGCGACCGGCGGGCAAGCACGGGGCCTCTACGCAGAGATGGCGCGAAACCTTGCCACCCGGACCAAGCCAGATGGTGGTGCCTTGCCAAGTGTTGTCGAGCGGTTTGTCAGCCAGGCCCAGCACGATGCCGAGGCGCAAGAACAATCGACAGATGACATCATTCGCCAGCGCCTTGCCCATTTTGAAGAACTGACTGGAGGCTTCGACTTCGCGCAGGTGATCCGCCGGTATTGGGAGGGACATGAAACCGGCGATGAAGAACTGAAATCGGCAGCAATTCGATGGCTGCGCGGCGAATTTGCGACCAAAACCGATGCTCGCAAGGCTCTGGGTGTCCGCACCATCGTCAATGATGCCAGCGTCTACGATCACCTCAAACTGATGTCGGCATTTGTTTGTGAAGCGGGTTACAAGGGCCTGCTCGTTGGCCTTGACGAGATGGTCAACCTTTACAAGCTGACATCATCGCAAGCCCGCAATGCGAACTATGAGCAAATCCTGCGCATCCTGAACGACGTTCTGCAAGGAAGCGCGGAGAACCTTGGGTTCCTCATGGGAGGAACGCCGGAATTCCTCATGAATACGCGGCGCGGCCTCTACAGCTATGAGGCGCTCCAGTCTCGCCTCGCAGAGAACACCTTTGCGCGTGATGGACTGGTCGATCTTTCCGGGCCGGTCATTCGACTAGCCAGCCTTACGCCTGAAGATCTGTTCGTGCTCCTAGCCAACATTCGCGCCGTTATGCAGGGCGATGAAGCAATCCTGCCCGACAACGCCTTGGAAGCGTTCATGGCACACTGCTCGGACAGGATCGGGGAGGCCTATTTCAGAACCCCCCGGAACACGGTCACGGCATTCGTGAATCTTCTGGCGGTGCTCGAACAAAACCCCGGCGTCGACTGGTCGGACCTCATCGAAGAACTCGACGTGGCGGAGGATTCTGGTGACGACATGAGCGACGTGGATGAGAGCGTTGGCGCTGTTCCCGAGAGCGACGAGCTAGCCAGCTTCCGATTGTGAGCGCGGCATTCGACAAGCTGGCTCGACCAATCCAGAAATGGATACGTCAGCAAGGCTGGAAGGAATTGCGCGATATTCAGGCGCGCGCAACGCACGTGCTTATGGACGGCAATCGTGACCTGATTGTCGCTGCCAGCACCGCTGGAGGCAAGACTGAAGCGGCATTTCTCCCGCTACTGTCCCAAGTGCTCGATGAACCCAGTGAGGAAACCGGATTTGATGTTCTGTATGTCGCACCGCTAAAGGCGCTCATCACCGATCAGGCGCGGCGACTTGAAGACATCTGTCGCGATACAGACTTGCCTATCACGCCGTGGCATGGCGACGTTTCGTCATCGGTGAAGGCTAAGGCTACCAAGCGACCGAGGGGCGTGCTGCTAATCACCCCGGAGTCACTTGAAGCGCTATTCATTCGACGCGGATTGGAGATTCCGAGGCTGTTTGGCGCAACGCGCGCAGTCATTCTCGATGAATTGCATTCGGCCCTCGACAGTGAGCGCGGCATCCAGATGCGTTCGCTTCTCACGCGCCTCGAAATTGCTCTAAAGAGACCTATTCGCCGGGTTGGTTTGTCGGCCACACTCGGAGATATGGAGCTGGCGAAGGCTTATCTTCGTCCTGACAGCCCAAGTGAAGTCGAACAGGTCATTGCCGAGGGCGGATCAGCCGAATTGCAGCTCCAGCTCCGTGGCTACGTTGCTGGCGACAAGGACGATGAAGGCCCTTCAGCGACGGATGCCATTGCGCAGCACCTATTCGAACACCTGAGAGGCAGCGACAATCTTGTCTTTGGCGGTGCGCGTCAGGCAGTTGAAATCTACTCAGATCGGTTGCGCGCACTTTGCGAAAAGGAACACCTGCCGCAGGAGTTTTACCCTCACCACGCCAGCCTATCGCGCGAGCATCGAGACTTCGTCGAACGTCGCCTGAAAGATGGTACTGCGCCAACGACTGCCATCTGCACTTCCACTCTGGAATTGGGAATCGACATTGGCGATGTGACCTGTGTCGGCCAGATTGCCGCACCATTCAGCGTCGCGTCGCTCAGGCAAAGGCTTGGCCGATCAGGGCGGCGACCAGGCAAGCCAGCAATCCTTCGGCAATACGCAATCGAGGCGAACCTCACGCCTACCAGCAATTTTTCGGATCGTCTTCGCCTTGGGATGGTGCGGGCCATTGCGATGATCGAATTGCTTTTGGAAGGCTGGTGCGAACCGCCGCAACGCGAGGCCCTGCACCTTTCAACCCTTGTTCACCAAATCCTCTCGGTGATCGCGGAGCGAGGCGGAATTCGTGCGCAACAACTCTACGGGATTCTCTGCCAGATCGGGCCATTCCGTCAGGTCGATACACAGCTGTTCCTGGATGTTTTGCGAGCACTCGGGCAACCTGAGGTCGCGCTGATTGAGCAAGCCAGCGATGGACTTTTGCTGCTCGGAGCCAATGGCGAAAAGCTGGTTGAGCACTATAGCTTCTATGCCGTGTTCCAGACGCCCGAGGAATACCGGCTGATTTCCGGCGGTAAGGAGCTTGGAACACTCCCCATCTACAACATGATTGCGCCCGGAATGCTTCTCATTTTTTCGGGCAGGCGCTGGCTGGTGCAGGAAGTTCTCGACCGGGATCGTGTCATTATGGTTGCACCGGCGAATGCCGGAGTGCCGCCCATCTTTGGGGGCGACCCTGGCAATATCCATGACCGGGTGATCCAGCGTATGTTCGATGTTCTGAAGGGACAAAAGCGCCCGATCTACCTTGATGCGACTGCGCTGGTGCTACTCGACGAGGCACGCAGCAATTACGGCCAACTGCAATTTGACCCCGGAAGGATTGCGCAGCTCAGCGACAACGCTGCTGTCATAGCGACGAAGTCGGGTTCCGTTCGGACAACGACCCTAGCACTCGCCCTTCGCGCGAGCGGCTTTACCGTGCAAACACACGACGGGTTTCTCGAAGTGTTCGGAAAGGACGAAAGCCCGGATTTGATTGACGCACTTTCGGCCTTGGCAGATGGCAAAGGGGTGGACCTATTTGCGCATTCGCCGAACTTGTTGTTCGAGAAATTCCATCCGCATCTGACAGACGAATTGTTGCAGAAAGATGCTTTGTCCGCTCACCTAGATGCTAGCGGATTGGCAGAGTTGACCCACTTAATCTTAGGACGGGATTAGCGCACCAATTGCCGTTCGGACTGCGCCTCTATCCATCATTCGATTGCTCAGCCTCGAAAGCCCGCTTGCCCTTGCGTCGGAACAGCACCAGAGCCTGCGCCCCATCCGGCCCGCGCAGCTTGGCAGCAACGGTGAGGAACGCGCCGTAGAGCGCGGCACGATCATCGTCGGTCAGTTCGACGAGATCGGCCTTGGTGACGAGGCCGCCCAGCTCGATCAATTGCCGGGTTCGCTCGCGCCGTTTCACTTGCCATTCGCGCATGTCGGTTCGCGCCATTGCGGCCTCAAGCCGATGCCGCGCCGCCGTCGAGCGGGAGAGTGCCTTCCGGCTGTTTGCTAGCTCCGCTCGCAGCACCGCGTGACTTGCCCTGAAAGAAGGCCGCACCACGCTTGCGCCAGCCCTCCCCGGTTGCATCGTTTGTATTCGCCGCAGCATCGAGCAGCACACCCGCCAGGACATCGGCATCGAGCGTGTCGGCTCCGGTTGCTGTCACCAGCGCGCCAAGGTCGCGCACGCGGCGCTCCTTCAACTGCTTTGCCTTGTCGGCAAGCGCCTTCAGTTCCGAATCAAAATCTCGCGGTTTGCGCATGGCTTGTCTCCATCGTTGGTGTGATGGAGCCATGATAATCGGTGAGCTTTCTCAATGCAGTAAGGTCGCCGGGACAGTGTGATACGGCCTAGTCCCGATCAGGATTTTATCATGAGAGGGCGCGCTTATACGTCGTGCCGACGCGCGGTTTGGAGTGTAACTGGATTGCCGACATGGCAATCTTTCACTTTAGCGCAAAGGTCATCGGAAGGTCGAGCGGACGCAGCGCCGTAGCGGCGGCGGCCTATCGCGCAGGCGAGAGGTTGCACGATGAGCGCATCGACCGCGATCATGATTTCACCAACAAGGCAGGCGTTCTTCATTCCGAAGTGATGCTGCCGAAAGGTGCGCCTGAAGCCTTCACGGATCGCGCCACCTTGTGGAACGCGGTCGAGGCCGCCGAGAAGCGCAAGGACGCCCAGCTCTCTCGCGAGGTCGAGTTCGCCCTGCCCCGCGAACTGACCAAGAAAGACAACATCAAACTGGCGCGCGAGTTCGTGAAAGCCGAGTTAGTCGAAAAGGGCATGATTGCCGATCTCAATGTCCATTGGGATATCAGCGAAGACGGCAAAGCCAAGCCTCACGCACATGTCATGCTCACGATGCGCGAAGTGACGAAAGACGGCTTTGGCGCAAAAGTCCGCGACTGGAACAAGACCGCACTCATTGAGCAATGGCGCGAGCGCTGGGCCGATCATGTGAACCGCGCACTGGCGGAACGCGACATCGATGCGCGGATCGATCACCGCAGTTTGGAGGCCCAGGGGATTGCGCTTGAGCCGCAGGACAAGATCGGCTCCGCAGCTTCGCGCATCGGCGGTCGCGGGCTGGAAGCTGAGCGGATCGGGGAACACCGCGCCATCGCCCAGCGCAATGGTGAGCGGATCATTGCCAATCCTGCGCTGGCGCTGGATGCCATCACGCGCCAGCTGGCCACATTCACCCGGCGCGACCTTGCAGCCTTCGTTCACCGGCATAGCGACGGCAAAGAGCAGTTCGATGCCGCCTACAATGCAGTGCGCGCGTCGCCCGATTTGATCGCCCTGGGCAAGGATGGACGCGGGCAGGATCGGTTCACTTCGCGGGCGATGATCGAGACCGAACAGCGCTTGCATCACGCCGCCGACACGATGGCGCAGCGCACCGGTCACGCCGTCAATGATGTCCAACGAAACGCTGCGTTCGCAAGTGCTGCAAAACGCGGACTGGTCGTGTCTGGCGAGCAGAAGACCGCCTTCGAGCATGTGACCAACAGCAAGGGCCTTACTATTGTCGTTGGCTATGCCGGGACCGGCAAGAGCGCGATGCTGGGTGTGGCGCGCGAGGCATGGGAAAGCGCGGGCTACACTGTGCGGGGCGCAGCCCTGTCCGGCATCGCCGCCGAGGGGCTGGAGAGCGGCTCCGGTATCGCATCGCGGACCATCGCCAGCCTTGAGCATCAGTGGGGCAAGGGACGCGAGCAACTCACTTCGCGCGACGTGCTCGTGATCGACGAAGCGGGCATGGTCGGGACGCGTCAGATGGAGCGCGTGCTGTCCCATGCCGTCAGGGCCGGTGCGAAGGTAGTCCTGGTCGGTGACCAGCAGCAGCTTCAGGCTATCGAGGCAGGCGCGGCGTTCCGGGCGATCCACGAGCGCCACGGCGGCGTTGAGATCAGCGAAGTCCGCCGCCAGCTATCCGCATGGCAGCAGGATGCAACCAGACAGCTCGCAACGGGCCGCACCGGCGAAGCAATCCGCACTTACGAAGAGCGCAGCATGGTCCTTGCCGCCGACACCCGCGAAGATGCGCGTGCCACCCTGATCGAGCGCTGGAATCAGGAACGGCAGGCCAGCCCCGGCGACAGCCGGATCATTCTCACCCACACCAATGACGAAGTGCGCGAGCTGAACCAGATGGCGCGCGGGAAGATGCGTGCAGCAGGCGCGCTGGGTGCCGATGCCACGATCATGGCAGCGCGTGGCGAACGCCAGTTTGCATCGGGCGACCGGATTATCTTCCTGCGCAACGAGCGCGGGCTTGGAGTGAAGAATGGCACGCTGGGGACGGTCGAAATGGCCAATCCCCAGAGCATGTCCGTGCGCACCGATGATGGCCGCGAGGTTGCCTTCGACACCAAGGACTATGCCCATATCGATCATGGCTACGCGGCCACGATCCATAAGGCGCAGGGCATGACGGTGGATCGTGCACATGTCCTCGCCACGCCGGGGATGGACAGCCATTCTGCCTATGTCGCCATGTCGCGCCACCGCGAAGGGCTGGCTCTGCATTACGGGCGCGATGATTTTGCCGACCAGTCGAAATTGGTTCGCACGCTGAGCCGTGAGCGCGGGAAGGACATGGCTGGCGACTACAAGCCCGAGCAGGCATTCGCCGAACTACGCGGCATCAGCTTCCGCGATCGGATCATGGAGATGGTTCGGCAGGTGCCTGAGAAGGCCAAGTCGATATTTGGAAACTTCCGTCCGCAGTCGCGTCAGCTTGAGCCAATCCTGGTGCAGATGAACACGCAGAACGAGCAGCGCCGTGCGGTCGAACGCTATGCCCGTGCGCTTGGCGATATCGGCACAATGCACGCCCAGGGCTTGCCCGTCTTGCCGCACCAGAAGGCAGCGCTGCAGAAGGCAGGAAAGGCTCTCGAAGCGATCCGGCCCCTTGCTGCCGCCGATCTTGCCAAAACGCTGGAGCGGCGTCCTGAGCTGATTGCAGAGACCGCTAGCGGACGCAGCCAAGAAGTCATGCGCGCCATGCAGCACGAAGCCGCCGCGCGCACCGATCCGGCGCTGCGATCCGAGCGCTTTGTCAGCGACTGGCAGGGGCTGAGCGCGACGCGCAAACAGCTTGAGCAGCAGGGCGACCGTACAGGCGCTGCCCGTGTGTCGGCCAAGCAGAACGAACTGGCGAAGCAGCTTGAACGCGATCCGCAGGTCGAAGGCCTGCTGCGCGGCAAGGCCCGCGAACTCGGCATCGATCCCAAGCCCGAACGCAGCATCGCCAACGAACTCACCGCAACCCTCGCCCGCGAACGCACCCGCGCATTCGACATGGGCATCTAGGAGACACGACATGGAAGACGACCACATCGACGAAGTGCAACTGGACCTCGATGTCGAGGAACCGCCCGCGCCGGACCCGGAACCGGAGGCCGTGACGGAAACCGATCCCGCGACTGAAGCCTTCTCTCGCCTCGAAGGCGAGATGGCGATGGTGCGCCATACGGTCCAGAACATGGCCAGGGAGCGAGCCGAAATCGTGATCCCCGACTACACCGCCTCGCTTGGCCAGATGGCTGGTCAGCTGGCACAGGTCTCAAAGACGTTGACCGCAATCGGAAACAAGCCCGCCATCGAGCTGACGCCGGAAGAGGTCGCGGTTCAGATCAAACGCGCGTCGTTCGATATGCTGCGCGATGCCAGCGAATTGTTCCGGCACGGCCGCAAGGAATTCGACAGCGCCACTGCGCAGCTCGGTGCGATGGTGGGGCGTGTCCGCACCGAGGCCGAGCAGAAGCGCCAGACCTGGCGCTTTGCAGGCATGGGGCTGGCTGCCGGTATCCTGCTATGGTCGATCCTCCCCGGCACTATCGCTCGCGCTATGCCCGAATCTTGGCAGTGGCCCGAACGGATGGCTCGCAAGGCTGTAGGCGAGCCGACCATTGTTGAGGCGGGAATAAGGCTGATCCGGTCACAGAATCCCGCAGCGTGGGAGGAATTGGCGGAGGCGCAGCACATCCTGAGCGAAAACCGCGAGGCGCTGGATCGGTGCAAGGAGCGGGTACGCAACTCAAAAAGGTTAATTCGTTGCACGGTAGCGTTAAAACCCTGATGTGCCGCGGCCACACCCGCAGGAATGGCGCCTTGAGTTGCGCCACTTGCGGAAAGCTTCATGGCTAAGTAGCGGAAGCGAAAGGTCATCTGGGAGGCAAAGATTGACGAAAATATACACGGTCCTCTGTGCACTTGTCATAGCCGGTTGCGCACCAGATGCCTCCGCAAGTGATCGTATCGGCCTTGTTTGCACTGGGGAGGTCCAGCTTGCCAACGGGGCGGAAGGCTCATTTGCTGAAGAGCACTACATCGTTGACCCCGACAAGGGGCAGCTAGTCCATCGCGATCCCTTTTCGGGCGAAGCAATAACGACTTACAATCTGACGGTCGAACCTCGTCAATATCGAGGAGAGCGCGAAGAGGATGGTCGAACTAACGGCGGGTTGAACGTCCATCATTACGAGACGGTGCACATTTCGCGGGAAACCGGCTCGATTACCTCTTCTTCTTTGTCGACCACCACATTTCCCAATGGACCTTCGACAACAGAGATAAGGTTCGAGGGCCATTGCACCTCTGAAGACCCCGACGAGCTAGATAGTCTGAAATTCTGAGTGGGATGGATGTGGAGGAATCTCTTGATTAAGGCGCAAATAGTGACGCGTCATGGCGGCTCTAAGAAACGCATCGATTTAATGACGCTGGACGAACGACCACTCGTTGGCTCGGAAATTGCGGGGCGATACAAGGTAGTCGCGATCAGCGAGCCAGTTCCAATCGGCACCAACTTATCAGCAGGTGAACCAGAGTTGGGAATCGAAATCTGCGTCGAAGAAATCTAGGGATAGGCGAGCTTAACTTGCGTCCCGTCTGCTGAAGCTGCGCTAGAGAGTGGGCCAGTCAAGATTCGGGCGCAAAACGGAGAAGATTAGCGCGCCGGAAACCGCCTTCACGCACCAAGAAGCGTCCCGGAAAGCCCCAGAATGTGCTGGAAAAGCCCGCACATTGTGTGGGGCCAATCGTAGGAACGTTCTCTACATCTCTGCCGAATTCTGTTTTAAAACAACGCGCTAAGGCAGTTGACTGGCGCACCCGACAGGATTCGAACCTGTGGCCTCTGCCTTCGGAGGGCAGCGCTCTATCCAGCTGAGCTACGGGTGCGTGCCGAATGCGGTTAGCAGGGTGATGAATGGCTGACCAGCCCTTTTCAAAGGAGCGCGGGCACATTCGGGATTCCGCTCGAAAAATTCGCCATGAGCGTATGTTTTCACTTGGGGGCAAACGTCCAGAACGCTTGCTTTGGTTCGTATTTTGTTCCTTAAGCCAACCCCATGTCTGATTCGCTTTTACATACACCGCCCGCATCGTCGCCATCGACGCAGGCTCAGGCCGTCGCGCGTGGGATCGGGCGCCTTTTCGCGCGCAACGATATCTGGACCCTGCCGGAAGTGCCGCTGCGCAACGGGCGGCGCGCGGATCTCATGGGGATGGATGCGAGCGGGCGGCTGATCATCGTGGAGATCAAGGTGGCGCGCGCCGATCTGCTCGGCGATTCGAAATGGCCCGATTATCTCGACTATTGCGATCGGTTCTACTGGGGGCTTTGCCCTTCGCTCGACCGGGCGTGCATGGACATGCCGGAGTTCATGCCCGATACCTGCGGCCTGATCGTGGCCGATGGCTACGATGCGGAAATCCTTCGACCGGCGCCGTTGCGCACGCTCGCGCATGCCCGGCGCAAGAAGGAGGTGGAGCGGCTTGCCCGTATCGCCATCCGGCGCCGTCAGGTGGAGTGTGACCCGCAATGCGCACCCTGGGGGCAAAACGAACTGAGCTGATGGGGGCAATGCGCTTGGCCGTTTCCATGGCGGCGCTTTGCCGCTAAGGCGCGGGCCATGTTTGCGACCTTACCGGGATGGGCTCTGGCCATGGGGGCATCGGCCTTGGCGATGACGGCCATCGTCGCGGTGCGCTATATGTTGACGAGCGGCAGTTTCGCGCTGATCACGCGGATGACGCGGCCCGGTCATTATGCCGGGCTGAACACGCAGATCGGCAGGGAAATCGGCTGGTCGCTGCTTTCCGCTGCGATCTACGGCATTCCGGCAGGCATCGTGGGGTGGGGCTGGCAGGAGCGCGGCTGGACCCGGATCTATGGCGATGTCGATGCCATGCCGCTGTGGTGGTTGCCGGTCTCGCTCATCATCTATCTGTTCGCGCACGACAGCTGGTTCTACTGGACCCATCGGTGGATGCATCGGCCCGGCCCGTTCCGCATCATGCATGCCGTCCACCATGCCAGCCGCCCGCCGACTGCTTGGGCGGCGATGGCGTTTCATCCGTGGGAGGCGCTCACCGGGGCGGTGGTGATCCCGGCGCTGGTGTTTCTCGTGCCGATCCATGTCGGCGTTCTGGGGCTCGTGCTGGCGATCATGACGATCATGGGCGTCACCAACCACATGGGTTGGGACATGTTTCCGGATGCCCTCGTTCATTCGCGGTTGGGACGCTGGCTGATAACGGCGAGCCATCACCAGGTGCATCATCACCGCTATGCCTGCAATTACGGGCTGTATTTCCGGTTCTGGGACCGGATCTGCGGAACCGACCGCGGGCTTGCACCGCAAGGATGGGATCGTAAGCGATGAATGTTTTCGGGGCCGCGTTCCGGCGCGAAGGGGTCAGGATCGCTGCATTGCCGGTCATCGCGTTCACCTTGCCGGGCGCGGTGGGGGCCGGCGATCTGCAGGTGACGGTGACCGATCTGCGCAATCACGACGGCAGACTATACGCCTGTCTCGCGCCCGTGGCCGAGGCGTTTCCCGATTGTGCGCATGACGGGCGCAAGCAGGTAATCGGCGCGGCGAGCCAGCCCCGGCTGGTGTTCGAGGATGTGCCCCCCGGCCAATATGCAGTCGCGGTCTTTCACGATGAAAACGGCAATGGGCGGGTGGACAAGACATTGATGATGCCGCGCGAAGGCTTCGGCTTTTCCCGCGATGCGAAGGTGCGCATGGGCCCGCCGCGGTTTCGCGACGCGTCGTTCCGCATCGGCGCGGAGGGCGGGCGCCAATCGATCCGCATGCGCTACATGCTGTAGCGCGAGATGCCGGCGGGCGGTCTTTTCCTTGCCAGCGCGGCGGGCCTTGTGACAGGACATCGGCCATGACCGACCACGCCCCGCTGCTGCGCTCCGCTCTTTACATGCCAGGCTCCAACGCGCGCGCCATTGCAAAGGCTCGCACATTGCCCGCCGATGCGATCGTCTTCGACCTCGAAGATTCGGTCGCGCCCGAGGCGAAGTCCGACGCGCGTGCGCAGATCATCGCCGCATTCAAAGAGGGCGGTTTCGGCCCGCGTTACCGGGTCGCACGGATCAATGCGCATGACGGCGAATGGGGCGCGGCGGATCTTGCCGCGCTGGCGCAGGCGCCGCTCGACGCCGTGCTCGCGCCGAAGATCGACGATGCCGCGGCCGTGCGTGCCCTGGCCGACGCGATGGCCGATGCGGGATTTGCCGATGATGTCGCGCTGTGGATCATGGTGGAAACGCCGCGTGCCGTGCTCAACCTGGCGCAGATCGCCGCATGCGCGAGCGATACGCCGCTGGCCGGGATGGTGCTGGGCCTCAACGATCTGGCGAAGGACAGCGGCATGGCGCAATTGCGGGGCCGCGCGGCATTTCAACCTGTGCTGACCATGGCGGTGCTGGCGGGGCGGGCGCATGGGCTGATCGTGCTCGACGGGGTGTGCAATGCACTCGACGACGAAGAACGGCTTCGCGCCGAATGCCGACAGGCGCGCGATGGCGGTTTTGACGGCAAGACATTGATCCACCCCCGGCAGATTGCGACTGCGAACGCGATCTTTGCCCCCGCACCGGAAGAAATCGCGGAGGCCGAGGCCGTCGTCGCGGCGTTCGACGATCCCGCCCATGCCGGACGCGGCGCGATCCGCGTCGACGGCAAGATGGTCGAGCGGCTGCACCTCGCCCAGGCCGAAGCCCTGCTCGCCCGTGCGCGGCGGATTGCCACGCGCCCATAGGGTGCCCCCGGACAGAGGGCAGGCGCAGGTGCGGAATTAACCACCGGTTTACCCGAACGCGATAGCGTCCGTCGCTTCAAGTGGCGGCGACGGGAATGGCAATGTTGAACTGGAACGGTGAAAATCGCACCCGGAAATGGCAGGACGAATTTCCCGCCGACGACGCTTCCCTCGATGCGATCGCGGATCCTGACATGCCCGATGCGGCGCAAATCGGCGATGACGCGCCCCCCGCCATCGGACAGGACGAACGCCGCATGCAGGTTCGCGCCTATAATTGCTGGGCGCAATTGCTGGGGCAGGGCCGCTATCCGTTGGTGAGCGCGATAAAACCGGCCGAGAATGACGATTTCGGACCGTTCAGCGTCATGCTCGATTTCGCGGCCGGGCTCGAAAATCCGCTGGTCTCGCATCTGGGCAGCGCGCTGGCCGACGAATGCGGGGTGTCGGCGCCCGGCATTATTACGCAGCTATCCGATGTGCCGCCCCATTCGCTGCTGTCGCGGGTGACCGATCATTATATTCAGATCCTCGCGCATCAAACCCCCATCGGATTCGAGGCGGAATTCGTCAATCGGGAGCGGCGAATGGTCCTTTATCGCGGTATTCTGCTCCCGTTTTCGCGCGACGGACGGGGCATCGACCATGTTTTCGGCGTGCTGAACTGGAAGGAAATGGTGGAAGATGACATTATGGGCGAACTTCGCCACGAATTGGGCCGGGGAGGCGGAACGGTCGGCACAGGCCACGGGCATGGACCGCGCAGGGTTGAAACCGCAGCGTCGATGCTAGGCCAGTTTCCGGCGGTCGGTCTCGACGCGCTCGATACGATCGGGCCGGAATATACGCTGTTGCTCGCGCGGCGGGACGGTGCGGGGCGGGTCGCGGTGCTGGGCGAACTTCCTCAGGACGAGCGGCTTGTCACGCGGGCGGCGCGCAATCTGCTGTCGTTGTCCGGCACGAAAGCGGGGGCGCCTCGTTAATGACTCCATGACGCTGTTTGAAAGAGAGCCCCGCCTCGTTCCCTATTTCGGTTATCGCAATACCCACGGGCTGAGGATCGAGGCGCGCGCCTTGCGCAATCGCGAACCGCGCTGGGACCATTCGGCGAAATGGCGCAAGATCCGTGCCCTGCTCGACCATTTCGCATCGCGGGAGGAACCGCGCCTGCCGGTAACGCTGGTGGTGCGATCCCCCGACGGCATCACCGCGCGGCACGAGGGTGTGACGAACGACGAGGGCTTCGTGGTCTTCGACATCGCGCTCGACCATTGGCCGATGCCGCCGACGACGCGGTGGGAAACGGTGGAATTGCACTGGGCCACGCGCGATGGACCGCAACAGGCCGAAGGCTTCGTGCTCGCGCCCGGAACCGATACCGACCGGGCCATCATATCCGACATCGACGACACCATCATCGAAACCGGCGTGACTGGCGGCCTGCGCTCGGTCCTGCGAAACTGGAACAGGCTTTTGGCGCAAATGCCGGATGAAAGGACCGCGGTGCCGGGCGTCGACATGTTCTATGGCGCGCTTGCCGGCGGGGGCGAGGAGGGCGCGCATACGGGCGAGGCGGGCGAGGAATTGCGCGCGACGCGGCATCCGTTCTTTTACGTATCGTCCAGCCCGTGGAACCTGTTTTCCTATCTCGTGACCTTCATGAAGACGCGCGGCCTGCCGGTGGGACCGATCCATTTGCGCGACTGGGGTTTCAACCGCGAAACTTTGGGCTCGTCGAGTCACGGGACGCACAAGGTCGACGCCATCGACCGCATTCTCGCGTTCTATCCCGAAAAGCGGATCCTGATGATCGGCGACGATACGCAAGGCGATCTCGTCGCGTTCAGCCATGTCGCGGCCCATAATCCGGGCCGCGTCGCCGCGATCTTCATCCGCATGGCCGGCGACACCCATTCGCCCGAGGAGCAGGAGGCAAAGCAGCGCATCGCCGATGCGGGCGTGCCGCTATGGACCGGTTCCGCCTATGACGGGGGGCAGGCGTTTCTGAAGGAAATCGGCCTCGCCCACGATGGGGAGGCGGAGCGGATTGTTGCCGCTGCCGAGCGGGAAAAGGAAAGCGCGGACATCTGACGCACCTCAATTTCGGCATGTAAGCCCGGAGTTTCGGGGCAGATGCGCGTTATCCACGGGCGCGATGGCCGCGGTGCGCGCGGCGCGTGTCTTGCCGTCGTCACGCGCGGCCCCTATCCTTCGCCTTCATTGCCCGTTCACACCGGCGGGCACACCACCGGCCTTCATGCGAGCCCGACCGATCATGCCCGTTTCCGCCCTGCGGTCCCTTCTTGCGCGAACGATCTGCATCCTTGCGCTGGTGCTGATGTCGGTGCGTCCGGCGGCGGCGCAGTCGATCCTGCGCGATGCGGAGACAGAGGCGCTGCTCAACGACATGGCCGCGCCGCTTATCCGCGCGGCGGGGCTGGAGCCGGGCAACGTCGACCTCGTGCTTATCAACGACGGGTCGGTCAACGCCTTCGTCGCGGGCGGGCAGGCGGTCCATATCCATTCGGGCCTCATTGCGGAGGCGGATAACGCGCTCGAGGTGCAGGGCGTGATCGCGCACGAACTCGGCCATATCACCGGCGGGCACGTCATCGGTTTCGGTGACGGGGCGAAGGCGGCGGGCAATATCTCGATCCTTTCGCTGATCCTCGGCGTGGCGGCGGCCGCCGCCGGCGGGGGGGAGGCCGCGATGGGCGTCATCGCCGCGGGGCAACAGGCCGCGATGGGCAAGTTTCTCGCCTTTACCCGCGGGCAGGAATCGGCCGCCGATCTTGCCGGTGCGAAATACCTCGCCGGTGCGGGGCTGTCCGGGCGCGGAAGCCTCGATTTCTTCCGCAAGCTTCAGAATCTTGAGCATCGCAGCGGATATTACGCCGATTCGAACGATACGTTCTATCGTACGCACCCCTTGTCCCGCGATCGTATCGAGACGTTGCGCACGGTCTACGAACGCGACGATGCGTGGGATGAACCCGCCGATCCCGACATTGAACGCCGGTTTCAGCGTATGAAGGCAAAGCTTTACGGCTATCTCGCCCCGCCGGAACAGGTGCTCATCGCCTATCCCGAATATGTGGACACGGTGCCCGCCCGCTATGCCCGCGCGTATAGCCGGCATCGGCAGGCCCTGTTCGACAAGTCCGTGGCCGAGGCCGATGCTCTGTTGTCACAGGCGCCGGACGATCCTTATTTCCTCGAGCTGAAGGGGCAGATCCTGCTCGAGGCGGGGCAGGCGGAGGAGGCGCTCGATCCGCTGCGCCGGGCGGTTTCGCTTACCGGGAATCAGCCTTTGATCGCCACGCTTTTCGGTCATGCCCTGCTCGCCACCGAGGACGCCGCCCACCATGCGGAGGCGGAGCGTGTGCTGCGCGCGGCGGTCGCGGTCGACAGGTTGAATCCGCAGGCATGGTATCAGCTTGGCCGGATCTATGCCGAACGTGGCGATTTGCCGCGTGCGCGTCTCGCCAGTGCGGAAACCAAGATGATGACCGGCGATCCCATGTCCGCGCTACAGAATGCGCAGGCCGCGGAGGCCGCATTGCCGACCGGCACGCCGGACTGGCTCCGCGCACAGGATATTGCGCTGCAGGCGCGAGATGCGATTGAACGAAAGCGCAAACGCGACTAGCCTCGTATTCCATGAAGGCCGCAGATCGATCCCGCTCCCACCACATTGCCCGGCGTCTCGTCGCGGCGTTCGCGGTCATCCTCGTCATCGCATTCGGTGCCGCCGTTATTTACAAGACCGGCCCCGCAGAGGCGCAATCCGATAGCGCGGCCGACATCGCCGCCGACGAATTCGACGAGGGCGAGCGCGCCGCGATCGAGGCGCTGGTCCGCAATTACATCCTCGAACATCCTGAAATCCTGCCCGAGGCGATCGAGCGACTTCGCATGAAACAGGCGGGCGAGGACATTTCGCGCATCGGTGCGGCGCTGACCGAGCCTTTTCCAGGCGCGGTGCTCGGCAACGCGCAAGGGAGCCGCACGCTCGTCACCTTTACCGATTATGCCTGCGGATATTGCCGGCAATCGGTCGCGGATGTGAAGGCGCTCATCGCGAAGGATGACGACCTGCGCGTGGTGGTGCGCGAGCTGCCTATCCTTTCGCAGGCGAGCGAGGATGCCGCGCGCATGGCGCTCGCCGCCGCGAAGCAGGGGCGCTATGCCGCGTTTCACGATGCGATGTATGCAAGCGGCAGGCCAGATGAGCAGAGCATTGCCGCCGCCGCCGCGCGCGCGGGGCTGAACATGGAAAAGGCCCGCGCCGATGCAGATGGTGCCGACATCGCGCGCGAGGTGGAAACCAATCGTCAGATCGCCGCGCAATTGCAGGTCGATGGAACACCGGCGTGGGTTGCGGGCGAAACGCTTTTGCGCGGGGCGGTGGGGGCGGATGCGCTGCGCGAGGCGCTTAACCAGATTGAAAGATAAAGCACTCAAAATGGCGGGGTGATGCGATTTTACTCGGCTCTTTCCTTAATCGTCGCGGCCGGTGTTGCCATTGTGGCAACGGCGCTTCCGTCCGTCGCACACGATTTGGGACACCGGGAAGATAACGCCTATCGCAGCCTGCTCGACCTCGATGCAAAGCTGCTTACCGTGGGGTGGCGGCTAGCGCGCGGTAACGCCCCGTTCTGTCACCAACGCCGGCCGTCCGTGGGAATGCAGATGGTCGATGCGCAAAGCTTCGGTGATGCAATGGCTGCACGCGCGTCACTCGGTCTTTCGGGTGATTTCGGCATTGGCGGGCTGGCGTCCGGCGGGCCGGGCGACCGGGCGGGCGTCGCCAGAATTCGCGAAATCGTCGCGATCGGGACACTGCCCGTCTCCGATATTGCAGAGAGCCAGCCTGGCGACTTTCGCCGGATGCGCGACCTGCACGATCACGTCGACAATCTGTTGTCGCGGCGTGGTATCGTCCGCATCGCCGGCTTCGATCCCCAGGGCACGCTGCGCCGGGTAACGATCCCGGCGGAGCCGGTTTGCGCCGGCCGGTTCGAGATTCTCACCAACAGCGGCGCTGCGCGAAGCGATGGCCAGCGTGTACTGATCGGGGATGCGCTGGCGAACAAACATGGCGACAAGGATTATTTCCCCGCGATCGTGGCGCATGAATTCGCGCATGTGATCCTGCGCCATCCGCAACAACTCAAAGGCAGACGAACCATCGGCCGCGTGCGCCATAGCGAGCGTGAGGCCGATCGGCTGATGATATGGCTGCTTGCCAATGCCGGTTACGACGTGCAGATCGGCCCGGAACTGATGCGGGAATATCTGCGGTTGCGGGATGTCGGTATATTCGATCCCACGCATGACGCATGGGACGAACGCATCGACGTCATGAAGGAGGAAATCGCCATCATCGACCGCATCCGCGCAGAAAACAGCGATGCCCGCCTGTGGTTCGACTGGTCCTCACGCTTCCCAATGAGCCGGGACGAGGCGAAACCGCGACGATGAGCGTACCGCAGGCTCCCGCGCCTGTGTCGCGCGGGGGCTCGGCGCGCTATGGCGGAGTGATGAACCGGCATAGCCCCATGACCATGTTGCCCTTTGCCCAGGCGCCGTTCTTTCAGGACAAGAATCAGGCGTTCTGGCGGCTACAGGCGGCGGGCTGGGGCGGGGCGATGCTGCTGCGCGGGGTGACGAGCCTTGCGAACGAACGCCCGCTCTCCTTTCTCGTCATCGTGGTCATCGGCTCGATCACCGGTTTTTCGCTGAGCCTTATTCTCTCGGTCATCTATCGCGTGCTGATGGGGCGGCGTGCCATCGTCACCTGGGGCGCGACGGGGATCGTGCTTGCCATCGCGGTCAGCCTGTATGCCTTCATCGACAGCTGGGTGATATCGCTTTACCGGCCCGCCGGGGAAACGCCGTTCGCGCAATTGTTCCTCGGTGTGTTCTATCTCGACATGACGTTGCTGGGCGCGTGGTCGGCGCTTTATTACGCGATCAATTTCTACCTTCAGGTGGAGGAACAGAACGACCGATTGCTCCGCCTCGAAAATCAGGCGACGAGCGCACAGCTTGCGATGCTGCGCTATCAGCTCAACCCCCATTTCCTGTTCAATACGCTCAATTCGATCTCGACGCTGGTGCTTTTGAAACAGACGGAACCGGCCAATGCGATGCTGTCGCGCCTGTCGAGCTTTTTGCGCTATACGCTCGTCAACCCGCCGACCGGGCGTGTGACCGTCGCGCAGGAGATCGAGACATTGAAGCTCTATCTCGACATCGAACGCATGCGGTTCGAGGAACGGCTGCGCACCCGGTTCGACATCGCCGGCGATGTGCGCGATGCGTTAATGCCGTCGCTGCTGCTTCAACCGCTGGTCGAGAATGCGATCAAATATGCCGTATCCCCACAGGAAACCGGCGCGGAAATCACCGTATCGGCAGAACGCATGGGCGCGATGCTGCGTATCACCGTCGCCGATACGGGGCCCGGCCTGCCGCGGGACGTGGACCCGGAGGATGTGATCGGCGTCGCCCATGGCAACGAGGCGCAATCGACCGGCGTCGGCCTCGCCAATATCCGGCAGCGTCTCGTCCAAGCCTATGGCGAGGATCAGCGTTTCGAAATCCGGTCCCGCCCGCAGGATGGTTTCGCCGTGGTCATCGACGTTCCCTATGACGCGGCGGAGCCGACAGCCCGTCCCGCACCCCCCGCCGCGCGCCCGGCAGCCACCCCGGCGCCGCCGGAACGCAATGATGTGTGAAACCACATCGCCATGCGCCCGTTTGTTGGGTAGATGTCTTTTTCAGGAATTCCGATGACAATTCGCACGATCCTCGTCGACGACGAAAAACTGGCCATTCAGGGCCTCCAACTCCGCCTGCAGCAGCATCCCGATATCGAGGTGATCGAAACCTGCGCCAACGGGCGCGAGGCGATCCGCGCGATCAAGACGGAGAAGCCCGACCTCGTGTTCCTCGACATTCAGATGCCCGGTTTCGACGGGTTTTCGGTGGTGAAGGGGGTGATGGAGATCGAACCGCCGCTGTTCATCTTCGTGACCGCGTTTTCCGAACATGCCGTCCGCGCGTTCGAGGCGAATGCCGTCGATTACCTGATGAAACCGGTGGACGAGGACCGGCTCGCCGATGCGATCGAGCGGGCCCGCACCCGCCTTTCGGAAAAGCGCGGGCTCGAAGAGGTGGAGAAGCTGAAGAATGTCCTCGCCGAGGTGGCGCCCGATGCGGTCGAGCCGAACGAGGAGGACGAGGCCGGCACCGCATCGGGCGGCGGCCGCTTCGAGAAGATGTTGAACGTGAAGGATCGCGGCCAGATTTTCCGCGTCGATGTCGGCACCATCGAACATATCGAGGCCGCGGGCGATTACATGTGCATCTACACCGGTGACAATTCGCTGATCCTGCGCGAAACGATGAAGGATCTGGAGCGCAGGCTCGACCCCCGCGATTTTCAGCGTGTGCACCGTTCCACCATCGTCAATCTGAACCAGGTCCGACAGGTGAAGCCGCACACCAATGGCGAATGTTTCCTCGTGCTGGGTTCCGGCGCGGAGGTGAAGGTATCGCGCAGCTATCGCGATGTGGTCGCAAGGTTCGTACACTGATGAAAATTCCGCATTTCGACCTCGACGCCTTCGTGCGCGACACGCTCGCCGAGGATCTGGGCGAGGGGGTGCCGGGCGGCGGGCACGATGTGACGAGCGAGAGCGTCATTCCGGCAGATGCGCGATTCGCCGGCGTCATGGACAGCCGCGATCCGGTGACCGTGGCGGGCCTGCCGATTGCCGCCGCGTTCTTTCGCGCATTGGACCCATCGTGCGAGATCGCGATGCTTGTCGCGGACGGCGATGCGGTTGCGGCGGGCACCGATCTGATGCGGGTGTCGGGCAATGCGCGCGCGTTGCTGACGGCGGAGCGCAGCGCATTGAACACGGTGCAGCATCTTTCGGGGATTGCCACGATGACCGCGCGCTATGTCGCCGCGATGGGTGGGCATGCAACGCTGCTCGACACGCGAAAGACCATCCCCGGCCTCCGCCATCTCGAAAAATACGCGACCCGGATGGGCGGCGCGCAGAACCACCGCATGGGGCTGTGGGATGCGGCGATGATCAAGGATAATCACGTCGCGGTCGCAGGCGGCGTCGGCCCCGCGGTCGCGCGCGCAAAGGCGGCGGGCGTGGCCAGCATCATTTGCGAAGTGGACCGCATCGATCAGATCGAACCGGCGATCGGCGCCGGCGCAACGCATATCCTGCTCGACAATATGGGGCCGGAAGTGTTGCGCGAGGCGGTCGGCATCATCGGCGCGCGCGTGCCTGCCGAGGCTTCGGGCGGCGTCAGCCTCGACACCATTGCGGCAATCGCCGCCAGCGGGGTCGATTACGTGTCGGTGGGGAGATTGACGCAAAGCGCGCCGGCCGCCGATATTGGCCTGGATTTCAAACCGGCATAGGCCGCTATCACCGCCGTTCGGCAAAGAACGCACGCAGCAGGGCGGCTGCCTCCGCCTCTCCGATCCCGCCGTAGATTTCGGGGCGGTGGAGCCATTCGGCGCGGTCGAACAGGCGAGGGCCATGCTCCACCGCGCCGCCCTTCTCATCGCCTGCACCAAAATAGAGCCGGGCGATCCGCGCATGGGTGATGGCGCCGGCACACATCGCGCACGGCTCCAGCGTGACGTAGAGATCGCAATCGGTGAGCCGCGCCGTGCCCAACGCCCGCGCCGCGCGGCGAATCGCCAGCATTTCCGCATGGGCGCTGGGATCGTGACGGCGGCGGGGTTCGTTATGCGCGGCGGCAACGATCGCCCCGCGGCGGACCACGACGGCACCGACCGGAACCTCGCCTGCGTCGGCGGCCATTCGCGCCTGTTCCAAAGCCCCGGCCATCGGCGCGGGCAGGGGCCAGCGCGCACGGGCAGGCATTCGCGGGGGAGGGGGCGGCACGGTCATCGGCCCGAGACTTGCCCGAATCGCGGCGGCAGGGCAATAAACGCAGACATCGGTGCGACGCGGCGCGGTTTGCTTGACGATTCGTCAGGCTCTCGCTATGCGCGGCGCTTTCCCGACGAATTATACCGTCCTTTATCAAGCGAGTTAAAACCATGTCGCGCATCTGCGAACTGACCGGCAAGGGCCGACTGATCGGCAACAACGTGAGCCACGCCAACAACAAGACCAAGCGCGTGTTCCTTCCCAATCTTCAGCGTGTCACGCTGATGAGCGAGAAGCTGGACAAGAGCTTCAAGTTTCGCGTGTCGACGAACGGTCTGCGTTCGGTCGAGCACAATGGCGGGCTGGACAACTGGCTGCTGAAGACCTCGGATACCAAGCTCAGCCCCCGCGCCCTCAAGGTGAAGCGCGAGCTGACCAAGGCGAACGCCGCGGCCTGAACCGCCGCGGGCGCCTAGGGCGCCGGCCAGTCGAGGCGAAGCAGATATTGATGCTGGATGATGCTGGCGAGATTATCGTCGGACACCAGCCAAATATGCACGCCCCCGTTGCGCGCCGGCTCTATGGCGAGACCTTCGTAATTATCCGCCAATGGCCCGCTGTCGATGCGGGCCATTTCGCCTGCCTGCCATAACCCGCCCCAGCGAATCCGTGCCGGATCGGCGATGGCGATATTGGTCGAAAACCCGGTCAGGACGTTGAACTTCCGCCCGAGGATCAGCACGCGCCCGTCGGGCAGTTGCGCCCCGTCGACCGGGCGGAACCCGTTCGGCATGGCGAGGTGAAAGATGCGCCCCGCCGCCCCGCTTTGCCGTTCGGCAAGAGGCTGTTCGCCAAACGGCTGTTCGCCAAACGGCTGTTCGCCAAACGGCTGTTCGCCAAACGGCTGTTCGACTGTGGGACGAACGCCGTTGCCGACCGGATCACCATCGAAAAGCACGCCTGTGTGACTGTGCGAGCGACCGGGGCTGATGGCCTCGCTGATCACGATGAAGCGACCGTCGCGCAGGCGTATGATCGTTTCGGGCCCGGTATTGCGCGGCCATGATGCCATCGTGGCCGGCTGAACGGCCTCTCCCGTCGTCGCTCCCGCAGCGAATCGCGCGATGGCGTTCAGATGTTCGAATGTTATCCAGTACGTGCCCGTATCCGGATCGACCGCCACCCCTTCGAGATCGTTGAGAGCGTGCGCGCCGAAGGCGGGAACGCGGGCCGTGTCGATGGTGACGGCGCCCGTATCGCCCGGCCGCGGAAAGGTGACCCGCCAGCCGCGATCGGATACGGCGAGAAAATGCCCGTCCGGCAGGATGGCAAGCCCCGAGAGCCCATGAAAATCCGGCCGCGACCCGTCGAGCCGCCATGCCCCGCCGAGGGTGAAGGGACCGATCCTCATGCCCGCAGCCGCAACCGGGACGGCGGTAATGGAAAGCGCACCCGCGGCAACAGACCGGGTTTCATGCGCGCCGAGTGTTACAAGAGCGCACAGCGCCAATATCGCCGCACCGCCGATCCGGCCCAGCCGCGCGGCGGCGCTCACCCCGTCAGCCGCCCGTCATCGGCCCGGTGAAGAGAATCGGGTCGAGCCGCGCATCCTTCCACTTCATGCTCCAGTGCAGATGCGGTCCGGTGGCGCGTCCGCTGGAGCCGATGGTGCCGAGCTGCTGGCCCTGGCGGACGATGTCGCCCTCCTTCACGTCCAATCGCTGGGCATGGAGAAACGCGCTGTTGAGGCCATGGCCGTGGTCGAGGATGAGCAGCTGCCCTTCGAGGCTGAAACCCTCAGGCGCGGCGAGAACCACGGTCCCGTCGGCCGGTGCGACGAAAGGCACGCCCGCGCCCGGTGCGATGTCGATGCCGGAGTGATAGCTGCCCGGCTCGCCGCGATAGATGCGCTGAGACCCGAAAACGCCGGATATCCGCCCCTTCGCCGGCCAGATGAAATCCTGCCGCCATCCGGTGCTGCCGGTGTCGCGCGCGCGGGCGGTGCCGATGCGTTCGAGTTCGGGGCGACGAATGCGCATGAACGCCGCGCTCGGTCCGCCGCTGCTGCGCGCGATATTCACCCGCTCGATCCGCCAGTCGCGGGGCGAAATGGCGATGGCCTCGCTCGCGGTCGATCCATCGCTGCGCTTTGCAACGAGCGTGGCGACAGGTCCTGCATCGCGATCGAACGCGGCGAGAAAGCTGCCGTCCTCGCCCATGGGGACACCGACGCCGTTAAGCTCCAGCGTGTCGGTACCGACCGGCGCGGTGCCACGGATCCAGCCACCCTGCGTCATCTCGCCGTCATAGGCGAAGCGGGCGGGGGGCAGCGCCTGCTGCTCCGGATAGGTGACGTCGATCGGACGGGGTAACGGCACGGGGGTCGCGGACACCTCCGGCGCGCGGGCGGCGGCGTCGCCCGGTTCCGATTCGGGGACCACGGCACAGGCGGCGATCATGCCGGCCATCGCGGCGGCACCCGCGACGCGCGAGAGTGTGCGTGCCGTCATGACGGGTACAGCGCCTCTGTCGCGATTTGCGCGCTGGCGTAGGGTTCCTGCTTTTCCACGTCCCAATAGCGCAGCATGTCGAGCGGGATCGGCACTCCGCTCACTTCGCAGAGCACGTGATCGCCGGCGGTAAGCTGGCGAAAGGAATTGGGGCCGTATTCCAGGCGGGCGGGCTTTGCGTCGGAGCTTGAAAACATGTGCGATGATCTAGCGGTCCGGGCCTGTCAAAACAATGACTGCTGTTCCGGTTCGTCGCGCTTTTCCGGCGTCTTGCGGGGCGGGCGGCGGCGCGGCGCGCGGGTTTCGCGCGCCGGTTCCGCCCCGTTCAACGGCGCCACGTCGAGCGTGCCGTCCCCGAACCGCAGGGTGAGCGCGGGCCTTTGCGCCGCATCCGCGCGCCGGCTGATCGCCTGCCCGTCGGCCAGCACCATGGCATAACCACGCGAAAGCGGCGCGAGCGGATCTAGCTGCGCGAGTACGCTGCGCAGCGCGGCCATCCGTTCGCGGTCCTGCGTAAGCCTTTGCGCGACCATTCGGTGAATGCCCGGCACGCGGTCCAATGCGCGCCGTTCCTGACGAACCGTGGCGGACAGGGCGCGCGTCATCTGTCCACGCAAATCGTTCAGCACCGTCCCCTGCCGCGCGATCCGTTCGTTCAGCATCGTGGGGCGCAGCCGCCCGCGCAATTCGGCCAGCGTGCTGCCCGCCCGGTCGGCCCGCATGGAAAGACCGCGCCGCAGCCTCTCGCCCAGATCGTCGAGCCTTTGCCCGCGTTCGGCCATCATCGCGCCAGGATCGGGCAGCCGCTCGCCCCACGCTGCCAGCCTTTCGCGGGCGAGCGCGACGGGCCGTGCCACGCCGCGCCGCTTGCGCAATCCATATTCGTCGAGTGTCATGCGCAATTCGTCCCGCACCGGCACGGCCAGTTCGGCGGCGGCGGTCGGTGTCGGTGCGCGCAGATCGGCGGCGAAATCGGCGAGCGTCGTATCGGTTTCATGCCCCACCGCACTGATCACCGGGATCGAGCAATCGGCGATCGCGCGCACGACGATCTCCTCGTTGAAACCCCACAGATCCTCGATCGAACCGCCCCCGCGCGCGACGATGACCACGTCGGGACGCGGCACCGGTCCGCCGGGCGGGAGTGCGGAAAAACCGCGCACCGCGGCGGCGACCTGCTCCGCGCTGCCCTTGCCCTGCACGATGACGGGCCACACGATGACGCGGCTCGGGAAACGGTCGGACAGGCGGTGCAATATATCCCGGATGACCGCCCCGGTCGGCGATGTCACGACGCCGATCACATCGGGCAGGAACGGCAAAGTGCGTTTGCGCGATGCGGCGAAAAGCCCCTCGGCTTCCAGCTTCGCCTTCACCCGTTCGAGCAGGGCGAGCAGCGCGCCCTCGCCCGCGATTTCCATCGAATCGACGACGATCTGATATTTGGAGCGGCCGGGATAGGTCGTCAGCTTGCCGGTGGCGACGACCTCGATGCCGTCCTCCGGCATGAAGCCCAGCCGCCCGGTATTGCCGCGCCACATCACCGCGTCGATGACCGCCTTGTCATCCTTCAACGCGCAGTAAAGATGCCCCGACGCCGCGCGCTTCACCCCCGACAGTTCCCCGCGTAGCCGGACATGGCCGAACCGGTCCTCCACCGTGCGTTTCAACAGGCTGGATATTTCGCTTACCGTGACCGGCGCATCATTGTCGCCGGGGGAAACGCGCGCTAACAGCGCGTCACTTTCATCGCCCCCGGACCGGCTGGGCGTTTCACGCGAATTTATGGGGCGACGGGCCAATGAACATCCTTCTGATCGGTGCGGGCGGGCGCGAACATGCGCTGGCGTGGCGGCTTTCGCAATCCCGGCTGCTGTCCGGCGGCGGCGTGCTGTATGCCGCGCCGGGCAATCCGGGCATGGCGGATCATGCGCGCTGTATCACGCTCGACGTGGGGGATCACGATGGCGTCGTCGCTTTTTGCGAGGATAACCGCATCGGCCTCGTCGTCGTCGGGCCGGAGGCGCCGCTTGTCGACGGCCTGGGCGACAGTCTGCGTGCGGAGGGCGTGGCGGTGTTCGGCCCCAATGCGGCGGCGGCGCAGCTGGAAGGGTCGAAGGGTTTTACCAAGGATCTGTGCACGCGCGCGGGTATCCCGACCGCCGATTACGCGTTCTGCGACAACAGGGACGCGGCCCACGCGGCGCTGTCGCGCTTTGCCATTCCGGTCGTGATCAAGGCGGACGGCCTGGCCGCCGGCAAGGGTGTCATCATCGCCGAAACCGCCGAAGAGGCCAAGGCCGCCATTGACGATATCTTTGGCGGCCGGTTCGGCGCGGCGGGTGCCTCGGTCGTGATCGAGGAGTTCATGCGCGGCGAGGAGGCGAGTTTTTTCGCGCTGACCGACGGGAGCACCATCGTGCCTTTCGGCTCCGCACAGGACCACAAGCGCGTGGGCGAGGGCGACACCGGGCCCAACACCGGCGGCATGGGTGCATACAGCCCGGCACCGGTGCTTTCCGCGATGATGGAGGGCGAGGTGCTGGAACGGATCATCGCGCCGACCGTGCGCACCATGGCCGAGGATGGCACCCCATACTGCGGCGTATTATATGCCGGGCTGATGCTCACCGCCGAGGGGCCGAAGCTGATCGAGTATAATTGCCGGTTCGGCGATCCCGAATGTCAGGTGTTGATGATGCGGCTGGAGGACGATCTGGGCGAGGTGCTGCTGGCCGCGGCGGAATACCGCTTGGGCAGCATCGCACCGCCGCGCTTTTCGCCCAAAACCGCGCTGACCGTGGTGATGGCGGCCAATGGCTATCCCGGCACGCCCGAAAAGGGCGGGGCGATTGCGGGGCTGGACGCGGCCGAGGCCGACGGCGCGCGCGTGTTCCATGCCGGTACCGCGATGCGCGATGGTATGCTCGTCGCCAATGGCGGCCGCGTGCTGAACGTGACGGCGAATGGCGCCAGCGTTGGCGATGCGCAGAACCGCGCCTATCGCGCCGTCGATGCAATTTCGTTCGAGAGCGGCTTCTGCCGCCGCGACATAGGTTGGCGCGAGGTGGCGCGCGAACGCGACGCGTAACGCCCCGCCCGCGCCGCGCCGCCTACCCCAAAGGCTTAGCGCAAACGCTGGGCAACCAGCGATTTCAGGTCCGCTTCGGGCCGCGCGCCATAGTGGGCGATGATCTCGGCCGCCGCAACGGCCCCCATGGTCAGGCACTCGGCAAGCGCGCGCCCCTTTACATGGCCGGCGAGGAATCCGGCGGCGAAGCTGTCGCCGGCACCTGTCGTATCGACGATTTTCTGCACCGGCTCGGCCTTCACCTCGGCGCGCTCGTCGCCGGCAACCGCCACCGCGCCCTGTTCGCCGCGCGTCACGACCAGCACCGGCAATTTCGGTGCGAGCGCGTCGATCGCCGCCTCGCATGTCTCCACCCCGGTCAGCGCCATCGCCTCGCCTTCATTGGCGAACAGGATGTCGATCGCGCCGCCGTCGATCAACGCACGAAAATCGTCGCCATGCCGGTCGAGCAGAAACGCATCGGACAGGGTAAAGGCGATCTTGCGGCCCGCATCGCGCGCAGCCTGCATCGCATCGCGCATGGCGGCGCGCGGCGTGTCCGGATCCCACAGATACCCTTCGAGATAGAGCACCGCCGCATCCGCGATCAGCGTGCCGTCCACGACCTTCGCGGTCAATTCCTGCGACGCGCCGAGGAACGTGTTCATCGTGCGTTGCCCGTCGGAAGTGACGTGGACGAGACAGCGCGCGGTCGGCACGTCGCCTGTATGCACGGCGGTGTCGAAATGAATGCCGGCTGCGCGAATGTCATGCGCGAACACATGGCCGAGCTGATCGTCGGCGACCTGTCCGATAAAGGCGCATTTCGCGCCGAGCGCGGCGAGCCCGGCGCAGGTGTTCGCCGCCGAACCACCGGAAATCTCGCGTCCCGGGCCCATCGCATCGTAAAGCGTTTCGGCCCGTGCCGTATCGACGAGCGCCATCGCCCCCTTGTCGAGGCCATGTTCGGCGAGAAAGGCGTCGTCACACGGGGCGATCACGTCGACGATGGCGTTGCCGATGGCGAGAACGTCGAATTTGGGTGCGGTCATCAGGTTACTCGTCTTGCTGCATATTGCGGATGATCGCGGTGGTTAGGGAAGCGCGCCGTTGACAGCAAGCGTGTCGCGGCCCCTATCGTGGCGCATGTCCATCGCCCGATCCGCGCCCGTATCGATTCCCACCGCGTTCGCGCTGGCCTTCGGGCAATTGACGCAAAGGCGCGTTCTGCTCCTGCTGCTCAAATGTATTGCATTGGCGCTGGTGTTGAGCGTGGCGGTGGCGGCGGGGTTTTCCGCGGCCTTGCTCTGGGGCGTGGCGGCGGTTGTCGGTGATGCCTGGGTGGAGGGCGGTGCGGGCACGGCGCTGCGCGTGGTGGCGACCGTGCTCGGCGTGTGGCTTGCGTGGCGGGTCGTGGCGATGGCGGTGGTGCAATTTTATGCCGACGATGTGGTCGCGGCGGTGGAGGCGCGCCATTATCCCGCGCTCCGCCCGCGCGAAGTTCCCTTGCGCGAACAGGCGGTGCAGGCCGGGCGGGGCGCGATGCGTGCGTTGATCGCCAATCTCGTCGCGCTGCCTTTCGCGCTGGCCCTGCTGTTTACAGGGGTGGGGACGGCCATCGTGTTCGCTGTGGTCAATGCATGGCTGCTGGGGCGCGAATTGCGCGACATGGTCTGGCTGCGACACGCGGTCGATCTTACGGATGCGCCGCTTGGGCCGCTTAGCCGTTTCCTGCTCGGCTTCGCGGTGGTAGGGCTGCTCGCCGTGCCGTTCGTCAATCTGCTCGCACCGTTCGTGGGCGCGGCGGCGGCAACCCATATGGTGCACCGCGCCGCCGCGCGCCATTGATACTGGATATAGCCGAATGCTAAAGAATAGTGCTGCCGCCGTGGTGCTCGTCACCTTGCTCGCCGCATGCGCCGTGCCCGCGTCGCAGGCGCCTGTGGGACGCCGCGCCGGGGCGCCTTCATCCACGCCGCTGCCGCAACGTCCCGATGTGCCGACATCGACCGCATTTCGCGCGCCGCGGGTGATGAACCTGCCGGGGCTGGAAGGGGTGATCGGCGCCGATGCCGGGCGGCTGGTGCAGCAATTCGGCACGCCGCGGCTCGACGTATGGGAGGATGACGCGCGCAAGCTGCAATTCGCGGGCAGTGCGTGCACGCTCGACATCTATCTCTATCCGGCGGCACCGCGGGCGCAGGAACGCGCCACCTATGTCGATGCCCGGCGCAGCGACGGGCGCGAGGTGGATCGGGCCGCCTGCGTGCGCGCACTGCGCCGGTAAGTCCGGCTCAGACGGTAAAGCTTTCCCCGCATCCGCACGCGCCGGTTGCATTCGGATTGTCGAAGGTAAAGCCGGCCTGAAAATCGTCTTCCTTCCAGTCCATTACGCTCCCGACGAGGTAGAGGACGCTCGCCCCATCTATCCAGAACGTGCCACCCGGCGTTTCGATGCGCTCGTCCATGGCGGCTTCCTCGGTCACGTAATCGACCGAGTAGGCGAGCCCCGAACACCCGCGCCGCGGCGTCGACAGCTTGACCCCGATGGCATCGCCGGGCGCGCGCGCCATCAGGTCGGCGATGCGCTGCTCCGCCGCAGGGGTCAGCGTGACGGCGGCGGGCCGTTCGCGTGCCGGGGCGCGTGTCTTCGTATCGGTCATCACAGCATCCCCAGTTCGAGTTTCGCTTCGTCGCTCATCTTGCCCGGATCCCACGGCGGATCCCAGACGAGATTGACCTCCGCATCGCCGACACCGGGCACGGCACCCACGCGCAATTCGACCTCGCCCGGCATGGATTCGGCGACCGGGCAATGCGGCGTCGTCAATGTCATCTGCACCGTGGCGTGGCCGCCCTCTGTCACCTCCACGCCGTAGATCAGGCCCAGATCGTAGATATTCACCGGGATTTCAGGATCGTATATTTCCTTGAGCGCGGCGATGATCGCCTCGTACAATTCGCCGCCGGGTTCGCCGCTGCCTTGCGCCCGCGGCTTTTCCTTCAGGAAACCTTCGAGGTAATCCTTTTTCCGGCCCAGCTTCTGCGCATCGGTTTCGGGCGCGTCGTCGTCGGTCACGTCCTGCACCCGGGCGCGGGGCGGGGGGGCGACATCGCCCACGGTTTCATTGGGCGGGGGCGCGATGATGCGGTCGTTGTTGTCGGTGTCGTTCATCAGCCGAAAATCCTCTGCGTGCGTTCGATGCCGCGGACAAGCGCGGCGATGTCGGCCTCGTCGCTGTACAGGCCGAAACTGGCGCGGGCCGTCGCGGCCACGCCAAGGTGATCCATCAATGGCTGCGCACAATGGTGCCCGGCGCGGATCGCGACATTCTCTTCATCCAATATGGTGCCCAGATCGTGGGGGTGAATACCCGCGAGCTCGAAACTGACGATGCCGGCGCTGTCCTCCGGCCCGAACAGGCGGAGGGAATTGATGCGGCTCATCTCCGCTCGCGCCTTCGCCACCATCATGTCCTCGTGTCGGGCGATCACGTCGCGGCCGATATTCTCGACATAATCGATCGCGGCGGTAAGGGCGATGGCCTCGGTAATGGCTGGCGTGCCCGCCTCGAATCGCTGCGGCGCGTTGGCCCAGGTGGTCTTGTCGAAACTCACGCGGTCGATCATTGCGCCGCCGCCCTGCCACGGTGGCATGGCGGACAGGATTTCGCCCCGCGCCCACAAGGCGCCGATGCCCGTGGGGCCGTAAAGCTTGTGCCCCGAAAACACGTAGAAATCGCAATCCAGCGCGGCGACATCGACCGCCATGCGCGGCGCCGACTGACACCCGTCGAGCAGCAGCTTCGCCCCGACGCCATGCGCCAGATCGGCGGCGCGTTTCGCGTCGAGCTTCGAGCCGAGCACGTTCGATACATGAGCGAATGCGACAAGCTTGTGCCGTTCGTCCAACATCTTCGCCGCGGCGTCGAGGTCGATGGCCCCATCTTCGGTCAACGGACACACGTCGATTTCCACGCCGACCCGTTCGCGCAGCATCTGCCAAGGCACGATATTGGAATGGTGTTCGAGCGTGGAAAGCAGGATGCGATCCCCGGTCTTCAGATTGGCGAGGCCCCATGTCTGCGCGACGAGATTGATCGCCTCGGTCGCGCCGCGAGTGAAGACGATCTCGTCCTCGTGCCCGCCGGTGAATTCGGCGACCCGCCGCCGCGCGGTTTCATAGCCCAGCGTCATGTTCGCGCTGCGCCCGTATACGCCGCGATGGACGGTGGCATAATCGCGGCCCAGTGCGTTCGCCATCGCGTCGATCACCACCTGCGGCTTCTGCGACGTGGCGGCGGTGTCCAGATAATGCCAGGGATCGCCCGCCTCGGTAACGAGACCGGGGAAATCGCCCTTGCGGCTCATGATCGCGGTATCGCTCATAACTTGCGGTCCAGCACGGCGAGCGCCTTTTCCAGCAATTCCTCCTGCTGCGCCTCGTCCTCCAGGGCGAGAAACGCATCGGCGACGAATGCGCGAATCTGCAACTTGCGCGCCAGTTCGGGGGGAAGTCCGCGCGCCGCCATGTAGAATGCGGCGGTCTGATCGAGCGCGCCAATCGCTGCGCCATGCGCGCATTTCACATCGTCGGCATAAATCTCGAGCTGCGGCTTCGCATTGGCGGAGGCCCCTTTTTCGAGGAGAATCGCCTTGAAATCCTGTGCCGCGTCGGTTTTCTGCGCCTCTTTCACCACGTCGATCCGGCCGAGGAAATTGCCGACGGCCTTGCCCCAATGGACCGCGCGCACGACCTGATTGCTGGTCGCGTCCGGTTCGTCATGGGCGATGCGGGTGACGAATTCGCGCGTGGCATCGCCGCCGCCGATGGTGACGCCGCCGAATTCGAAATGCGCACCCTTCGCGCAGCGCACGACGACCTCCATCCGCGAATAGGGCGCGCCGGTGTTCACGGCAAAGATCGACGCCGTGCCGCCCGCGCCGATATTGACGCGCAAACGCGTGAGATCGGGCGCGCCATCGGCATCGAGAACGAAGGTTTCGCACACGCTTTCGCCCGCCGGCACGACGATGTCGCGCCAATTGTCGAACGTGTCCTTGCTCATCCCCTTCAACGTGTCGAGCGCGCCATAGCGCCACTCCTCGTCACGCCGGGTCGGCAGGTGATCCATGACGATGTCTTCTGCCATTACGCGGCCACCGCTTCGTAGCCTTCGTTTTCCAGCTGCGCCGCGAGTTCCGGCCCGCCGGTCTTCACGATGGCCCCCTTGGCCAGAACGTGGACGAAATCCGGCTTCACGTAATCGAGCAGGCGTTGGTAATGGGTGATGAGCAGTACGCCCTTGCCGCTTTCGCGCATGATCGCGTTGATCCCGTCGCCCACCACGCGCAGTGCGTCGATGTCGAGCCCGGAATCGGTTTCGTCCAGCACGGCGAATTTCGGGTCGAGAATGCCCATCTGCACCATCTCGGCGCGCTTCTTCTCGCCGCCGGAAAAGCCGACGTTCACCGCCCGCTTCATCATCTCCATGTCCATTTTCAGGAGGCCGGCCTTTTCCTTCGCCAGCTTCAGGAATTCGCCGCCCGACAACGGATTCTGCCCACGCGCCTTGCGCTGCGCATTGGCCGCCTCGCGCAGGAATTGCACGTTGGAGACGCCGGGAATCTCGACCGGATATTGAAAGCCGAGGAACAGCCCCGCCGCCGCGCGTTCATGCGGTTCGAGATCGAGCAGGTCCTGCCCGTCGAAGGTCACCGACCCGCCCGTCACCTCATATCCCGGACGTCCGCCCAAGACATAGGAGAGCGTCGACTTGCCCGCGCCATTGGGGCCCATGATCGCGTGGATCTCGCCCGCGCCGATGTCGAGGCTCAGCCCCTTGAGGATTTCGGTTCCGCCGACTTCGGCGCGAAGGTTTTCGATTTTCAGCATGGTGTTCGTCTTTCTCAACGTCGGTCGGTCGCGCCGGTGCGGTAAGGGTCGCGGTCATTGGGGCGCGCACGGTGGTCGGAGCGGGCGCGCGCGATGGTGGAACGCGGCTTCGTACGCCGTGCGCGCCAGCGTTCCTTCATCGCGGCGAGGATTTCGGCCAGCACCGCGTCGATATCCTCGGCAATGGCATCTTCGGAAAAGCGCATGAGGTGAATGCCCACCTCTTCCAGCGATTTGTCGCGACGGCGCGCGATTGCGGAGGTGCCATCGGCCTCGCTCTCCACCTGAATCGCGAGGCCGAGCGGCTGACACGCGAAATCGACGATGGCCGACCCGATCACGACCTGCCGGCGAAAGCGATATTTGCCAAGATCCGCCTTTACGAAGCGTTCCCACAACGCGGTTTGCGCCTCGGTCGGGTGGCGGCGCAATTCGCGCGCCCGGTCGTGCAACGTGTCGAGCCGCGTTTCCGAAATGGCCCAGCCGCGCCCCTTGCGGTTGAGCGTGGGCGCCGCGTCGTCGTCGCCGCGGTCGCGGATCTGAAGTGTCTTGCGCTCCGTCACCCCACGCTCCCCTCAAGGCTGATGGCGAGCAGCTTCTGTGCCTCGACCGCGAATTCCATTGGCAATTGCTTCATCACCTCCTTGGCGAACCCGTTGACGATCAGGGCCACGGCTTCCTCGGTTTCCAATCCGCGCTGCTGTGCATAGAACAGCTGATCGTCGGAAATCTTGCTGGTGGTGGCCTCGTGCTCGACCTGCGCGCCGGGGTTCTTCACCTCGATATAGGGGACGGTGTGCGCCCCGCATTCATTGCCGAGAAGCAGCGAATCGCACTGCGTGAAATTGCGCACGTTGTCGGCATTCGGCCCCACGCGGACGAGGCCGCGATAGGTGTTGTTCGACTTGCCCGCGCTGATCCCCTTGGAAATGATGGTCGAGCGGCTGTTCTTGCCATTGTGGATCATCTTGGTGCCGGTGTCGGCCTGTTGATGATTGTTGGTCACCGCGACGGAGTAGAATTCGCCGACGCTGTTTTCGCCGTTCAGCACGCAGGACGGATATTTCCACGTTACCGCGCTCCCGGTTTCGACCTGCGTCCACGACACCTTCGAATTGCGCCCCTGGCACAAGGCGCGCTTCGTCACGAAATTATAGATGCCGCCCTTGCCGTCGGCATCGCCGGGATACCAGTTCTGCACTGTGGAATATTTGATCTCCGCATCGTCCATCGCGATGAGTTCGACGACGGCGGCGTGGAGCTGGTTCTCGTCGCGCATGGGCGCCGTGCACCCTTCGAGGTAGCTCACATAGCTGCCTTCGTCGGCGACGATCAGCGTGCGTTCGAACTGTCCCGTATTCTCGGCATTGATGCGGAAATAGGTCGACAGCTCCATCGGACACCGCACGCCCTTGGGGATGTAGACGAAGGTGCCGTCGGAAAAGACCGCGCAATTGAGAGCCGCGAAATAATTGTCGCGCATCGGCACGACCTTGCCGAGGTGCTTCTTTACCAGATCGGGAAATTCGCGCACGGCTTCGGAGATGGAGCGGAAGATCACGCCCGCCTCCTCCAGCTCCTTGCGGAAGGTGGTGGCGACCGAAACCGAATCGAACACCGCGTCGACCGCGACCTTGCGCGCGCCCTCTACTCCGGCGAGCACTTCCTGTTCCGCGATCGGAATGCCCAGCTTTTCATAGACGCGCAGGATTTCGGGATCGACCTCGTCCAGCGATCCGATCTTTTCCTTCGCCTTGGGCTCGGCATAGTAATACGCATCCTGGTAATCGATGGGATCGACCTCCAGCTTTGCCCAGTCCGGCGGCGTCATGGTCAGCCAGTGGCGATACGCCTTCAGCCGCCATTCCAGCATCCATTCCGGCTCCTTCTTCTTGGCCGAGATGAAGCGGACGGTATCCTCCGATAGGCCCTTGGGCGCGAATTCCTGCTCGATGTCCGAGTGGAAGCCATGCTCGTAGGTTTCGAGCGACTTGGCCGCGGCCTTTGCGGCCTGGTCCATGTCCGCGCGGTTCTTTTCCTGCGGTGCCTTGGTCTGCTCTTTCATGGTGTCGGTCATGCCGCCACTTCCTCCTGCGCGAGTTGCGCCAATGTGATCTGTTCCAGTGCGCCGCGAATGGCGCGATTGACCTGCGGCCAGTGGGGGCGAGCGCCGCATGTGCCCTCGATCGCGCAATCGCCCGTATCGGTGGCGCATGTGGTCATCGCGATCGGCCCCTCGATCGCCTCCACGATGTCGGCAAGCGTAATCGCCGCCGCCGGGCGGGCGAGCCGGAACCCGCCGCCCGATCCCCGCACGGAATTGAGCAGGCCCGCCTGTCCCAGACGGCTGACGAGCTTTTGCACCGTGGGGGCGGGCAGGCCGGTTTCCGCCGCGATTTCCGCCGCATTGGTGCGCGTGCCCCCGCAATGCAGCGCGGCGGCGCGCATCGCCACGACGGCGTAATCTGCCATGCTGGAAAGCCGCATATCCTGCCTTCGGTCGTTCGCGTGCCATATCGCTCCGCCTAATCGGAGCGATTCGTTCCGATTAGGCATTTGGGAGCGGCAGGGTCACAAATCAACCATAGACCGACAGATGCGAGCGGTTCTTAACTGGCGGAATCGCGCGGGTTGTCAGGCGCCCTGCTGCGCCGCGATCCACGCATCGACGTTTTCCTCCATAACCGAGAGGGGAACCGGCCCGCTCGCCAGAATGGCATCGTGAAACCCGCGCCAGTCGAACCGGTCGCCGAGCGCGGCCTGCGCCCGGTCGCGCACCTCCATGATCTTGAGCTTGCCGATCATGTAGGCCGTCGCCTGTCCCGGATAGACGATGTAGCGTTCGATCGCCTTTTCGATATCGCCTTCGGGATTGGGCGTGTTTTCGCTCAGATAGGCGATGGCTTCCTCCCGGCTCCATCGTTTGGAATGGATGCCGGTGTCCACCACGAGCCGCGCCGCGCGCCACAATTCCATGCCGAGCCGCCCGAAATCGGAATAGGGATCCTGGTAAAATCCCATGTCCTTGCCCAGCTCCTCGGAATAAAGGCCCCACCCCTCGGTATAGGCGGTGAAGCGGCCGAACCGGCGAAATGCGGGCAGATCGTCGAGCCCTGTCTGAATCGACAATTGCAGGTGATGACCGGGCAACCCTTCGTGATAGGCAAGCGCCTCCAGCTCGTTCTTGCTCATGTCCTGAAGGCGGTAGAGGTTCACGTAATAGGTGCCGGGGCGCGACCCGTCGGGCGCGGGGCTGGAATAGAACGCCTTGCCCGCCGATTGTTCGCGAAACGCCTCCACCGGCTTCACCACCAGCGGATCGGTGGGCAGCATGCCGAAATATTGCGGCAGGGCGGCCTCCATCCGGTCGAGCTTCTGCGACACGTCGGCGAGGTAAGCCTCGCGCGTGTCATAATAGAACCGCGGGTCGGTGCGGGTGAATTCGAAGAATTCCCGCAGATCGCCTTCGAAGCCCACCTCGTCCATGATGGCGCGCATCTCGTCATGGATGCGGTCGACCTCGCGCAGACCGATATTGTGGATCTGCTCCGCCGTGAGGTCGGTGGTGGTATAATCCTTCAGCCGGGCGGCGTAATATTCGTCGCCTTGCGGAAAGCGCCAGACGCCGTCATCGGTGCCGGCCATGGCCATCTGCCGCTCCATCTCGGTGCGCAGGCGGCGATAGGACGGCGCCGCGCTGTCACGCCATGCGGCGATGGCGGCCGCGTTCAATTCCGCCTCCCGCGTGGACGAAAGGTCGAGCGCGGCGACTTTCTCGCGGAAATCCTCGATAATCGCCTGATCGCTGTAATCGCTTCCGGTTTCGAGGAGGTTGTCGATGTCGGAAATGACATAGGGATAGACCCAGCGCGGCGGCATGATCCCGTCCTGCGCACGCGCTGCGGACCGCGCGATCAGCGTGTCCATGACCGGGCCGATGCCCTCGATGCGGGAGATATAGGCGAGGGCGTGATCCTCGTTCTCCACGACATGCTGATTGATGAGAAACGCGGGAAAGCTGCTCTGCGCCCCGTTCATCTGGTCGAAGATATAGCCATAGTCGCGATAGGGGAAAAGCGCGGCGGAATTGCGCGCCTGAATCGCGAACAATTCGTAGGACAGCGCGTCCTCCGCGCTCAGATCGGCGGGGTCGTAATTCGCTTCGATCCGCTGCGCCGTTTGTTGGAGGAGGCGTTCATCGGCAATTTCTGCCGCCTCGGTGCCGGGGCTCCATTCGCCATAGCTTTCGTCGCGAATGCCGCGATAGGTGCGCGATTCGGGCGACAGGGCGAGCTGCGCTTCGTCGAAGGCTTCGAACTCGGCGTTGAGCGCGGCGCCCCGCTCGTTCTGCGCCACGGGATAGGTGGGCACCTCCGGGGTTTCGACCGTGGCGCAACCGGCCAGCGAGACACCGGCCAGCAACATCGTGATAAGGGCTTTCATCTGTCGTTCTCCGGAGGATAGAAAATGGCGTCGCGCCCTTGTGTCGCAAATGTAACGATAAGGCCAGCCGCCGCCATCCGGCATAGCCATATCGACAGCCGCGCATCGGTTGCATAGAGGCTGGTGCCATGATCTATCCCGTCGTCCGTCCGCTGATCTTCCGTCTCGATGCAGAGCGCGCCCATGGCGCCGCGTTGCGGGCGTTGAAGACGCTGCCGTCCTCGCTCCTCGCCAGCCCGCCGCTGCCGCAGGCCAGCCTTGCGAGCGAGGTCGCCGGACTGCGTTTTCCCAATCCGGTCGGCATGGCCGCGGGTTTCGACAAGAACGGGGAGGTGCCGGACGCGCTGCTGCGCTGCGGCTTCGGCTTCGCCGAGCTGGGGTCGGTGACGCCGCGACCGCAGGCCGGCAATCCCAAACCACGCATGTTCCGGCTGGCGAAGGACAAGGCCGTCATCAACCGGCTGGGCTTCAACAACGAAGGGGCCGAGGCGGTCGCGGTGCGCATGCGGCGCCGGGCCCGGATCGATGGTGCGCGCGACGGCATCGTGGGCATCAATATCGGCGCGAACAAGGACAGCGCGAACCGTATCGACGATTATGCGCGGATGACGCGCACGATGGCGCCCTATGCCTCCTATCTCGCCGTCAATATCAGCAGCCCGAACACGCCGGGCTTGCGCGCGCTTCAGGACGAGGGCGCGCTCACCGAACTGCTCGACGCGGTGAACGAGGCGCGGGGCGCGATCCGCGTGCCGCTTTTCCTGAAAGTGGCGCCCGATCTGGAGCCTGCGGACATCGACGCGATCGCGCGCATTGCGGCGGACAAGGGGCTGGGCGCGCTGATGGTGTCGAACACCACGGTGGCGCGCCCGCCGCTGGCCTCGCGCCATGCGGACGAGACCGGCGGGCTTTCGGGCGCACCGCTGCGCGAGATGGCGTTAATGCGGCTGCGCGATTTCCGCAAGGCGACCGGCGGCACGATCCCGCTCATCGGCATTGGCGGGATTTTCACGGCAGAGGACGCGTGGGAGCGGATCCGCGCAGGCGCCAGCCTGGTGCAGCTTTACAGCGCGATGGTATACGAAGGGCCGGGCATCGCGGCGAAGATCACGCGCCGCCTGCCCGAATTGATGCGCCGCGATGGTTTTTCCACGATTGCGGAGGCGGTGGGAAGCGAATAGCACGCCTGTCATGCTTCGCTTTGGAACCGCTTCGCTTCTTGCCCCGCTGATGCTCACCATGACCGGCGGTTGCGCAACCCTTCCCATTACCGAGGGGGGAGGGCGCGATGCGACCGTTCAGCCCGCCCCGCAAAAGGGAATGGTCAGCGCCGCCGATCCCCGCGCGGCCGAGGCCGGGGCGGAAATCCTGCGGCAGGGGGGCAATGCCACCGATGCGGCGATCGCGGTGCTGCTCGCGCTCAACGTGGTCGAGCCGCAGAGCAGCGGCATCGGCGGGGGCGGTTTTCTCCTCCTGCGCGACGACGGGGTGCTGACCAGCTTCGACGGGCGCGAAACCGCGCCGGCGGCGGCCACCGGTGACTGGTTCATGCGCGACGGTCGGCCGATATCCTTTGCCGAGGCGCGGCCCGGCGGGCTTTCCACCGGGGTTCCCGGCAATGTCGCGATGATGGCGCTGGCCCATGCCGAACATGGGCGGTTGCCGTGGCGCGCGTTGTTCGGGCCGGCCATTCGCCTCGCCCGCGACGGGTTCACCGTGACGCAGCGTCTGCACGATACGCTGGCGAGTGCACCCGACATTGCCGGGTTGAGCCCGGAGGGGCGCGCCTTGTTCTTTGGTGCGGACGGCGCGCCGGTCCCTGTGGGCACGACCTTGCGCAATCCGGCTTTTGCCCGTTTCCTGACCCGTGTCGCGGATGAAGGGGCGAACGCGTTCTATACCGGCGAAAATGCGCGGGCCATCGTCGAAGCGGTCCGCACCGCGCCCCGCAACCCCGCGGCGATGACGCTGGCCGATATGGCCGGGTATCGCGCGGTGGAACGGCCCGCCGTATGCGGCGATTATCGTGCATACGAGATTTGCGGCATGGGCCCGCCATCGTCGGGGGCGACGACGGTCTATGCCATCGTGAAGCAGCTTGAAGATTTCGACATGGCGGCGCTGGGCGCGGACGATCCGCAAAGCTGGCATCTGATCGCCGATTCCATGCGGCTCGCCTATGCCGACAGGGGCGCATATGTCGCCGATGGCGATGTCGTTTCGGTTCCGTTGCGCGGTTTGATGGACACGGACTATCTTGCCGACCGGGGTGCGATGCTGTCCGCGAGCACAGCGCTCGACACGGCCGAACCCGGCAATCCCCCCGGCTCGGTCGCAATTGGCCCCGCCGGCATGCACGGGGCGGAGCATGGAACATCGCATTTCGTCGTCGTCGACGGCGAAGGGGGCGTCGCCAGCCTGACCTCCACAGTGGAAAGCGCGTTCGGATCGGGGCTCTTCGTCAACGGTTATTTCCTCAATAACGAGCTTACCGATTTCAGCTTCGTGCCGGTGGAAAACGGCCGGCCCGTCGCGAACGCGGTCGGCCCGGGCAAGCGTCCGCGCAGTTCGATGTCGCCTAGCATCGTGATGGGCCCCTCCGGCGATTTCCGGCTGGCCATCGGGGCCGCGGGCGGATCGACCATCATCGCGCAGACGGCAAAGACGATCATCGCCGTCATCGACTGGAACATGGATGTCGCCGATGCCATTGCACTCCCGGTGATTTACGCGCCGGGCGATACGGTGCTTGTGGAGCAGGGCACGGCGCTTGCCGACATGGCCGCCGCGCTGACCGCGATTGGGCATGACGTGCGCGTATGGCAGGGCCGCTTCAAAGCCAACGGGATCGAGCGTGCCGGTGATATCCTTCGCGGCGGCGCCGATCCGCGCAGCGAAGGGGCGGTAGCCGCACAATAGGTCACGCCAATTTGCGGGGTCGGCACGACGCACGCAAACTTGTGCGGACGGGCGCGGCCACCTAAATCCCCGATCAAGAGAGGAGATAGAGGCCAATGCCAGGGACCCGTTCGAACGAGGGGCCGCACGCGATGACCCTGTCCGAGATCGACAAGGCGACGAGTCTTGTGGCGATGTTCCTGTCGCGCGCCGACCGGATGGGGGATGCGCCCTTTCTCGTCGCGAAGGAGGATGGCGTCTGGCGTCCGATGTCCTGGGCGGAGGTGGCGCGCCGGGTCTGCCTCATGGCGGAAGCGCTGCGGCGGATCGGACTTGAAAAAGGGGACCGGGTGCTGCTCGTGGGGGAAAACCGGCCCGCATGGTGCATTGCCGATCTCGCCATCATGGCCGCCGGTCTGGTGACCGTTCCCGCCTATACGACCAACACGACGGCGGATCATCTCCACGTGCTCGAAAATTCGGGCGCGCGGGCGGCGATCGTCTCCAATTCCAAGCTGGCCGCGACCTTGCTCCCCGCCATGCTCAACAGCGATTGCGCCGAACATCTCGTGTCGATCGATCCGCTACGGCAGGAGCAGGCGGGGCAGGTGCGCTTCCACCGCTGTCCCGACCTTTACGAAGGGGACGCCGCCGCCGCCCGCGCCGCGGTCGATGCGCGCATGGCCAATGTCACGCGCGAGGATCTTGCCTGCATCATCTATACCAGCGGCACCGGCGGCGCGCCGCGCGGCGTGCGGCAGCATCACGGCGCCATACTGCACAATTGCGCGGGGGCGGCCCGCATCATCGCGGAGGATTTCGGATGGGAGCGCGAACGTTTCCTGTCGTTCCTGCCGCTTTCGCACGCGTACGAACACACCGGCGGGCAATATCTGCCGATCTGCCTCGGCGCGGAAATCTACTATGCCGAAGGGCTGGACAAGCTTTCGGCGAATATTGAGGCGACGGCGCCGACGATCATGGTCGTCGTGCCGCGCCTGTTCGAGGTGTTGCGCACGAAGATCCTGCGGCAGATGAGGGGGCAGGGGAAGGTGGCCAATGTCCTGCTGTCGCGCGCCGTCGCACTGGCGGAGCGGCAGTCGCAGGAGCGCACCCGCCCCCTCTTCGACGGGATCGAGGACAGGGTGCTCGACCGCAGCCTTCGGCCCAAGATCCGGGCGAAATTCGGCGGGCGGATCAAGGCGATGGTGTCGGGCGGGGCGCCGCTCAATCCCGATATCGGCTATTTCTTCACAGGCCTCGGCCTCCCGCTCCTTCAGGGTTACGGACAGACGGAGGCCGGCCCGGTCATCAGCTGCAACCGGCCGGCGGCGGGGCTGAAGATGGATACGGTCGGCCCGCCGCTGCACGGAGTGGAGGTGCGCATCGCGGACGATGGCGAAATCCTCGTGCGCGGGGAACTGGTGATGCACGGCTATTGGCGCAACGCGTCGGAAACCGCGAAGGCGTTGCACGACGGCTGGCTCCTTACCGGCGACATCGGGCACCTCGATGCGAAGGGGCGGATCGTCATCACCGATCGCAAGAAGGACATGATCATCAACGACAAGGGCGACAATATCGCGCCGCAGCGTGTGGAGGGAATGCTCACCCTCGAACCGGAAATTGCGCAGGCGATGGTCGTGGGCGATCGCAAACCCTATGTCGTCGCGCTTGTGGTGCCCGATGCCGAATGGGCCGCGGAATGGGGCAGGGCGCAGAATCGAAAGGGTGAATGGCCGGAATGGACCGAGGATGCGGCGTTCAGGGCCGCGATCCGCGATGCGCTGGACCGGGTGAACGCGCATCTTTCGGTGATCGAACGGGTCCGCGGATTTGCCTTTGCCGACGAAGCCTTTTCGATCGAGAATGGCGAAATGACCCCGTCGCTCAAGATCCGGCGGCACAAGATCCGCGAACGTTATGGCAACCGGACCGACGGGCTCTACCGCGGGTAAGCGGGGCGCGCGCCCTCAGTGCGCGGGGGGGCTGCGGTACGAGCGCCCTGTCCCGGACGAAGGTCGGCACGAACTGCGGGCGCCGCGATGACCAGCCGGATGCGGTCGCGTCATCCTCGCTTATGGATTTGAGCAGGCGCGCACGGCGTTCGGGGGGAAGTTTCGGCATCGCCGCAACCGCGCAGAACGACGCGGGCAGCCACAGCCGGACATTGGGGCCGAGCATCCTTTCATACAGGAAGCGATAGGCATCGAATCGCGAGATGCACCCCTCGCACAGATTGAACACCGTCATCCGGACGAGGCGCCCGAAAAACAGATCGACATTCTGATCGACATGCGTCGGGATCATACCGCGCAATTCGCCGATGTCCTTGTATGCCATGATCTGCTGCCGGATGGAGACGGCCTCCCGGCTCGTGCGGGCATAGCGTTCGTAGGGATCGTGCCGTTCGAACGCGATGTCGAGGCTGCGTCGGATATAGCGTTGCTCTGCCGGATCGAAGGCGGCAAAAACGCGCATCTCGGCGATAAGCTGCTCCCCCGTGCTGTCCTGACCCATGACCATATCCCCTTTCCGCGTCCAAGCAGAACGGAGGATCGCGCGGTTTGGTTAAACTTGGTAAACAGCGCGCGGCCAAGATCAGAAACGGACGGTCAGATCAGACCCGACAGCGGGCTGGACGGGTCGGCATATTTGCGCGTCGCCATGCGCCCGGCGCGATAGGCGGCGCGTCCTGCCTCCACCCCGCGCCGCATGGCCTGGGCCATGAGAACGGGGTTCTTCGCCTCGGCAATGGCGGTGTTCATCAACACGCCGTCGCAGCCAAGCTCCATCGCGACCGCGGCATCCGACGCGGTGCCGACGCCCGCATCGACCAGCACGGGGACGTTAGCCCCTTCCACGATGAGGCGGATCGTCACGCGGTTCTGAATGCCGAGCCCCGAACCGATCGGCGCGCCCAGCGGCATGATGGCGACCGCGCCCGCTTCCTCAAGCTGTTTCGCCGCGATGGGATCGTCGGTGCAATAGACCATCGGCTTGAACCCCTCGGCCACAAGCGTTTCGGTCGCTTTCAAGGTTTCGCGCATGTCGGGATAAAGCGTCTTCGCCTCGCCCAGCACCTCCAGCTTCACCAGGTCCCAGCCGCCGGCCTCCCGCGCGAGGCGCAGCGTGCGCACGGCCTCATCCGCGTTGAAGCAACCCGCGGTGTTTGGAAGGTACGTCACTTTTTTCGGGTCGATGAAATCGGTGAGCATCGGCGCCTTGGGATCCGACACGTTGACGCGGCGCACGGCGACGGTGACGATCTCCGCGCCCGAGGCTTCCAGCGCGGCGGCATTCTGCGCGAAATCCTTGTACTTGCCGGTGCCCACGATCAGGCGCGAGGTAAACCGGCGTCCGGCCACTTCCCAGCTATCGTCATCGCCATGGTCGCCCCCGCCGACGAAATGCACGATTTCGAGCGTATCGCCATCGGACAGCGCGACATCGGCGAGCGTGGAGCGGGGCACGATCTCGCCATTGCGCTCCACCGCGATCTTTGCCGGATTGAGATCCAGTTGACGGGCGAGGTCGGCAACGCTGGCGCCGGCGGGCGTATGCATGCGGTCGCCGTTGACCTGAATTGCGATTGTGTCGGTGGTTTGGGTCATGCCCTCGACATAGCGTGCGCTGGCCGCTCTGCAAGGCGCGACATGGATCGCGCGGTGCAATCGCTTCAGATCGCGCAGCGATGCAGCCGCATGTTCCATACATGCGCCGCCGCCACGAGAGCGACTCCGGCAATGGTCAGAAACGCCTCTATCGGGCCGTGCGGTCCGGCGATCGCGCCAGCCATCAACACGATGCCCACCCCACCCAGGTAAAGGGGCCCGCGCCGGCCCGAGCGCAGCGCGGCCAGCCCGATCGTCGCCCCGCCAATGATCAGCGCGACCACAAGGCCGAATTTGTGAATATCCGGCGACAGCAGCGCATGACCGCCGATCCCCACCGCACCGACAAGGAGGATCGAGGCGACGCAATGAACCGCGCACAGGCCGGACAGGCCAATGCCGAATCGGTCGAGGTTGAGCCAATCGGGGAAACGGGGACGCTCCATGACGTCTAGGTATGATACATTATCACATTGCGCAACCCGCTCTTGCGATTTTTCCGATTTGGTCGCAGGGGCGCTCGCATGGCTGTGCAATATTCAACGCCCGAAGGCAGCTTGCCCGTCGGACCGGCGCGTCCGCTTTCCATCGCGCGATGGCTGATGGTTGTTGCCGCGCTTGTCGTGGCGATGGTCATCGTGGGCGGTATCACCCGTCTCACCGAATCGGGACTTTCCATTACCGAGTGGAAACCCGTCACCGGCGCCCTGCCGCCCATGAGCCAGGCGCAATGGGAGGCCGAGTTCGCCGCCTATCGCCGCATTCCCGAATATGTGCAGGTAAACGGCCCGGCGGGCATGACGCTGGCGCAGTACAAGTTCATCTATTTCTGGGAATGGGCGCACCGTCTGCTTGGCCGGGTGATCGGCCTTGCATTCGCGCTGCCGCTTGCGTTCTACTGGATCCGCGGGATGATCCCCGGCGGGTATAAATTGCGCCTGATCGCGCTTCTGACGCTGGGCGGGTTACAGGGGGCGTTCGGCTGGTTGATGGTGCGGTCGGGCGTCGGGCCGGATGCGATCGCGGACGCCCGCACGGATGTCAGCCATTACTGGCTTTCGATTCACCTGATGACCGCGCTCTTCACGCTGGGCGGGCTCGTTTGGACCGCGCTCGATCTCCGGCTGAATGCGCGGGGCGTGCCGCCTGCGCGTTTGCGCGGCTTTGCGGCGCTGGTGCTCGCCGTGCTGGCGATACAATTGCTCTATGGGGCGTGGATGGCCGGGCTGAATGCGGGCTATGTCGCGCGGGACTGGCCCTTGATGCAGGGCGCGCTGTTCCCCGCAGGGATCGACTGGTCCCAGGGCGTGCTTCACGCGCTGAGCGCGGATCCATTCCTCGTGCATTTCATCCATCGCTGGTGGGCATGGGCGGCGGTTGCGGCGCTTATCGTTCTGGCACGGCGGATAAGGGTGCGATCACGCGGGGCATCGGTGGCGATCCACGCCGCTTTCGGCACGCAGATCATCCTCGGCATCGCAACGGTGATGAGCGCGCTGGCGCTGTGGATCGCGGTGGCGCACCAGGCGGTCGGTGCGCTTCTGGTGATGGCCACGGTATGGGGTGCGCATGTCCTTGGTGCCCGCGACCGCATGCCGGGCAGCGTGCTCAAATAATTCTAGGGTGAGCCGCTTTTTCCGGATCGGGGCACAGCGCGATTCGTGCGTTCCGGCCAAGTAATACATCGGCCGTTTAAAGTGTTCGAGGCCATTTGCGGCAAGGCTTGCTTGAAATTGCGCCCTCCGGCGACTAGCGTCCTGTTCGGGGATGTCAGGGTGGCCGGCCTTCGCCTGTTCCGAAAGTTTCATGCCGCCTTGACCGAATATTGATCGGGGGCGCGAGCATGAAATCGCCGTGCGGGCGGGCGTTTCATCGACGGAAAGCCATTCTGGACGGTTTTGACGCGCGCGCGACTGCGCCGTGCGATGCCGTGCCGTACGATGCTGCACCGGATGCTTTCGCGATTCGCCGACGCTTGCGCACGCTGCTCTCGCTTCTGACGGGGGCAACTCTCGTTCTTCTTGTGCTGTTCGTCGCGTTTCGTCCGCAGACTGTATACGCCCGTACGTTGCAGCTTTCCGATTTCTGTTATGCCGTCACCGCCCTGTCCACCGACGATCCGCCGGAGCCCGATGCCTACGATTGCGCCGGACCGCCGCGCGATTACAACACGCAAAGCCTGTGGCTGCGGCTGAAGCGGGCAGGGGACGGGGAGGACAATGCCGACGCGGTGCTCATCGTCGGAAATACGCGGTTCGAACGCATGGAAGTCCGCTTTGTCGGAGATACGGGACAACTGGTCCGGTATTCCGTCAGGGTCGGCGATTTTTCCGAGCATTGGCGTCCCGGGTCGAAGATCGCCTTTTCGGACCATGCCCTGAAGGCCCCGCTGAAATCCATCGTCCTTCGTATCGATCGCCTTGCCGACGTGCAGTTCCTGCGCATGAACATCGTGCACGACGACGAGGCTGCCCTTCGGTTCGCGGCTTTGTCCGCCACGATCGGGGCCGGGCTGACGCTGCTGTTGATCGGCGCGCTCTATAATGCGGGCCTTGCGATCGCGATGCGGTCGGTAAGCGCGGCGTGGCAGGGGGCGTGGGCGGCGTGCGTGTTGGTCTGGGGGTTGATCTGGTCGCAGATGATCCTGGCCTTCGTTCCCGGATTTGCCGGTCGGAGCTCGGCGCAGATCGCGACGTTTCTCGCCTGTCTTGCCATATTCCTAGCCACGGCCAGCGTGGTGAGCGCGATCCGCGAGGCGGGCGTGCCAAAAGCCTTGCGCCGGATCACGGCGGGGGCAGGTACGCTCGTCGGTCTGTCCGGTGTACCGCTCTCGCTTTTGAGGACGGGTCCGTTGCACCTTCTGGCGGATATCGTCGGCATTCTCGTTCTTGCCGTGCTGCTGCTGTGCGCGGTGTGCATCGTGGCGGCGTGGCGGCGCGGACATGCCCCCGCCATTTCGCTCGGCCGGGCGTGGGCTGTGCCGATGCTCGCGCTCGGTAGCGTGCAGGTTTTCGATACCGACACCATGTTCTGGGGCGGCGGGGCGCAGATCATCGTGCTCTACGCCGCGGCGTGGCAGACGCTCTGGCTCGCCATATCGACGACCGCGAAGTATGCGCATCTGCGCAACGAACGCGATCGCGCGCGAAGTGCCGAGGCGATCGCCTATCGCATGGCACGGCAGGATGCGCTGACCGGGCTGGGCAACCGCCTTTACTTCATAGAATCGGCGGAAACGATGTTCGGCGCGGGTGCCGACGTGTCGGCGGTGGCGCTTTTGCTGATCGATGTGGATCGGTTCAAGGCGATCAATGACGGGTTCGGCCACGATGTGGGTGACGAGGTGTTGCGCTGCATCGCCGCTACGCTCCGCGAAACGGTGCCCGCAGGCTTTCCGGTGGCGCGGATGGGCGGGGAGGAGTTCGTGATCTTGACCACCGGGATCGCGGGCGACGCACTCGCCGCCTTTGCGGAGCGGGTGCGGGCCGCGGTGGCCGCGTGCCGGCATGAGCATGTCGGCGACGGATCGCGGTGCATCACCGTCAGTATCGGCGTCGCCGCAACGCACGGGGTGACCGGTTACGATACGCTCTACCGCATGGCGGATCAGGCGCTGTATGCTGCAAAGGAGGCGGGGCGGAACCGGGTGCAGATCGCCACGATGCCGGAAACCCCGGTCAGGGCGTCCCCGCCCGCGCCGGAGCCTAATATCGCACAGGCCGCCCCCCGCGTCAGAGCGCCGATCGCATGACCGGCGATCCATCCCGCGATGTCAGGGCTTTTCGCGGCGGCGCTTGCTCCGTCCGCGTGTCATGGGATCGGGCTTTTTCGGGCGGGTCCATCCCGCCGGTGGCTCGACCGATTGCCGCCCGGTGCCAAGCCCCATGCGTCCGGGCTGTTGCCGGGTCAGCCCGCTCGTATCCGCGGCCGCCGCGCCATCGGCATCGGCGCCGAGCCTTACGAGATTGATACGGTCGCGCAGCCGCCGCGCCTCTTCAAAATCCATCGCAGCGGCGGCGTCCTCCATGGCCCGGCGTAAATTCTCGATCGTATCGTCCATGATCGTGCAACGCGCACGACGCCGGTTTATATCCCCGTGCGCCCGGCGTCCTTTGCAGCGGGGCGGGTTTGCGGCTAGGCGGCAGCCATGTTGAACATCAAGGATATCACCGTTCGCCTCGGCGGCCGTTCCATTCTCGACGGCGCGAGTGCCAGCCTTCCGCCGCGCGGGCGGGTGGGGCTGGTCGGGCGCAACGGGGCGGGCAAATCGACGCTGGTGCGCGTCATCGCCGACATGCTGGAACCCGACGGAGGCAGCATCGAAATGCCGAAGGGCAGCCGCATCGGCTATATCGCGCAGGAAGCGCCCGCCGGGCAAGCGACGCCGTTCGATACGGTGCTGGCCGCCGATACCGAACGCGCGGCCTTGATGGAGGAAAGCGAAAGCTGCACCGAACCGGTCCGCCTTGCCGAAGTGCACGAACGCCTGCTCGCCATCGATGCCTATTCCGCGCCGGCGCGCGCATCGCGTATTCTCGTCGGCCTGGGTTTCGACGAAGCGGCGCAGCATCGCCCGCTCGACAGCTTTTCCGGCGGGTGGCGGATGCGCGTGGCGCTGGCCTCGTTGCTGTTTTCCGCGCCGGACCTGTTGTTGCTCGACGAACCGTCGAACCATCTTGATCTAGAAGCGGTGCTGTGGCTGGAGGATTTTCTCAAATCCTATCCGGCGACGATCTTGCTGGTCAGCCACGAACGCGATTTTCTCAACAATGTGGTTGATTACATCCTGCACCTGAGCGGGGGGCGGCTTGCGATCTATCCCGGCGGGTACGACGCGTTCGAGCGGCAGCGCGCGGAACGGCAGGCGCAGCTCGCCTCCGCCAAGGCAAAGCAGGAAAGCGAGCGCAAGAAGCTGCAGGATTATGTCGCACGCAATTCGGCGCGTGCCTCCACCGCAAAGCAGGCGCAATCGCGCGCCAAGGCGCTCGCCCGGATGCAGCCGATTGCCGAGCTGATCGACGATCCCTCGTTGAGCTTCGATTTCCCAAGCCCCGACGAATTGCGCCCCCCGCTCGTGACTCTGGACGAGGCGAGCGTGGGCTATGACGGCAATCCGGTGCTGCGCCGGCTCGATCTGCGGCTGGACGAGAACGAGCGGATGGCGCTGCTCGGCCGGAACGGCAATGGCAAGACGACGCTGGCGCGCCTGCTCGCCGGGCAGCTTGACCCGATCGAGGGGGCGATGAACGCCTCGCCCAAAATGCGGGTCGGCTATTTTACACAATATCAGGTGGAGGAGCTCGACCGCGCCGATACGCCCTTGCAGCATATGAGCCGGTTGATGAAGGATGCGAAACCCGGCCACGTGCGCGCCCAGCTCGGCCGGTTCGGTTTTTCGGGGCCAAAGGCGGAAACCGAGGTCGGACGGCTTTCCGGCGGGGAGCGAGCGCGATTGGCGCTGGCGTTGATCACGCGCGATGCGCCGCACATGCTGATCCTCGACGAACCGACCAACCATCTCGACGTTGATGCGCGCGAAGCCCTTATCCAGGCGCTCAATGCCTATTCCGGCGCGGTCGTCATCGTCAGCCACGATCGCCACATGCTCGAGATGACGGCCGATCGGCTTGTCCTTGTCGATTCGGGAACGGCCAGGGATTTCGACGGCTCGATCGACGATTATATCGCGTTCGTTCTGGCGAAGGACCCCGGCGAAGGCGGGAAGGGCGATGGGACAAACGGCAATAGCCGCAAGGAGCAACGCCGCGTCAATGCCGAGGCGCGCGAGAGGAGCCAGACGCTGAGGAAGACGGCGCGCAAGGCGGAAAAGGACATGGAGATTCATGCCGCCGCGATTCGCCTTCACGATCAGGCGATGTTCGACCCGGGTTCGGCACAGGGCGCGCTGGCAAAAATGACAATGACGGAGCTCATGAAACGCCGGGCGGATTTGCAGGGCAAGCTGGACGAAGCCGAGGCGATTTGGCTCGAGGCGAGTGAGGCCTTGGAATCGGGGGGCGCGTAGGATGGATCTCGACGACCAGCTGCAGCGTTATTTCGGCACGCGCGACCCGGAGCAGATCAGCGCGGGCGCGCTTTCGGCTGGGCTGGACCGAATGGCGGTCGACCTCGGCATGGAGCAGGACGCGGGGCGCCGGTTCGCGCTCTGGTCCCTGATGCTGATGTTGGGGCGGGCGCCCGATATCGATTCGACGTTCAAGAGTGCCGACGATCGCGAGGCAGCCCGCAATATGGCCGCCATGCTTGATGATAAGGCCGAAGGTTAACCAAGCGAACGACGCAAAACCGCCATTCTTCAGCCCAATCGTAAAAAAATCGCCATGAACGCCATAAATTTGCAATCCTGCTGTTGACCGAATCGTTGGGCCCCCATATATGCCCTCTCACCGGACGGCGAGACGCTCTTCACTGGGTTCTCGGAGG
>NZ_JAIQCI010000022.1 GCF_022378335.1 Croceicoccus hydrothermalis
GGCGTGCGCCTTGATCAATCAGGCACCGCCACATCGCCGTCCGAACAACACGAAGCGGTAGCCTCATGAATAGGACGGGCTAGAAGTTTACCTGATTCTGGAATCAAGTCTGCTTGATTTGTGGCAGGATCAATTGAACCGCTCCGATCACAGCTAGCGCTAGCAAGCGCAGCGCATGCCAGAATAACGGAAGATAGGGTTCGCGATCTAATCTGCATAATATTTGCTTTCAAATTTCTATTCTATCGCTTTTGTCGTAGAAGGTTTCCAGTAGGTTTGCTGCTTCAAAACCGCTTAATGGTGACACCCATCAGCGCCGGCAGAAGCGCCCAACCCGCAGCGATGATATTCCTGTTTAATGTTGTCGCTCCGGTTTCGGGAAGATGGTAGCTTTCACGAAATTGGAATATTTTTGCGAGGCCATCCCGCAAAGAATGGCCGTTTTTCGGCTATCCCGACCTAGAAGTTAACGGTCGCAAAACCACCCCATTGCGGCAGAGTTATCGTGTTTGAATATCGTCAAGTAGCGATCACCCAGGGAGACTAATCCATGCTCATTGCGATGATGGCAGGGTTATTGATTACGAGTGCGAACTCTGTGAATATCCCCTGCCCTGAAGTTGATCCTGCCCGGGACTATCATTTGAAAGACGTGTGCGGTGAACTGTCAGAGCAGACCCCCGCCTATTCGGCGACATTCCGAGGAAGCTTGATTCCAGCTCCCGCATCGCAACAGGTGATGGTCTATCGCACGGACGGTGTGTGGATGATGCGGATAGCGGGCTATCGGTGGGAGCGTGGTGGCGAGGTTGTGACGAGGCGTCGTGAAGTAGCCGTGTCGGATGCCGATGCCGAAGATCTCGTCGGGCGCCTCACCGAAACGGATCTGCGCCGCCTTGCTCAATTACCTTATTATGGTTCTAAGGACGTGATCTGCCTCGACGGGGCAAGCCTCGAACTGGCGATCGGCATGGCGGGGCGGAAGTCTAAGGCTGCACAACACAGTTGCGCAGGCAAGACGGAACTGCATCAATTAGCTGCGGCGTTTCGCCAGCTCGCTCTCAAATACGATCTTGAGTTCGAAGGCTTGCTCGCCGGCCTCCGGAATTAGGGCTTTCTCTACAGGGGACTGCGCAAAAGAATGTCGGCTTCCCACCCCATCGCGGCCATAGCGATCATCTTCCGACGACCCTGAACCCTGCCATTCGTCGGCAATGGTCGATCGGCAGAAACTGGGCCGGTTTCGGACCGGTAGGTTTCGGTCGTCAAGTTGCGCGAAACGGACAACGGCATTGCGCTGGTCGAGCGCCTAAGACCCAGCAGCGGCCGTTCGGAGCCGCGGTTTCCCAGATTTCTGCAGCGATCCGTTACTACGACGTGATCGCTTCGTGTTCGTCCTGCTCAAGTTTGTCGGGCGTGTATTGGAACGGCCGAGCGGCAGCGTATGCCTTGAACAAGCTGTCCTTGAACCGGTAGTGACGTTCTCTCGTCTTCTCGAGCACTCCACCGAACTTATCAGACACTAGGTGTCCGACGTAAACAGAGACGGTGCCCGTGTCCATGTTACGTGCTGAAGAGATTTTTGGGTAAACAATGCTCGTGTTGATCTCATCCCGCTCCTCCTCTGCAAAAGCTTTTAAAACAAACTCTCGAACGAAGGAGTGGCCGATTGCCTTAAGATATGCTGCCTCTTGAACCTTCGCCGTGCCCTTGTTTGCAATTTCAGCAAGGACGTCACGTGCCAATGCTTCGGTTATTAACCTCTCACCTATCGACACCGCACGGATGAGACAATGCTTTCCCAGCAAATGCACGTAGTAGGGGTGCCCCTTTGCAATCTCGATGATCCAGTCTTGCGCATCATCACCGAAGGCGATGTCTTCTTCTATTAGCGCCTGATGAGCATTGTCAAAGATAGCCCGCAACTCAACGGCGCTCATAGGGGGCATTTCAACGCAGCCGTCAGATATCTGGCGAACGATTGATTCGTGACCAGCGATCAGTTCTTGTGGCGTGGTTCCCACTCCAACAAGCGCGAATTTCACGCGTGGATCAGCCCCGCGAGCCCTAACTACGGATGGTAAATCGTCTCGATTCCTAATTCGGTCTACCTCGTCGATGATGAAGAGGATGCCAGAAACCACGCCGGTAGAAAGGATATGTGCGATCGCATTGCCGAAGGTAGAGTATAAATCCTGCTCGACGGCCTCACGTTCGAGGGTGTCACTGTTGGTTAACTTGCCGGATATCGCGAGTACCTTAACATTAAGACTAGCCCCAAGCTCGCTGCCCGCCGTGGTCTTCTCCACCTTGAAAGGGATCCAGGGCGCGAGCGCATCGTCGTCAGTAAGGAGCCGAAGGATTAGCGCGCGCAGATCAAGCACGCTATCGTCGCATTCGATATTGATAACAAGATAATCGGGCGTCGTAGGAGGTTTGAAGTTCAGTCGGTCGATGACCGTCTGGTCTCCCTGAGCGATCGCGGCGAGCTGCCTCGCCAGTGACGATTTACCCACTCCACGGTTGCCATAGATGACGATCTGAGTGCCCTCGGACTGAAGAGCAATTGAAACAGCGTCGAGTTGCTCTTGGCGCCCAGCAAATCGAGCTGGATCGCCAATTGCAAGTGCCGGCGTAAATACGTTCATTATGTCGACCGGCATTGCGTCCTCATTGACTGTTCCGCCTAGTTCTGTCCGATATGCTTCCTCTCCGCGATAGTGGCGATCCTGACAGATGTACAGGGTCGCCTGCCCACCCAATCGCGGTCAGCCATGCTGGCCTAAAAACGGCCGCTGTTGCCACCGTCGCTTGAGCGATCGAATGACCGAAGTTGGAGCGTATTCTGTTGAAAAACTCCGCTTGCAGATCGGCTAACCTGCTGATTCAGTGATCCTCACGAGCAGGAGATATGCTGATGATGGGCGAGCGGACGGTGATGCAGGAGGCGCTGTTCTACAGCTTCCGCATCGAGGATCATGTTCCGGGCGATCACCTGCTGCGTTCGATCGACCGGTTCGTTGATCTCGATGGCATACGCGAGCACCTGAAGCCGTTTTATAGTTCGACCGGTCGACCATCAATCGATCCCGAGCTGATGATCCGGATGCTGATAATCGGCTATTGCATGGGCATCCGGTCGGAACGGCGGCTGTGCGAGGAGGTGCACCTCAACCTCGCCTATCGCTGGTTCTGTCGTCTCGATCTCGATGGGGCGGTGCCCGACCACTCGACCTTCTCGAAGAACCGACACGGGCGGTTTCGCGACAGCGATCTCTTGCGCCAGCTGTTCGAGATGACCGTCGAGCGCTGCATGGCCGAGGGACTGGTGGGTGCCGAGGGCTTTGCGGTCGATGCCAGCCTGATCCGCGCCGATGTCCACCGCCAGCGTTCGGTGCCGGGCGAGGAAGGGCTGCCGCCCAAGGCCGCGGGGCGGGCGGTTGCCGAGTATCTGGAGGTACTCGACGATGCAGCCTTTGGCGGATCAACGCCAGTAACGCCCAAGCGGATCAACCTGACCGACCCGGCAGCGCGGTGGACCGCAGCTACGCGCGAGCGGGCCTTCTACGCCTACTCGACCAATTACCTCATCGATCTCGACCACGCGGTCATCGTCGATGTCGAAGCAACGACCGCGATCCGCCAGGCCGAGGTGCTCGCCCAGCGTCGGATGATCGAACGCACGCAGGAGCGGTTCGGCCTTTGGCCCGAGAAGCTGGTTGCCGATACCGCCTACGGCTCCGCGCCGAACCTGGCCTGGCTGGTCGAAGACCGAGGTATCGAGCCGCATATCCCGGTGTTCGAAAAATCCGCGCGCAACGATGGCACGTTCGCCCGATCGGACTTCATCTACGACCACGAGGACGACAACTATATCTGCCCGGGCGGCAATCGCCTGCGACGGTCTAACCGCAACTTTAGCACCCCGCGCAGCGGTGTCGATAAGGATGGATCAATCCGCTACCGCGCGCGGCAGCAGGACTGCCAAGCCTGCACCTTCCGGCAGCTCTGCACGCCGAACATGGCCGCGCGCAAGGTGACCCGCTCGATTCACGAAGGCGCGCGCGATATGGCCCGCGATATCGCCACGACCGATGCATACCTCGTCTCATCCCGGCAGCGGAAGAAGGTCGAAATGCTGTTCGCCCATCTCAAACGCATCCTCAAGCTGGACCGCTTGCGCCTGCGCGGTCCGAACGGAGCCAAAGACGAGTTCCACCTCGCAGCCGCAGCCCAAAACCTCCGCAAACTCGCCAAGATGAAGCCGATCCCGGGCCTCGCACTCAGCTGAGAGAAGCGGCAAGTCCGCTAACCTGCTGGCAGCCGCAATCCTCTGCCCGCAACAGCAGCGACTTCTTCAACAGAATAGAGCGCGAAGCAGCCGTCCCCAGCAGTCTGAACGAAGGTCCGCTTTCAGGTTCGCGCGAAGATAGCAGCGATGACCGAAGTTGGGGCGCAAAGCCGCCATTGATACTTTGTCATGCAATGTGCGATACATCGTTGCAATGACGATGAACATTGAACCCTGGTCGCCGTATCTTGGCGGCACTTATTTGCCTTCCAAGGGTCGGATCACTTTGACCGCTGCCTTTGCCGATGTCGTATCGCTACTTGCGGGTTTTCAGGCTTATGAATTGCCCGAGATATTCTCCGCACCAGAGGATGATGGTAAGAACGATGCATGCCGCCACCTCGTCTGTATCGACGCAGAAACGATGGCAGAGCAATTTATCGCCGGAAGAATTGCGACTTTCGCCCGCCCCCTGAACGGCGGGGAGGTAACGCCCATCGATAGCGCGTTATGGGAGATCGACAATCCATTGCCACGCTTTGCGACTGGGACGTTCAACCTAGAATGCTGGATGAATCCGCAGGCTACACCGACCCATCGCATATTCGTCGACAGCGAACAGTTCGACGATTGGCTGGCGAAATTGAAGCCGTATGGCCCTTTGTCCAATCAGCAGATCGAAGAAGCAACCAATTCGCAGCTACGTGCACGGCGCGCGGTTGCCCGTCGGAATTTGGTTGCTGTACCCAAGGATACGGAAAATTCCGTCGCGCAAATGCCAGCGAATAGGGCGAGTTCGGAGATAGAGCTTATCGATATCAAAGCAGTTTCGGACATTATCAGTCTCAGCCGCTCGACGATCTATGCCCGCATTCAGAACGGGCAGTTTCCTGATGGCATCAAATTGGGCAGAAGCACTCGCTGGAGGAAAAGCGATGTTCTGCTGTGGGTCGAAGAGCAGGCTGCTGGACAGACGCACTGATCAGCGCCGTTTGCGTCGAGGGCTATCGATTATCTCATCATACGGCATGGCCCCTGCCATGATGAGGTCGGCCCAGCGTTGTGCCAGTTCGCGTCGTCTTGGCATGTACTTCGCGCGATTATAGCGCAATTCGCTGGCGCTCATGCCCGGCGGCGTATGTGCCAGCATCAGATCGAGGATCATCCGATCCGCCAGCAAACGCAAATCCTGTCCCAGTTCGCGTTCGGCCTGTTCGTTCATGATCGTCGAAAAGCTCGATCGCCAACCATGGGGAACATGACGGCCTTTGTATCCTTCGCGGTTGTAGAGGTAACCGATTGCGTTCTCGCTTATCGGCTGATGCACCGAGCGAGTACCGGGAAACACATAGGGCGCCTGGCCGGTGAGGCAGCGAACGGCGCATAGCGTCTCGACAGCCTGCGTGGAAAGCGGAACGGGATGGTCGAAAGCCTCGTTGCTGCGCAGATGGAGTTCCTGCTTGATCTTGTCAGCCGGCACCTTCCACATTGCTTCGGATTGTTGGCTATTCGGGTCATCCCAATCGATGCCGCCGATCTCGTTCCACTGCAAATTGCGGACCATTCCGGGTCGCTGCGCCGTCAAGGCGAGGAACCTGCCAGCCAGACGGGTTACAGGCGATGCACCTGCGCGGTCGATGTCGGTCAGAAGCGTGCGTATCTCATTGAGATTGACCAAGGCAGGATAGCGTTTCGATGGCGGCAGTGGCTTCAATGCCCCGTCGATCCCGACTGCCGGGTTTTCCAGCCGAGCACCATGCGCATTGGCATAATCGTATATCTGCGCCACGCGCTGCTTCACCCGGCGGGCGGTTTCGATGGCCCCCCGGTTCTCGATAGCCCGAAGCACCGACAGCAGCAGCGGCTTGTCGATTTCGTCCAGCGGCATCGTGCCGAGACCGGGAAAGATATCGCGTTCCAGGCTAGTAATGACATCGTTTGCATGCACCGGCTTCCATTGTGGCGACTGTAATCGGTGCCATTCACGGGCGCATTGCTCCAGCACGGGCACGCCATCGCGGCCGCCCACAAGCTTTGCCCGTTTCGACGTATGACGGGGATCACGTCCATCTCGCAGCAGCTTGCGCGCATCGTCCCGCTTTTCGCGGGCATTCGCCAATGAGGTTTCAGGATAGACCCCAAGGGTCAGCAGCTGCTCTTTCTTGTCGAACCGATATTTGAAACGCCAGCTTTTGTGATTCTTCGGTGATACATGCAAAAAAAGCCCGCCGCTGTCGGAAACCTTGTAGGCCTTGTCCTTTGGACACGCTGCCCGCACCGCCTTGTCCGTAAGCATCCGCTACCCCCAAATCGCGTTCTCGCTACCCCCAATATACCCCCGAATGCACTCGGCTAGGGGCGGATAGGGTCGGACGCCATTGGAGCCATAAACAGCAGAATTGTAAAGGGTTGGACGGCTTCCTGGACGGTATCGGACTGCATCAAACAGCCCTTTGGCGGAAGCGGTGGGATTCGAACCCACGATACGGTTGCCCGTATGCCAGTTTTCAAGACTGGTGCCTTCAACCGCTCGGCCACGCTTCCACATGATCGCCATTGTCGTTGCGACAATCGCGGCTGCGTCGCTAGCCAAAAGCGCCGGGTTTGTCACGCCACATCGCGCATCGGGGGGCATTCGTCGCATGTCCCAATTCACACGGCCCTATTCCTGTGCCATGGACCTGAACATGCTGAAAAATCTTCGCGCCGCCGTGCGCTTCCCCTCGTTCGCCGGTGCCGCCGTCGCGCTTTTTCTGGCCGCGCCGTCATCGGCACAAACGCTCACGCAGGCGGGCTTTGATGCCTATCTCGATCAGGTTGCCGCCCGCGCGCGGCAGCAGGGCGTGTCGGACCGCGCGATCGCCGCGGGGCTTTCGGGGCTTACGCTCAATCCCCGCGTGGTCGAACTCGACCGGCCGCAGGCGTCCAACCCCAATTCGGTTCCGCCGCCTTTCGCCCCTTATCGCGAGCGTCATGTCGATTCCGCGCGGATCAATGGCGGGATTCGCGCCTATACCCGCAATGCCTCGCTCTTTCCGGAGATCGAGCGGCGCTATGGCGTGCCGGGCGAGGTGCTCGTCGCGATCTGGGGGCATGAGACCAATTACGGCAGCTACATGGGCGGGTTCGATCTGCCGCGCTCGCTCGCGACGCTTGCCTATGAAGGGCGCCGCCGCGACCTGTTCGAGGGCGAGCTGATCGCCGCGCTCAAGATGATCGATCAGGGTGTCGCACGTTCGCAGCTTGAGGGAAGCTGGGCCGGTGCGTTCGGCAATCCGCAATTTTTGCCGAGCGTGTGGCTGCGCCTCGCCGTCGACGGGGACGGGGACGGGGACCGCGATATCTGGAACAGCAATGCCGATACGCTGCATTCCATCGCCAATTATTTCAGGAGCGCCGGGTGGCGTCCGGGGGAACCGTGGGGCGTGCCCGCCGCGGTGCCCGCAGGGTTCGACATGGGGCCGCAACGCACCGATCTTGTCGCGCCCCGCTGTCCGCGCGTTTTTGCCCGTCACAGCCAGTGGAAAACGGTACGCGAATGGAAGGCGCTCGGCATTCGTCCGCAAGGCGCGATCCCCGACGACAGTTTCGCCGTATTGTTCGAGCCCGACGGGCGCGGGAACACCGCCTATCTGCTGACCTCCAACTATCGCGTGATTCTGGATTACAACTGTTCCAACTATTATGCGCTTTCGGTAGGGCTTCTGGCGGATGCGATAAGGCGTTGATTTGGCGCCGCCGCGCTGATGACGGAATGACATGACCGGAATGACCCTTCGCCGAACGCTTTTCGGCCTGACTGCGGCCGTGGCCGTGGGCTGCGCGCCGCTGCTTTACGCACAGGCGGATCGCGGCGACGGGGCGGGGGGCGCGGCGTCGGTTGCCCCCGTCTCGCCGCCTGCACCCGCCCCGCCGAAAAGCCTCGACGGCGCGCCCATCGCGCTGATGTACGATCTCGGCTCCAACCGGACCCTGCTCGCGCGCGAAACCGACCGGCGGTTCATTCCCGCCTCGTTGACGAAGCTGATGACCGCCTACACCGCGTTTGAAATGGTGAAGGAGGGGCGCATCGCTCTCGATCAGGTCATCACCGTCGATCCCGAAACCGCGCGGCAGTGGAGCCGGCGCGGTTCGTCCATGTTCGTGCGCGCAGGCGACCGGATCACCATCGATACGCTGCTCGCCGGGATCGTGACCGTGTCGGCCAACGACGGCTGCGTCGTGCTGGCAAAGGGGGTTTCGGGCAGCGTCGACGGCTTTACCCGTGAAATGAATGCCCAGGCGCGCAAGCTTCGCATGACCGACAGCCATTTCAATACGCCCAATGGCTGGCCGGACGAGGGGCGCACCTATACCAGCGCGCGCGATCTCGCCAAGCTGACGAAGGCGATCCTGACCGATCATCCCGATCTCTACCGCCGCTATTTCGCGATGGAGGAGTTCAGCTTCAACGACATCACGCACAAGCATCACAACCCGATTTTGGGCGCGGTGGCGGGCGCGGACGGGTTGAAGACCGGCTTCACCAACGAGGCGGGCTATGGCTTTGTCGGTTCGGCACAGCGGGATGGCCGCCGGCTCATCATGGTGGTTGGCAACACCGAAACCTCGCGGGAGCGCAAGGAGATCTCGCGCGAATTCATGGAATGGGGTTTCGATGAATGGTCGGCAACGCGATTGTTCGGGAAGGGCGCCGAAATCGGCCGGGTCAAGGTGCAGGGCGGCAGCCACACCAGCGTCGCGGTTGCCGCGCCCCGGCCCGTCTTCGTCACGACCCCCATCGGCAACGCGCCGAACCCGTCGGTCCGCATCGTCTACCAAGGTCCGGTCGTCGCGCCGATCCGCAAGGGGGAGCGCATCGCCGAACTGCACGTCAAAAACGGCAATGGCAAGGCGAGCCGAATGGATCTTGTCGCGATGGAGGATGTCGCGCCCGCCAATCGCTGGCAGCAATTGCGCAACGGTTTGCTGGGACTGGTCGATTGACGGGGGTTTTCATCGCGGTCGAGGGGATCGACGGTTGCGGCAAGACCGGTTTTGCGAAGGCGCTTGCCGATCATTTGACGCGGCGCGGCAGGGATGTGGTGGCCACGCGCGAGCCGGGTGGATCGCCGCAGGGCGATGCGATCCGCGCATTGATCCTGTCGGGCGCGGATGATTCCTGGGATGATCGGTCCGAGCTGTTGTTGATGACGGCGGCGCGGATCGAACATGTGCGGCGCACGATCCGCCCCGCGCTCGATGCCGGGCGCTGGGTCGTGTGCGACCGATTCGTCGGCTCCACCATCGCGTATCAGGGGGCGGGGCGCGGGCTTCCGGTGGATTTCATCCGCATGTTGCACGCCCGTACGATCGGCGAATTCTTCCCCGACCTGACCGTCGTTCTCGACATTGACGCCGAAACCGGCCTTGCGCGCAGTCGCAAGCGATTGGCCAGCGATGGCAGCGGGGAGGATCGTTTCGAAACACTGACGCAGGAGTTTCACCGGCGCGTGCGGCAATCCTTCCTCGATCAGGCGGCGGCGGATCGCACAGCGCATGTCGTGGTCGATGCCGCCAAACCGCAGGACCGGGTGATTGCCGATGCGCTCGCCGCGGTCGACGCATGGCTCGACGCGCGGGGGTGACGTGGCCGGGCCGCGCCCATGATGGCCCGATAACGCGGGGGCGCCGATCCATGCTGCGCCTTGTGCCAGAAGGTCGCACCGGCTAAGGGCCGCGACATATCCGAACAATCGACATTTTTTTGCAAACCATTCAAGGTCCACACCCATGAAGATCAGCGGCGTCGACATTCGCCCCGGCAATATTCTCGAATATGAAAAAGGCATCTGGAAAGTCGCCAAGATTCAGCACACGCAGCCCGGCAAGGGCGGCGCGTACATGCAGGTCGAGATGAAGAACCTGATCGACGGGCGGAAGACCAATGTGCGTTTCCGCAGCGCCGACACGGTCGAGAAAGTGCGCCTCGACCTCAAGGATTTTCAGTATCTGTATGCCGACGACGAAAGCCTCGTCTTCATGGATACCGACACGTTCGAACAGATCCAGCTTCCCGCCGACCTGCTCGGCGATGCGGCCGCCTTCCTTCAGGACGGCATGCAGGTCACGCTCGAAATGTATGACGAACGCCCGATCAGCGTGGCGCTTCCCGAACAGGTCGAGGCCGAGGTCGTCGAGGCCGACGCCGTGGTGAAGGGGCAGACCGCCTCGTCCAGTTACAAGCCGGCCGTGCTCGACAATGGCGTGCGCGTCATGGTTCCGCCCCATATCGAAAGCGGCACGCGCATCATCGTCGATGTGTACGAGCGCAGCTATGTCGGCAAGGTCAGCTGATCTTTCCCTTACGTCCCTGATTTGAAAAGCGAATAGTAGAATGGCCCTTTCCGGCATCATCCGCGTCATGGAACGCGCCGCGCGCAAGGCGGGTTCGCGCCTGCGCCGCGATTTCGGCGAGGTCGAGCACCTTCAGGTCAGCCGCAAGGGACCGGCCGATTTCGTATCGAAGGCCGACCGCGCCGCCGAACGCACATTGTGGGACGAACTGCGTGCCGCACGGCCGGGCTGGGGCTTTCTCATGGAGGAAGGCGGCACGATCGAGGGCGACGACGACAAGCCGCGCTTCATTATCGATCCGCTCGACGGGACGACCAATTTCCTTCACGGCATGCCGCATTTCGCAATTTCGATCGCGGTGCAGGAGCCCAAGCTCGACCGTAGCGGCTGGGGCGAGGTGACCGCCGCGCTGGTCTATCAGCCGATCACGGATGAAAGCTTCTGGGCCGAAAAATCGCGCGGGGCGTGGCTGCACGATGCGCGGCTGCGCGTGTCGGCGCGCCGCGATCTTGCCGATTCGCTGATCGCGACGGGCACGCCCTATGGCGGACATGGCAATTTCGCCGAATGGTCCAAGATCGCCAATGCCATCGGCCCGCGGGTGGCCGGGCTGCGCCGGTTCGGTGCGGCCTCGCTCGATCTCGCATGGGTGGCGGCCGGCCGTTACGAAGGGTTCTGGGAAAGCGATCTCAGCCCATGGGACACGGCCGCCGGATGCCTGCTCATCCGCGAGGCGGGCGGTTTCGTGTCCGACTGGAAGGGGCGATCGCTCCCGGTGTGCGACAAGACCGTCCTGGCCGGGAACGACGCGATCCATTCGCGGCTGCACAAGCTTCTCGTCGGCGCGCTCAAGGGGGATTGATGCGCGCAGCCCACCCGGCTAAGGCCGGTTGGCATCGTCTGTATCGCAGGCGGTCATGCCCCTGTGGCGGAATGGTAGACGCGAACGACTCAAAATCGTTTGTCGCAAGACGTGCCCGTTCGAGTCGGGCCAGGGGCACCATTTCATGTAAGGGCGAACATCGCCCCCTGACGGATCGCGGTGCCATATGGCGCTTCGCGTCGCAGGGTGTTAGGACTTTTGGGCTATGCCGGGCTTACCGTCCTATCACGCCGCCGCCGCGATGGCGTTGACGATCGCGATGTTCGTCGCCTTTGCCCGCGGGCGGATCAAGACCGAAATCGTCAGCCTCGTCACCATCGCGATCATCGCGCTGGGCCTGTATTTCTGGCCGCTCGATTCCATCGACCGCAATGCCGGGCTCGCCGTCGCGTTCAGCGGTTTCGGCCACCCGGCGCTCATCACCATTTGCGCGCTGATGATCATGGGCCGGGGGCTCGTGGTCACAGGCGCGCTGGAGCCGGCCACGCTGTTTCTCGACCGGGTGTGGAAGTTCAATCCGCAGGTCGGCATGCTGGTCTCGCTCATGCTGGCGATGGGGCTGTCGATGATGGTCAACGACACGCCGGTGCTGGTGCTCCTGCTTCCGGTGTTCGTGCAGCTTGCTGAACGCGGCGCGATGCCCGCGTCCAAAACGCTGATCCCGCTCAATGCTGCGGTGTTGATCGGCGGGATGGCGACGACGATCGGCACGTCGACCAACCTGCTCGTCGTGTCGATTGCCGAGGATCTGGGCATGCCGCCGCTGCGCGTGTTCGATTTCACGCCGATAGTATTGCTCGCCGCGCTGGTGGCGATCCCCTATCTCTGGCTGGTCATGCCGCGGCTCCTGCCGGACAACGGCCTGACCGCGATGCGGACGAAGCGGCGGTTTTCCGCAACGCTGCGTATCGATGAGGACAATGAGCTGATCGGCATGACGCCGAACGACCTTGCCGATCGCCTGCCCGAAGGTTTCGCCTTCGAAGGGCCGCAGGACCGGCAGATCACGGCGAGTTCCCGCATTCCGGTAAGCGGCACGCATCGCGCGCTCGAAGAGGCGATGCGCATTTTCAAGGGGCGGGTCGCGCCGGCCTGGGTGGTGGAACGTATCCGCGCCGCCGCGCGTCGGCAAAAGCTCGACGTGATCGTCGTCGAAATGGCGATTACCGCCGAATCGCGTCTTGTCGGGCTGACCATTCCGTCATCCGGCGTCGCGGGGCAATTCGGCGTCGCCGTGCTGGGCATTCATCAGCAGACCAAATCGGACGATCGCGGCCGCCACGAATATTCCGAACTCACGCTCAAGGTCGGCGATGTGCTGCTCGTCATGGGGTCGCTCGCCGAGATCGAGGAATTTGCAGAGACGGACCGGCTGCTCCTGCTCGAAGGGGCGAAGGAAGTGCCCCGCCGGTCGAAGGCGGTGCTGGCCGCCGCGATCATGCTCGGCGCGGTTCTTTCGGCCAGCATCGGGCTGTGGCCGATCGCGGTGTCGGCGCTGGGCGGGGCGATCGCGATGTTCGTGACCGGCTGCGTCAAGTTCGACCGGGTGGGCCGCGCGCTATCCGCCAATGTCATCGTGCTCGTCGCGGCGAGCATCGCCATCGGACGCATCATCCTCGAAAGCGGGGCGGCGGAGTGGCTTGGCCTGGTGATGTCGGCGGGCCTGCAATATCTGCCGGCCGCGGGCGTGTTGGTTGCCATCATGCTCTTCGTGACGCTGCTGACCAATTTTGCGTCCAATGCGGCGGCCGCAACCGTCGGCACGCCGATTGCCTTCAACATCGCCAATACGCTCGGCTTGCCGCAAGAGCCGTTGATCCTCGCCGTGCTGTTCGGCTGCAACCTGTGCTACGCAACGCCGATCGCGTATCAGACCAACATGCTGATCATGGAGGAGGGCGGCTACGACTTTGCCGATTACCTTCGGACCGGCGTGCCGCTCGTGCTGTTGATGGCGACGACGCTTTCGATCCTGCTCGTGATATTCTACGGGATGTAGCAGCCTTACGCGATGGTATGGCGCGGCGTTCCATCGCCAAGCCGGTATCCGACACCCGGCTCGCTCAGTATATAGCGCGGCATGTCCGGCTCCGGTTCCAGTGCATGCCGCATGTGCCCGATCGCCACACGCAGATATTCGCGCCGGCCCGCCGCCTGTTCGCCCCATGTTCGGGCAAGCAGCGTTTCATGCGTGACGAACCCGCCGCGCGCTGCCCATAATAGCGCGAACACGCCTGCGCCGCGCTCTCTTAACACGATGTCGCGCCCGTCGATCCGTACCGTTGCCGGCGGCCGGAAATCCAGGCCATCGGGCCGGGCCGTCCCGTGGTTCAAAAACCGGAGCCGCGCGCGCAGGTCGGCCGGTTCGACAGGCCCGCTTTGCAGGAATTCGTCGACGCCCTGATCGAGTGCGTCTTCACGCTCCCGGATTTGCGCGGCGGTGGCGAGCGCGAGGACGATACGTCCCTCGCCGCGCCGTGCCGCGATGCGCCGATCCGCGTCGGGGAGGGACAGGCTCACGCAGGACAGGGCCGTTGGCACGGGAATGGGGGGAAGGGCGGCCATCGCGGCGATCCATTCCTCGCGCTCCTGCGCGGTGGTGTCGGCAAGAATGTCGGGGGCGGCCTCCATCCGATGCTTGTCCGACGAACAGGCGTCGAGCGCAACGAAATTCCGCGCCTTTGCAATGGTGCGGAACGCAAAGCCCCTGTCCGTAGTTTTCAAGCACTGCATAAACAAGGAGGCCGCCATGGTCGAAGAACGCGTCACCGAAACCCGCACGCCCGAAGGCAACACCCATACGCATACCGAAGTCTATCACGACAGCCCCCGCAAATCCGGCGGCGCGGGTTGGGCGATTTTCGCCGTGCTGCTTCTGGCGGTGCTGATTGGCGGATTTTTCCTGATGCAGGGCAGCGGGGCCGAAGTTGCCAAGGACAACGCCATTGCCGAGGCCGCCGGCGATGTCGGCAATGCCGCGCAGAGTGTGGGCGATGCGGCGAACGACGCCGCCGACAATATGGCTAACTGAACCTTCCGCCAAACCGCCGATGGACCCGCCGTAATGTGCGGCGGGTCCGGATGCGGATCAGGATGAAACCGGACTGCCGGACGGACCGGCCTGCGCATTGGCCTCCGCGGCGTCCTCGGGATGTTTGCGTGCATGGCGGATCGACCAGAACAGCGACAACCCGATCAGTGTTGCGCCGATCAGCCCGGTGATGGTTTCGGGGATATGCACGACCGCGGATGTCAGCATGATCGCGCCCAGCACGATAATCGCCCAGAACGCACCATGTTCGAGATAGCGATATTGCGAAAGCGTGCCCGCCCGCACCAGGTGAATGGTCATCGACCGCACGAACATCGCCCCGATCGACAGGCCAAGCGCGATGATTAGCATGTTGTTGGTCAGCGCAAACGCCCCGATCACCCCGTCGAAGCTGAAGCTGGCGTCGAGCACCTCGAGATAGAGGAACCCGCCGAGGCCGGAACGTGCGGCGCCCGATGCGGCATTGTTGTCCGCCATGTCGAGCAGCGTGCCGATCGCCTCAACCAAGATATAGGTGAGCAGGCCCAGCATGCCCGATGCCAGAAACGTCAGCGCCTCCGCATCCGGAAGCGCCAGCGAGATGAGATAGAGCGCCAGCACCAGAACCGCGATAGCTGCCGCATCAATATTCGAAACCTTGGCAAGAAAGCGTTCTATCACACTGATCCAATGCACTTCCTTGTCCGCGTCGAAGAAGAATTTCAGCCCCACCATGGTGAGGAACGCGCCCCCGAAACCGGCAATGCCGATATGCGCGTCGGACACCAGCGCCTCATAGGTTTCCGGATCGTTCAGTGACAGGTTCAACGCCTCGATCGGGCCGATACTGGCCGCGATCGCCACGATGGCGAGCGGGAACACGATACGCATGCCGAACACCGCAATCGCGATGCCCCAGGTAAGAAAGCGCCGCTGCCATTTTTCGTCCATGTCGCGCAGGACCGTGGCATTGACCACGGCATTGTCGAACGACAGCGATATTTCGAGGATCGAGAGCACCACCACGATCCACAGGACCGAAAGCATGCCCGACACGCCGTCGCCCTGCGCAAATCCGAGCCATACGGAAAGCGCCAGCGCCACGAAGGTGAAAAGGAACGAGCCTTTGTAATGGGCGAAAAGTGTCTGCAAGACGGTTCAACCTGAATAAGCGTTGCGATAAAAGCGCAGGAGCGGACCGGCGTTCACTCCGCCTTTGCGGGGTAGATCTGTTCCGGACCGGGAAATTCGCGGGCGCGCACGTCGCGCGCGTATTCGGACGCTTTTTGTGAGATGATGTCGGCGATATCGCCATATTTCTTCACAAAGCGCGGCACCCGTTCGAACATGCCGAGCATGTCTTCGGTGACGAGAACCTGCCCGTCGCACCGTGCCGATGCGCCGATCCCGATCACAGGCACCGCGACCGCAGCGGTGAGCGCAATGGCGATATCCTCCACCACCCCTTCGGCAACGACGGCAAAGGCACCGGCCTCGGCGACGGCGCGGCCATCGGCAATGATTTTTGCCTGCTCCGCCTCGCTTCGCCCACGCGCCATGTACCCGCCCAGCGCGTTTACCGCCTGCGGCGTCAAGCCGACATGCGCCATCACCGGAATACCCCGCGCGATAAGGAACGCGATGGTGTCGGCCATCGCCGTTCCACCCTCCAGCTTGACGGCGGCGGCGCCGGTTTCGGCCATGACGCGGCTCGCATTTTCGAAAGCCTGCTGCGGCGATGTCTCGTAACTGCCGAATGGCATGTCGACCACGACCAGCGCATGATACGATCCCCGCACGACGGCGGCACCGTGGGCGCACATCATGTCCATCGTCACGGCAAGCGTCGATGGCAGACCGTAGATCACCTGTCCCAGCGAATCGCCAACCAGCAGCATGTCGCAATGCGGATCGAGCAGCTGCGCCTGCCGCGCGGTATAGGCGGTGAGCATGACGAGCGGTTCCGCCGTCTCGCCATCCTGCTTGCGCCGGGTGATCTTCGGCACGGTAAGGCGTTTCATCGGCGCCGGCGTCGGCGTCGCCCGGCTCGTCGAGGTGTCGATCTGAAAAGTCGTGGACATGGTTGCGGCTTTTACCCGTGAACGCGAATATGGCAAAGCCCCGCTTGGAATGCGGGTCAAACCGTTGCAATAGATATGAAACAAATGATCATCGGGGGCGAAGACGAATATATGGCGGCACCAACACAAGACATAGGCCATGACGGCCAAGTCCACGAAGGCCAGGCTCACGAAGGATGGTCCTCGCGCAGCGCGTTCATCCTGGCCGCGATCGGTTCGGCGGTCGGGCTGGGCAATCTGTGGCGGTTCCCGGCCGAAGCGGGCGCGAACGGGGGCGGGGCGTTCGTGCTGTTCTACATCTTCTGCGTGGTGTTGATCGGCTTGCCGGTGCTGTTGTCCGAAACGTTGATCGGTCGGTTCGGGCAGACGTCGGCGCCGCAATCGGCGCTCAAGCTTGCGGCGGCGTCGGGTGCGTCGCGGCATTGGGGCGTGCTGGCGTCGATCGGCGTGCTTTCGGCGTTTCTCGTGCTGTCGTTCTACTGCGTCGTTGGGGGATGGGTGCTGTATTATATCGGCATCTTCGTATCCGACCTGTTTCACACCGGCGTCGCGGGCGGTGCGTTTCAGGGGCGCGACCCGGCGACGATCGATGCGATCCTGCCCGGTCTTTTCGGTAACGGGCCGTTGATGGTCGGGCTCGACGTGGTGTTCATCGCGGTCACGCTGTTCTTCGTGGCGCGGGGCGTTTCGGGCGGTATCGAATTCGTGGCGAAATGGATGATGCCCGCGTTCTTCGTGCTGATCGTGGCGATCACCATCTATGGCGCGTTTACCGGCGCCATGGGCGATACGCTCAATTACCTGTTCACGTTCGAGCCTGAAAAGCTGACCGGGACGGTGATGCTGGCCGCGTTGGGACAGGCGTTCTTTTCGCTCTCGCTCGGCGTGGCGGGTATGATCACCTACGGGTCGTATGTGGGGCGCGATGTCAATCTGGCGGGCACGTCGCTCATCATCGCGAGCGCGGATACGGCCGTGGCGCTAATTGCGGGGCTGTGCATCTTTCCCATCGTGTTCCTTGCCGGGCTGGAGCCGAGTGCGGGGCCGGGACTCATGTTCCAATCGCTGCCCATCGCGTTTCAGGACATGCCGGCGGGATCGCTCGTGGGGCTGCTGTTCTTCGTCATGGTGGCCTTTGCCGCGCTGACGAGTTCGGTCGCGCTGATGGAGGTTCCGACCGCCTGGATGATGGAGCGTTTCTCGCTTTCGCGCGCGCCTGCCAGCGGGATCGTGACGGCGGGTGCGCTGGCGCTTGGCGTGCTGGCGGCATTGTCGTTCAATACGCTTTCGGATGCGCATCCGGCCGGCTTCATCCCCATGTTCGAAGGGTTGGGCTGGTTCGATTTCCTCGATTCGCTGACGTCGAAACTGTTGATGCCGATTGCCGCGGTGCTGACCTCGATCTTCGTCGGCTGGGTGGCGGAAAGGCGCATCGTGAATAGCGAGACGGGGCTCGGCGGCGGGTTGCTGCGGGTCTATCTGGTGCTGGTGCGCTGGGTCTGTCCGGCGGCGCTGATGGCGATCCTGATCATCGGCATCTTCCCCTCGATCGTCGGCGCGTAACGCCCGGCAACGAAGCCGGCACACGAAAAAGGGCCGCTCCTGACCTGGGAGCGGCCCTTTTGCTACTGAGGGCTATGGATCAGAGCGCGGTTTCTGCCTTGCCGCCCTTGGTATCGTCGGTGATGTCCATGCCCAGCATCATCTTGGCCGTGGTGATCGCGCCCAGCTCGCCGGACCAGATCGACGCATCGCCAAGGTCCATCCGCATCATCAACAGGTTCGGATCGTCCTTGCCGTTGGGGAACCATGCCTCGACCGAATTGCTCCATTCCTTTTCGAGCCGTTCGCGGCTGGTTTCCTCGCTCAATACGCCGTGGAAACGCGCGAACAACTCGTGGTCCTTCGACGCGAAGGTGGCCGTGGCCGGGCCCATCGTGGCGAAACGATTGTCGCGATAGGTAAAGAACCAGATCGCGCTATCGGCATGCTTGTCGAGTTGCGCGGTCATGGGTGCGGCCGAATCCGGATCGGCATCGAGTTGCAGCATGACGAAGGGCGATTTCGCCATCTTTTCCCAGAATTCATGCTTCAGTTCGTCGGCATCGCCTTGGTCGTACATTGTCGGTCCTTTCGTTGTTTTTTCCTCAACGGGTGGGGAGGGCGCGCGTTCCGCGTTTGCGCGCGCCTGTGGATGAAATGGAAGGATCGCAGGGCATGGCAATGGACGGAACGGACGGAACATAATAAGAACATGCCCGTTGCCCGAACAGCCCTGAAAGAGCGATTCGCCGGAAAAAGACCGCCATGAACAAACCCAGCCCCGATCCCGTTCCCGACCTTCCCGACGGTCTTTTCGCGGCCAGCCGGCTGTCGCCCTCGCCTATGCGCGGGGCGGGTGGGGAGTGGTGCCCCGGCATGGGGTTCCGCGGCGCCGGCGATATTTTCGGGCAGGGGCGGGAGGCGGCGGCGGCGGCGCTTGCCCTGGCGCTGGCGCAGGAGGCGCCGCGCGACATGGGTCGTGCCGCGATGAACGCAGCAAAGGCCGCACGGGTCGAGGCGGCGGACGATCGCGCGTTTCTGTGGGTGCAGGACCGGGCCGCGATCCGCGTGGGCGGACGGCCTTATCTGCCGGGTCTTCCCGATGCGTTGCGCCACCGGATGATCCATGTCGCGGCGCGCGATGCGGGCGATGCGCTCTTTGCGCTGGAGGAGGGGGTGCGGTGCCGCGATCTCGCCTTTGTCATCGGGGAGATCGCGGGCAATCCGCGCGCGCTGGACTTTACCGCCTCGCGCCGGCTGGTGCTGGCCGCGGAACGGCATGGCGTGCCGTTATGGCTGGTGCGGCCCGATGCGCGGCGCGATCTTGGCGCAGGGCGGATGCGGTGGGAGGTATCCGCCGCCCCGTCGCAGCCGCCGCGATGGAACGCGAATACACCGGGCGGCCCGCGCTGGCACGGCGAATTGTTTCGGGCCCGCGGCCTGCGCCCCGGCGCGTGGTGGATCACACAGGATATTGCAGGACACGACCATGACCGCAGCCAACACGAAAGGCAGCCCCTGCGCGCCGCCCCGGCGGGTGCTGGCGATTTGGCTGTCGCGGATGGCGATCGATCGCTGGCGGCGGCATCGGCCCGCGCCTGAAGGAAACGCGCTTGGCGAGAGGACGGGCGAGGGGGCGGGTGAGGATGCCGCCCCCGTTGCGTTGATCACCGAAACCGCGCACGGGCCGCGTATTGCCGCCACCAATCGCGCGGCGGAGCGTCACGGCGTGCGCGCGGGCACCATGCTGGCCGATGCGCGGGCGGTGTGTCCGCAGATTGCCGTGCACCCCGCCGATCCCGCGGGCGATCTCGCCTTCCTCGAACGGCTGGCCGTGTGGGCACAGCGTTGGGGCCCGTGGAGCGCGCTCGACCCGCCCGACGGTATCATCGTCGACATCACCGGCGCGGCGCATCTGTTCGGCGGGGAAAGACGGCTGATCGACGATGCCGCGGCGATCCTCGCTGCGCGCGGATTGACGGCGCGCATCGCCATCGCGCCCACCGCCGGCGCGGCATGGGCGCTCGCGCATCATGGCCCGGCACAGGCCATCGTCGCGCCCGATGACGACATGCCCGCGCGGCTGTCGCAATTGCCGGTGGCGGCGCTCCGGCTCGACGATGACGTGTTGCTGGTGCTGCGGCGGCTGGGGCTGAAACGGCTGGGCGATCTGCATGGGGTCGGGCGCGATGCGTTGACCCGCCGGTTTCGCGTGCGCCGGTCGGCGACGGCCAACCCGCTTTTGCGCTACGATCAATTGCTGGGCACGGTGCCCGAACCGTTGTTGCCGGTGGTGGGCGAAACCGCGCCCATGGTGCAGCGGCGGTTGATGGAGCCGATCCGCCATCTGCCGCTGCTCGAAATCGTGCTGTCCGATCTGGCGGAGGAGATGATGCGCCTGCTCGAAGGGAAGGGGCGGGGCGCGCGCCGGCTGGAGCTGGGATGCTGGCGCGTGGATGGGGAGATGGTGGGCCGCCGGCTCGAACTCGCCGCCGCGACGCGTGATGCCGTCCATGTGTGCCGCCTGTTCACCGAAAAGCTGGACGGGATCGAGGCAGGCTTCGGGATCGAGATGGTGCGCCTTACCGCAAGCTGGGCCGAGCCGCTCGATTTCAATCAGGCCGATCTCGACACCGCGGCACACGAACACGGCACCAGTCTTGCCGCGTGCGTCGACCGGCTGACCACCCGACTGGGCGCGGATGCGGTGCGCCGTCCCGTCCCGCGCGCGAGCCATGTTCCCGAACGCTGCGTCAAATGGCAGGCCCCACTCGCCCCGCAACCTGCGGCGCAGGCGGAAATGGCGTTCCACGCCCGCCCGTTGAAACTGCTCGACCGGGCGGAACAGATCGCGGTGGTTTATGAAACGCCGGACGGCCTGCCGCGCCGGTTCCGCTGGCGCGGCGAATTGCACGAGGTCGCGCGGGCGGAAGGGCCGGAACGCATTGCGCCCGAATGGTGGCGCGAACGTTCAACCGTGCGGTTGCGCGATTATTACAGGATCGAGGACAGCGCGGGCCGGCGTTACTGGCTCTATCGCGACGGGATCGCGGGCGACGGACGTGGCGGACCGCCCGCGTGGTATCTGCACGGAATCTATCCCTGAACGAGATTCAACACATCCTCCCGCACGGCGCGCAACGGATGGCGCACCACAGGCGTCATCGGCGCAACCGATAGCCCGTCGCCATAGCCCCATTCCGCCGCCCGCGCCCCCTGGTCGAGCGTCATGCCCGGCACATCGGCGTAATCCGCATTGCCGTCGCGCACCGCCATATCGACCGGCACCGGTTCGAGATCCAGAAACCGGTGCAAAGCTGCGGTCCATACGCCGGGCCGTGCGACAAGATCCTCGTAACGTACGACCATGGCCCAGTGGAGCCGGGTCAGATCCCGTGCCACGATGTCATAGGCATCGAGCGCGTAATCGACGAGCTGGGCAAACGGCCTATCGCTCCATTTTGCCAGCGCCCCCGCCATCGCCGCCGGATGGCGCAGGAGAAGGATGAATTGCGCGGTCGGAAACAATTGCTGATAAAGGCGCATGCGCGTGAGGTTCACCGGCGATTTCTCCACCCGCCACCGCCCATCCGCATCGAACCAGCGGTCCCAGTCCGCCTCGATCCTTTCCCGCGTCAAAAGCGTGTCGTATCGGCACCCCTCGATCAGATGCTGTGCCGGGTCGATGGCGAAATGCCCCGGAATGCCGTGGGTCGCGTCATGCGGAATGGCACCCTGGAGATAGCATCCCTCGTTCTCCGGGACGGGCGCGTTCGTGATCGCGGCGACATCGGGATGGGCCGCGATCAGCCGCGCGGTCATGCTCGTCCCGGTGCGGTGCAACCCGGCGACGAAGGCATAGCGGTGGGGGTGGGGGGTGATGGTCACAATGCCATCCAATGAGTGGAACCGCGACCGGTTCCGCCCGTTTCCCGTCATATGCGAAATTCTCCCGATCGTGCCGCCCCGACCCGCCGATTGCCACCGCCCAGCCGATGAAGATTGCCGTCCTCGCGCATATTCGCCACGCGCTCACCGAACCGTTCATGGGCGGGATGGAGGCGCATGCCGTGCAATTGGCCGGCGGGCTTCGCGAAGCGGGCCATGACGTGACATTGTTCGCGGCCCCGGGGGGCGGGGATCCCGACCTGGTGCCGATATGCGACGCGCCTTACGAGGCCGTGCTGCCCTGGGCGCAATGGCGCGGAACGCCCCGGCTGGACCTGTATCAACGCGCGGCCTTCGACCGGGCATGGACCGCGATCAGGGCCGGGTTTCGCAGCGGCGAATTCGACGTGGTGCATAATAATTCGCTGTTTCCCGATCTCATCGAACGGGCCGCCGACCAAGGCGTGCCGATGGTCACGTCGCAGCACGTGCCCCCCTTCGGCAAGATGCGCGACGCGGTGCATGCCGTGGCCGGATGCAACCATGCGCAGATCACGCTGACCTCGCAGAGCCAGATGCCGCTCTGGCTCGCGGGATTGGGTCCGGACGGGGCGCAGGCCCGCGATGCACCCGCCAATTTCTCGGTCGTCCCCAATGGCGTGTCGTGCACCCAATGGCAGCCTGCGACCCGTGGCGATCGCCTGCTATGGTATGGGCGGATCACCCCGAACAAGGGATTGGCCGAGGCGATCGCCGCCGCGCGAGAGGCCGATGCCCCGCTCGACATCTACGGCCAGGTCGAGGATGAGCGTTATTTCGCCGATCGTGTCGCCTCCGGGCTTGGCTCCGACATCGTATACAAAGGGCATGCCAGCGGGGCGGCCTTGCGCTCCGCCGTGGCGCGGGCGCGGGCGGTGCTGGTCACGCCGATGTGGGACGAACCGTTCGGTCTCGTCGCGGCGGAGGCGCTGGCCTCGGGCGTTCCCGTCATCGCATTCGACCGCGGCGCCATGCGAGAAGTGATCGGCGATTGCGGGATCGTGGTGCCTGCGGGCGATACCGGGGCCATGGCACGGGCCATCGGCGCGGTCCACGCCATCGACCCCGCGCAATGTCGCCGCCGCGCCGAGACCGCGCTATCCACAGCGGCGATGATCGCCGGGTATGAGGCGCGCTATTCCGCCGCGATCGAGGCCGCATCCTTCGCCGCGTCGCGCTCCAGCTGGTCGAGCACGCGCGCACTGCTGGCGTAGGGCTCGTCTTCCTGTTGCCGGGTGAGAGCGAGGTCGCGCTCCTCCGGTTCGCGCAGCTTTACCCAACCCGCGCCGTTTCGCCGGGTCAGCCCCATCAATGTGAACGCCCGCATCCAGTGCTGCATCGTGGGTTCGCCCCATTTTTCGGCAAAGCGATGCGCGTTGGCCATCACGCTGTCGAGGTGATGCACAGGCGGCATGTGATGCGGGTGATATTGATGATACGCCTTCGCCCCGCGCACCCATTGGAGCGGGAGACCGCAAGTCGCGACCACGCGCCCGAAATCCGTATCCTCCCCGCCATAGCCGGTATAGCGTTCGTCGAAACCGCCGGTTCGCGCGAAATCCGCCGCCGATATGGCAAAGTTCAGCGACCAGAAGCACCGGTAATCCCGGCACGGCCCGACCGCGCCCTCGGGCGGGCCGGGACGTTCGCAATGGCGCACGGCGACGCGTTCGAAATGCGCGAAATCGACACCGCTCTCGGTTGCGCCGCGCGGCAGATAGCCGACCTCGCCCATGAGCACGCCCACATGGTCGCGCGCGGCCCTTGCATAATCGCCGACGAGTGCGGGATGCGGCACGCAATCCACGTCGAGGAAGATCAGCAGATCGCCCGATGCCCCGCCCGCCGCCGTATTCCGGCCCAGCGACAGGGGTACGCCGTCGCTCCCCAGAACGATCTGCGTCACGGGAAATGGTGCTTCCGGCAGGTCATAGGGCGCGTCCTGCAACACCGCCACGATCAGCTCGTCCGGCGCGCGCTCGCTCTCCCTCAGGCCGAGCACGAGATTGCGCAGATGCGCGGCCCGTCCGCTCGCCAGCGTGCATATCGAGATCTTCATTCGGTAACCTGCCCTTCACTGGCCTGTCGGTCGCGGCGGCCGACCCCTGCGCCTGCCCACAGATCGGTGGCGAGATGGTCGAGCCATCGTGCCGCCCGCTCTGCGGCATCGTCGTGCACCATGGCGCGTTGTCGTTCCGGGACGATGGCGCGCGCCTCGTCCCACAATGCGCGCCAACGCCCCGCATGCGCCGGCCAATGCGGCGCCACGGCCGCAACCCCGGCGCGGGCAAGGGCATCCGCCTTGCAAAGCTGTTCATCGAAATAGCGCCATTCGGGCACGACGATCCACGGTTTGCCCGCGGCACATACCATCTGCACCGTGGTGTTGCCGCAGCTCGACACGATGCGGTCCGCCGCCGCGATCCAGTCCTGCGGATTGTCGACCCAGCCCATGTGGCGAAGATTGCCAGGCGGCGTTTCGTGCCATTCGCTCGCGATCGTGCCGATGGTGAACCATTGCGCACCCGCATCGTCCCGCGCGCCGAGCGTGAGCGGCGCCGTCGGCGTGCCCGTGCCCCCGCCACCGGCGAGGACGAGCACGATGTCCGCATCCTGGGACAGGGAAAGCCGCGCCCGCGCCGCTTCGCGCGTGGGCAGGGCGGTCATATCCACTCCGACACCGGCGGCGTAATGGGTCTTGGCCTGCATCCAGCGGGGCCGTTCCGGCTGCTCCAGATCGGCGTGATAGGGGGCAAGCAACCCGGCCGCCGCAGCGTAGGATGCCATGTGGCCGGGATCGGCGCGGTCGCCATGTTGCAACACCGCGACATGCGGCACCGATGCGATCCGGGCGAGCTGTCCGAGCTCCGCCGAAACGTCGGTGACGAACAATGCGGGTGCCGCATCGTCGAACCACGCGGTAATTGCTGCGACTGCCCGCGTGATGGTCGGCCATCCGACCGGCGCGCAATGCAGCGTGTCGGGCGTTGGCATCGCGTCGAGCCGGGGCGGTGCGGTGCCCTCCGCCTCGAACAGCGAGGGGATGGCGATGCGTTCGATACGCGGGTCGAGCGCGGGGAAAATATCGCTCCGCGCGCAAAACAGCGTGACCGGGCGGCAATCGATGAGCCGGTTGGCGATCGCCGCGGCCCGTTCGGCATGGCCGCGGCCCTGATGATGGACGAAATAGCCGACCGCGCCGCGCGGGCCTTCGGTCACGCCGCGACCCCCCGGCGGCGGGCGAACCGGTGGGCGACAATCCCCTCCAGCGTGCCTCCGGCGTGGTGGCGCCGGGTGAGATAGACATTGTCCCGCTCGCTCAACCGTGCAAGCTCGGGCGCGTGATTGCCGACGAGTATCGCGTTGCGGCAATCGGTCAGCATGTCGATATCGTTCCCGCTGTCGCCAGCGGCGAAAACATCCTCGGGCCTAAGGCCGAGCGTGTTGGCGACATGGCGCATGGCCGCCGCCTTGCCGCCCGCGACCGGAAGAATGTCGAGCAGTTTTTCATGGCTGAAGATCACGCGCGCCCTCAGCCCCGCGCGGTCGAGACGTTCGTGCACCTGTGTAAGCCGGGCAGGATCGTGGAGGAAATAGCTGCGCTTGAATTCGCGTTGTTCGCTCCGCCCCTGAGGCGTGAGGCACGCCATATCGCGCAGCGTATCGAGGACCGCGTCGCCGTCCCACCCGTGCGCGAGCGTTCGGGCATAATCTTTATCGGCGACCCGGTCCTCTCCTTGTTGCCAATAGATCTCGCTCCCCACCGAGGTTACCCAGACGGTGGGAAAGGGAAGCGACCATTCGCGTAGGATACGCTGCGCCTCCAGGATGGAGCGGCCCGTCGCGACGCCAAACACGGTGTCGCGATGGCGGGAGAAATAGGCGCTCAACCTGCGCGCGCCGATGGCACATCCGGTAAGCGTATTGTCGATATCGCATAGGGCAAGCGCGCGGGGCACGGGCGCTTTGGCGCGGTTCGCCGCCGCCCGCCCGGTCAATTCCCGCGACAGCGCGACAAGCCCGCTGGCATAGCGGTCACACCCCATCGAGCGCACACCCTCGCGCCCGCTGTTCGATGCGCGCAGCCATGCCGTGCGATCCTCGATCAGCCTGCGTACCGCATCTGCGATTCCGGCCCGGTCGGTCGGCTCCACCAGCAATCCGTTTTCCAGCTCGCCGACGATATCGGCCGGCCCGCCCCGGCATGTCGCCACCACGGGGAGACCATGCGATGCCGCCTCGATCAAGGTCAGGCCATAGGGTTCGGTCAGTGCCGGGTTGACGAACACGCCGCCGCTGTCGCGGGCCAGGGCATAGAGCGCCTGAACATCGTCGCGCGAATGGTTGCGGGGCCACGCGACATGACCGTGCAGATCGTGACGGTCGATCGCATCGGCAATGCCGCATAAGACGCGATCCTGCTCCGGCTCTCCGCCGACAAGCCCTTTGCGCAAACCGGCGAGCAGGACCAGATTGGCCCGGTCGCGCAATCGGCGATCGCTCCCGAACGCCTCGACCAGGGCAACCAGGTTCTTCTTTGCCACCGGGCGCGCCACGGCGAGCACGATGGGCCTGTCCGTGTGGCGCAGGAATGGGGCGATCAAGGCCTCCGCCCGCGCGCGGGCGGAGGCATCGGGCACCGTCATGTCGACGCCGGGGCGCAGGCGATGGATGCGCGCCGCATCGGCGGACGGGTAGGCGGGCAATTGCCTCTCGCACTCGTCGATGGAGCTGGCCACGATCGCATCGGCATGGGCGATCGCGGCATCCTCCTCCGCGATACGCGCATGCATCGTCGGCGTATCGCCATGCGTCATCGCGCAATCCCGCTTGTCTATGCCGAGCGAATGGGCGGTGTAGATGAAGGGAATGCCCAGTTCGCGCCGAACCCGCGCCGCGACATCCGCCGCGTCGGCAAAATGCGCATGGATGAGATCGTGCAGGCTGTCGCGCGCGCGCAGGTGCGCGATGAAGGCCTGCGCGAACGCATCGCGATCGGCGGCCAGTGCCTCCTTTGCAAGATAGGCGCGGTTACCGCTGTCGATCCGCGTGATGGACAGTTTGGGGCCGAGCGTTTCGTGCGGGCACGCATGGATCGCGCCGAGTTCCGGGGCATCGAACAGGCGCGTGACGATCTCTGCCTTCGTGACGGCCGTATGGACGGCAAGGGCGCGCATCTCACCCAGGATGTACGCGATATGTCCGCCGGTATCTTCTGTAATGCCATAGGCGACCGGTTCGCCCCGCAAACACCCACCCAGCGCCAATGAAACGATATGCAAGGAATATCCCCAGTCATGAAACCTGAACATTCAATCGTTGCTGCCGATACCTGTTCCTGAAACTGATTAAGGTTAATACGTTTTATCGCATGGATGCCGAAAGGGGCGGTTCATGGCCTGCGCCTGTGGGGTTCCGTTTTGTTCTGGCCTCTGCCGCAAAGAACATTTATAGAACGTATGGAGGTGCCCATGGCTCAGAAACCGATTCTCGACCGATTGAAGATTCTCGCCGATGCGGCGAAATACGATGCGTCCTGCGCATCGTCGGGCACGTCCAAACGCGACAGCCGCGGCGGCAAGGGCATCGGCTCGACCGAGGGGATGGGCATTTGCCACGCCTATGCGCCCGACGGTCGGTGCATTTCGCTGCTCAAGGTGTTGATGACCAATCATTGCATCTTCGATTGCCATTACTGCATCAATCGCAAGAGTTCGAACGTGGAACGCGCGCGCTTCACGCCGCAGGAGGTCGCCGACCTCACCATCGCATTCTACAAGCGCAATTATATCGAGGGATTGTTCCTGTCCTCCGGCATCGTGAAATCGTCGGATCACACGATGGAGCAATTGGTGGAGGCGGCCCGCATCCTGCGCGAGGAGCACGATTTTCGCGGATATATCCACCTGAAAACCATTCCCGAGGCGGATCCGGAGATCATTCATCGCGCCGGGCTTTATGCCGATCGCGTGTCGATCAATGTCGAATTGCCGACCGATGCCGGGCTGAACCGGCTGGCGCCCGACAAGAACGCGGGCCAGATCGACGGCGCCATGGGCCGCATGGGCAGCGACATCACCGAGGCCGTGGATGCGCGCAAGCGGTTTCGCCACGCGCCACGCTTTGCCCCCGCCGGTCAGTCGACGCAGATGATCGTCGGCGCCGACGGGGCGAGCGACACCGATATCGTCACCCGCGCCAGCAGCCTTTACGGCCGTCATGCGCTGCGCCGCGTCTATTACAGCGCGTTCAGCCCGATCCCCGATGCGAGCGCGGTGCTGCCGCTAAAACGTCCGCCACTGATCCGCGAACACCGGCTCTATCAATCGGACTGGCTGATGCGGTTCTATGGCTATTCGCCACAGGAGGTCGGGCAGGCGGCGGGGGCGGACGGGATGCTGCCGCTCGATATCGATCCCAAGCTTGCGTGGGCCTTGAAATTTCGGGAGCAATTTCCGGTGGATGTGAACCGGGCTTCGCGTGAAATGTTACTGCGCGTGCCGGGGCTGGGCACGCGGGCGGTGGGGCAGATTTTGTCGGCGCGGCGGCATCGGCGGCTACGGCTGGACGATGTGGCGAAGATGACCGTATCGCTCACGAAAGTGCGCCCGTTCCTCATTGCGGCGGACTGGCGTCCGACATTGCTGACCGATCGGGCCGATCTGAAAACGCTGATCGCCCCGCCGCAGGATCGGCAATTGGAGCTGTTCGCCGCATGAGCGCGCCGGCGCAGGACAGGCTGGCTCATGTGAAGCTGGGCACTTATTACGTGGTGCCCCTGGCCGAAAGCGACGATTTCGAGGGGTGGCGCGATCAGGCCCGCCGCCTGCTGATGGCGGATGTGCCGCCCGACCGCGTGGCATGGACCGAACCGGGCGGCAGCGCGGGCGATCTGTTCACCCATGGCGACCGCCGCCTGCCCACCCCGCCCGTCGATGCGCCGCAGCCGCGCGTGTCGCGCCGCTTCATGGACATTGCGAAGACCGTTATCCTTCACTCTGATCCGGAACGGTTTTCCATTCTTTACCGCACGCTCTGGCGGTTGCAGACGCGGCCCCGGCTGATCGAGGATGCCGCCGATGGCGATATTCGCAAGCTGGCCGACATGGCCCGCGCGGTGCGACGCGACATTCACAAGATGCGGGCCTTCCTGCGCTTTCGCGAAACGAAGGACGAGAAAGGGGCCGAACATTACATCGCCTGGTTCGAACCGTTCCACCACATATTGCGGCACAATGCCGGATTCTTCGTGCGGCGTTTTGCCAATATGCGCTGGTCCATCCTGACCCCGCGCGGGACATTGCATTGGGATGGGGAGGTGCTCCGCGAGGGACCGCCCGCCACCCGCGCCGACGCGCCGACCGGCGACGATGCGGAGGAATTGTGGCGCGGTTACTATGCCTCCATCTTCAACCCCGCGCGTTTGAAGATCGGCGCGATGATGAAGGAAATGCCGCGCAAATACTGGAAAAACATGCCCGAGGCGCAGATGATTCCCGCGCTCGTCGCGGGCGCGCAGGCACGGGAGGCGACAATGGTGAAGGCAGGCGAAATCGACATGGGCGAACGGCCCGAAACGTTGGCCGCGATCGAAAAGGCGATCCATGCCTGCGCCCGCTGTCCGATCGGCGAACTCGACAATACCGCTGTCATGGGCGAAGGACCGCGCGGTGCACCATTGATGATCGTGGGCGAACAACCCGGCGATCAGGAGGATCAGCAGGGCCGCCCCTTCGTCGGTCCGGCGGGGCAGTTGCTGGACGTGCATCTTCAAAAGGCGGGCATCGACCGGGCCACCGCCTATGTCACCAACACGGTCAAGCATTTCAAGTTCACGCCCAAGGTCACGCAGCGCGGGAAGCGCCGCCTTCACCAATCGCCCACGGCGAAGGAAATCGACATCTGCCGCTGGTGGGTGGAAAGCGAGCGGGCCATCGTGCGGCCGAAACTCGTGCTGGCACTGGGCGCGAGTGCGGCGCGCGGCATGCTCGGCAAGACGGTCAGCATCACGAAGGCGCGCGGCACCGCCCATCCGCTCGACGATGGCAGCGAGCTTTGGGTGACGGCGCACCCGTCCTATCTGCTCCGCCTCGACGGCGCGGCGCGGGAGGAGCAGCAACGCCTGTTCGATGCGGATCTTGCCGCAGTGGCACAGCGGCTGTCCGAACTGACCGATGCATGACGGCGATGCCCGATGCCCGACGCCCCGCTGACCCCCGCCCGCCGCCGGATAGAAGACGATCCCGGCGGTTTTGACCCGCCAACCCGCGCGCCATTCGTGGAGCTGGGGCTGATCAGCTGTTTCTCGTTCCTGCGCGGCGCTTCGGATGCGGTCGACCTGGTGTCGACGGCGCGGGCGCTGGGCTATGACGCGATGGGCATTGCCGATGTCAATTCGATGGCGGGCGTGGTGCGTGTCCATACCGAGGCGCGGACGGCGAAGCTGCGCCCCGTCATCGGTTGCCGCATCGAAACGGTGGAGGGGCTGGCCTTTCTCGCCTATCCCACCGACCGCGCCGCCTATGGCCGGTTGTGCCGCCTGATTTCGACCGGACGGATGCAGACGCTGAGCGGTGAATGGCAGGACAAGGGCGTGTGCGAGATCGATCTTGCCATGCTGGCGAACCATGCCGAGGGGGTGCAGCTGATCGCGGTGCCGCCGGCCGATCTCACCACGCGGTTCACGATTTGCGCGCCGGGCAATGTCGTCGCCTTTCCCGGCGCCGAACAGCCCGTGGCCGATGGCCGCATGACGGGATGTTTCGAAGCCCTGCTGCCGCATCTGTGCCGCATGTTGCCGAGCCTGCGCCATGTCGCGGCCAGTCTCGTCTATATCGGTGACGATCTTGCGCGGATCGCGCGGCTCGACCAGATGGCGCGCGCGCATGACATGGCGATCCTCGCCACCAATGACGTGCATTATCACGCGCCCGAATGCCGCCCGCTACAGGATGTGATGACCGCGATCCGGCACAAGACGACGGTGGCAAAGGCGGGCCATCTGCTGCACGCCAATGCGGAACGTTATCTGAAAGGGCCACAGGACATGGTTCGGCTGTTCCGCGACTGGCCCCATGCGATCGCGGCGGCGCGGGAGGTGGCCGACGCCTGCGATTTCAGCCTCAACGAACTGCGTTACGAATATCCCGAAGACATCTACCCTAGCGGGCAAACGCCGCAGTCCTATCTGGAGGCGCAGACGTGGGAGGGGGCAAAACGACGCTATCCCAATGGTTTGCCCGACAGTATTCGCGCAACGCTGGAACGCGAGCTGGCGTTGATCGGAAAGCTCGACCTCGCGCGCTATTTCCTCACCATCAAGGATATCGTCGATTTCGCGCGCGGGCAGGAACCGCCGATCCTGTGTCAGGGGCGGGGCAGCGCGGCCAATTCGGCGGTGTGCTATTGTCTCGAAATCACCTCGGTCGATCCGGCGCGCCATGCGCTTTTGTTCGACCGCTTCATATCGGAGGAACGCAAGGAGCCGCCCGATATCGACGTCGATTTCGAACACGAACGGCGCGAGGAGGTGATCCAGCACATCTACAAGACATATGGGCGGCAGCGGGCCGGGCTGTGCGCGACGGTGATCCACTACCGTCCGCGCATGGCCATCCGCGAGGTCGGCAAGGCGATGGGCCTGTCGGAGGATGTGACATCCGCGCTCGCCGGGACGGTATGGGGCGGCATGGGCCGGGAGATCGGTGAGGCGCATGCGGCCGAAACCGGGCTCGACATTACCGATCCGCATCTGCGACGTGTTCTCAAAATCACGCAGCAAATGATTGGAATGCCGCGCCATTTGTCGCAACATGTCGGCGGTTTCATTCTGACCGAAGGGGCGTTGACGCAAACCGTTCCGATCGGAAACGGGGCGATGCCCGAACGCAGCTTCATCGAATGGGACAAGGACGATATCGAGGCGCTGGGCATTCTGAAGGTCGATGTGCTGGCGCTGGGCATGCTGACCTGCATCCGCAAATGCCTTGACCTCGTCGGCGATCATCATGGTCGCCGCATGACGCTGGCCACGGTTCCGCGCGAGGATGCCGAAACCTATGCCATGCTGCGCAAGGGCGACAGCCTCGGCGTGTTTCAGGTGGAAAGCCGGGCGCAGATGAACATGCTGCCGCGCCTGCGCCCACGCGAATTCTACGATCTCGTGATTCAGGTCGCCATCGTGCGTCCCGGCCCGATTCAGGGCGACATGGTGCACCCCTATCTGAAACGACGGCGCGGCGAGGAGGCGGTACAGATCCCTGCGCCCGGCCCCGCGCATGGCCCGCCCGACGAATTGTCCTCGATCCTCGCACGGACGCTGGGTGTGCCGATCTTTCAGGAGCAGGCGATGAAGATCGCGCTCGACGCCGCGAAGTTTTCCAGCGCCGAGGCGAACCGGCTGCGCAAGGCGATGGCCACGTTCCGTTCGCGCGGGATGGTCGACGAATTGCAGGACATGATGGTCGAACGCATGGTGGCGCGCGGATACGACCGCGAATTCGCGCAGCGTTGCTTCAACCAGATCCGCGGTTTCGGCGAATATGGCTTTCCCGAAAGCCATGCGGCCAGCTTTGCGCATCTGGTCTATGTGTCGAGCTGGCTGAAATGCCATTATCCGGCTGCTTTTGCCTGCGCCCTGCTCAATTCGCAACCGATGGGTTTTTACGCCCCGGCGCAGATCGTGCGCGATGCGGCCGAACATGGGGTGGAGATCCGGCCCGTGGACGTGAACCGGTCGGAATGGGACTGCACGCTGGAGCAGGCCGGTGACGGGCGTATGGCGCTGCGCCTCGGATTTCGGCAGGTGGAGGGGTTGCCCGAACATGTTGCCGCGATGATGATCGACGCGCGCAATGCAGACGGCGATTTCGCCGATGTCGCGGCCATTCGCGAACGTTCCGGCATTCCGGTCGCACATGTCGAACGGCTTGCCAGTGCCGATGCGTTCGGGTCGCTGAACCTCGCGCGGCGGCAAGCGCTCTGGGATGCGCGCAGCCTGGTGTCCGCCCCGGCGCTGCCCTTGTTCGCGCATGCCGATGCCCGGGACGAGGGGGCGGAGGCCGTGCCCACCCGCCTGCCGTCGATGCCCATGTCGGAGGAGGTGGTCGCCGATTACCAGACGACGCGGCTTTCATTGAAAGCGCATCCGATGGCGTTCCTGCGTGCCGATCTGGCCGAGCGGGGTTTCGTGCGGGCCTGCGATCTTCGCGCGCGCAAGTTCCGCTCGATGATCCATATCGCGGGGGTGGTGCTGATCCGGCAGAGGCCGGGCAGCGCGAAGGGCGTGTGCTTCATCACGCTGGAAGATGAAACCGGCGTTGCGAATCTGGTCGTGTGGCCCGATCTCAAGGAGAAATATCGCAGGGTGGTGATGGGCGCACGATTGATGGAGGTGCGCGGGCGCGTCGAATATGACGACGACGTGGTCCATGTCATCGTGCAACATATGGCGGATCCGACCCCGGCATTGATGGCCCTGTCCGACGACCTGATCCGTACCGATCTGGCCCGTGCCGACCATGTCAGCCACCCGTTGCCGTCGAAATTTGGCCCACGCGACGAATTGCGGGAGGGGCGCGACGATCCTGCAAACCCGAAACCCCCGCTCGATCCGTGGCAGCCGCCGCCCGGTGACAATCGCGAATGCGGGTTTCGCGGCGGCCATCCACGCAATGTCAGGATACTGCCGCGCTCTCGCGACTTTCATTGAGGATGGATGTCTTCTCGCGCCTGCCTGCCCGTTCGCTGTTCCGCATGGACCGTGTGTTCATCGGCGTGATGATTCTTGCCGCACTGGCGCTGGCCGCGAATGGATGGATCGCGGACCATCCGGAGCATGATCCGCGCGCGCCCCTGTCCTTGAACGGGCCGGAAGGGATGGCGACATCCCGCAAGCTGGCCGCATTGCGCACCGACCCGACGCAGTGCCGCGTCGCGCTGGAACAGGCGGAGATTGCGTTCGACGACCTCGATCCGGTGGGGGAGGGGGCATGTCGCCGCGACGACCGGCTGCGCGTTGCGCCGGTGCCGGAGCGGGGCCTGGCCTTTGCGCCGGCGCGTCCGGAAACGACCTGCGCGGTGCAGGCGGCGCTGACCTGGTGGCTGGATAAAAGCGTGCAGCCGGTGGCGGAGGAATTGCTGAACAGCCGCGTCGCCCGGATCGAGCAGCTCGGCACCTATAGCTGCCGCCGCGTGAATGGCGCCGACACCGGCCGGTGGAGCGAGCATGCCACGGGCAACGCCATCGACATCGCCGCATTCGTGCTGAATGACGGACGCCGCATATCGGTGCAAAGTGACTGGTGGACCGGCGCGGGTACGCCCGATGCGGAGGGCGCGTTCCTCGCCGCGGTGCGGGACGGGGCGTGCGATGCGTTCGGGACGGTTTTATCGCCCGATTACAATGCGTTGCATGCCGATCATTTCCATTTCGATCAGGCGCCGCGCGGCTTCGGCTCGTTCTGCCGGTAGGTCAGACCGCCTCGAACGCATAGCCGGCCGAGCGCACCGTGCGGACCGGATCGGTGCTGTTCTCGATGGTCAGCCCCTTTCGCAGGCGGCGAATATGCACATCGACGGTACGCAATTCGATGTCGCTCCCCGTGCCCCATACGGCGTCGAGCAATTGCACGCGCGAAAACACGCGGCCGGGATGCTCCATGAAGAATTTCAGCAGGCGAAACTCGGTCGGTCCCAGTTGCAGCGATTGCCCGCGCCGCGTGGCCCGGTGGCTCGTCGCGTCGAGCCGGATATCGCCGACCTCCAGCATCTCACCGGCGAGCGCGGGCCGCACCCGCCGCAGCACGGCTCCGACGCGCGCAATCAGCTCGCGCGGGGAAAACGGCTTGGTCAGGTAATCGTCCGCACCGGTTTCGAGACCCCGGATCCGGTCCTCTTCCGCGTCGCGCGCGGTCAGCATGACGATCGGGACATGCGCCGTGCCCTTTCCCCGGCGCAGGCGGCGACAAATCTCGATCCCGCTCGTCCCCTCCACCATCCAGTCGAGAATGACGAGATCGGGGGCCTGTTCCTCGGCCAGAAGCAGCGCCTCGTCGCCATCGGGGGTGGAGATGACCTTGTAGCCTTCGGCCTCGAACCGATATTGCAGCAACTCGGCAAGCGACAGATCGTCTTCGACGAGGAGAAGGCGGGGGGAGGGCACGTCTGGAACTCCTGTATTCGCGAAACCGGGCACAGCTTCACACGCGCAACGTTACCGCCTTATGACAATTGCGACCGTGTTTTAACCGCGATCTTCGTCGGGCGGGTAATCGCCTGTCGCCGCAAAATGGACCATCTCGGCGACATTCGTCGCATGGTCGCCGACGCGCTCGATATTGCGGGCAACGAAGAGCAATTGGGCCGCGCTGCTGATCGTGGCCGGGTTTTCGACCATATGCGTCACGAGATTTCGAAAGATGCTGTCATAGAACGCATCGACCTTTTCATCCATGGCGATGACCTCGCGGGCAAGAACCGGGTCACGCGCGGCATAGGCGGTGAGCACGTCATGCACCATTTCGGTCGCGACCTCGCCCATTGCGGGAAGGAGCGTGAGCGGTTCGAAATGGCGGCGCCCCTCAATCTTTCCGACGCGTTTCGCGATGTTCTTCGCATAATCGCCGATGCGTTCCACGACGCCGGCGATCTTCAGCGCGGCAATCACCTCGCGCAGATCGTCGGCCATCGGGGCGCGCAGGGCGATGATGCGCACGGCGAGCCGATCCACCTCGGTTTCGAGCGCGTCGATCTCCCTGTCGCGCTTCACGACCTTTTCGGCGAGATCTTCATCGCCGTTGACCATCGCGTCCAATGCTTCCTGAACCGACAGTTCGGACAGGCCACCCATCTCCGCGATCAGGCCGCGCAGCCGGGTGATGTCCTCTTCGAACGCCTTGACCGTATGTTCCATCAACCGTACCGCCCGGTAATGTAATCCTTCGTCCGCTCTTCACGGGGATTGGTGAATATCGCGCTTGTCTTGTCGTATTCGACTAGATTGCCAAGATGAAAAAAGGCTGTGCGCTGGGATACGCGTGCGGCCTGCTGCATCGAGTGGGTAACGATGACGATGGCATAATTGCCGCGAAGATCGTCGATCAGTTCCTCGATCCGGGCCGTGGCGATGGGGTCGAGCGCAGAACACGGCTCGTCCATGAGGATCACTTCGGGATCGACCGCGATGGCGCGGGCAATACACAGGCGCTGTTGCTGCCCGCCCGAAAGCGCGGTGCCCGAATCGCTCAACCTGTCCTTCACCTCTTCCCACAGGCCCGCGCGTTGGAGCGAGCGTTCGACGATCTCGTCCATCTCCGACTTGCCGGACGCAAGACCGTGGATGCGCGGCCCGTAGGCGATGTTTTCGTAGATCGACTTGGGAAACGGGTTGGGTTTCTGAAACACCATGCCGACCCGCGCGCGCAATTGCACGACGTCCATTCTCGACCGGTAGATATCCTTCCCGTCGAGGAGAATTTCCCCGTCCACGCGGGCGGCCGCGATGGTGTCGTTCATGCGATTGAGGCTGCGCAGGAATGTCGACTTGCCGCAACCCGACGGCCCGATGAACGCGGTGACATAGCGGGTGTGAATGTCGATCGACACATTATCGATCGCTTTCTTTTCCCCGTAATAGACCGACACGTTGCGCGCCGCCATCTTTGCAGGGCCGGCATCGGCGAAGGGGTTTTCCGCGTCCTCGCCATGCGTTTCGTCGAGATTCTGATCCGTCATTTTCAACACTCACCAGCGCCTTTCGAAGCGATTGCGCAGATAGATGGCCAGCCCGTTCATCAATAGCAGGAAAACGAGCAGCACGATGATCGCCGCCGAGGTCCGTTCGACGAAACCGCGATTGATTTCGTCCGACCACAGGAAAATCTGCACCGGCAATACGCTGGATGGCGAGGTAAAGCCATCCGGCGGCGTCGCGACAAAGGCACGCATCCCGATCATGAGCAGCGGCGCGGTTTCGCCCAATGCGCGGGCCATGCCGATGATCGTGCCGGTCAGAATGCCGGGCAGCGCGAGGGGCAGGACATGATGAAACACCACCTGCACCTTCGACGCGCCGATCGCGAGCGCGCCATCGCGAATCGACGGGGGCACGGCCTTGATCGCGTTGCGGCCCGAAATCACGATGACTGGCATCGTCATCAGCGCCAGCGTCATGCCGCCAATGAGCGGGGCCGAACGATAGTTTGGAAAGATCGCCAGGAACACGGCGAGGCCGAGCAGGCCGAAGATGATGGACGGCACCGCGGCGAGGTTGTTGATCGACACCTCGATAATGTCGGTCCACTTGTTCCGCGGGGCGTATTCCTCGAGGTAAAGCGCCGACAGCACGCCGATGGGAAAGGCGAGCGCCAATGTCACCACCATGGTGAGCAGCGACCCCTTGAGCGCGCCCCAGATTCCGGCCTGCTGCGAATTGGTGGCGTCGGCGCGCGACAGGAAGCCCCAGTCGACCGCGCGATAGAGCGCGCCTTCGGCCTGAAGCCGATCGGCGAGAACGCGCATCTCGGCCGCGCCTTCGCCGCGCATGCCGGACGCGAGATCCTCGCTCACGGGTACGGACACGGTCTGCTCCCCGCGGAGCATCTCGGGATCGGCGATCAGCTGATCGGCGAGATTGCGCCATGCCGCCGCATTGAGCTCGTCCGCCGCGTCCTGACCATAGGCTTCGGTCGCGGAAAATTGCAGGATGTCGGCAAGCCCCGCCGATTCCAGCGCGGATTGCGCGCCCGGCTGCGAAAGGCGCGTTTCGTCGATGGTGAGCCACGCGGCGGCAAAATCGACCGGCACGCGCATCTCGGCGCGCGCAAACCCGGCAATCCCGTTCGAGGTCATGACGAAAAGCAGGAACGCCAGCACGAGCGCGGAGAAGATCACCGAACCCATCGCCAGATATTTGAACCGCTTTTCCGCGGCATAGCGTTTCTTCAGCCGGGCTGCGATACGCGCATTGCGTGCCTCGCGCTGTGCATCGACGCTTGTGGTGGTCTCGCTCATGGCAGGCTCACTCATACGCTTCGCGGTAACGTTTCACCACGCGCAGCGCGATGAAATTGAGGATGAGGGTCACGGTGAACAACACCATGCCCAGCGCAAAGGCCGACAGCGTCGCGGGGTGGTCGAAACTGCCCTCGCCGGTCAGCATGGCGACGATCTGATAGGTGACGGTGGTCATGCTTTCGAACGGATTGCCGGTGAGGTTGGCGGCGGCGCCGGCGGCCATCACCACGATCATGGTTTCGCCGATGGCGCGGCTCACGGCGAGCATCACGCCTGCCACGATACCGGGAAGCGCCGCGGGGATCAGCACCTTGCGGATGGTTTCCGACTTCGTCGCGCCCATCGCAAGGCTGCCGTCGCGCATCGAGGATGGCACGGACGCAATGGAATCGTCCGCCATCGAGGATACGAACGGGATGATCATCACCCCCATGACGAGGCCGGCGGCAATCGCGCTCTCGCTGCTGGCGTTGGAAATGCCGACGGCGCGGGCCCAGTCGCGGATGACCGGCGCCACGGTCAGCGCCGCGAAATAGCCATAGACCACGGTGGGCACGCCGGCGAGAATTTCCAGCATCGGCTTCATCACCCGGCGCAGGCGGTCGTTCGCATATTGCGTGAGGTAGATCGCGCTGAACAGGCCGAGCGGGATCGCGACCAGCATGGCGATGATCGCACCGATGTAGATCGTGCCCCAGAACAGGGGGAGCGCGCCGTAATCCTCGCCCGAGGTATAGGCCGGATCGCCCATCGGATTGGGCGACCACTGCGTGCCGAACAGAAAATCGATCGGCGACACCATGCCGAAGAACCGCACGGTTTCGAACAGGAGCGAGACGAGAATGCCCAAAGTCGTCAGAATAGCGACCAACGAGGCCAGCAGCAGTGCCAGCATCACGGTGCGTTCCACCCGCGTCCGGGCGGTAAACTCGGGCTTTATACGCAGGAACGACCACACGCCCGCGGCAAAACCGATGAGCAGGGTCACCACGATCCCGATAATGCCATAGCGGGTCAGCGCGTCGCGGGCCGGCTCGATCAGCGGCTGCGCAAGCGGGTTGAACACACCCTGCGCGTTGCCGCGCGCGACGGCCATGGCCTCGGCGATGATGCTGTCGCGGGTCATGCCGAATTCGGAAGGGCGCCCGCCGCGGGATGCGAGGTGACGGCCTGCATCACGAGCTGCGGGCTGATGATGGCCCACACGGTCGCGAACAGGACGGCGGGGACAAACACCCACAGACCGACGTACCACGCATGATACGACGGCAGCGAATGCAACCGGCCAGGCGTGGAGGAGACCATGGCCCAGGCGCGCGAACGCGCCGCCAGCCACCCGACCAGACCCAGGCCGAGAGCGAGAAGGACAAAGATGGCTGGAGACATGACGGCGGGTCTATATCCGGATTATTTCAGAACCGAGGCATCGAGCAGCGTCAGGTTCTTCGCCGTGTCGGCGGTCCGCGCCTGCACCGCATCCGACGATGCGATCATGCCCCGCCCGGTCAACATGCCGTCGCGGCCCCAGTTATCGATCCAGGTCTGGATATATTCCTTAAGCCCCGGAACCGCGTCCATGTGCTGCTTCTTCACATAGAGATAGAGCGGACGGGCGCCGGGATAGGCGTTGCTGGCGATGTTTTCGTAGGTCGGCTCCACCCCGCCGAGCGGCTGTCCATGAAGGCGCTGTGCATTTTCCTCAAGGAAGCTGTAGCCGAAGACACCGACGGCCTGCGGATTGGCGACGAGCTTCTGCACGATGAGATTGTCGTTCTCGCCCTGCTCGACGAACTTGCCGTCCTTGCGGACCTCGGTGCAGATGGCTTCGTATTCTTCCTCGTTGCCGTCCTTGAGCGCGGCGGTCGCGTCGTCGGTCTTGCACCCGGCGGTCATGATCAGCTCGGCGAGCGCATCGCGCGTGCCGGACGAGGGCGGCGGGCCGTACACCAGGATCGGCTGATTCGGGAAAGCGGGGTTGATGTCGTTCCAGTTCTGCGCGGTGTTTTCCTCGCCGAACGGGCGGGCCGCGATCGCCTGGTAGAATTCGCGCGGCGTAAGTTCGAGCTTCAGCCCGTCGGCGGCGGATGCAATGGCGATGCCGTCCATGCCCACCTCAAGCTCGACGATATCGGTCACGCCATTGTTCTGACAGGTTTCGAATTCGGACGCCTTCATCCGGCGCGAGGCATTCGCGATGTCGGGATGCGAGACGCCGACGCCGGCGCAGAACAGGTTGATACCGCCGCCCGTGCCGGTCGATTCGATGATCGGCGAGGGATATTGCGGATAGCTACGGGCGAATTCCTCTGCCGCCGCCTTGGCGAAGGGGTAGACGGTGGACGATCCAACAGCCTTGATCTGCTCCCGCGAGGAAGACTGCGCCCCGTCGCACGCGGCAAGCGCGACCGTGCCCAGAAGGACGGGCAGGCTCTTGAACAGGATATTCGTCATCGATTCGATTCCTTGCATGCAATTTTCAAAGGCCGGAACACCGGACAGTTTCGCGCGTATTGTTTAAGCCGTGTCGCGCCATGCGCGGCCCCCATGACAGCTTTATGACAGTGACTCAACCGGGAGTGCACACGCCGCGCAAACCGGTCCCTCAACCGGCGCGATGACCGGGCGCACTATCGCCCGCATCCCCCTGTAACGGAAGGCGAACCGTGATCGCGGTGCCTTCGCCCAGCCTGCTGCGGATGTCGAGCCGGCCGCGATGCCGTTCGACGATATGTTTCACGATCGCAAGGCCGAGCCCGGTGCCGCCCACGGCACGGCTGCGGCCGGGATCGGTACGATAGAAGCGCCGGGTGAGGTGGGGCAGGTGTTCCGCCGCGATGCCCGCGCCTTGATCGGTCACCACCATTTCGGCCTGATCGTTGTCGAGGCGGGACAGGGTGATCGTCACCGGTGCGTCCTCCGCCCCGTATTTGAGCCCGTTGTCGACGAGATTGCGCAGGAGCTGATCGACCTGCTGCCGGTCGCCGCGCACGGGGAGGGGGGCGTCCGTACACTCGAGGTTGACGCGATGCTCGCCATGCAGTGCGGCGGTTCCGGACGCGACCGTGCGCGCCATGTCGCCGAGATCGAAGATGGCAGGCGGCAATTCGTGCTTTTCGGCCTCGATCCGCGAAAGCGACATCAGATCCTCGACCAGCGCCTGCAATCGCTTGCTTTCGCGCAGGATGGTGCGCAGGAAGCGAAGGCTGGTCTCGGGCGTGATGTGCGCGCCGCCGCCCGCCTCGATCAGCGTTTCGGCATATCCGATGATGGAGGCAAGCGGTGTGCGCAGCTCGTGGCTTGCGTTCGCGACGAAATCGGTATGGGCACGGCTGATGTCCGCCTCCGCCGTGCGATTGACGAGTTCGACCATTGTCGAGGTCGCGTCGATGGGGAGCAGCGACACGTGCCATATGCTGCGCGAACCGGTGAGACCGCGCACGATCGCCTGTCCGCCGCCCTCGCGGTCGAGCAGGCGGACCGCCTCGGGATGGCGAAGCGCGACGCGCGCGTCCTGCTGCACGATATGGCCGCCCAGCACTTCGCGCGCGGCGGCGTTGGCAAGGATGATGCGCCCGCTTTCGATCACGAGGTAGGGCAGGCCGAGCGGTTCGAGAAAATCGCGCAGCCGGTCGGTCTGAAACAAGGCATTGGGCGGGGGCGGCGCCTGCGTGTCTTTTTCCCGCGGCGTGAGGAAGAGCGAGGCGGCCCATATGGTGAGCACCGAAAGCCCGAGCCAGAACTCACCGGCAAGGACCATGATCGCGATCCCGCCCACGAAGGCGAGGAACAGACCCGGCAGGGGCAGGGGGCGGTGTTGCATGAATTCGAACCTGACCTCGTAGGTTGTTCATTCCCGGCACTTCGAAGCGATGTGCCCGTGCCGGCGGAGTTGTCGCGGCCCCGATGACGGATGCCACGCCCGCCTTAGGGGGGGAGTGGAGGCGATGCTATCTCCAATTCCCAGAAATCACCGTCGGGATCGGATGCGCGCCCGATCGAACATGCCTTGCAAGACGGAGAGTGTGATTTGATTGCAACAGATACTTACGAATTGTTGCAGTTTTGTTGGAGGTGCCTTGTCTCCCTATGCGTCGCGACGCAATAGATACCGCAATCTTGGCCGGGAAGGGGGGCGGAAATTGTCGACCCGCGGGGCAGGAGACTCATGAGCTTCCGATTATCGGTGGCTGAGGACTAGTTTAGGGGATTTTCCATCGTGAAATTCAAGACCAATTCCATGCTGAAGGCCAGCAGCAGCCTTCGCGCCGCGGCCTTGGTGGGGGCGACCTCGCTTCTCGCCGTTGCAAGCCCGGCATTCGCGCAGGCCGACATGGACGAACCCGGCGTCGGTTCGCCCACCAATTCTTACGAAGACCAGGTCGGTCAGCCGATCGTCGTTACCGGTTCGCGCATCGCGCGCCGCAACCTCGAGACCGCGGCCCCCGTCGCCGTCGTCAACGAGGAAGAGTTCGAGCTTTCGGGTTCGGTCAACGTCGAATCCGTCATCAACGCGCTGCCGCAGGTCGTTCCCGGCCTGAACGGCAACTCGAACAACCCGGGCAATGGTGCCGCCACGCTGAACCTTCGCGGTCTGGGCGAAACCCGCACAATGGTGCTGGTCAACGACCGCCGCTGGATGTTCTACGATACCTCGCAAATCGTTGACTTGAACACGATCCCGCAGTTCCTCATTCAGAACGTCGATGTCGTGACCGGCGGTGCCTCGGCCGTTTACGGTTCGGACGCGCTGGCAGGCGTCGTCAACTTCAAGCTGCGTGACGATCTCGACGGCATCCTTCTCGGCGGGCAGAGCTCGATCACCGAGCGGGGCGATGGCCACCGCTACAACATCGACATCGCGCTCGGTTCCGACCTTGCCGACGGTCGCGGTAACGTCACCGTCTGGGGTTCGTACAACCGCCGCAAGGAGATCTTTCAGGATCAGCGTGCGTTCTCGCGCTTCGCAGCGGTTGATGGCTGTATCGTTCCCGGGTCCATCGACGGCGATACCGGCATCAGCGACCAGACCGTTCCGTTCAGCACGGCCGCAGGGCAGACCTGCGTCGGCCAGGGTGGCGTCATCGGTCCGATCGCCGGCGGTTCGTCGGGCGTTCCCACGACCTATGTCGACGCACTGGGCGCACAGTTCGCGAACAGCGGCGGCACGCTCGTCGATTATTCGCCGTTCAACTATGCCCCGTTCAACTACCTGCAGCTTCCGCAGGAACGTTACATGCTCGGCGGCTACGGTCACTATGACATCGCCGATGGCATGACCGCGTACACCGAACTGTCTTATGTCAACTCGAACGTGCCGCAGGAACTGGCCCCGACGCCGGCGTTCCTGACCGTCGACCTCGACGTGGACAGCCCGTTCTTCGACGAGTCGGTTCAGAGCCAGCTTGCCGCGCTCGACACCGATGGTGACGGTTTCGTCAGCTCGCAGGTGCGTCGCCGCCTTCTGGAACTCGGCTCGCGTAACTCGAACGACGACCGTAACGCCTTCCGCGTTCTGGGCGGTCTGCGCGGCGAATTCTCGCCGGCATGGGGCTATGACGCGTATTACATGTATTCGCGGACCCGCAATTCGCAGATTCAGTCGGGCAATGCGTCGATCAGCCGCTTTACCCAGGCTCTGCGGACCGAGTTCGACGATGATGGCAATCTCGTCTGCACCAATCCGGCGAACGGCTGTGTGCCGCTCAACATCTTCGGCCTGAACACGATTTCGGACGAAGCGGCCGACTTCATCCGCATCGGTGCGCAGAACACCGAAATTTCGTCGCTGCAGGTTGCCAACGCAACCGTCAATGGCGAGCTTTTCGAGCTTCAGGGCGGTGCGCTGGGCGTGGCCTTCGGTGCCGAATATCGCAAGGTTTCGTCGGAATACATTCCCGACACCTTCCTTGCATCGGGCGACGTGACGGGCTTCAACGCCGGTCTGCCGACCGAGGGCAGCTATGACGTGAAGGAGCTCTTCGGCGAACTTTACGTGCCGCTGATCAACGGTGGGTTCGTCGATCGTCTCGAACTGACCGGTGCTGTGCGTTATTCCGACTACTCGCTCGGCGCAGTGGGCGGCGTGTGGACCTATGCTGGCGGCGTTACGCTTGCTCCGATCCGCGACATCACCCTGCGTGGTCAGTATCAGCGTGCCGTTCGTGCGCCCAACGTCGACGAATTGTTCGGCGGTGCGTCGCAGGGCTTCCCGCCCGCTACCGACCCGTGCTCGAGCCGTAGCACGAACCAGAGCGACGCTGTGCGCGATCTCTGCATCGCGACGGGCGTGCCTGCCGATGCGGTCTTCACCGATGCGGTTCAGCTGAACTCGCAGATCGAAGGCCAGTTCGGCGGCAACCCGAACCTCGAAGAAGAAACTGCCGATACGTTCACCGCCGGTGTCGTGCTGCAGCCGTCCTTCATCCCCCGTCTCGCCATCACCGTCGACTATTTCGACATCAAGGTCGAGAACCTGATTTCGACCCTGGGTGGCGGTCTGAACAACGCCTTGTCGCTGTGCTACAACACGATACAGGACGTCTCGAGCGAGTATTGCCAGGCCATCAACCGTTTCGACGATGGCAGCATCAATTTCGTCGAGATTCTGAATGCCAACATTTCGGAACTCACGACGTCGGGTATCGACCTTGAGGTCAGCTACGCGACGCCGGTCGGCTTCAGCATGTTCGGCGCCGGTGAGAGCGACCTGTCGTTCTACTTCCTCGGCACCTGGACGGACGAGAACACCTTCACCCCGGTGGCGGATCTCCCCGATCAGACCGAGCAGTGTGCGGGTTACTACGGCTCGACCTGCGGCACGCTTCAGCCCGAGTACAAGTTCTCGAGCCGCGTGACGCTTTCGGACGGCCCCGCAACGATCAGCCTGCGTGGCCGCTATGTCGGCGAAGCGGAGGACGATCAGCTGCGTGACGGCGTGGATGCGGCATCGCTCGCCATTCCGCGTCTGAAGGAAACCTTCTACCTCGATCTCGCCACCTCGTTCGAGGTTCTGGAAAACAAGGTGATCACCTTCGGCGTGAACAACCTTCTCGACCAGCAGCCCCGTCTGACCGGCGATTCGCAGCAGCAGGCGAATACCTACCCGACCGTCTATGACGTTCTGGGCCGGGACTTCTTCGTCTCGTTCAAGGCGGAATTCTGATCCAGGCGGATCAGATCCGATCGAAATGAAAGGGCGGTGGCACACAGGTGCCGCCGCCCTTCATCGTTCCGGGATTGAAGCGCATTAAACGCGCGCTCGATCTTCGTTCAACGGGGGACGACGTCGAAGGCAACGGTCATACGCTGGCCGCCTTCGAAAGGTCGCGTGCCGTGATACAGCGTGCTGGGAAAGAGCACGAGATGCCCGCACCGCGGTTCGATCATCCGCTCCGGCGGCAGGTCCAGCCGCAGGTCGCTTGGCGGCCTTCCCAGTTCCAGCCATCCGGCGCTCTCCGCCCCATCTGTATCGGGAAGCTCCAGATAAATCGCGGAGGACACACATCCTTTGGGGTGAATATGCGCCGCATGAAAGCCTGAGGCATTCAGACGGACCGACCAGGATCCATCGGTTCGCCAAGGCGCGTCGCGATATCGGAGCAGGGGGTGCCGGTCATCGCGATCGGGCAGCGCCTCGCGATAGCAAGCCAGCGCCTGCATCACGGCGTCGTGAAGCGTTCTGATTTCAGGCGTCGAACGCGCGAATAGCCGCCCGCGGGTCTGGCTGCCGCCACGCACCGATTGGCCAAGAGGAAGAGACGACCGTTCGTGAAGCGCATGGAGGACCGAACAAATCGTACGAAGCGATTCCGGTTCGAGCGGGAGTGGCAGTCGCTGCACAAGCGTATTCTGACCGTGCAGCCATTCCAGCCGGCGATCCTGTGTCAAACGCCAGCAAATCGAACGAAGCGCCCACGCCCCGATGTCGAACGGGCGTTCGTCCAGAACGCGAAGCAACAACGCTTCGGCCCGTTCCGGATCGGCCAGTCGGATCCAGTGGCGTGCTTCGTGCAGATCGCGCGTGGCACTTTGCAATGGCAGCGCCGCGAAAATTGCGCCTGCGCGCGCATCGTCGCCCGCCTCACCGGCATGGACCGCCTCAAGCAAGGCAAAGCTCAGGTTGTCGGGGAAATCGCGCCGGGCCTTTGCCGCGACATCCGCGGCCTCGGCAAAAAGGTCGAGCCCGGCCAATTGCCGCGCCCATTCCAGTCGTATCCCCGCATCGTCGGGCGCGCGGAGCACCGCCTCCTGATACGGTGCCGTGAAGTCGTCATCGCCGCGCGCAAGACGCAATTGCGCCGATTGGGCAAGCGCATCGGTCCATCGCGGAGCGGCTGCATTCAATCGCTCCGAAAGTGCGAGTGCATCGTCATTCCGGCCAGTAATTTCGAGCGCCTGCGCATATCCGAGCAGGGTTTCGGGATCGTTCGCGTTCAGACGCAGCGCGGCTTCGTATCGCGCGACGACGTCGGCGTCCGCCCGTTCGAGCGCGATACGCGCCCGTCCGTGCATCGCCCGCGCATGATCAGGCTTCAAAGACAATGCGTGGTCATAGCTTTTCGCCGCCTCGTCGAGGAGGGAAAGCGCGCGTTCGACATGGCCCCGCGTCGCGAAATAGCGCGCATCGCGGTGCGCACTGCATTCGCATCCGGAAAGCGCCGAGAGCGCTTCGTCATGACGGCCGAAGCGGTGAAGCGCGATCGCGAGATTGGTCGCATATTCCAGGGAATCCGGCCTCAATCGGAAGGCCTGCCGATACCAAGCCAGCGCCTCTTCGCGCCGGTCGAGGCGGAGCGCCAATCCGCCCGCACTGTTCAAAAGCGCGGCGTGGTCGCCCGCCAATCGGACCGCATGCGCCATCCTCTGCATCGCGGTTTCGCCGTCCCCGGCGCGTTCGGCCGCGAGAGCCTGTTCCCGCAGGCTCGCCAGATCCGCAGCCTTCACCGGTCGCGCGCCCATCCCGTAATCGCGAAACGGCCCGCAGGCGCGAAGGGGGGAACATAGGACACCGCATGTCGTTGCGGCACCAGAAACAGATTGAGCGCGTTGAAGCGCGGCTTCCATCCCGCGACGATGTCTCCATCCGGGTCGTGAAAGTTCAGATATCCCCCCCATTCCGGGCGCCAGTCGGCATCCGCGAAATTGAGGACATAGGCAACGCGCCACCCTTCGGCCACGTGGCTGTCGTCATGCGTGGCGAGGAAATGGTTCGGCCCGTAAAGCGTGGCCTGCGCGTCCGCCTTCCTCAACGCCTCGATGCCGGTTACGTCGCGCAAAAGTCCAAGATATTCCGGCGTATTGAGATGTTCGAGCAGGATGTCCTGCGCGCTTCCCTCGGCCCATTTTTCGCGATAGGCATCGAGCATGGGGTAGCTGCCGAAGCGGAATGCGTAATCTTCCCCTCGGCTCGCCGCGGCCTTGTGCGTGCTTTCCATCATGGCCTGTAGACGGGTGCGGTGCCCTGCATCGCGCAAATGCTCGGCACGGATCAGGTTCGGTCCGTCATTTCCTGCCTGCCAGGCGAGGCCCCAGGGGGTTGCCGATTGAAGCACATGGCGAATTTCGCGTGCGCTTTCGTCGGTCAGAACGTTGCGGATCTGTACACGACCGTCCTGCGCAAAGCGGCGGGCCAGCGAGATCCGATCGATATCCGGGTTCAGCTTGAAAAGCGATTTGAGCACGCCGTTCTCGCTACAGCCCCATAACCCGCGATGCAAGATTTAGGGGGAGCCCGGCCGACGATGCGAAGCGAGGGATGGCAATGGTGACCCCTACGGGAGGGGTCGCCCCATCTGGCAGCTATGGAAATTCAATGACTTACAAGGCAAAAAAGACGACAGCCAATCACCTTTTGTAGCACCTTGTAGCACCAGCCCTTCGTCTAATATCTTACACCCTCGCGAATGCAATGCCTGTGATCGAACGCCGGAAGAAAGCATCAGGTATGCAAAGGTTAGTGTGCATCGCGGACTGCGGTCATGACCGCGGTGTAAGTGCCGCGTTCCAGAAAGGTTGCGAACATGAAGCAGACGATCTCCGCCTCCTCTTCTACTACGACCAGTTCGCCGTCATCGTAGTCGTAGGCAAAGGGAGCCAAGCGTCCATGGATCCGGCCGTGGCGCTTGCGGTTGCAAATGGAATCCCGAACCCGATTGGTGATCGTCTCGGGCTCGAACTTAGAAAACGTCAGCAGGACGTTGAGGGTCGTCCGTCCCATGCTGTCTGACGTGTCGAAGGCCTGCGAAACCGAAACCAGCGCCACGCCCCGTCGATCAAACATCTCGATCAGTCTGACGAAGTCGAGGAGGCTGCGAGTGAGACGATCAACCTTGTATACTATCACGAGGTCGATTTCGCCTGCCTCGATGTCGCGCATCAGCGCGGCGAGGGCGGGGCGCTCGAGGCCACTTCCGGACTGGCCCCCGTCGTTGTAACAGCGTTCAAGGCCTACCCAGCCGCGATAGCTCTGGCTTGCCACGTAGGCCGCGCAGATTTCCCGCTGTGTAGTGATCGAATTTACTTCGCTATCGAGCCGCATGCTTGTGCTCTTGCAAGTGTAGATGGCGCACCGCGTCCAGGCAGTGGGCGAAGGGGGAACATGGATACGACCATTCGTGGGCCTCCGTAACGCTGCACAGCAATTCGCAAGCGGCGATCCCACCTACTCGAGATCTGACTCGCACGCATCACGGAGGGACGGCGCCTTTCCGTTGCCGGATAGTGCGGCTGGCCGTAACGAGGACCTGATCCGACGCAGCCTTTTCCGTCCGTCGAGAAGATCGGGTTTGCCGGTCCGGCACCAAAAAATTAGCGACCAAGGAGCCGTCGGCGATCCTTTGCCAAAATTCCAAGTGATTGGGGCGCTTAAAAGTTGAGGCCTATCCTGCCCATCGTTCCGGCGTGCGATCAATGCGAAGCTCGCCGTCGTATGGGATGCATATTGATCTGGCTTCCTCCGTCGATCCGCTCTGCCATCGCCGCCATTGCTCAGGTCCACGAAGAACGACTGGCATCCGATCATGGACTGATGACATCTGCTGGTTAGCGTCCGTCATGATCATCGAATAGCTCCGCCCCCACTCCTCGCTTTCCCGCCATATCCCGGCAACGGCAAACAACTCCCGGTCTGGCAGCGTGATCCACGTCCGTGTCATCTTACCGCGCTCCCCTTCGGCTTCAGCGAACGCTTCGAGCGGTATCAGGCAGCGTCGCTCTTCGAAGCTGTCACGCCAGAAGAACGTGTCGAGTTTGTCCGCACGGGTGTTGTTCACCGGTTTGGGCTTGAGCGGCCTGCCCGTCTTCCTGCTCGTCTGCGCGAGTGGAAATCCCCAGACCATCGAACGAATTCCGCCGTCCACGACGACCAGGCCGGGATAGCCCGGATAGACCTGCTCGACGACATTGGCGCCAGCGGTCGTATCGACGGCGTCGAACCATTGGGCGACCTCGCCGCCGTTCTTCGTCAAGCGGTAGAGGTTGAACATCCACTGGTGCTGAACACGGCGCGCGGCCTTGTCAACGTCCAGAACGAACGAGGAACAAACCGCTTGCTCCGACTTAGCGGCTGATGCCAACGCCGGACGCATGGTCCGCCGCACCCGCCTACAGTCCAAGACCGACGATCTCGCCTATCCCATCAGAGTGAAGTTCCGCGTGCCGCAGTCCGGTTTGGGCGCGACCATCGATCGGCTGGCAATCTGGCTGCGGAACGAGCTGGGCGAGAACCGATACGCCATGCATTCGGCGAGCGTCCTTTTCGGACAGGGCATGGCCCTCCACTTTCGAACGCTCGAAGACGCGCAGCGCTGCGTGGATGCCTTTCCTGAAATGAAGATTGCGGACGGCGTCGGCACGTCGGTCTATTCGTCTCCCTGACGGGATGCGCACAGTGATCCGATGACATGGGACCGAGGCGTCCAAGTTTCGCCGCTACGAGCGGGGCAAATCGGTTCAGGTCTACGGCTTCGCGATTGTCCTTTTGGAATTACGGCATTACGCTTATCCCATTGATTGACTTCGAGCATCTTACGAGGTCAACGGGCGGAAATCAAAAGATGCACGACCAGGTAGCCACCTTAGAGTCGGTGCTCGACGAAGAACGGTCAGCAGATATGGTTGAGCGCGTGCGAATCCACGACTGGTCACCGACGTCTCTTGGACCGGTCGAGGATTGGCCGCAATCGCTGCGCACCGCTGTCGACATCATGTTGGGATCCGGCCACGCCATGTGCATCGCGTGGGGATCCGAACGCGTCTTCCTATACAACGACGCCTACGTGCCGATCCTAGGTTCACGCCATCCCGAAGCGCTCGGGCTTACCTTCGCGCAGGTATGGCCGGAGATATGGGACAAGATCGAGCCCCTGGTTGATTCCACATTTGCCGGGAAGACGAACAGTTTCCGGGACATGCCGCTGTCGATGACCCGTAACGGCTATGTCGAGGAAACGTTCTGGACGTTCTCCTACTCGCCCATCCGCGACGAAAGCGGTGCCGTTGCCGGACTGCTCAACGTCACGATGGAGACGACGCAGAACGTCATTGCAGAGCGGCAGCGCGATGCGGCGCTCGCGGAACTGAGGGCCAGTGAAGCCTTCCTGTCCAACGTCCTCGGCGCATCGACCGACTGCTTCAAGGTGCTGGATCTCGAAGGTCGCCTGACCTTCATGAGTGAAGGCGGACAACGCGTGATGGAGGTCAGCGACTTCAACGCGATCGCCGGGTGTCCATGGCCCGATTTCTGGTCGGGCCCCGGTCACAAAGAAGCGCGGTTGGCAGTCGAAAGCGCCGGGCGCGGCGAACCCCATAGCTTCATCGGTCAGGCCGATACGATGGGCGGAACGACCAAGTGGTGGCATGTCGCGGTCAGCCCGATCCGCGACGAGAACGGCGAAGTCGATCGCATCCTGTCGGTGTCGCGCGACATCACCGACTTGCGCGCCAGTGAGGAGGATCGCGACAGATTCGTCCGGCTGATCGAGAACAGCACCGATTTCGTTGGCATGGCCGCACTCGATGGCAAGGTCTTCTATGTCAATGATGCAGCACGGCGGATGGTAGGGCTCGAAGGGGCCGACGTCACCGAGCTGGTCATTGCCGACTTCTTCCCCTCCGAGCAGATCGAAAAAGTCGCGCAAGAGGTTCTTCCCGCCGTCGAGCGGGAGGGGCATTGGGAAGGCGAACTCGCATTCAAGCACTTCGGGACAGGCGAACTCATCCCGGTCCTCTATTCTGTCTTTCCCATCGTCGACGCAAACGCTGCGCTGATTGGATACGGAACCGTCACCCGCGACCACCGCGAGCGCAAGCGGGCCGAGGAGGACATGCGGTTCATGAACGGTGAACTGGCGCACAGGCTGAAAAACGTGCTCGCCGTCGTCCAGTCGGTCGCTCAGCAAACGCTACGCGGTGCTACGGATACGGCAAGCGCGGCGCAGAGCTTGGGCTCGCGCCTCACTGCCCTTGGCGCTGCAACGGACGTGCTTACCGGCTCCTCTTGGCGCTCGGCGGACCTACGCGAGGTCGCGACGGGTGCCCTCGCACCCCATGCAGAAATCGGTGAGCGTATCACGATCGATGGCCCGCAGGTCACTCTGAAGCCCGAACTTACCGTCGCGTTCGCACTGGCGCTCCATGAGCTTGCGACCAATGCCGCCAAATACGGCGCGCTTTCGAACGAGACCGGCAAAGTGACGCTCGAATGGACGATCGAGGGCAGCGGTGAGGATGCCATTCTTACGCTGATCTGGCGTGAGGAAGGCGGACCGCCGGTGGTTCCACCCGAGCGTAAGGGCTTCGGTTCTGCGCTCATCGACCGGTCCATGCGATCGTATTTCGGCGGAAAGGCCGAAACCGATTATCGTCCCGAGGGTTTGGTATTCGAACTCGAAGCGCGGCTTACGGACGCCGCAGTCGCAGCTAGGAATTGATCGTGGGTCAGAGCAAGCCGATCGGCACGAAGATCATCCTCATCGTGGAGGACGAAGCGATCATCCGGTTCGATCTGGTCGACTATTTCCTCGACGCCGGCTGGCGCGTGTTCGATGTGCCGAACGCCGAGCGGGCAATAGCCGTCCTCGAAGAACGCACGGATATCCGCGTGGTGCTCACCGACGTACAAATGCCGGGAGAAATGGATGGCATTCGGCTCGCACACTACGTGCGGGATCGGTATCCTCCGACCGTGTTGTTCGTAATGTCAGGGGCGGTGCCCATCAGGAAGGAAGAGTTGCCTGCGCGCGCAATGTTCCTGCCGAAGCCCTACGATCCCCAACGCCTGCTCCGCCTCGTCGAAGCCGAAGTTCATTGAGGGGCGGGGGAGCAGCTCTCAGTTTGGGACCGCGAAGTTCGTTATGGTTAACACGCGTTAACCATTCACCCCTAACGTCACCCGATGGCACACGATCGAACATACCTTCGGACGACCGCGAATCTGCTACCTCTCATCACCGGTGCGATCTATTTCCTCGCCGTAACGATCACCCTCCAACTGGTCGGAGGTAGCGGCGGCGTCGCCATCTCGTGGCCGGCAAGCGGCCTTCTGCTGGCGGTTCTTCTTGTGCGCCCTGAAACCGAATTGAAACGGCATGTCGCCGCTGCGGCAGTGGCGAGCTTTGCTGCCAACCTCATCTTCGGGAACAGTCCGCTGATTTCGGTCGCTTTCACCATTGCCAATATGGTTGAACCAGTCGCGATTAGATCGGTTCTCTCAACCACACTCAAGCGCCAGATATCGTTTGCCCAACCACGTGATCTCTTGTGGTTCTGCATCGCGGCCTTGGCGGGATGCGCACTTAGTTCAGCGATAGCGGTAGCAGCCGTTTCGAAACCCTCAAGCGAGTTCTGGTTCTCGTGGTTCTCGACCGATCTCTTGGGGATCTTGATCCTGACACCACTCATCATCATCGGCGTAAAAGCGATCGGAAGGAATGGGCCTCCTGCCAGTAACGCCCGCACGTTCGAAGCCGCCGGCATCTTTGGTCTGGTGACAGCGGTATCGTGCGCGGTATTCTGGCAGCCGGGCGCACCTATTCTCTTCCTACCGATGCTCGTCGTCCTCATTGCAGCGGCCAGACTCGGTCCATTGGGAGCGGCCGGTGGCGTTCTTATCGTGGCGACCATCGGAACCCTGACGCTGGACACTTGGTCGCCGGCACAGATGCTTTTCGGTAGCGGTCCGCTGGCTAAGAGCCTTTATCTGCAATTCTATCTCCTGATCTTGTTCGCCGCCGCGCTCCCCATCGCAGCCCTGCTGGCGTCCCGAGATCGTATCCTTGACCGGCTGGAAGAGGAAAAACGGCTGCTGGAGCTTGCTGAGGAGACAGCGAGTCTCGGCCATTGGTGGCTGGACGTCTCGACAGAGGAGGTCCGCTGGTCACAAGAGGTTTTCAATATCTTCGGCATCGAAGGAGAGGTCCCCCCGATCCTCGAAGATGCGATAAACGCCTATCACCCCGACGATCGCGGCATCGTAACTGCAAGCCTCGAAGAAGCGATCGGTAACCGCCGGGGATTCGAATTCACCGCTCGCATCATATGGCCGGACGGGGAAATCCGTCATGTGCGCTCGCGCGGCGAAATAGACGATCATTGCGGCGACGGGACGTTCGGGCTGTTCGGCATCGTCCACGATATCACGATGCAGGTTTCGCGCGAGGCCGCGATCGTCGAAGCTCGGACGCGTGCTGAAGAAGCGGCGCGAGCGGCAAAGATCATCGCGGAAACGGATCAACTGACCGGTATCGCAAACCGGCGCCGGGTCACTTCGGATCTTGTCCAAGCGGTTCTGACCGCCCGTCGGGAGCGGCAACCGTTGTCCATCGCTCTGTTCGACATCGACCATTTCAAGCGTATCAACGACACCTATGGGCACCAGGCGGGCGATGAAGTCCTCAAGCGGGTCGCTGCGACTGCCGCTGGAGCGATACGTGCGCATGATCTCGTAGGTCGGTTCGGCGGTGAGGAGTTCGTCGTCGTCCTCCCCGACACTACTGCGGAAACGGCAATGTCCGTCGCCGAACGCGTGCGGAATGCCATTGAGACTGGTGGATATACTCCCGCGGTGACCGTCAGCATCGGAATAGCGCAGTTGACTGTCGGCGAATCCGGCGAGAACCTCCTTCAACGAGCTGATCAGGCTTTGTATGTCGCGAAGCGTGAGGGTCGTAATACCGCGAGGCTGGCCGCCTGAGTAGGGTCGGAATGCAGCATAAGAGCTGGGTAGAAATGCGCTCGTCGCCCCCGTCGATTGCTTAGGTGTTGTCGGATAACTTCCCTTTCAACAACGAAAGGCAGAGCTCGTGACGTGCTCCCCTGATTGTTACCATTCAGAGGTAGAGTCTCGCTCCTTCATGATTGATGTTTGATGGGATGGCAACGTGTCTGGGGGCATGCCCCCAGACACGTTCGTCGGCGATCTCGGCGGGGGTCTTCCCGCCCAGTTTCGAGTGTGGTCTGACCGTGTTGTAGTCGTGCCGCCGGCGCCCAGCACGAACCAGGCGTTGGCCAGCGAGGTGAACAGCGTCTCGTTGAGGCATTCGTCCCGCAAACGGCCATTGGAAGCGAAGCTGGCCAAAGGCCAACCTCTCCACAAAGCCGTTCTGCATCGGCTTGCCCGGCGCGATGTAATGCCACTCGACGCGCCGTTCCTGCGACCAGCGCAGGATGGCCGACGAG
>NZ_JAIQCI010000023.1 GCF_022378335.1 Croceicoccus hydrothermalis
AGACACCCAGTTCCTAATTCAGATCAGAGGCTTAGGCCACTCCCGTTAACCCTTTAGGACCGGTTTGGTGAATACGACGGGTTAGGGCATTAACCAACGTGCTTTTGCAAAGGCTCGCCTTCTACGGCATCTATCCCGAACCCAACGGAGGAAACTATGGCCGCCTATCTCATCGTCAGTCGTATCGGACCGGTTCGGGATGCGGATGCCCTTGCCGAGTATCAACGGCGCACAAGGCTGCAACCACCATCGGTCCCGCTCGAACCGCTCGTCGTCTACGGCGATGTTCAAGCCCTGGAGGGGCAGGCACCCGACGGAGTCGTCATGCTGCGTTTCGACAGCGTGGACGATGCGCGCGCATGGTATGACCATCCGTCCTATCAAGAAGCTCTGCCCCATCGCTTGAAGGCCGGGGAATATCAGGCGTTCATTGTCGAAGGCGTCGAGCCCGGCAACGGTTGATGCAGAATGTCCGACACGCGCCAAAGCCGCCGATCATCCGCGGCGGGTAACCGGAAGAAACCCCCTGTTGAGGAAGGCGTGAAAATCGCCGAGGATGCGGGCCAAGGCCTCCCGGTCCTTATCCGGAATGCGGCGAAACCAGGATATGAAGCTTGCATCGTTTTCGATCGCATGGGCGACGCTTCGCACCGCCTCGATCCCCGTGGGCGTGATGGTAAGAAGCTGCGCCCGCTTATCGTCAGGGCTTTGCCGCCGCTCGATCATCGCGACGGCGGAAAGTCTGCGCATCCTTATCGATAACGTAGCATCGGACACGTTGAGCGCAAACGCTAGATCGGTCGCGCGGGCGGTCTGCTCCCCTCCATCATCAAGGCGCACAGCAGATGGAAGTCGGCCATGCTGAGTTGGTAGCGGGCACAGATCCGGTTCAGTTCGGTTTCCAGCAATTGCGATATCTTGAGCAAATGCCACAGCGGCGCAAAATGTGCGACCTCCATGCCCAACGCCCCGAAATAGGCGCTGCCCTTGTCAACCTGACCCCGGGGGCCGCGCCGCGCTGGTCCTGCGTCATCCATGCATCGCCAATAGCACGCTGACGACCAATTTCGAATTGCGTTAACGAAGAGCGGCGCGGCTGGAGCCGAGAATCTGCCGAAGTGCCTTGCGAAGCCCGATATGTGAGGTTTCCAGGCTATCGTTGGCGGCTTGTCCACGTTGCTTCGTCGACCGGGCAGAGGATACCGTTCCAACGGGCCGACCTCATTGGATCCGCGTTGTGTCATGGTCTATGCAAAAAAGGGAATAGCGTTCGCCGCTTGTCCCGCAACTCTTCGATAGACCTCCTCCCTTTAAGTCATCATTGATTTTTGCGCGGTTGGGACGCCGTTGCATGCCACCATCTGGCTATTCATGTGCGACCGCCTCGAATGTCTGTGCCGAAAGAAAATCGACGCGGGTCATTTCGTTTCTATTTTTTATCGGCTGTTCGTTTCCAGCCTAGCGCGCCTCTTTACGTTTTCGGCGCCTGCTCGAAGCGGACTGCGGGTAGCTTCGAATGCAAAGCGTTCCATGATGTCGGCAATCAAGCAAAACGCGGCTTACGCAAAAATCCAATGTTTGAGCTTTTTAAGACGCACGAAATCCGCCCGGACATTCGGTGACGGCAGCAGTTCCACGGCTTATCTCAGGCCGCCTCTTATCGGCTTGCCTGCCACATAGCCGGGTGACTTGATATTCGATCGAGGCTAAATGCGCCTGCGCTATGGACCGCATTCGCCACCTGATCTTGCGCTTTCGCGACCTGGCATTCTTCCTCGTCCTCTGCGCCTTTGCCGTGAAGATAGCGGTTCCGGCCGGATATATGCTGACTAGCGGGCCACAGGGCCTTAGGCTGCAAATCTGTTCGGGCACTGTCGCCGTCTTGCCCGTCTCCAACGTCGATCAGGCGGATGGGCAGATGCATGCGAGTATGCGCCACGCCGCGCGCGGCAGCGAACATGCGGATGCGCAGGCGCGCCAAAACGCGGCCGGTTCCCAAAGCGGACATGCGGACGGCAGCCATGCCGAGCAGCAGAAGTGCCTCTTTACGGCACTGACCATGGCGTCGCTCGCCGGTGCGGATGTCGATCTGCTGATGGCGGCGATCGCCTTCGTCATGCTGCTGTGGCTGCGGCCGCTGCCGCCAATGGCGATCCGGCGCGCGCTGCGCTGGCAGCCTCCGTCGAGAGCGCCCCCGCTGCCCGCCTGACGCGGGCGGCCCTGCCGTCACCCTGAGAGACGCCCGGTCGTGCCTGCCGCCGCGATTGCCGGTGGCGGGGCCAATCCGGTTCGGGATGCACGCGTCATCGTGCCCGTTTTCCCAATCTCGATCCCGAACAGGATGACCCATGCCTTATCGTATCTGTGCGAGCACGACGCTCGTGCTCGCCTCGCTTGCTTCGTCCCTGTCCGCGCAAACGGCTCAAGCGCGGCCGGACGATACCCGCCGTGCCGACACCAGCTTTTCGGTCGACAGCATCGTCGTCACCGCGCGGGGCCGGTCCGACCTGCCGGACACCATTCTTACCTCGGTCGACCGCCTCGATCCCAAGATCGCGCAGCGCTCCGATGTTGGAAATGTCTACGAACTCGTCGGCCAGATGCCGGGCGTGCAGGTGACGGAATTCAATCAAGGCACCACGGGCGGCAAGTTCTCGTTCCGCGCTTTCAATGGCGAGGGGACGATCAACGGGGTGAAGCTGTTGATCGACGGCGTCCCGTCGAACGAGAACAACGGCAACATGCCCTTCATCGACGCGGTGTTCCCGCTGCATATCCGCACGATCGAAGTGGTGCGTGGCACGTCCGATCCGCGCTACGGCCTGCACAATATCGCAGGCAGCGCCAACATCCTGACGCGCACCGGTGGCTCCTTCATCGATGCGCGCGTTTCGGCCGGCAGCTTCGCGACCGTGCAGGCGCAGGCTGCGGTCGGGCTGGAAACCCGCGCCGTCACGCAGAACTACTTTGCGGGCTACCGCGACAGCAACGGCTATCGCGAGCACAGCGAGAGCGAGCGGTTGAGCCTTGGCGGGAAATGGCGCGCCGACATCGGTCTGGTCACACTGGGCGCGGTCGCGCGCTATTACGAAGCCGAGGTGCAGGAACCGGGCTATCTGACCTTTGCCGCGAGCCGCGCCGACCCGCGCCAGACCAACAGTTTCAACGCGACCGACGGGGGCACGCGCGACCTTCGGCAATATGCGCTGACGCTGGAGAGTGGTCTTGCACAAGGCCTTTCGGCGAACGCGCTTGGCTACCACAATCGCGTGCGCGAAGATCGCTTCGTCAAGTTTTCCGCCAGCGCGCAGCAGCAACGGCGGTTGACCCGGGAGGATCAATTCGGCCTTCGCGCCTCGCTGCGCTGGCAAACGACTGGTATCGGCATCCCGCTGGCCGTGCAGGTGGGCGGTGACATCGAATGGCAGGACAATCGCTCGCTTCGCTGGCTGACCACCGAACGCCGGCTCGACCGGCAGACCCGTGATCAGCAGTTCGGCCTCAGCACCGGTAGCATCTATGTGCAGGCGGAGATCGAACCGGCCCGCTGGCTGCGCATCACGCCCGCGTACCGCGTCGATTGGGTGGGCGGCGATTTCGAGAACCGACTGAACCGCACCACCGCGCCGATCAACGATTACGGTACGATCGAACAGCCCAGGCTGTCGATCGCGGTGCTGCCGAGCGACAATCTGACGCTTTATGGCAGTTACGGGCGGACGTTCCAGATCGGCCTCGGTTCGGGCGCCTATCTGATTGCGCCGCGCACGCGCGACCTCGCGCCCTCAGTCAACGAAGGTTTCGAAGCGGGCATCGCGTGGCGGCGTGGCAAGGTTTTCGAGGCGCGCGCCGCCTATTGGGAGCAGAGTGCGACAGGCGAGATCGCGCGGCGCCTGAACGATCCCTTGGGCGATTTCGAGAATGTCGGTGCAACCTACCGGCGCGGCGTGGATGTACAGGGCAATCTGCGCCCGCTGCCCGGCCTGTCGCTATGGGGTGCGCTCGCCTGGCAGGAGGCCAGGATCGACACACCCGATCCCGCCTCGCCGCAACTGGCGGGCAATGCGCTGGATCACGTGCCCGGCTGGCTGTGGTCGGCCGGCGCCGAGTATGGCGCCACCGCTCGCCTGCTTCTAGGCATGATTGCCACCGGGCAGTCCGACTATTTCCTCACCACCGCCAATGCCGAGGGACGCTGGGGCAGGTCCGCCCTGTGCGACGCGACCGCGACATACGATCTGACCGACCGGTTCGCACTGGGCCTGACGGTGCGCAACCTGATGGGCGATTACAACGAATATGTCTGGTTCGATGGATCGCAGACGCTCCACAGCCCGGGTGAGGGCCGCAGCGCCTTCGCCAGTATCCGGACGCGGTTCTGATGCGCGGCACGGGCGCCCCCTCGCGGCTGATCGAGGGGCGCGGCCTGCGCCGGACGGTGCGCCTCGCGCATCTGTGGCTGGGGCTGAGCGTTGGCGCGCTGTTCGTCCTGCTCGGCCTCACCGGATCGGCGCTGGTATTTTATCCGGAGATCGACGCGCTGCTGAATCCCGAGATCGCGGCGGGGAGTGACACCCCGCCCGACTGGGACGCCGCGCTGCGTACGGTTCGTGCGGCCTATCCGGATAAGGCTGGGCCGTGGCACTTCGAAGTGACCGATGCCCCCGGCGCGATCCCGGCGCGCTACTACGATCCGGCGGAAACGGCGGGCCGGGATTTCGCGCCGATGATGGTGTGGCTCTCGCAAGACGGGTCGCGCATTCTGCGGCGCGATTACTGGGGCGAATACGCCGTGACCTTCGTCTACGACCTTCACTACCGCTTGCTGCTGGGCGAGAGCGCTGGCGAAGTTGTCGGCTGGCTGGGCTTTGCCATGCTGGCCCTGTTGGCGAGCGGGTTGTGGGCGTGGTGGCCGATGGGTTCATTGGGCGAAAGCGTTACGCTTTCGGCTGCGCGGCCATCCTCAGCGCGCGTTGCGCGACTGGCACAAGGGTGCTGGGCTGATGGGGCTTGGGCTACTGATCCTGCTGACAAGCACGGGAATCATGCTGGAGCTTCCCGCGCAAACCGATTCGGCCTGGGACGCGGCGGGACTGACGGTAGCCGATCCCGCGGCGCCCGTTGCCCCGCCCACACCAGCCGGCAGCCAGCCCATCGCGCCCAGCCGGGCCATCGCGACCGCGCTTGCCGCCTTGCCCGGAGCGCGGCTCGCATGGATCGAGACACCGGGCGCCGCGCGCGCGACCTATCGGTTCCGAATGCAGGTCGCGGGCGATCCCAGTTACCGCTTTCCGCACAGCTACGTCCATATTGACGCGTCAAACGGCGCGGTGGTGCACATCGTCGATGCGCGGCGAGCCTCGCCAGGGCGCAGCATCACCAATTGGCTGCACACGGTCCACGCCGAGGCGGGCCTGGGCCTCCCCGGACGGATCGTCACATTCCTTGCAGGTCTGTTGCCGTTCGTATTGTTCGTGACCGGATATTTGCGCTGGAAAAAACGTGCGGGCACACGAAGCTGCGGGAAAAAAGGCCACACGTCCGGCAATTCCTGAAATGTTCGTTTGCGTCATTTACAGGACGAAAGCGGACAATCTCACCCCGGAGCATGATCTGCCGGCAGATGATGCGCCTGCCGACGGCAGCTTTTGGATTGGCCAATCTACGGTGTTATGGCGGGAATGGGGGAAGCGGACCAGAAGGTTTTAAAGCAAGGAGCTACTTTTTGGTCAAACAGCCCCAAAGCCACCGCCAGAGCTTTGCTTCGGCGATCATCAGTTTCGCTACGATGGGTGGGATGCCTTGCTCTTCTAGGACGCGAGGGTCCGGCTTCGCCCCAAAAACCACGCCCAAAATTGCCACGAACGCGACCACTTCGACCAGCATCAGCACCGACAAGCCAATCCAACGCATCGGACTGATGGCAAGCAACAGGTTCTGGGCATCTGACGGGACCAGCTTTCCAGCCAACCAGATTCCACCACATACCAAGGCCAGGACGCGAAGCGTCAGAGCTCGTCCTGACATGCTTCGATAACAAATCGCGAAAGTCAGAGGGACGAAAACAACCCAATCGAAAAGGGTGACGGCTTCACCAAGCTGGGGTTGCGCGTCCCAAGGGTGGGTGGTTCGAAAACCCCACGATGCAAGAAGGCAGACCGGAAGAAGCGCATAAAACCAATTGCGAGAGATGACCGATTTGATTTGCAATTTGCGCCCTCCTGTAATTCAGCGAGAATGACGGGTTTAGGGGATTTGTGCAAGCAATCGGAACGGCAGCATTGGGTCGTTTCCGGACTGACCGCTTTTCTATCGCCATATGTCGCAGCGGTCATACGCATGGAACAATAACAAGGTTTGGACAGGGCGCAAAAAAATCAACAGCCCATCCTTGTCAACCAGCTCCATTTCGACTGATAGGAGCGGCAAACAGCGTCATTTGCGCGTTCAAGGCGTTTGGGTTCGGTCGATGGCCATTTCGCCCCTGTAAGGCGCACATAGCGCCTTCGCCTCTTCGGGGTCGCCTGCAAGCCGGAGCGTCCTGTTGCCTGGCGAAATCGGCACTGGCGAACGATCGTGAATGTCCTCTACCGCGATGCAGGCATCGGTCATCACCATCGAATAGACCCGGCCCCATTCCGCGCTGTCTCGCCATATGCCGGCGGCTGTAAAAACCGGTTGGTCGGGCAGGCTGAACCATGTGCGCGTCTTGCTGCCCTTGGCGCCTTCCGCTTCGGCAAAGGCATTGAGCGGTATCAGGCACCGGCGATTGACAAAGCTCGCTTTCCAGAACCCGCTGCCAAGCTTGTCGGCGCGCGTGTTATTCAATGGCTTCGGCTTCAAGGGCTGTCCCTGCTTGCCTTTAAGCGTCAGCGGAAAGCCCCAACCCTTGGAACGCAGGCCATCGCCATCGTAGGCCAAGCCCGCTGTGCGGGGTAGATCTCGCCGCTGACATTGCTTCCATGCGGGGCTGCGGCGCCGAACATTTCGGCCACCTCTGTAACGGCGCTGGTCATGCGATACAGATTGCACATCAATCGACGCTGGCCTGACATCAGTCATCTGTCAAACCGCTGTCGCACGTGAAATCAGTGGGTGGAGCGGTCATGCGCCAAGTACAATGCGGCCTCCATCGGCGACCCTGTCGAACGAACCGACCGGCAAACGATGCCTTTCGCTTATGTCTGGTCCGCCTTTTGCGCATACCAGTCCGCGTATATGGTGTTACGTGCCATGCGGCGCGTCAGATCGGGCGCGCCGTCGGACCACTAGACCGGCCCCCGCTCACCCAGCGCGGTCTTGGCGGCATCGACCTGCGCACGGGCATCGGACAAGTTCCCACCATCGCAACGCAACGCCCGTCCCACAGCCCGGCGGGCATTCATCAATCGGTCGACGAGTTCCTGCCGCTGCGCATCCGACAGCCGCGGGTCGGAGCGTCGCCATAACCGCCCCCGTACGACGACATAGCGTCCGTCCGGCGTGACGAGGGGATCGGTTTTCACCAGAACCGGCTGCCCGGAACGCCCTTGAACGGACCGGCCACGGATGAGGTGATCCAGCCTCCATAGAAATCGCCCGGCTGCGGCGTCACCCGTTCACCATCGACATAACAGGCATCCATCGCCCCGGGATAGAAAGCCACATGGTCGCGCAGGATCTCGAACGATGCCGTCGGGTCGGGGTAAGACCAGGCCGCGCGCTCTCGCCGCTCTGCGCACGCGATGACGTCGAAGTATCGGGCCATGCCTTTCCATTCGCAGAAGCTCGTACCGCCGGAGTCTTCGAGCACGCTGGCTTCGATGCTATCGGGCGGGAGATAGTAGGTGGGCGGGTGACTTGTTTCGAGCGTGCGAATTGCGTGCCGTGTATCGGCTATGATCTGACCGCCGAACACGATCTGAATATGGACAGCGGTGGGTTCGGCGATGGCAGGGCGGGGATAGCTCCAAACGCTCTCCTGACCTGGGCCGACGGGATCGGGTGTAACAGGCTTCATACCGTCCCAACGCTCTCGCGCCGAAATGGTGTCACCGCGGTTTTGGGCATATACCGTTTGATGGACATGGGGTGTCAGAACCAAGGTGGGTGCAGGGTAGCGGGGGCGAATGACCCGCGCCAAGAACCAGCAAATCCGTTTCGAGATTTCAGGCAAATGAAGTCGCTACCGAAATCCGTCTCAGTAAACGCATCCTTATAATTCCGAACGTCACCTCGGCGAACGTCAAACATCCAAGACGCATCGCCTAGCTCCCCGACCCCAGTAACAAAACCCTGGTCCGACGAATAGGTTGGGAAGGGCGTACCCTGCAAAGCCGGGAATGGTTTGCATTCAACTGACTGCTCCCATGCGAGGTGTCGGGGAACCCCGGCCTCCCGCCACGGTTTGACAAGCGAACGAATTTTTCCGGAGCCCTCATTCATGCGCCTTCCAATGACATTATCGGTCGCGATAGCCTTTACCATACCCACTGCCGTTTTCGCGCAGGCGGGAGCAGGGAGCAGCGATCCCGCGGCGGCCGAGGATCGAGGTCGGCAGGGAGTGGAAATAACGGGCCACGTGCTCAAACCCATCCCTCTCGAATGGAGCGAAGAGCGTATGGCGCAGCTGGCCTTGCCACCGGGTTTCGCGATCAATGTTTTTGCGCGAGACCTCAAGAATGCGCGCATGATGCGAGTGCATGACGATGGCACGCTTTATCTCACGCGGCGCACGCAAGGTGATGTGCTGATGCTGCGGGATACCAATGAGGACGGCGTGGCGGATGTGCAGCAGATCGTTGCGCAAAAGGAGGGAATGCACGGTATCGAAGTTGTCGGAAATACGGTTTATCTGATGACCGTCAACGATCTTTACCGCGCGGTTCGCGAGGAAGATGGCACTCTGGGTAAACTGGAAACGATTGCGACCGACTTCCCGGCAGGAGGTCAGCATCCCAACCGCATGGTCGTAATGGGACCGGATAATCGATTATATGTGTCGGTTGGCTCAACCTGTAACGCGTGCGCCGAGACCGATGACGAGAATGCGACGATCGTTTCGCTCAATCCCGACGGCAGCGATCGTCGCATCTTCGCATCGGGTCTACGCAATACGATCGGCTATGGTTTTGCACCGGGAACGGGGCAGCTTTATGGTTTTGACCATGGAATCGATTGGCTTGGAGACAATGAGCAGCACGAGGAGTTCAACCGTCTTACGGAAGGCGCACGTTATGGTTGGCCGTATGTTTATGCGTTGTCGCGCTTCAATCCGCAGGACGTTCCGCCCGATAGCAGTTTTTCCGAATACGCGGCCCGCAGTGTCGAGCCGATAGGGCTGCATACACCTCATTCCGCGCCGATGCAGTTGGCGTTCGATGGCCGGGGGGCGCTGCCTGGCGAGTATCGGGGCGACGCCTTCGTCGCACTACGCGGTTCCTGGAATCGTCAGCCACCCTCGGGTTTTGAGGTGCTGCGGGTGGATTTCGAAAACGGCCAGCCGGTGGGCATGGAACCGTTCCTAACCGGATTTCTGATGGAGGACGCGGAAAGCCCGACCGGCTGGGGTCAGATGGGCAGGCTCGCAGGGATGGCGCAAGGGCCGGATGGCGCGCTGTATCTCTCTGACGACGAGAATGGTTTGATCTATCGCATAACCTACGAAGGCGAGAAAGCTCCTGCGAGGCCGACCCCCAAATTCACGAACGCAGAGAACGACGATCTGAACTTGGGGCTGGTTGGGCAAGGCGTGCAATAAGACCGCGCGTTGCTCCTGCATAACCCGGCACAGCACTGTCAGAACGATTGTAACTGTGGCAAACCGTGCGGCACGGGGCAGGGGAAACGTATGCCTTGCTCGCGGCAAGAAACCCGCAAACCCGTTTGTCTGATTTCCGCTTTCGCTGCGGAACGTGGAAGATGTATCGTCGGACCGTGGGATCGATATTTGCATCAAACGAACCGGCTTTGGTGGAATCGCCTTGGTCCGGTGTTCGCCGCGGACATAAGGGCGCCAGTGGTGTAACCTCATGGTCTGACGAATAGCCGGAGAATGGCACCGTCTACAAAACGGAAAGCGTTGTGCATCCGATCATCATTTGCAGCCACTACGATCCCGTCAGAAGGCGAAATTCACGCCCAGTCTCAACGTTCGCGGGCGCAGAGGTGTTTCCTGTGCGCGGATCACGGCAAACGGCGTTCCGAAGGCGAAGCGATTACCCTGCGTATCCGTCAGGTTCGTGATCGACAGCGTCCCGGCGATGTCGTCCGAACGCACACGCACGATCAACCCGCTATCGAAATAATCCCCCTGCAGATCGCCGAGATCCGGCCCGATCCCAAGCCGGGACTTGCCCACATAGCTGCCCCAGAGCCGCGCATCGAGGTCGAGCCGCGTCGCGATCGACCGGGAAAACTCAAGGCCCAGCCGGCCCGAGAATGCCGCGATATTGGGGACATGGCGGGTGGCTGACGCCGGCAGGAAATAGGCCTCGTCGATCCGGCTTCTGTTGACGGTGGCCCCGCCATTCATCCGTAGACCTTCGCCGAGCCTCACGCTCCCCGATCCGCTTGCGCTCCATACGCGGCCGTCGCCGATATTGGCGGTACTCGGCAGGCCGGACGCGTCGATGAAATCGGCTTGGATATCGCTCCACCGCGTATAGGACAGGTTGATGCCGAAATCGAAGGGGCCGCGGCCCGGTTCCCCGTGCCGTGCCCCAATCTCCACCGTGGCGGTATCGTCGCGGCGGAACCGGCGCACGAACTCGTTCTCGATGCTCAGCCCGCCCGGCCGGAACCCTTCTTGATAGCGAATGTAGGCACTGTCCTTCGGCGTCAGCTTTGCCAGCAGTGAGGCCGATGGGAGAAAGGCCGACTGGTTACGGCTTACGGTGATCTGGGCGCGTTCGGCCGTCAGGGCGAGTTCGGGGGAAATATCCTCCGCCCCACCGGCCAGGCGCGCGATGGTGTAGCGTGCGCCAACGGTCCCGATCAGCCTGTCGAGCAGTGCGAAGGATTTTTCGCCATAGACGGTCCCCTCCGTCACCGCATTGGTGACACCCGCGGTCGCATTGCGGAACGCACGCTGCTGCAACGCACGGCGCAGTGTGGTTTCATTGTCGGTCACGCTGAAACCCGCAAGCCACCCTGTGCCGTTCTCGGCCTGATGCCACAGGCGCGTTTCATGCGCGATCATCCGCGTATCGTTGCTTTGCACGAACAATCGGTCCGGTTCGCCCGGCATGGTCGCGTCGTAACGTTCCTCCAGATTCTGAGTGGCGATGGCGGTCGAGGAGCGCAGACGCGTCGCGCCAAGCGTTCCCTCCACAACCGTTTGCGTGTGGAGATATTCCGCGTTCGAGCCTTCCTCGACGCGGGCGGCGCTATCGTAACCGGGGCGGTTCCGCATCGAATACTGGCTGTCGGCGACATCGGTGAATTGGCCGATGCCGATGACATCCACGGACCAGTCTTCGGCAATTTCCCGGCGCATCATGGCCCGGCCCGAAAGGATCGACGTGCGGTTCACGTTCTCGCGGTTCAGGAACGGTTTGTCGATATACCCCCCCTCGCTGATCGCATCGAGTGTCACGCGCAGCGCGGTCCGGTCGTCGATGACGGGCAGGTTCGCCACGAGGGCGAAATCACCGCTCCCCGCGCCGTGGGCGGTAACGGCGGCGCCCATCGCGAGGGTTCCCGATGCGATGCCGAATTGCGGCGCGTTCGGCACCAGCCTGATGATCCCGCCGAGCGACCCTGCACCGTAGAGCGTGCCCTGCGGCCCTTCGAGCACCTCGACGCGGTCGAGATCGGACAGGCGAAGATCGGGGTCGGGCGCATTATAGCTGAGCCGGATATCGCCGAAATACTGGCCGACGGTGGCCTGCGTCGGTCCGGTGAAGCTGGAATCCGCGATCCCCCGAATGAAGAGCTTGTTGCGGCCGCTGCCGAGAGATGTGGAGGAAACCGTCGCCACACGCTGCGTGATTTCCTCCGTGCCGCCCGTGCCGCCCATCGTCAGCTCCTCGCCATCCAGAAGCGAAACCTGAACGGGCGTATTGAGGAACTGCAGGTCGCGCTTCGTCGCCGTCACGATGATCGGGGGAGATCGGGTCGGGGCGGGCTGCATGCGGGAGGGCGCCGGGCGGGGCTGCGGCGGGCGCGCAGCGGTGCGCGGCGCGGCGCGGCGGGCGGGCCGCGGCTCCAGCCGCCAGCTTGCCGAACCGATGCGGATCGCGTGCGCATCCGCCGCCTCGGCCAGGCGGAGGACCGCGGCCTCCCTGCTCATCCTGCCGCGGATGCGCGGGATGCGCCGGTTGGAAAGGCTGGAGCCTGTCACGACGATGCTTGCATCGATCTGCCGTGCGAGGGCGATGGCGGATTGCGCGGCGGTGCCCGGCGGTATGTCGACGATGCGTTCGCGCGCGTGTGCCGGGACGGCAGAACTGGCGGCGACGATCGCGATGAGGGCGGGCGCGTGCCGCATGAACTATATCCGGTCGAGCAACCAAATATCGCCCTCTCGCCGCACGTTCAGGCCGAGTAGCGGGCCCGCCGAAGCAGGATCGCTGCGAAGCGGGTCGATCGTGACGCTTCCCGAAACGACATGGCCGTCCGCACCGCGCCCGACCCGATAGACATGTCCCGTGGCGCGGGAAAGATCGTCCGCCACGCGGGCGAGGGGGGCATTCTGAAACGTCAGTCGTCCCGTGGTCCATTCCCCGATCTGCGCGACGGGCACGCTGCCCCTTCGGATCGAATTTCCGTCCCTGGCGAAGACGAGTGTCTGACCGGCCTCGATCCGGGCGTTCCGCCCCGCAGGGTCGTAGATGACCGCTCCCTCGGCCACGGCGACGTCGACCTCCGCGTCGCGGACATTCACCTCGAAAACCGTGCCTGCATCGACGAGACGTGCGCCGCCGATCTCGACCTCGAAGGGATTGCCCTCGTCATGGCGAATATCGAAAACGGCCTGCCCCTGTTCGAGCCGGGCATGACGCGGTTCGCCAGCGTCGAGCACGAGCCGCGTTGCCCCCGCCATCCGGATCGTGCTGCCATCCGCAAGCGCGATGTTCCGCATCTCGCCCGCCTCGGTGCGATAGACGGTGGCCCTGTCGAACGATTGCCACAGCCACAGCGCCGCAACGACAGCCAGACAAGCCGCGATCGCCGGGCCAAGCCAGCGGCGCGGAGCATGATCGAAAACGGGTTCGAAGTCATTGGCCGGAAGCGGGTGCGACACCGATCCCGGTGCGGTGGACCGCGACCGCGGCTCCGTGGCAACAGCCTGCGCGCCATCGGCCGCCGCCGCCATCGTCAAATCATAGGCGCGTGCATGGTCGGGCGATTGTTCGAGCCACGCGGTGAACGCGGTCCAATCGTCGAAGTCGTCCTCGACCGTGCGGACCGCCCATGCCGCCGCCTCGTTCCGCACCGTGTCATCGATCGTCATAGATTGTCGCTCCTGCCATTAGACGGAGTCCCCCCGATCAATCCTCATTCCAATGCTCTTTCAAATCGCTCAACGCGCGGTAGGCCGCGCGCAGATCGCTTTCGACCGTGCTGATGCTGATGCCGAATTCTTCGGCGATGACGCGTTGTTGAATGCCGTCGACGCGGCTGCGGCGAAAAATCGCGGCGGTTCTTTCCGGCAATGTGGAAAGCGTGTCTTCGACCTTGCGTGCAAAATCCTGCCCGGTGACGATCCGTTCGACGGAAACGGCACCGCCCGCCGCGAAATCGCCGCCCGTCTGGCTTTCCGCCCAGGCGGCCTCGCGCAGCGAAGATTGCCGCCGGGAGCGATACCGGTCGATCATGACCGAGTTTGCGGCGCGGTAGAGATAGGCGAGCGGTGTGCCCACCGGCACCTGCTGTGCCCGATCGATCCTGAGCCAGACATCCTGAAGCACATCCTCTGCATCGTCGCCGGCCCCGCGCGCGCGAAGAAAGCGCAGGATCGTCTCGCGCTGCGCAATGAAGACCGCTTTCAATTCGTTATGAGGATGACCGGAGTTTGCCACCGCCAACTTTCATTCGCTTGCGACCCGAACATCGACCGTTCGCCACGCCCACCCCCGCGCGGATATCGATCGTCGTCGTCGGACCGAACCCGCTTCGCACATCCATTCGCATTATGAGACATGATGCATGGGTGCAAGAGCGCAGATGGGTCACCCGCGTAATGGCCGCGTGGCCGAACCGTCACGCCCTGCGCGGAGGGTGCGCGGGCGCATAAATCCCAAGCGTGGAAGTGCGCATGGCGCGGTTTTCGCGGCGGGGAATCAAGGCTTTCGCGAGCCGTCTCCGTCATGGGTTTCGATGTTATCGCAAAGATCCCCGAACCGCATGGGCGGTGATGTCCCGTTGCTGTTCGATGTGACACGGCTCGTGGCACTGCGCTGGAGCGGGCGTCCCGCGAACGGGATCGACCGCGTGAGCCTTGAATATCTTCGCCATTTCGGGGGGCGGGCGCGGGCGGTTGTGCAACATCGCGGCGTCGTGCGGATGTGGGACGAGCAAGGTTCGGCGCGCCTGTTCGAATTGCTGGCACAGGATCGGCCCCGCCCGCCGCGCGGTCGTATCGCCATGCATATCGGCAGATGTCTGGCAAAATCGCACGTCGATGTTGGCGGCGGCATCTATCTCAACGTGGGTCACACCGATTTCGACCTTCCGGCCCATGTCGCATGGACCGGGCGAAACGGGTTGCATGCGATCTACCTGATCCACGATCTTATCCCAATACGCTTTCCCGAACATTGCCGTCCCCACGCGGTGCGCCGTCATACCGAACGGGTTCGCATGGCGTTACTGCACGGGTCGGGGATCATCGTCGGCGGCGCCGCGGTCGAAAACGACCTGCGCGAACAGGCCGCGCTCTGGCACCTGACGCCGCCGCCGATCCTGTTTGCGCCGCTGGCTGGCGCGCCGCTTGCCGGCACGTCGCCGTCGGTTGATGTGAGCGGAGACCATTTCCTGTGCGTCGGCACCATCGAAAGCCGCAAGAACCATCTGTTGCTGCTCGACCTGTGGGAACGGCTGCGTGCCCGTTTCGGCACGGCGGCGCCGCATTTGATCGTGGTGGGGCGGTTCGGCCATGGGGGGGAGGCGTTTCGCCGCAGTCTTGCCATGTCGGGCCACGCGGGCGGCCATATCACGATCCTCGAACATTGCGACGACGCCCGGCTTGCGACGTTGATGCGCAATGCGCGCGCAATTCTGATGCCGACCCTGGCCGAGGGGTTCGGCCTGCCCATGGCCGAGGCGCTGGCGCAGGGTGTGCCTGTTATCGCCAGCGATCTGCCCGCGCTGCGCGAGGTGGGGCAGGGTCTGGCCTGCCTGATCGCGCCCGGCGACCGCGATGCGTGGGAGGCGCGGATCGCCGCCTTCCATACCGATGCGGATGTTCGCAGACGTCATGTCGATGCCCTGCGCGCCTATCGCCCGACCCGCTGGACCGATCATTTCGATGCGTTGGAGCGCTGGATGCCCATGATCGCCGCGCGCGCCGTTGCAAACCCGCCCGCCGATCGCGCCGGGATCGGTCCTCGCACCGCCGTCCTCCCCACCGGCCACCCCTTTTGAACCGAGACCGATACGTGCCCTTTCATCTGACCCAGCCCCGGCCATTTTTCCTGGCGCCGCTGTTCCTTGCCGCCGTGGTCGTTCCCACGGTGCTGGCGTTCGTCTATTTCGCATTCCTTGCCAGCGATATCTACGTGTCCGAGGCGCGGTTCGTCGTGCGCAGCCCGGCAAAGGTGGCGGCAACCTCGCTCGGCCAGATGCTGAGCGGCAGCGGCATCGGCGGGGCGAGCGAGGAAAGCAACGCGGTCATCGAATATCTGGAATCGCGCAGCGCTCTCGACGACGCGAACCGCGATGGTCTTCTGAGCCGGGCCTACACCGCTGGCGATATTTTCCTGCTCGATCGGTTCGGCGGGCTTCTACCCCCCAATCAGGAACGGTTCTTCGATTATTACCTCGATAAGGTGGAACTCGAACCGGATCCCACGACGCAGGTTCTGCATCTGCGGGTCAGCGCGTTCGGGCCGCAGGATTCGCAGCGCATCGCCGAACGCCTGCTCGAACGCTCCGAAGACCTGGTCAACCGATTGTCGGGAAGGGCACGTGCCGACGCGTTGGAAGTGGCCGAAAGCGACGCGCGCGAGGCGCAGGAACGGGCGCGCGCGGCGGCGGTCGAACTCGCCAATTATCGCAGCCGCACCGGTATCATCGACCCGGAAAAGGAAGCGATCGCCCGGCTCGAAAGCATCGCCCGGCTTGAAGACGAGATGATTTCCGCCCGAAGCCAGCTCGACCAGTTGCGGCAGTTCACGCCCCAGGCCCCGCAAATTCCCTATCTCCAGAGCCAGGTCGAAACGCTGAACCGGGAGATAGAGCGGCGCCGGTCGGGCGTCGCGGGAAGCCGCGCCTCGCTGTCATCGGCGGGCGCCCGATATCAGGTGCTTCAACTCGACAGCGAGCTTGCCGCCAAGCAATTGGCCGCCGCGATGGTGTCGCTCCGCGATGCACAGGCCGAGGCGCGGGGCAAGCGGGCCTATGTCGAACGCATCGCCCCGCCCAGCCTGCCCGACTATCCGATCCGCCCGCGCCGGATCGGCGGGGTGCTGGCGGTATTTGTGCTCGGCCTGCTCGCATGGGGGATACTGACCGTGCTGTTGGCGGGCGTGCGCGAACATCGCGAGGGTTGATCGTGGCAAACCCCGTGTCCTCGTCATCGTCCATCCCGCCGGGCAGCTGGCGCGTGCAGGGCCGCGTGCTCAAGGCTCTGCTCCTGCGTGAAATGCTGACCCGCTATGGCCGCCACAATATCGGCTTTCTGTGGCTGTTCGTCGAACCGATGCTGTTCACTTTGGGCGTGGCGGCGCTGTGGACCGCGGCGGAGGCGTATCACGGCAGCGATCTGCCCATCGTCGCCTTTGCGCTCACCGGATATTCCAGCGTGCTTTTATGGCGCAACATGCCGGGACGCTGCATCGGGGCGTTGTGGAGCAATCTTTCGCTGCTCTATCACCGCAATATTCGCGTGCTCGACATCTATGTGGCCCGTGTCTTGCTCGAATTCGGGGGGGCGACGATCTCGTTCGCGGGGCTGTCGCTGCTGTTCATCGCCATCGGGTCGATCGATCCGCCGCGCAACATTCTGGAGGTGGTCGGCGGCTGGCTGCTGATCGCGTGGATCGGGGCGGCCCTCGCGATATTCCTGGGCGCGCTCAGCCATGAAAGCGAGCTGGTGGACAAGCTGTGGCACCCGGCGTCCTATCTCATCTTTCCCCTGTCGGGCGCGGCGTTTCTGGTCGATGCGCTTCCGCCGGTGGCGCGCGAATACGTGCTTTACATCCCCATGGTCCACGGGACGGAGATCGTGCGCGAAGGTTTCTTCGGCACGCGCATCACCGCCCATTACGATCTCGGCTATGTCGTGCCGTTCTGTCTTGTGCTGACGCTTCTTGCGTTGATGACCACGCGCTGGGTCGCGCGGCGGGTGGTGCCCGAATGATCCGGCTCGATGACGTGACAAAAATCTACCGCACCCGGTCGGGCGACAATGTGGTGCTCGACAAGGTCGGGTTCGAACTGCGCATGGGGGAGCGGCTCGGCATTCTGGGCCGCAATGGCGCGGGCAAATCCACGATGGTCCGCCTGATCAGTGGGGCGGAACGGCCCACGGCGGGGCGGATCGAACGGGAGATGTCGGTATCCTGGCCGCTGGCGTTCGGCGGCGCGTTACAGCCGACCTTGTCCGGCATCGACAATATCCGCTTCATCAGCCGGATCTATGCACAGGATTTCGAACGCAATCTGGCGTTCGTGGCGGATTTTTCGGAACTGGGGTCCTATCTGCGCGAGCCGGTGCGGTCCTATTCGTCGGGAATGCGGGCGCGGCTGGCCTTTGCGATATCGATGATCATCGAATTCGACTGTTTCCTGATCGACGAGATCGGCGCGGTGGGCGATGCGCGCTTTCACGATCGTTGCAATGACGAGCTGTTTCGCAAACGGGGCGACCGCGCGATGGTGCTGATTTCCCACGATCCCGGCTATCTGCGCGATCATTGCAACCGATTCGCCCTTCTTCACGGTGGAAGGCTGGCGTTGTTCGACGATTTCGACGTGGCCTATGACCGGTTTCGCGACGTCATCGGCCTCAATGCGCCATCTGCGGTCGATCGCGGTGCCGCACCGGACCGTGCCGCCCTTATCGAAGTGGCGCAGCACCGCGCGCTGGCGGACGAGCAGTTCCGCATGCTGGTGCGCGACGGCGACTGGGCGCGGGATGCGGGCAAGTGGGAGGAGGCGGAGCGTCATTACGCCGCCGCCCTCGCGCTCCACCCGTTTCAGCGTTCCTATTGGGTGCAACACGCTCACATGGCAAAGGAAAGCGGGGCGTTTGCGCGGGCGGAAATATCGTATCGTACCGCATGCGCGCTGGGCGAACCTGCGGCGGATGTGGACGCATTCCTGCGCTTCACCGTGGCGCAGGGCGGCGCTGATCCGGATGCGTGGCCTATCCACCCCTACGCAAAGACGGCCGCCAGCGCGCAGGTTCCGGGCCGCGCGGATGCGGAGGCGCTGGCCTGGCTCATAAGGGGCGAAACCGGACTGTCCGACGATGTGTTGTGCGACCTCTTGCGCCGCCATGGCAGCTGCGATGCGCTGGCCGCCGCGATGGTCGGTGGTGGACAGAACGCGGAACGGTCGGGCGCGCGTCCCGTGCCAACCGGCTTCGTTCACAAGGATGCGATCCGGGTTCTCGCCTTTGCGCACATGCCGCCCGCAACCGGTGAGCAGCGTGTCGAGCAAATGATCGGGCCGGATGAGAATGCACCGGAACCTGTGATGGCCGATGCCTTTCGCGACTGGCCCATGACGCGAAAGGCGTTGGACCGATGAAACATGTTCTGATCGACGGATATAATCTCAGCCTGGAAAAGGGCACCGGGGTGGCGACCTATGCCCGCAACTTGTGCCGAGAGGCGGGGCAACTCGGCCACCGGGTATCGGTTCTGTATGGCAATGGCGCCGCACCGTCGCGCGACCCCCTGTTGCAGGAAATTGCGTTTTTCGACGAACATTCGCGCGCCCGGCGTGGCGCGCTGCGCGATGGGGCGGCGATCCTGTCCCCCCGCGCGACCCTTGCGCGGCGCATTCTCCTGAGCGGGCAGGTGTTGCGACGGCAATTCGATGCACGGCTGCCCGCGCACGATGCGCTCTATAATGCGGCCGATGTCTTTCGCCGCGCGCATGGCCGTTACCATGCATGGGGGCAATTTACGCCCGTGCGCATGGCGGATGCGCAGGACGCGCCCGATATCGCGCATTGGACCTATCCCCTGCCGGTGACGGTGCCGGGGGCGGTCAATATCTACACGCTGCACGATCTGGTGCCGCTGCGGCTGCCCTATACCACGCTCGATAACAAGCGGCGCTATCTCTCGTTGATCCGGCGGATCGCGCGCCGGGCGGACCATATCGTCACCGTGTCCGAATGTTCGCGCCGCGACATCATCGATCTTGCAGGCGTCGCGCCCGACCGTATCACCAACACCTATCAATCGGTCGACATTCCGGATCACTATCGTGTCAAGGCCGAACACGCCGTCGCGCGCGAGGTCGAGGGCGCCCTTGATACAGGGTTTAAGGATTATTTCCTGTTCTGGGGTTCAATCGAGCCAAAGAAGAATGTCGGCCGCATGGTCGAGGCCTATCTTGCGAGCGGGGTGACGACGCCGCTCGTCATCGTGGGCGCACGGGCCTGGCGCAGCGAAGAGGAATTGAAACTCCTCGATACGCTGTCGGCGCGCAGGGAGCGCGGCGCAAAGGCCACACGGCGCGGGCGCATCATTCAATTGCCCTACGCCCCGTTCAGCCTGCTCGTCAGCCTGATCCGCGGGGCGAAGGCGGCGCTGTTCCCCTCGCTTTACGAAGGGTTCGGCCTGCCCGTGCTGGAGGCGATGTCTCTGGGCACGCCGGTCTTGTGCTCCGACACTGCATCGCTTCCCGAAGTGGCGGGGGAGGCCGCATGGCAGGTGGACCCTTACGACACCGCACAAATCGCACAGGGCATTCGCATACTCGACGCCGACGCCGATCTTCGCGCCGAATTGTCGGCAAAAGGCCGGGTGCAGGCGGAGCTGTTCTCGGCCGAACGCTACCGCGTGCGTCTTGCCTCTTTATACGAAAGGGTTTCTTGATGAACCTGCGCGCGCGGGCCTTCGCCGCTTGTCTTCCCATCGTCATCTCCGGGTGTTCCACGCTTGGCGCGTCGGGACCTTCGCCGGACGCGATCGTCGAGGCGGGGCAATCCGGCGCCGCGGAGCGCCAGATCGTGATCGTCCCGCTGAACGAGAACAGCGCAAGGCGCACCGCCGCGTTTGTCGAGGCGCAGCGATTTTCCGACGTGTTCGGCAATGCGCAGCCGGGCGATACGACGATCGGGGTCGGCGACATTCTCGATATCGCCATATGGGAGGCACCGCCCGCCACATTGTTCGGCGTGACCGCGCCCGGCACGCCGATCGGCAGTTCGCCGGGACAGAATGTCGGCATCCCGCAACAGGTCGTGGGCGAGGATGGGGCGATTGCCGTGCCCTTCGCCGGGACCGTCGCGGTGCGCGGGCAAACGCCCCGCGCGGTCGCCGCGGCGATCGAACGGCGCCTGTGGGGCAAGGCGCACGCGCCACAGGCCGTGGTCAGGATCGTTCAGAACGAAAGCCGGGCGGTGACGGTCATCGGTGAGGTCGGCGCGACCCGGCGGCTGCCCCTGACCGCGCGGGGGGAAACATTGCTCGACGCGATTGCCGCGGCCGGCGGAACCCGGCAGCCGGTGGGCAAGATCACCATGCAAATGACGCGCGGCGGGCGTACCGCGTCCATGCCGCTCGACACGATCGTTCGCGATCCGGCGCAGAACGTCACGCTGCAGCCGGGCGATGTGCTCACCGCGATCTTTCAACCCTACAGCTTCATCGCGCTGGGCGCGGTGGGGCAGAATGCGGAAATACCGTTCGAGGGCGGTGGCATCTCGCTCGCACAGGCGCTGGGCAGGATCGGCGGCCTCAGGGACGAGCGCGCCGATTTGAGGGGCGTGTTCCTCTTTCGCATGGAGCACGCAGGCGTGCTTCCCCCCTCGATCGCGGAGACCGCGCGGCATACCGCCGACGGGCGCGTGCCTACGGTTTATCGCCTCGACATGAGCGAGGGTTCGGCGCTGTTCACCGCGCAGGATTTCGGCGTGCGCGACGGCGATGTCATCTATGTCTCCAATGCGCCGGCGGTCGATCTGCAGAAATTCCTGAATATCGTGTCGAGTGCGGCCTTCTCCGTCACCGGTATCGGCAATGCGGTGCCCTGAGGGGAAGAAAAGGGTGCCGCAAATATGTATCGATTGCCGCTACATCGGCCCGCGTCCAAGCGGGATTGCGGAGGTCGTGCGCGGTTTGATCGACCACCTGCCCGCGCTCGCCCCCGATCTTCGGTTCCTGCTGTTGAAAAATGCGGAGCATCACGGACGATTGAGCGAGGCGCCCAACACGAGGGAACGGGTCGTGCACCGCCCCGCCAACGGACCGGTGACCATGTGGTGGCTGCCCCGTGTCGCGGATCTCAGCGGCGTCGATCTGTTCCACGCGACATTCAACATCATGCCCGCCCGCCTGCCCATGCCCAGCGTCGTCACGGTTCACGACATCATGCGCCTGACCCATCCGGCATGGTGTCGGACGGGACCGGCTGGTGTGGTCGAGCGCGCGTTTTACGGCCATGGCCTGCGCCGCGCGATCCGCCATGCCGCCGGCATCGCCGCGATCAGTGCGGCAACCGCGCATGAAATCGCCGTTTGGGATCCTTCTGCGGCGGCGCGCACGGCGGTCACATTGTCGGGCGTGGCGGACCGTTTCCGGCCGCTTCCCCGCGAGACGGCCCATGCAACGCTCGCCGCCCGGGGCATTGCGGGGGGAGGGCCATTCGTCCTGACCGTGGGGCAGGACGCACCGTATAAAAATCACGACGGGGCACTGCGCGCCTTTGCCGAAGCATTTCCGGGCAATAGCGATGTCGAACATATCCTGGTTCAGCGTCAGGGTCTGGGCCGGAACCGGCTACAGAATCTCGCCGCCGCACTGGGCGTGGGGGAACGGGTGCGCTTCCTCGGTACGGTGGACGATGACGCATTGGTCTCGCTCTATAATGCGGCCAGCGTGCTGCTTCACCCCTCCTTTGCCGAGGGTTTCGGCAATCCGGTTGCCGAAGCGATGGCCTGTGGCTGTCCGGTGGTCACCAGCGACGTATCGGCCATGCCGGAGGTCGCAGGTGGTGCGGCGCTGCTCGCCGATCCGCACGATACCGGTGCCATTGCGGTCCGCCTTCGTCAGGTGATGGGCTCGCCATCGCTGGCGGCGCGGATGCGTGATGCAGGGCTCGCGCGCACGCGCGGCATGCGATGGCGCGATTTCGCCGCCGCGAACCTCGCCCTTTACCGCCAGACCCTGGCCCGCGCAGGAAATTCGCAACGCTGATCAAGGGCGAGGGCGGTCTGCTCCGTCTAAGGCCATAGATGGAACTGTGGACAACCGCGCATGGCTGACATCATTCTCACCTTTTCCGGCATGAAGACGGCACAATATCGTGTGGCGGGCGTCCCTGCGGTGGCGCGTGCGCTCCATGCGATTGCGCGGATTGAGGGTTTTGCCGGCACGTGTCGCTGCATCACTCTGGCCGATCCCGACTGGACGCCGGATGCACATACGCGTGCCGAATGCGCGCGTCTGGCCCCGCAAATCGCGGTGATCTTCGAAGGCTTTGCCACCGCAGCGATGGGCGGCGATGTCATCAATGGTGAAACTCTGATCATGGCATTGGCGGAAGGATCGGGGGATCGCCAGGCGCTGGCACGGGCGCGATCGCATGCGGTGCAGGGGGCGACGCTTCGCGATCTGCGGCGGGCCGGGCGGCGGATCGTGGCGGCAACGGGGAAGGACGCGGACGGCATCGTTTCGCGCTATCTCAACCGCCCGATATCGCAGGCGATCACCAATCTTCTGCTTCGCATGCCGGGACTGTCGCCGAACCACGCAACCTTTGGCACGGCGCTTCTCGCGCTTTGCATGTTTGCGGCGCTGATCGGCGGCGGCGAAGCGGGTGTGATCGCCGGTGCCGTATTGTTTCAGGCGACATCGGTCTTCGACGGTGTCGATGGAGAGATGGCGCGCGCCATCTTTCGCACGTCCAGACAGGGCGCCACGCTGGATAGCATGGTCGATGCGATGACCAATCTTGCGTTCCTGATCGGGCTGATTTTCGCGGCGCGCAGGGCGGGCGATGTGGAGGGAGCGGTGGCCGGCGGCGTGACGCTCATCGCGCTGGCCGTCGGGCTCGCGCTGATGGGCGGGCGTGCGCGCGCCAATTGGGAACCGATCAATTTCGACGTCGTGAAAAAGGCGCTGCGCAATGACGGCAAGCCGTCCTTCCTGATCGAGACGGCGATCCGCCTGACGATGCGGGATTTTCTTGCGCTGGCCTGTGCGGTCATGGTGCTGATGGGCTTCATGCACGCGTTGTTGATCGGCGCGGCGGTGGTTGCGCTCGCGTGGTTGGCGGTAACTCTCGGCGTGCTGGTGGCTGGCGTTCGCGCAAGGCCGCGGCATTCGCGGTCCGCGGCCTGATGATGGGCGTGGCGATGCCTGTCACGGCCCACTGCGACGTTCGCGACCCCCGGATCGAGGAGCCGTCCAACCGCTGGCTCATCCATCCTTTGGGGCGGTCTGTGTTGCCGCTTGCGTTGCGGGCCGGCCTTTCCGCCAATAGCGTTTCGCTCCTGGGGCTTCTGTTCGGGGCAGGGGCGGCATTAGCCTATGGAATGGGGCGGTCGTCCGCTGCCTTGCTTGCCGGACTGGCGCTCTCGACATGCTGGCTGATCTTGGACGGGCTGGACGGCATGGTCGCGCGGGCGCGCGGAACGCAGAGCGCTGCGGGGCGGCTTCTCGACGGGCTGTGCGACCATGGTGTGTTCGTGATGATCTATGTCGCGCTTGCGCTGCGACTTGGCACGGGCGAGGGGTGGATGCTGGCGATCGCAGCCGGTGCCGTCCACGCGGTTCAGTCCGCCCTTTACGAAGGGGAGCGCGCCCGTTTTCACAGGCGGGCGGCGGGGCGCCTCGATCCGCAATCGCCTGCATCCGCGGAGAGCCGCATCCTGCGCCTTTACGACAGGCTTTCTACCGCTCCGGATCGTGGGTCTCGTCGCTTTGAAAGCCGCCTTGCCGCCGCGAAGGATCGGGGCGCCATCATCGCCCTCTATACCGGGGCGGCGACCGGGCCGATGCGGCTGATGTGGGTTCAAACCGCGAATGTGCGCGTGTTTGCGATCTTCGTTGCGGCCTCGCTCGGCGATCCGCGCCTCTTCTGGTGGTTCGAGATCGTCTTGCTTTCCCTCGCCGCGGCGGCCGCAATGATCTGGCACCGCGGGATAGAGCGCGCCCTTACGAAATAGGAGGCGGTCGGGACAATATCGCCGAACCCCCCCCAATGAAAACACCCAAGGACAGGAAGAAAAATGAATAAAATTCGCGTCGCCATCGTCGGTATCGGAAATTGCGCGAGCAGTCTTGTCCAGGGGCTCGAACATTACCGGCGCGGGGGCGGCAACGCGGTCGGGCTGATGCATGCCGATCTGGGTGGTTACCGACCCGAGGATATCGCCGTCGTCGCGGCATGGGACATCGACCGCCGCAAGGTCGGCCGCGACGTTGCCGAGGCGATTGGTGCCAAACCCAATTGCACGATCGTGTTCTGCGACAACGTTCCGCCAACCGGTACACTCGTGCGCATGGGCGCGGTGCTCGACGGGGTGGCGGAGCATATGGCGGACACGGGCGAGGACCGCAGCTTCGTCATCGCCGATGCCGATGAACCGGATGCCGAAGCGGTCGTGGCCGAATTGAAGGCATCCGGCGCCGAGGTAATGATGAACTACCTGCCGGTAGGGAGCCAGAAAGCGACCGAGTTCTACGCCGAATGCGCCCTTCGCGCAGGCGTCGCCTTCGTGAATGCGATTCCGGTGTTCATCGCCTCCGATCCCGAATGGGCGGCCCGTTTCGAAGAGGCGGGGGTGCCGATCATCGGTGACGATATCAAGGCGCAGCTGGGCGCGACCATCGTGCACCGTGTCCTGACCGACCTGTTCGCCAAGCGTGGGGTAACGCTCGACCGGACCTATCAGCTCAATACCGGCGGCAATACCGATTTCCTCAACATGTCCAATCACGACCGTCTGGCGGACAAGCGGCGTTCCAAGACAGAGGCGGTGCAATCGGTCGCGGCCCGCCCGCTTGCGCATGACGATGTCCATATCGGGCCATCCGACTACGTGCCGTGGCTGAACGACAACAAGGTGTGTTTCGTGCGGATGGAGGGGCAATTGTTCGGCGGCGTCCCTATGAACCTGGAACTGCGTCTTTCGGTGGAGGATTCGCCCAATAGCGCAGGCGTTGCCATCGACATGATCCGTTGCGCGCGGATCGCGCGGGACCGCGGGTTGAAGGGGGTGATCGATCCGGCTTCGGCCTATTTCTGCAAGCGCCCGCGTACGCAGACGACGGATGACCTCGCGCACACCGCGCTCGAACGCTTTATCGCCGACGCATGATCGTGTGGTCGCCGCGATGATCCGGACAGGCATCCTGCTGGCGGCCGGTTTCGGAAGCCGGTTGCGCGCCGCCGCCCCGTGCAAGCCGCTGTGCCCGGTGGGTGGGCGCGCGCTGATCGATCATGCGCTCGACGGGATGGGGCTGGCGGGGATGGAGCGCGTGATCGTGGTCGTTGGCCACGAAGCCGATGCCATCCGGCGGCATATTTCCGGACGCCGTCGCGGCCCGTTGGTGGAGGTGGTGCCGACGCCCGACCCCACCTTGCCCAATGGCGTGTCGGTTCTTGCGGCGGAGCGGGCGCTGGCGGGGCAGGATGGCGTGCTGGCCATGTGCGATCACCTCGTCGTGCCCGAATTATACGCGCGCATTGCCCGGCGCGGTGCGGGGGGCGGCGCATGCCTTGCGGTCGATCGGCGGCTCGATCATCCGTGGATCGACAAGGATGATGTAACATGCGTGCGAACGCGCGAGGGGATGATCGCCGATATCGGAAAAGGCCTGACCGATCCCGACTGCTACGACATGGGGGTGTTCGCCATTGCAGAGGGCCTCTTCGATGCGTTGCGGACGCAGAGCGCACCCTCGCTGAGCGATGGCATGCGACAACTTGGCCGGGTGGGGCTGGCATCCACGCTTGATTGCAGCGATCTCGACTGGATCGATGTCGACGATCCGATAGCACTTAACAAAGCAGAAACATGGTGGAAAAGCGCGCGTCACGAATTCGGGGAGACGGGTGGGGCAAACGAAACTGACGTGCCCGCCAAAAAATGTGATCGGTTCAGGAAAAAGTCCGAAGGGCGCTGTCAGAAGGACGGTACCCATGGCGAATTGCGGAGCGCAGGGTAGGGGGAGTTGTTTATCCCGAGCCAGCAAACCAGGAAGCCCGTTTCGGTATGTCGTTCTTCGCCGGATGCGATTAATCCGCTGGGATTGCGCTTCGACAAAGCCGCGAGGTAAGAGCTTGGCTGCGAGCAAAAGCAGTAAACAGGCCGCTTGGCTAAAAACCGATCTGAAAACCCACGCCTGCCATTCCGACGACGGGAACGAGCGATGCTGCGGTTCCGACCAATGAAGTCGCTACAGAAGTTCGCCTCGGTTCACCCAACCTTCCACATTCAATTCATTTCCGAGCGTCACCTCGCCGACCGTCAGACTTATGATATCCGCCAAGGATAACCCGGGAAGGACGAACTCTGCAAAACGAAGAACGGTGTGCATCCGACTCGCCTTTCCGGCGAGCGACATTGCGATCCCGCATCGAACTATGCAGGATGACGATGCAATCTATGAAGTGCGAACCAAACCGAAGTCAGTTTCGTCAAGAACCTGTAATTCTCGCTTTATCCGCCCTGCCGGTCGCTCAATAGTGCGCACTCCATTTGCGCATTTGACGATAGAGCGGCTCGACATCTTCGATCGAGGGGGCGATCTCCGGCTCGCGCAAGCGCCATTTTTCCGCACGGGGCGGCGAGATCGTCGAGGCGGAGAGCGGCAAGGTCGCGGCCGTCCACTCGAATGCGTCTGGTGATATCTGCATCAGCCGCGCCACCGGCGCCAACGCATCGGCCGGATGCGAGATAAGCGCGCCATAGCTGAGGCCTGCGAGGCGTTCGGACGCCATATTTGTAAGTTCTTTCAGGATCGCCGTATTGCAGCCGTGCCACTGAAAGGCGGCAATTTCGGCGAGCGATCTGCCCTTCATCGCCCGCCAGCCGCTTGGCAGCGCGAGGCACCAGACATCGCGATCCCAGCGGGGAAGATTGCGAAAGGTCACGAACTGTCCGGTCCGTTCGCCCACGTGCCACCCTTCGATCAGGCTCGCGATCGTTTCACGCGGCTCGCGGTAGAGAAACACGAAACGTGCCGATGGAAATACGCGGCGCAAGAACGACAGGTTCAGCGCATTACGCGGCGTTTTTCCACGATGAGCGGGGCGGTCGTGCCAGATGCTTCATGCGCCGGCCTATCGTGCAGCAGCGCCCCATCGCGGTTGCGCAGCATCGCGAGGACGAGGCAGCGGAACATCCGCACCGTCTCCGGATCGGCGTGCCGCTCGTCCAGCTTACCGGAATCGAACACGGCATTCTCCGCCGCAAGGTGGGGGAACTGACGATGTACGACATGGCTTTCGCCGCCGATCGTCCATACATCGGGCAGCCGGGCGAGCAGATCGAACAGCAATGTGCTGCGCGGGCTCGCCGTTGCGGGGATGATCATCGTCAATCCCGCGGCCGCGCTGCATTACGGCGCGAATGTGGATGTGCCGCCGTTTCTGGTCCATGCGAAATGGATCGGCCTGACACCAGCCGACTGGGTTTTTCCCGCCTTTGTCATGATGGTGGGGGTGTCGATCCCGTTCGCATTGGGACGACGCGAGCCAGACGCCGACCTGTACCGCCGGATCGGCTGGCGGACCTTGCGTCTCGTTCTGCTCGGCCTGTTTCTCTCGAACTTGCACTGGCTTCGCGATCTCCCCGTGGACGAATGGCGATTGTTCGGCGTTCTTCAGCGCATTGGCCTTGTGTATGGAAGCTGCTGTCTGCTTTATCTCCCGCTTGGGTGGCGTGCGCGGGGGGCGCTGCTGGTCGCCGTGCTGGTGCTCTACTGGCCGCTGCTCTTGCTGCCTGTGGGCGGGGCTTCGTCCGATCTATTCGTATCGGGGATGAACGCGGCGGCTTTTGTCGATCGGATGCTTTTTGCTCCCCATCTTTATGTCAAAGGTCCGGCCGGCTTCGATCCGGAAGGATTGCTAAGCACCCTGCCGGCGATTGCGCATGGGTTGATAGGGGTCGCGATCGGAGAGGTGATCGTCGCGCGTGGCAAACGGGCCGCAACCCGTGCGCTCCTCCTCATCGGTTCGGGGATGATCGGCGCCGGCTTTTGCTGGAGCCTCGTCTTCCCGATCATCAAGGCTTTGTGGACGGGCAGCTTCGTTCTGGTGACCTGCGGTATAACCACGATAGTTCTGGCGGGGCTGAGCGCCTGGCTCGACCAAGGCAGGCCGCATGTGAAGGCCGCGCGTTCGTTCGTTGCGATCGGCACCGGTTTCGGGATCAATGCCATCGCGGCCTATGCGCTGCATATGGTGACCGCCGGGTTACCGACGTGGGATATGCTGCTGCTGCCGTATGAAGCGGCTCGCGCGCTGCTTGCGGAACCTTTGGCGGCACTGCTGCCGATACTCTCGTACCTGCTGCTCATCGGGTTCTTTATCGATGGGCTGCGACGCAAAGGCTGGGTCATCAAGATCTGACCTGCCCCGAGCCGGAAACCCTGCACGCCCGTTTCGGTATTTCCGCTCTTCGCCCAAGGTAATCCTCCCTTCTCGAATGATCCATGTCCGTTTCCTCCGCTCCTACAAAGCTGCGATGGCCGACCTTGGTTGTGAGCAGAGACAGATGACGGACCGCACAGCCGCCTTGGCCGAATGGCAGATTTTGACAAGCTGACGAATAAGCGGGGGAGGGTGCACTCTGCAAAACCGGAAGAGTTTCGCATTCGACTGACACATCCATCCAAAAGCTTCTCAATCACGGTTTGTCATCGAAACCATCCCTCATTGCATGAGGCTTCTTATCCGAGTTCCCTTGCTTAATCGGATGCTGCGCTGCACAATTGCAGGATGCGGATAGTCGTGATCGATGAAAGCCGGGCAAGGGCTACGATAATCGAGGAAGGATTACGGGCGTTCGAAGATGCCGAAATCTTCGTCCTGTCCGACCGGCTTGGTTTGTTGGCGCGAATTGCCGAGATCGACCCGGACATCGTTATCATGGACCTCGGCAATCCGGCCCGCGACGTTCTCGAAGAGTATTTCGCGGTCAGCCGCGCGCTCGCCCGCCCCATCGCCATGTTCGTCGACGAAAGTGACGACGACGCGATTGCGGCGTCGATCGATGCCGGTGTGTCCGCATATGTTGTCGACGGGCTGTCGGCGCCGCGAATACGGCCGTTGCTGGATCTCGCGGTCAGGCGTTTCGATGCGTTCTCCCGTCTCGAAGACGAGCTGGCCCAGGCGCGCGGCCGATTGCACGAGCGCGAGGTGGTTGATCGGGCCAAACGCATCTTGATGAACGAGAGGCGATGCTCGGAGCCTGAAGCCTATGCCGAACTGCGCCAGAAGGCGATGAGTTCGAACAGGAAGATCGCGGCCATCGCGGAAGCGGTGGTTACCGCGCATGAGCTTATGAAGGGCGGATGATGAGCGAAAAGCTGACGATTGGGTTCCTGCCGCTGGTCGATGCATGCCTGCCCATTCTTGCCCGTGAACTGGGCTTTGCCGAAGCGGAAGGGCTTGACCTTACGTTGACGCGCGACGTCACGTGGGCGACCGTGCTCGACCGGCTTCTCTATGGCCATACGGATGCGGCCCATTTGCTCGCCCCGCTCGCCATCGCCACGACGCTTGGCCGGGGGCGCCCGGCGCGCCCGATTGCGGCGCCATTCGTGCTCGGCCTCAATGGGAATGCGGTTACCTTCCGTACGGATCTGGCCGATGCCGTGTGGCCACGGCCCGGGCTGAGTGAGCCTGCGCAATTGGGTGCCGCACTGGCGGAGGTGGCGCTTGAGCGATGTGCGCAGGGGCGCCCCTTGCGCTTTGGCGTGGTCCATCGCCATTCCTCCCACAATTACATGCTTCGCTACTGGCTGTCCGCCTGCGGTATCCGCCCGGACAAGGACGTGGAGATCGTGACCATCGCCCCGCCGTTTAGCGCCGATTCGCTGGCAAACGGCGAGATCGACGCATCGTGCGTGGGCGAACCGTGGAATTCGGTGGCGGTCGAACGCGGCGCGGGCCGCATCGTGCTTGCCACCGCGCAGATATGGCGGCGCGGTGTGGAAAAGGTTCTGGCAATGCGGGAGCCGCGCCTCGCCGATCGTCAGCCCGCGATCGAAGGATTGATCCGCGCCATGCGACAGGCCGGCAGATGGTTCGTCGATCCGGCAAACCGTCAACAGGCCGCAGCCATTCTGGCCAGGGCGGAATATCTGGATGGGTCGGCTGATATCATCGGTCGTGCAATTTCCGATCAACTGGTCCTGACGGTCGGCGCGCAGCCGATGACCTACCCGGATTTCATGTTCCAATATGATGAGGCCGCCAATTTCCCGTGGATCAGCCAGGCGTCATGGCTTTATACCCAACTCGCACGCTGGGAAGGGCTGGCCTTCGACCCCGTCCAGGCCGAGAGGGCAGCCGCGGTGTTCCGGCCCGATGTCTATCGCCGTGCCCTCGCAGGCACAGGTGACCTTCTGCCCGGCGCGAGTTCGAAGGTCGAGGGCAGTCTGGCGCGGCCGCTCGCTGTCGGCGCGCAGCAGGGACAAATAACACTCAGCGCGAACGGTTTTTTCGACGGACACATCTTCGACCCGGATCAGGCGGAGGGCTATCTGCAGCAGCAGCTCCAGGCCTGAAAGCAATATTACGGGTTCGGCCGGACCCGTAACCTTTTTGTTGCATCGCAATATCGAATCGCATAACAATGTGTGCAAGCCGGTGATGCCCAATGGCGGGGCATCGTTCGATCCGGCACAAAACTCCGAAAATGCGTGGCAACGATGCCGCCCGACCGATCCGATCCGGATCGCATGTCGTGGCGGTTTTTTTGCGTGCGCGGCCGGCAGCATCGCCGGGTGGAGTGGGAGAGATCGATTGAAGTGACAGGCTGCAGGAGGGATGTCCGTGCGAAGCACTATTCTGGGAGTATCATCGGCCGCGCTGCTCGCGACGCCCGCGATGGCCGGGGAGGAACCGCTCGGGCCGGTTGCGATTGCCGATGGAGTAACGATCGATCCGATCCTGACGGCCCTTCTGCGTTACGAGGGCGTGGAGCAGGATAACGCCCGGAATGATGCCGATGCGTTGACTGTCCGCGTCCGTGCCGGCGCACAAATGACGGCGGGCATCGTGTCCGCCCTGGCCGAAGCCGAAGGCACGCTGGCGCCCATCGATCGGTACAACGATACATTGCCCTTCAACGGGATCGAACCGTATCCCGTCGTCGCGGATCCGGAGAATTTCGAACTGAACCGCCTGCAGCTTGCGGTGATGCGGGAAGGAACCGGTGCAATACTGGGCCGCCAGCGCATCGTTCTTGGCGATGCGCGCTTCGTCGGCAATGTCGGCTGGCGCCAGAACGAGCAGACATTCGACGCGGTGCGCGGACAAGTCCATGTGGGGCCCGTCGCGCTCGATGCCATCTACGCCATCAGCCAGCGGACCATTTTCGGCGTCGACAGCCCGAACGCGCATTTCGATGGCGATTTCGTCTTTTTGAATGCCGGAACGAATATGGCGGGTGTGGATGTGGGCGGGTTCTCCTATCTGATCGATTACGATACGCGCCCTGCCTTTTCCAGCCAGACCTACGGATTGCGCATCGCCGGCAATATCCCTCTGCCCGGCCTCGGTCTTTCAGCCGAAGCGAGATTTGCGAGCCAGTCGGACTATGGCGCGAACTCTGTCGCTTACACGGCCGAATATTACAATCTCCGGCTTGGCGCGAAGATAGCGGGTGTCGGCATACTCGCCGGTTACGAGCAATTGGGAAGCGATGCCGGGGTCGCCGCATTCCAGACGCCGATGGCCACGCTGCACGCCTTTCAGGGATGGGCCGATATCTTCCTCGTCACACCCGCGAACGGCATTCGTGATTACCATGGAACGCTATCATACGATTTTGGCGGGAGCTTGCCGGTTCCGGGCCTGAAGGCCGCGATCACATACCATCGGTTCGACAGCGATTTCGGCGCTATCGATTATGGCTCCGAATACGATGCTTCGCTCGCTGTGAAACTGGGCGCTGTCGCGCTGCTGGCGAAATACGCCGATTACCGTGCCGACGCTTTCGCCGTCGATACCCGCAAAGTCTGGCTGCAAGCCGAATTTTCGTTCTGACTGAGGAGCGCCAATCATGTCGACATCGTTCAATCTGTTTTCATTCACCGGCAAGATGCGCACGCTGCATCTTACCTGGTTCGCGTTCTTCCTGACTTTCGTCGTCTGGTTCAACCTTGCGCCGATGCTTCAATCGATCCAGGAGACTTTCGGCCTGACCAAGGATCAGGTTACCACGCTTCTGATCCTCAACGTCGCCCTCACCATACCCGCGCGCATCGTGATCGGGATGCTGACCGATTTCTACGGCCCGCGCAGGGTCTATTCGGCGCTGCTGATCGGGGCGTCGATCCCGTGCTTCGCCTTTGCGCTCGCCGACAATTTCGTTCAGCTCGCCGTTGCGCGTTTCGCGCTCGGCTTCATCGGCGCGGGCTTCGTCATCGGCATTCGCATGGTTTCCGAATGGTTTCCTGCCAACGAGCTTGGGACCGCAGAGGGTATCTATGGCGGATGGGGCAATTTCGGCTCTGCCGCCGCGGCCTTTACCCTGCCCACCATCGCCCTGCTGTTCGGCGGCGAGGATGGATGGCGCTGGGCGATCGGCCTGACCGGCGCGATGGCGATGGTCTTCGGTTTCATCTATTATTTCAGCGTCCGTGACGTGCCGGAGGGGTCGAAATACTTCAAGCCGCGCAATGCCACCGCGATGGAAGTGACGTCGAAAGGCGATCTGTGGCTGCTGCTGGTGATGAAAATCCCCCTCTACCTCGCCCTCGGTGCCCTGGCATGGCGCCTGACCAATGTCGGCATCTTCAGCGACGGCACCGCACTCGCCGTCTATATCGGTCTCGCCATGCTGTATGCGTATGACGCGATCCTCGCCATCCGCGCCAACAGCAGCCTTTTCACTACGCAGGTTCCAGAATTTCAGCGGTACAAGTTCAAGCAGGTGGCGATCCTCAACATCCTCTATTTCGCGACCTTCGGGTCGGAACTCGCCGTTGTTTCCATGCTTCCGCTGTTCTTCGCCGATACGTTCGGCCTGTCGGCGGTGGTCGCGGGGATAGTCGCGTCTGCCTATGCGTTCATGAACCTTATGTCGCGCCCCGGCGGCGGGCTGTTGTCCGACCGGTTCGGCCGCAAATCCGTGCTGCTGATCCTGACCGGGGGGCTTGCGATCGGCTATGCTTCGATGGGCATCATCGATGCGAGCTGGCCGCTATGGCTGGCGGTCGTCGCTGCCATGGCCTGCTCGTTCTTCGTGCAGGCGGGCGAGGGCGCGGTGTTCGCGGTCGTTCCGCTCATCAAGCGTTCGCTCACCGGCCAGATCGCCGGTATGACGGGCGCCTACGGCAATGTGGGCGCGGTCATCTATCTTATCGTCTATTCGGTGGTGGACGCCTCGACCTTCTTCTTCGTGATCGCCGGTACGGCGGTTGTCGGTTTCATCGCGCTTCTCTTTCTGGAAGAACCGACCGGTGAAATTGCCGAGATTGACGAACACGGCACGGTGACCATGATCCAGGTCGGGCGGACGGTGGGCGAACCGCAGGCCGTGTGATGTTTCGCGCATAATGCAACGATTGCGAGAGGGAACGCAGTTTGGCCAGCACAGACCTGTCGGCAATGCCGGACCAGTTCCCCTCGCAGACTTTGCGCGCCGTCATCGGCGGTTACAGTGCCGCCGGTTCAAAGGTTCGGAACGACGACGCGATCGCCGGAAAAGTGCCGGACGGGGATGCACAGCGGCACTTCAAGGGTATCGTGGCCTGTATTGCGGACGGCCTGTCGAGTGCGCGCAACGCCGATCGCGCGGCGCAGCTCGCCGTCCTGCAATTCACGCGCGATTATTATGACGCGCCCGAAAGCTGGACGGTCCAGAATTGCGCTGCCCGCCTGCTCGCGTCACTCAGCAGCTGGTTCCATTCGCAGAACCGCTCCGGCAATGCCGATAGCGAAGGCTTCGCAACCACGTTCACCGGCATAGTGGCGCGCTCGACCACGGCGCATATCGTGCATGTGGGGGACACGCGCTGCTATCGCCTCCGGGGCGGCCGGCTCGCCCTGCTGACCGAAGATCACACCGCCCCCTATCTTGGCGGGGCCGACGTCTTGACCAGGGCGCTGGGTATCGATGCGAACGTGCGCGTCGATTACCGGCAGGAACCGATGCGCGCGGACGATCTGTTTATTCTCACCAGCGACGGCGTCCACGGTTCGCTTTCCCATGATGCCATTGAAGATATGCTGGGCGAGGCGGCGCCGCGTGACCGGGCGGAGCTGGAACGCGCCGCATCCGGCCTGTGCGATGCCGCGCTGAAGGCCGGCAGCACGGACAATGTTTCTTGCATTCTGGTGCGCATCGAAGGGCTGCCTTCAGAAACGCTGTCGGAGGCGCATGGCCGGCTGACGCGCCGGGCTATTCCGCCTGTGCTCGCAATCGGCAATCGCCTCGACGACTGGCGCGTGGTGGAGGTGCTCCACAGTTCGGCACGCAGCCATGTCTATCTGGTTGAGCATCCGGATCGTGAGGGGCGCTATGTGCTCAAGGCGCCATCTGTCAATTTCGCCGACGATTTGCGCTATCTTGAAGGTTTTGCCGTCGAACAATGGGTTGGGCGCCGAATTCGTAACGCGCAGGTCATGCAGGTGCTTCCCGCACAGGACACCCGTTTCCTCTATTTCGTCGCGGAACATGTCGAAGGGCGGACGCTGCGGCACTGGATGAACGATCAGCCAGTGCCGGCGTGCGACGACATCCTTCCGCTCGTCGCGTCGATCGTTTCGGCGGTGCGGGTGTTCCACCGGATGGAGATGGTCCACCGCGATCTGAAGCCGGAGAATATCATCGTGACGCGGGATGGTACGGCGAAGATCATCGATTTCGGTTCCGTCCAGGTTGCCGGATTCGCCGACCTTCGATCGGCGGAAATCGCGCAATGGCCAGAGGGTTCGTTGAACTATATCGCGCCCGAAGTGCTCGCAGGGGAGGCGGCGCAAAACCTCTCCGACCTGTTTTCGATTGCAGTGATCTGTTGGGAAATGCTGACCGGCGCCGTCCCTTTCGATCGCGAAGCGAGTGGCAAGCCGCTCATTTCGCAGCGCGAAAGGACGAGGTCTGAATTCGCCCGGTTGCGACCCGACATGTCCCCTGCGGTTGGCACGGTCCTCGCCAGGACTCTGTCGTCCGAGCCATGCGACCGGCAACAGGCCATGTCGGAATTTGTCGGCGAGTTGCGCGAGGCATGCAGCAGTTCCTTGCGTCCCACCGAATTCGTTCCGCTGATCGAACGCGGGTCGAAGGCGATGTGGCGCAACTGGGCCCTGATCGCGACGCTCGTGTCGATGGTGATGGCGGTGCTGCTATTCGGCCGGTTCGGTTAGGACGAACTGCGAAAGGATCTGCCGCAATTCCGCCTTGCACGATCCGCAATTGGTGCCCGCCGACGTCGCCGCTCCGATGGCATCGACGCTGAGCAACTTTTCCGCTTCCACGGCGCGCGCGATGGTGTTTCGTCCGATCGAGAAGCATGAACAAACGAGCGGTCCGGGATCGGGTACGTCGCCGCGCGCCTTTCCCGCAAGCGCCCAGCTCGCCTCGCTGCCCGGCAGCCCGACGAGGAAATCGCGCATCAATGCGATCGGCTTTCGCGCCACATAAAGCGCGGCGAGAAGGATCTCGCCATCGAGGAACCCGATCCTGCACGAGCCGCGTGCCGCATCCTCCATGATCTGCGCGTCGGCATCGGGAAGGTCGAACAGGCGTCGCGCCCAGTCTTCCCATTTTTCCGGTTTTTTCAGACCGGCAAGCTCGGCCCTGTAGCCCGCGCCCGTGCGCGCCCGGGCCCAATATTCGCAATCGGGCGTGAAGCGCTTCTGCGCGATTGCGAAACCATGCCAGCGCGCATCGAACCTGTCGGCACGCACCGTGGCCGCCTTCGTTTCCGGCTGGCCCGAGAGAGGATCGGTGACCGACGCGACCAGCGCATCGATCCTAGACGCGGGCGCGTTTTCCCCCGTCCAGTGCATCGGCGCGAAAAGCGTGCCGGGTTGCACCTCGTCACTCTGACGAAGGCGCAGGATGGCGCTGCCGTAATCGTTCGAGAGGCGCACCAGATCGGCAGGCTTCAGGCCGAGCCGTTCGACGTCCTCGCTGTGCACATCCACGAATGGTTCGGGCAGATGCGCCGAAAGCCGGGGCGACAGCGCGGTGCGGGTCATGGTGTGCCACTGGTCACGCAGGCGCCCTGTGTTCAGCCGGAACGGCCGATCGTACGAGGCGGCAATCGCAGGCGGGCGATAGCGCACCGCGACGATCCGCGCGCGTTTGTCCGCGTGGAAGAATTGACCGTCCGCAAAGAAGCGATCGATCGCGCCGCTCGCGCCTTGTGGCCAGCGCGTGGGAGCCATCCGGTCGTAGGCGGAAGCATCCATGTCCGCCATCGCAGAGATATCGAAATCGAGCGCCATGCCCCCCGCGATCGCCGACAGACGGGCGTATTCGGCGAAAATCTCGTGTGGACCATTCCACGCGAATGCTTTTTGCCAGCCCATTCGCCGGCCGATCTCGGCCATGATTTGCCAGTCGGGCCGCGTGCTGCCGGGCATGGGAAGCGCCGCCCGTTGCCGGCTGATCGTGCGGTCCGAATTGGTGACCGTGCCGGATTTTTCCCCCCATGCCGCAGCCGGCAGGAAAACGTCGGCCAATCGCGCGGTATCGGTTCGCAGCGTTATGTCGGAGACGACCACGAACGGACAGTCGGCGATGGCCCGCCGGATCCGGTCGGCATCGGGCATGGTCACCGCAGGGTTCGAATGGACGATCCAAAGAGCCTTGATCCGGCCGTCGGCGACGGCATCGAACATGTCGATGGCTTTCAGGCCGGCGTCCTTCGGAAGAGATCGCGTGCCCCAGAATTCGCCGACCGCCTGCCGATGCCGGGAATTGGACAGATCCATGTGACAGGCAAGCGTGTTGGCAAGACCGCCGACTTCGCGCCCGCCCATGGCATTGGGTTGTCCCGTGATCGAAAACGGCCCCATGCCGGGACGTCCGATCCGCCCGGTCGCCAGATGACAATTGATGATCGCATTGACCTTGTCGGTGCCGGATGAGGATTGATTGACCCCCTGGCTGAATAGGGTGACCGTTTTTTGCGTGCCGATCCACAGATCGAAAAAGGCGGTAATGTCGTCGCCAGACAGGCCGGTCGTTGCCGGGTTGTCCGCCATGGCAGCGGCCAGAGCCTCGTCGAACCCGCGGGTATGGGCATCGACATAGGTGTCATCGACGGCGCCGCGGCGGGCGATTTCGGCGAGCAGGCCGTTGAACAACGCCACGTCGCTGCCGATGGCGAGCGGCAGATGCAGATCGGCATCGTCGCAGGTCGGGGTACGGCGCGGGTCGATCACGACGAGCTTCATATGCGGGCGCGCCTGGCGCGCGGCGGCAATTCTCTGGTAGAGTACCGGATGGCACCACGCGAGATTGGAGCCGACCAGCACCACCAGGTCCGCCTCTTCCAGATCCTCGTAGATGCCCGGCACGGTGTCGGTGCCGAAGGCGCGCTTGTGGCCGGCCACGGTAGAAGCCATGCAGAGTCGCGAATTGGTGTCAATATTCGCGCTGCCGATGAAACCCTTCATCAGCTTGTTGGCGACGTAATAATCTTCGGTGAGCAATTGCCCGGACACGTAGAACGCGGTGGCGTCCGGCCCGTGTTCGGCCCGCACCTCCAAAAAACGACGGGCGACAAGGTCCAGCGCGGCGTCCCATTGTGCGTCCTGCCCGTCGAGCTGCGGAACCAGCTGCCGCTCGGCGAGGCCCACCGTCTCGCCCAGCGCCGCGCCCTTTGAACACAACCGCCCGCGATTGTTCGGATGGTCCGGGTCGCCGCGTACCGACAATCCGCCTTGCCCATCGGGCTTGAGCAAGACGCCGCATCCGACCCCGCAATAGGGGCAGGTCGATCGAACCTCTCCGGCCTCGCAAGAAACCATCAGGCGGGGGCTTTCTGCGCCAGCGTGCTCACGTCCAGCAAGACCCGCCCTGCTTCGGTCCGCACGGGATAGGTGGCGATGCTGCCCGCATCGGCGCCCTGTGCTTCCCCTGTTTCGAGCGAATAGGTCCAGCTGTGAAGCGGGCAGGTCACCTTGCGCCCGTGCACGATTCCTTCGGCCAGCGGGCCCTGCTTGTGCGCACAGCTGTTGGACGTGGCGAACAGCTCCTCCTCGTCGGTGCGGAAAATCGCGACGCAGCCTTTCGCCGTTTTCACCATGCGCGCACCGCGCAAGGGGATATCGCTCAGCGCGCCTACATCGGTCCAGTTCATTCGGCAGGCTCCATCGTGAGATCGGCAAGGGGCTGGAATTTGACCGCTTCCGGCTCGGCTGCCCGTTCGGCCCAGGGGTCCTTGCGATAGACGGACTGCGACAGTTCAAAACGTTCGTTCAGCGCGGCGCGCTCGGCCGGGTCGGAAAGGACCTCCTTCACCCAGTCCAGCCCGACCTTGTCGACCCACTTGTACGGCCGGTCGAGATATTTGGCGTGCTCGCGGTAAAGCTGGACGAAGGCGGCGGTCCATTCGATCGCCTCGTCCTCTGTCGCCACATCCACGAGCCGCTGCGTCTCGCGCACATCCATGCCCGCTGCACCCGCAACGCCGATCTGATAGCCGGAATCGACGCAAACCACGCCCACGTCCTTGCACGTCGCCTCGGCGCAATTGCGGGGGCATCCCGACACGCCCAGCTTCACCTTGTGCGGTGTCCACGATCCCCACAGCTTCTTCTCCAGCTTGATGCCGAGGCCGGTGGAATCCTGCGTTCCGAACCGGCACCAGTCGGTGCCCACACAGGTCTTCACCGTCCGCAGCCCCTTGGAGTAGGCGTGGCCCGAAACCATGCCCGCCGCATTGAGATCAGCCCAGATGGCGGGCAGGTCTTCCTTCTTCACGCCCAAGAGGTCGATCCTTTGACCGCCCGTCACCTTCACCGCGGCATCGTATTTCTTCGCCGCCGCCGCAATCGCCAGCAGTTCGTCCGGGGTGGTCATCCCGCCCCACATGCGCGGCATTACGGAATAGGTGCCGTCCTTCTGAATATTGGCGTGATTGCGTTCGTTGACGAAGCGCGATTGGGCATCGTCCTGATAATCGAGTGGCCATTCCGCGAGCAGGTAGAAATTGACCGCGGGGCGGCAGGTGGGGCAGCCATTGACCGTCTTCCAGCCCAGCTCCTGCCACACGGCCGGCTGACTGCGCAGCTTGCGCGCCTTGATCAGGCGGCGAACGTCCTCATGCGTCAGATCGGTGCAGCCACAGACCGGCTTGGCGCCGCCCGCGTCGAAACTGTCGCCCAGCGTCACGGCGAGCAATTGTTCGACAAGGCCGGTGCACGTGCCGCAACTGGCCGACGCCTTGGTCTCGGCGCGCAAGCCTTCGAGCGTGTCCGCTCCCGCCCCGATGGCATCCACGATCTGTCCCTTGCATACGCCGTTGCAGCCGCAGATCTCCGCTTCAGGCGGCAATGCTGCAACGGCTGCCAGAGGGTCCGCGCCGGCACCGCCAGCCCCCTGGAATGCGGGGCCATAAATCAGCGTGTCGCGCATATCGTCGATATTGGTCTGATCCTTGATGAGGCCGAAAAACCAGTTGCCGTCCGCCGTGTCGCCATACATGACCGCGCCGACCAGGCGATCATCCTCGATCACCAGCCGTTTATAGATCCCGCGCGCCGGATCGCGGAACACGATATCCTCGCGTCCCTCTCCTTCTGCAAATTCGCCCGCGCTGAACAGATCGCAGCCGGTCACCTTCAGCTTGGTCGAAAGTTCGCGCATGGCAAACGCATCGTCTTGCCCCATCAGCGTCCGAGCCAGCACCCGCGCCTGATCATAGAGCGGCGCGACAAGACCGAAGAGATTGCCCTCGAACTCGACGCATTCGCCCACGGCGAAGATATCGGGATCGGAGGTCCGCATCTGCGCATCGACGGTAATCGCCTTTCCGCAACTCAGCCCTGCATCCGCGCCGATCTGTCCGGCCGGACGAATGCCCACCGCCATGCACACGATGTCCGCATCGAGCACGGTACCATCTTCGAGCACGACCCGTTCGACCTTGCCATCGCCCTCGATCGCCTTGGTCGATGCCTTGAGCAGCACCTCGATGCCGCGCTTCTCGAGATCCTTCTTGAGCAGGTAACCCGCCGCCTCGTCGAGCTGGCGTTCCATGAGATGACCCATCAGATGGAGGACGGTCACGTCCATCCCCCGCAGGCGCAAGCCCGCTGCCGCCTCCAGCCCCAGCAGACCGCCGCCGATCACCACGGCCTTTGCACCGGGTTTTGCCGACGCTTCGATCATCGCGTTGGTATCTTCCAAATCGCGATAGGCAACCACGCCCGGCAGATCGTGCCCGGGCAGGGGGATGATGAACGGGGCGGAGCCGGTCGCGATGATCAGCTTGTCGTAAGGCACGTCGCCATTCGCGCCGATCACGACCTTGCGGGCCCGGTCGATCGCCGTAACCTTTTCGCCAAACCGGCAGGTAACGCCGTGCCGTTCATACCAGGCCGCGTCATGGGTGACGATCTCGGCAAAGCTTTTCTCTCCCGATAGGACGGGGGAGAGCATGATGCGGTTGTAGTTGCCGCGCGGCTCGGCGTTGAACAGCGTGACTTCATAGGGCGCGTCCGCTTCGAACAGATGCTCCAGCACCCGGCCCGAAGCCATTCCTGCGCCGATGACGACCAGTTTTTCCATGCCGTGCTCTCCTTTACAGATACCAGGCGGTGATGAAGGCGAGGGTCTCTGCGCGATACACGGGCAGAGCGACCATGCTGCGATAGCCTGCGGGCAGGCCGACCCCGTCGTTGACGATATGCGGAACCCCGGTGCCGAGCACCTGTCCCACGGGACCCTGCCAGGCATTGATGGTAACGATATCGACCGGCGGATTCTGCTTTGGCCAGAGAGGGCCTTCTCGCTCGCAGATTCCGTCAAGACGGACGGCGCGTCGATGCGGACCCACCCGCTCTTCCCGCGCGTCCCAGATTTCGAAACGGCGGGCGAGGGGCGTGTCGCCACCCGACAATAGGGTGACGACGCGGTTTTCGCCGCCGGGTCCCGTCAAGGGTATGCCGAGCCCTGTATCGAGCCCCGCCTGCTGCGCCACCTCGCTGCGGACAAAGGCGTGCGATGTGCCGATCTCCCGCATGAGGACGGGCATGTCGGCCGACCATACGCCGCCGGGCAGGCCGTGTCCGCGTGCAAAGACTACGTCCTGGGAAACACTCTCGAAATCGGTGGCGGAGCCGTAATATCCCGCTTCAAGGCGAAGGCGCGCGTCCCGCTCGCCCCATAGCTCGATCGCGCCCACCGCCTTCTCACCATCGCCGCAGAAGATGACGAGGACGGCCTTCAACGCGTTTCCGGCAAAGATCGGAACCGCAATCGCGCAGGTCATTCCCGCTTCCCGCGCGGCCTCGTGCCGGACGAAATTCGCCGCGTTCAAATCTGTCAGAACGATCGGGCTGCCTTGTTCCCAAGCCTTGCCCGGCAAGCCCTCTGCCTTGGCGAAGGTCGTGCGCGCCGTCACATCGGCGAAACCATGCGCAGAACCGTGATCGGCCATGGCGAGCGTCAAAACGCCATCGTCCGGCAACCAGATCTCGGCCGCCTTGATGAAGCAATTTGCCCGCTCGGTTGTGATATCAGTTGCCGGCATGAAGCACCTCGCCCAAAGGGGATTGATCGACCGGGCATGCGCCGCGCAGCGCCTCTCCGATCAGAATGACAGCCGGCCCGTCGCGCAGCGCCGATTTCGCGGCCAGCGGCAGAAGATCCAGCCGCGTCAGGAAAGTCAGCCGTTCGGGCAGGCTGGCATTTTCCACCAGCGCCACCGGCGTATCGGGCGGCAGGCCGGCACCGATCAGCCCGGCCGAGACATGAGCCGCCGCCGCCTTGCCCATATAGACCGCCAGTGTTGCCTGCCGGTCGGCCAGTGCCGCCCAATCGACATCCGGCACTGCGCCGCGCACGACATGCGCCGTCACGAAGGTCAGCCTTCGTGCAAGGCCCCGCAGCGTCAGCGACACACCAAGATCGGCCGCTGCCGCGCTTGCTGCCGTGACGCCGGGGCAAATCCGGACCGCAATGCCTGCCGCCCGGCATGCCGCCAGCTCCTCGGTTGCGCGCCCGAAGATCGACGGGTCGCCGCCCTTGAGCCGAACTACTTTTTTGCCGGCCAAGGCAGCATCGACGATCATCTGGTCAATGGAACGCTGATCTTTCGAATGCCGACCAGAGCGCTTGCCGACCGAAATGCGTTCGACACTTGCGGGGATGAGATCGAGGACGCCGATGCCAACCAACGCGTCGTGGAACACGACGTCGGCCGATTGCAAAAGGCGCTCCGCTTTACGCGTCAGCAGATCGGGATCGCCCGGTCCGGCGCCAGCGAGCCAGACCGATCCGTAGTCGCTCCAGATGCCGTCATCCGCCATCACGCAGGACGACCGTTCCCTAAGTCTGTCGGCGAACCGACTATCCGAACCATGCGCATTCCCGACCTCCCGGTGTGAAAGGCAAACGCAAAAAAGCCGCTCAGACGCATGATCCCCATGGATCGGTCGAGCGGCACCGTTGCCAGCAAATTGTTTGATCATATCGAAAATGATTGCGCCCGACGTTGGGCGAATCCGATAACCATTGTCTAATTGAAACGATGTTGCGGCGCAACAGGAAAATACGAAAGACTTCGGTTCAATGGGCGAGTCTGGCATTTAGAAATTCGCCAAGGGTCCGATCCTCCGGCGCTGTAAGAAGGATGGTACATGTGACGAAAGCCGCGGCGCAGGGTGGGGGAAAGCGAATGCCCCGAGCCGGAAAACCAGGAAACCCGTTCGGTGTTTCCATTCTTCGATGGAGGTGATTCGACGGGTCGTTATGATGTGCGTTCGTTTCCCGCTTCCTTTACGAAACGTCGAAAATCTACAGTCGGAGCGCGGCATTGATATCTGCCATGAGACGGCGCGGTTATGGTGGAACAGCTTTGGTCCGATGTTCGCGGCCAACATGCGCCGCCAGCGCATGCATCGGATGCGCGGTTTTCGAAAATAGCAATGGTACCTCGACTATTCCATCGAAGGGAACGAGCAATGCTGCGCTTCAGGCAAATGAAGTCGCGACAGAAGTTCGCCTCGGTCACGCAACCTTTCGCAACCCCGTCAATCCCGAACGAGACATCGTTGATTGAGAAACTTACAAGAACCGCCGCTCAAGTGCGCTCGCTTAACGGCAACATCTCATGGTAAGAATGGCCCGGGGGCGGACTTTGCAAAACGGAGAGCAGTCTGCTTCTGAATGACAGCTACTGCCACTTGCCCCGCCATTGGAAGCGGCATCAGCTCAACCCGACAATGGCAATCGACACTCCTACGCAAACAAATACGATACGAATCGTATAATAAGGTGTCGCGGAGGCTGGTTTGAAATGAAGTCTGGAAGGATTGCGCTGGACACGCCCGACGATGAAGTCGCCCGGTCAATTGTTGTGGAGCCGGATCGAGGTCGCGTCGTAGATATTGCGCGTTCTGCGCCGCTTTACTTTGCCGGCAAGCGCGACGCAGGACGCCGCTATGCGGTAACTGATTTCCCCGGCGGACTGCCTTGTCTCTGGAATCGTTCCTCACTGACCATGCCGAAAATGTCATGACCGCGCACGGTGATGAGGCTGCGATAGCGATTGGGGATATTGCATGGCCACCATAAGGGTTGGACCAGAAAAACCGGTCGGCCTTCGCCCGATTCAATCGAACGGATTTGTTCTCATACGCACAAGGCGGGGTCGATGGCGGTAGCTCACGAAGCGATGGTGCCATGGCAGGACACGTCAGGAGCATCAATTACGAGCTGGAGCCTTGCCGAGTGATAGGACAGCATGCAAGCGATCCGACGCCCGAAAACACTCCGCACGATCTGTTCGGCGTCACGATCTACGATGACTTCAGAGGGCGCGATCTGCAACCGGACGAACTTCCGATCGGCATGGGATGCACCAGAAGCAAGAATTTCGCCGAGGGCATCGGACCGGGCATCACGATCAAGGACGAGTTTGACGATCTCTACGCCGTTCCCACGGAGGCGCGGCTCAACGGTGACGTCAAGGTTACGGGCAAAAGGGCGTGTGTTTTAAGGACGTTCGACAAGGTGCCCGCTCGCGCGTCGCTGGGCAAAAATTTCGAGCCGGAAGAGGCAACCGGATCAGGCACGATCAGGCATGGTTGCGCTGTTGAGCATGATACCGTTCCAACCTGTTTGTCGGCATGACACATTCGGATTTGTCGGACCAATGCCGTGAAATGAACCACGGGTTATCGTTATTTCCGATCTTAGTCCATTGCTCGCACCATTCAAAATCAATACGCTCGAACTCGCCAACCGTATGGTTTTTGGGCCGATGGCGGTCACGGCACCCGATGCGGAAGGTCGCCTCACCGACCAGACGGTCGCGTTCTTTGAGGAGAGGGCGCGCGGCGGCGTTGGCCTTGTCATCGTCGGCGGATCGGTCGCCACGGCGCGGGGGTGGGACGAATCTCCATTCCGTCCGGTGCTGAGAATGGATAACGAAGAAGCGCTTCCCGGTCTTCGCCGATTGGGTGAGGCCGTTCATGCATGCGGTGTTCCCATCATCGCGGAACTGACGCTGGGCTTCGGTCGGATGGCAACAGCGATATGGGAACGGCCGAATATTTCCGCCAGTCCCCTGGAAGTCTTCATCGCGAAAGACCGCTTTCCCAGAGGAATCTATGTTCCGGGCGGCAAGCGAACACCCGTTCCTGATGCCGCGACGGCCGCGCAGATCGCGGAGCTGAGCGCAAAGACCATCGAGGCTGCCTTGCGAATGCAACGCGCGGGATGGGACGGCATCGAGCTTGCCGCGCATATGAGCTATTTCGCAGCGTCCTTCCTCTCTCCGCGCACGAACTGGCGGACGGACATGTATGGCGGAAACGTCGCCAATCGGGCCAGGTTGCTGTACGAGATAGTCTAGGAGATCCGCACGCAAGCAGGCCTCGATTTCGTGATCGGCCTGCGCATCACCTCGGATGAATATGTCGAGGGCGGGCAAGGGGCCGGGGGATATGCTGAAGTTGCGGCCGAAATCGAGCGCGCTGGGCTGGACTATGTGGCCATAGCTCCGGGTTGCTATGAAACGATGGACAAGAGCATGAGCGTGAAGGACGGCGACGCGATCGTCAATGGAGACGCCGCCGCGTTCCGCAGGGCGCTCGGCGTACCGCTCCTCATTCTGGGCCTGCATGAGCCGGCCGATGCCGCGCGCGATCGAAGAGGGCTATTGCGACCTCACCATGCTTGCGCGGCCTTTATTGGCGGATCCGGAATATGCCGACAAGGTCGCCTCGGGTCGCGCCGACGATATCGTCCGCTGCGACCGGGAGAACCAATGCGTTCGCCGCCTGATGACGAACATGCCCGTGCGCTGCACGGTCGACCCGCGGATGGGGCGCGAGAGCGAGCTTGCGGGCAGCAGGGGCGGGGTAAAGACCATCGTGGGCGACACGCTGCAGGGAGCCGTTCTCAAGCTCACCGGATCGCGCCGATCGATGGGGCTCGCGGGCCGCGTGATTTCGACGATGCAAAAGCTGTCAGGCAAACGAAGCCCAGGACCGAACTGACCCCACAGTTTTTGACGAGAGTGATACAATGAGCACTCTTGTGAAGACCTGTCAGAAAGCGCCGTCTACGCAGGCGGAAGATGAATTCGCTCCAAATCTTCGCATCGGTACACGCCTTCTTTGACAGGCATTTCCATTCGGACCGCCATTTCGCCTACAGAGGAAAATACAAGACCGCCGCTCAGTCGCATTGGCTGAGCGGCAAAATCTGCTGGCCGCAAGAAGTGCGCGGGAAGGACGCACACTGCAAAGCGGAAAAGCGGTTTGCACCCGAATGAAGAGGATCATGCCTCACAACCGTTTTCAGACAGTGACGACCGGGTGAAGATCGCGCAGGCTCTCGCGTCGGGAGCCCGCGATGTCGCTCTCGATAGGAATCCAGGATTTGCCAGCATCGGAGCGCGCCTGATCGACGGTTACGACGCCTCGGTCAGGTTGCGCTTCACCTTGCCCGATGCGATGTCGCGCGGAGACGGGATAGCCGCCGGCGGGCCACTGACAAGCTGCCTCGATACGGCCATGGTGGTCGCCGTGCTCGCCAAATTGCGGCAGGGTCAGACCTGTACGTCGATCACTTTCACCGTGAACATGGTCCGTCCGGCGATGGTCGGCGACCTTTATGCCGAGGCGACGCTCGACAAGGCGGGGCGCACCGTCTGTTTCGCCAGCGCACGTCTCTTCGACGCAGATCAAAAGCTGGTCGCGACGGCGAGTTCCGCAAACGCCGTGATCAACCTCAACAAATAGAAAGCCGAAAAAGGCATGGCTCAACCGGCAGGGGATTTCGCACGGTGTTCGGCAGGCGGATTGTCATCGAACGAACGCGCGGTCGATCCTCGCGTTTGCAAGCTCGGGGGATAATGTAGCGATGGATCATTTCGACGCCCTGATCGTAGGGGCAGGGCATGGCGGTGCGCAGGCCGCGATCGCGCTGCGGCAGCTGGGTTTTGGCGGTACGATCGGCATGATCGGGAAGGGGGTCGAGCCGCCATATGAACGCCCCCCACTGTCGAAGGATTATCTCGCACGGGAAAAGCCGTTCGAAAGGATCCTGATCCGCCCCGAAGCTTTCTGGCTTCAAAAGAAGGTCGATCTGCTGCCCGGCTGCGAAGTCGTGGATGTGAACCCGAATGCAAATGTGGTGACCCTCATCGACGGACGCCGGATCGGCTATGGCGATCTCATCTGGTCGGCGGGAGGAGAGGCACGGCGCCTTTCGTGCGTCGGGAACGAACTTGCCGGTGTTCGTGCGGTTCGCGATCGGCCGGATGTCGATGCGATCATGGCGGAACTCGCAAACGGGCCAAAACGCGTCGTCGTGATCGGCGGCGGCTATATCGGCCTTGAGGCGGCCGCCGTCCTGCGGAAATTCGGGCACGAGGTCGTCCTGCTCGAAACGCTCGACAGGGTGCTGGCCCGGGTTGCCGGGCATGATATTTCGCGCTGCATCGAACGGGAGCACCGCGCCCATGGCGTCGACATACGTCTCCGGACGACGGTCGATTGCCTTCAAGGCAATGCGGACGGCAGGATCGGCGGTGTGAAGCTCGACGATGGGCAAGTGATTTCATGCGACCTTGCGATTGTCGGCATCGGTATCGTTCCGGTGGTCGACCCTCTGGTCAAGGCGGGGGCGCGCGTGTCGAACGGCGTCGAAGTGGACCCGTTTTGCGAGACGAGCTTGCCCCATGTGTATGCGATCGGAGATTGCGCATGCCATGCGAATGGTTTTGCAGATGGTGCGATGATCCGTCTGGAAAGCGTACAGAACGCCAATGACATGGCGATAACCGCGGCAAGGGCAATTATCGGTAAGCGCGAACCTTATCGCGCGACGCCGTGGTTCTGGTCCAACCAATATGATCTCAAGCTGCAAACGGTGGGCCTTAATCACGGCTATGACGCTTCGGTGCTTCGCGGTGAACCGGCCACGGGACGATTTTCGGTCGTGTATCTCAAAGATGGGAAAACCGTCGCGATCGACTGCGTCAACGCCTCCAAAGATTATGTGCAGGGTCGCAAGCTGGTCGAGGCGCAACTCACGGTCGATCCATCCGTGCTCGCCGATAGCAACACACCCTTGGCCCAATTGCTATCGGATCGCTTCGACGCGGGAGCATGACACGCGCGATCCGTGTCGGTGCGTATGGAAAAGGAGGATCGAATGCCTTTTTTACGGAACTGCTGGTACGGCGCGATGTGGGAAGACGATCTGCCCGCCGGCGAACTGATCGCCCGAACCTTGCTCGACGAACCCTTCGTGTTCTACCGCAATCCGGACGGGGAGGCGGTGGCCTTGTCCGACATCTGTCCCCATCGCTTCGTACCGCTTCATCGTGGGACGCTGCTTCCGCAAGGGGGGTGATGTGCGGCTATCACGGATTGCGGTTCGGCGACGACGGGCGATGCATCGCCAATCCGCACGAGGATCGTATCCCCTCGGCCTGCAAGGTTCGCAGCTATCCGCTGGTCGCGCGCGACAAGCATGTTGTGGATCTGGATGGGGGACGAAACGCCCGATCCCGCCCTGATTCCCGACTATCATTTCCTGGATCCGGCAAACGATTTCGCGGTCGTCCCGCGCGACCATCTGCATATGCGGGTGGACTACCGGCTGATCATCTCGAACCTGCTCGATCTCAGCCATGTGTCGTTCCTGCACGATGGCATTCTCGGCAATGCGCAGACGGCAATTGCGGATATCGAATGGAAGAAGGCGCCCGATGAGGTCGAGGTGTCCCGCTTTTCGGCCAATGTGTCACCGCCGGAAATGTTCGACCTCATGTTCCTCAACGATCAAGGCCAAAATGCTTAAGAGCCGCATCCATCGCCGTAAGCCCAAGGGCAGACCGATGCCCGAGCAAATGGCGCGGGCCAATGCGGCAAAATCAGCAATCCGCGTCCGCGTCGAGCATGTCTTCGCGCACCAGAAAAACCGCTACGGCCTGTTCATCCGCACCATCGGCATTGCCCGTGCGCAGGCAAAACTCACGCTGGCCAACCTCGCCTACAACTTCGATCGCCTGATTTTCCATCAACGGTGCGCAGCCACGGGATAGGTGCGACTGAAATCCCCAGAAAGGGCTGAAAGGCTTACAAAAAGGCATCCCAGCAATGCCCGTTAGCCCGATCAAATGCCGACGCTGACCTCTTCAAACACCGAACGGATCATCATGCGGCCGAAATCACGGTTGTTACGGGTGTCCAGCTCGGGTTCCAAGGGCTCGAAGTTTCGGCACTTGGCCTCGGCTGCATCGGGATGAACGAATTTTACGAGGCCAGTGACGAAACAGAAGCGCTGGCGACAATCGATCTCGCGCTTGATCGCGGCGTCACCCTGCTCGACACGGCCGATATGTATGGCGTCGGCGCCAACGAGGAGCTTGTCGGCCGCGCCATCCGTCATCGCCGCATTGAAATCTGACAGTTCCTGCTCGGACAATAGTGGCGCGAAGCATAGCCATAGGGCGCGTTTATCTTCTGAATCAAAACATCGATCGCGAACATTCTGATACAAATTCATACCGGATGATCGGTTGTCTTATTCCGCTTTGGTCGGCACGTTCGATTTTGGGATAGGATAAAACGATGGAAAATCACCGTGGCGGCCTTTCGGGGCGGATGAAAAAAATCCTTTTGTACGGGATTGGCGGTGCGATCGTGGTGGGCGGCGCCATATTGGCGCTCGCATCGCCAGACCGCGCCACGGCCGAAGTGGGATCGTTCCTGCGCGATGGGAAGGCTGGCTTCGTCGTAACGCGCTTTGCCTATGCGCTTGGGCCGGACGCTGCGGGAACGGCGCAATGTGGCGGCGGTGTCACGCTCACGACCGAACAGATCTATGCCGGATCGCAAGCCGGGCAAAAGCGTCCCGGCGAAAGTGATGAGGCATATGGCCAGCGGATCAAGCAGGAAAGCCGTGCAATATCGTCGTCGCCGAGCGGCGAGGATTACTGCCTGCACCCCGAACTTGCGCCATTCGATCCGCACACGCGAATACTGCGCAGTGCCGCGGCCACGGCCGAGGGGATGAACCTCGATGGCCGAATATCGCGGTCCCGGACCGATGCAAAAAGCGGACGGCTGGATTTCAGGGGCGCCGATGGGACCGAGGGCATCGACAATCAGTTCCGGCGCGCCGTGGGGTGCAATACGGGATATCAGTCGTCGGGTCTGGCCAATGGTTTTCAGACGGAGATGTACACCGGATCGTGGGGCATTCTGGTAAGGCTGGACGATGTCGGCGATCTGACGAACGATGACCATGTCGAGGTCGTCATCGCGGCGAATGCGGACCCCATCCGCGTCAGCCCATCGCGCGAGGCATTGGAATATGCGACCTATGCGCTCGATCCGGACGAACGTTTTGTCGCCAGAACGACAGGGCGGATCCGCAATGGCGTACTTCATACCGATCCGGTCGATGTGCGGTTTCACAATGTGGTGAATGCCATGCACCTTGAAAGACCGCTGCGCGATGCGGTCATCCGGGCCAGGCTTTCGCCCGATGGCGTGCTTGCAGGCTACCTTGGCGGATATGCGCCGGTGGAAGAGCTTTACAATTACCAGTTCGGGTATCGTAATGGCAAGAATGCCGATGGCACGCTGGCGGATTTGGGCCGGCGTGTCGGGTCCGCCAACGGGGCGGCGGGCGCGCTTGGCCATACGTGCCCCGGCATATATCAATCGCTCAACAGCCTTGCCGACGGTCATCCCAGGAACGGCAAATACACCTCGATCTCGACCCAGTACACGTTCGAGGCGCGCCCCGCCTTCGTCGTCGACAGTGCCGAAGCGGATCGGGATGCGGTGACATCATGAGGCAATATCTCTCTGCGTTCGATGCCACCGCCCTGCTGCGCGATCGAAAGCGCGTTGCGATGGCGTTGGTGCTCGGCTTGCTGGCGCTGGTGCTGATTGCGTCCGGCATGGGGTCGGGCGAACCGGAACCGGTCGGCGGCCCGGCCATGATGCGGCGCCTGACGGAGGATCAGTACCGGGCAACGATCGCCGACATATTCGCAGACGATATCGAAATCGCCGCACGGTTCGAACGGCCGGTGCGCGCAGACGGGCTGATCGCGATCGGCACGGGCGAGGCGGGAATGTCGCCCTTCGCGGTGGAGCAATACGATGCCGCCGCACAGTCCATCGCCGCTTCCGTCACATCGAAAAAACGCCGCAATCAGTTCATGTCCTGCCGCCCCGCGGACCCGGCCCGTTTCGACGAGAAATGCGCGCGCGAATTTCTGGGTCAGAAAGGTCGCATGCTGTTTCGCCGTCCGCTGGCGCCCCGTGAATTGGACAGGTTCGTGTCGATCGCGCGCACGGCGCATGCGCGACTGGGCGGATTTTACGAAGGGTTGGAGCTCGGCCTCTATACCATGCTGGTGTCGCCCGATTTCCTGTTCAGGATCGAACGCGCGGAACCGGGGGAGGGACCGACCCGGCAGCTGGACGCATTTTCCAAGGCATCCCGGCTGAGCTATTTCCTCACCAATTCGACCCCGGACGACGAATTGCTGCGCGCGGCCGAGGATGGGGAGCTGAACGACAGCGCCGGTGTCGAACGGCAAGTGGCCCGATTGATGGAATCGCCGCGCTATCGCGTGGCGGTCACCGCGTTTTTTCGCGACATGCTGCAATTCGACCGGTTCTCGGACCTGTCGAAAGACCCGGAGATATTCCCGGCGTTCAATTCGGACGTGGCCGACGCCGCGCAGGAACAGACCCTGCGAACCATTGCGGAACATCTTATCGACCGCGATGGCGATTACCGGGAGCTGTTCACGACGCGCGATACATTCCTGAACCGCGATCTCGGCGTTATCTATCGCACCCCCGTTGCGCCGCGCAGCGAGTGGCAGCCGGTGACCTTTGCAAAGAATGCCCACCGCGCGGGCATCCAATCGCATATCTCGTTTCTGGCTCTGCACTCGCATCCGGGGCGTTCGTCCCGACATTGCGCGGATATGCGGCGCGCGAAATTTTCCTGTGTCAGCATGTGCCCGATCCTCCGCCCAATGTCGATTTCAGCGCTGTGGAACAGAACGCCAATGTCCAGATGGTGACCGCGCGCGACCGGCTGAAGATGCATGCCACCGAACCGTCTTGTGCGGGGTGCCACAAGGTCATGGACCCGCTCGGCCTGACGATGGAGAATTTCGACGGGCTGGGCGGCTTTCGCACGCAGGAGAACGGTGCCACCATTAATACCGAAGGATTCCTCGACGGAACACAGTTCGATAGTCCGGACGGGCTTGCCGAAGCATTATACAATCATCCCGAAACGCCGCGCTGCGTTGCCGAGCGGTTGTATAATAGTGCGGTCGGACGTGATATTACATGGGGGGAGCGTTATTATCTCGATTGGCTGATCGAAGCTTTTGCCGACGATGGTTATCGCGTCCCGGACTTGATGCGCAAGATCGCGATGAGCGAGAATTTCTTTACCGTTACAGCACCCGCACAGGCGCCTCGCACAAGAATGACAGAAGGGCCGGCACGCAAAGGAGAGAGCACATGACCAGGTTTTCACGCAGGAACGTGTTGCGCGGCATCATGGGCGGCGGGGCCGTCGGTGTGGCCTTGCCTTTCCTCGACAGTTTTCTCGACGGTAACGGAACGGCCCTGGCCGCGACCGGACAGCGTATTCCAGTGCGGTTCGGGACGTGGATCTGGGGATGCGGTTTCATCCCGGAAAAATGGATACCCACCTCCTCCGGGCGCGAATATCTCATGCCGGAGGATCTTGCGCCGCTCGAACCCTACAGGGACAGGCTGGCGATCTTTTCGGGGTATGATGTCAAGCTGAACGGGGTTGCGAACAAGCCGCATATTACAGGGTGCCTTGGGCTGCGTACCGGGATACCGGTGCCCGATCTCGACGTGAAGGCGCCGACGCTCGACGTGCTGATCGGGCAGGAAATCGGCGGCGACACGCGGTTTCGCTCGCTCGAAATGAGCAGTTGCGGACTGCAACGCTCTTATTCCTATCAATCGGCCGGCTCCCCCAATCCGAGCGAGACTTCGCCGCTGGCGCTCTATCGCCGTATTTTCGGTGAGGGGTTTCAGGACCCCAACTCGCTCGATTTCGAACCCGATACGCGCACGATGGTCCGCAGGAGCGTCCTGTCGTCCATCGGCGATGAGCGGCGCAAGCTGATGCAAACGGTCGGTAGCAGCGACCGGCAAAGGCTGGACGAATATTTCACCTCGATCCGCCAGATCGAACAGCAGCTCGACCTGCAATTGCAGGCACCCACGCCGGTGGAAAACTTCGTCAGTCCGGACGAACCCGGTGCTTATGAAAACGGATCGGATGTGGTCACGGTGATGGAAACCCACCGGCTGATGGCGCAGCTTCTGGCCAAGGCGTTGCAGGCCAATCAGACCAATGTTTTCAACATGCTGTTTTCCGACACCACGTCGAACCTGCGCCGTCCGGGCGAAACCGCGACGCACCATACCTTGACCCACGAAGAGCCGGTCGATCGCCAGCTTGGCTTTCAAAAGCAGCATAGCCTGTTCGCGACCGACAGCATGGTGGCATGGAAAGAGTTTCTAGACGAGCTCGACAAGATTCCAGAGGGCGACGGCACGCTGCTCGACAATTGCCTGGTGCTTGCCCATTCGGATTGCTCGATTGCAAAATCCCACGCGGTCGAAGGCATTCCCGCGATGGTCGCCGGCAATGCGGGCGGCGCCGTGCGCACCGGCTATCACATGGCTGGAAACGGCGATTCCATCGCACGTCTGGGCTTGAGCGTGCAGCAGGCCATGGGGGTGCAGGTCGAAAGATGGGGGCATCAGGCCATGGAAACCAACCGGACCATAACCGAGCTTGTTGCCTGACATAGGCAGGTCCGCGTGCCGGATCGCGATCCGGCCAATATCGATCGACCTGGGACAAGGCGCGGTGGGATGCCGGTGATGATCCGCGCTCACAAAGCGACCCATGGCAAGGCTCGACAAGAATTCAGGGGATGCATGTGAGCGGGGATGAGGCAGTGAAACCTGTTGGACCGAGGCGTATCGGGCGCAAATCCGCGGCAATCGTCCTTTTGGTCCTGGTGCTCGCGGTCGCAGGCGGCGCTGCATTCTTCTTTCGCCCCCATCCGCCGATGGCTGTGCCTGCGTTGGCCACGCTCGATCATTCGGCACAGCGGGGCGCGTATCTCGCCTCCATCGGCAGCTGCAATGCTTGCCATACCGCAAAGGGAGGTCGGCAATTTGCCGGCGGCGTCAAATTCAAGACGGATTTCGGAACGCTGTATTCGACGAATATCACCCCCGATACGACCTATGGAATCGGGACATGGGACTTCGCGCAATTCTATCGCGCGATGAAAGAGGGCGTCGGCGACGGGGGCGAGCATCTTTACCCCGCGTTTCCCTACACGCATTTTGCGAAGATGGATGATCGCGACATCGCGTCGCTCTATGCCTATTTCCGCACGGTAGAGGCGCAATTCGTCAAAAACCGCGACAATGCCATGCGCTTTCCTTTCAATCATCGCGATTTGCTCTATTTCTGGAAACGGCTTTTCCACGATGGGACCGCTTCACCCGGCAATCCGCAAAATACGGCGCATGATCGCGGTCGATATCTTGTCGAAAGTATCCTGCATTGCAGTGCGTGCCATACGCCGCGCAACGCCCTTGGCGGATTGAATGAGGGCAAGGCTCTGCAAGGGGGAACTTATGTCGATCAGGTGGCAAACGGCGCCTATCGGCAATGGGCGGCAGCGGATATTACAGGCGGCCCGCACGGCCTCGCAAAATGGGACGCATCCGATATTGCGCTCTATCTGAAGGAAGGTCGCAACCGCCATACGGTGATCCATGGGCCGATGGGTGAGGTATTCGAGGCGACGAAAAACCTCGAAGAAAAGGATGCAGCTGCAATCGGAATCTACCTGTCCGAGGTCGAACCAGCCGCACGACGACTGGACTTGTCATGGCTTCGGTCGGGGATACAAAGCGGTGAAAGGGTTTACACCGTTCATTGCGGGACCTGCCATCTTCCCGACGGGAACGGTGCCGAAAATTTGGGCGTGTCGCTACGGCAAAACCCGCTTGTACAGGCGAAGGATCCCTCCACGCTCATCAACGTCATTCTGTACGGGCCGGAATTGCCGCCGCCGCCATTCACGAGCAATCGCACAAAAATGCCAGCTTATGGGAAGCGTCTTTCGGACGAGGATATCGCAAATCTCGCGACATATCTCCGCAGCAGCTTTGACAACAATGCCGGCATGGTAACGGCCGAACAGGTTGCCAGACAACGATAGAAACAACAGACGCATCTTACCTGTATTGCGATGTGGGCGGCATTTTCGGGTTTGAACAGGTCCGTTTGTTTGCCGATCTAGGCATACCTTTGAATCATGATCGGCTTGAGGCGAAAGGGGCGTTACAAAAAAACACCTCGGTTCATGTTTCCTTTCAAAACGACCTCGATCTCTGAACGTCATCTTGTCGACCGACACACTCACTAGCGGGCCTTCAATGCCGGAGGATCGGCGGAGAAGGGCGCGCCCTGCAAAACAAAGAGGGATTTGAAAACGACGGACAATTTCCGTCCAATCTCCTTACTTTTCCCCGATAGAGGGCCCCTTGCGAAGCCGGTCGATACGGTATCGAGGCTCGACCAGTTCGAAGTCAGTCGTCCAATCCGCGGCATCGGCAAAGATTTCGACCGCGCGTTGACCGGTGACCGGCAGATCGTTCGGCCCAATCCAGTTTACGAGCAGGCAGGTTCCGCCGGCCTCAAGACATCCCCATGCCATGCGCGCGGCAAGCGCAACGTCTTCGGCCGAAAGAAAGTACAAGACCTCGGACATCACGATCAGATCAAAGCGCCCCGCCGGCCAGTCGCGCGGTACTTCACCCCGTACGAATTCTACGCTGCGGCTGTCGCCCAGGCGTCCACGCGCCGCATCGAGCGCGTTCTGCGCAACGTCGAGCGCGACGAGACGATCCGCTAACCCAGAAAGATGGGCGGTAAGAACGCCGATAGAACAACCGATATCGAGGACATTCGCGAAGCGGTCCCGTGGAAGGGCGGCGAGCGTCGCGGAACGCTTGTGGCGCTCATATTCGCTTGTCTCGACATTCCACGGATCGGGGCGGTTATCGTAAAGCGTTTCGAACGTGGTTCGCTTGTCATTCTGGGTATTCACGGATGAAAATCTCCGAATGGTTCGCGAAATGATCGAGGAAGGCCGGGGGCATGATGAAGCCGCCCGGATCATCGGCAATCAGCTCGCCGGTTTGCGAGCGATAGCACGCAACGGCCGCGTGCTTGCAATCGAGGAAACGTGTATCGTGAAACCGGAAAAGATGGGCGGGGGGATGCGATTTTCCGAAACGACCCCATACGGGAAACGCGAAATGGGGCACGCCAAGACGCAATGCCACATGGCGGCAGAGGGCAGCGGCAGTCTGATGATCGCAATGCGGATCGCCGGCCCAGGTCGTCCAGATCGCCGACGCTCCGGCGGCCGCGGCCAGCGTAACGACCCGTTCCATGGTGTGCGGTCCGATGTCCGATGGTCGGCTCGTCCCGTCCGGCAAGCCGAGCCGGTGGACGGTAACAGATTTGCCGGGACACAGATGCGCCAGCGCCTGTGACAGTTCCCGCCGCCGCACTCGCGCGAGTGCGTCACGGTCGAAGCGGACGGACGATGGGTGCGATGCCTCGCCATCGGTGAGGAGGACGATGACGATCCGTGTCCCGCGCGCCGCGGCAGCAGCCAGCGCCATGCCACATCCTAAGGTCTCGTCATCAGGGTGTGGAACGACGAGCAACAGGCAAGGCCCGGGCGCGAGTTCTTCGATTGCGATGAACGGGGCGGCCTGCGCTTTCGACAAGACGGTTCCCGCAACGGCATCCGGCAGGCTCACAGCCCCTCGACCAAAGTGCTGCTTTCCAGAAGCTGTGCGACGGCCTTTGCGCGTTTGGCGTCGGGCGCGGCCTGACGCAGGAACAGACGCAGATCCCTGCAACTGCGCTCGATCAGCGAACCCTCGATATAGGCTACGGTGCCGAGGGCGCGCTCTGCCCGATCCATGACGAGCAGGCAATTCGTCTCGGTCACATCGCGGGCGAGCAGCGACAGCGCTGCCTTGCCCGCGGGCGCGCCTTCGGCTTCGACTTCGCGGGCAGCGCGGCTTATCCATAGTCGCATGGTTTCCAGTGCGATCGCGCATTCGGCGATCCGGCGTTGCTGATGGGGATCATGGGCCCGGTTTGCGCGCATCAGGCTGTCGCGCATGGCTTCATAGATGCCCTCCGCCGCGCCGAGATGGGCCGCGCAATATCGCCAGATGCCGCCTTCGAAATATGGTTCGGTAAAATAGATGTCCGGCACACCGAGGCGGCTGGTCCGATCGAGCGTGATGCCGGTGAAGTCGTAACGACCCGATTGCGTCGCGCGCATGCCGCCCATGGTCCATGCCGCCGGGTCCGCTCTTTCACGCTCGTCGGTCGGGGCAAGCCATAGCTCGGTCCCCTCGTCCGTCCGAACGGCGATGACGGCCTGTTCGACAAGGTTGAGGCCCGATGCGAATTGCTTGATGCCTTTCAGGGAAACCGCCTCCGATCCCCCGCTGCGCGTCACGGGGTCGTCGGGAACGTCGGCGCCCCACACGCCGAGCAGGCTGCCGCCGGCAACCGTTGCGGCGATTTCGCTCTTCAGCGCGTCATTTGCGTACAGATACACGAGTTTCACGGCATTCATGTGCCCTTCGAACAGGCGGGCAAGCGACAGGTTGGCCCGCCCCGCCAATCGCAACGCATCGAATGCCGGCGCGCTTCCCGCCGGTTCGCAACTCCAGCCCATGCCGCCATGCCGTACGGGGAGGCAGGCGTTGAGCCAGCCCGCCGCATGCAGAGCCGCCACGTCCGGGCCGAGATCGCCTTGCCCGCGATCCGCAATCCGCGCCCGCCCGCGAATGGTGGCAATCGGAAGCTGATCAAGAAGGGCGTTCGACATCATAGCTTCTACGCCAGAAGCCGAAGCGCTTTTTCAAGTTCGATCAGCACCTCGCTATATCGCAAGGGTTGCGGGCGATTTTGCGCGGCTTCGCCGAAGGGCATTCCGCGCGAGTGGATCGCATTGTCGGCAAGGCTGCGCAGCGCCTCGATTTTCAGCAGACGCCCATCGCAGGACGGATCATCGTGTCCTGCCCGATCTTTCAGCGCGGCGCCGCACCCCCCATCGGCCCGCCCCGCGATCCGGGCCGAAGTTCGCGTGCCGCAATCGGACAAGGTCAGGACCGCGCACTGCGCACCGAGCGCGGCCTCGCACAATGCCATGTCCTCCCCGACGGTGGGGAGCGGCAGGCCACCAAGTCTTGCGTAAATCGCGCTGCGAATGGCCATGCTCGCGCCGGACGGGCGATGCGCGAATACACCGTGTGCGCCCCCTGTCCAGCGGAGCCACAGGGCGTTGCTCGCATCGAACAAGGCTCTCTCCGCCTCGCCGACCTGCCGCACCATGACCGGCAATTGCGCCAGTTCGCTGTCGTCGAGATGCATGTCCTCGCACACGAGATCGTAGCCGGTCGAGATCGGCGCCAGCATGCGCCGGCACCATTGCGGGGAAACCGTCGTATCGGCATCGGTTGTGAGGAGGGCGCCCACCGGGCAAATCCGCGCGGCGAGATCAAGGGCGAGCCTGCGCGCATGAGGTGCGTTTCTGATGTCGGCGTCGAAAGACACTTCGACGATCAGCGCCTCGATCCGCTCGACCGCGAGGGCAGCCGCGATAAGGTCGAACGAACGGTCTGCGCTGTCGTGGACGACCACTACGACGGCTCCGCGCCTGTCGGCCTGGCGAATGGCTTCGGCGACGCTTTTCATGCACCGGGGCCCATAATCCGCCTCGTTGCGGGCAGGTACCGTGACGACAAATGCGTGCTCGAAACCGGTTATCGTGTCCGCCATCGCACACAGGCGTGCGCGACCGGAAAATGGTTCGGCTTGCAGCACCTCATCGATGAGACAGCGCATCGTCGATGGCCGCGGTTCGATGGGCGCTTTTCCGTGTCGGATGGCCGAAGGCGCGATGCAGTTTCGAACAGACATCATCCTCAGGCGGCGAGCCGGACACTGGGTTTCGCAAGGTCGCTCATATTCCCGTCTGCCTCGTCATCGTCGGCGGTGGGCGGAAATGACGACTTTGATGCATTGTCGGGACCGATGGTTTCGTTGCCAGCATTACGCTGGGCGTCGTTGACCAACCCTTCCTTTGCGATGCAATGCGCAGTCTCATTCCCGGCGCAGTCTGTACGAAAAGGTCGGAGCATCGAGGTCTGGTTGGCGACGACGTCCGTCGCTCGTTCGCGTTTCGGGCGCAGCTTGGCGTTGCTGGCTTTCGTCGAGATCTTTCCCGGCACCTTCTGTGTCTGGATATTGGCAAACCGAAGATCGGCCAATTCCTTGATACGGCAATCGGCATGATTCCTGGGTGCGGGCACTCGATCTCTCCGTTCAAACTGTCGCTTCCTCAAAAGAGCCGAAGCGACAGAGGGTTCCGAGTTTCTTTCCGTTTAAATTTCGCTGTTGTTGAGACGACAAGCTTTTCCGGCGTTCAGAATTGCGCGTCCCAATCGCCGACGAAAGATCGCCTGCAAACTGTTCGACGGACCATGTACGTCCGCACGAATGGCGAGCTTGTATAACTACGGCGCGGCGCCCGTTGCGAAGGCACGATGCTCGAAATTCATGTCAGGAAAAGAGGGACACTGCCGCCGCTCTGCGCCTTATGTACAAAGAGAAGCAGCAAAAATTCGCGGGACGAACAACCGGGCGTGCAACTTGCGTTCGTCGTTCCGACGGAAGGAGCGGATTATATGAAATCGGAGAGCGATTTGCATCCGACCCAGAACTTCACTTCTGTCCCGCATAATCGATACGCCAACGGATCGCCGCGTAAAAAGCGGATGCTGAGTTTTGCCGAAAGACGATTCTGTGCGTTCGAATGGTATCGCTGATCGATAAACGCGGTGGCATCCGGCCCTGAACTAGGCTCAGGACTCATTGCGGCAGCCAGAAGATGACGGTTGCGGCGATGCAGATGGCGGACATGAACGTGTGAGCGCAACGGT
>NZ_JAIQCI010000024.1 GCF_022378335.1 Croceicoccus hydrothermalis
TCGCGATCTGGCCCGCGAGATCGCCACCAGCGACGCCTATCTCGTCTCACGCCGCCAGCGGAAGAAAGTCGAGATGCTGTTCGCTCGCCTCAAACGCATCCTGAAGCTGGACCGCTTGCGCCTGCGCGGTCCGAATGGAGCAAAAGACGAGTTCCACCTCGCAGCCGCAGCCCAGAACCTTCGTAAGCTGGCCAAGATGCGGCCGATGCCGAGCCTCGCACCCGCCTAAGCGGGATCGCAACGCCGCTCGCCCAGTGTCAGCCGCGAGCCAAGCCGAGCTCCGGCAGCGACTTCTTCAACAGAATAGACCCTTTAGCGGTCATTGGAGACGTTTGTAGCGTGGCTCGAAAGCTGCCGTTTGCTCAGGATCTCTGGAATGGCAGCTACGCAGCCTAAATTCGGTCGTTCAGCTCAGGAGCTCGACGCCCCAAAAGCGGCGTTCCCAGCCTGTTAAGTAAGCGTAACAACCTCGTCGTAGCCGACCCTGTCGACCTCTTCGCCTTCCGCATCGTGGATCGCGACGTAGCTCGACATCAAGATGGCCCGGCCTTCCAGAACGTCCGCGGCAATCAGCGCACGGGCATCCTGGATGGCCACTTCACGCGCGCCTTGGACCCCTTCGAGTTCGCGCCCCTCGGTGTCGCAGGTCCATCCGGTGCTATTGCTCAGATGGAAATAGAATAAGGGCATAGTGTCGTCCGCCTTAGAAATTCGCGATGGGAGCCTGTATCCCGGGATGCAGGTAGCGTTCGTTGAAATCGGCGGCATCCCGCATTTTCTGCCAGTTCGGAAAGCTGACGCTGCGCTTGTCGCGCTCGATCAAACCTTCGGCTACCAGCAGCTTGAGCGTGCGGTTCACATGCACCGGGGTGAGCCCGACCGCATCGCCCAGTTCTTCCTGTGTCATCGGCAGTTCGTAACCGTATTCCTTGGCCAGACCCATGGATTTCAGCCGGAAGCCGAGTTCGCACAGGATATGCGCGATCCGCTGGGGGGCCTGGCGGCGGCCGATATTGACGACCCATTCGCGGAAGATGGCCGCCTCCACCAGGGTCTTGGCGAAGATCGCTTCGCCGATTTCGGAATTGGACCGGGCCAGCTCCCGCAATTTGTCCCGCGGGACGAGCGCCACCGTCCCGCGCCGCAGCATCTGGACGTTGTGATCGGCGGTTTCGAGGTAGAGGTTCTGAAGGTCGACCGCTTCGCCGGGGATCTGGATGGCGATGATCTGTCGCGTGCCCGCGCGCGTGATCTTCTGGCGACAGGCATATCCGGATATGGGCACGACGCTTTTTTTAGGGGGCTCGCCCTCGCGCACGAGATAGCTCCCAGCCTCCATGGTCTGCACGCTATGTGGGAGGTCCAGCAAGGCCTGCCGGCTTTCGGGCGAAAGGCGGCATCGAAGCTCGAAATTGCGTACCAATAATTGCAGAGGATGCTCGGCATCCATCTGTCGTCTCCCGTTTATGGGCGGGAGCACGAACATACTCTCAGTCGCCGGAAACCCGGATAGACGCCCCGGCGATGATCTGACTTTAACATAAGCCAAGCCATTGATGTCAAAAATATTTTGCCTGCGCCGGTGTGCGGGAGTAGCAGCGAATTCCTACGTCATGTCCCTAAATTAGCTGAGCGTTCTTCAGGAGGTCGCGGTGCGATTGAAGTGCACCGCAAGAGGAATAACCACGATCGCCCTTCATGGGACCTTTCATCGGTTTTCTTCTCTGAGGCCGGAAACGCGACCCAGCCCGATCGTCATAACCGATTTCCGTGAGGGTAGATTTTTGGCGACATTCCAGTCGTCGCGAATTTTGCCCATTCCGTCGCTGGCAACGGCGCTAACGACGTCTCATGCGAAACCGACTGATAAACCGGAGGTTTTCTCTGCATCTTAATGGAACAGGGGCTTCCACCATGATCAAATCGGTATCGCGCAAGTTGCTGTCCGCAGTTCTTCTTACGGGCACGTCCTTAGCCATTTCAGGATGCGCCAGCGTTCCGAACGCCCAGTCCGGCATGGAGATGACCTCGCCGCGCAGCGCCGATGCACCCCCTCCGCCGGTTCCGCCGGTCGCTCAAGTTCAGCCCATGCCTGCATCTGCCGACATGAAAGCGGTGCTGGACGCTCTAGCGGCACTCGGACCGCAACCGTTGACCAGTCTCACTCCTGCTCAAGCGCGCTCGCAGCCTTCCTTCGCCGACGCTTATGCCCGCGTGGCGCAGCAGCGTGGTATTCAGCTCAAGACCGGCGTGGTGACTACCACCGACATGTCCTACGGCAGCGACGACGAGCAGATGGCCCGGATCTATCGTCCGGCGGGCACCGCGGCCGGGGCGAACCTGCCGGTGGTGGTCTACTATCACGGAGGCGGCTGGGTGATCGCCAACCTCGACACTTACGATGCCACCCCGCGCTATCTGGCCGAAGCGTTGAACGCCGTGGTTGTGTCGGTAGAATACCGGCACGCTCCCGAATTCAAATTCCCCAGCCAGCACGAAGATGCTGCCCGCGCTTATCGTTGGGTCCTCGACAATGCCAACGAATGGGGCGGCGATGTCGAACGGCTCGGTGTTCTGGGTGAAAGCGCCGGAGGCAATCTCGCCGTTGCTACTGCGATCCACGCGCGCGATCGCGGGTGGATGATGCCGGACCACATCGTATCGGTCTATCCGATCGCGGACAGCCGGAAGGACTTGCCGTCGCGCACGGATTCCGCGCAGGCCAAGCCGCTGAACACCGCCGCGTTGAACTGGTTCGGCTACTATTACATGCGGACCATGGCGGATGCGCAGGATCCGCGGATAAATTTGGTCACGGCCAACCTCACCGGCCTGCCGCCAGTCACCATCGTCAACGCGCAGATCGATCCGCTGCGTTCGGACGGTGAAACCTTGGCCGCCGCCCTTCGCCGGGCGGGCGTCGCGGTCGAACAACGCGTGTTCGACGGTGTGACGCACGAATTTTTTGGCATGGGAAAGGTCGTGCCTGCCGCGAAGCAGGCTGAGGATTACGCAGTTGGGCGAATGCGCTCCGACATGATGCGGTAGTTCGTGAGGTAGTATGGCTCGAGGTTTATTATCATCCCAAGGATCATGATGAGTATTCCATCCCCCGTTCTCTACAGCGATGACATTGAGACCCTTCGCGACGACGAGGGCGAGACAATCGAGCAACTCTGCCAGACTTTCGATAAGATCCTCGAAACGACGGCCGAGGATTACGGCAAGGCAGTGCGGTCGGTGCACGCCAAAGCGCACGGGATTCTCGAAGGCACCCTGACAATTCTCGACGAGCTGCCCGAAGAGCTTGCTCAGGGCCTGTTTGCAGCACCGGCAAAGCACGATGTAGTGCTGCGTATCTCGACCAATCCTGGCGACATCTTGAACGACGCGATATCGCTTCCCCGAGGACTCGCGATGAAGGTCATGGATGTGGCGGGTGAGCGGTTGCCGGACGCTGTCGGCACGACCCAGGATTTCGTCCTGGTCAACGCCCCCATCTTCGAGATGAAAAATGCCGAACGCTTCCTCGCTAATCTGAAGTTGCTGGCCGCGACGACGGACAAGGCGGAAGGTGCGAAGGTCGCGCTCTCGAAAGTCTTGCGTCCGCTGCAAGCTGCGCTCGACACGGTCGGTCTTGCCAGCCCAAAGATCGGCGGGATGGGCGGCGTCCCCAACACCGATCCGTTGGGTGAGACCTATTACAGCGCAACGCCCTTTCGGTATGGCGATTACGTCGCTAAATTTGGTCTGTTCCCGGTTTCGCAAGACCTGCTTTCCCGAAAGGACGAGACCATCGACGCGACGATGACAAGGACGCCATCCGGCACACGCTCTGCGAAGAAATGCGAAGTTTTCACGGTCATTGGGAATTTCGCGTGCAACTATGTCGCGACTTGGAAAAGCATCCGGTGGAGGATCCGACGACGGAGTGGGATGAAGAGCTGTCCCCTTTCCTCACCGTTGCACGTTTGACGGTCGATCCACAGGACAGCTGGGATGTCGAGCGCGTCGAAACGGTGAACGAGCACCGGCGCTTTTCAGTTTGGACCGGCTTGGCCGCGCATCGTCCGCTCGGCAACATCAACCGTGCGCGTAACGATCCCTATCGTCATTCCGCGAAGTTTCGCGAGCGCTACAATGGTTGCCCGATCCACGAGCCGGGCGCTTAATACGGCTAGGAGACGATTGCTCCATTGCTCGAAAGCAATGCGAGCATCTGCTACCGGCTTTACGATCGTCTTGTTGCCGCCCCTTCAATTCCATGCCGCCAAGCAGGACGATCCGGATCTCGAAATTTTAGCTTATCGTCCTCCATGGGCACACCTGTTTAGCTAAATCTTCCCCATGAACTAGATGGCCGCACGGGAAAGGTGGGAAACGCTAGCTAATGGGCGCCGAAGCTTCGCTCACCGTCCGCACTCTGGATTTCTGATACTGAAAGCTGCCCGTCTGCTAACGTGAAGGGTTCCGGGCGCCGGAGGCGTACGGAAGTCCCCGAAGCACGAACCGTGGGCCGCACGCGGTGCGCTATGGGGTTTTC
>NZ_JAIQCI010000025.1 GCF_022378335.1 Croceicoccus hydrothermalis
GGCGTGCGCCTTGATCAATCAGGCACCGCCACATCGCCGTCCGAACAACACGAAGCGGTAGCCTCATGAATAGGACGGGTTAGACGACGGACGCTTCAGCGCTCTGATGAACGCATTGCCTGGAAGCTTCGCGCGGATCGACAGCAGCCCGTTGATCCGATGCACCGCGCTGGCTGAGCGGTTGGCCGTGTATTTCGACCTTCCGGTCCATGCCGACCCGAGGCTAATGGAAATCGATTTTGGGAACTGGGAAATGCTGCCGTGGGACGCCATTTCGCGCAGTGAAATCGATGCGTGGGCACAAGATGTCGAAGGTGCGCGACCCCATGGGGGGGAGAGTGTTGCACAGATGATCGAAAGAGTGCGAGCTTATCTGCGCGACGCGGCAGATTTTGGTGGTGACATCCTTGCCGTCACACATCTTGGTGTTGTCCGTTGCGTTGCCGCAGCTCTTGGCCGACCGAACCCATTTGAAATGGAACTCGGCTTCGGCCAGTCCCTCACCATTGAACCAAAAGAGGTCGTATGAGCGAGACCAATAGCGATACGCACAAGCAAAAGATGAAGGAGCTGCAGGCCGCGCAAGCGAAGCGGCGCCGGGAGCTCACGGATCCTGAGCGCGGCCTCGTGCTGGTCCACACCGGTAATGGCAAGGGCAAGTCGAGCTCGGCCTTCGGAGTGATCGCCCGCGCGCTGGGTTGGGGACAGAAAGTCGCGGTGGTGCAATTCATCAAGGGAAAGTGGAAGACGGGCGAAAAGCAGTTTTTCGCGCGCTTTCCCGATCTCGTCGATTGGCACGTCATGGGCGATGGTTTCACATGGGACACACAAGACAAGGATCGCGATATCGAAGCCGCGGAGAAAGCTCTCTCCAAGGCCGGTGAACTCATCGCAAGCGGTGACTACGCTCTAGTCGTGCTCGACGAAATTAACATTGCGCTGCGCTACGAATACCTGACGCCCGCAAAAGCGATCGAAGTGCTCGAAGGCCGGGGCGATACCCGGATCATCCTGACCGGGCGGGACGCGAAGCCCGAACTGATCGACTATGCCGACACTGTCACCGAAATGGCCGAAATCAAGCACGCCTATCATGCCGGGATCCGCGCGCAGCAGGGCATCGACTTCTAGCAGGCAAGGATTGACAGCAACGGACCAAGCGAGCATTGGCGCGAACAGACGGTGCTGCAGGTGCGAAATCACCTGAAGCTAAGAGGGAAGCCGGTGCGATACCGGCGCTGTGCCCGCAACTGTGAGCCAGAAGTCCCGAACCAACATGTCACTGGCTAAACCCTTCACTGGGTGGCGCCGGGAAGACGGTTCGAAGACGTTGATCGGCAAGCCAGGAGACCTGCCGTCGCGTCGTTCGTCCGGGGCCGGGTCCAGCCCCTTGGGACAGGAAAGTTCTTTTCCGAAGTAACGACAGTCAGGCCGGTTTCCGGAGTCGCGGCTCGGTGCGAGCCGCGGCGGGCCATCTGTCGAGTTGACCATGCGGGCACCGGGGCCTCCGCGTGGGATGGCTTTGGATATGTTAATGAAATCCGCATTCTATTTGTCCGTCGCGGCATCGTCCGTGGCACTGTGTTCGACTGGAGCCTTTGCCCAGTCGGTCGATCTTCTTGAAGACGAGGAAGTGAACTCCGAAACGATCGTGGTCACGGCCAACCGCACCGAACGTGCGATCAGCCAAGTTGGCGAATCGGTTACCGTGGTCGAGGAAGAGGAGATCGTAAACCGCCAGCCGAGTGAAGTGCTCGACATCCTGCGCACAGTCCCGGGCGTCACCTTCAACCGCAATGGCGGCATCGGAACCAACACAGGCGTCTCGATCCGTGGTGCCGAGAGCGACCAGACCGTCGTGCTGATCGACGGGGTCAAGCTCAACGACCCCTCTTCGACCGGTGGCGGCTTCAACTTCGGTCCTGCCCTGACAGGCAATATCGCACGGGTCGAAGTGGTGCGTGGTTCGCAAAGCGTCCTTTACGGCAGCCAGGCTATCGGCGGCGTCGTGAACCTCATCACCCGCGAACCGACCGAGGAGCTCGGGGTGTTCGCTCGCGCGGAATATGGGGAGCGCGATACTGCGGAGCTCGTCGGCAATGTGTCGGGAAGGTTTGGTCCCGTAGGCCTTAGTGTCGGCGGCAATTACTATCGCACCGATGGCATTTCGGCATTCAGCGAAGCGCGCGGCGGCACCGAGCCGGACGGCTTTGAAAGCCTGGGTGCCAACGCCAAGCTCGATATTGCGCTGGGTGAGAATTTCTCGATCGATCTGCGAGGTTTCTATGCCGACAGCGAGGTCGAGATCGACGGCTTCACCGCTACCGGCCTGGGGGACACCAACGAGGTTTCCTATCGGGAAGATTTGGTCGGCTATGCGGGCATCAACGCCGACTTTCTGGACGGGCGTTTTCGCAATCGACTGGGTATCGCCTACACCCGGATCGACCGCAGGAATTTCAGCTTTGATACGGATTCCGAGACCTTTGATGCCTTCGGCGAGAACGTGCGCTATGAATATCAGGGCGTGTTCGACGCAGCCGAGATTGCGACGCTGGTGTTCGGTGCCGAGCGTGAGGAATCGGAATATCGCAGTTCCAGTTTCGGTGCTCCTGCGACCGGCGACGACGTGTGGATCAATTCGGTCTACGGACAGCTGAACCTGACTCCGATCGAGGGGCTCTCGCTGACAGGCGGCGTTCGCTACGACGATCACGAAACCTACGGCAACAACACGACCTTCGCTGCCAGTGGTGCTTATTCGCCCAACGGCGGCGATACCGTGTTGCGCGGTAGTTTCGGCGAAGGTTTCAAGGCGCCCGCGTTGTTCCAACTGTTCAGCGATTTCGGGAATACCGCGCTAGAACCCGAGGAGTCCGAAAGCTGGGATATCGGCATCACGCACAGCTTCCTCGATCGCCGCGCCCAGATCGGCGTCACTTACTTCGAACGCGATGCCGAGAACCTCATCGCTTTCGTCGGCTGCACCGGCAATCCCATCCCAGCGTGCCAGGATCCCGCCAATCCCCGCCCTTCCGGAACATACGACAATATCGCGCTGGCCAGCGCTGACGGCTGGGAGTTTGGCCTTGCGCTTCGTCCGGTCGACGGCTTCGATGTCGCGCTGAACTACACCACGATCGATGCCCGCAACGACATCACCGGCAATCGCCTGCCGCGCCGCGCCGAAGACACGATCAGTCTGGTCGCGGACTACCGCATGGAGAACGGCATCGGCATCGGTGCCACCGTGTTCGTGGCGGGCGACAGCTTCGACAATGCCACCAACACCACCCGCCTCGATGGCTATGTGGTGACCGATATTCGGGCGAGCTTTGGCCTTACCGAGCAGATCGAAATTTTCGGTCGGATAGAGAACCTATTCGACGAGCAGTATGAAACGATCTTCCGCTACGGCCAACCTGGTCGTGCGGTGTTCGGCGGCGTGCGCTACCGGATGTAATCGATGGTTCGGACGATCCCCGCGGCGCTGGCGTGCCTTTTGCTCTGTGCCTGTTCACAGGTGGCGGAGCGAGGAGCGGAGGCGCCGCGACGGATCGTCAGCCTCGACTATTGCGCCGACCAGTATGTCCTGAAGTTCGCGGATCGAGAGGATATCCTCGCGCTTTCGCCCGATGCGGGGAAGCGCTTCTCCTACATGCGGGCGGAGGCGGCAGGGATTCCCACGGTCCGTCCGCGCACTGCGGATGTTCTGGCGCTGCAGCCCGATCTGGTGGTGCGAACATATGGCGGTGGGCACGATATCGCCGACTTCATGCAGGAACCGGGCGTGCCGGTCGTGCAGATTGGCTTCCCCCAATCGATTGCCGAAGTGCGGGACGAAGTGCTGCGCGTGGGGACCGAACTGGATAAGCCGAATGAGGCCGCAGCACTCGTCGCCGAGATGGATCGGCGACTGAAGGCGCTGGCCGATCGGCCCAGTCCCCCTCGCGAAGTCCTCTACATGACACCCGCTGGTGTGACGGCTGGAGAAGGAACACTCGTGCATGAACTGTTTGTCGCGGCCGGCCTCAGGAATTTTCAGGACCGTGCCGGTTGGAACCCCCTTCCGCTCGAACGCCTCGCATACGAGCGCCCCGACCTGATCGCGGCTGCCTTTTTCGAAAGCGCGACCAACCATGTCGACAACTGGAGTGCGGCGCGCCATCCGGTGGCGCGGGCGCAGTTGCGCGAACTGCCGGTCGTCCCGCTGGAGGGGTCTTGGACCTCGTGCGGCGGTTGGTTCTTGCTAGACGCGGTCGAAGCTTTGGCGAAAGCGGGGGAGAACACGCGATGAATCGGCCGGTGTCCATCCTGCTGGCAAGCCTGATGGGTGCATTGGTCCTTTCGGTCGCGCTCGGATCGGTGCCCTTGCCTCTCGACCGGGTGCTCGCTGCTCTCGCATTTCAATCGAGTCAGGGTGACGAGCTGGTCGTCTGGCAAATCCGCCTGCCGCGCGCGCTCGCTGCCGCGTTCGTCGGCGCGGCACTGGGAATGAGCGGGGCAGCCCTGCAGGGCCTTCTGCGCAACCCGCTGGCCGAGCCGGGCATTCTCGGCGTGTCCGCCACTGCCGCGCTCTTCGCGACTTTCGTGCTTTATTTCGGTCTCGTGACCGCAGGCCCACTCGTCTTGCCTTTGGCTGCAGTCGCGGGTGCCCTGATCGCGACATTGCTGGTCGCGCTGGCTGCGGTCCGCACCCGCTCCGTGGTCACGCTGATCCTGATTGGTGTCGGCCTCTCGAGTTTCTCGGCGGCAATCATGGCGCTGCTGATGAACCTTGCGCCCAACCCCTTCAGCCTTGCCGACATGGTCAACTGGATGCTCGGCACGGTGGACAATCGCAGCTTCGACGATCTTGTATTCGCGCTGCCCTTCATGGCGATCGGGGCGGTGGTGCTGCTCGCGTCGCGCCGGGGCCTGTCCGCACTCGCTCTGGGAGACGAGGCGGCCGAAGGAATGGGGTTGGACCTCAAGCGACAGCGGCTGGCGGTGATCATCGGTGCCGGGCTGGCGACAGGCGCCGCGGTGGCGTTGGCCGGTGCGATCGGTTTCGTCGGGATCGTCGCGCCGCATCTGGTGCGGCCCTTCCTGCGCTACGATCCGGCGCGCCTGCTGGTGCCATCGTCACTGCTTGGCGCGCTCATCCTCGTGCTGGCCGATATCGGCGTGCGGGTGCTCCCGACCGATAGCGAACTCAAGCTGGGCGTGGTCGCATCGCTCCTCGGCGCTCCGGTGTTCATCTGGATCGCCGCGCGACGGAAATTGGCATGAGCGTTCTGCAGACAAGCAATCTGAGCTATGCGGTGGACGCCATGCCGCTGGTCGTCGACGCTGGATTCTCACTGAGAACAGGAGAACTCATCGCGCTGATCGGTCCCAATGGGTCCGGTAAGACGACGCTGCTGCGCCTCGCGCTTGGGCTGTTGTCAGCCGATATGGGCGCGACGTCGATCGATGGCAAACCAATCGCTTCGCTCACGCCGGTCGAGCGTGCACGCAAGATGGCCTACCTGCCGCAGGCCCGTCCGCTGGTCTGGCCGCAACCGGTTCGCGACGTCGTTTCGCTCGGGCGGTTTGCCTATGGCGCGGCGCTGGGGCGACTGTCGGACAGCGACGAGGCGGCGGTTTCGCAGGCGATCAGCGCCTGCCATCTTGATGGTTTCGAAGAGCGGGCAGCGGATACCCTTTCGGGTGGCGAACTGGCCCGTGTGCATCTGGCGCGTGCGCTGGCTGCCGAGACACCACTCCTTATTGCCGACGAGCCGGTTGCCGCGCTCGATCCGCGCTACCAGCATCAGACGATGCGTTTGTTTGCCTTGATGGCGCGGGTCGGGCGCGGAGTGCTGACGGTAGTCCACGATCTCGATCTCACATTGCGCTATGCGACCCGAGTTCTCTGGATGCACGACGGGCGGATCGTCGCCGACGGTAGTCCGGCCGAGACATTCACGAGCGAGCGCTTGCGCAATGTGTTCGGGATCGAGGCGGAGATTGTTCGCAATGGCGCGCGTATCCGGCTCGACATCTTCGGCCCCGCCTAACGCAGGATGACTGGTCGCGCGATCATGCTTCAGGGCACTGGGTCGGATGTCGGCAAATCGCTGCTCGTGGCGGGGCTTTGCCGGATCGCACGGCGCCGGGGTGTCGATGTGGCACCTTTCAAGCCGCAGAACATGTCGAACAACGCGGCGGCCTGTCCCGGTGGAGGCGAAATCGGTCGCGCGCAAGCGCTCCAGGCACGTGCAGCGGGGCTGGAGCCGTCGACCGACATGAACCCCGTGCTCCTCAAGCCCGAAAGCGATCGGCGCGCGCAGGTCGTCCTGAATGGCAAAGCACTGCGCAGCGAGGAAGCGGCGGCGTATATGGCCAGCCGGGGAAGCCTTCTTCCCACTGTGATCGACGCGTTCTACCGGCTGAAAATGGCGCACGATCTCGTTATCGTGGAGGGTGCGGGCAGCCCGGCGGAGGTGAACCTGCGCAAGGGCGACATCGCCAATATGGGCTTCGCGCGCGCAGCCGACGTTCCCGTGGTGCTTGTTGGCGACATCGATCGCGGCGGGGTCATCGCCTCGCTGGTCGGCACCCGAGCCGTCATTGAGACCGACGATGCCGAGATGATCGCAGGCTTCGTCATCAATCGCTTCCGCGGCGACCAGGCCCTGTTTGAAGATGGCGTGCGTTTCATCGAAGACCGCACCGGCTGGCGAAGTTTCGGCATCGTGCCGTGGCTGCCCTGTGCTGCGCGGCTGCCCGCTGAAGACGCTGTGGTTCTTGGACAAGCGAAACCGAAACACGGGGCCATCCTAATCGCCGTGCCAATGCTGTCGCGGATCAGCAATTTCGATGACCTTGATCCGCTTCGTGCCGAGCCGGATGTAGAGGTCCGCTTCATTCCTCCCGGCCAGCCTTTCCCGCGCGATTCCGATGCAGTCATCCTCGCGGGCACCAAGTCGACCTTGGCCGACATAGCAGTGCTGCGGAGTGAGGGGTGGGATCACGACATCATTGCCGCCTGGCGCACCGGCGCGCGCATCGTCGGCCTGTGCGGTGGCTTTCAGATGCTGGGCAATCGGATCGAGGACGCCGACGCCGCGGATGGATTGGCTGGGTCAGCGGATGGCCTGGGCCTGTTCGACATGAGGACGGCGATGACCCGCAAGAAAGTGGTTCGCCCCATCAGCGGGACCACAATCGCCGATCATGACGCGGTGACAGGATACGAGATTCATACCGGTCTTTCACAGGGGCCTGCGCTGGAGAATCCCTTCTCTCGCTTGGAAGACGGCGCTTTTGATGGTGCGGTCGCGGCGGGCGGACGTTTGATCGGCACCTATCTTCACGGTGTGTTTGCGAGCGATGGTTTCCGTTCGCGTTGGCTCGAGCGATTGCGCAGCGGCCGGAACAGCACGCTCGACTACGAAGACAGTGTCGAAATTGCGCTGGATGAACTGGCCGATGGGATCGAAGCGGCCCTCGACGTAGATGCATTGCTGGCGCTTGCGCGGTGACCGCGGCATGGATCATGGTGGCAGGTCTTGCGATTGAAGCCGTGGTCGGCTGGCCCGAAGCGGTGGACAAGCGGATCGGGCATCCTATCCGCTGGTTCGGCTGGCTGGTCGAACGGACAGAGCGTCTGGGCAATCGCCAATCATGGAGCAGGTCGGCGCGGATCGCGACGGGCGGTTTTGTTGCTCTGTTTGTGGTGGCGCTTGCAGGCTGGATCGGTCTGGGCATCCAGCTGTTTCTGCCAGCCGGATGGCTAGGGCTAGCCCTGATGGCCCTCATCGCCTCCAGCCTGATTGCAGCGCGCTCGCTGCACGATCACGTCGCGGATGTCTCCGAGGCGTTCGACGCTGCGGGGATCGCTACTGCGCGGTATTCGTTGAGCCGCATCGTCGGACGTGCGACCGTTGACTTGGACGAGCCCGCCATCGCCCGCGCCGCCATCGAAAGCCTCGCCGAGAACACTTCGGATGGCGTCACCGCACCCTTGTTCTGGGGCGCGCTGTTCGGCTTGCCGGGGCTGTTTGCCTACAAGGCGATCAACACGCTCGATTCGATGATCGGCCATCGCAGTGCGCGCTACGAAGCGTTCGGCAAGGTAGCCGCCCGGCTCGACGATCTTGCCAACCTGATCCCTGCACGCCTGACGGGCATTCTTTTCGCGCTCTGTGCCGGTTCGGGCCGGGCTATACAGGTCATGTTTCGGGACGCCGGCAGGCACCGTTCTCCCAATGCAGGGTGGCCGGAGTCGGCGATGGCGGGAGCGCTCGGCATCAGGCTGTCGGGCCCGCGGACCTATGGCGAAACGACGAGTAACGAGCCTTGGCTAAATTCAGGAGCAAGAGACCCATCTGGAGCCGATATTCGCCACGCCTTGGAACTCTATCGGAGGGTGGTGATCGCCATAGCGTTCATCCTGGCTCTGCTGGGTTGGGCCGACCTGACATGATCGATTCGAACCTCGTGTCAGGCCATGGCGGACGGATCGACGCGATGGCACGCGCATTTCCCGGCGCACCTCTGCCATGGATAGACCTGTCGACCGGTATCAATCCGTGCCCTTATCCGTTGCCATCGATCTCATCCGATGCATGGGAGCGCTTACCGGGCGAGGCGGCGCGCGCTCTCTGCGAAAGCACCATGGCAAAGTCGTTCGGATGCCATCCGTCTTTTTGCCGCGCGGTCGCCGGAACGGAAGTCGTCATCCGCCAGCTACCCTCGATCCTACGTGCTCAGAGCGTAGCCGTGCGCGCTCGCAGCTATGCAGATCATGCGGAAAGCTGGCGACTGGCGGGGGCGAAGGTGGTCACGCATTCCGATCCCTTGGCATTGGCCGGGGAGGCTGATGTCGTAGTAATCGTGAACCCCAACAACCCCGATGGGCATCGTTGGCCCGTCGAAGCCATTGAGGCAGCGCGCGCCGAACTCGCCCGACGTGGCGGCTGGCTGATCGTCGACGAAGCTTATGCCGATCTCGATCCCACGCTCAGCGCGGCTCCCTTTGCTGGCCGGCCGGGACTTATCATCTTGCGATCATTCGGGAAGTTTTTCGGGCTCGCAGGCGTGCGCTTGGGTGCCGTTCTGGCTGCGCAAAAAATCTTGTGCAGCATCGAAGATCGCCTCGGTGGATGGGACGTCTCAGGCCCTGCGCTGGAGATCGGTGCCGCAGCCTATGCAGACCATGAGTGGCAAGCGGCCACACGCGAAAATCTTGCTCAGCGGACGCTGGAGATGCGCGCTCTTATCGCTAGCTCGGCGTTGGACGATATTGGCGGAACCGACCTGTTCCGGTTTGCCAGGGCACCGGACGCGAATGTGCTCTGGCGGCAAGTTGCAGAACAGGGAATCGCCGTGCGCCGTTTCGTCGGGGATTCGCATCACCTCCGCATTGGATTGCCGGCCGACACGATCGCGATTTCACGGCTTGCGAGAGGGCTCAACCCTTGAGACGAAAGGCCAGTCCAGCGACGACAAGGTCGACCGTGTCGGAAATCTCCGCGAGCCGCTGGTTAAGCCGTCCCTGTTCGTCGCGAAAATCGCGCGCGAGCCGATTTTCCGGGACAATGCCCGAGCCGACTTCGTTGCTAACCAGCACGACATTCGTCTTAGCCCGCGCAATACTCTCGACCAGCGCGTCAACTTCCCTGTCGGTGTCGAGTTCGGCCAGCATCACGTTCGAGAGCCACAAGGTGCAGCAATCGACGAGCACAGTGCCTTCGTTGACCGACGTAATCGCACGAGCGAGTTCGATCGGTGCCTCGATTGTGTGCCAGAAGTCGGCACGTTCCTCGCGATGCTGACGGATACGCTCGGTCATTTCATCGTCATACGCCTGCGCGGTGGCGATGAACTTGTGAGGTCCCTCCATGCCGCCGCATATCGAAAGAGCATGGCGGCTCTTGCCCGATCGAGCACCACCGAGAATCAGATGAACCGTGCTCATAGAGTGAAGCCCTCGACCCTTCGCCTCGCAGCGGCCTGTATCACGGCTCGCCTTTGGTCAGGTGACATTGCGGACCACTTCACAATCTCATCGAGCGTCCGGCCACAGCCCGTGCAGACATTTCCGTTTGCCGACAGTCGACATATCTTCCGACATGGCGATTGCGGGTCCTCAATGGTCGTTGCAGGCATGCGAATGGCCCTAACTCGTGTTGCCCGGGCTGGCAAAAGTGAACGGAGCTTTGCGGTAAGCGGATGATGAGGCGACTTGTCAGCTACGAAGACCTTCTCTCATGCATGACGCGAGACGAGAGGGATTATCATGCCACGCTCGACTGGAAAGCGTTGCTGGACCTCTCTCCAATTCTAAAGCTACGCCGGAAGGAAGCGCGCGCTTCGCTGCGGAGATACTTGACCGGATTGCATGGTGCTAACCCGTCCTATTCATGAGGCTACCGCTTCGTGTTGTTCGGACGGCGATGTGGCGGTGCCTGATTGATCAAGGCGCACGCCT
>NZ_JAIQCI010000026.1 GCF_022378335.1 Croceicoccus hydrothermalis
CCTAAACATCAATTCCCAGACGAGGCCCAAGCTCCGCTAATTTACGCAGCTAGGTGTGCCAAATGTTCTGACGACGGACACTCGTTGATGCCGCGTCGCACTTCCATCAGAGGGTTATAGGCCGCCGATGCCTCATTGGTCGGATCGAACAGAAGCGTGCGGCTGAACCGGGTACGGAAACCAGCTGTCAGCTCCCAGTTCTCGCCTTTGATATCGTGCACGATCGCCGAATGCGGCCAGGTCAGGAGCGTTGGCACGACAAGGCCGACCCCTTTGCCGCTGCGGGTCGGCGCGAAGCAGAGCACATGTTCGGGGCCGTCGTGACGAAGATAGAGATTGGCATGCTGGCCGATAATGACGCCCTTGCCTGCCAGAAGGCCCGCGCGTGAAATTTCGGAACGGGTCGCCCAGCGCGCCGAGCCATAGGTCGCGCTGTTCCTGATCTCTCGGGCGCGCCAGACCGACATGCCGATCGCGACCGCCACCGACACGAGACCGCCCGATGCGGCAATCATTCCGCCGGTCTCGAAGATGCGCGGCGCATAGGCTTCGTAGCTGAACCACCACCAAAAGATGGCATAAGGCGGATAGACAAGCGCTCCGGAGATACTGAACCAGGGCGCGCCCAGCTGCGCCTGATAGCCAAGCGCGTGCGCCGTCCACTGGGTGCCCGCCCACACACCTGCGAGCGTTAGGGTGAAGACGACGAGTATCTGACCCCACAATATCCGGGTTGCCGACAAGGCTGGCTCCTTTCGTGAAGGACAGCACGGCGGCTTTGCATTACATATTCAAGTCGGAAGCTGCGTGATCGCAGGTTGGCGTAGCAAAAGCGGCGTACGGCTAGATTGCTTCCCGACTATAGTCCGGGTTGCCGGACCAGGTCAGGCGGTACATCGCCCCTTGCGCGACCGATTGCACGACGTTGGGCCACAGGGCCGCGATGCAAGTCCCATCCGCATGGCGCACAGAGGGATAGATAATGCCGTTATGACCGGCGGCGCGTGCCTCCGCCGCTAGAGCATTGCCGACAGGATAGCCTTTCGTCTTGTCCGGATCGAGGGCCGGGTGTCCGGTCTGCTCGCGCAGATCGATAAAGACGCCCGCCATGCTGGCGATCATCTCGCCATATTCGACAACGGCATCGAAATCGCCGGCATCGGCGAGCGCCTGTGTCAGGTGATGGCCGACCTCGGCAATACAGGTCTCGACATCGAGCGCGGCATACCATGCGCCGCGGTTCGCGGGGTTGAAGCGATTGGGCTCGCGCGGTTTGGCGTAAGCAAAGCTCGCATTAATGAACCTGGCATGCGGCACGCCATGAACCAGCTCGTCGGCTGTCAGCCCGCCAAACCCGCGCTCTTCGGCGATCAGGCGCGAACTCGTCGCCCCCTCGATTTCAGCGAGCAGCGCAAGCTCGGCATCACTGTCGGCAAGTGGAGCCATGACCGCTTCGCGCAAGCGCGCGCTGGAAACGAGCCGGACAGTCCGCTCGAACGCTTCGCGGATCTGCGGCGGCTCGCCTGCCTCCTCAGAGCCCGCCACGAAGCGCGTCGATATATTGTCTGGTCTCCAGCATGCGCGGAATGCCGCCTTCGATCATCGCCCCGATGGGCGAGCGGCGATCAAACAACGGGGCCCTGTTTTCGAGCTTTGGCCAGCGATCGGCCATGTCGTTGGCGAACAGCAGATGCAGTCCCTTGAACAGACCGATCAGCGCCGACGCGCGGGTCAGCTGGTCCTGACCGAGCGAGCCTTCCCAGGTTCCGGCTTTCATCCGGTCCCAGGTGCTTTCGGACACGCCGAGCAGCGCAGCGCCCTCAGCGTTGCTCGCACCCCAGGCCCCAATGAGGCGCAGCACGGCCTTTACCGCAGCGCTGGTGAGGCGGCTGCGATCACCGTCGCTTGCAAAGGTCTGAAGCCCCGGGGGAGCTTCGGCATGCTGAATCGCTGCACTTACCATATCGCATCTCCTGATGCGTTTATAAGCATCATATGGTGCGTTTGTCAAGATTTCCGTTATGATGCCGGTGCTCCTCAAACCGCCGGACCGCGCGAACGCGCAAAGTTCCAGTCGACACCGCCTCGCACATGGACCTTGCCAGCGACTTCTTTTCCAAGATGCCGCTCGAGGTCTTGCCTCCAGGGCACGAGCTGGAAACCCACTCCGTCATCGATCATGGCGAAGCGACCCGACGCCAGCGAAATGCGCTCGCGGTAGATGCCGGAAATGTGATCACCTTCCGTCACCGGATTTGCCAGACGACCATGACGCGCAGCCAGCGCTTTACCTGCCGCGTCCAGTTCCTGCTTGCGGAGCGTTCCGAGCAGGTTGCGCACCAAGGTCACGCTCCTACCATGTCGCTTCGCAAGACTTTGATCGACGAGCCATTCACGGCGCTCGTCAAGAGCCTTCCGGACTTCATTGCCGAAGCCGCCTCCCAGCGACGCGGCTCGTGCCGACAGCAGCTGCCGGTCGAGCCAGGTCGCCCCGCGCGCGTCAATCTGCCGCTCGAGCGGCAGGTCCGAACGCACCAGCAGGCTGCTGCGCCGTCGCCCGTTGCGGTCGGTCCATTCGCCTGTCTCGACGATGGCGCCGGGTGCTGCATCGCTTGTCTGGTCCAGATCGGGAAAACGCAGATAATGCGCACGCCCGTCCACTCCTTCGACGATCGCATAAGCCTCGCCTGTCAGCTCATCATGAAGACCGCGCTCGACCAACCTTCCGATGACCCGGCGGTTCTCGTCTTCTCCATGCAGCGCGAAGGATGCAAGGGCGCCTTGTGCGCCGCGTCCACGCATCGCCTTGTGCAAGGTCTTGATGATGTCGCCGCGCTCGCCCAGCGCGCGCAATGTCGGTTCGAGGTCTGCGGTCAAGGTCCAGCGCGCCGACCCGACTCGCTCGGCCAATCCCATGCGTTCGAGCATTTGTGCGCGGCCAATAAGGAATGCGCGGTTGCTGCGGCGTGTCGCATCGTCCTCGGGGGACAAATCGACCACGCCAAGATCGTCGCGCTGATTTTGCAAGCGGCGGTCGAGCGAGGTCCAGCGCTCGGCATCGACCTCGCGGCGGAGCGCTTGCTGAATATTGCGCTCGCTGCGCGGGCCGAGCTCGACGGTGACGCGCTCCTGGGCGCGGGCCCGCATACCTTCGCTGATATAAGAGCGATCGATCACCAGGTCCCTGCCGTCCGAGGCAACGCCGCGGACCAGGACATGGACATGCGGGTTGTCGGTATTCCAGTGATCGACCGCCACCCAGTCGGGCTTGGTGTCGAGATCGCTCGCCATATCCTCAAGGAGTTCGCGCGTGAAAGCGCGCAGGTCAGCCATCTCGCTTGCGTCTTCCGGCGACACGATGAAGCGGAAGTGATGCCGGTCGTCTTCGCAGCGCGCGGCGAAGGCATCGCCATCGACCTCATCCGATAAGGCATCGAACATCTGGGCATCCGATCCGTCACGGGTGACGCCGTCGCGTTCGAGATAGGCGATGTGGCGGGCGAGCGGTGCCGAGCGGAACCGGCTGCCGCCATGGCGAACGACGCGCGCCTTGATGATGACCCGCCGCTGGAAAGCATGGGGGCGGCCTCGGAACGCAGCACGTTTGCCGCGTCCCAGATGCCCGGTTCCGCCGCCTGCCCGGCCTCGCCCGAGCGGCGTATAGCCTGACCGGCGCGAGGCCTGCAGCACGCGCCCGACCAGCGTACCGGCCTTGCGATAGGCGCGCGCATCGCTGTCTCTTGACCGACCCGGCCTGATATCGAATTCGTCGTCAGCCACAGACAGGAAAACCGGTAGACGGCGCTTTCAGCATTGAAAAGCCTAAGGATTCCGATCCAAGCGCCTGCAGGCGTACAGCAGAGACGGCGCATATTCTCCCGCAAAATCAACCACCTGCAGCCCGGCCGACGGCGCTGCTTTTATCTCGCCATCCCTCCCTTCCATTGATGCCTAGGTCTCCGCTCCTACGCCCGCTTTCGCTTGGGAACGCATGCCTGGGCGAAGGTGCGAGGACCGCTCTCATTTAGAAGGAGCCGTCGAGACGGGCGCGAAAAGATCATGCGCGGGCTGTTCCGGGCGCGCAAAAGGGTTCGCTACGGGGCCGGGCGCAGCCACCTCGTCCAACTCTTGTCGCGCCGCGCCGGAAGGCTGCAAGACGCCGGGCGGAACATCCCCGGCTTGAAGAGGCGCCGCCGCAAAAATGCCCTCGGACTGCAACAGCGGCGCAATCCGGGCGACATAGCGGCGTGTTTCGAGTGGCAGCGAACGCCGTCCGGCAAGCCAGTCTTCGTAGCGTCCCGGACCCGCATTGTATGCAGCGAGGAAGCCTTGCGCGCCGTAGCGATCGTACATTTCGCGCAGGTAAGACGTGCCGGCCAGAATGTTGTCGCGCGGGTCGAACGGGTCTTGCCCGAGGGAGAACCGGGCGCGCTGCCGCGACCAGGTTCCGGGCATGAGCTGCATGAGACCCATCGCTCCTGCTCTGGAAACCGCCCGCACCCGGCCCGCACTTTCGGCGCGGATCACCGCGTAGATCCAGTGCTCGGGAATGCCGAATTGCTGCGATGCTTCGCTGACATGCGTCGCAATCTCGACGCGCGGGGAAGGTCGGACAAACTGCTCCGATTGTGCAAAAGCCTGCCCGGGACTCGCCGCCAGCATGGCGGCCAGGATCCCCGGCAGAAGATGCGGGCGGAGCACGGAATCAGTCCTTTGCCGGGCGGCGCGCGCCGCGCGACCATATCAGGACATGGCTCTGGTCGTCAGAACTGAACAGATTGGCGCGCAGGGGCCGCGGCAATACCGGATCGTCGATGACGAGCGTGACGAAATCGCCTGCCTTGTCGCCGACATGTTTCCAGCCTGCACCCACCTCGTAGGTTTCCTCGCCTTCGCCTGCCATGATGCGATAGTCCGGGGCGTTCTCGGTGTCGCCGGGGTCGGCGGCCACCAGGGTCAGCGGTGCGTCGATGGTCAGGGTTTGCAGCCGCCCTTCAAAGCCGTCGGGTGTGGCTGCAAAAGTGCCGATACAGGTCATTGTGCGTCTCCATCATTTACGTTGGGAATGGGAAAGTCGGCGGGCGAGGCGAGCAGGACATAGTCCCCGTCGCCCGCTTCGTTGGTCCAGACGGGCCGCGCGCGCCCGATGACATCGGCGCGTGCGACCGGGCCGAAATAACGCCCGTCAAAGCTGCCGGGGGCGCGCCTGTTCATCACGAACAGTTCATCCGCAGCGATAGTCCGGCATCCTTTCCAGACGGGCAGTTCGCGTCCAAGGCTGTCGCGCCGACGCGCCGAGCCCGCAGGTGTCCCATTGATCTCGATGAGCAGGTCGCGCCGGCAGACCGTATCCCCGCCAAGCGCCGCAACCTCCTTGATGAGCGGAACGCCCGCAGGAAGATAGCCGCGCGAGGCGAGGTATTTCTGCAGCCTGAAAGCAGGATCGATCGCGACGCGGTCGCCCCTCTGGAGACCGGTCTTTCCGCCGATTGAGTACAGTCCAACCGGCACGCTGGCCGTCACGTTCCAGACCAAAAGTCGCGAGAACGGGATTGCGATGCTGGCCAGTGTCGCTGCCGCGACCATGCCTGCCAGAAAGGCGGTGCGCCGCCTCATGATTGCAGCTTTCGCCGCCGCAGCCAGTCGCGATGGCGCGCAGGGGAATAGAAACGTACTTGCATGCCCCCTGCCAGCCTGTTGTGGACATGATGCCAGTGGTCGGGAGCTACATCGCAGGGATCGATGCCAACGTCCTCAATCGCATCGATCAGCGCAAAGACCTGGCGAACCTTTGGCCAGCTTCGCACCGAGAGCAGGATTTGCCCGCCAGGATCGACCTGCGGCAGAGTGGTGAACGGCTCGCCGAAACCGGCGGCTTGGGCGATCGTGAGTGTGGAGCCAACGGTCCCGTAGTCGTTCGAAGCCCACCGAACCAAGGCAAAGACCTGTCCCGGAGCATAGCTTTCGATACGCGTCCGGCGATCGAGGATGCGCTCTGCAACGGGCTTGCCGAACCGAAGCCAGTCTTCCTGCACGCCGCCGCGCCACACCAGCGTGACATGCGTAAGTGGCGGATCACCGGAACCTGCCTCGACCGGTTCCGGAGGCGGAAGCGAAGCGCGCGCTGCGCTTTTGCACAGGCGTGGCTGTGTTAGCAGGAATCTGAAAGATTCCTTGTTAGCATTGTTAAGGGCTTCGCAGGCGCCGCGTTTTCGGCGAGTCGCGCAGGCTCCCGGTTCCCGATAGTCCGAACGTCATGGTTCCCGATAGTCCGAACATCACGCACCCTTTTCCACAGGGGGCAGCCCGATACGGCGCCGCGCGGACGCGAAGGGATCGACAGGCGCTGCAACGAACAGGAGCCGCTCGCGGCCGAACTGGTGCTCAAGAGCGAGATTGTAGCCGGGGAGCGACTGGCGGCGAACGATGGCCCGCACTTCGAAAGCGAAACGCTTCAATGGCGAGAGCGCGCCGGACTTCAAATGCAGGTGCGAAATGTCGAAACTCCACCCGCCCTTCTGCTTCCCGCCATGCTTGCGTACGATGCGATAGAGCCAGCGCTCAAGACCGCCGGTAAGCGCGAAATAGGCCGGGTCGATGGTCAGGACGAGCGCACGATCGAGCACGCCCTCGTAGAGCCAGTCCGGCACGATCATTTCGATGCCGAGCGCGCGCCCGTTGTCGTCGAGCCGTTCGCGCCATTCGTTGATCCAGGAAAATCGTCGGCGGCGTCGCGCCCCGGCCTGCCGGATGGAGGTGGCAATGCTGGTCGACTGCAAGCGGTCGAGCGCCGCCTTCAGGCGCTCGTAGCCAGCCTTTCCGGTTCCGCGCCGGGTGAAGGTAAGGATTTCATGGGGCGTCGCCGCGATAAGGCGCGAGGTGGCTTTGCCGGCATCGCGCGCCTCGACGATCTGGCTCGCTACCCAGATCAGTACATCGGCGTCCCAGATGGTGGCCATGCCATGTTCGGCGGTCGCTTCGACCAGAATGGCGACCTCGCCCATACGAAAGTCGATCGGCTTCACGCGCTTCGTCTTGGCGAGGCTGAAGAAAGGCCAGGCCATCAGATCCTGCGCATCGCGCGCGGCGATGTCGCTGCCCGCGCCGACGAACAGGTCGAGCTGTCCGGCCCCGCCGTCCGATGTCTTCAAGGAGCGCATGGTACCGCTTCAGCGCCGGACCGGACCGGTGTAGCCGTCGATCCGCTTGGCAGGATGAACGACGCCCTTGCCCGGATCGCTGGTGGAACGGCGCAAGCCCTGCTCGGCCCAGGCGTCGAGATCTTCGGGCCGGTAAACGATGCGGCCGCCGAGCTTGTGGTAGACCGGCCCTGTTCCATAGCATCGGTGCTTTTCGAGCGTGCGCGGCGAAAGCCCCAGATGCACCGCGGCATCCGGGGTGCGCAGGTAGCGGGGACGGACCGGATCGGGAACGGCGGGCATGGGGTTAGCTCCAGGAGGCTTGGGTGGCTGCGGCTAACTGCCGCTGATTGCGGAGGGTGATGGCGCATGCCCTGGCAATGGGGGGAGCGACACGATGCCGCGTTCGGATTTGTCGCCCCTACCGATCTGAGCTCGGCAGGATCGAGGAGGGGCGGCATCCGCGCAGAACCCGACGCTATCGCGCTGCCCGGCAGGCTTTCGGCTGCAATGCCGAAGGCTCAGAGCAATGAACCGCACCTGCGAGAGAGGCAGTGGCCAAGGGCCTGTGGGAAGCAAGGCAAGCGGGACCTGTCGCGGCCGTAGCTTCCCGCTCGCCCGACCCGCTGCCGGTTCGCAAGTGCATGCGGGGCCCCAAAAACACGTAATGCCGCACCCTCAGGAGCGTATCGCCAGATGCGCGGGACAGAGTGCGTCCCCAGCCCCGCTCCATTTATCCCGATCGCCAGTTGGCCAAGCCGATGTTTGGAGAACCGCCGATTGCTGCTGGATCGAAACTTGAACCTGTAGCTCAGCCCATAAGAGACACGAAAAAAGGGCAGGAACCGCTGCCGGTCCCTGCCCTGCAGAATGCCTCAGAATTCGTCGAGCATTCCGCCATGGACGGTATGAACGACCCGGATCGCAAGATGCGGGGGCAGCGCATTGTAGTCGCCTTCGTCGACCGCGCGATATCCGAGTTCGTCATCCTCGATAACATGCTGGTCGAAGAAGCTGTGCAAGGCCCGTTGCTCAGCTGTTTCCAGAGCCTCGAAATAATTGCGCGAAGGCAGTGTGCATTTCGTGAAATAGGTCATGATAATCCTCCTGAAATCTGTCGCGAGACGACAGGAGGTTGGCCGATGGGCCCGGGCAGACCGGGTCACAGGATCGCCTGACAGGGCGACCGCGAAGCGGCGCAGGGGGAAACGGTTTTGTCCGGTGCCGGATGCAATCCGGCGGCGGACAAAATGGTGGGGCCCCTGCCGTCCTTGATGCGGGCGGCGCGGGACCATCATGCTGGAAATGCGGTAAGCCAGGCCAATCCAGTCCACCTCAAACGACCGTTTCAGATGATCGCTGCCATAATGGGTCGGGCCCTCCGGGCAGCGCCTGGCTATTCCCCGGAGAAAAGACCGAGCGAAAGGACGTGTGAACAGCGAAAGAGGCCCTGCCGTTTCCGGCAGAGCCTCCTTTGGCTGGTTCGATGGCGCCGGATCAGTCGATCGGAGGGGCGTCCTGGTTGTCGCCGCCATTGGCCCGCGAGAGGAAATCGACCTTGTCGGCAAGGATCTCCGAGCCATACCGCGTCACACCGTCCTGGTCTTCCCACTGCGTGTAGTGGATGCGGCCCTGGACCGAGACCAGCTGGCCTTTCGAGCAGTACTGACCGACGGTCTTGGCGAGGCCGTTGAAGCAGGTCACACGGTGGAATTCGCTGTCCTTGGCGGTGTAGCCGTTCTCGTCCTTGTAGGTCTTGCCGTCCTTGTCGCGTGCAGGACGATCGGTGACGACGGTGATCCCGGTGACGCTGGTGCCGCCCTTGGTCTCGCGGGTGTCGGGATCGCGGGCGATGCGGCCGGTGAGGATTGCGATATTGGTCATGATGAAATTCCTTCAGTTCCTCAAACCGGAGACCATCTCCGGCTTGCGAACATCCAGAAGAAGCAGGGCATGGGAGGACTGCACCGCAGGCCTGAAGGGCCGAAGGGAAACCTGTTCATGACGAGTGGTGCGGGCAGGCGGCGAAGCCGCCAACACGGCCGGAAAGGAACGGGTTGCGGCTCCTCAGCTGACCTGGTTCAGGACTGTTCGCGAAGAAAGCCGGATGGGTATCGGGTGCGGGTCTGAAGGTGCCAGGACCCTGCTGCAATCAGCTTACCTCATTGCCTTCCGATGCCGCCAGGAGATCCATGAAGTTGCGGGCTGCTTCCCGGTCTTCCTCGTTCTCGAAGGCCACGTCGAGGTCGGGGGCAGACCCGAGCAGGTAGAGCATGGCCCACAGGGCAAAGCGTTTTCCCCGGTCCTGCTCCAGACCGAGATCGACCTGGCATCGCTCGATCCCCGAGGCCAAGGTTTCTGCGCCAGTCGCTCCAGGATCGGCAGTGCCAAAATAGCGGATGAGAAGCGTATCAAGGTCCATCGCACTCTTTTCGGATCATCGGTCGGGCCGCGGCGAGGAAGGCCAGCATTCGTGGCCCGGTCATGCGTCGCTCAATCAGCGGTGGGTTGCTCGCGAAGCCGCCGGGCGCGCTCGACGAAGTGCTCCATCTGGGTGGCGGCATGCAGGGTAAGCGGATGCGGCTTCGCATCGGCACGCGGGGATATGAATTCCGCGATTTCTTCGATTGCTGCAAGCTGATCGGCGCTGGCCTTCGACAGAAGGCCGAGCACCATGTTCTCAAGGGCGATCACCCTGATGCGCAATTGGATGATCTCGGCATCGGAAAGTGGCGGAATATCCCATTTCTCGCAATCGGCAGCGAGCGCTTCCTGCGGCCCGCAGGGCAATGCCCCGCCTTCGTCTTCCCAGCGCGACAGCGCCCCGGCTTTTCCCGTTTCCGACATATGCGGTTCCTTTCATAGCCAACGAGGCGATCGTCTGCACGCTGCTCACATAGCACAAAGCCCTACCGGGATGCGCCTGGCACGGCGACAGCGAAGCCGGGCAAACGGAACCCCGCGCGGGTTGGTCTTCACGCGGGGTTCCTGAACGACCCCTTTGGGGGCACCTGCGACCCGCAGGGCTTCGGGGGGAGGCGGGGCCGTCCTTTCCTGATCTTGCGTTGTTCGTTGCGATTTCTTGCCGAGGATATCTCCTGAATTGCCGAGTTACCGGGAAACGCGTCCGATCACATACCTTCCATGTCGTGATCGGCCATCGAGGACATGTCATGGCCCGCATGGGGATCGGCGGGTTGGGTCGCTTCGCTCGCGGGTTGCGTGCGCGCTGCTGGCGCTGCGGGTGTGGCAGTTGCGCGTGATGCGGGAGAGGCAGCGTGCCGTGAGGCGGGCGTGGCGGCCCCATTTGTCGAAAGAGCGTCCTCCCGAGCGGTCGCTGCCTCATCTTCGGAAGGAGAGGCTGCCGGATCGGCAAGACCCGACCCGGGAGCCGTGCCAGCCACCACTGCAGCTTCGCCCATAGGCGAAACCTCGGTGATCGGTGTGCTCTCCTGCGCCTCGTCGCAAGCAGCAAGAGCGGACATCAAGGGCGCGATCGCGAGAAACCCGATCGCTGCATTCAATCTGGAAGTACGCATGCTCTTCAACTCCTTCAGAGCCAGGAAATACCGAGGTGGTTCGGCCCATGCGCGAGCTCGCCGCCAAGGAAGCCCTGGATGAGAACGAGCGCCGCCATGGAGAATATCGACGCGCGCAACCATGCGCGGCTCTGGCTCGGCCTGCTCGCGAGATAGGCCATCGCAATACCGAGAACGGCGATCAGCATACCGTTCCATCGATGCACCTGCATGACGGTGTCGCCGCCGAACCACAGGCCGGTGTGAATCCATCCGAACAGGACTGCGACCCCCGCGCCGATGGCTCCGCCGTAGACAAGCACGCGTACCGCACTTTCCAGGCCCGCTCCTTTCCGGCGCATCACGAACAATTCGGTGGCCGCAGCCATGAGAAACAAGGCGATCGGGAAATGGATCGTTGCCGGATGCAGCTTCTTCAGTACGGCCATGACGCCGGCTTCGCCCTCATTCGCATGGCCACCGGCCTCGTCATGACCTCCGCCCGCTTCATCGTGCGCGCCGGAGGACTCGCCAGCATCCGCAGTCTCGCCCATCTGCGCCATGGCCGCCTGGTCGTGCACATCGCCATTGGTGGCAGCAGGCGCGGCGCTCGCCTCTTCGCCGTGCTTTTCGTCGCCATGAGCCTGAACGGGTCCGACGAAGAGCAGGCTTGCGGCGAGCAGCGCCAGAAATGAGGGGGCTTTCATGTCTCGTATGTCTTCCGAACCTGCAGTTAAAGTGCGACCTATGTGCCTGATACGCACGGCAGCCGCGTGCCCCTCACATTAATTTGATGGTATTGGCGCGACAGAAGAGCGTCTGCGGGATCAGGTCCGATGCCGGCACGATCGCGATCGTCGAACGCATTCGGCTCCTGGCCCGTTGGGCCTGGCGAACGGGGGTAAGGCGTTCGCCCACGCACATGAGCCCCATGGGCTCAGGCGAGCTTGCTCTTCTTTGCGCGGCGGCGCAGCCTCGGCATCCGGTTCGCCAGCAGGACGAAACCCGACAGGGCTATGATCGTGCCGCCAATGCCGAACAGCAGAAGCCACCAACTGTTGATGCGATCACGCTCGGTCCAGTCCATGATGTGCAGGCCCCAGATGAAATCGAACAGGCGCCATGTATCACTACGCGCCGCCCCGAGCGTGCCGCTGGCGGCATCGATGTAGAGGCGCGTCGAAGCCTCGTCAGCATAGGTGACCTGCCAGGCCGGAAAAGGGCCGCGAAACTCGGTCCCCACCGGTTCGTGAACGAGCCGCGCGCCTTCGATCGTCGTGCGCGGTCCGGTCCATGCGCGCAAGGCGATGGATCTTGCCGTCGCCGCCGAGATGGGGGAGAGTTTGCGCCCTGTCACCGGATCGTGAAGGCTCACGCTACCGTCGACCTTTCGGACCTCGGTCACGGCATCGCCGTCGAGCGAACGCGTCGACACCGCCGCAAGAGTACCGTCGTTTGCGACCCAGGCCGGGAGCGGGGCATCGGCAGGCAGCGCCTCTCGTTCACGCGAAACGACATGTTCGGAGCGAACTTCTTCCAGGTTGAGAAACGACATGAGGGCGCCGGTTCCCATCCACAAGAGAACCTGGACACCGACGAAAATCGCCAGCCATTTGTGGATCTTGCTGCCGAGCACATGCAGGCGCAGCTTCAGCGACGGCGTTGCCAACCGGTGCTACCTCTTCGAAAGCCGTAATCAGTTGCGCAGCGCGCGCGACGAGGAATGGTACTGGACGATTCTCCACCCGTCCGCATCGTGAGCAAGCACCGATGTCGCCACGCCGTCGCGCTCGATCACCCGGCCATCGCTAAGTTCGATGCGATAGCCATACGTCTCATAGGCATGGGCCATGTGCCCCATCCGGGTGACGGTCAGCGTGGGGTCGGTAAAGGTGAAGCTCACAATCGCGTCGAGCTCGGGGCCCAAATGGTGCTCCATGAAATTGGCAAAGCTTCCTTCCGCCTTGCCATTCTCGAAGATCGCCGAGTCCTCGGCGAAGAGCGCGCGCATTGCCTGCGCGTCGCGCGCTTCAAGAGCGGTGCGATAGGCCTTGAGGGTTTCTTCAGCGCCCGCGACATCCTCCGCCGAGGCGTCCATCGCGTGCATCTGATGGTTCGCATGAGAAGAGTGGTCCATCTGCTGCGCGAAGGCTGGCAGCGGTATCAGCGCGGCAACAAACGCAGTCGCCGCGATGCGCGTCAAAGTCTTGGTCATGGAAGTTTTATCCTTTTTGAGATTTCAGAACCAGAATCGCACACCGACGACATAATTGGTGACGCTCGGATCCTCTCCGGCGGCCCGCGCAAAATCCGCGCTGTCGCCGATGCGCCATTCTTGCGAAACGCCGACATAGGGTGCGAATTCGCGCGCGAACTCGTAGCGAAGACGCAGGCCCGCCTCGATCCGATCGAGCCCGGCACCGATGCCCAGCTCGGGAATGTCCTGCGCAGAAAGCGCGAGTTCGGCTCTGGGCTGGAGGATCAACCGCTGCGTGATGCGCTGGTCGAGTTCGCCCTCGATCCGCGCGGTCACATCGCCCTTGGTGGACACGAAGGCCGCAGCATCGACCTCGAAACGGTACGGCATGAGACCCTGTATGCCGATAACCGCGTGCGTGCGCTCCGGACCGGTGAGGTCCTGGCGAACACCCGCCTGGAAATCGAAGAAGGGCGCAATGGCGCGGCTCCAGAGCGCCTGGACCTCGGCGCCTTCTATGGGTTCGCCAAAGCTGCCCTCACCCTCGGACTTGAACCAGAATTTGTCGATGTCGCCGCCATAATATCCCTGGATGTCCCACAGATATCCATCCTTCCCCTCGCGGGCGCGGTATTCGAGCCGGTCGCCCTGAAACCAGAAGCGCATTCCTCCGTCAGTCTCGCGGACAAGCTCGCGGCGCGCTTCGTTCATGGCTTCCTCGCCCCAGATGGCGACCGCCGCGCGCGCTGGGCCGCTCCCGGCTTCGGGGGGAGGCGGCAGCAGCGGGATATCATCGTCCGCGCCCATCTGCATCGCCGAATGGTCCATGCCCTGCATGTCCTGCGAAGGCGTCTGCCCATGGTTCATCTGGCTGTGATCCATCTGCCCATGGTCCATCGACGACCTGTCTGCGTTCGCCTGCCCCATCTCGCCGTGGTTCATCTGCGAATGATCCATCGCACCTTCGGCGGGCTTGCCCTGCGGCATCGAGCCGTGATCCATTCCGTCATGACTTTCGGGCGATGCCTGTGGACGGGCAGCGTCCATCGGCATTGTCATGCCAGAATGACCGTCCCGAGCGGTCATCGAACCATGATCCATGGTTGAATGATCCATCTCGGAGCGGTCCATGGCGGCTTCAGGCTGGGCAGCCGGTTCGCATGCTCCATCTGCAACCGGATGCCCCATTGCGCGATGGCGCTCGGCTTCTTGTTCGCACTTTGTCTTGGCGTCGGCCTGCGCCTCGACACTCTGCTGCGGTTCCGTCGGCGAATGACCGGCATGCTGCGCCGCCGCCGGGGAGGCGAGAACTGAGCCGGCTGCGACCGATGCGAGCAGGCTGACAATACGAATTTTCATGCTTCGCTCCCGTCGGGATTGGCGACCGTGACGATCTGAAACATCCCGGCATGCATGTGGTAGAGAAGGTGACAGTGGAAGGCCCAGTCGCCCGGCTCGTCCGCCGTCAGGTCGAACTGCGCGCTGCCACCCGGCTGCAGGATTACCGTGTGCTTGAGCGGTTGACGATCGGCCGGCGCGCCATTGACCAGCTCGAAGAAATGACCGTGCAAGTGAATGGGGTGCGCCATCATCGTGTCGTTGACGAGCTTCACGCGCACGCGCTCGTTATAGGCGAAACGGATCGGCTCGTCTGAGACGGCGGAGAACTTCTTGCCGTCGAACGACCACATGTAGCGCTCCATATTGCCGGTCAGATGAATTTCCATTCGCCGGGACGGCGTGCGGCCCTCGCGGTGTGGAGTCAGAGCGCGCAGCTTGCGATAGTCGAGCGTACGATGCGGCACATCGGCGAGACCGATGCCGGGATCGCCCATGCGGTCGACCGGGTTCATCGAGACCATGTCGAGACCGGGCCCGACCTTCACATCGGGCGGCAGAAGCGACGTGTCGCGCATCTGCATCCCCGACATGCCGGCCATGCCTGCCATCTCGGATTGGCCGGACGAACCATGATCCATCCCCGCCATGTCGCCGCCACTTCCGTGGTCCATGCCCGACATGCCGGCATCGCCAGACGAGCCGTGGTCCATGCCGCTCATGCCCATGTCGGCCATGGTCAGAAGCGGCGGATCGCGCAGCGGCGGAATGGCGGCGCGAGCGCCGGGTGCGCTCGCGAGTGTGGCAATACCCATGCCCGAGCGGTCCATCGACTCCGCGACCAGCGTGTAGGCTTGTTGCGCGCCCGGCGTCACGACGACGTCGTATGTCTCGGCCACACCGATCTGGAACTCCTCGACCTCCACCGGCTCGACGTTCTGCCCGTCCGCCTGAACGATGGTCATCGGCAGGCCGGGAATGCGAATATTGAAGAAGGTCATGGCGCCGGCATTGATGAAGCGCAGCCGCACGCGTTCGCCCGGGCGGAAGAGGTATTCCAGATTGTCGAGCGGGCCATGGCCGTTCAGAAGATAGGTATAAGCCGCGCTCGACACGTCGAGGATGTCCGTCGGCATCATGCGCATTTTCGCCCACATCCGGCGATCCTCGCCCGAAAGCGGGTAATCGTCGGTCCAGGTGTTCTGGTTGTAGTTGAAGTAGCCTTCGCCCTTCTTGAGCTTGTCGAAAATCGTGTGGGGCGACATTTCGCTGAATTCGCTCAGCACCACGATATATTCGCGGTCGGCCTGGACCGGATCGGGTCCGGCGGGGTCGACCACGATCGCGCCGTAATGCCCGGCCTGTTCCTGCAGGCCGCTATGCGAGTGCCACCAGTAGGTACCCGACTGGCGAACCGGAAATTCGGCGGTGAAGGTCTCTCCCGGTTTGACGCCGGGAAAGCTCACGCCAGGCACTCCATCGAGCTGAAACGGCACGAGCAGACCGTGCCAGTGGATCGAGGTATCTTCCTCGAGCTGGTTATGGACATTGAGCCGGACGGTCGTGCCTTCCTGCAATCGCAACAGCGGACCGGGGATCGTGCCATTGACGGCGATCGCGCCGCCGCGCCTGTTGCCGGTCGCGAAGGCCGATCGGGCAACGGTGAGGTCGATATTGGGGCCGGATATCTCGTCCAGCCCCTTGCGGGCGTTACCTGCGAGGATGTCCGCGCCCCGCGCCCAGGCAGGCATCGCCCCGGCAAGGCCGAGCAGACCCATTCCTCCTGCTCCGGCTCCGAGAAACTTGCGTCGATTGACGGCGATCATAAAGGGCTCCTGACTTGGCGTTTACCGTTACTTACGCGCGCGCCCAGCCAACCCCTCAAAGTTTTTCGAAGCGCTCCTTCAGCCTGTTGCGCGCGCGATATACGCGGGTTTCGATGGCCTTTTCGGTCGTTCCGAGAAGATCGGCCGCCTCGGCCTGGCTACGCCCCTCGATGGTCACGAGCACAAGCGCTTCGCGCAGCCTTACAGGCATTCGCGCGATCTCGGCCTGAACGAGATTGAGCTCTTCCCTGGAAACGGCCAACGCTTCAGGACCAGGCAAATCGTCGGCGATGGAATGGAGTTCGTCATCACCCGACAGTCCGAAAAAGCCCGCGACCTTGCGCCTGCGCAAACGGTCCCGGCAGCGGTTGAGGACGACGGTTGTCAGATAGGGTCCGATCGGCTTGTCCGGATCAAGCCGATGGCGCGTCAGCCACACCGAAGCGAGGCTGTCCTGAACAACGTCCTCGGCCTGAGAAGGAGAGGAAAGCATGCGTGTCCCGAGCGCGAGAAGCCGACCAGTTTCATGCTCGACGAGTTGGCTGAAAGCCCGCTTGTTTCCAGCCCTCGCCTGCGAAACAAGGGCCTCATCCGGATTGTCGCCCGCCCCCGACATGGCGCTTCAGTCGCGAGGGTCGCGGGTCAAGGCGTCGGAGACCTTGCGGTCGAACTGGCGTTGCTGCTCGGGTTCGAGAATTTCACGCATGTCGAAGACATGCCGTACCGTTGCTTTCTGCAGATCGCCCATACGCGCATGCACCTCGTCGATCGCGGCCGAAACCTCGGGACCGTACTCGTGCTCATTTTCCATCGCCTGGGCGAGCCGGGCATTGGCTGCGCGCGCCGATCCTTCGAGCCGTGCCCTTTCGACAGCGAAACGAGCCTCGAGCGCATCGAGACGCTGCTCCTGGTCGGCCGTCAGGGTGAGTTCGTCGTGCACGAAATCGTGGAGGCCGGAGCCAGCCTCGTGATTGGCCCAGCGGTCCGCGGCAATCGCGCCGAGGCATCCTGCAAGTGCTGCGAGAAGCACCGCGAGAACGATATGCGTCGTCTTCAAACCCTATTGCTCCACATGGAGGAGCGCCGATGGGGACAGCTGTTCGCCGAGGATAAGACTCTCGCCAAATGACGCGGAAGACGTGCCATAGCCGCCGGGCCAACCGCTCGTTCCGGCGCCAGCTCCAAGCCCGACGACGAACAGACCGACGAACAGAGCCGTCCGGCGGCGTCGGTCGGCGATTTCGCCAAGCTGTCCGGCGCGCTGCCAAACGCCATCCATGAAGTCGGCGGGGACCTCGCTGGTGCCGGTGGCGGAAAGGGTTCCGAGCACCGCATCAAGAGAGTGATTGTCACGCATCCGAAAAACTCCTGTGGGTTGCACGTGTCCTATACGCGCTCGCCTGCACAATCCCTTAAACTTCTTTTTTTGAGGGAATGTCCACCACCATACGTAATCGAGACGGGTCTGTCAGAATCGGGTCGAAGCCGGGATGAATGGGAACCAGCTCGTGAACAATATCACCGCACCTGAAGATCACGGCGAATTTACGCCTCTTCTTGGCAAGAGCTTTCTGACGCCCCTTTACGACCGGGCGATCGGTCTGTTCACCCGCGAACATCTCTGGCGACAAAGGATTGTCGAAGAGCTGCACCTTGTCCCCGGCGACCGGGTGATCGATGTTGGCAGCGGAACCGGCACTCTTCTCAAGGCCTTGATGACGGATTGTCCGGAAGCGGGTCTGATCGGTGTCGAACCCGACCCGGATGCGCTCGCGCTTGCGCGGCGCAAGTTTGGCGCGGGAGCCGATCTCGTGAAATGGCACAATGGCTTTCTCGAAAGCCTCGAGCTACCCGCAGGGTGGCAGCCGAACAAGATCGTCAGCAGCCTCGTCCTGCACCAGGTCCCCTTGCGCAAGAAGCAGACAATCCTGGAAACCATCGAAAGCTTGCTCGTGCCAGGCGGAACCGTGTTGATCTCCGATTATATGAAGCAGGATAGCCCACTCATGCGGAGCCTCTTCCGGGCGACCGTCCAGTCTCTTGACGGCATAAGCGACACGCAGCCCAGCGCCGACGGCGAAGTCGAAAAACTGTTCGCCGAAATCTTCACCGAGCCATGCCTGCTCCAACGGTTCCCGACGGCAACCGGGACGATCTCGCTATGGCGCGGATACAAGAAAGGAATTGCACAATGAATTTGAAAAAGCCTTCGCTGCTCCGGCGATCGATTAGCGGCGCGGCCTTGCTCGTGCTGGCAGCCTGTTCGAACGTGGCTCAGGCAGCGACCTATACGATGTTCCGGGATCCAGGATGTGGGTGCTGTCTCAACTGGGCAGGCCATGTCGAAGACGGGATGAACACGAAGGTGGCATCGGTCGACAGCAACGACATGGCGGCGATCAAGACCGCGCGGGGCGTACCCCATGAGTTATGGTCATGCCATACGATGGAGGTCGATGGATACATCATCGAAGGTCACGTGCCTGCAGAAGCCGTCGCCAAGCTTTTGCGCGAACGGCCCGCCGGCGTTGCCGGCCTCGCGGTTCCGGGAATGCCTCTGGGATCGCCCGGCATGGAGGCCGGAAACCGGATCCAGCCTTACGACGTCATCGCCTTTGGCCCAACCGGACAGAGCGTCTTCGCGTCCTTTCCGTAAGGGGGTGAAGCCACTCCATGCGTCGGCATGAAAGGTTGCAGGCGATGAGGACTAATTGCGGGAAGCGACACAGAAGCCTGTCGAACTTCTCGCCGGGTCCGGGCTGGCTGCCCCCACAGTCCCGGACCCTTCCAATTTGTATGATTGCAGCACGCACGAAATAGGAGAAATGCGATAGTCAAAAGCTCGGTCAGAAATGCTGGATCTTTTTAAGGGGTGAACCTCTGCCCAACGTACTGCTTGTCGTGATGCTTCTCGGACGGGATGACATAGACAGGGGAAAGACTTGCAGACAGATGGCGACGATCAACATAGCGAGAATGCGGGCTCGATAACGTTGCTGGGCGGTGTCGCGATGGGGACCGGCGTCATGATTGGCGCAGGTATCTTCGCACTGACCGGCCAGATTGCCGAACTGGCTGGACCGTTATTTCCGCTTTCTTTCATAGTCGGCGCGCTGGTTACCTCGCTTGCCGCCTACAGCTACATCAAGATGTCGAACCGCTGGCCCTCCTCTGGCGGCATCGCGATGATCCTTCAGAAGGCTTACGGACCGGGCGTCGTTGCAGCATCGGCATCGCTCCTGATGGCGCTGTCGATGGTCATCAACGAAAGCCTGGTCGCTCGGACCTTCGCGACCTATGCCTTGCGGCCCTTTGGGCTCGAAAGCAGCGGCATTCTGGTCTCCGTCGCGGCACTGGCCCTCATCGTTTTCGCCTATTTCGTGAATGCTGCCGGCAACAAATCGGTCAGCGGGTTTTCGCTCATTATGTCGGCAATCAAGATCGGCGGCATCGCCCTGTTCGCAATTGCGGCGATCTGGGCCACCGGATTTTCAGGCGGTGCCTTCGCAGAGCCGGTCGCGCTTTCGGGCCTCGACGCGTTGCTCGCTTCGGTCGCTTTCTCGATCCTCGCTTTCAAGGGTTTCACCACCATCACCAACAGCGGCGGCGAAATCATCGATCCGCATCGGAATGTCGGCAGAACCATTATCATTTCGATCGCAGTATGCGTGGTCGTCTACCTTCTCGTCGCGGTGGCGGTCGGCGCCAGCCTCAGCACTTCAGAAATAGCCGAGGCGCGCGATTACTCTCTTGCGGCAGCTGCGCGCCCCGCGCTCGGAGAGCTTGGCTTCTATTTCACAGTCGCAATCGCGATCGCAGCCACGACCTCGGGTGTCATCGCCAGTGTTTTCGCCGTTTCGCGAATGCTGACGATGCTGACCGAGATGAAGATGATCCCGCATAGCCATTTCGGCATGAGCGGACCGATCCGCAGTCACATGCTGGTCTATACCGTAGTGATTGCCGGCACGCTCGCGGTCCTGTTCGATCTGTCGCGGATCGCTTCGCTCGGAGCATTTTTCTATCTCGTAATGGACATGCTTGTGCATTGGGGCGTGCTGCGCGGTTTGCGGGAAGAGATCGGTGCGCGTGCCTGGGTGCTATGGTCGGCACTCGTGGCGGACAGCGTAGTCCTGACAGCTTTTGCCTTCGCCAAGCTCAAAACCGACCCTGCGGTCGTCGCCTATGCGGTCGCAGGCATTGCCGCCGTTTTCATCGCCGAATGGTTCTATTTGTCCAGGCGTTCGCAAGCGATGGACTCCGCTTCAGAAAGACCGGCGGAAGAGAGGCGGTGACCCCGTTAGTAGAACACGAGCGCAAAGGCAGCGACCAAAAGCCGACGAGGATCGAGGCGCCAAGTTCGCGGATCAAAAGAAATTCAAGACGGAGCATATCGTGACGACTAAAACTGCCACCGTTTACCGAATGGTCATGCCGGACCACGTTTGTCCGTATGGATTGAAAACGGTCGATTTGCTCAAACGCGAAGGTTTCGAGGTGGACGACCACCATTTGAAAACGCGCGAGGAGACCGATGCGTTCAAAGAGCAGCATGGGGTAGAAACCACCCCCCAAACCTTCATCGGCGGGAAGCGCATCGGAGGTTACGACGATGTCCGTGAGCATGTCGGCAAGAAAAGAACGCAAGCCGGTGATGACGAGACCAGCTACCAGCCCGTCATTGCCATTTTCGGCGTCGCTTTCCTCCTGGGTCTGGCAATTAGCTGGTACGTTTTCGACACGATTTTCACGGTGGAAGCGGTCGAATGGTTTGTCAGCCTATCGATGGCCTTGCTCGCGATCCAGAAGTTGCAGGACGTGCGCAGCTTCTCGACCATGTTCCTCAACTACGATCTGCTGGCGCGACGCTGGGTAGGATATGGATTTCTATATCCGTTCGGTGAGGGTTTGGCTGGAATATTAATGGTCGCGCACGCGCTTCCGATCGTCTCGGTTCCGGTATCGCTGTTCATAGGGACGGTCGGCGCGGTCAGCGTGTTCAAGGCGGTCTACATCGACAAGCGCGAGTTGAAATGCGCTTGCGTCGGCGGAAGCAGCAACGTGCCGCTCGGCTTCGTATCGTTGACCGAGAACCTGTTCATGATCGGTATGGGTCTTTGGATGGGTGCCAAGGCCCTGGGTTGGGTCTCGCTATGATTTGGGCACTGCTTCTCGGTTTCGCGCTGTTCGCGATCTCTCTCTACTTCCACATGTTGATGCTGCGCGGGGCGAAAGCCGTTTCTCCGCCAGGCAAGGACCCACGCCATTTCCGGCTGCTTGCAGGCTCCAGCCTCGTTCTTCTCAGCCATCTGGTCATCGCCGGCATATTCGCGGGCGGAATGTATCTCGCTTCCGTCTGGGGCCTTGGCGGGCTCGAGAAGGACGTCATCAACAGCTGGATGGATTATTACTACTTCGCGCTGATCACGATCTCGACGGTCGGTCTCGGCGATATTCTGCCCGCCGGGCACATGCGCGCCATTTCCGGCATCGCCGCCCTTACCGGGTTCCTGATGATCAGTTGCACCGCCCAATATGTCTATCAAACCATGAGCGAAAAGGAGAATTGATATGGCTGAAGCTAGGCACGATGCACACGAAAAAGGTGGAGGGGGCGGCAACTACTGGCGGTTCATGGCAATGGTATCGACCTCGACCGTGATCATGTTCTTCCTGATGTATGCCAACAGCTTCGACATGGACGACGTTTTCTGGAGCGAGACGCGCTTCTGGATGATGTTCGTCATGGGCGCGATGATGATGGTGGTCATGCTTCTCTTCATGTGGGGCATGTACAAGGACCGGACCAAGAACTTCATCATCTTGGGTGTCGGAGCCGTCGTCTTCGCGCTCGCGCTATGGCTCGTACGCAGCCAGACCACGGTGGACGATACCGAATACATGGCCGCGATGATCCCGCACCACTCGATCGCGATCATGACTAGCGAGAGGGCGAGCCTGAAGGATCCGCGGGTTCGCGAACTCGCGCAGGCCATCATCGTCGCGCAGCGGCGCGAGATCGCCGAGATGAAATATCTCATCCAGGACATCGAGGAAAACGGTCCGCGCACCGAAGAACGCCTGCCCGAGGAGATGCAGCAATGAACAAGATCGCAATCCTGACGCTTGCAGCCCTCCCTCTGGCGGCCTGCAACACCAATACCGCGGTCGGCAATGATCGCGAAGCACAGCTCGATCCCCCGGCAACTGCGGCGCCGATAGAGAGTGCTGCGAGCGCTCTTGCCAACCTCAGCCCGGGCCTCATGCTGCCCGAGACCATGAGCGACGCGGACCTCGCCACGCTGGGAGCCGAGAACACGTGTCAGTTTCGCCTGACTGAGGTCGCGTTTCCGTCGTTCGTCTACGACAACAGCGGTGGCGGCGCGATCAAGATCAACGGCAAGCTGATCCCTGTCACAGCAAGCGCCTCGGGTGAGTATGCGAATGGTGAGCTTCGTATCCGCACGCGCCTTCTCGATGACGAAGGAGACGCGGGCCTGCAGATGCAGGAACTCATCGTCGCCGGACCTCGGATGAAGGACGAGTTCGGGTTCTGGGGGTACACGACCTGCGGCAACAGCGAGGCGTGAACACGAGCGAGCGGGCGCCAGCGTGCGTCGGTGCCCGCTCTATGATCATGTTCGGCCCGGCACGCGCGGCCAGATTCATAATGAGGTACGACAGTGGCAGCTGAGCCTGTGACCGATGCAGCACCCATTGCGGTCTTCGGTGCCGGAGGAAAGACCGGTACGGAAATACTGCGCCATGCGGTTCGCAAGGGCATCGCGGTTCGAGCGTTCGAGCACACCTTGCCCGAACCATCGGACCGGGTCGATAACGTCGAGTACTTCCAATGCGATGTACTCAATGACGACTTCAGCAGCGAGCTCGAAGGTTGCCGTGCTGTTATTTCCGCACTCGGTATAGGATTTAGCCCATCCACGGCGATCGATCCGCCTCCGCTTTACACGGAGGGAACCCGCAGGCTTGTGGAAGCGATGTCGGCGACCGGCATTTCCCGGATCGTCGTGATATCGGCGGCGTTCGTAGAGCCGCAGCCCAGCGTTCCTGCATGGTTCGAGCTCACAGCAAGACCAGCCTTGCACAATATTCTCGAACAGATGCGCGCCATGGAAGATCTTCTGGAGCGCGCGAAAGGCCTGAAATGGACGGCTGCGCGACCGGGCTGGCTCCTCGACGAACCCTATACGGGTGAAGCCGTCATTACCGACGAGCGCCTTGCCCAAGATTGCTTTCGCTGCAGGCACGCCGACCTCGCGGCAGCGATGCTCGAATTCGTCTGCGAGAACACCTGGGTCAACGCTAAACCCGCTATCGCCCGGCCAGAAGAAGACCGCTTCGAGAACGTCTCGGCGCTCAAGGCCGAACTCGGGATCGACTAGATCGATGCGGACTTGCGGAAACATTCCAACAACGAGGTAAGATATGCTGCTTGAGAAGATAAAGACCCCCGGCCTTTCGCACCTTTCCTATCTGATCGGTTCGCAGGGCAAGGCAGCGGTCATCGATCCGCGCCGCGACTGCGAGATATATCTCGAGCGAGCCCGCGCCGAAGGGCTGGAGATCACGCATATCTTCGAAACGCACAGGAATGAGGATCTCATCACGGGATCGCCGGTACTGGCCAAAATGACCGGTGCCCGCGTTCTGCACGGTCCAAACCCTGCGGATGAGGTTGTGTTCGCCGACACCGCGCGAGAGGGCGACGTTTTCGAGATCGGTAAGATCAGGGTCGAAGTGCTCGAAACCCCCGGTCACACCGACGATCATCTCGCCTTCGTCTTTCACGACGACGATTATCCCGAAGGACCGGTCGGCGTGTTCACCGGCGATGCGCTCTTCGTGGGCGACGTCGGCCGAACCGATTTCTATCCCGAGCGCGCGCGGGAGGTCGCGGGCCTCCTGTACGATTCATTGCAAAAGATTTGCGCTCTGGGTGACCAGACAATCATATACCCGGCGCACGGTGCCGGATCGGTTTGCGGGTCCGGAATGGCAGACCGGGAATTCTCGACAATCGGCCATGAGCGGCGCAACAACCCGCGGCTGCGCATTGCTGACCGCGACGAGTTCATCAAGGCGAAGGTAGAAGAGCATCATTACCAGCCACCTTATTTTCGGCTAATGGAGCGGCTCAATCTCGAAGGCGCCAATGCCGCGCCGCGAGTCATGCGGCCAAGGCTTCTGGGGCTGGAAGACCTCGGCGAGAGCGGCGCCGATCATCTGGTCGATGTACGCGAGCCGCTCGCCTATGCCGCCGGTCATATGCAGGGTGCCGTGTGCCTTCCAGTGGGAATGATACCCGCCTTTGCCGGGTGGTTCATCAGCGAAGGCGACACGATAGCCCTAATCGCTTCCGAAGAAGACGAGCTCGCTCAAGCTATGGCGCATTTGGTGCGCATTGGTCTCGATAATATTGTCGGCGGCTATGTCGGCGTGATCCCAGCCGCCGCACAGGGCAAAGCGATGCAAAGTATTGCCATGATCGACACCGAGGAAGTCGCACGCAGGCTCGCTGAGGACAGCGAAGATTGGACCTTGCTCGACGTGCGCGCCCTTGACGAACGGCAGCAAGGCAGCATCGATGAATCCGAACATGTCTATGTCGGCGAGCTCAACACCCGCTGGAAAGAGCTCGATCGCGACCGTCATTACACTTTGATGTGCGCCAGCGGCATGAGGGCGAGCGTAGCAGCGGGCTGGCTCGCAAGCCAAGGCTTCAAACACCTCGACGTCTATCTGGGCTCCATGGGCGCATGGACAAACGCGCAGGGCTAAAAAGCTGGAAAACCTCGAAAATGGCCAACCCGCGATCCCTTCAGGGCCGTGCGCGAAAGCTGTTTGGCCTACCGGAAGACACGCTGGTCTATCCTGCGCTTGATTGTGCAGGGGGGCGCGTCTCGACGATCATACAGGCAGGCAAACGCAACCCCCGCTTGAATGGCGATGTCTCACTTTTTCGAATTTCAGCAGATCAGGGCCGTGCTGGACCTGCCCTACCTTGAAAAAATCGACGTGGCCGTGCCTACCAATCTGAAATGCGGAAATTGCTCTGAAGATGCTGTCGAGCGACTGCACGAGCTCGGCGGGAAATCACCGCAGGGATAGGTTGGATTGCCTTGGCCACCGCGGAGCCATGTGCGGGCTATTGCGCGCTATCCGCATTCCCAATCATTTGAACGAACCGGGGAGGCTATCATCAGAACCACATCGGGATGACAATCGAATTGGAGTCCTTCGGGATTGGGGAGCTTTTTTGAACCTGTCGCAATTAAGACCGCTTTTTTTCGCTCGATTCCGAAAATGCTTACCCTCGAACATTGCCAAGGCGCATTTGTCTGTAGGACGTTGCGCGCAGAAGATCGTCTGAACCCTCATTGTCCGGTCGCGCTTTATAGATCCCCGCAAAGTTTCGCTATCGCAGTAAAAGGAGCCAATCCGAGTGTCGTTCTCTCAGAACCTCGGATTACATAAATGCTTTCATGAGAGTTGGCTCGAAATAGCCCCAGGCGGCCGCGATGAAGCTCATCACGGTTGCAACCAGGAGCAAAATTATCTGACGGTTCTTGAGCCATTTAACTGCGGCCCGGGAGTGGCAATGACTCGTGTGCCGATGTTTGCGCAGAACAATGAGCCAACTAGCCGCCACCGCAATCATCGAAAATGCGGTCATTGGCCAATGGAGCGAACCCAGAGGCGCCAAAACACTGCTCAGGCTCGCACTCAGCCCGGCGGCAACCAGCACCATCGGTATCCATCCGGTGAGGACCGCGGCGCGATAGCTACACGCCCTATTTTGTGATGATGCGCTTTGCGGCGGCGTTGCGTTTGGC
>NZ_JAIQCI010000002.1 GCF_022378335.1 Croceicoccus hydrothermalis
GAGGCGTGCGCCTTGATCAATCAGGCACCGCCACATCGCCGTCCGAACAACACGAAGCGGTAGCCTCATGAATAGGACGGGCTATGCACCTGTGGGCTTTGACCATTTTGCGCTGGCGGGGCGGGATCCGCTGGCCCGTGCGGCGCTCGCCGGGACGTTGCACCGCAATTTTCAGGGGTTCACCGATGACGATGCGCCGAATCTGATCGGGCTCGGCGCCTCCTCGATCAGTGCGTTTCCCCATCTTCTGGTGCAGAACGAAAAGAATGGCGGACGGTACCGGATGCGGGTCGATGCCGCGGGTCTGGCGCCCGAACGCGGTGTGCGCCGCGACCGGCAGGACCGCGCGCGCGGCGCCATCATCGAAGGATTGCTGTGCCACGGTCGCGCGACACTGCCGCCCGACATACTGGTGCAGTCGGGCGCACAGCTGGCGCCGTTTGTGGAGCGCGGCCTTGTCGAGATGACAGGCTCCAGCCTCATCATCGCGCCCGGCGGGCTGCCCTACGCGCGAACGGTGGCGGCGATCTTCGACCCCTATCGCGCGCAATCGGCCCGGCGGTTCAGTTCCGCCGTCTGAGCACGCATTTTGGCGGCGTCACGGCGCTCTGAAACAATTTGTTACATTGCCCCCAAGGAGCGGCAACAAAGCTTGCCGTATAAGGCACGCTGACTGGGTCCGTTCCGGGCCTTTTCGTGACGTGGCAAGATTTCGCTCCCGCGCCCCATGGGCGCCGGGCGCGCGAAAGGGGTTTCGTGAGTAGCAAGAACGGTCTGTTTTCAACGATAGGGAAGGACCTGCCGGCATCGATCGTGGTGGCGCTGGTCGCGCTTCCTCTTTGCCTCGGTATCGCGCTGGCGTCCGGTGCGCCGCTGTTTTCCGGCCTTATCGCGGGCATTGTCGGCGGCATTGTCGTCGGCATCCTGTCGAAATCGCAATTGTCGGTGAGCGGGCCTGCCGCGGGTCTGACCGTCATCGTCCTGGGCGCGATCGAATCGCTGCCGACATGGGAGGTGTTCCTCCTCGCCGTGGTGCTGTCCGGCGTGATTCAGGCAGGGTTGTTCTTTACCCGGTCGGGCACATTGTCGGAATTCGTGCCCAATTCGGTCATCACCGGCATGCTTGCGGCGATCGGCCTCATCCTGATCCTCAAGCAGATCCCCTATGCCGTTGGTTATGAAGGCGATTTCGAAGGGAGCCTGAGCTTTCTTCAACCGGACGGTCTGAATACGCTGTCGGCGCTGTTCTACTCGGTCTGGGATTTCTTTCTGGTCGGGCCGATGATCATCGCGATCGTTTCGCTGATCTTCCTGTTCTGGTGGGATGCCAACCGGCCGAGCGAAGGGCCGCTGCGCCTGCTTCCCGGGCCGCTTGTCGTGGTGATCTTCGGCGTGGTGGCCAATGCATTGTTCATGGCGGTCATCCCGGCATGGGCGATCGGCGGCGACCATCTGGTGCAGGTGCCGGTGGCCGAAACGCTGACCGGTTTCACACAGCAATTCTCGACCCCGGATTTCAGTGCGATCGGCATGACCGACGTGTGGGTCGTCGCTTTCACCCTTGCCATCGTAGCCAGCCTGGAATCGCTGCTGTGCGTAAAGGCGGTCGACGAAATTGACCCGCAGCGCCGCACGACGGATAAGAATTACGAACTGCTCGCGCAGGGTGGCGGCAATATCGTGTCGGGCTTCATCGGCGGTCTGCCGCTGACCTCGGTCATCGTGCGCAGCTCGGCCAATGTGTCGGCCGGCGCCATGACGAAGATGTCGGCGATCCTGCACGGTTTCTGGCTCCTGCTCAGCGTGCTGCTCATCCCCGCGGTGCTGAACCTCATCCCCCTCGCCGCGCTTGCCGCGATCCTGATACAGGTGGGGTACAAGCTCAACAATCCGGCGCTTTACAAGCTGCGGTGGAAGCAGGGCTGGCATCAGTTCGTGCCGTTCGTGGCGACCGTGGCGGCGATCCTGCTGACCGATCTTCTGACCGGCATCATCATCGGGCTTGCCATCGGTTTCGTGTTCGTGGTGGCGCGCAATTTCCGCACCGCCATCACCAAGACCAACGACGGCGACCTCTATCTCGTCAGCGCACGTCGCAGCCTGTATTTCATTCACAAGTATGAATTGCAGAAATCGCTGTCGGAAATACCGGACAATTCGATCGTAGTCATCAATCTCAACCGGGCGGATTTCGTCGATCCCGACAATATCGAGATCATCAACAGCTTCGTGAAGAATGCCCGGTTCCGCGACATCGACGTCAGCGTGCGCCATGATCTCGACCATCTCGCTAACAGCGGGCTCGACGCGCCGCTCAGGAAGGTAAACTACGCATGAGGACGTTTGAGGAACTGCTCCTGTCGAACAAGGGCTGGGCGCGCGAGATGCAGGAGCGCAAGGCCGATTTCTTTACCGAGCAGACGCGCGGACAGAACCCGGAGATCCTGTGGATCGGCTGTTCCGACAGCCGGGTGAGCCCGGATCAGATCACGCAGACACGGCCCGGCGAATTGTTCATTCACCGCAATATCGCCAATCTCGTGCACGAGGATGACGACAATCTCGCCTCCGTCGTGCAATTCGCGGTGGAAACATTGCGCGTGCGGCATGTGGTGGTGTGCGGTCATTACGGGTGCGGCGGGATCGAGGCCGCGCTCGAGGGGAATACCGACGGGCCGATCGACAAATGGCTGGAAAACGCGCGCCAGGTCGAGCGCGATCATGCCGAGGAGCTCAAGCATCAGACCGACCATCGCAAGCGGGTGAACCGTCTGGTCGAACTGAACGTGCGGGATCAGCTCGTGCGGTTGTCGAAGTTCTCGCCGATCCGCGCGGCACACGAGCGTGGCGACGAACTTTGGCTGCACGGCATGGTCTATGACCTGCGCGATGGGTTGATCTCGGAATTGCTAACCATCGGCCGAAACGATGCAGCCGCGCCGCCAGTCCCGGAAACGGTCCTGGCGTCCTGATCGCAGGGTCCTATTCACGCATGGCAAAGCCCCCGCCGCGAAAAATACGGCGGGGGCTTTTATGTATAAGCGACGCCGCCATTTGTGCGTCCCAACTTGCTAGGGTGCTGTTTACGGGATCTTATCCAGTTGGTGAGAGACTCTTTGCAGATCCGAGCGAAGAAAGCGTCCTTTGAAATATCCATATCATGATCGCGGAAGCAGAACGGTACGGCCTCGCGCGTTGGAAACGCGGGCATGAATCGGCCCGTCGACGCCAGCGTGTTGAAACCGGCGGAGAAGGCGCCCCCATCCGCATGTGAGGGATGCCGCACGGCCAAGCCGCTCCCCATGGCGATCACCATGGCGTTTCAGCCCATCGTCAACATACAAACCGGACGCTTGTTCGCGTACGAGGCGCTCGTGCGCGGCGTGGCGGGAGAGTCGGCCGGCGCAATCCTTTCGCAGATCGATCCCGACATGATCTATCGCTTCGATCAGACCTGCCGGGTCAAGGCGATCGAACTTGCAGGCGGGTTGTTTCCCCGCGACGATGACACGCGCCTTTCGATCAATTTCATGCCAAACGCGGTTTATGAACCGGAGGCCTGCATTCGCGCCTCGCTCGCCGCATCGGCGCGGGTCGGCTTTTCGCCACGGCGTCTGATGTTCGAATTTACCGAGAACGAGCGCATGACCGACACGGCCCATGTTCTCAAGATCATCGCGTCGTACAAGGCGCACGGCTTCACCACCGCGATCGACGATTTCGGCTCGGGCTATTCCGGGCTCAACCTGCTTGCCGAACTTACGCCCGATCTTGTCAAGCTGGACATGGATCTGCTGCGCGGGATCGACTCCTCGTTCGCGCGGCAGCGGATCGTGGCGAATATCGTCAAGCTGTGCAGCGAGCTTGGCATCACATGCATAGCGGAAGGGATCGAGACGGCGGGCGAACTCGGCACCGTCCGCGCGCTCGGTATCGAACTGGTGCAGGGCTATCTCATCGCCGCGCCGCAGACGGAGCGACTGCCGGAAGTGGCGATATAGGCCGAAGCCCACGCCCAAGGCACCGCGATCAGTGGCGCAATGCGTGTTCCGCCTCGACCATGTAATCCCGTGTGAGGGGGAGGGCGCGGCGATCGCGGCAGTATTGAACCTGATAATTGCACATGCCGCCGTTCTCGAAACTGGACGTCGCACCGGCGAGGTAGAACGTCCACATGCGAAAGAAGCGCGCATCGTACATCGCCTCGATCGTCTCCTGATTGGCCATGCACCTGTCGTACCACGCGCGAAGGGTTCGCGCGTAATGGAGGCGCAACATTTCCACGTCGCTGGCGATGAGGCGGAATTTCTCGCTCGCCGCGATGGTTTCGGACAGCGCGGGGATATAACCGCCGGGAAAGATATATTTGCGGGTGAAGGCGTCTGTCGTGCCCGGTCCGCCGATCCGCCCGATCGTGTGGAGCAGCATGACCCCATCGTCCGTCAGCAGATTGGCGCATGTTTCGAAAAACGTTTCGAATTGCGGGCGGCCGACATGTTCGAACATGCCCACCGAAACGATGCGGTCGAACCGCGTATCCCGGCTCGGAAGATCGCGATAATCGACCAATTCGAACGTCACCCTGTCGGCCACGCCTGCATCCGCCGCGCGTTGGCGGGCAAGCTCGATCTGTTCGCGCGAAAGCGTGATGCCATGCACCCGCACTTCGAAATGCCGGGCGAGATAGATCGCCATCCCGCCCCAGCCGCATCCGATGTCGAGCACCGTCTGCCCGCCGCAAAGCCGCAGCTTGGCCGCGATATGCGCAAGTTTCGCCTCCTGCGCCTGTTCCAGCGTGTCGACACCTTCGGGCCAGTAGCCGCATGAATATTGCATGTGTTCAGCATCCAGCATCAGCCGGTAGAGCGCATTGCCGATATCGTAATGATGCGCGACATTGCGCTGCGATCCCATGCGGTTGTTGACGGCTTCGCGCGCGAAGGCGATCTTGTTGCCCAGCCTGCGGAACAGGGCCGGTTGCCCGATCGAGCCGCCCCGATCCCACGGGCGGTTCGAGCGGAGCAGTTCGACAAGCTCCATGATCCCGCCCCGTTCGATGACGAGCCGCCCATCCATGAAGGCTTCCGCCGCGCCCAGCCGGGGGTCGAGCACGATATCGCGCGGCACTTGCGCATCGGTGAAGCGGATCCGCACATCGGGAAACCCATCCTCCTGCCGCCCGTAAAATGCGGGCGATCCGTCGGCGAACGTAACGCCGAGCGTGCCCTTGTTTATAATGCGGCCGAGATAGCGGTGGATCAGTCTGTCGCTCATGCCCCGCGGCATATTTCACCGTGCGCATCATTTCCAGACCCATTTGTGAACAAGTGCTACACGATGGTTCCGCCTCTTTGCGGCAGGATCGCAATGTGCCATATCGGTCCGGGTCCGGGCGGTTCGCATCCCGGCAACAGGCTTTGCGACGGATGCTGGGGAGCGCCGCGTGCGGCTGGTCGGACCGTCGTTCAAATTCGGGATAGCACGGATCATATCATGGGCCACGGGGCGCAATCATCATGGCGGGCATAATGGCGGGACAACGCCTTGGATATCGTGACGCCCTGTCATGGATGTCGCAGATCATCGGACCGGATTCGCGCTATGTCTCGCTCGGCTTGATCTATACGCTCGCGATCAGCCTGCTTTCACTGGCGACGCCGATCTCGGTGCAGATGCTGATCAATTCGGTTGCGCGCACCGCGCTGCCCGCGCCGTTGTGGACGTTGTCGGGCGTGTTGCTGCTGCTGCTGCTGATCGTCGCATTCCTGAGCGCGCTGCGGTTCTATATCATGCATCTGTTCGAACGGCGCTTTTTCGCGCGCGTTGTCGCGCAGATCACGTTGAAGGCGGTGCACGCGCAAAATCCGTTCTTCAATGACGAGAACCGGTACAGCCTGTTCAATCGTTATTTCGACCTGACCATCGTACAAAAGGCCGTGCCGAGCCTTATCATCGGCGCGTTCACCATCATATTGCAGACCGCGGTCGGGCTGGCGGTGACGAGTTTCTACCACCCGTTCTTTCTCGCGTTCAACGCGATCCTGGTGGGGATCTGCGCGCTGATCTGGATCGTGTGGCGGCGCGGGGCGATCACGCAATCGGTGGCCTTGTCCCATGCCAAGCACGACGCCGCGCACTGGCTGGAAAGCGTGGGTGCGTCGAACGGCTTCTACAAATCGAGCCGCCATCTCGGTTTCGCGATGGACCGGTCGGAGCAGGTCACGGCCCATTACGTCGACACGCACAAACGCTATTTCCGGTATATCTTTTCGCAGACGCTCGCGTTCTTCCTCGTCTATGCCTTTGCGAGCGCGGCGCTGCTCGCGTTGGGCGGTTCGCTCATCCTGAGCGGGGAGCTGACCATCGGGCAGCTCGTCGCGGCGGAGCTGATCCTGTCGGGTGTGTTCTACGGCATCTATCAGCTCGGCTGGTATCTCGACACGTTCTACGACCTCATCGCCAGTTCGGAAGAGCTGACCCTTCTGTTCTCCATTCCCCAGGAAGACGCGGAGGCATCGGGGGAGGCGCCGCGCGACGGGGCGATCCGCATGCGCAATGTCGAGGTCGAGGGCGGCCGGTTCGATTTTTCCGTCGGCAGCGGCGAACAGCTCGTCACGGTGATGGAGCCGGGGGTCGATCGCATGCTGGCGCTCCTGCTCAAGCGGCACGCCATGCCGGATCGCGGCATCGTGTCGATCGGGGGCAGCGATCTGGGCGCGTTCGATACCTATCTGCTGCGCTCCGCCGTGATGGTGCTCGACCGGCCGACCATCGTGGAGGTGACGATCCGCCAGTATCTTACCCTCGCCGCGCCGTCGCGTTCGGGCGAGGAGATCGCCCGCGCGCTCGAACAGGTGGGGCTGAGCCCGCGGATCGCGATGCTGTCCGACGGGCTCGATGCGCAGCTCGCGTCCTCGGGCTGGCCGCTATCCATTGCGGAGGTGATGGCGCTCAAGCTTGCCAACGCTCTGCTCAGCCAGCCGCGCGTGCTGGTGCTGTCACAATTGTTCGACATGATGGCGCTCGACCGGCTGCAAGGCGCGCTCGACCAGCTGCGCGCGGCGGGCACGACCATATTGCTCAGCACCGGGCGGCCCGAAGCGCTGGAGCGGGATGGCTATCTCTGGCTCGGCAGGACGGAGCAGAAGCGGTTTTCAAGCCGCGAAGAAATGGTCGCCTTCGTCGAAGGCAAGGCGATCCCCAATGCCTGATCGTCCCGAACACAGCGCGCATTTCACCACGTTGGCCGGCATGCGTCCACCCCGCATCGCACGCGTCGTCGCGCTCCTGATCCTGGGCGGGATCGCGCTGTCGGCGGCGATCCTCTTCCTCGTCCCCTGGGTGCAGACGGCGCAAGGCACGGGCGAGGTCATCGCGCTCGATCCCGATGACCGCGTGCGGGAGGTGACGTCGCTGATCGATGGCAGGGTCACGGAATTTTACGTGCAGGACGGCGAGGAAGTGGCCGAGGGCGATCCGATCGCGCGCGTCGAGGATGTCGACCCGCGGCTGATCGAACGTCTTCAGGCAGAGCGTGAACAGCTTTTGATGGAGATCGACGCGATCGCGCGGCGGCGGCAGGTCGCCACGCTCGACGTGGACCGCAACCGGCAATTGTTCAACGAGGGACTGGGCTCCCGCCGCGATTTCGAACAGGCGCAGATCAAGGTCGCGGAGGCCGATGCGACGCTGGCCGATGCGCGCGCGCGGGTGCAGCGCATCGATACCGAACTCAGCCGCCAATCGGCGCAGATCGTGCGCGCCCCGCGCGATGGCCGGATACAGCAGATCAATGTCGCGGCGGGAAGCGAGCTCGTCTCGCAAGGCACGGTGCTGGCCGTGATCGCGCCGGAGGAGATCGAGCGCGCCGTCGAACTCTACATCAACGGGCGCGACGTGCCGCTCATCCATGACGGCAGCCCGGTCCGGCTCGAATTCGAAGGGTTTCCCGCCATTCAGTTGAGCGGGTGGCCCTCGCTCGCGCAGGGGATCTATGACGGTCAGGTTCGCTCGGTCGATCCCATCGCGCAGCCGAACGGGCTTTTCCGCGTCATCGTGGAACAGGTTCCGGGCAAGAGCGACTGGCCCGGACGCCGTTTCGTGCGCCAGGGCAGCAAGGTGATGGGCTGGGTGCAGGGCGAGGAAGTGTCGGTCGGCTACGAATTGTGGCGGCAGCTCAATGATTTCCCACTCGAGTTCGGGCCGCGCACCGATGCGGGCTATGGCGGCGGGGGCGGCTCGGACGCCGCCGGTGGCGGAGAGGCACCGGCAAAATGATCGGGCGCGGGTGGGACGGTATCGCGCGGCTGGCGCTGTGCGGTGCGCTGACGGTGGTTGCACCGGACGTGGCGGCGCAGGATGCGCCCCCGCTCGCCGTTACGCAGCCTGATGAAATGGGCGAGCTGGGTGAGGGCACCGTCGTTGCGGATCCGTGGGACCGGGACCGGCAGCTGCGCTATCCCCGGCCTTCGCAGGACGGGCTTGATACACAGTCCCTTCCTGCAAGCCCGGCAGAGGCGCGTGGCGGTATTCTCACGCTCGACGATGTGCTTCGGTCGTCGGCCCGCACCGCGCCGCAGATCATCGAAACGCTGGCCGGGATCCGGCAGGCCGAAGGGCGCGCGCTTTCCGCGCAAGGCGCTTTCGACATCGTGTTCGATGCCGAGGGGCGCGGGCGTGCGCTGGGCTATTACGATGGCACCTATCTTACCGGAGGGGCGAAGCGGCCGCTGCTTGACAATGGCGGCTATCTTTATGGCAAGTATCGCGTCGCGCGCGGCGATTTTCCGATTTACGAGGACGAGTATTTCACGAACCAGCTCGGCGAGGTGAAGATCGGCGGCCTGTATTCGCTGCTGCGCGACCGGCTGATCGACGAACGGCGGGCCAAGCTCAGCATCGCGAGCCAGGATATCGACATCGCGCGATTTGAATCGCAGGCGACCGCGATCGGCGTGCAGTTGCGCGCGATGCGGGCGTATCAACAATGGCTGGCCGCCGGTCTGCGCCTCAACGTGTATCGCGACCTGCTCGCGCTGGCCGAAGAGCGGCGCGGCGGCATCAGCCGGCAGATCGAGCTGGGTGCGCGTGCGTCGATCCTGCTGACCGAGAACGACCAGAACCTTGTCCGCCGCCGCGCCCGCGTCATTGATGCGGAGCAGGCATTCGTGTCTGCCGCCAACGATCTTTCGCTGTTCTACCGCGATGCCGACGGCAGGCCCGTGCGCCCCACCGCCGCGCAATTGCCGACAAGCGGTGCCGCGCTGACCGGGCCGGGGACGGCGGTCGAAAGCTTCGCCCTGCGCGACCGGCCGGAAATCCGGACTCTTCTGGCCCGCGTGGATCAGGGGCTGGCGCGGCTGGCGCTGGCGGAGAACGATCTGTTGCCGCGGCTCGACGCATTTGGCGAGGTCGGCAAGGATTTCGGAGCCGAAGGGCTTGGCGGGCCGAGCCGGACGCCGCTTGAGCTGATCGTGGGGTTCCGCTTTTCCATCCCGCTTGAAAACCGGGCGGCGCGCGGCCGCATCCGCACGGCGCAGGGCGAGCTCGACGCGCTCGAATGGCGGCAGCAATATCAGCGCGACCAGATCGTCAACGAGATCGAGAATCTCGCCATCGAGATCGAGACGACCCGCCGCCTTGTCGAGATTACCGAGGAGGAACTCGCGCTCGCGCGAAAGCTTGCCGCCGCCGAACGGCGCCGTTTTCAACTGGGCGCGGCCGATTTCTTCATCGTCAACCAACGCGAGGAACTGGTCGCGGATATCGCCGTGCGTCTGGTCGATACGCAATTGCGCTATGCCCAGGCGAAGGCCGCCTATGCCGCCGCCGTCGTCGACCGCGACGCGCTCGGCCTCGTTCGTGATCCACTGTAAGGTTCAGCCGACAAGCTGTATCACCTGCTGCACCGCGAGAACGAGGAACAATATGGCGGAGCCGGCAAGTGTCACGTTCGCCACCGCGCCATTGCGGGCGGCGGCAGGCAGCCGGTCCGAATTGTTGAGCAGGAGCAGCGTGATCGCCAGGAACGGCATGAAAAGCGCGCCGAACGCGCCATAGGCGATCACCAGCAGGAAGGGCCGATCCGCGAACAGCAGGATCATCGGCGGGAACGTCAGCCAGCCGAGGTAGATACGATAGGCCGGGCTCCCCTCGCGCCCGCCTTCGGCTTCCCCATTGCGCAGCTGATACCACCAGTCGGAGAAGAACAGGCTCATCCCCTGCCATACACCGAGCAGCGAGGACACCGACGTCGCGGCGAAACCGACGAGGAACAGCGTGGCGACGACCGATCCGAACCGCGCTTCGAGCACGTCCGACAGGCCGAGCAATCCGCGGTCGCTATCCTCCAATGCGATGCCGGCGGAATGGAGCAGTTCGGCGCCCACGATCAACATCGCAACGACGAAAATGCCGGTCACGACATAGGCGACCGCATTGTCCACGCGCATCATCGGCAACCATGGCGTGCCGCGCCACCCCTTCGCCTGGGTCCAGTAGCCATAGGCCGCGGTCGTAATCGTGCCGCCAACCCCGCCGATCAGGCCGAGCGTGTAGAACAGTGACCCCTCCGGCAGCGAAAACGCCATCCCGCGCGTAAGGTCCGGCAGGCCGGGGGCGACCAGGATCGCGAGGCCGACCATGATGACGAACATCAAGCCCACGAGGATCTTCATCACCGCTTCGAAGGTGTCGTAGCGGTTGAACCACACGAACACGAAACCGAACAGCCCCGCGATCATCGCCCAGCTGCGCAGCGATAGCGCCGGGAACAGCGCGGTGAGCGGGAGCGCCGTAGCGCTCATCGCCGTGGCGCCGTAAATAAAGCCCCAGATGACGACGTAGATCCCGAAATACCATCCCGTCCACCGGCCGAGCGAGCGCCATCCGGCAAGGATGGTCGAACCGGTGGCGAGGTGATAGCGCGCGGCCCCTTCGGAAAGCGCGATCTTCACGATGCATCCGGCCACCGCCGCCCACAAAAGCGCATAGCCAAACCGCGACCCCGCAATTAACGTGGCTACCAGATCGCCGGCCCCGACGCCGGTTGCCGCGACGACGATCCCGGGGCCAAGATGGCGCCACATCCGCCCGCGCGGCGGGGGAGGCTCCGCCGCGTCCGGCCCGCTCGCGGCGTATCGCCCTGCGCTATCGGCTGTGTCGCTCATCGAATGTCCCTCCTGTTTCGCGATCGTTACAGGGGGCGGGGGGGCAGCGGAAGCCCGCCACCGGAAATGTGCGGGCGGTGCAGCAGAGAATTGCCCGCTCGATCCAGCAGGCGTATCCGCGGCACCGCGTGTCTGTCGCGGCCCATATCCATTATCGCGCGAAAGGCGGAATAGGGTGGGTCGCGGCGCAGCCTGTCGAACCGTCCTTCATCGAAATGTCGCGCGCTTGCGGCAAACGCGTGCTAACCGGGTTCGTGTCATCGTGCTTCGGGCGGTCTGGTATTCGCGCTGTGTACCGGGCACACATCGACGCCCGCGATGATCGAGGAGGCCGCCGTGCCCGCCCATGGGCAGGAGGCCACCGCTTAAACTGCCGCCGTGCTGGCTGTCTGAATGCACAGGAGAATGAACGATATGACGACGACGGAAACGACCACGCGGGACGACACCGCAACACCCCGGATGACCGGGCGCCCCACGTTGAGCCGGTTTCTCATCGATCAGCAACGCCGACCCGATTCGACCTGCCCGGCGGAACTGCGCCTGCTGATCGAGACGATCGCGCGGGCCTGCAAGGTGATCAATCACGCGATTTCCAAAGGCGCACTCGGCGATGTACTCGGCAGCCTGCAGTCGGAAAACGTGCAGGGCGAGGTTCAGAAGAAGCTGGACGTGATCGCCAATGACCTGCTGCTCGACACGAACGAATGGGGCGGGCATCTGGCCGGCATGGCGTCGGAGGAGATGGAGGCGATCCACCCCATCCCGAACCGCTATCCCAAGGGCGAATATCTGTTGCTGTTCGATCCGATCGACGGGTCGAGCAATGTCGATGTCGATCTTTCGGTGGGCACGATCTTCTCGATCCTGCGCGCGCCGGAGGATAGCGCGGGGCGCGATGTGCGCGAGGACGATTTCCTGCAACCCGGCCGGTGTCAGGTGGCGTCGGGCTATGCGATCTACGGTCCGCAGACGCTCATGGTGTTGAGCGTGGGAACAGGCGTGTATGAATTCACGCTCGACAGCGAGATCGGATCGTGGCGGATGACCGACGGACCGATCAGAATCCCCGAAGGCACGCACGAATTCGCGATCAACATGGCGCGGCGCCGGCAATGGTCGCCCACGATCTCGCGCTTTGTCGAAGAGCGTATTCTCGGCACCGAAGGGCCGCTCGGCAAGGATTACAACATGCGCTGGACCGCTTCGATGGTGGCGGACGTTCATCGCATTCTGAAGCGTGGTGGCGTGTTCCTCTACCCGGGCGATCACCGGCGGGAAGGAAAGGCGAAGCTGCGTCTGCTTTACGAAGCGAACCCGATGAGCTTCCTGATCGAGCAGGCCGGCGGCGCGGCGACCGATGGCGCGACGCGTATCCTGGATATAGACCCGGTTGGCCTGCATCAGCGCGTCGGCGTCATCCTCGGCGATGGCGAGGAGGTGGCCGCCGCCGCGGCGCCATAACGGCCGGGGCCATTGGCCCGCGCGCGGCACATCATGGCGATGGGGCATGGTCGGATCGGTCGGGATGATAGAAATTCCCGGCCAAATGCGGCCAGCCCCATGCCAGCACAAACAATCGACAAACGGAGCGCCGCACAATTTGCCGCAGCAGTTCCTGGCAAAGGGTCGGACGCGCGGCAAACTCGTGATGGCCTGCTGCTTTGACCTTTCGTCGTATGATGGTTCTGGATCTGCTCGAACCGAAGGCAAAGCGTCCTACACCTCCCGCGACTGGCACCGACGCATCGGGCGGCGATACTACGGCGAAAATCGAAGCGAGAGCGGATTGGCGATAAGGCGCGGGCGTCATTGCCGGGGCGGCATGCCGACCGACCGCGCATGACAGTCGATCGGCGAAAGCCGCAATTGGGGGGTGCGAACCCAAGGGCGAGTGTTTCGATCGCTCCGGCCCCTAGAACGAAATCCTCGCCTGAAGACCATAGGTGCGCGGCGTGCCGAACGTGGCAGCGATATTGCCGGTCGCCCCGTTGTAAAGCTGTACGCCGCCGACTTTGTAGTCCTCGTCGGTCAGATTGCGCACATAGGCCTGAACATCGATACCGCTTCCACCTATGTCATCGATCCCGAGCGAAGCATTCACCAGCCAGTAGCTTTCCTGCCGCAACAACGGCAGAAGTTCGTCCGGCTGCTGATTTATGATGGCGATGGTGTGCAGGGCGTTGATCCATTGATCACCGGTGTATGACGCATTGGCCAGGAACTTGAGATCGCCCCAATCGTCCGCGAGCGGGCGTTCGTAGATCAGCGTCGCATTGCCCGAATGCGTCGGCGTGAAGAAAAACGGCGTTTCGCTCAGATCCGTGCCGGTAAATTCCTCGATCCAGTCCTCATATTGCGGATCGACGTAGGAATAGCCGAACTGCAATGTCAGATCGTCGGTGGGCCGGATCTGCTGCTGCAACTCGATGCCGAAAACGGTGGCGCTGGCCGCGTTGACCACGGCGGAACCGGGGCTACCGCCGATATTCTCGACCGCCACGGTACGCTGGATATCGTCATACCACTGGTAATAGACGGCGATATTGCTGCGCATCGCGACACCGCCGATATACCAGTCTGCCTTGGTGCCGCCTTCGATATCCCACACGGTTTCCTGCTGAAAAGGCTCATACTCGACCAGAACGTCGGCGCGCAGGTTGAAGCCGCCGGCGCGGTATCCCAGCCGCCCCGTCGCATAGAGCAACACGTCGGGCGTGATCTGGTAATCGATTGCGACACTGCCGGTCGGCTGGGAAAAACTTTCGGAAAGCGGTACTTCGCACTGATCCAGCGGGAGCGGCTGCGGCGGGCTTCCCACGGAAAGCGAACACCCCGTCGCACTGCGCGAAAGCAGGACGACGGACTTTTCATCCCAGTTCATCCGCCCGCCGGCGGTGATGGACAGTTCGGGGGTGAGTTCGAAGGATGCCTGCGCAAAGAGGGCATAGGTGTCGTTATCAACGGTCCCCCCCTGTCGGAGAGGCGAGAACGCCAGAAGATCGGAAAAGAACGTGCCCGGCCCGATCTCGCTGCCATCCTCGTGATAGTAATAGAAGCCCCCCACCCAGTCGAGGCGGCCTCCGAGCGAATCCCCCTGCAATTGCAGTTCGACGCTGTAGTGATCCAGCGTGGAAACCTGATCGAACAGGTCGAGGATTCCGGGGATGGCGGTGGCATCCAGATCGCCATTGGAAATCGACTCCACCTCCCTGTAGGACAGGATGGACTTGAAGGTCAGCTCATCGTTCAGCTCGGCCGTCGTCGTATTGATGAGACCCCACGCTTCGACATCGGCGAAAAGATCGACATTTGTTTCGACCTCGGTCACGTCGCGGCCGTTGGCCCGCTCGACCGCGTCGAAAATGCTGGGGAGTACCAGCCCCTTGGCGGCCTCGATGGCGCACAGCCCGGACGTTCCGCCGACCGGATTTCCCGGCCCGTCGTAGCATTGGATGAACGCGCCATTGGGGTTCGCTGCCTGGATCACCTGCGCGACACCCGTCGTGTTCTGATCGTCGTAGGTGAAGATCGTCGTGTTCTCGATCCCCGGCGCCGGATTCCATTGTGCTGTGACGCGGCCCTGCCAGGTGTCCTCACCGCCGTAACGATCGCCCTGAAGCGGCCCCGGTGCCACGTTTACCTGATAGCCATCGCTATGAACGGTGCGTCCGGACACTCGGACGGCGACGCTATCGCCTAGCGGAATGTCGATTCCCGCCTCGGCTTCGAAAAGGCCGAAATTGCCGATGCCCGCCATCACATTGGCGGCAAAATCGTCCCCCGGCGCGCGCGGCGTCAGCAGGATTGCGCCCCCCACCGTATTGCGGCCGAACAGCGTTCCTTGCGGACCCTTCAGGATCTGCACGTTTTGCAGATCGTACATCGCCAGATTGCTGCCCTGAGCGGGCGATTGCACCGTATCCGCGAAATAGACCGCGACCGTCGGATCCTGTCCGTAAATTGCTTCGGTCGGGCGAATGCCGCGCAGGGAATAGACGGGGCGATTGGGCCGTCCGGATGCGGCGCTCACCGAAAGGGTCGGCTCCAGCACCTCGAGATCCTCGATGTTCTCGATCCGCAGATCGTCCAGCGTCGCATTGTCGATGACCGTGATCGAGATCGGCACTTCCTGCAGGTTCTCGTCGCGGCGACGCGCCGTCACGATGATCGTGTTGGCCGCTACGCTCGACCGCTCCGCCTGTGCCGGGCCGGTCTCCTGCGCGGCGGCTGACTGCGGGGTCAGTGCGGTACTCGCCATCAGCGCCGCGCTCGCACCGCCAACCAAACCTGCCAGTCGCAAGGAATTCATGCTTCTTCTCCCTTATATCGCCGCACCGGTGTCGTTTCTGGCACGCGTATTATTTTTTTGCGTGCATGGCTCGGTGTAAGAGAAAAAATGTCACGTGTGAGGCTTTCAAAGCAACTTACCTTACATATCGCCCGCACGATTGGAGGATCGAGGGAATGCTATAGGATCGCGGATCTTCCCTTTTCACTGCGAAAGATTCGAAGATGGCAACCACAGCAGCGCCGATTGCGACCGAGGATGCCGCCCCGTCGGCCGCCGCGGAATGGCGCGCGAACTGGCCTCTGGTCCTTGCTGCCACGACGGGGTTTTCGTTCTATTCCGTCGCGATCTATGCGACCGGCCTGTTCATTGCGCCGCTGAGTAACGAGTTCGGGTGGTCGCGGACCGAGATAACCGGCGGTCTGTCCATCGCCGCTCTCGTTACGGCGCCGTTCGCACCGGTCGTCGGCGCCATGATCGACCGATGGGGCGCCCGCAGGATGGCTCTGCCCGGGATCGTTCTGACCGCGCTCGGCCTTGCATCGTTCGGCCTTGTCGGCAGCTCGGTGGCCATGTGGCTGGGCCTGTGGGTGCTCTATGGATTTCTGTCGCTATCGATCAAGTCGACCGTGTGGACAGCGGCGGTATCGGGCATGTTCACGGCCGGAAGGGGCCTCGCACTCGCCTTTACCGTGTCCGGTGTCGCCGTGGCGCAGACGGTCGTGCCGCCCCTTGCGCAGGTGTTGATCGACAATTTCGGGTGGCGCGAGGCTTTCTTCATCCTCGCGGCGGGATGGGGCACGCTCGCGCTCGTCGTCAATTTCTTCTTCCTGTACGATGCGCATGACCGCAAGCATGCGACGGCGGCGCAGTCGGAAAACCAGGTTCCCGCTATTCTCACCGGGCTGGACTATGCGAAATCCTTCCGCGATCCCGACCTCATCAAGATCGCCATTTCGACCTTCATAACCATGACGTTGGGCGTTGCCATCCTTGTCCATCAGGTGCCGATCCTGACCGAAGGTGGGCTCACCCGCACCAATGCCGCGCTTCTGGCAAGTCTGGCCGGGATAGGCAGCATCGTTGGCAAGCTTGCCACGGGCTGGTTGATAGACAGGTTCGATCCGCGCTGGGTTTCCGGGCTTACGGTCATCGCCGCGGGGCTCGGTTTCTTCGCCCTGATCGATGAATTTCGCACCGCCGTTCTCACGGTCCCTGCGATGGTGCTGATCGGCTATGCGACCGGAGCCAAATTCCAGATCGCTGCCTATCTAACCAGCAAATACGGCGGAATGCGCAATTTCGGCAAGATATTCGGCACCTTGTCCGTCGTCATAGTTCTGGGCTCCGCTCTTGGCCCGCTCGTGGCGGGGGCAGCCTATGATCTGTTCGGTTCGTACCGCTGGTTCCTTGTCACAGGGGTGCCTGGCTGCCTGATCGGCGGTTTTCTCCTGCTCCGACTGGGGCCAGTGCCCGATTTCGAAAATGGGGACGCCGTTCCAAATTGATCGCTCGCAGCGACCGAAGAACGGTGAAGTTCTATTCAGGCCCGACAGGCGAAGGAGACGTTTGCGGCATCCTTAACAGGCAAAGCGCCGATCGGCGAACAGCCGGGATCGGAACGCAAAGAGCCGTGACCGCGGTCAGTCCCTTTCGCTCATGGCAGAAGGTCGCGACGCACGACGCAAGGACTTAAAGGTAGTTGGTCGGGGAGACAGGATTCGAACCTGCGACATCCTGCTCCCAAAGCAGGCGCGCTACCGGGCTGCGCTACTCCCCGAACCGGGATCGCCTTAAAAGGGCGGGCAGGCAGGCGGCAAGCGATTTCTTCAATCGCATGCGAAGCTGCGACGCCGCAGGCGAAGGAAACTGGTGGGCCCGGCAGGATTCGAACCCGCGACCTAGCCGTTATGAGCGGCCAGCTCTAACCGCTGAGCTACAGGCCCGTGGGGGGAGCGGGTAACCCCGGACCGCCGGTTTGGCAAGCGGCTTTAGCCGGACATACGGTCCGGGACGGTTCGGCGGGTTGCGCCGGTGCCTGCAATAAATTGCGGCAGGTCGCGCATCGTTGCGGCAAAACGCGTTTGCGTGCGTTGCAATGGGAAACAATTTTGCGTAGCAATCCGTTTGTTTCGGCATATGGCGGTTTTGCCGCTCGCTTATTGCCCGTCATGGGCGAATCATTCCAATCTGGCGAAACGCAACACGCCATGGGCCATCGAAGGGATTTGTCCGCCACATGATTCATGATGAAATCGACCGTCGCCTGCTCGCCGAATTGCAGGAAGAAGGGCGCATCACCAATGTCGAGCTGGCCCAGCGCGTGGGGCTGACCGCGCCGCCGTGCCTGCGCCGGGTTCGCGCGCTGGAGGAACGCGGCGCCATTCGCGGCTATCACGCCGATCTCGATCCGGCGGCGCTGGGTTTCACCATCACCGTATTCGCGATGGTCAGCCTCAAGAGCCAGGCGGAGGAATCACTCCGCGCGTTCGAGGATCAGATGGCCGATCTGCCCGAAGTGCGTGAGTGCCACATGCTGAATGGCGAGATCGATTTCATCGTGAAAATCGTCAGCCGCGATCTGCAAAGCTTTCAGGAATTCCTGACGAGCAAGCTGACGCCGACACCCAACGTCGGTAGCGTGAAGACGTCGCTCGTGATTCGCTCGTCGAAGGTGAAGCCGGGCGTCCCGCTGGAATAGGACGCCCCGGCCGATACGGGGCGGCGCCTATTGTTCGCGCTGCTCCATCCATTCTTCCAGCCATTTGATCGTGTAATCGCCGGTCTGGAAATCGTCCTGCCGGATCAGCGTTTCGTGAAGGGGGATGGTCGTCTTAACACCCTCGATCACCATTTCGCCGAGCGCACGTTTCAACCGCATGATGCACCCCTCGCGCGTGCGACCGTATACGATCAGCTTTGCAATCATCGAATCGTAGAACGGCGGAATGCGATATCCGGCATAGAGGCCGCTATCGACGCGCACGTGCATACCGCCGGCGGCGTGATAGCTCGTCACCTGTCCGGGCGAGGGGGCGAAGCTGCGCGGATCCTCCGCATTGATCCGGCATTCGATGGCATGCCCTGTAAAGCGTACCTCGTCCTGCGTTACGGAGAGGGGTTCGCCCCCCGCGATGCGGATCTGTTCGCGCACCAGGTCGAGACCGGTGATGGCTTCGGTTACCGGATGTTCGACCTGAAGCCGGGTGTTCATCTCGATGAAATAGAACTCGCCGTTTTCCCACAGGAATTCGATCGTACCGGCGCCGCGATAGCCCATTTCGGCCATCGCATCGGCGCATACGCGGCCCATGCGATCACGATCGGCGTCGCTGATTACGGGGGAGGGCGCTTCCTCGAGCACTTTTTGATGGCGTCGTTGAAGCGAGCAATCGCGTTCGCCGAGGTGGATGGCCTGGCCATTGCCGTCGCCGAATACCTGAAACTCAATATGGCGCGGATTGCCGAGATATTTCTCGATATAGACGGTGGAATCGCCGAACGCGGATTTCGCCTCCGACTTTGCCTGGCTCATCAGGCCGGGCAGTTCGTCGGCGTTCTGCACGACTTTCATGCCGCGCCCGCCGCCGCCCGATGCGGCTTTCACCAGAACGGGATAGCCGATTTCCTCGGCGAGCGTCAGCGCCTCTTCCGCCGTTTCCACCGCGCCATCGCTGCCGGGGACGAGCGGCAGGCCGAGTGCGCCGGCCGTGCGCTTGGCCTCCACCTTGTCGCCCATGGTGCGGATATGTTCGGGTTTCGGCCCGATCCATGCGATGTCGTGGGCTTCGACGATCTCGGCGAACTTCGCATTTTCGGACAGGAAGCCGTAACCGGGATGGATCGCGTCCGCCCCGGTGATTTCCGCCGCCGAAATGATCGCCGCCATGTTGAGATAGCTGTCCGTCGCCGACGGAGGCCCGATGCACACGGCCTGATCGGCCAGCCGTACATGCATGGCATCGGCATCCGCGGTCGAATGCACGGCAACCGTTTCAATGCCCATTTCCTGTGCCGCGCGATGCACGCGCAACGCGATCTCGCCGCGATTGGCGATGAGTATCCGGGTTATCGCCATGAACGCCTCAATCGACCACGACGAGCGGTTGATCGAATTCGACCGGCTCGGCATCGCCGACCAGGATCTGGCTGACCGTGCCGGCGCGCGGGGCGGGGATGGCGTTCATCACCTTCATTGCCTCGACGATGAGCAGGGTTTCGCCTGCCTTCACCTTGCTGCCGACCGCGATGAACGGCGCGGCGCCCGGCTCGGCGGAAAGATAGGCGGTGCCGACCATCGGGGATTTGACCGCATCGACCGGCGCACCGGGCAATTCGGCCTGTTCGGCCGGGGCGGCGGCGGATGCCGGCGTGGGCGCAGGGGCGGCGGACGCCGGCGCGGAGGCCATGGCATAGGAGCCAGCGGGCGCGGCGCGCGAGACGCGGATTTTCCGGCTGCCTTCCTCGACCTCGATTTCGGTAAGATTGGTGTCGTTGAGCATGTCGGCCAGTTCGCGCACAAGCGCGCTGTTGATGTTCATGTCCGAATTCTCGGCGGTTTTCTCGCCCATGAAAGTCCCTCGCTGCAAATCCAGCCTGTCAAAGTCTGGCGCTATGCGCGCCGAAAATCGCAATGACAAGGGGGCGGCGCCGGTATGCACCGGCCCGAGGGGTGTTTACGCCTAGTCGACGCCCTTCACCTTGCCCCACTGGCGCGCCGCGGTATAGCCGAGATAGCCCGTCCCGAAGAGCGCATAGAGCGGTTCGGGAAGCCCGTTGAGATAGCTCGTCATGCCGCTGCCGATCGCATGCGCGGTCGCGGGATTGAACGCGCCGATCACGCCCATGGGAATCGCGAACAGGATGATGAGATACATCACGTAAAGAAATCCGGGTCGCGCCCGGCTGGTCCAGGGGTCGGACGATTGCGCCTCGGTCACGATCGCCGAAAGCCGCGCCTCGATCTGTTTGAGTTCGTGATCGGCTTCGAGGCTGAGCAGTTCCAGCTTGGCCCGGTCGCGGGCTTCCTTGTCGGGAATGACCTTGTCGATGATGCGGGTGATGGGCCCGATAAGGGATTCGAGAATGGGCATGGCTGCGCTCCTTTGCCGATGGACGCCGGACCGCTACACAGGTTAAATGGTGTAGGAAAATAAAACCATATAGGTTAATGATTTAGATGTCCGGCAGTGTCTGTTCTGCAAAGCCCCATCCGCCCAGCGAATCCCCTTCGGCCCGTTCCAACAACCTATCGGCGTCATCGATGGAAAACGGGTGCGCATCGCGTGCGTCCTTCAATGCGTCCCACCCAATGGGCACGGCGACGGGCGCTCCGCTGCGCGCCCTTGCGGAATAGGGCAGTACTGCCGTGGCCCCGCGCTGATTGCGGAGCCAGTCGATGAAGATACGGCCCTTGCGCTTCGCCTTGCTCATCGTCGCGACGAAGCGGTCGGGCTCGGCCAGGGACAGCGCCTCGGCAAAGCGGCGGGCAAAATCCTTGTGCGCGTCCCAGCCGTGGACGGGCGATAGCGGCACGACGACATGAATGCCCTTGCCGCCCGAAAGCATGGCGAAGCTGACGAGGCCGATATCGGCCAGCCGGTCGCGAATATCGCTTGCGGCCTTTCTTACTTCGGCAAAATCCATACCTGCATCAGGGTCGAGGTCGAAGATCATGCGGTCGGGCGCCTCCACATCGTCGGTGCGACTGCCCCAGCCGTGGAATTCCACGCTCCCCATCTGCACGCAGGCGAGAATACCGGCGTCATCCTTTAGATAGAGATAATCCTCCATCCCGCCGTCCTTTTCGGCGATGGCGACGGCGTGCACATGCGGCCCGAACGCGCCGCTGTCGTGTTTCTGGAAAAAGCATCTCTTCGCGCGGCCCTGGGGGCATCGCACGAGGCTGACCGGGCGCCGTGCGGCAAACGGCAGCATGAGAGGTGCGATGGCCGCATAATAATCGGCAAGCTGCCCTTTCGTCTGCCCGCTATCGGGAAAGACGATGCGCGATCGGCTCGAAATCTCGATCTTGGCCTCAGCCGCCGGTGGTGCTTCGGTGGTTTCGGGTTTGACCTGTGCGGGATCCTTGTCCTCGCGCAGCGCGACAAAGCTGCCGTGGCGTACCTTTTCGTCCGCGGTGAACTCGGCAAAGGCAATCTCGGCGACGAGTTTCGGCGTCACCCAATGCGCTCCGCGGGCGTCGGTTTTCGCCACCTCCACGGGCGGCGTCTTGCGCGCGATGCGCTTCATGCGTGCGGAGATATCGTCCAGCGTATCGGCGTCGAAGCCCGTGCCGACCTTGCCCTTGTACCGCAATTCGCCGCCTTCGTTCTGGGCGAGGAGCAAGGACGCGAACGGGCGGCCCTTCGCCTTCGAAGCGCTATAACCGACGATGACGAACTCCTGCCGCCGGGTGCATTTCACCTTGACCCACGCCTTGCTGCGCGCATGGCGATATTTCGCGTCGATCCGTTTGGAGATGATCCCTTCCTGCCCGGCATCGCACATGGTCCGATAAAGCTGCTCGCCAGCGCCGATGACATGATCGGCAACGTGCACCGGTGGTTCGGCATTGCGCAAAAGCGCCTCCAGACGCTCCTTGCGCTCGATATTGGAAAGGGCAGTCAGATCCTCGCCGCCACTTACGACAAGATCGAAGGCGTGGAACGACATCGCATCGGTGTCGCCCTGAGCCCCCGCCCCGCGTTTCAGCACGGATTGCAGCGCCGAAAAATCGGGATTGCCATCCTTGCCATAGGCCACGATTTCCCCGTCGATCAGCGAGGGAGGAAGGTCGAGCGCAGCGATATGCGCGGCAAGCGGCGCGAATTTGTCGGTCCAGTCTTTCCCGCTGCGCGTATAGATCGTCACCCTGTCGCCCGCCGCCGCGACGATGGCGCGATAGCCGTCGAACTTGATTTCGTGCATCCAGCCATTGCCGCCGGGGACCGCGTCGACCAGCGTGGCGAGTTGCGGCTTGGCAAAGGCGGGCGGTTTCGCATCCCGGCCGCGCCCCGCTCGCGTGCGTGTCTTGCCGGCCTGCTGCGTGGCGCCGCCATAGTATTGGGGATCGGCATCGGCGGCAATCTCCGCCATGGAACGGCCACTCGACACGCTGGTAAGGCAACGATCCACCAGTGGATCGCCGCTCTGCGCATGAATATCCTCGATCTTGCGCAGCAGCCAGTTTTCGCGGCGTTCGCCCTTGCGCGGTTTCATACGGACGAGCAGCCATTCGCCCTTCATCCGCTCGCCCGAAAGGATGAAATGCAAATGACCATCGCCAAGATCGTCCGCGCTCTTCCCCTCGACAGGTTGCCAGGTTCCGCGGTCCCACAACATGACGGTGCCGCCGCCATATTCGCCATCCGGAATGGTGCCCTCGAACCCGGCATAGGACAGCGGATGATCCTCGGTCCGCACCGCCAGCCGTTTTATCTCGGGATCGGGCGAGGGCCCCTTCGTCACCGCCCAGCTTTTCAGGACGCCATCGATCTCCAGCCGCAGATCCCAGTGCAGGCGGGTCGCATCGTGTTTCTGAACGATGAAGCGATTGCCGCCCGGCTCGCCCGGATCGCCGGCCGGTTCGCTGGTCCTGCTGAAATCGCGCTTGGCATTATAGTCGGCGAGGGGGTCGGATGGTTCTGTCATCGACGTTCGCGCGGCGCGGTGCCGTCGTCCTGTGACAAGCGCCGATCGGGACCCATGTGCTGTTCGAGGATGCGAAGGAGGCTCAGCATCACGATCGAAATGATCGTCGCGACCAGCACGAGCGGCCATTGCGCCGCCCCGCAGGCCACCCCGATGATCGCGGCCAGCCAGAGATTGGCGGCGGTGGTGATATTGTGCAATCGCCCACGCGAAAATACGATCAACCCGGCGCCGATGATTCCGATGAACGAACCCGCCGCCTCGAACAGGCGAAGGGGGTCCATTCGTTCCGGCCCGAGCTGCAGATAAAGGGCAATGATCGAAACGGTCGCCGCCGCGGAGGTAAAGCAGATCAGCCCATGCGTGCGCATTCCCGCCGCATGCCCCCGCAATTCGCGATCCAGCCCCAGGACGAGGCCGAGCACCGCCGCGACGCCCAGTCGCAGCATCAATTGCCAGTCAAGCCATTGGAGCGCGATCGATGGGTTGAGTTCCATGGCCGTCCCGCCGTTCAGGCGCTTTTCTTGCGCGAGGTTTTCTTCGAAGGCGATTTGGCGTCACCGTCTCCAACCGATTTCTTCAACGCGGCCATCAGGTCGATGACATTGCCGCCCTTGCCCGTCTGGGGCTCTTCGACATCCTCGAGTATCTTGCCGCTCTTGTCCTTCGCCTTCTTCTCGATCAGCCGCTCGAGCGCGTCGGCATAGCGGTCGTGAAATTCCGACGGGTCGAACGGCGCGCTTTTCTTCTCGATCAATGTCGTGGCAAGTTCGAGCAGTTCGTCCTCGGGCTTGTCCTCGCCGATTTCGCCGAAAAAGGCCTGACCCTTGCGCACCTCGTCGGCATAGCGCATCGTCTCGAGCAATATCCCCTTGCCGCAGGGTTTGAGCGCGACGAGCAATTCCTTGCCGCGCACCGAAATCTGCCCCAGCGCGACCTTCTTCGTCTGCCGCAATGCATCGCGCAGCACGACATACGCATCCATCGCGAGATCGTCCGCCGGCACCACGAAATAGGGCTTTTCGTAGTAGAGGGCGTCGATTTCCTGCGCGTCGACGAACTGAACGAGTTCGAGCGTCTTGCGGCTTTCGACCTTCGCCGCCTCGATCTCCTCGTCGTCGAGGAGCACGTAATTGTCCTTGGAGATTTCGTAGCCGCGAATGATCTCGTCGCGGTCGATGGGGCCGATACCCTGCACGATCTTCTCGTAATTGATCGGCTTGCCGCTCGGTTCGTGAATCTGGCGAAAGCTGATCTTCGAACCTGATTTGACGGCGGTGTAGATTTCCACCGGAATCGATACCAGCGCGAGCCGGATCTGACCCTTCCAATAGGCGCGTGCGGCCATTGTCGTTTCCCCTTCGTTCGAAGGGAAAGCGCATCAGGCGCGATTCGGTTTCCATCGCGGCGCGCAGCATTGCCGCCCGCACGTGAAAACGTGAAGGCTAAACAGGCGGCATGGATAGGAAATCTTGGTCGGGACGAGAGGATTCGAACCTCCGACCCCCACACCCCCAGTGTGATGCGCTACCAGGCTGCGCTACGTCCCGACCGGAACGGCGCCAATAGCGGGGCGCGGAACGCTTGGCAAGGCTTGCGGCACAGAATGTGCGATATCGCCGAAGTAAGGCATTGGTGGCGGGACGGGACGGGGCGTGCATTGCCACGCCTGTGCAATGCTGCTAGTCGCGGCGCGCTGGACCTCGGCGGGGCCGTGATGGCGCCGTCCCGACCCATTTTCAGTCTGCCAATTTTTCAATCCTGATCGAAAGAAGCCGGTAAACCGTGAACAGTTCCCTGCTCATCCTCGCCGCGGCACCCGCCGCCGCCGGACCGCCCGCCTTCATGAACCTCATCCTGCTGGCCGCGATGGGCCTCATCTTCTGGTTCCTCGTCTTCCGCCCGCAGATCAAGCGGCAGAAGGCGCATCAGGCCAAGATCGCCGGATTGCAGCGCAACGACCGCGTCGTGACCGCAGGCGGGCTCGTCGGCAAGATCACGAAGCTGGACGATGATTTCGTCGAGATCGAGATCGCCCCCAATGTCCGGGTGCAGGCCGTGCGCCAGACCATCGGCGACGTGATGCCCAAGGGCGGCGTCAAGCCCGCCAACGACTGAGACCTGCCCATGCTCGATTTCCCGCGCTGGAAAGTCATCTGGCTCTCTGCGATTACCGCGATCGGGGTGTTTTTCGCCCTGCCGTCGCTCGTTTCCATCGCGGGCGGGAAGTGGCCCGGCGCGTTGCCCGACCCCGAGGTGAACCTCGGTCTCGATCTTGCAGGGGGCAGCCATATCCTGCTCGAGGCGGATACGGGGCAGGTGCGCGGGCTTCGGCTCGAATCGATGGAGGAGGACGTGCGCCGCGTCCTGCGCGAGGCCGATGACGAGGTCGAGATCGGCGATATTTCGCGCAGCAACGGGCGCCTGTCCTTCATGGTGCAGGACGCCGACCAGGTCGACGCCGCGCGCGAGGCGCTGCTGCCGCTGACCGACGGCGCGGGGCTTACCGGACAGCGCGACTGGACCATCAATGTCGTCGACGGCACGCGTTTCGTCATCGTTCCCACCGATGCAGGTCTGGAGCAGGGTGTCGAGCTGGCGATGGACACGGCCACCGATGTCGTGCGCCGCCGCATCGACGAGCTGGGCACGCGTGAGCCGACCATCATCCGGCAGGGCGACAATCGCATCGTGGTGCAGGTGCCGGGCCTCGACGATCCGCAGCAATTAAAGGACCTTCTGGGACAGACGGCGAAGCTCGAATTCAAGCTGGTCGACGGTTCGGCGGCGCCTGCTGACCTTGCGCAAGGCATTGCCCCTCCGGGCAGCGAGATCCTGAATTTCGCCACCGGCGGTCAGCAGACCGGCCCGATCGCCGTGCGCCGGCTGGGCGGCATTCAGGGCGACAACCTGACCGACGCGCGCCAGGGTTACGATCAGAATGGCGCGCCGGTCGTCAACATCACCTTCAATCAGGAAGGCGGTCGCAAGTTCGCGCAGCTGACCACCGATAACGTCAACAAGCCGTTTGCCATCATCCTCGACGGCGAGGTGCTGTCCGCCCCCAATATCAACGAACCGATTCTCGGCGGATCGGCGCAGATCAGCGGCAATTTCACCGTCGACAGCGCCAACGCGCTCGCCATTTCGCTGCGTTCCGGCGCGCTTCCCATCGATCTTCAGATCGTGGAGGAGCGCACCGTCGGCCCCGATCTCGGCGCCGATTCGATCCGCAAGGGTCTGCTCGCGCTGATCGTCGGGGGCGGGGCCGTCATGGCGTTCATGTTCGTGACCTATGGCCGGTTCGGCATCTATGCCGACATCGCCATCGTGCTCAACGTGCTGATCATCCTCGGAATCATGGCGATTCTCGGTTCGACACTGACGCTGCCGGGGATTGCGGGTTTCGTGCTCACCATCGGTACGGCGGTCGATGCCAACGTGCTCATCAACGAACGCATACGCGAGGAGCGCCGCCGCGGTCGCCGCGTGGTGCAGGCGGTCGAGGTCGGCTATCGCGAGGCGCAGCGTGCGATTCTCGATGCGAACATCACCAATTTCATTGCGGGCGTGCTGCTGTTCCTCTTCGGATCCGGGCCGATCCGCGGGTTTGCCATCGTGCTGATCATCGGCATCGTCACCTCGGTCTTCACCGCCGTCACGCTGACCCGCATGTGGGTGGCAAGCTATCTGCGGAAAAACCGCCCCGCCGAGCTGAATATCTAAGGGACGTGCCATGAAATTGCTCAAACTCGTTCCCGACAATACGAATATCCGCTTTCTGCGGCTGCGCGTGCCGTTCTATGTCATCTCCCTGCTGTTGATGGCGGCGAGCTGGGCGCTGGTGGCGACGAACGGGCTCAACCTCGGCGTCGATTTCGTCGGCGGGCAGATGATCCGCGCGACCTTCACCGAAACGGAGGAGGCGCCGGTTGCCGAATTGCGGCGCAGCATCGGCGGGCTCGGCTATGGCGACCCGGTGATCCAGCGTTTCGGACAGCCGAACGAGGTGTCGATCCGCATGCGCCTGCCCGAAGGGACCGGCCCCGATTCCACCACGCTCGCCGACCGCATGACGCAGGACATCACCCGCGCCATGGAAACGGAGCATCCCGACGTGCGCATCGACGGCGTCGATTCGGTATCGGGTAAGGTGTCGGAGGAGTTGTTCTCCACCGGCATGTATGCGCTGCTTGCCGCGATGGTGGCGATCGCCATCTATATCTGGGTCCGGTTCGAGTGGCAGTTCGGCATCGGCGCGCTCTTCGCGCTGATCCACGACGTGTCGCTGACCATGGGTTTTTTCGCAATTACGCAGCTGGAGTTCGACCTCAATATCGTTGCGGCTATCCTCGCGATCATCGGCTACTCCCTGAACGATACGATCGTGGTTTACGACCGCATCCGCGAAAATCTGAAGAAGTATCGCCGGATGCCGATGGAGGAACTGCTCGATCTGTCGGTCAATGAAACGCTGTCGCGCACGGTGGTCACCTCGCTGACGACGCTGACCGTGCTGGCCGCGCTGCTCATTCTCGGGCCGCAGGCGACCTTCGGATTTGCCGCGGCGATTGCGCTGGGTATTTTCGTCGGCACCTATTCGTCGATCTACATGGCGGCGCCGATCCTCATCTGGTTGAAGGTCGATTCCAACAGCTTCGTTCCGAAGGAAAGCGCGACCGATCGCCAGGAACGCATCGTTCGGGGCGAGGGCTGACCACGGCGGAGGGCTTAGCGCGGGCCGGGCAATTCGTCCGGCGCGCGCACATCGACGAGCGTTTCCGCCTCGTCGATGGACATGTCGGATTTCGCGATCACGCTAAGCACCCCGTTCGTCTCCAGGATCACCCAGTTCGCATCCTCGAACCGGGTGATTCCCTTCTGACGCAGGGCACCGCGCAGCTCCTCGGGTGAAATGCGTGTGCGGCGCATCGCGTCCTCCAGCACGCGGCCCTTGTGCAGCAGCAGGGTCGGCGACGCCTCGGCCAGTTTCGAGACGATCCCGCCACGCAGTACCAGCAATGTCGTGGCATATTGCATGAGCCCCAGCACCACGATGCCCAGCACCGCATCGGCAAAGGAGATGTCGCGGCTCAATATGCCGGACGCCGCCAGCGCGCCGACAGTGACGGTGATGATCCAGTCGAAATTGTTCATCTGTCCCGTGGTCCGCTTGCCCAATATGCGGACGAAGGCGACGACGCCGATAAAAAAGAACACGCCGCCCAAAGCCACCTCGGCAAGGCGGGGCCAGTCGCTGATCCAGTCGCTTGGTTCCAAAATCGATCCGTCTCCTTCGCCATTGGGAACGGGCGTGGACCGGTTTGGGTCCGGTCAGTCGGCGCGCATCTCGCCGCGGGCGATGCGGTCTGCATCCGATCCCGGCGGCGCGTCGGGCAAAGCGTCGAAATCCACGATAAAGGCGGGCGGCGGGGCGTATCCGAATTTCGAGGTTATGCAGAATGCGAGGCATGGCGGCATGCCGTCGACATCGACCACATCCGGAACGCCGAGGTTCCGCGCCTCTGGCGAGGTGGGGTTGCGCATGGTGAAGGATTCGACGCGCTGATCACGGACGATGGGCGCGCAAACGACGATTTCCTCGCCGCTCGACGGTTTGCACGGGGCGGGGGCGGGCGGGAGCGTCATCGCCTTTTGCCGGGCCAGCATCGCGTCGATATCGGCGGGCGCGCCCGGCGCAAGGACCGCGCCTGCTCCGCCGCTCCATAGCGCCAGTCCCGTGACGAACGCGGCGCGCCCTCCTTTCACAATTGGCGGACCAGCATCACGGCGACCGCCACCCATGCGGGATTGGTCACGACCGTCTGCCGCTGCCCGACGCCGGTGGGCAGGATGGCGACCGATTGCCCATCGCGGTCGATCATCCGCCCGAACAGGAATCGCCCGCCGGGACGGGGGACAAGCACGTCGCGATTGATCGCGCGCGGCGTTTCCACCTCGTCCATCGCACGCAGCCAGACATGGTCGCCGGCGCGATATTCCCCGGCGCTCGCCGCGACTTCCATCACGGTAAGCTTCGCCTCGCCCAGCAGCGCGGCCGGCGCGATCGCCTCGCGCGGGGACGACAGTGGTTCGGCGCCGGTATCCGACAGGCGCGCCACCACCATCGTCGCCTCGCGCGATTCGCTCGTCAACAAGGCCTGCGGCTCCACCTTGAGCGCGGCGGCAATGCGATTGAGCCAGTCGATGGAAAGCGTGCGCATACCGGTTTCCAGCCGTCCGACGGTCTGCGGCGTGGTGGGCGGATCGCAACGTGTCGCGAGGTCGGCCAGGGTCAGTCCCTGTTGCTTGCGTATGGCGCGGATGCGATTGATCATGGCGTGGTCACTACCACCATGGCGACGAACCGCACAGGTTTTATTTTCCTACAGCATTGAACCGGGCCCATTCCGTTCCCGCCGAACGAAAGGAAGACATCACATGGCAGCCGAATATGCGAATCGCGAACTCACGAGCGAGGGGCCGCGCCGCGCGGGCGAAGTCGGGCGCCGGGCGCGCGGCGTCACGGTAAACTTGCGCGAATCGCCGATTGCCTGGCTGCATTCGCGCGGCCATCTCGACGAGCGGCAATTCGATGCGGGCGAACGGCTCCGCGCCGATTACGAGCGGGCGCAGCTGGCTCCCTCCGTCACGATGAGCTGGGATCCGGTGCGGATCAAGGGAGGCGGCGACAATGGCCTGACGCCGGCGGAAAAACAGATGTCGGCCAAGCGCCGCTTTGACGAGGCAACAGCGGCCGCCGGGCCGGGGCTGTCCGATGTGTTGTGGCGCGTGGTGTGCGCGGGTGAAACGCTTCCCGATGCGGAAAAGGCGTTGGCCTGGCCCGCGCGGAGCGGGAAACTGGTGCTGAAACTCGCGCTCGACCGGGTGGCGGGCTATTACCGCATACCGGGCTGAAACCTCAGCCCAGCGCTTCCACCTCTTCGGCAAGTTCGAGCCAGCGTTCCTCGGCTGCGTCCTTTTCCGCGCGCTTTTTGTCGAGCGCGGCGGTCAGCGCGGCGAAACGGTCCGGATCGCTGCTATAGAGGTCGGGGTCGGCGAGCGCGGCCTCGTCCTTCGCCATCGCTGCCTCGAGCGTCTCGATCCGCTGCGGGAGCAATTCGTAATCGCGCTGATCCTTGTAGGATAGCTTCGTCTTGCGCTGCGGCGGGGGTGGGGGCGGCGGGGTGGCGGTTTTCGCGGCCTTGGCCTGCCGGCTGCGATCCTCGCGCTTGGCTTCCCAATCGGCATAACCACCCACCACGATATCCACCGCGCCGCTTCCGTCGAGGCCGAGCGTGAGGTTCACCGTCCGGTCGAGAAAATCGCGATCGTGGCTGACGATGAGCACGGTGCCGTCGTAATCGGCGATGACCTCCTGCAACAAATCGAGCGTTTCGAGATCGAGATCGTTGGTCGGCTCGTCGAGCACGAGCAGGTTCGAGGTCCGTGCAAATTCGCGGGCCAGCAACAGGCGCGATCGTTCCCCGCCCGACAGCGTGCCAACCTTCGCATCGGCAAGACCGGGATCAAACAGGAACTCCTTCAGATAGCCCTGAATATGCTTGCGCACCCCGCGCACGTCGATCCAGTCACCCCCCTCGGCCAGCACGTCGCGCAGCCGCTTTTCATCGGACAGCAGGCTGCGTTGCTGGTCGATCATCACGCCCGACAGCGTCTTGGCCAGCGTGACCGTGCCGGTGTCCGGTTCGATCTCGCCGGTCAGCATTTTGAGCAGCGTGGTCTTTCCCGCGCCGTTGGAGCCGACGATGCCGATGCGGTCGCCACGTTGGATCCGCAAATCGAAATTGCGGATGATCGTGCGGTCGCCATAGGATTTGGAGACGTTTTCGGCGGTGATGACGGCCTTCGTCTTCGTTCCGTCGGCGACGATGGCGAGCTTCGCCTGCCCCTGCGGCTGCACCATGGCGGCGCGGGTGGCGCGCATCTGGTGCAGCTTTTCGAGGCGGCCCTGATTGCGCTTGCGCCGGGCGGTGACCCCGCGTTCGAGCCAGTGCGCCTCGATCTTCAGCCGCGCATCCAGCCTTTGCGCCGCGCGGGCCTCGTCGGCGTAGACCTTTTCCTCCCACGCTTCGTAGCCGCCGAAACCGACCTCGTTGCGGCGCAGGCTCTTGCGATCCAGCCACCATGTCGCGCGGGTCAGTCGGGTGAGAAAAGTGCGGTCGTGGCTGATCGTGACGAAGGCGCCCTTGTAGCGGTTGAGCCAGTCTTCGAGCCAGTCGATCGCGGCGAGGTCGAGATGGTTGGTCGGCTCGTCCAGAAGCAGCAGGTCCGGCTCCATCGCCAGCGCGCGCGCAATCGCGGCACGGCGCTTTTCGCCGCCGCTCGCGCTCGTCGCCTCGCGCTCCATGTCGATGCCGAGCTGACCGGCGATGGCCTCCACCTCGTGGCGCTGCGGCGCGTCGTCCCCGCCCAGCGCATAATCCATGAGACAGGCGCAACCGGTGAAATCGGGCTCCTGCTCCAGCATGACGACGCGCGTGCCGGGCTGTATCGTGCGTTTGCCGCGGTCCGCCTCGATCTCCCCTGCGATAAGCTTGAGCAGCGTGGTCTTGCCCGCGCCGTTCCGCCCGATCAGCGCGAGCCGGTCGCGCGGCAGCACGTGCAGGTCGAGCCCGCCATTGCCGCCCGCCGCATCCGGGCCGCCGAACAGCCAGCCGCCCCCTTGTTGCAGGCCGAGGCCTTCCCAGCTTAAAATCGGTGCCTGTGCCATGCAGGTGCAGCTAATCGCGCCGTTCATCTTGCGCAAGCGGTGATCATGCTATCATCATGGAGTCACGGTTTGATACGATGATATCGAACCATCCGTATTCTGGAGAATGATGCTCATGCGCAAATCCGTTTTTCTGCTTGCCGCGCCCGCAATGGCTATTGCCGCCATATCGGGCGGCGCGATCTCCGCCCATGCCGCGGAGGTTCAGATGCAGGCCGGCGGCCCGGTCGTCGAACTGGGCGTGAGCGAGACCGTGCTTGCCGATCCCGACATGGCGACGGTGGGCGCAGGCGTTACCACCCGCGCGCCAAGCGCCAGCCAGGCGATGCAGGAGAATGCGCGCAAGATGGCCGCCGTTGTCGAACGGATCGCCGCGCTGGGCATTCCGGACGACCGCATTCAGACGACGGGCATCTCTCTCAACCCCCGCTATAATTACCGGAACGACGATGTGCCGCAGTTTCTGGGCTATGACGCGACCAATAATGTGCGGATCGAACTTCGCGATATGGAGCGGATCGGTGCGGTGCTCGACGCGCTGGTCGAGGCGGGCGCGACCAATCTTTCAGGTCCGGATTTCGGCCTTCGCGATCCCAAAGCGGCGCAGGCACAGGCCCGCCGCGCTGCGTTCGAACGCGGGATGAGCCAGGCGACCGAGCTTGCGCGAATGGCTGGTTATACCGGTGTGCGTCTCCTCTCGGTCGAGGAGGCGGTGAGCGAGAATCGCCCGATGCAAAGGGACATGATCGTCGTCACCGGCAGCCGTACGGAAGCCGCCAGCAGCCCCGTGAAACCGGGGCAGGTGGGCACGGATGTCATCCTGACCCTTAAATATGAAATGACGCGATAGGAACCGGCACGACGCGGACGCGGAAATATTCAGATTGCGTTCAATGGCTTGATACTAACACGGCGACCATCATGACAATTCGCACACCCCTTCGCCCCCGCCTCGCCATGCGCGCGCCCGTGGCCGCGGTGCTGGTCGCCGTGTCGTGCCTGTCGCTCACCGTCCCCGCCCATGCCGGGCAGGGAAAACGTGACGGGCAGGGCGAGGCCCGCCGCGAATTGCGCGCCGGCAACGTGCACACGCTGCGCGAGATCGAATCGCGGGTCCTGCCCCGGATGAAGGGGATGGATTATCTCGGCATGGATGAGTTTTCGGCCAATACCTATCGGTTGAAATTCATACGCAACGGGCGCGTGGTGTTCGTGGATGTCGATGCGCGAACCGGGAATATCCTCAATATCATGCGCTGAACCCGGCGCGTTCCCGCGGCCTGGTGCGATGGCGCAATGCGCTTGACCGGACCTTTCCGCTCTTTCATCTGTTCATGTCACGAACCGCCCGCCTTTCGCGGGGGCATGAACGGGGAACATGCATGCGTATCCTGATCGTCGAGGACGAACCCACTCTCGGTCAACAATTGAAGACCACGCTCGAGCAGACGGGCTATGCCGTGGATCTGTCGGTCGATGGCGAAGACGGGCATTTCATGGGTTCGACCGAGGAATATGACGCCGTCATCCTCGACCTTGGCCTGCCCGAAATCGACGGGCTCACCGTGCTGGGCATGTGGCGCAAGGAGGGCAAGACCTTCCCCGTGCTCGTCCTCACCGCGCGTGACAGCTGGTCCGACAAGGTGGCAGGGCTCGACGCGGGCGCGGACGATTACCTCGCCAAGCCGTTTCAGACAGAGGAGCTTATCGCCCGGCTGCGCGCGCTGATCCGCCGGTCGACCGGCAATGCGACGAGCGAGCTGATCGCCGGCGATGTGCGGCTGGACACGCGTTCGGGCCGGGTCACGCTCGACGGGGAGCCGGTGAAACTCACCGCGCAGGAGTACAAGCTCCTGTCCTATCTCATGCATCACAAGGGCAAGGTCGTCAGCCGCACCGAACTGATCGAACATATCTATGATCAGGATTTCGACCGCGATTCCAATACCATCGAAGTGTTCGTGACCCGTATTCGCAAGAAGCTGGGCGCGGATGTCATCACCACGATCCGTGGCCTTGGCTACAGCCTCGACGATCCCGCCGACGCTCCGCGCGGGTAAGGGCGCGTCGGATCGCGCCGAAGGGCCGTCGGGCGATGCCTCCTCGGCCCTGACCGACACGCGTTCGCGGCCTGCGCGCGCGCATACGGGTTCGCTGTCGCGGCGCATGATGCTGATTGCGCTGGCGTGGATTTCGATCCTGCTGCTGGCGGGCGGGGTGGCGCTCGACCGGACACTCAATTCCTACGTCACGCGCAGTTTCGACGAACAGCTCGAATATATCCTGACCGCGATGGTCGCATCGGCCGAAATCGGGCCGGACGATGCGGTGTGGTTTTCGCGGCCCCTGGGGGATCAGCGTTTCCTGGAGCCTGGGAGCGGGCTCTACTGGCAGATCGTTGGCGAAGGGCACGAGGATTACCTTTCGCGGTCCTTGTGGGACAGGCAATTGCCGGTACGCCAGACCGACAGCATGGAGCCGGTCATCTTCGATTCCGCCGCGTTCGAGAACGAACCGCTGCGCGTGATACAGCGGCCCATCATCCTTCCCGGCAGCGATACGACATGGTGGTTCACCGTGGCCGCATCGCGCGGCGAATTGAATGCGCAGATCGGGCGGGTGCGCTCGATCCTCATCTACAGCTTCGTCGTGCTGGGTTTCGGCCTCATCGTGATGGCCGCGTTGCAGACATGGCTCGGCCTTTCGCCCCTGCGCGGGGTCAGGCGCGCCATTCACCGCATCCGGGTCACCGGCGTGCCGCGCGTGGAGGAGCCGCTCCCGCTCGAGGTGCAGCCGATGGTGGATGAATTGAACGCATTGCTCGCCCATTCGCAGCGGCAGGCCGAGGAGGCGCGCACCCATGCCGGCAATCTCGCCCATGCGCTCAAGACGCCTCTTACGGTCGTCAACAATGCCGCCGCGGCGCGCGCGCCCGATCTCGACGCGGTGGTCAAGCGCGAGGCCGCGATCATGCGGCGGCAGGTCGATCATCACCTCGCCCGCGCCCGCGCGCTGGGCCGCAGGGTGAGCGGTCTGGCCCGCGCCGACGTGCGCGGCGCGGCCGACGCGGTGGAGCGGGCGGTGAGCCGGCTCTACCCCGACGTGCGGTTCGACATCGACGGCGCCGATAGCGCGATGGTCGCGCTCGAACGGCAGGATCTTGACGAATTGCTCGGAAATCTCGTCGAGAATGCCGCGAAATACGGCGGCGGCAGCGTGTTCGTCACCGTCGATGCGGTGCCCGATGGCAAGCTGTGCGAAATCTGGATCGAGGATGACGGCATGGGCATTCCCGATCCCGAACGTATCCGAATATTCGACCGGGGCGCCCGGCTCGACACGAATAAGCCGGGTACGGGGCTCGGCCTTGCGATCGTGCGCGACGTGGTCGAAATCTATGGCGGTGAGGTCGCGCTGGAACAGAGCGAGGATCTTGGCGGGCTTCTCGTGCGGCTGGCCCTGCCGCGGGCGGGGTAGGTGCGCGGGTGCAGCTTACTGGCGCTTATTCGCCGCGCGCCTGCTGATGGTGGCGGATGACCTCGTCTATGATGAAGCGCAGGAATTTCTCGCTGAATTCCGGATCGAGATCGGCATCTTCGGCCAGCGCGCGCAGGCGGGCGATCTGCTTCTCCTCGCGCGCGGGGTCGGCGGGGGGTAACGCCGCCTTCGCCTTGAACGCGCCGACGGCCTGCGTGATGCGGAACCGTTCGGCCAGCATGTGCACGAGCGCGGCATCGATGTTGTCGATGCTGCGGCGATAGGCGGAAAGGACGTCCTTGGGCGAGCGGTCATCCTCGGCCTGCGCCTGTTTCGATGTCGGTTTCGATCCGGTCATGGCATGCGTCTTACCAAGCCCTCGCCTGCTGGCAAGCGCATTGCGGCGGTGCCCGGTTGCGGAACGCCGCCGTTCCGGCGCGTTTCGTCTGGATATCGGCAACTTGTCTCTTGCTTTGGCGCGCTATCGCCCCCAAACGACGCTGCGTGAGCGCAACCGTGCACAAATTGACCCCCGGCGAACCGTCGCTGTCTCCGATTCTGGCGCTGACCGCCGATGGGATGAGCGGGGTGAACCGCATCATCCTCGACCGGATGCAGTCGAAGATTCCGTTGATTCCGGCATTGGCAGGCCATCTGATCGCGGGCGGGGGCAAGCGCATGCGCCCGATGTTGACACTCGCCAGTGCGGCGCTCCTCGAATACGAAGGGGTGCGCCATCACAAGCTCGCCGCCGCGGTCGAATTCATCCATACCGCGACGCTGCTGCATGATGATGTCGTCGACAAATCCGACATGCGCCGGGGCAAGGATGCCGCAAATATCGTGTTCGGCAACCCTGCCGCCGTGCTGGTCGGGGATTTCCTTTTCTCGCGCAGCTTCGAACTGATGGTCGAGGACGGCAGCCTCAAGGTGCTGAAAATCCTTTCGGGCGCGAGCGCGATCATCGCCGAGGGCGAGGTCGATCAGCTCACCGCCCAGCGCAAGGTGGAAACGGGCGAGGAACGCTATCTCCACATCGTCGGCGCGAAGACCGCCGCACTGTTCGCCGCCGCCTGCCGCATTGCCGCGGTCGTTGCCGAACGCGATCCGAAGGTGGAGCAGGCGCTCGACGATTACGGGCGAAATCTGGGCATCGCGTTTCAGTTGGCCGACGATGCCATCGATTACGATTCCGACGTCGGCGAATCGGGCAAGGACAAGGGCGACGATTTCCGCGATGGAAAGATGACGCTTCCCGTTATCCTCGCCTACGCGCGCGGCGACGCGAAGGAACGCGCATTCTGGCAGGATGCGATTCGGGGCAAGCGTAACGCGGACGAGGATCTTGCCCATGCCATCGCGCTCATCGCGAAACATGACGCGGTGGCCGACACACGCGAACGCGCCCGCCATTTCGCCAATCGCGCCATCGATGCCATATCGGGCTTTCCCGCGAACGAGGCGCGCGCCGCGATGATGGAGGCGGTGCAATTCGCGGTGGCCCGCCGCTATTGACCCTGCGATGGAGAGCGCGCCGCTCCCCGTAAATGCCGTCCTGCCCGACCTTGCCGCCGCGCTGCGAGAGGGGGGCTGGGCCGTGCTGATCGCGCCGCCGGGTGCGGGCAAGACGACGGCGGTCGCCCCGGCCTTGCTGCACGAGCCATGGTGCGACGGCGAAATCCTCCTGCTCAGCCCGCGCCGGGTCGCCGCGCGCGCCGCCGCCGAACGCATGGCCGAAACGCTGGGCGAACGGGCGGGCGCAACGGTCGGCTATCTTTCGCGTATGGACAGCCGGACCTCGGCTCTCACCCGCATCACGGTCATGACGGAGGCGATCTTCGTCAATCGCATCGCCGCCGATCCCGAACTGTCCGGCGTCTCCGCGGTGCTGTTCGACGAGGCGCACGAGCGTCATCTCGATAGCGATCTTGGGCTTGCCCTTGCACTGGAAACGCAATCGGTGCTTCGGCCCGATCTGCGTCTTTTGGTCATGTCGGCGACGATCGACGGCGCGCGCTTCGCACAGACGATGGGCGGCGCCCCGGTGATCGAGAGCGAGGGCAAGATCCATCCCCTTACCATCGAACATATTGGCGCGCGGGCGGAATTGCGGCTGGAGGATCAGGTGGCGGGTGCGGTTCGCCGCGCCTGGAGCGAGACAGAGGCGGACCGCGATATTCTCGCCTTCCTGCCCGGCGTACGAGAGATCGAGCGGGCGATGGACACGGTGACGGCGGCGCTGCCGGGCGCGCTCGTCCTGCCGCTCCACGGACAGGTGGACCCGGCGGAGCAGCGCCGTGCGTTGCGCCGCGACGGGGGCGGGCGGCGGCGCATCGTTCTCGCCACGGCAATTGCGGAAACCTCGCTCACGCTCGACGGGGTTTCGGTCGTCGTCGATGCGGGATTGTCGCGCCGCCCCGAATTCGACCGGGAGGCGGGCCTGACCCGGCTCGTCACCGTGCGCGCCAGCCGCGCCGCGATTGCACAGCGGGCGGGCCGCGCCGCACGGCAGCGGCCCGGCACCTGCTATCGCATGTGGGAGGCCGCGGCGGAGGGCGGGTTCGAGCCCTACGATCCGCCGGAAATCGCGACGGCCGATCTTGCGCCGCTGCTCCTCACGCTGATGCGGTGGGGGAGCGGGGCGGACGAATTGCGCTGGCTCGACCCGCCGCCCGCCGCCGCGCTCTCCGCCGCGCGGGGAAGGTTGGAAATGCTGGGCGCGCTCGACGCAGAGGGGCGGCTGACGGCGCATGGTGCCGATCTCGATCGCATGGGGATCGAGCCGGCGCTTGCCGCGATGGTGCTGTTCGGGGCGCGGCACGATGCGGCGGAAACGGCGGCGCGGATCGCGCTGCTGTTGCAGGAGCGCGGTCTGGGCGGCGGGGGCGAGGATCTGGCTGCGCGGCTGTCGCGGTGGAACGCCGCGCGCGGGGCGCGGGCCGATGCCAGCCGCAAGCTCGCCGCCCGGTGGGCGCGTCGGGCCGAAAGCCTCGTAAAGGCGGAGCGGGCGGGCACGGGCGATGTCCCGCCGCCGGGCATCTTGCTCGCCCATGCGTTTCCCGACAGGGTCGCGCGGGCGCGGGGCACGAATGGCGAAGACTGGCTGACCGCGGGCGGGCGCGGATTGCGGCTCGACCCGCTCTCGACATTGGCGCGGGCGGAATGGCTGGCGGTCGGCGAGGCACAGGGGCACGCGGGCGGGGCGCGCATCATGGCGGCGGCGCAGATCGAGGCGGAGGATGTCGAACGCTGGCTCGGCGACCGGATAGAACGGCGCCGCGATCTGCGCTGGAACGAGGGGCGGGCGGAGGCGCGCCTGCAACGCCGGATGGGCCGGATCGTGCTGGCCGAAGGGCCGGACCCTGATCCCGATGCGGCGGCGATTGCGGCCATGATGGTGGCGCGCGTGGCGCAGGGCGGGCTCCACCTGTTGCCGTTGGGCCGCGCGGCGCATGGCCTGTTGGCGCGCGCGCGTTTTGCAGGGATCGACACGCTGTCGGACGAGGCTTTGCGCGCCGAGACGGACACATGGCTCGCGCCGCTGTTGCTGGGCAAGCGAAGTTTCGACGCGCTCGATCCGCGTGGATTGCATGATGCCCTGCGTGCGCGGCTCGATTGGCAGGCGCAGCAGACGCTCGACCGCGTGGCGCCGGCGAACTTCACCTCGCCCGCCGGGACGAGCCATGCCATCGATTACGAAGCGGAAGGCGGCCCGCAGGTCGAATTGCGGGTGCAGGCGCTGTTCGGGCTGGACACCCATCCGCAATTCGGCAGCCCGCCGCGCCCGCTGCTCCTGCAACTCACCTCACCCGCGGGCCGGCCGATCCAGGCGACGCGCGACCTCCCCGCATTCTGGCGCGGGAGCTGGGCCGATGTGCGCCGCGAAATGAAGGGCCGCTACCCCCGCCACCGCTGGCCCGAAAGGCCGTGGGAGGAGGAGGCCAGTCTCAAGACCCGCAACGCTTTCGAAGGGCGGGGCCGATCCCGCGCTTGATTTCGGCGGCGGCACGGGGCATCGCAACGGCATTATGGCAGCACGAATCTATCAGCGTCCGAAAAACGCCATGCAGTCGGGGCGGGCGCGTTCCAGCGACTGGATCCTCGAATTCGAAGCGTCGGAAGCGAAAAAGCCCGACCCGCTCATGGGCTGGGCCGGGTCCGGCGACACGCAGGCGCAGGTACAGTTGCAGTTCCCCGATTGCGACGCGGCCAAGGCCTACGCCGACAAATACGGGATCGCGGTGCATATCGTGCCGACCCCGCCGCGCCGGCTCAAGCTGCAGGCCTACGCCGATAATTTTCGCTGATCGGTCCGCCGGGACGGTTCCCGGCCGGTCCTATTGCCTGAGCGCGATCAGGCCATCCTGATACGCGTTGCGGCAATCGCTCGCATCGTGCTGTACGTCCTCGACGCGAAGCACGGTCGTGGTCATCGCCTCGCCTTCGAAACGCATGTCGTCGCATTCGCCGTCATTGGCGAACGCGCCCTCGTCATCGCCCCACGCGATTCGCCGCGCCTCGACGACGCGCTGCTGCAATGCCTCGCTGCGCATGGTGACGCGTTTCTGCTCGAACGCGACGCGGCAATCGGTTGCGTCGTGGCCGCGATCCTCGTCATTGAGAACGGACGCCATGCCCGGCCCGATGAAACGCATGTCGTCGCATTCGCCGTCGCGCGCCCATTCGCTGCTGTCGTCCCCGAAATCGGGCGTTTGCGCCATGGCCGAAGGCACCATGCCCAGCATCGTCCCGGCAAGTAGAATGGCGGTGGCCGCGGTGCGTGAGATCCTGCTCGTTATGGTGGTACCGATTCCCGTTCGTGTCGTGTGCGGGCGATAGCATGTCGGATTGACCCTTGCCATTCATTGCGCGGATCGGCATATCGCGGATCGGGAGTCGGGTGGACGTTCGCGTTCGCCAACCTGGTCAGGTCCGGAAGGAAGCAGCCACAACGGATTGCTGCGGGTCGCCCGGCTCCTTACTCACCTCATATCCGATGCAATACGGGCCGATGCCTGCCCGCACCCGTCGAGCTATCCGCAGTTTGCATGTTTGCGCCCTTCGACATTGGGGGGCGATCACACTACATTGCGGATCATGGCCGATTCATCCGATATCTTTGGCGCTGGCGATGCTGCTCCGGCGCCGCCCCCGCGCGATCCCGACATGGCGGACGATGCCCTGGGCCTTGGGCTGGGCGAACGGGCAACGCCGCCCGCGCCGGATCCGGCACAACCCTATCGCGTCCTGGCGCGCAAGTACCGGCCGCAGACCTTCGGTCAGCTCATCGGGCAGGATGCCATGGTGCAGACGCTGGCCAATGCGATCCGGCGCGACCGGCTCGCGCATGCGTTCCTGATGACGGGCGTGCGCGGGGTGGGCAAGACGAGCACCGCGCGCCTGATTGCCAAGGCGCTGAACTGCATCGGACCCGACGGGCAGGGCGGGCCGACGATCGACCCGTGCGGAATATGCGAACCGTGCGTCGCCATTGCCGAGGGGCGCCACATCGACGTGATCGAGATGGACGCGGCGAGCCACACCGGCGTCGACGACGTGCGCGAGATTATCGAGGCGGTGCGCTATTCCGCCGTATCGGCCCGCTACAAGATATACATCATCGACGAAGTGCACATGTTGTCGCGCAATGCGTTCAACGCGCTTCTGAAAACGCTGGAGGAACCGCCGGCGCATGTGAAATTCCTGTTCGCCACGACCGAGGTGGACAAGCTTCCGGTGACGGTCTTGTCCCGGACGCAGCGGTTCGACCTGCGCCGTATCACCGCGCCCATGTTGCAGGCGCATTTCGCATGGGTCTGCGCGCAGGAAGAGGTCGAGGCGGAGGATGAGGCGCTGTCCATGATCGCCGCCGCCGCCGAGGGATCGGTGCGCGACGGGCTGTCGATCCTCGACCAGGCGATCGCCCATGCCGACATGGCGAGCGAGGGCGAAACCACCCGCGTTACCGCGGATCAGGTGCGCGACATGCTCGGCCTCGCCGACAAGGGGGTGCAACGCCGCTTGCTTTCGGCGGTCCTGTCGGGCGACGGGGCGGGGCTGCTCGATCTGGTCGACCGTCAATATGCGCTTGGCGTGGAGCCGGTGGCCCTGATGCGCGGACAGATGGAGCTGGTCCACCGCATCACGCTCGCGCAGCTGGCGCGCGGCGCCGCCGATGCACCGTCGGCGGAGGAGCGCGCACAAATCGAACAATGGGCAGGAACGCTCGGCGCGGCGCAATTGCACCGGCTCTGGCAATTGCTGCTCAAAGGGCATGACGAGGTGCGGACCGCGCCCGATCCGCTCGTCGCGGCGCAGATGGCCTTGCTTCGGATCCTGCATGCCGCCGACATGCCCGATCCCGGCACGCTGATGCGCAGGCTGGACGAGATCGCGGCCCGGCCGGCCATTGGTACGGCTGGCGGCGATGGCAATGTGCAAGGCTCCGTAACGGGTACCATCCCCGCCCCCGCCGCGGTGGCACGACCCGCTCCGGAATGGACCGATCTCATCGAACAGGTGGAGGATGTCGGCCAGTTGCGCGTGGGGCAGATCATGCGGGACTGGATCCGGGTGGCGGAACTGCGGCACGGGATGCTGCGCTACGCCACCGTGCCCGGCTATGGAGAGGATTTCGCGCCCGAACTGCGCGACGCGCTCTATCGCGCCACGGGGGAGCGATGGGAGCTGCACCGCGCGGACGAGGGCGAGGCGACGCGCCCCTCGCTGGCCGAGATCGCGCGCGCAAAGGCGGAGGACGAAGCCCGCATCGTGCGCGAGGCGCCTTTGGTGAAGGCGGCGCTTTCCGCCTTTCCCGAAGCGCGGCTCATGGACGAGGCGGAAGTGCAGCAGATGGACGAGCGGCGTTTCAAACGCGCCTGAAGCCCCTATATACCCATCCTATGACAGGCACGACAGGAGCCAGACGATGAAATCGATGGAAGAAATGATCCAGGCCGCGCAGCAGGCCGCAGAAACGATTCAGAAGCAGATGAACGAGGCGCAGGCCACGCTCGACAATATCGAGGTCGAAGGTGTTTCGGGCGGCGGCATGGTCAAGATCCGCAGCACGGCGAAGGGCCGCATTCTGGGCGTGTCGATCGACGACAGCCTGATGGTGAAGGAGGACAAGCAGATGCTGGAGGACCTCATCACAGCTGCCTTCAACGATTGCCGCACACGCGCCGACGCCCGCGCGAACGAGGAGATGCAGAAGGTGCAGTCGCAGGCGGGCCTGCCGCCGGGCTTCGACCTTTCCAAGCTCGGTCTCTGATCGCGGGCGGGGATGCCCGCCGTGGTTGCACCTGTGCGATACTGCACCATATTGGATACGGATCGTAATGCGCGCGCCGGCCGATTGGCGTAAGCGCCACTGAATGGAAAATATCTGGATGAGTTCCTACCCGCTTCTACCCTTGCGCGACATCGTCGTATTTCCCGGCATGGTCGTGCCGCTTTTCGTCGGACGTGAAAAATCCGTCGCCGCGCTGGAGGCTGCGATGGCCGCGCCGGATGCGGACGATGCGGATGGGGACGAAGACGCATCGGGCAAGCAGATCATGCTGGTCTCGCAGATCGATCCGGCCTGCGACGATCCGGCGGCGGACGACCTTTACGACATGGGCGTGGTCGCGACCGTGCTGCAATTGCTGAAACTGCCGGACGGTACCGTTCGCGTGCTGGTCGAGGGGCAGGAACGCGCGGCGCTGAACGCGGTCGAGGATACAGGCGCCATGGTCCGCGCCGAGGTCGAGGTGCTCGACGAGATCACCGCATCGGGCAGCGAGGTCGCCGCCCTCATGCGCCAGGTGATGGAGCAGTTCGACGATTATGCGAAGCTGAACAAGAAGCTGTCGGCCGACGCGGGCGAGCAGCTGGCCGAAATCGACGATGCCTCGCGGCTCGCCGATGCGGTCGCCGCGAACATCGCCGCCAAGGTCAGCGACAAGCAGGCGATGCTGACCGAGCGCGACCCGGTGAAGCGGTTGGAGATGGGGCTGTCCTTCATGGAGGGCGAGCTCGGTGTGTTGCAGGTCGAACGCCGCATCCGTGGCCGTGTGAAGCGGCAGATGGAAAAGACGCAGCGCGAATATTACCTCAACGAGCAATTGAAGGCGATTCAGTCCGAACTGGGCGGCGAGGGCGAGGATGGCGACGAGCTGTCCGAACTGGCCGAGAAGATCGAGAAGACGAAGCTGTCCAAGGAGGCAAAGGCAAAGGCCAATGCCGAGTTGAAGAAGCTGAAGGCGATGCAGCCGATGAGCGCGGAGGCCACCGTCATCCGCAACTATCTCGACGTGCTGCTGGGTCTGCCGTGGGGCAAGAAGTCCAAGGTCAAGAAGGACATAGCCAAGGCGCAGGAAGTGCTCGATGCTGATCACTATGCGCTGGAAAAGGTGAAGGACCGGATCGTCGAATATCTCGCCGTGCAGGCACGCACCAACAAGCTGAAGGGGCCGATCCTGTGTCTTGTCGGACCGCCGGGCGTGGGCAAGACGTCGCTCGGCCGTTCGATTGCGCGCGCGACGGGTCGCGAATTCGTGCGGCAGTCGCTGGGCGGTGTGCGCGACGAGGCTGAGATACGCGGCCACAGGCGTACCTATATCGGCTCGCTTCCGGGCAATATCGTCACTAATCTGAAGAAGGCGGGGGCCTCCAATCCGCTCTTCCTGCTCGACGAGATCGACAAGCTGGGGCAGGATTTCCGCGGCGATCCGGCCTCGGCCCTGCTAGAGGTGCTGGACCCTGAACAGAACGCGAAGTTTCAGGATCATTACCTCGAAGTCGACTACGATCTGTCCGACGTGATGTTCGTGTGCACCGCCAACTCGCTCAACCTGCCTCAGCCTTTGCTCGACCGGATGGAGATCATTCGCCTCGAAGGATATACCGAGGATGAGAAGGTCGAGATTGCCGAGCGCCACCTGATCGAGAAGCAGGTCGAGCAGCACGGGCTTACCGAAGGGGAATTTACCCTGACGCAGGAAGGGCTGCGTGACCTTATTCGCTATTATACCCGGGAGGCCGGGGTCCGCACGCTGGAACGTGAGATCGCACGACTGGCGCGCAAGAGCCTGCGCAAGATTTTGGAAGGCGAGGTGAAGAGCGTCACCATCACGCCGGAAAACCTGGGCGAGTTCGCCGGCGTGCGCAAGTTCCGTCATGGCGTTTCGGACGAGGAAAACCAGGTCGGCGCGGTCACGGGCCTTGCCTGGACCGAAGTGGGCGGCGAATTGCTGACCATCGAAAGCGTCACCGTCCCCGGCAAGGGGCAGGTCCGCACCACCGGCAAGCTGGGCGAGGTGATGAACGAGAGCGTGCAGGCGGCTTTCAGCTTCGTGAAGGCGCGCGCACCCGCCTATGGCATCAAGCCGTCGATCTTCCTGCGCAAGGATATCCACATCCACCTTCCCGAAGGTGCGGTGCCCAAGGACGGGCCGAGCGCGGGCGTCGGCATGGTCACCTCGATCATTTCCACACTGACCGGCATCCCGGTGCGTGCGGATGTCGCCATGACGGGCGAGGTGACATTGCGCGGCCGCGTGCTGGCGATTGGCGGGTTGAAGGAAAAATTGCTCGCGGCATTGCGCGGGGGGATCACCACTGTCCTCATCCCCGAGGAGAACCGCAAGGACCTGGCCGAAATACCGGCAAACATTACCGAGCGGCTCGAAATTCTCCCGGTTTCGCATGTGGACGAGGTGCTCGCCCGCGCCTTGTCCGAACCGACCGAGATGATCGACTGGAGCGAGGCGGACGATCTTGCCACCCAGCCGGCACCGATCGGCACGGCGGGAACGGCACCTACCGCGCATTAAAGCCGGTTTCTGGCGCGAAAAATAATTCCGCGATGCGGCAACAATGCTGCATCGCGGTTTTTCGTGCGCGATGTTGCCCGATGACGACTCTTTGCTGCGAACGGATCCAAAATCGCATCTTTTCCGCGATTTTGGCGCGGATTTGCCTTTGACACGCTGGCCGAAAACCGCTCCATTCCGTGCGTCTTAGGGGCGATTCATTATCGAGCCGCCCGTTAGGGTCACAAGTTTTACTAGCCAATCATACAAGGGGGTTTTCGAACCATGAACAAGAACGAGCTGATTAGCCAGGTTGCCGATGCGAGCGCCCTGTCGCGTAACGATGCGACCAAGGCGGTCGAAAGCGTTTTCGACGTCATCACCGAGGCGCTCGCCAAGGGTGACGAAGTGCGTCTCGTCGGTTTCGGCACGTTTTCGGTCGCAGAACGCAAGGCGTCGACCGGCCGTAATCCGCGCACCGGCGAACCGATGGAAATCAAGGCCTCGACCCAGCCAAAGTTCAAGGCCGGCAAGGGTCTGAAGGACGCCGTCAACTAAGACGCGCATTCATCGCACATGAAAAACCGCGCGAGGGCATCGGCCTTCGCGCGGTTTTCATTGCGCGTCATGCGCGTGTCAGTTTTCGGGCAAATCCCGCATCGCGCAGGCATAGAGGCTTATCGCCGCGGCATTCGACACGTTCAGGCTTTCCACCGCAGTCGCGATCGGCAGCCGCGCGATCTGATCGCAATGCTGCCCGATATTATGGCGCAGCCCGTCACCTTCCGCGCCCAGCACCAAAGCCACCGGTCCGGTCGTCAGCGCGTCGGCAAGCGTCGCCTCACCATCGCCGTCGAGCCCGATGCGCCAGTATCCGGCCTCCGCCAGATCGTCGAGCGCACGCGAGAGATTGACCACGCGCACCCAAGGCAGAGTTTCCAGCGCCCCCGATGCCGATTTTGCCAGCACGCCCGATTCGGGCGGGGCATGCCGGTCCTGCGTCACGATGCAGGCCGCGCCGAACGCGGCGGCGGATCGCATGATCGCGCCCACGTTATGCGGATCGGTCACATGATCGAGCACCACGACAGGCGCGCCCGGCTCTCCCAATGCGACATCGTCGAGAAACATGTCGTCGAGCGGTTCGCATTCCACGACCAGGTTTTGATGCGGCGCATCGCGCGCGACCAGCCGCGCCATATCGGTATTCTGCGCATATTCGACGCGCACATTCTGCGACAGCTCGATCTGCTCCTCCTCGAGCATTGCGTCGATCGCCTCGCGCGTGCCCCACAGTTTCAGGATCGTGCGATCGTCGTTGGCCAGTGCCGCCGCGACCGCATGCCGGCCCCAGAAGCGCACCGCCCCTTTCGACGCTCGCCCACTGCCGCGTCCGCCCTGCATCCGGCCGGCGCGTCCGCGCAGTGCTTTTTTCTCGCCTTTTTTCGCCATGTTCTCGCGCCTCGTTCCGATTTGTGCGCCGCCTGTGCCAGCCTGCCTGTTGACAGGCAAGCGCAGCTTCGCCAAAGGGTGCGCCTCTCGGCCGGACGGACCTTCGAGGTTCGTCGCTTTTGAAGGGGCAGATGCCCCATCGATACGGCACCGGTGTGGACAGGTGGCCGAGTGGTTAAAGGCAGCAGACTGTAAATCTGCCCGCGCAAGCGTACGCTGGTTCGAATCCAGCCCTGTCCACCACCGCCCTTTCTCAGAGTATCCCCGAAGCCCCCTAGAAATCCCAGAAAACCAAAGGTATTGTCCCCTTTTTCGTCCGCATTTGACCGCTGCAATTTGCCTGCAGCCGGAGCCGAGTGTGGGGGTAGTGTGGGGGTAAAGTGGCTTACCCCCACACTTTGGTTTCACAATTTGGTCCCGAAAAGTGTGGGGGTAGAGCGATGGGCAAACTCACGGCGGTAGCGGTCAAGGCGGCCTTGGCGAATCCAGGCACTTATCAAGACGGTGACGGATTATTCCTGAAAGTGGACAAACGTGGCGGTGCCTATTGGAATTTGCGACTCCAGCGTGACGGCAAACGCCAAGACTTGGGGCTGGGCAGTGCAAAACTCGTGACGCTCGCTGAAGCACGCGCCAAGGCGGCGGAGCTGCGAAAAGCCGTAAAGGTTGAGAAGCGCGACGTGCTTACGGAGCGCAAGAACGAGGAAGCTGCAAAGGTTACCTTCCGCGAAGCCGCCACCCAATATCACTCAGAGAACGAGGCAGGCTGGAAGAGCGATGTCTACGGTCGCCAGTGGCTGGCCAGTCTGGAGAACTATGCCTTCCCGAGGCTGGGCAACATGACGACCGGCGGGATCACCGCTGCTGACATCATCACGGTCCTTACGCCGATCTGGCAGGAAATTCCCGAAACAGCCCGCCAGGTCCGCAACCGGATTTGTGCCGTACTCGATTACTCCCACGCGAAGGGGTGGCGCTCCACGGAGGCTCCATCGGGCAATAGCAGCCTCAAAGCGGGGCGAGGGCTGCCCCGACAGATCAAGAAACCGGCAAACCGCAAGGCGATGCCCTACGTGGCGGTTCCTTCATTCCTTACCGCGCTGCGCCGCAAGCCGTCCTATTCGCGTCTTGCGCTGGACCTTCTCATTCTGACGGGCGTTCGCTCGCAGGAAGTGCGGCTCGCGAAGTGGAACGAATTCGATCTCGACCAGCGCCTTTGGACAATCCCAGCCGAACACATGAAGCGCAGCAGGGCGCACATCGTGCCGCTCTCAGAGGCGGCTCTGGCGGTGCTCGCTAAGGCGGACGCAATGCGGCTTGAGGGAGCCGAAGTGGTCTTCCCCGGCATGACCGGCAAGGCGATGTCCAACATGACGCTGCTCAAGGTCATGCGCGATATGCAGGAGCCTTTCCACGTTCACGGCTTCCGCTCCAGTTTTACCGATTGGGCCGCAAACGAAGGCTTCCCCAATGCGGTTGTCGAAGCGGCATTGGCGCACAAAACGCCTGACGCGGTCCAGGCCGCCTATCGGCGCACTACCTATCTGGGCACGCCGGAGAATCCCGGCGCACGGGTGCAGCTGATGGAGGCTTGGGGGAGTTATTGCTCGGATATTCCGGACGCGTCGGAAAATCCTCATGGCGGCGGATAGGCAGTCGTATGGTTTGAGCTCTTATCGACTCAACCAAACGTTGAGATTGCAGGCAGTGTGCGACTTCTTATTGTAGACCATCCAAACACGTTCACTTTCGCCCTCTAGATCGCCCCATACGATGCGATCATAAAGACCTAAATATTCCCAACTCGTCCAAGCAGTGTTTGCGTTGCTCTGAACATTAGGGAAAATCGCAACCCTACCTATGCCCTTATAGCCATCAGCCAATCCGAGCTCCCAAGGCACCCATTTGCTTTGATTGCTGTTCTCCGAAGCCAAGAGAACGAATTTCCGGCTCTGATTAATCCGGTCTTTTAAAGTCTGCGCGGTCTGCTCGTTCGTGTAGGGTGGGAGACTGCTATCCTTCTTGTCGATGTGACGTGACCCCCTGATTTTCCTCCACGAGCGATTAGAGTCTGGCCTTGAAGGAAGGACAGACGATGAAGCGTACGAGGTTTTCAGAAGAGCAGATTATCGGGGTGCTGAAGGAAGCGGAGGCGGGAGCCAAGACCGCTGACCTGGCCCGTCGGCACGGTGTATCTGAAGCGACGATCTACAACTGGAAGTCGAAGTATGGCGGGATGGAAGTGTCCGATGCCCGCCGACTGAAGGAGCTCGAGAGCGAGAACGCCAAGCTCAAGCGGCTGCTGGCCGATGCGATGCTGGACAAGGCTGCTCTGAAGGATCTTCTGGCAAAAAAGTTCTGACGCCCGCCGCGCAGCGGGAAGCTGTTGCTCATCTCCAGGTGTGCCACGGGATGAGCGAGCGGCGGGCGTGCCGTGTTATCGATGCTGATCGCAAAAGCGTGCGTTACCGTTCCACCCGGGACGATGATGCCGAGCTTCGCGAGAAGCTGCGCGAGCTGGCCAACCAGCGTCGCCGGTTCGGCTATCGCCGTCTGCATATCCTGCTGCGCCGGGAGGGGATCATGATCAACCGCAAGAAGACCCAGAGGCTCTACAAGGAAGAAGGGCTGGCAGTAAGGCGACGACGAAGCCGCAGGCGTGCTGTTGGCACAAGGGCACCTGCTCCGGTTCTGGCGCTGCCGAACCAGCGCTGGAGCCTGGACTTTGTTCACGACCAGATGGCTTCGGGAAGACGGTTCCGGGTGCTCAACGTGGTCGATGACGTGACCCGGGAGTGCCTGGCAGCGGTGCCGGACACCTCGATCTCTGGTCGCCGTGTCGTTCGCGAGCTGACCGCACTGATCGAACAGCGCGGCAAGCCAGGCATGATCGTCAGCGACAATGGCACCGAGCTCACCAGCAACGCTGTGCTGGCATGGTGCGGCGAGGTCGGCGTGGAGTGGCATTACATCGCGCCCGGAAGGCCGATGCAGAATGGCTATGTCGAGAGCTTCAATGGCCGCATGCGCGACGAACTGCTCAACGAGACGCTGTTCTTGAGCATGGCCCATGCCCGTGTCGAGATCGCGGCCTGGGTCGAAGACTACAATCGGGAGCGACCACACTCGTCTCTCGGTTACGCAACACCGGCGGCGTTCGCCGCTGAACTGGATAAGCAATGGCCTGCTTCGCTACGCCCTACGGGCTCCGCTACGCAGCCCATTGCTTCAACCGCGCTTATGCGCAAAACAACCGCCCGGCTCTAATCCCAGCTGGGGGAAAGCTGGGGGTCACGTCAGATGTAAACTGTTGCTCCATGTCCTTCCAAGACGCGAATGGCGCCAACAACTAACTCCTGATCTCTGGACGAATGAGATAGGAAGGTTGTGCCATTTGGTGATCGGTCTTCAGCTCGCTTTCGCAACGCAGTACGATCTGCGTCTCCTATTTCTTTTGTGAAGCGGCTGAAATCATCGCGAGTGGCAAACCTAATCACCAGCGACCACCTGTTTTCCAGTCACAAGCTGATACATTCGCTTACGGTAGTTTTGCAGCCGCCGGTTCACTTCTAGAAGGTCGGAGCTAAGCTGCTCAAACTCTGGAAAGTTCGTCTGCACGTCCTGTGGGCACACATCGTTTTTCGTCGACATTTGATGGTCGTACCAATGTCGAAAGCGAGCCTGCCATTTCGTCAAGTGTGGTCGAAGCCCTTCGTTCAAGACTTCAATCGAGAGGTTGATAATCGTGCCAGTGCTATCGTGGCGCAATTTCGAGACAGGAATGTCTTTGATGAGTTCTCGTGTTACGCCGAAAAACGCATACCATGAGTCATAAATCTCAGCGATTACATCGTCATTCAAATCTATCGGAAGTCCGACTTTTCGGGTGCTGAGTTCAACCCAGATAGAATAGGCGATTTGACGATCTACGTTATTTGGTTTGAACGACACCTTGTGGTCACCAAATCCGAACTCGGTAGTGTCGATCTCGAACTGCGGAAATCTACGCCCCATCCACCATTTTGCCAAAAACCACGCGATAGTAACGGCGACGATAGCAGCCATGAGTGGCAGCGTATCCAAGTGGAGACTGACCTCCCAATCCTCCGAAAGCACGAAGGACACGAGCGATGGGTCAGTTGCAGATTGGTTGGTTGGAACGGTCACTGACACTGCCTGTTATAGGACATCCTAGCGCGCGGATTCACGATAAGATTTTGATGGGTTGTCCGTCGCTGATAGGCCTCTTCAATAGCATCAACTAAAGCAGACGTAGAAGATGGATAGCTCATGTGGCGGGCGTAGCAATCGATGCGGGGGAAATCTGAAGAAAGGTTCTGATTAAACCGCTCGGGGAAGCTTCCGCTGTAAGAAGGAAGCTTGATCCCAAGCAGGCCGTTCGGCGTTGAATATTGTCCCCGCCGCAAGGAAGATTGAATTTCCCAATCGACGTATCGCCGAGCCCAGGTGCACCGCCCCAACAGAACGATAGTAACTGTTGAATCTGCTAAAAACCGTTCTCGAATTTTCGCCATCACGTAGTCGGTGTTGTTACTATTGATGACATCCCCAGGCATCTCTTCACCAAGGCCACGAGCGATGAAGCAGTTATGCGCTTGATCGAAATCACGGACAAACTGATTCACCGCATCTTGGTCTGCGTGGTGATAAGAAATGAAACACTTACGGCGCACAGTCGCCATTGGTATACCCCTTCAGTTCTTGATTCGTTCATATCCCAGGCGGTGACAGGCTGACTAGGCCTGCTTCGACATTTCCCCTGTTTCTGCCTAGCTGGCTTGCGAATGGCTATTGAGCATGACTGCTGATACCAATTGACTGCCGATAATTGGCCAATTTTCGAGAGCGGTCGCATATTCAGACCGCTGCGGCCGCATCTACAGGAAAATAAGCAATGAGGATCACCAAGGCGACACCGGTCGATAAACAGTCAGACGAAGAGGCAACGGCAGAAGCTTCCTTCGGAGAATTCGGCGATGTGGAGGAAGATTGGTATCGCGCCGATGCAAAGGATTTGGAGGAGGCGATGACTGCGGCAGGCCTTCAGTACCGTGAGTATACACTGATGCGAAAGACCGTTGGATTGGAAAGCGGTCTTGTAGTTGCCTTGCTCTTATGGGGAGGCGTGAAGGCGTTCGAAGTGCTAAAGGCGTGGCTTCCGGCGCGTGAAGGCCGAAAAGTCCGGATAAAATTCAAGGATGGTACGGAAATAGAAGCGCATTCGGTTAATGATCTGGAAAAATTGCATGATCGCTTTCTCAAAAATGAGAGCGACGAAGAGGCGTAGTTGGGAGCCAACGTTCGCGAGAACCCTCAACGCTTTATTAAGTGCGCAGGGTCTTCGTCTTAAAAATCCATGATGGATGCTCGTCGTCGTTAGACACATAGTGCGCGAGTGTGCGTTCTCGGAATCGTGTAGCTAGCGCTGGGAAGAACGAGATGAAACCTCAAGGCTCGAAGGCACTTGAATGTGCTTCATCGGCGGGTGACCGCTTTTCGCGCCAGAGAGACCCGCGTCTCCAGTCGTCCAACTAAACCGCAGGGTCTTTCACGACGAAATTTCTATCGAGCAAGTTACTGACTGTGCTTTCCGTTGAGCACTCTCTATGCAGCGGTCCAAGGCCTCGCGATTCTCACTGAAGATGTGCTGGGCCGCAGCCAATTCCTCCCAGGCTTGGGGACTCTCAGATCGTATCAACCGTATTCCGGCCTCCACGATGGTCGGCTCGCCTACCGCCTTGCGAGCCATCCATTCTGGCCATTGCCAGCTTTCGGGCATGGCGCGGGCGATGGTGCCGGGTAAGATCGACCAAAGCAGGATGCCGGCAGCCATACCCACGCCTGCAAAGCGCCAGGTCTGGCGCTTCTGCTCGGCCTCGGTGCGGACACGCCCGACAATTGCGGCGAGCCGACCCGTTGCAAGGTCCAGGTCTTTGCGTCCGTGCCGGAACAGGTCGCTGGCATCGCGCAGCATGTCGAGCGATGCGCGCTTGATCTGAACCGCGATGTCTTCCGGCGTCAGCTCGATGGCAGGCATGCTCCCGATTGTGCTCAATGTCTTGGAGACCTGTGCCAGCTGATCGGCCATCTGGCCAAGTGTCGAGGTGTAGTCCGGGATCACGATGTCGGCTCGCTCCCTGGCTATGTTCTGTACCGTATGGCGCACCATCGCCATTTCGCCTTCGAGACGGGCGAAGGCTTCAGTTGCCGGATCGGTTTCGTCAACCGCTTCCAGCTCTGGTTTCGGCTGGGGGGCGGGTGGTTCCTCTACTTCGAGGTCCAGTTGCACTTCTTCGATTGGGTCATCGTCTTCCATTATTTAGCTCCTAAAGACCCATCCCGAGATCGCGGGTGCGCTCGCGGGTCAGGGTTGCGGTGAGTTCGTTGGCGATGCTGAGTTCGGGCTTTGGATCGATGCCGAGTTCGCGGGTCTTGCCGCGTAGCAGGCTTTCGACCTGCGGATCGCGTTCAAGCCCCTTCGCCAGCTCGGTCAGTTTGCTCGACACGCGGGCCGCGCCCGCGCGGTCACCCTGCTGCTCAAGCTGCTTGCGCGCCATGCTCAATCCCTGCCAGTCGCTGACAAAGCGCTCGGATCGCAGCGCCGGATCGGTGCGCACGGCTGCCTCTTGGCTCATGGCGCGCATGGCTTCCTGGCTGCGCCCGCCAGCGGCCTCTGCAATCAGCTCAGGATGCCGCTCCAACGCCTTGACAAGGTCGGTGGCGGCATGGGGCCGGATCGCGTCGAGCGCTTTCCTCGCCTTATAAAGCGCGTCATTTTGGTGCGGGAGTACGGGCAAGCCCTGGGCCTGCATCGTGCCGATATCGCCAAGCGCCCGGGCGTAGCGCTCGACCGCGCGGCGCTTATCGTTCTGCGTGTTTGCCTGCACAGGAATCGCCTCAAGCTGGCTGGCCTGCGGGCGAAAGTTTCCGAAGATGGATTTGGCGCGTTCCGGCACCTGCCGAACCATCTCCATGACCCGCTCGCGGAAGGTGATACCGCGCAGTTCGGCGAAAGCCTGCTCGGGTTTGTAATCGCCAGCCATGTCCTTCCCGCGCTCGCGGCTTAGCAATCGGACAAGCTTGGACTGGTCGGCAAAGTCATCGCGGCCATAGTGCAGCGCCAGACCTTCGCGGTGGCGCGACATGGCGACATAGGCGGAATGGCTGTCCAAGCCTGGCGTGGCAAGCACATGCGCGCGGTCTACCGTCATCCCCTGCGCCTTGTGGATCGTTGCGGCGTAGCCATGATCGATGTGGGCATAGTCCTTGGTGTCGAACGCGACTTCCCGCCCATCATCTGTGCGGACGGCCATGCTCTGTGTGCTGGCTTTTGCCACCGTGCCGAGTGTCCCGTTCTTCACCCCAAGCCCGCGTTCGTTGCGCAGGAAGATAATGCGGTCGCCGGTTGCAAATTGCCGCTCGCCGCGTGCAGCCCTGATCGGGGCATCTGCCCCAAGCTGCCCAGCCTCGCGCATCTTTTCGCGCGCCATCTGGTTCAGCGCGCGCACCTCATCATTGGTGTGGGTGAGGATGATCCGGCTGTCGACAGAACTCCCTTGCCGTTCCCGATCCCAGCGTTCGATCAGTGCGGCGCGCGCAGCCTCGCGCGTGTCGGCGGCATGGACCATGCCGCGCTCCTCGTAGGTGCGGATTGCGTCGCCCGTTCGACCCGTGGCGAGCAGCCTGGTCGCATCCTGTTGCCATGCGGCAAGCTGGCGGCGGACTTCGCTGATCTCGACGCCGCCGTGGCGCTCGTGGATCGCCCGGAATGCCGCGCCTGCCTCGATGGCTTGAAGCTGCTGCTGGTCGCCAACCAGAACAACTTTCGCACCGGCCTTCGCGGCATGGGTGAGCACGCGCTCCATCTGGCGCGTGCCGACCATGCCCGCCTCGTCGATGACGAGCACGTCGCGCGAAGTGAGCTGCTCGCGTCCTTTGGCCCACTGGTGTTCAAGGCTGGCAATGGTGCGCGATGCGATGCCGGAGCCGTTCTCAAGACCCTCGGCAGCGATGCCGGACAGGGCCGCGCCGCGCACGTTGTAGCCAGCGCTTTCCCAAGCCTCGCGCGCCACGCCCAGCATCGCGCTCTTGCCGGTCCCGGCATAGCCAACGACAACCGCAAGACCGCCACTTTTGGTAACATGCTCGAAGGCGGATTTCTGCTCGCCCGAGAGGACCAGGCCGCGCTTTGCGGCGCTGGCGAATGCGGCGTCTCGCTGGACATCACTGACGCTGTGTTTGGCGCTCGCGGCCATCGCATCAGCGGAGCGCTGCAGGCGCTGTTCGGTCTCGATCATCGCCCGCGATGTGAATCTGTCCTGCCCGCGTCCGTCCTTGCCCAATGCGATCAGATCGGGCGATGCGCGCACCGCGTTGTAGGCGGCATCGAACTGCTTCTTGCCGTCGCTGTGCCGATGAACGAAGGCGGCAAGGTCGCGCTTGGTGAAAGTTGCCTGTTGGTGGGTGATCGCATCAAGCGCCAGCGCCGGATTGGCAACTAACCGCTCGCCATTGCGTTGGGCGATGGCGCGGTGTTCCTCGATCCGCTCGGCTTCCAGTCCACGCCCGCCAATGCGCGAGGCAGCAGGACCGATCTTGTCCTGTGGCTCCAATGCAATGCCCTGCGCTACCAGGCTGCGGTGATCGATCCGCACATCGATGTCGCGCTCCGCCAGCGCGCGGTTCACATGATCGGCCCAGCGCTCACGCCATTGTTCGATGAGGGCAGTCTTGTTCCAGTCGCGGACCTTTGCACCAAAGCCGCCCTTGGTGGCTTCGCGCCCAATTTCCCGCATCGTCAGCATGACATGCGCATGTGGCTTGGTCTTGCCGTCTTCGCCGATATCCCAATGAACATTGAGATCGGCGATCATGCCTTTCTCGACGAACTCGGCTTTGACGAAAGCGCGCGCCAGCATCACGTTGTCTTTCTTCGACAGCTCGCGAGGCAGCGCGAACTCGACCTCACGGGCAAGCTGCGCATCCTTGCGCTTCTCGGCGGCTTCGACCGCGTTCCAAAGCGTGGCGCGGTCGGAGAAGGCTTCAGGCGCGCCTTTGGGCAACATCACTTCGGAATGAAGAACGCCTGCCTTGTTGGTGAAATCATGGGTTCTGTCGATGCGCTCATCGTGCAGCTTCTCGCCCGCACGATAGGCCGCTGCCGCCACGGCACTGCGTCCGCTCGACCTCCCGATGACCTTTGCGCTGAAGTGAAAGATTGCCATGACGGCAATCCAGTTACACCGCAAAGCCCGCGTCGGCACGACGTATAAGCGCGCCCTCTCATGATAATATCCTGATCGGGACTAGGCGGTTTCACACTGTCCCGGCGACCTTACTGCATTGGATTACGGTCACGATTATCATGGCTCCATCACACCAATGATGGAGATGTCCCATGCGCAAACCCCGCGATTTTGATTCGGAACTGAAGGCACTTGCCGACAAGGCCAAGCAGTTGAAGGAGCGCCGCGTGCGCGACCTCGGCGCCCTCGTCACGGCAACCGGAGCCGACGCGCTCGATGCCGATGTCCTGGCGGGCGCATTGCTCGATGCTGCCGCCAATACCGACAAGGCAATCGGGGAGGTCTGGCGCAAGCGCGGCGTGGCCTTTTTTCAGGGCAAGTCACGCGACACTGCGAGCGGACCTCGCCAGCAGTCGGAAGGCACTCTTCCGCTGGACGGCGGCGCGGCATCGGCTTGAGGCAGCAAAGGCACGAACCGACATGCGCGAATGGCAAGTGAAAAGACGCGAGCGGACAAAACAGCTTATCGAGCTGGGCGGCCTGGTCGCCAAGGCCGATCTTGTCGAGCTGACCGACGATGATCGCGCCGCGCTTTACGGCGCGTTCCTCACCGTCGCCGCCAAGCTGCGCGGGCCTGATGGTGCGCAGGCGCTGGTGCTGTTCAGGCGCAAGGGCAAGCGAGCGTTTGAGGCGGAAGAAATGTCGCCCTGATTAGACTTCTTCGTAGTAGATCGCATCGACTAGGGCGGCTCGACAATCCCAAGCTTCCGCTTGCTTACCGCTGGGGCGTTTGGAATTATACCAATCCGCCATCTTGATTGGCTCCACGACGCGCTCCCAATAGTTGTCCAAGCCTAATGTCGATGGGGCGAAGCTAAGTGCCTCTGCCAGATTAGCCTTGTTGCCATTGTTCACGCACACAAAGACATCAGGTCGTTTCATCGCCAGCAGCCTGGTCGCGGTGGGATACCTTCCAACCCTTGCCGAGTTTGAGAACGCGTCGGTAAACAGTTCGCAGAATTTATCGTAATCGGCTTTGGTGACCAAACCACGACTTGGAATTGCGTCAACGGATTTTGCGATGTCCTCATCTTGGTTCGCGATTAGGTTGGTGAACGAACCGGAGCCTTGCATCGATCCGAACCAGCCGATTTGATATTTTTCCAGCCCAGAATCCGCGACAGCATCGGGATGGACTATCCCCGCCACCGCCTTCCATTCTGCCACCGACAATTCAGAGAACGACCCCACCTTGGCGAACAGAGATTGCAGGTAGCGGAGAAACTTCATCCGCGTCGCAAAATGATGGTTTGGGTCCTTGCGGACCTCCCGAATGAATGTCGGCCAGTCCATCTTGAGCAGCTCGGAATCGATGCGCTGGAAATCTTTGGTTTCTGTCGGAAGCACTGGCGCTGCTGGGCGAGGTTTCTTAGCTGCGATGGCGGCTTGCCGCCGGTAGCTTTCGGCCAGCGGCCTGGTCACGGGCTGCCGGTGGGGCGCGAATGACTCGAACATAGCAATAAGACTATCGATTGCCGGGTCTGAAACACTGCAGCGGAGATGCATGCAGGTTTCGAAATTGGAGCCAAGTCCGCCCCTAGTGAAGTTTGCGCTCCCCACGATTGCTTCGGCATTCTCGCCGGTCACGAAAAGATATGCCTTCGGGTGGAAGCAAGCTCCTTGCTTCTTGAAAACGAATGCGTTCCGCACTCCTCGAAGGGCATCCACAAAGTCCGGATCGGTGGCGCAAAAATCCAGCCCGACAGTGACTGATTCAAACTTCCGCTTGTTCTCGATCAGCTTGTCGGCAACTGGCCCGGAATCGGCCCAAGCGACCGCCATGTAGATCTTGTCATGCTTCGGAATGAGGCGAAGGAGCGTCTTGCGGAGTGAACTCGCGTCGAGAATCGAAACCTTCAATCTGCGTCTCCCATAAGCGGTTTCCGACCCCGCTGTCCTGTCAGGGTAACGGTGGCAGCCCCAGTTCCTTCAGGTATGAATTGTGATCGTCAGTCGCCACGCGGATGCGCTCATCCAGGGCAAGAAGCTTCTCATGAACTGCCCCGAGATCAATCTCTGGTTCCGGCTCGACGGTGCTGATGTAGCGAGAGATGTTTAGGTTGAAATCGTTCTCCTCGATCTCGTCCATATCGACGCGGCGAGAATAGCGTGCCTCTTCAGTTCGGAACTGATAGGTCGAGACAATCTTGCCAATGTGGTCCGGTTTGCCGTCTTTGCCGTCGCCTAGGAAGTTCTGTCGCTTGCCCTTCTCAAAATGCTCTGCTGCGTTGATGAACAACACGTCATCGGGCTTCTTGCACTTTTTGAGGATCAGAATGCAGACCGGAATGCCGGTGGAATAGAACAGGTTCGCGGGCAGCCCAATTACGGTATCGATGTGACCATCCTTGAGTAGCTTGGTGCGAATGCGCGCTTCGGCACCGCCACGGAAAAGCACACCGTGCGGGAGAATGATGGCCATGACGCCATCGTCTTTCAGATAGTGAAATCCGTGCAAAAGAAACGCGAAGTCGGCGGCTGATTTCGGAGCGAGGCCGTAGTTTTTGAAGCGCGCGTCTTCACCCAAGGATTCACTCGGATCCCAGCGATAGCTGAACGGCGGATTGGCGACGATCGCGTCAAAACGCGACATCTTTGCCGGGTTCGTTTCGCGTAGCATATCCCAGTCATTGGTGAGCGTGTCGCCGTGGAAAATCTCGAACTCGGTATCCTTCATCCCATGCAGCAGCATGTTCATGCGCGCCAGATTGTAGGTGGTGATGTTCTTTTCCTGGCCGTAGATTTTGCCGATCCCGTGCGGCCCAATGCGGTGGCGGACATTCAGCAAGAGCGATCCCGATCCGCAGGCAAAGTCCATGAGACTGTCCATGTGCGCGCGTGAGCCTGTCGCCGGTTCCTGCCCGTCGAGCGTTACGATTTGCGAGAGGATATCGGACACGAATTGCGGCGTGTAGAATTCGCCCGCCTTTTTTCCTGATCCTGCGGCGAACTGACCAATCAGGTATTCGTAAGCATCACCCAATGTGTCGCTGTCAGTTGAAAACTCCTTCAGCCCGTTGGCGATCTCGGTGATGATCTTGCACAAGGCTGCATTGCGGTCGGCATAGGTTTTGCCAAGCTTGTCCGAGGCGAGATTTATCTCCGAGAACAGACCGCGAAACGTGCTCGCAAAGGATTCCGTCTCGATGTATTCCAGCCCCTTCTGGAGCGTGTCCAGCAGCTCATTCTTCTGCTTGCGCGCAAGTTCCGCGATGCTGGTCCAGAGGTACTCGGGACGAATGACGTAGTGCACCTTGCGGCGCATCTGCTTTTCGAACTCCTCAGTATCCTCTGCATTTTCCGCGTACCAGACTGACAGCGGCGTTCGCTTATCCTCATCTTTCATCCTGGGATAATCCGATCCCAGTTCCTTGGCCGCTGCCGCCTCATAATTGTCGGACAGGTAGCGCAGGAACAGGAAGGCAAGCATGTAGTCGCGGAAATCGTCCGCGTTCATGGCACCACGAAGGCTGTCGGCGACAGCCCAAAGGGTCTTACCCAGTTTTTTCTGTTCTTGGCCGGTCATTGGGCAGTTACCTGTTTGGGCAGATGAAGCACGAAATTGTACTTCTCTTTGAGTTTGTTAAAAACCTCATCGAACATGTCCCGGTTGTCGGGATTGAGCTCATCGCTCTCGAAATAATATACTTTCTTGTGCGAGAGCGTGTTTATGATGTTGGCCGACCTTCTCTCGTCATCGATGCCGATCTGTTGAAGGACATAACTGAATTGCCCAACTCCGAGGAATGAGGCGACATTCTCCAACGCCTGTCGGAGAAGCGCGAAGTGAAATGCTTTGACCTCGTTATTTCTTTGAGCCTGCTCCAGAAGTTGCAGCAGCCGCAAATGGTATAGGAAAACATCGCTCGTGCTGTTCTCAAGAACGATGCTTCCGTCCCGAGCGCTTAGCATGCAGACGCGTGCGCTCTTGCTAAATTTTTGCGCCTTCTCACCTTTCTTGAGCCAATCCGCCAAGATAGCGAAGAACCCAAGGTGATGGGTTGTAATTATCAGCTTTCGTTTCTCGAAATGATCTTCGATCAGGTCGAACAATGTGGAAGCGGTGATGAAGATATTGTGATCGTCCAGACTCGACACCGGGTCATCGATAAAGAAGTGCGATGACTGCTTGTCAGCCCATCCTTCAACCTCAAAAAGCGCGAGGAAAAAGCACCAAACGAAAATGCGCTCTTCACCTCGCGAAATCTTGATGGGCACCTTCGAAACGATATTGGGATCGTCAGGAGATGCCTCTTCATAGAAGAACATTATGGAATCAATGCCGTCCTCGGGATTGGCATGATTGATGAATTCAAACCGATAAGTAGGGCGATAACGGTTCAGTTTGTCGCGGATGTTGTCTTCGGAAAGTGAGCTGTGGAACTTGTTCAGGCTGCTTTGTCTGACATCGAGCCTGATGGGTGAATCGTCGTCTATGCCATCATTCTCCCAAACAAAGATGTCCTCGCTGTAGGCGTTGTAGTAGACGCCAGTATGCGTTCCATCGTCGTTCTTCGTAAGGTCCTTGTAGGATACAGACAGTCGAGTTTTCCCAGTCGCATTGAATGCATAGACTACGAAAATCTGTTCCTTGGCATCGCAGATTTCCCTGGCGATCTCTTCATGGCTCATACTAAAATATCTTTTCTCGGTGGGTAGAGTTGCTGCAGCAAACCCCTCTTATGTTCTTCGAGCCTTTCGACCCTGTTATTTTGGAAATTGAGTAGCATGTCGATGGATTTTAAAATCGAAGTTAGCTGGAGTTGTTCTTCCAGCGAAGGAAATGGCACGACAATCTTTGCCATCACTCCGTTCATCAATTTCGGATTGCCGACATAAGATACATGGCGCTTTGCAACGCCATTTATGAGCGCTGCGACGCAAGGATTGGCGTATCCCTCATCGCTGCGAAGAACACCGCATACATTCGTGCAAAAAAATCTTCCAGAGCGGTAATTTACGTCGCCGGCGTTCGCGCCGTCAGTTGTCCACGTGATTGCATCCTCATACAGGTAGTCTGAGTAGTAGCCCGCGAGCCCTGCGTTTTTTGTTTGAGACGAATAGACTGGATAAGGCTTTTCGTTCGAGGGCACGTCATCGACCAATGGCATTGCGAGAACATTACCGCGAGTTAGGGTAAAGACATCTCCGACGGCTTTCTCTTGCCAGTCCGGCGCCTGGCGAAACTCTGGAAGCCTGAGAGTTGGTCGGATTTCACCTGGCGGAGGAAATAGCTGGCTCAGTAGACTTTGCTTGTGACGCTCCAAGGCTTCAAGTTTGTCCGATTCAGCGACTATAAGTGCTTCAATCGACGACAAGCATCCAGCAATTTTCTTCTCTTCATACGGCTCGGTCGGTATTGAAAGACTAATGGAAAAAAAGTCCTCAGGGCGAATATTTAAAAGGCCATCACTTCTAGCGCCACTCGTGATATACTTTGCTAATTGAACCCCATGCACATTCTTTTCAAATGCGCCCTGGATGAAAGTGGCGTCATGGTCAGCATTCAGCCGAAAGCAGATGAATGCGCTCGAAGCGGCAGCTTCAGGAAACTCCTTGAGTTGGCAAACATAACCTTGCGGAAACTTCTTCGAATTTCCTTTATTGTAGGCGAAATCTCCAAATCTGAGATGCGTGTAGTTCTTGTATTGATCGCCTGAGATATCGCGACCAAATTTCGATACTTGCGAAACGAAGCCCTGCCCAGCAGTTATGCTTACCGGCGTAAGCTCGGCGTCACCTACCTTCTCTGTAATTGGCTGCGTTAGTTGAACCAATGCAACTTCTTGCCATCCGCCTGCCGCTTGAAATTCGGGGAAGCGCAATTTTGGCAAGAGGTCGCCCTTTGGCTCGGTATTGACCTTACTGCTCATACGCGCTCAGCCCTGAAATCTCGCGACCATGCGCCAGCTTGTGAAGAAGCGGCGCGAGGTCTTCCATTAGGGCAAGTTCGCGCTGCGTGCGCGCCTTCCAACCAAGATCGAGTGGGGACATCAACGCGCTCAAACCTTCGCCATCGAAAATCATTCGGCGCAGCACGAAGTCTACAAAGTCCTGCAAGTCTGTCGCATCGATGCCGTGCTTTTCGGCCATCTCGGTGAGCAAGCGCTCCTGCTTTTCCGCCTTGAAGCGTTCGTACCCTTCGCGGATTTCCTTCTCATCCAAAGGCTGGTCAGCGGACAGGCTGCGAATATATTCGGCGATGTCGTCGCGGTCGTCGATGAACTTGGCGTCTGACTGGATCAGCCCGATAAGCTCATCCCGGCTCATCTTGGTCTTGCCAGGCAGGTTCTGTGTATACCGCGCGATCAGGCCCATGATGTAATCATAGTCGATCACCGCAGAGGCAAAGAGCACGAACTCGAAATCGAGCTGATCGACCTCCGGATCGTCTGCGCCGCCAGGTTTGTCCTGCTTCTCCTTCAGGCGCTTGGCGGTTTCAAGATACATGGTGCGGAAGCCCTGAAGCTCGTCGGCGGGAACGGTCTGCTCGATCTGCTGCGCCTGCTCGTCGCTCAGGTCGGTGTACTGGTCGAGCTGGGTCTTCAGTCGCTGCACTTCCTTGAAAAGCGAAATGAACTGGCCGCGCGCGGCATCACCCTTGAGGTTGGGCACGTCCTCTGGCGCGTTGGACAGTCCCTGCGATTCCATGAATTCGCCAAGCGACTGCACAGCCGACTGAAGGCTCTGGATGACCTGCGGTGCCGGATCGACGAGCCAGATTTGGCGCGGGTTGTCGATCTTCTCTCCAGAGAAGAGAGCGATTGCTTCGTTTACGGCGGCTTCCTGCTGCCTGAAATCGAGAATGTTTCCGTATGGCTTGGAATCGTTGAGCACACGATTGGTGCGTGAGAATGCCTGTATTAACCCGTGATACTTCAGGTTCTTGTCGACATAGAGCGTGTTCAGGAACTTTGAATCGAAGCCGGTCAACAGCATGTCGACAACGATAATGATGTCGATCTTCTCGGCGCCCTTTTTGGGCATGTCGGCATTTGGAAACTGCTGATCCTTTATGCGCTTCTGAACATCCTGATAGTAGAGGTCGAACTCGCCAATGCGGTGGTTGGTGCCGTACCGCGTGTTATAGTCCTCTATGATGGCCTTCAGCGCCTTCTTCTTCGCTTCCGGGTCCTGAGCATTGTCCTGTTTCTCCTGCGGCAGATCCTCCTGAATCTGCTGCACGTCCTTGTTGCCTTCAGCAGGTGGCGAGAAAACGCACGCCACCTTCAGCGGTTTGAAGTCAGGATCGGCAGCTTGCCGCGCGGCCTGACTTTCGGCGAATTTCTCATAGTACTCGATGGCGTCGTTGATCGAGCTGGTGGCAAGCACTGCATTGAATTTCCGGTTGGCGGTCGCGGCGTCGTGCTTGAGTAAGATCGTCTCGATGACCTTCTCTTTCTTCAACGCCTTGCCGGGTTTGGGCAGCTTCTCGCCTTCCGGCTTGTAGTAGTCGATGTGAAACCGCAGAACATTGCGGTCCTCAATGGCGTGCGTGATCGTGTATTGGTGCAGGCTCTGCTGAAATAGGTCGTCGGTGGTGCGATATCTTGCTTGGTCACCTTCCGCTTGCTGGTAGCTGGCATTCTGCTCGAAGATCGGGGTGCCGGTGAAGCCAAAGAGCTGGGCCTTTGGGAAGAATTCCTTGATGGCCTTATGGTTCTCACCGAACTGAGAGCGGTGGCACTCGTCGAAAATTATGGCGATCCGCTCATCTCTTAATGGCTCCAGCCTTTCCTTGTAGGATCGAGCTTTGCCTCTCTGACGACGGTTCGTGTCGTCGAGCGCTAAGCCAAGCTTCTGGATGGTGGTTACGATGACTTTGTCGGCGCGGTCGTCTGACAGGAGACGGCGGACAAGTGTTTCGGTATTGGTATTTTCTTCGACGCAGCCTTCCTGAAACCGGTTAAACTCTTCGCGTGTCTGCCGATCAAGGTCCTTGCGGTCCACGACAAACAAGCATTTTGCTATGTCGTCGTTGTCTTTCAACAACGTGGACGCTTTGAATGACGTCAAAGTCTTCCCGCTGCCGGTCGTGTGCCAGACATAGCCATTCCCGCAGTTCTGATGGATGCACTCCACAATCGCCTTCACGGCGTAGATTTGGTAGGGGCGCATCATCATCAGCTTCTGCTCGCTCGCGACAAGCACGGTGTAGCGGCTGACCATCTGACCCAGCGTGCATTTGGCGAGGAACTTTTCGGCAAAGCTGTCGAGATGCGTGATCTTCTTGTTGTCCTCGCTCGCAAACTGATAGATCGGCAAAAACCGCTCATCAGCGTTGAAGCTGAACTGGCGAGCGTTGTTGTTGGCGAAATACCAAGTGTCTGTGCGATTGCTGACGACAAAAATCTGAATGAAGCACAGCAACGTCTTCCCATACCCGTTGCCAGGGTCGCTCTTGTAATCGACAATCTGCTGCATGGCACGACGGGGACTGACCGCCATCGTCTTCAGCTCGATCTGCACGGTAGGTACACCATTGATCAGCAGGATCACGTCATAGCGATGGTGGCTGTTGTCGGTGTTAATTCGAAGCTGATTGACGACCTCGAACGTGTTTTTGCACCAGTCCTTGATATTGACGAGAGTGTAGTTGAGCGGCGTACCGTCGTCACGCTCGAAACTGCTGTAACCCCTTAGGATATTGGCGGCAGCAAATACGTCAGGGGTAGTGATGTCCTCAAGGACCCGTTGGAATTCCGTATCGCTCAACCGGACGCGATTCAGCGCCTCGAATTTCTCCCGAAAATTCTTTTCAAGCGTCGCACGATCCCGGATGTCTGGGCGATACACATATTTGAGCTCTTGAAGCTTCGATACGAGTTCTTGCTCGATGGCGCTTTCCGCCGTGCTCATTGGCCTGATCCCGTTGGCGTGGGCGTGCCAGTCTCATGCTCGTCAGCGCCGCCCAGCCTGACCCATTCGTCGACCTCTGAAATTTGAAATTTCCAAAGCCTGCCGATCTTATGGGCGGGCAGTCCCTTCAGTTCTCGCCAACGATAGATAGTGTCTTTTGCGACCCCAAGATGGCGCGCAATTTGCTCTGCGGTTACCCAAGGTTCTGCTGCCATGCTCCAATCCCATATCACACATCTGGTCGCTTGAATCGTTCTAACTCGGTCAAAATCAAATTCAATCGTCTAATGCCGATGCGTTGACGAAGCCAGTTGAGCTTTTCTGGCTTCGATTCGGGCGCAGAATTCGTCAATGCATTGCGGGAAGTCGTCGTTGGCCGCGCGTATTACGGCATCGCTTTCGCGTTTTCCTGCCAATGGGAAAAATTTTCAGCCTTGGAGTGGCCTAAGCCGCTTTGTCCGTAGAAGTCGCTATCGGTCCATTGTTGTTTCAAATCTGATATTTCCTGGGAGATCGCGCGCAGATTCTGTTCAGCCCGACGCTTGCATCGCTTCAGAAAGTTCTCATTATGTTCCGTAGAGGGGCTACTAATGTCAAAGTGAGAACGCCCAATGTCCAATACAGAACGCATTATCCGATTGAAGACCGTGCTCGACCGCACCGGCCTTTCCCGCTCCACCATTTACCGAAAGATCGTCGAAGGCACTTTCCCTTCGCAAGTGAAGATCAGCATTCACGGAGCGGGCTGGTATGAGTCAGCAATCAATCGCTGGATCGCTGATCCCGTCCACTATCGGGAAGAGGAACCAGCGGAATGAGTGGCCAGCAGCCGGTCGAGCCGATCTGCGTCAGGGTGAATGACGCTGCCCGAATGATCGGCGTCGGGCGCACAAAGCTCTATGAGCTGATCGCAAACGGCGAACTCGAAACAATCAAGATCGGCAAGGCAACCCGTATCACGACAGCTAGTTTGCATAAGCTGGTTGATCGGCGTCGGGCATTGAACTGACCAGACTGCCAACTCGCAATTGGACAGTGTCAGAATGTGCTATTATGTTGCGATCAGGCGCCGCGAACCGCCGACTTATTCAGTTTTTTGGACAAAACGCTGAACAGAACCATCGTTAAATGAACGAAAGTGTGGGGGAGAGTGTGGGGGAGGCCTCCCGCTCATCCGAAGAACAGAATTGATATCAAAGCGTTATTTTTCCGGTTCGATTCAAGCCCTGCCACCACCGCCGTTCCCTCGGGCTCTCATGCGGCTTGCAATGCGCGGTGATTCGGTCGCATCGCATCCCGCCGATCATACAACCAATGCGACAGGTCGCGGTCGATGAGTTCGGCCGTCATTTCCATGTCGGGCCTGAAGCTGTGCAGGAGCATGCGGCGCAGGCCGGGATCGAATGGCGGGGCGGGGACGGTGCAACGTTCGCTTTGTGGTGAAAGCCCGACGCGTTTCATGATCCGGGCAATACCGCGATGCTCGCTGGCGATCCTTGCGTGCCAGCAATAGCGTGGCACCCGTTCCATCCCCGATGCGCAATTGCGCAGCGCCGTCAGGTCGAGCCGGCAGTCATAGGGCACACCGAGAAATTCGAGCGTTTCGCGAAGCACGCTTTCGGGACGCCGGACAAGATCGTCGAACAAAATGAACTTCAGGTTTTCGCGAGGAAACACGTCGAGATATTCGCGTATCCGGCGCGCATACATCCCGCCTGCCCGGTAATGGTAACCCCACCAGTAGCCGCGCGCGATGCGATCCCCTTCGACGCAAAGCGCATCGGTGAAATCGCGCAGCGGTTCGTATCCGTCCCGCACGTGATGCATGAATTGCGAATATGCCCGCTCCACCGGGTTGCGCAGGAGAAAAACGATCTTCGCATCGGGATTTCGTTTGCGAATGGCGCGCGCGACGCCGGGAAAGTAGAGGTAGCCCGGAGAAGCCTCGCCCGTAAGCTGGTGGTCCTGCGCGTCGGCGAAGAGGCGTTCGTAATCGGTCTGTTCGAATGTCATCGCCGCTGCGTAGTGGGGATCGACATGGGTTCCGATCGTCGCTGCATTCCGCCCTTCAAAACAGAAGAAATGCGGTTCCTTGACCGGGGGTGTGAAGATTGCGGCTTGCTGGCTCAACCATTGGTGAAAAACCGTCGTGCCGGATTTTGCGGCGCCGACGATGAGGAAACTGGGAAATTGCGTCACGCTCTGTCCTTTCGCTCAGATAGGCCGGACGCGGCGCAACGATCGTGCCAGATTGCAAAAGGGCGCAAAACAGCGAGTTCATTCAACCACGCGGCCATGGCATGGAGCGAATAACCGTTGCATTATGCGAAAGATTGGCGTTCTGCGAATCATTGCGACAATGGTTCGATGCACGCGGCGGCGCCACGCCTTGACCCTTGGCGACGCACCGGTAAGGCACGGGACATGACCCATGCGCCCCTGACCCTGTTCAATTCACTCACTCGCAAGCCCGAGCCTTTCGCACCCGTCCATGACGGCGAGGCCCGCGTCTACAGTTGCGGTCCGACGGTCTATAACTACCCGCATATCGGCAATATGCGGGCCTATGTCTTTGCCGACACGCTGGGGCGGGTGCTGAGCTGGCGCGGCTATAGGCTCACCCATGTCATCAACATCACCGATGTGGGCCACCTGACCGACGATGCCGACGCGGGTGAGGACAAGCTGGAAAAGGCGGCGAGCGAGCGGGCGCAGTCGATCTGGGACATCGCGCGCCATTATACCGATGCGTTCAAGGCGGATGTCGATGCGCTCAATATCCGGCAACCGGCCGAATGGACCGTCGCGACCGATTACATCGACGCGATGATCGACTTCGCGAAATCGATCGCGGACCGGCATTGTTACGAGATCGACAGCGGCCTGTATTTCGACACAGCGAGCGTCGCGGATTACGGGCGGCTGGCCCGCGCCGTCACGGAGGAGGGCGAGGGCCGCATCGATGCGGTCGCGGGCAAGCGCAATGCCGCCGACTTTGCGATCTGGCGCCGGACCCCGCCCGGCGAAACACGGCAGATGGAATGGGATTCGCCTTGGGGCCGGGGCGCGCCGGGCTGGCATCTCGAATGCAGCGTGATGAGCGGTCAGGTGCTCGGGTTTCCTTTCGACATCCACACCGGCGGCATCGACCACCGCGAAATCCATCACCCCAATGAAATCGCCCAGAATCAGGCGTTCTGCGGCTGCGGCGGACTGGACGAAGCGGCGCATTCGGGCGCCAGGGTCTGGATGCACAACAATTTCCTCGTCGACCGGACGGGAAAGATGAGCAAGTCTTCGGGCGAATTCCTGCGCCTGAAACTGTTGCGCGACCGGGGGTATCACCCGCTCGCCTATCGCATGATGTGTCTGCAGGCGCATTACCGCAGCGAGCTGGAATTTTCCTGGGACGGGTTGCGGGCGGCGCTGACGCGGGTGAAGCGGCTTTTGTCGGGCGCGCGCAATGCGATCGGACCGGCTGGCAAAACGGCCATGGCGGGTGCGGCGATGGCCGATCTCGCCATCGACAATGGGAAATTGCAGGCGCTCCTCCAGCGCTTCGATGCGGCGCTGGCCGACGATCTCAACACGCCGGTTGCGCTGATCGTGCTTGAGGAGGCAGTCATTGCAAAGAAGGTTCCGGCGGAGGAAAAGGCCGCTCTGGTCGCCGCGATGATGGCGGTACTGGGCCTGCCCCTGCTCGCGCGGGAGGATTTCCGGATTCGTCCGCAATCCGCGCAGCTCGACGAAAACGAGGTCGAAGCAGCGATGGCTCGGCGCAAGAACGCCAGGGCGGCAAAGGATTTTGCGACCTCCGATGCCATCCGCGACGAACTCGCCGGCGGCGGCGTGGAGGTGATGGACGGCGATCCGCTGGGCTGGGAGTGGCAGCCCGGCTGATCGCCGTCGGCTGCGCTCAATCCTCGTCAAGCAGCAGCACTTCGATTTCGACGGATAATCTCGGTTCGGGCAGCAGGCCGTGCTCGACCGAGCGGACCTCCGCATCAGCGACCAGATGACGGGGAATCGAGAATTCGTGATCGGCCAGATTGACGACGAAGCGTTCGCCAGCCTCCACCGCATGCGCGCCGGTAAAGGCGAGGCTCATCGTGTGGCGCGATCCGGTGAAGGTGATGCTGGCCCAGGGGTGCTGCGAATGGACGACGATGCGCCCTTCGTTCTCGGCAAGGTTCAGCACCGCGGCCGCGAGCCGTTCGCCCGGCGTGCGTTTCGAGCGCATGGCGATGGTCCTTTTGAAATCGAAGCCCTTGGTCAGGATGGGCATTTCATACGACACGCTGCGTCTCCCCACCCTTGGCGATGTATTTGTTCATGAAATGTTCCACCCGCATTATCGTGCGGCGACGCGGTTCGCGACCATTGCGCAAATCGACGACCAGACGCGGATCGCGCACGGCGAGCCTTCCGAACTTCGTTTCCGGCATTCCGGTGCGGCGGAGAAATTTCTCGATATCCCGAATCAACAACCTAACCTCCATTCTGCGACCCCAAGATTACGGTGATTCGCCTTGGGAATATCCTTTTGATCCAAAAAGAAATCCTACTTGTCTAGGAAAAATCTTTCGATTACATAGGAAAAATGATCGACGACCCGACACGCGCCCGGCTTCTCGCCCTGGCCGAAAGCAATGGCACCACGCTCGCGGCCCTTTCCCGGCTGATCGGGCGTAATGCAAGTTATCTTCAGCAATTCATACGCAAGGGAAGCCCGCGAAAGCTGGAGGAAAACGACCGCCGCCGCCTCGCGGAGTTCTTCGGCGTGGGCGAGGAAGAGCTTGGCGGGGGCGAGGGGAAAGAAAATTCCTACGCCAAGCCGCCCGGCGGTTCGCCGGCGGGGTCAGCGGCCGCGATGCGCAGCGCGTTCAAATGGGTGCAGATCCCGCGCCTGCCGCTGGGCGCGTCGGCCGGGCCGGGCGCGTTTTCGACCGAGGAATCGCCGGTTGGGCAATTGTCCTTTTCCGCCGCCTGGCTGCGCGAACTGGGATTGTCGAGCCGCACCTTGAACGCGATCACCGTGGCGGGCGATTCGATGGAGACGGCGCTTTCGGATGGGGACGAAATTCTTGTGAACAGGGATCTGGCCCGACTGCGCGACGGGATCCACGTGCTGCGCCGCGACGACACGCTTCTGGTGAAGCGGTTGCAGTTCAATCCGCCGGGCCGGGTCTCGATCATTTCCGACAACGCGGCCTATCCTCCCGAACATGGCGTTCCGCTCGACGAGATCGAGGTCATCGGCCGCGTGGTATGGAAAGGCGGGCGCGTTTGAGCGCAGGTCTGGCGATATCCGGCTGCACGAATCCGGGCCGTAACCTCTTTATTAACCTTTCGGCGCGACGATGATGCGGACGGGCGATATCGGGGGAACCATCCGGTCCTTCATGCTATAGTCATGTGAAGAGGGACGAATCGTGGACGGCTTGACGGAAACACTGATGGAATGGGCGCGGTTCGTGCAGGATCCCGTCATGCTCGCCATCATTTTCCTCATCGGGACGACGGCGCTCGTCGCGTGTTGCGTTCCCGGCGTGATCCTGCCGGCGGCATTCTCGTCGGCCGCGCTCCTTGGCGGATGGCAGGGCGGGCTGATCGTCGCACTGGGCGCATTGCTCGGCAGCCATATCCTTTTCGTGGTCACCCGGCACGGCATGCGGGCGCGCGTGCGCGACCGGCTCGGCGATCGGCTCGACGGGTTCGAGCGGCAGTTCGAAAGGCGAGGCCTTCTCTACATCATCGGTCTGCGCGTGGCGGGAACGCCCCATTTCCTGGTGACGGGCGCCAGTGCGCTCAGCACGTTGAACCACCGGTCCTTCGCCTTTGCGACGATGATCGGCTTCCTTCCCGCCATCGCGATGACCGCCGCGGCCGGTTCGGTAATCTGAACCCCCCTGCGATCGGCGGGGCGGACCGTCTGCCTTGCATTCGCGGGGCGGGGCGGCCACATTCCGCGCATGACAGACGCCACGCCGCAATCCGCGCCCCGGGCAAAGGCCGAGCCCCCGATGCGGGCCGCCATTCTTCCCGTGACACCGTTGCAGCAGAATTGCTCGCTCCTATGGTGCACGCAGACGATGAAAGGTGCGCTGATCGATCCGGGCGGCGATCTCGACCGGTTGAAGGCGTCTGTGGCAAAGGCGGGCGTGACGCTCGAAAAAATTCTCGTCACCCATGGCCATGTCGACCATTGCGGAGAGGCTGCGCTTCTGGCGCAGGAGCTGGATCTGCCGATCGAGGGGCCGCAGGAGGCCGACCGGTTCTGGATCTCCCGGCTCAAGGAGGATGGCACCAAATACGGGATTGCGGGCACCTGTTTCGAGCCGGACCGATGGTTGCAGGACGGCGATACGGTCACGTTGGGGGCGTTGACGCTCGACGTCATTCATTGCCCCGGACACACGCCGGGCCATATCGTGTTCTACCATGCGCCATCGCAATTCGCCGTCGTCGGGGATGTGTTGTTCAAGGGATCGATCGGCCGCACCGATTTCCCGATGGGCAATCATCAGGATCTGCTCGATGCCATTACGCGCAAGCTATGGCCGCTCGGTGACGATGTCACCTTCATCCCCGGCCATGGTCCGGTGAGTACGTTCGGCCAGGAACGCCGGACGAATCCCTTCGTTGGCGATGCGGCGATGGCCGGCTGACGGGGTGCATGTTACAGGGCGGTGACGACACGCCCTTGCGTATTGCGCATAATTCGATATAGCGCGCGCCTTCGCTGTAACCGATGCGATTGTCTGGCCGGCCGCCTGTGGGACACCCCTTGTGGTCCGGTCATGCTTCGCCTAGGGCATCGGCAATTGTCTTATTCATGATTTAACACAGGTGCCGAAATGGCTGTCCCCAAAAGAAAAGTATCGCCGCATCGCCGTGGCAACCGCCGCGCGCACGATTCGCTCAAGCCCGCCGCATATCACGAGTGCGGCAATTGCGGCGAGTTGAAGCGTCCCCACAATCTGTGCGACGCATGCGGCCATTACAACGGGCGTGAGATCGTTTCCGTCGGCCTTTGACGTCTGGCGACTCGCAACCGGGAGATAGTTCGATGAGCTTGCCGCGTATCGCCGTCGATGCGATGGGCGGCGACGTGGGTGTGCGTGTCATGATCGAAGGCGCGGCACTGGCCCGCCGTCGTCACGACCGTTTCAAGTTCCTGCTCGTCGGCGACGAGGCGCAGATCAAGTCTGCGCTCGACCATCATCCCAATCTGCGCGGCGCGTCGGAAATCCTCCACGCGCCGGAACAGGTCGAAGGCGACGAACGCCCGACACAGGCGTTGCGCCGGGCGCGGCGCACGTCCATGGGCATGGCGATCGCCGCGGTCAAAAGCGGCGAGGCCGGGGCCGCGGTATCGGGCGGCAATACCGGTGCGTTGATGGCCATGGCCAAGGTTTCGCTGCGGACCATGCCGGGGATCGACCGGCCGGCGCTTGCCGCGCTGCTGCCGACGCTGGGCGATACCGATCTCGTCATGCTCGATCTCGGTGCGAATACGGAATGCGACGCGCGCAATCTGGTGCAGTTCGCGATCATGGGTGCGGCCTATTCGCGCATCGCCACCGGCCTTGCCGAACCGCGCGTGCGCCTGCTCAATATCGGGACCGAGGAAATCAAGGGCACCGATGCCCTGCGCGGCGCGTCGGAGAAGCTGCGCGAGGCGTCCAAGAGCCTCGCCCTGAGTTTCGATGGCTTCATCGAGGCGGACAAGCTCGCCCGCGGGAGCGCTGATGTCGTCGTGACCGATGGTTTTTCCGGCAATATCGCGCTGAAAGCGGTGGAGGGGGCGGCTCGTTTCGTCACCGACCTTCTGAAAGATGCGTTTCAAAGCTCGCTGCGCTCGAAGCTCGGCTTCCTCATCAGCCGGCCGGCGACGGAATTGCTGAAGCATCACCTCGATCCGAACAATCACAATGGCGCCGTTTTCCTGGGCCTGAATGGCATTGTGGTGAAGAGCCACGGCAATGCGAATGCGGCGGGTGTGGCCAATGCGGTCGCGGTCACCGCGCGTCTGCTGGAGGAAAACCTGACCGAACGCATCACCGCCGATCTTGCCGAGGGCGCCGCGCTGCAAGGCAGCATGCCATCGGCTGGCGAAACCGCACCTTCTGCAGGCAGCGAGATACGATGACCGACACGATCCGCCGCGCCGTGGTATTGGGATGCGGGTCCGCGCTTCCGACGCGGTGCGTCACCAATGCCGAGCTTGCCGAGACCGTCGATACCAGCGACGCATGGATCGTGGAGCGTACCGGCATTCGGCAACGCCACATCGCGGGCGATGGCGAAACGACCGGCACGCTTGCCGCCGACGCCGCGCGCAAGGCGATGGCCGCCGCCGGGGTGGAGCCGGACGACATCGGCCTGATCGTGCTGGCCACCGCCACGCCGGATCAGACCTTTCCATCCACCGCGAGCTGGGTGCAGCATGAAATCGGGGCGAAGAATGCCTTCGCCTTCGATGTGGCTGCGGTGTGTTCGGGGTTTCTTTTGCGCTCGGCACCGCCGAATCGATGCTGAAGACCGGGATGGCGAAACGCGCGCTGGTGATCGGCGCCGAAACATTTTCCCGCATTCTCGATTGGGACGATCGCGGGACCTGCGTGCTTTTCGGCGACGGGGCCGGTGCCTTCGTGCTGGAGGCGCGCGACGTCGATGCCGCCGATGCCGCGACGGCTCCGGGCGTGATCGGCACGCGTCTGCATACCGATGGCGAACATGGCTCGCTTCTCTATGTCGACGGCGGTCCGTCGACGACGGGAACGGTCGGCAAGTTGCGGATGAAGGGGCGCGAGGTGTTCCGTCACGCGGTCGTCAACCTGGCGCAGGTTCTGCGCGAGGTGCTGGACGATGCGGGAATGACGGGCGAACAGGTGGATTGGGTGGTGCCGCATCAGGCCAATGCCCGCATCCTCGACGCGACGGCGAAGAAGCTTTCGCTTCCGCCCGAAAAGGTGATCAAGACGGTCGACATCCACGCGAATACGTCGGCGGCAAGCGTGCCGCTCGCCTATGACGTGGCGGTGCGGGACGGGCGGATCAAACCGGGCGATCTGGTCATGCTTGAGGCGATGGGGGGCGGCTTTACCTGGGGGGCGAGCCTGCTGCGGGTGTAAATTCCCTACATCGCTTGACCTCAAATCTGTAACCTATGATAATGTAGGGGTTCTTTCAGGGTCGCTTCTATACAAAGGAAATGCCGATGCGATCAGCCGGAACTCTGACCCGCGCCGATCTTGCCGATATTATACACCGCAAGCAGGGACTTAGCCGTGCGGAATCGCTGAACATGGTTGAGGCGATCCTGCGTTTGATGTGCGATGCGCTGCATTCGGGGGAAAACGTTAAAATTTCCGGGTTCGGAACATTCCTCCTTCGCGACAAGAGCGAACGGATCGGACGCAATCCGAAAACGGGCGTCGAGGTTCCGATCACCCCGCGCCGCGTGATGACCTTTCGTGCGAGCCAGCTTCTTAAAGAACGTATAAGCGCAAGATGAAAACCAGTGACGATCTGTTTGACGATGGAAAGGATCCACAGGCTTTCCGCACGATCGGGGAGGTTGCGGCCGCACTATCGATAAAGCCGCATGTCCTGCGTTACTGGGAGACGCAATTCTCCGCCCTTGCGCCCATCAAGCGAAGCGGGAACCGGCGTTACTACCGGCCTGAGGATGTGGCGGTCGTGCAGAAGATCGACCGCCTGCTCAACCACGAAGGCTACACGATTCGCGGTGCGGCAAAGGCGCTGGCCGAACCGGAACCGCCGGCGCCGAGTGCAGCCGAGGTGAACCCCGAACCCGCGCGCGTAGAGCGTCCTCGCATGATGAGCGACGAGGAAATGCTGATGCGCCTGCGCGCGATTCGCGAGACATTACTACAGCTTCAGGACGAAAACGCGCCCGCCGATATGTCAGTCTAGATCGGGGCCAAGCGCAGGGTCGAGATCGCGGGGCCGGGTCAGTGCGACGATCCGCCCCTTTGCATCCGGCAAATCGGCCCAATCGTCGATGTCGAATTCCAGAACGGCGAACGCACCTGTGGGATATTTGACCGCGACGGTATCGCGCAACGCATTCCCGACGTCGTCGGGAACGTGGTCGAGCACGAAATCCTCCAACCCCGGATTGTGCGAGACGATCAACAGCGAATCGCACGCCCCGCCCATTTCGACGACAACCTCGGCAATGACCTCCGACGTGGCGAGATAGAGGCGGCGATCCTCCGCCCGATCGACCGGCGCGCGCCGCCCCATCGCGTCGAGCGCGAGAGTGAGCGTTTCGCGCACCCGCTGCGCCGGGGAGGCGAGGATGCGGTCGAAGGACGGGCCCCGCGTGCCGATATGCGCCCCCATCGCGGTCGCGGCACGGCGGCCCTTTGCATTAAGCCCGCGATCGAAATCCCGACCGCTTGGCTGATGGTCTTCGGATTTGGCATGCCGCAACAGACCGATGATCTTCAAACCGCTTCTTCCTCTACACCCGGATCGTGACCGGAAATGTCGCTGCCCGAAACACGGCTGTCTAACATTTTTAAAGCTTCGTCCAGAGTGACGCGCGAAACCGGCGTGCCTTCGGGAAAGGCGGAAAGCAGGCGCGACGGGAACGCCGGTGACAGCACGACGAATGCACCCGAATCAGTACGGCTGCGGATGAGCCGCCCGAACGCCTGAGCCAACCGTCCGCGCACGATTGCATCGTCATAGGCCTGCTTGCCGCCTTTCTCGCTGCCCTTCGCGCCGGGAACGATCTGAGCCGCCCGACGCGCGCGGTGCAGGATCGACGGTTTGGGCCAAGGCACCTGTTCCATCACCACCAGGCGCAGCGATTCGCCCGGCACGTCCACCCCGTCACGCAGCGCGTCGGTGCCCAGCAGGCTGGCCCTGGGATCGTCGCGGAAAATATCCACCAGCGTTCCTGTGTCGATCGGGTCGATATGTTGCGCAAACAAGGGCAATCCGCCGCGCGCGAGCCGGTCGGCGATGCGCGCATGCACGGCGCGCAACCGGCGGATCGCGGTAAACAGGCCCAGCACGCCGCCTTGCGATTGTTCGATCAACCGGCCGTAGGCTGCCGCGAGGCCGGCAATGTCGCCCTTTTTCACGTCGGTCACAATGATGACCTGCGCCTGCCGCGCATAATCGAACGGGCTTGCGGCCTCACTCAACGCTGCCGTCACGCCCAGCTGCACCGCGCCCGACCGTTGGAGGGCGCGGGGCCAGTCGGGCCCGTCCTCCTGCCGGTCGCACAGGGTGGCGCTGGTCTGCATCACGCCATGCGCGGGTTCCAGCACGGTACGGGCAAAGGGGCGCATGGGGTCGAGCCAGCGGCGGTGGATGGCGATGTCGAACTCGCGCGCCTCGGCCCGCTCGACCGCGCACCAATCGACGAAGTCCGGGTCCGCCGGGCCACCCATCCGCGCACACATCGCCTCCCAGGCGATCAGCGTGTCGATCCGCCAGCGCAGCGAATGGCGCGCGCCATCGATACGCTGCCGCCCCTGACCGTCGAGCCAGTCGGGCGGGTCGGCCAGGATCGCCTCCAGCCGCGCGGACAGCGCCATCAACGGTTGCCGCAGGCGGGTCAGCGCATCCTTCGCATCATTCGCCGCGCCGATGAACGCTGCGTCGAGGTCGGTCACTTCGGTTTCGATGCCATAGCCTGCGTCCTGCGCGCTGGCATCGCGGGCAAAGGTCAGCGTGCGAACCGCGCCGAGCAGGCGTTCCACAGGGCCCCACGGTTCGCCCTCCGCAATCCGCGAAAGCCAGCCATCGGCGGGCAGCAGGTCGGCCGCCTCCCGCGCGGCGGCGATCGCCGCGTCGCCCGCTTCGTCATAGCTGGCGACATCCGACAGACGGGCGGCGAGCCCGCGGCGGCGCCCCTTCGACTTGCCCTCCGGTCCGATGACCCAGCGGCGCATCTCGATCGCTTCACTCCCCGAAAGGGCGGCGGCAAAGGTCGAATCGGCGGCATCGAACAGATGGTGCCCCTCGTCAAACACGATGCGGGCGGGGCGCTGCTGCCCCTCGCGTTCGTCGCCATTGCCCGACCCGCGTGCGGCGTGAACCATGACAAGCGCATGATTCGCGATGACCAGATCGGCATGCGCGGATTGGCGGGCAGCGCGTTCGATGAAGCATTTGCGGTAATGCGGGCATCCGGCATAGACGCATTCGCCGCGCCGGTCGGTCAGCGCCGCCATGCCCCGCCGCCGGAACAGGGTCGGCAACCATCCGGGCAAATCGCCGCCAACCATGTCGCCGTCCTCGCTAAACGCGGCCCAGCGCGCGACGAGCTGTGCGAAAATGCCGGGGCGGCCTGCGAAGCCGCCCTGTAACGCATCTTCGAGATTGAGCAGGCAAAGGTAGTTTTCCCGTCCCTTGCGCACGACGACGGCGGGGGTTTCGCGCGCCTCGCCCGCGTCGACATCGGGCCATGCGCGGCGGCTTTCGCGACGAAGCTGGCGTTGCAACGCCTTGGTATAGGTGCTCACCCACACGGTGCCGCCCGCCGCCTGCGACCAGAGCGAGGCGGGCGCGAGATAGCCCAGCGTCTTGCCGACGCCCGTCCCGGCCTGTGCGAGCAGCATGTTCGGCTGGCCGACTTTGGGCCGAGGTGTGAAGATGCGCGCCGCGGCACGGGCATAGTCGCGTTGCCCCTCGCGGCGTTCGGACCCTTCTCCGGTGAGCTGATCGAGCCGTGCCGTCACCTCATCCTCGGCGATGGTGACATGGGCCGGTTGCGGGCGCGGCGGGCGTTCCTCCCATTCGGGCAGCTTTGCAAAAAGCCAGGGTTCGGCACGTTCGGGCCTGCGGACATGCGGCGCCAGCAGGCTCGCCCAAGGCCAGCGCAGCCGCGATAGCGACTGCAACGTGCTCCACGCACCGGGCCGTTCGGTCCAGCCCTCCTCCTCCACCCGCGTGAAAAGCACAGCCGCCGCATGGGCAAGCAGATGCGGCACATCCGCCTCGTCCTCCGGTATGGCAAGGCCCAACACCTCGGCAAGACCGCGCGGGGTGGGCACCATGAAGCGGGCCGGATGAATGAAAGCGAACAGTTCGAGCAAATCCAGACCCGACAATTCGGGGTAGCCGAGCCGGCTCGCCACCAACGGCGCATTCAGCATGAGCAGCGGAGTCTCCGCCGCCGCCATGATCGCCTCACCCCGCGAAAGACCGCGCACCTCACCTTCGCGAGAGGAGAGCCAGCAACCCGAATGGCTTGCATGCAGGGCGGGCAGGGCCAAAGCATCGGCAAGGCCGGTGGTATCGGGGGAGTGGGGGGCGGACATTCGCCCCAACATAGGAGGCGTCAGCGCAAAATGGAACGGCACCGCATGCGAAACCCGTCAAACACGCGGGCGCCGCGGTGCGCGATCATGCGGGGGCGGTCTGCGTCCTTTCGGCTGGCAATTTGCACGAACAGCCGGTGTGCCCGCCGATCAGCATGGCGGTAATTTCCGCATCGATCCGGTCGCCGTAATTCCATTCGAGGGCGCGGCGGACCAACCGGCCCAGCACGGCGGGCGCATCGCGGCTGTCATGCCCGTCCGCGCCATGGACGAAGCCCGACACATGCATCCATTGATGCATGAGATGCGCGGCCATGTTCACATGGTCCCCCGCAATCACACATTGCGAAAGAAACCAGCGCGCGGTCCGAATGGGAAGGGTGCCAAGCTCGGTCGCGCCGATGACGGGCGGACCGTCGCGGTCGCTGTCCGGACCGGGAAGCTCCTCGATCGCGATCGAGAGATTGAGCGTATGGTCGCCGGTCACGCCGGCTTCCTGCCCGATCTGCACGCGTTGCCAGATTTCCTCTCCGCTGAGGCGGCGGACCGATCCGTGCGCGCCCTTCCACTGCGTATCGCCGTAATCGGCCTTTCGCACGCTGGCGCCGAAGCCGGGCATCGACACCGCTTCGCGCAGGAGCCGGACCGATTCGCGGATGAAAGCTTCCTCGGCGTCGTTCGCGCCGGTGATCTCGTGCAGTTGGACAGAAACGCTCATGCCATTATCAACGCCAGCAACGAAAAGCGTTCCGTGCTTTTCACGCATTAAATTAACAGGCGAAAGCGAACGCGCGCTTAACGCCGCGCTACGCAAAGGGTTCAGCACCAGCCCGAACGGTGCCCCTGCCACTCCTCCGCCAGCCCTTCCTGGACGAGTATCATGCCGAGCGAGGTGCCGCCGCGTTCCACGATACGCAACTTGCGCCCATACATGTCGGTGTCGCGATCGATCCGAGCGAGACTGAACGGTCCGGCGTTGAGCAATTCCTGCAAACGCAGCGTCGCCTGCTCGCCAAGGGCCAGCTCCGCATCGCATTCGGGCGTGCTGGTTTCGGGCGTGTTGATGTCGGCGATCCGGATCTTGTCCCCGTTCATCCAGAACGTGTCGCCATCGACCACGCAATTGGTGCGGGCCGGACCGTCGCACATCACGAATTGCTGCCGCAAATCGTCGGCGGGGCCGGGCGCGGGGGATGCGACCTGTTCGGGGCGGGCGGGCGAAAACAGGCCGGGATCGAACCGCAGCCATAGCGCGAGCACGATCAGCAACGCCGACGCCGCGACCACCGCCCAGGCACCATAGTTCAGCCGCCGCTTTTCGGGCCAGAAAGCGATGTCCGGCTTGCGATTCGCATATTTCGATTTGCGCCGGTTCCGCATCATTTTCGCGCCCGTTCCGCCAATTGGCGCCGGGTCCACAGACGGCCCTGTGCCGCCTCGCCGCAATCGCGTGGTGGGGGGCGCATCGCCGCAACGACCGATTTCGCGATCCAGCCCGCCTTGCTCCACGCACCTGTGTGGGCGCGTGCATTCCATGCATCGGGCCCGGCGCTTTCGACCATGCGCGCGATGTCGCCGTAAATCCCCGTCGCCGACAGGATCGCCCAGCGCGCCCGGAACGGCAAGCGCCCGGCGCCCACCCGGGCCGACGCCTCGTGACAGCGGCCGATGGCGCAGGTATGCGCGACCATGTCGACCAGCACGCCGCGGTAATGCGGCTTCATATGCTGTCCCGGCGGAATATCCGCCTCCACCAGCCATTCGATGGGGAGATAGCACCGCCCGGCCGCGTCATCCTCCCACAAATCGCGGACGATATTCGCAAGCTGAAACGCGAGGCCGAGGTCGCATGCGCGGTCGAGCGTATCCTCGTCCGAACGCGGCACTCCCATGACCAGCGCCATCATCACCCCCACCGCGCCCGCGACGTGATAGCAATATTGCATCATGTCGGCCTCGGTCCGGGGGCGCCAATCCTCGCTGTCGAGAGCGAAGCCCGCGATCACGTCATCGGCATCGTCCGCGGTGATCCCGCATTCGCGCGCCACCACGCCGAACCCGTCGAAACTGGCATCGCCGGTCGCCACCCCCTGCAACGCCAATGCAGTGCGCTGCCTTATGATGGCGAGCCGTTCGTGCGGATTGCTCTGATCGCCGAGCGCGCCGCCCATGTCCTGCGCATCGGCGAGGTCGTCGCATGCGCGGCACCAGGCATAGAGCAGCCACACGCGCTCCCGCTCCCGCCGCCCGAACAGGCGGCTGGCGACGGCAAAGCTTTTCGAGCCGCGCGCGATCGTGTCGGCGGCATGCGCGACCAGCTCGGATCGCGGCGCTATCGTGACCATGCGTCCCCCGCCATTCCGGTTCAGCCCCGCGCGAGATCCGACAGCATCAGCCGCGCCGTCGCCTTGGCGCTGCCGACGACGCCGGGAATGCCCGCGCCCGGATGCGTGCCGGCCCCCACGATATAGAGATTGCCGATTTCATCGTCGCGATTATGCGCGCGGAAAAACGCGCTCTGCGTGAGGATTGGCTGCAGGCTGAACGCGCTGCCCAGATGGGCGGACAGGTCGTTGGAAAAATCGGTCGGCGTATAGTGGAACTTCGTCACGATGCGCGAATGGATGTCGGGGATGAGCCGGCGGCCCACCTCGTCCAGCACGCGCTTTTCCAGCTCCTTGCCGACCGCGACCCAATCCACCGGCAATTGCCCCAAATGCGCCACGGGCACGAGCGCATAGAACGTGCTCATCCCTTCGGGCGCCATCGACGGGTCGGTGACGCTGGGATGGTGGAGATAGATTGAGAAATCGCGCGGCAACACGCCATGCTTGTAGATATCGTCGAGCAAGCCTTCGTAGCGCGGGCCGAACAGGATCATGTGATGCGGAATGCCCGGCCATGTCCCCTCGACCCCGAAATGCACGACGAAGAGGCTCGGCGACCATTTCTTCTTCGCCAGCGACTTCGCCATTTTCGCGCCGCGGCGATTTTCGGACAGCAGATCGCGATAGCTGTGCATCAAATCGCCATTGGTGGCCACCGCATCGAAATTTTCATGCCAGCCGCTGTTCGTGGTGACGCCGGTGGCGCGGTTGCCGACCGTGTCGATGGACGCGACCGCATCGCCCAGCCGCACCGTGCCGCCGATCCGTTCAAACTGCCGCACCATCGCGGCAATGAGCCGGTTCGTGCCCCCCTTGGCCCACCACACGCCGCCGTCCTTTTCCAGCTTGTGGATGAGGGCGTAGATCGCGCTCGTGCTCATCGGATTGCCGCCGACGAGCAGCGTGTGGAACGACAGTGCCTCGCGCAGTTTCTCGTTCTTGATATATTTCGACACCATGGAATAGACCGAACGCCAGGCCTGGTTCTTCACCATGGCGGGCGCGGCCTTCATCATGCTGGCAAAGCTGAGGAAGGGGACATGGCCGAGCTTTACATAGCCTTCCTCGTAAACCGCGGCCGAATATTGGAGGAATTCCTCATACCCGGCGAGATCGGCGGGGTTGAGCTTGGAAATCTCTGCGGCGAGTTTCGGGATGTCGTTGGTGTAATCGAAGGTGGTGCCATCCTCCCAATGGAGACGGTAGAACGGCTGCACTTCCTGTAACTCGATATCCTCGGCCATGTCGTGATCGGACAGGCGCCACAACTGGGCGAGGCAATCGGGATCGGTGATGACCGTCGGCCCGGCATCGAAGGTAAAGCCATCGCGTTCCCAGTAATAGGCTCGGCCGCCCGGTTTGTCCCGCGCCTCTATCAGCGTGGTCGCGATCCCCGCCGATTGCAGCCGGATGGCAAGCGCGAGCCCGCCGAACCCCGCGCCGATCACCGCCGCGCGGCGCGTGGGTGTTTCGCCGTCCGCTGTGGTAGTGATGGTCATTGGATGTTCTCCGTGGGCATCGAAAGGGGGGCAGGGCCGCGCATGCCCGAAAGCGTGGCGAGGGCGCGCCGGATCGGCACGGGCGGTTTTCCCGAAAGAATGCGCAGGGCATCGCGCCCCGTGCCCCGCCCTGCATAGAAACGCTCTATCAAACCTTCGTCCAAAGTATAGAACCTTTGCAGAACCTTGTATCGCGCGCCCGGTTCCGCCGCGTCGAAAAGCATCGCGGTCAGCATGCGGTGAAACCGCCCGCGCCGCCAGTGCCGCATCGCGTAATCCCGGCTCGCTGCGGCGAGCGACGCGCTGTCGAGGGAGGGCAGGGCGGCGACATGATGCGCAAAACGCACCGCATCGGGGAGCGAATAGCTCGTGAGTGGCTGAAACAATCCGGCGCGCACGCCCGCCATGCCCACATCGCCCGCGCGGCGCCCGACGAAAGCGTCGAAATTGCCGCCGGCCACCACCGGCAGGACGCCGGTTTCCTCCCGCGCGATGGTCTCGATGCTCCAGCCGCGCCGCGCGGCATAGGCGTCGATCCGCGCGGTCAATGCATCCCGGTCGAGATCGGGCGTATCGCTGTAATAGGTATCCTCGACGAAAATCTCGCGGTCCGAAAACGGGAGCAGATAGACGAACCGGTAGCCATCGTGCTGCGCCACATCGGCGTCCATCACTACCGGACGCGTCACCCCGTGCGGTTCACGCAGCGTCAGCATGCGCCCGGCGAATTTCTGCCATCCGCCGTTGAGCGCGCCGAGGTCGCCGCGCTTCAGCCCGCGCGCGTCGATCACGCCCCTGGCCCCGATACGCTCCTGGCTTGCCAATGTCGCGCCATCGGCGTCGAGTGACGCGATGTCCGCGCGGGTGACCACCGCATCGGGGCCAAGCGCATCGCGCACCGCCGTGTCGAGATTTTCGGAAGCGATGGTGCGATAGGGCGTCCGCAACATGCGGCGATATTCGGGAAAGGCGACATCATAGCCATCGTCCCACCGCATCGCGATCAACGGTTCGAGTATGGCGCGATGGTCCGGCGCAATATCGCTTTCGAAAAAAGACCACAGGTGATTGCCCCCGATCGAGGGCCCCCGTTCCACCACGCCCACCTGTAATTCGGGGCGGAGCCGGCGCAGGGTCAGTGCGATCAGCCCGCCCGAAAGCCCGCCGCCCGCGATGAGAATATCGAATGTCCGGCCCATCACCGCCTGCTTACACGGGACAGGCCGGGGCGCAAGCGCGATGGCGCGGCCCAGCAATGCTTTACCTAGCGCGGCGAAGCGGGTAGAACCAAATCCATCCACCGGGGAGCCTGCTTGGGCTGAGAGGCGGGCGTAGCGCCCCGCGACCCGTCGAACCTGAACCTGTTAAGACAGGCGGAGGGAGTGGCGGTCCTTGCCCGGCAATGTCCGCACGCTTTCCCGCCGGGAAAGAGGAAGCGCATATGGCCGATATCAACTCCCCCCTGGAAAGCCAGCCCGGCAAGAACGGCGCCATCGGCGTGACCACCGGGCCGATTCGCGGTAGCCACAAGATCCACGTCGGACCGACGAAGGAACATGGCCTCCATGTCGCCATGCGCGAAATCCGGCTGGAGCCCACGGCGAAGGAAGCGCCCGTGCGCGTCTACGACACCTCCGGCCCCTACACCGACCCGGATGCCGACATCGACATCAATCGCGGCCTGCCGCAGCTTCGCCGTGAATGGATCATGGGCCGAGGCGATGTCGAGGAATATGACGCGCGCGAGGTGAAGCCGGAGGATAATGGACAGCTCGGCCCCGACCGCAGCGGCGGTGTGCCCCCGTTCCCCAATGTCGTGAAACGCCCGTTGCGTGCAAAGTCCGGCGCCAATGTCAGCCAGATGCACTATGCCCGCCGCGGCATCATCACGCCGGAAATGGAATATGTGGCGGAACGCGAAAATCTGGGGCGCGCGATGGTCCGCGATCATGTGCGCGACGGCAATAGCTGGGGCGCGGACATTCCCGATTACGTGACGCCCGAATTCGTGCGCGACGAAATTGCCCGCGGCCGCGCCATCATCCCCAGCAACATCAACCACCCCGAATCCGAGCCGATGGCCATCGGGCGCAATTTCCTCGTCAAGATCAACGCCAACATCGGCAATTCCGCCGTCGCGTCCGACGTCGCGAACGAGGTGGACAAGATGGTGTGGTCGATCCGCTGGGGCGCGGACACGGTCATGGACCTTTCGACCGGGCGCAACATTCACGACACGCGCGAATGGATCATCCGCAACAGCCCCGTGCCCATCGGCACCGTGCCGATTTACCAGGCGCTGGAAAAGGTCGGCGGCATTGCCGAGGACCTGACCTGGGAGATTTTCCGCGACACGCTGATAGAGCAGGCGGAGCAGGGCGTCGATTATTTCACGATCCATGCGGGCGTGCGCCTGCCCTATGTGCCGATGACGGCAAAGCGCGTGACCGGCATCGTGTCGCGCGGCGGGTCGATCATGGCGAAATGGTGTTTGGCGCATCACAAGGAATCGTTCCTCTATGAACGGTTCGACGAGATTACCGAGATCATGAAGGCGTATGACGTCGCCTATTCGCTGGGCGACGGTCTGCGCCCCGGCAGCATCGCCGACGCCAATGACGAGGCGCAGTTCGCCGAGCTTTACACCCTTGGCGAACTGACCAAGCGCGCGTGGGAGCAGGACGTGCAGGTCATGATCGAGGGGCCGGGCCACGTGCCCATGCACAAGATCAAGGAGAACATGGAAAAGCAGCTCGAGGCGTGCGGCGAGGCGCCGTTCTACACGCTTGGGCCGCTCGTCACCGACATCGCGCCGGGATACGACCATATCACGAGCGGCATCGGCGCGGCGCAGATCGGCTGGTACGGCACGGCGATGCTTTGCTATGTCACGCCGAAGGAACACCTGGGCCTGCCCGACCGCGACGATGTGAAGGTCGGTGTCGTCACGTACAAACTGGCCGCCCATGCCGCCGATCTGGCGAAGGGGCACCCGGCGGCAAAGGTGCGCGACGATGCATTGAGCAAGGCACGCTTCGATTTCCGCTGGCGGGATCAGTTCAACCTGTCGCTCGACCCCGAAACGGCGGAGCAGTATCACGATCAGACGCTCCCGGCGGAAGGCGCGAAGACCGCGCATTTCTGTTCGATGTGCGGGCCGAAGTTCTGTTCGATGAAGATCACGCAGGAAGTGCGCGATTTCGCAGCCAAGCAGAACAGCGACAGCTATCTCGCGTCCGAAAACATCCGCCGCGAAACCCCGCCAGAGGCGCGCGAAAACGCCGAGGAAGGGATGGAAGAGATGTCCCGCCGTTATAAGGAAAAGGGCGACCGGCTTTATCTGCCGGAAGACGAGGTCGAAACCGGTCCGGCGGAGTAATTCCGCGATGGAGAGCACGAACCCGATCGTGGAGCAGGAGGCAGACCGCAAGGATCGCCGCCGCCTGCCCATGATCGGGCTCGCGCTGTCCGCACTCTATGTCGCCGGGCTGGTTGCCTATCTGTTCTGGCAGGGGCAGAACCCGGCGGATCTGAAGCTCAACGAGCTGGGCGATTTTCTTGGCGGAGTGTCCAGTCCGCTGGCCTTTTTGTGGCTGGTCCTCGGCTTTTTTCAGCAGAGCCGCGAAATCCGCCTGTCGGGCAAGGCGCTGCAATTGCAGGCGCGTGAAATGCGCCGCAGCGTGGACGAACATCGCCGTATCGCCGGCGCGGGCGAGGGGGGCGGCGCGTCATGATTACGCGGTCCTACGCCGAATGTGCGATCCGGCCTTGATGATCGAGAGCGTGTAAACCGATTGTGACAAACAGTGCAATCGGCGCGGCGCATCCTTTCAAACGGCGCGAAACACACCATCTCGGTTGGTATAAATAATCGAGAGGAGCCACGTCATGCATGTGCAATTCAATTCCGACAGCAGCGTCATGGGCACCGAAAACGTCGCCGAACGGATCGAGGCGCAGGTGCGCGAGAAGATCGCCCGGTTCGAGGATCGCCTGACCCGGCTCGAAATCCATGTGCGCGACGAAAACGGCCCCAAGGGCGGCGCGGACGACAAGGCCTGCACGATCGAGGCGCGCCCGGCGGGCGGCAAGCCGATCGGCGTGACCGCCCATGCCGCCACGGTCGACGATGCCGCGCGCAAGGCGGCCAGCACGTTGGCGCAGCGGTTGCAGAGTCATTTCGGCAAGAGCGAGCGCCACAGCCGCGACCGCCGCCCCGAAAAGACGTTCTGAGCCCGCGCCGCCTCGATCACGGCACGGTTGCGCGGGGCGCCCGCGTCGCCGATAAGCACGCCATGTCGAATACGTCCACGCCATGCGTCCCTCGCCCCGTGCGGGCCGGGATCGCCATCCCCCTGCTCGCCGCCATCGCCCTTGCGGGGTGTCAGTCGGGGGGCGACACGCCCGATGGCGCCCCGGGTGACAGGAATGACAATCGCCCGTTTTCCGGCATTGCGGAAAACGATACGCTGCATTTCACCGGGACCGAACCGTTCTGGAACGGGGAAGTTGTGGGCGGCGTCCTCACCTATACCGTGCCGGCGGACGATGGCGTGTCGGAGACGGCGATCGCGGTGGACCGGTTCGCCGGGCGCAACGGCATATCGTTCAGCGGCGTTTTGAACGGGCAAAGCCTGACGCTCGCCGCGACGCCCGGGGCGTGCAATGACGGCATGTCGGATCGGACCTATCCCTTTTCGGTGACGCTGCAACTGGGCGATGAAACGCGGCTCGGCTGCGGCTGGACCGGGGCGGAGGGGTTCACCGGGCCGGAGTGATGCACGGGCCTGGTCCTGCGGTTCAGAGCGTGGAAAGCGTTCTGCCCCAGTTTCGCCACTTTTCTGGAACGAATGGCGGCATCCTTTCGTTGTTGAACCAATTCCCGGCCCAACATGGCCGTAATTCGACAATGAGTTCATGAAAGGATTTACCATGAAACATATCGCAACCGCACTGATGGCTTCTGCTGCGCTGGCTCTGTCCGCATGTGGCGACACGGCCGAAACACCCGAAGCAGACGCCACGATGGACACCATGGCGACCGAAGACACGATGACCATGGAAGGCGAAAACATCGTCCAGATGGCGCAGGGCAATTCCGATTTCTCGACTTTGGTGAGCGCCGTTACCGCCGCGAACCTAGGCGATACGCTTTCGGGTCCGGGTCCGTTCACCGTGTTCGCCCCCACGAATGAAGCGTTCGATGCGCTTCCCGAAGGCACGCTTGCCGAGCTTACCGCGCCCGAAGGCCAGGAGGAGCTGACCGGCATCCTGAACTATCACGTGGTATCGGGCGACGTCACCGCCGCTGCGTTGATGCAGCAGATCGAACAGGGCGGCGGTTCGGCCGAGCTGACCACCGTCAACGGTGCCACGCTCACCGCCACGACCGAGGGCGGCAATGTCATTCTGACCGACGCCGGCGGCAACACCGCGACTGTTTCGCAGGCCGACATCGATGCCTCCAACGGCACCATCCATGCCATCGACGCGGTCCTGATGCCGAACTGATCGCGCATAGGCGAACGATGATTTGCAAGTGGGCGGGCCTGTATTACAGGCCCGCCCTTTGCGTTATGCGAAAGGGAGGGGATACGATCATGGCGACGAATACGGGCAAGGGACATCGCACCGGTTCCATCGACGACCGCACGCAGGTCCGCAACCTGCAGACCGGACGCTGGACCAAGCGCGACCGCGAGGAGGGTAGCGACACCGCCGGGCAGTTCCTGGAACAGAAATCGGACGGCGAACCGTTCAAAGGCGTCGCCGAGGAACCGGACGGCAGGCGCAATTGCGACGAATGACGCGGCAGCTTCGCCGAATGCGTTTGCCGGAACGGACGCGGGCGTGCTACCCATCCAATCGCTGACGTCACAATTGCGACGGATATATCGGTGCCGGTCGGGCCAAAAACTCGCCTCTGACGACAACTTCCTTTCTCTTGACGACATGACGCACGACCCGGCCCGCGATTCTGCGGGGCGGAAACCTATCGTTTCTGGAAAGGAAACATCTATGCCTACTGGTACGGTCAAGTTCTTCAATACCGAAAAAGGTTATGGCTTCATTCAGCCCGAAGACGGCGGCGAAGACAGCTTCGTCCACATCTCCGCGGTGCAGGCCGCCGGCATGCACACGCTGGAGCGTGATCAGCGCTTGAATTACGAAGTCGAAACCGGCCGCAACGGCAAGAAGGCGGCGGTCAACCTCACCGAGGCGTGATCCCGATCGTGTGCCCCTGCCGGATGACGGCGGGGGCATGCTTTTCGCGTTCCCATGCAAGGGGCGTTCGAAATGACAGGAACGGACCGGGGCTGCAGACCGTTGATGGGTTCGAAAGTCGCGAGCGTTTCCGTACGTGGCGGCATTGTTTGTTGGAGAATCGAACCCGATGCTTGAAAAAGTACCCGCCTGGCTTGGCTCTGCGCTTAAAAATGTGCGCGCCGGCCATGCCAAGCTGACCATTGCCCGTCTCGGCGGCGAGGATGTACTGGGAGCCAAGGGATTCACGCTGAAATCCCCCGCGTTTCAGGATGGCGCCGCGCTGGACCCGTCGTTCACCGCCGACGAGGAGGACGCCGTCGCGCCCCCGCTGGAATGGAGCGACCCGCCGCCCAGCACGCAGGAACTCGTGCTCATCGTCGAGGATCCCGATGCGCCGGGGGCCGAACCGTTCTGCCACTGGCTCGTATGGGGGCTCGCGCCGCAGCGGGGCAAGCTGCTCGAAGGTGAAACGCCGCCCAAGGTTGGCAAGAACTCCTACATGAAGGCCGAATGGCTGTTGCCCGACCCGCCGACGGGCCACGGGAGCCACGATTACGTGTTCCAGCTTTACGCGGTCGACATGCCCCTGGCATTGCCGCCGGGCGCGGGCCGTTCGGATCTGGTCCGGCAGATGGAAGGGCATGTGCTGGCCGCTGCGGTCCTGACCGGAACCTTCGCGCGCGAGGACGGCGACGACCGCGACTGAAATTTACAAAGGGCGGTTCCCATCGGGCGCCCGAATGAGAGGATGAACACATGGCTGCCAAGAATAACGCTATCAACAAGCCCGTCGCCGTTTCGGAAGATCTAGAAGCGATCGTCGGCAAGGGCCCCCTGCCGCGCGGCGAAGTGACCGCCAAGGTGTGGGAATACATCAAGAAGCACGACCTTCAGGCCGCCGACGACAAGCGCATGATCGAGCCTGACGAGAAGCTCGGCAAGGTCATCGGCAACGAGAAGATCTCGATGTTCAAGATGACCGCGCAGGTTTCCAAGCATCTGGGCTGATCGCCCGCACCTACCCGGTCCGGTGGCGCCATGGCCAGTCCATGACGCTGCCGGCCCACAATGCGAGCCAGACCAGCACCGGCTGCGCGACCATGCGCGGCAGATGGTAGGCGAGGCCAAGCCCGTGATCCGCCCGCGCCATGTCCATGACGAAATGGTTGATATTGGCCGGAAACACGCACACCGCATAGAGCGCGAGCCCGATTGCCGCTGCCTGCCGCAGGCGGATCGAGACGGGCTGCACCATTCCGATCGCGCCCAGAATTTCGGCGATGCCGGTCGCTGCGACGATGGTTTCGGGCCAGGGAACCCCATCCGGCATGATGCCGAGAAACGGCGCCGGCGCCGCGAGGTGAAGCACCCCCGCCACGAAATACGCAAGCGCGAGCAGCCACCGCGCCGCAGTCCTGCCCTTGCCTTGCCGAATGAGATGCGTCCTGTCCATCGCCGTCCTGTCCATCACCGGGGCATAGCGCAGCCATGACCGTTCGAACAGGCATTGGCGGCTGGCGCTTCGATGGGTGGCGCGGGGGCGTGTTCTATCCGGACGATCTGCCGCGGCGGGACGAACTGCATTTTGCGTCGCGGCAGGTTTCCGCGATCGAGGTCAACGGAACCTATTACCGTTTGCAGAAACCCGAAACCTTCGCCGCGTGGCGCGAAGACGTGCCCGACGGTTTCGTGTTCGCACTCAAGGCATCACGCTACATCTGCAATCGCCGCAAGCTTGCCGACGCGGGCGAAGCGGTCGAGCGGTTCTTTGCGCAAGGGTTGACCGAACTCGGTGATGCGTTGGGGCCGATCCTGTGGCAATTGCCCGATTACCGGTCCTTCGATGCCGACGATCTGGCCGGGTTTTTCGCGCTTCTTCCCCGCGAGCGGGATGGCTTGCCATTGCGCCATGTGATCGAGGTGCAGCATGACAGCTTCCGCTGCGCCGAATTTGTCGATCTGGCGCGGAACCATGATATCGCCATCGCCCATGTGGACGGACCGGGCGGGTTGGCGATTGCCGATCTGTCGGCCGGGCTTGGCTATATGCGGTTGAAGGGGACGCGGTCCGATCTTTCCGCCGGATATGAGGATGAAGCACTGGATGATATTGCACGCATCGCGGCGGATTGGGATCAGGGGGTCGCTCCCAATGGCGTGGACCGGATCACCCCGGCACGCATGGGGCCCATGGACGACGTCTATGTTTTCGTCATCGACGGTGCGAAGGAACGCGCGCCGGCCGCAGCAATTGCCGTTGCCGGGCGGTTATAGGTCGAGATACGCACGTGTCGCCGCGTCACGCTGCCCATCGTAAAATGCGTCGAGCACCGCGCCAAAGCATTGGCCGATGCCCGGCGTATCGCTGCAAGCCTCGAACAGGGTCATCGAACTGCGCAGCTTCATCGCATCGACTTCACCCATGATCTCGACCACCCCGCGCTGCCCGGCCCAATCGAGAACGGCATCGGTGCATGCAAGAAGGCGCGGGCCGAGCAGATCGTGTCGCAGATAGTCGCGTGCCTCCGCGGCATCGGCAATCGCATAGCGGCGCGCCATGGCGCTGTGGCCGAGCCCGGCAATCTGTGGAAAGACGAACCACATCCAATGGGACCGCTTCGCGCCATCGCGCAGTTCGGCGAGCGCGCGTTCGTAAACGCCTGCCTGCGCCTCGACAAAGCGGGTGAGGGCGGATGCAGACCCGCTCATTTGAGCGGATCGTGCCCCCAGTTCATGAGCGAATAGCGCCAGTTCGTATCCTCGACATCGCCATCGGGCCGCTGTTCCAGATGACGATGGATATAGCCGACCACCTTGTTCATATGGTCATAATCGGCATCGGAAAGCTCATCGACATTGCGGTGCTTGATCTCGACGATACGGCGGCCCGAACGATGGCCGGTGCTTTCGCCGCCATCGCTGTCACCGACCGATTTCGATTCGTCGGTGTCGAGCCATTCCTCAAGCTCCTTTGGCTGCATGTTCACGCAGTCGCGGAATTGCTCGCGGCATTCCTTCTTCTCGTCCTCGTCCACCGTGGTTCAATCCTTCTTTTCGGGAAGGTCTTTCCGGTCGGTGGAGGCGAAATCCTCCAGCTCGTCCTCCGACATGGAATCGTACATGTCCTTCGACGCGCCCTGAAGCTCGGAGACTTTGGTCTCGCCGCGCTTTGCCGAAAGAGCCGCGCCGGCGGCCTTCTGCTGTGCCTTTGATTGTGCCGGCATCAGTTCGACGCCTCCAGCTCGGACCCGAGTTTCAGAACCTCGTCACCGTCTTCCTGCTTGATCAGATAGGCAGGATTGTCCTCGGTGCCGTTCTTCTTGACCTTGGAGCCCTTGAGCGTGCGTTCGACGTCACGCTCGAAACGTTCCTTTATCTGTCCCTTCGCGGTGCCGTTGCCCCAGCTCCACTCGACATACTGGTCTTTCTGAAACTTGTTCTCGGCCATGCCGCCGGCTCCTGTCGTTATTGCGGTTCCACCAGTTCCGGTTCATCGTCCTCCGCGCCGACGCCGGGGATCGCGTTATCGGACGCATCGCCCGGTTCGTTGGGCGTGGTCGCACCGGCGGGAAGCACGGGTTGTTCAGGGGCGGTGCCGCTGGCGACGTCATCCTCGGTCGTGGCCGCGCCAAAGATCCAGATGGCCGACATGCCACCCACGATCAGGATGAGGCTGATGATCAGCACCCAGCGCACGATATGCGGCGTCGATCCCGCGCGCGCTTCGGTGGTCGATACGTCAACTTCTTCGCCGTGGCGTTCCATGGTAATTGAGGCTCCTGTCCAAGATTGAAGTCTGATCCCCGCCCAGCGATACGTCCTGTCCGGGATTTATAACAGTGGTATGCGAACGCATGACGGCGCGGTTTCGTTCCTTCGCCGCCATGCCTCCGCCCTTGCGCGTTACGGGCGCAGCAGTTCGTTGATCGCGGTCTTGCCGCGGGTCTGCGCATCGACGGTTTTGACGATGACCGCGCAATAGAGCGATGGCCCCTCGCTCCCGTCGGGAAGCGGCTTGCCCGGCATGGTACCCGGCACCACCACGGAATAGGGCGGAACGTAGCCTGTATGCATCGCGCCCGTCGAACGGTCGACGATGCGAGTCGATGCGCCGAGATATACGCCCATGGAAAGGACCGCCCCTTCGCCCACGCGCACGCCCTCCGCCACTTCGGAGCGGGCACCGATGAAGGCGCCATCCTCGATGATGACGGGGTCTGCCTGCAACGGTTCGAGCACGCCGCCAATGCCCGCACCGCCCGAAAGGTGCACGTTCTTGCCGATCTGTGCGCAGCTGCCGACGGTGGCCCAGGTGTCGATCATTGCGCCTTCATCGACGAACGCACCGATGTTGACGAAGCTGGGCATGAGCACGACGCCCTTGCCGATAAAGCTGCCCCGCCGCGCGACGGCGCCGGGAACCACGCGGAAACCGGCCTTTTCGAAACGCGCATCGGTCCATCCGGCGAATTTCGACGGCACCTTGTCATAGGCGGGCGCACCGCCCGAACCATCGGGCACGATTTCATTGGCGTTCAGGCGAAAGGACAGCAGCACGGCTTTTTTCAGCCACTGGTTCACCACCCATTCGCCATCGGCGCCGCGTTCGGCCACGCGCGCCTCGCCCGTGTCGAGCATCTGCAGCGCGGTTTCGACCGGGCGGCGCACGTCGACGCTGTCGGGCGTGACATTGGCGCGGTCCTCGAACGCGGCGTCGATTTGCGATATCAGGTCGGCGTGATCGGTCATGTTGGGCGGCATCCTTTGACGAAGGCCCATTCGGGCCGATGATTTTCGCCTGTTCGCCTATCGCCCGTATCGCGCCGCGACAAGAGCCTAGGGGGGTTACGCAGGCCATCGTTCAGTTTCGATGCACGCTCCCTGCTCTATCGACAATGGCGGGCGAACTCTCGGCGGGGGCGGAAGGACGCCGGGGCATGGATCGAGCATATGCTGGCGGAGCAGGGACGAAACAACGCATGACGACAATGCCGGGTCGACACATACAGCCTTCGCGGCATGGCAAATGGGCATGGGCGCTCTCGGGCTCGATGCTGCTCGTCGCGTGCGGCGGCGGTGGCGGCATGACCAGCACGCCCGCACCGCCGCCGGCGCCTGCGCCGAGTCCCGCGCCAAGCCCCGAGCCGACGCCCAGTCCTACCCCTACGCCCAGTCCTACCCCTACGCCCAGTCCTACACCTGCGCCCAGTCCGACGCCCACACCTACACCTACACCTACACCTACACCTACACCGACGCCGACGCCGACGCCGACACCTACGCCTACGCCTACGCCAACCTTCACGCCGGTGCCGACCAATTTCGATACGGCGGAATATCGCCGCTCGGACGGGCCGGAGCAGCATAATGTCATCGCCGCCTGGCAAAAGGGCGTGACCGGCAAGGGCGTCGCGATCGGAATCGTCGATACCGGCATCGATCCGGACAATCCGGAATTTGCCGGGCGCCTGTCCGCCGCATCCGCCGATGTTGCCGGCAATCGCGTGCTGGAATCGGAAGATGGGCATGGGACACAGGTCGCGCTGATTGCGGCGGCGGCGCGCAACGATACAGGCGTCGTCGGCATTGCATATGATGCGACGATCATCGCGCTGCGCGCCGACACGCCGGGCAGCTGCGCCACCGAAGATCCCGAGGATCCCTCGACCGGCTGCACCTTCGGCGACCGAGCCATCGCCGCCGGGATCGATCGCGCCGCCGATGCGGGCGCGCGGGTGGTCAATCTCTCGCTCGGCGGGGGCAGGGCGGGGCGCGAGGTGCGCGACGCGGTGGCGCGTGCGGCGGCCATGGGCGTCGTCGTGGTCGTGTCCGCGGGCAATGACGGTGCTTCCACCGATGCGGATATCGATCCGGACAATCCCGATCCCTTTGCTACCGATACGTTGAGCGGGGCGCCCGCCAATGTCATCATCGCCGGGTCGGTCGATGCCGACAATCGCATTTCGGATTTCAGCAACCGGGCCGGCAGTTTCGCGGCGTCGTTTCTCTCCGCGCGGGGCGGGCGCGTGTGCTGCGTCTATGAAAACGGGGAGGTTTTCACGACCGAAGAGGACGGCACGAGCTTCGTCTATGTCGTGTCGGGCACCAGCTTTGCCGCGCCGCAGATTTCGGGCGCCGTGGCCTTGCTTGCGCAGGCGTTTCCCAACCTTTCGGGCGACCGGATCGTCGAGATCCTGCTCAACAGTGCGCGCGATCTGGGCGATCCGGGTGCCGATGCGATCTATGGCCGCGGGCTGCTCGACATCGCGGCTGCCTTCGCGCCGCAGGGGGCGACCACGCTCGCCGGTTCCGCCACACCGGTCAGCCTTAGCGACATTGGCGGGACCACCGGCACGGCGATGGGCGATGCGGCCGGGCGGGCCCGGATCGGCGCGGTGATCCTCGATGGATATGACCGCGCCTATGCGATGGATTTCGCCGCCTCGTTAAAAGGGTCTTCGCCGACGCCGCGCCTGCACCGTGCGATGGCCGGGGCGACGCGCAATCTGTCGTTCGATGCCGGGAACCTGGCGCTGGGCTTCACCATATCGGACGACGCGACACGGGCGCCCGACCCGGTATCGCGCCTGACCCTGAACGAGGAGCAGGCCCGGCAGGCACAGGTCCTCGCCGCGCGCATGTCGGCACGGCTCGCGCCAGACACGAAGATCGCCGTCGGTTTCCGGCAAGGCGCCGAGGGATTGCAGGCGATGCTGCAAGGTGCGCAGCAGCCCGCCTTCATGATCGCGGGCGATGCGCGGGGTGAGCTTGGCGTGATCGCGCGCACCGATGCTGCGCTCGCCTTGCGACGCGAACTCGGCGATTTCGGCCTCACGCTCAGCGCGGAGGGCGGCACCTTGTGGCAGATGCCCGACCGCGATGCGTTGCGCGACACGCGCCTGCGGCCCGACCGTATGACCCGCTTTGCCGCGACGCTCGACCGGCGATGGAAGGATGTCGACCTCGGCCTCTCGCTCGGCTGGATGGCGGAGGATCGCACCATTCTGGGCAGCCGTTTTCACGCGGCATTGGGGCAGGGCGGCGCCGATAGCATGATGCTGGATGGCGGGTTCGGCTGGAACATTGGCGATCGCTGGCGGCTCGGCGGCGGTTATCGGCATACCTTTACCCATGCCCGCGAATCGGGCGCGGTGGCGCAAGGCTCGCGCCTGTCCGCCAATGCATGGAACGTGGATCTGGAACGGCGGGGCGTCCTCGGATCGGGCGATGCGCTGGCCCTTCGCGTATCGCAACCACTGCGCGTGACGGGCGGGGGCGTGCGTTTCAACCTGCCCGTGTCGTGGGATTACGACCGCGAGGAGGCGATTTTCGGCATTCGTACACTCGCGCTTGCACCGACGGGGCGGGAAATCGCGACCGAAATTGCGTGGCGCGGGCACACCGTGCTGGGCGATGTGGCGGCGAGCCTTTATTACAGGACCGATCCCTGCCATATCGCCGGTTTCCCCGCGGACAGGGGCGTCGCGATGCGATGGTCGCGCCGCTTCTGATCCGCCAGAAACGCGGCGTGGAACGAGCTCAGGCTCGATTGCCGTCTTCGGTCAATTCGCGCACGAACCGGACCAGCCCCGTCTGACGCGCGCGGCGCAGGCGTTCCGCCTCCAGAATCTGTCGGACCTGGCGGTAACACTCATCGATATCGTCATTGACGACGACATATTGGTAATCGTGCCAATGGCTGATTTCGGCGCGCGCACGTTCCATGCGGGCCTCGATGACCTGCGGGTCGTCCGTGGCCCGCGCGGTCAGCCGGCGGCGCAATTCGTCGATGCTGGGCGGCAGGATGAAGACCGGCACGACGTCCGCCTCGGCCCGCTGATGCAATTGCTGCGTCCCTTGCCAATCGATGTCGAAAAGGAAATCCTGCCCTTCCTTCAATCCCGCCCAGATGTGCGATTTTGGCGTGCCGTAGCTGTGGCCGAAAACATGCGCCCATTCCAGAAATGCGCTGTCGTCGATCATCGCATCGAATTTTTCGCGGGTGACGAAATGGTAATCGCGGCCATCGACCTCGCCCGGCCGCATGGGGCGCGTCGTCGCCGATACCGAGAGGGCAAGCGCGGGATCCGCGGCGAGCAGCTTTCGCGCGATCGTCGTCTTGCCGGCGCCGGAGGGCGAGGACAGGATGAACATCAAGCCCCGGCGTTGCAGGGCGGGGCGTTCGTGCAGGCCGGTGGCGGGCGAGTCTGAAGTTCTGTCCATGGCGGCAGATGCGCGCCATGGGCCACTCCGGTCAAGCCGGGACAGCCCTCATGCCGAAATTGGGGGACGAAAAAACGCGGGGCGATCAGCTTTTGGAGCGCCCTTCGCGAATCTGCTTGCGCACCTGTTTGCGGCCCTCGCGCTTGGCATCGCCGCCACGGGCGCGGTCGAAGATCGTCTTGGCGACAAGACCGCCGCCCACGGCAAGCGCGCCGGGAACCGAGCTTGTCGCGACACGGGCGAGCACGGCGGAGGACAGCATGCGCGGAAGCGAGCGGCCCTTGACCACCTTGTCGGCGGCATTGTCGTTGTAGCGCACCTTCAAAAGCTGTTTTTCCGCAACGCGCCGGGTGATCCGGCCCACCCCGCGAAGGACGATGTCGGTGATGATCAGATTGGTCATCGGGTTCGGGCTGATACCCGGAAGGCGGCGACGTTTTGCCATGGAAATTCCTCGCTGTTCAAATCAGGGCTGATAAACTCTGGCCCCACAGCGAAAACGCGTCGAGCCCCCTATTTCTTCTTTCCGAAATCGACGGTCACGACATTGGAGCCGTCATCGTCATCGGTCGTATCGTCAACGCCCGGATTGCCGCCCTGTTCCGCATTGGCGTCGGGGCCGCGGATCGCGTCATTGTTCGCATCCTCATGGGGTTCGGGTTCCGCATCGTTCCCGACGGGCTGAAACTGAAGACCGAAATCGACCGCCGGATCGACGAAAGCGGTAATCGCGGCATAGGGGATGACCAGCTTGGCCGGTATCTGGTTGAAGCTCAGCCCGACGGAGAAATAATCGTCGGCGACGACCAGATCCCAGAACTTGTTCTGCAGCACGATGGTCATCTCATCGGGAAAGCGCGCGCGCAGATGGCCGGGAATGTCGACGCCGGGCGCCTGCGATTTGAAGGTGATGTAGAAATGATGCCCGCCGGGCAGGACGCTGCCATTGGCTTGCACCTGTCCCAATACGCGGCCCACGACGGCGCGCAGGGCTTCCTGCACGATTTCGTCATAGGGGATCATGCTGTCTGGCGGGGTCTGTGTCATGCATGCTGAATTGGCAACCCGTCCGCCTCCGGTCAAGCGGCAAAACAGGTTGCGCCGCCTGTCCGCGTGCCTATAGCGGGCGCATGCGGACAGGCCATATCAAGCGCAAGACCCACGAAACCGACATCGACGTTTCGGTCGATCTCGATGGTACCGGGCTTTACGACATTTCGACCGGCATCGGTTTTCTCGATCACATGGTGGAGCAATTCTCCCGCCATTCGCTGATCGATGTGCGGATGCGGATCGATGGCGACCTGCATGTCGATCAGCATCACACGGTTGAGGACAGCGCCATCGCTTTGGGACAAGCGCTCGACCAGGCGCTCTCCGACCGCAAGGGGATCAGCCGTTACGGCACCGCCTATTCGCCGATGGACGAAACGCTGGCGCGGGTGGCGCTCGACATTTCGGGGCGGCCCTATCTTGTCTGGAAGGCGGGTTTTTCGCAGAGTCGGCTGGGCGAGATGGATACGGAGCTGTTCGACCACTGGTTCCATTCGGTGTCGCAGGCGTGCGGCATCACCCTGCATATCGAGCTGCTCTACGGGCAGAACAATCACCACATCATCGAGGCGATCTACAAGGGTTTCGCCCGCGCCATGCGACAGGCAGTCGAAATCGACCCGCGCAAGGCCGATGCCGTCCCCTCGACCAAGGGGATGCTCGGCTCCGGCACGCTGGAGGTCTGACGCGGTGGGCGGGCATCTCGCTCTCATCGATTATGGCGCGGGCAATCTGCATTCGGTCGCCAATGCGCTGAAAGCCGCGGGCGCCGGCGATATCCGCATCACCGCCGATCCCGAAACCGTCCGCGATGCCGAACGCGTCGTGTTGCCCGGCGTCGGCGCGTTCGGGGCGTGCGCCAATGCCCTTCGCGGCATCGACGGTATGGTCGCCGCGATGGAGGAGCGCGTCCTGTCCGGCGGCGCCCCGTTCCTCGGCATTTGCGTGGGGATGCAATTGCTCGCCACGCGCGGGGTCGAACGCGGCGTGCATGACGGGCTCGACTGGATCGGCGGGGAGGTCCGCGCCATCGCCGTGACCGACCCGGCGATCAAGGTGCCGCACATGGGGTGGAACGACGTCGCGCCGATGCGGCACAAGGGCGGCGCCGAGCTGATCGAGGTGGGCGAGGCCTATTTCCTCCACAGCTATCATTTCGCGGCGGACGAAGGCAGCGATATTGCGGCGCTGACCGATCATGGCGGGGCGATTACCGCGGCAGTGGCGCGCGACAATCTGCTCGGCGTGCAGTTCCACCCGGAAAAGAGCCAGCGTTACGGCATAGCGCTGCTCGAACGTTTTCTCGACTGGCGGCCCTGAAGCCGGATTGCACCGGGAACCGCCACGCTCGCCGATCCTTTGCCAAGGCGAAGGAGAATTTCCCGCATGATCGACACAACCACGCAGACGAACCCGTCCGATGCACACACCGCCCGCACCCCGATCAAAGGGCGAAAGGCCATCGTCACGGGCGGCACCACCGGTATCGGGCGCGCGATTGCGGTGCTGCTCGCCTCGGAAGGGGCGGAGGTGTTCATCTGCGGCCGGGACGAGGACCACCTTGCCGACGCGCTCGCCCGCATTGCCGAGGTGGGCACCGGCCATGGCATCGCCTGCGATCTCGCGACGAAGGACGGGCTGAATCGCTTTTACCGCGAAGCGGAGGCGACCTTGGGCGGCTATGATATTGCCGTGCTGAACGCGGCGGCGGGCTATGGCGGCCTGACCGACGTGGACGAGGATGAACTGCGCTACGCCATTGCGCAGGATTTCACGCAATACGCGATCGGCGCGCACAAGGCGGTGCACCACATGCGCGATCACGGCGATATCGTGATGATCGGCAGCTATGCGGTGCATAAGCTGGGTGGCGGATCGGCGATCTATTCCGGCATAAAATCGGGCATTCACGGTTTTGCAGAAGCGCTGCGCCGCGAGGTTTCGCAGGACGGGATCAAGGTCACGCTGATCGTGCCGGCGCTCACCGGATCGGACATGCAGACCCCGGACATTCCGCCCGAAAAACAGGCCGAACGCATCAACGAGCATACCATGATGCGGGCCGAGGACATCGCCGTCGGCGTTCATTTCGCCCTGACGCAGCCGCGCCGCACCGTGGTGCAGGAAATGGTGCTGGTGCAGCGCGACACCGATGCCTGATTACGACACCGACCGGCTGGTCTTCGCGCCTGGAGACGTGGATCTGTGTCGCTCGCCGATGGCGGGGGCGTTCGATGCCGAAACCTACGTGCTGGGTGCGTTCAATCCGGGGATGACGCGGCTTCCCAATGGCAATCTGTTGTTGATGGTGCGGGTGGCCGAGGCGCTTCGTCACCCGAATCACGATGGCCATATCCGCGCGATCCGCTGGGAGGACGGGACCTACCGGCTCGACGCATGGCCGCTCTCCGAGGTGGATACCGCCGATCCGCGCAAGTTCATGGTGCCGGGCGGCGGGTGGAAGGTGATGGCCCTGACCAGCCTGTCCTGGCTCCTGCCGGTGGAATTGTCCGCGGACGGGTTGCAGGTGGTCGCCGTCCATTACGACCGCGCCATTGGGCCTGCCGCCGACTATCAATGCTACGGCGTGGAGGATGCGCGCATTTCGTGCGTGGAAGGGCGCTATTACATGACGACCTGCTCCGTTTCGCCGGAGCGGCATTCGACCACGCTCTATACCTCCGAAAACGCGCTGGACTGGACGCTGGAGGGGATCGTCCTCGATCATCAGAACAAGGACATGCTGATCTTCGAAGGGCACGTCGATGGCAAGTTCTGGGCACAGACGCGGCCGCTGGGCGATCTCTATTTCGCCTATCCGCCGGGAAGCGAATGGCGCGCCGGCCCGTCGATCAACCTGTCCAGCAGCCCCGACGCGCTGCATTGGAAACCATATGAAAAGCCCGGCATCCGCCCCCATGCCGCGACGATCGCGACCGCGCGCATGGGCGGGGGGACGCCGCCGATCCTCACCGAAATCGCCGGCATGCGCGGCTGGCTCTCGCTCTGGCACGGGGTGGAGCCTAAGGGCATCGTCGGCACCTATCGCACCTACTGGTCGCTGCTCGATCCCGATGATCCGTCCCGCACGCTCGCGACGCAGCACGAGCCTTTGATCGAGGCGAATGGCGCGCTCACGCAGCCGCTGTCCGACGCGATGTATATCGACGATGTCGTGTTCACCACAGGGATCGCCGATGCGGGCGACCATTTTGTGGTGGCGTCGGGGGAGGCGGATCTCGCCTGCCGCATCACCCATGTGCCCAAGGGTGCTTTTCGTCCCGCATAGACGGTGCTACGCGCTCCTTCCATGATCGTATTTCCCGCAATCGACCTCAAGGGTGGGCAGGTCGTCCGCCTTGCCGAGGGCGACATGAACCGCGCCACCGTTTACGGCGACGACCCCGCCGCGCAGGCCCGTCTCTTTGCCGAGGCTGGCGCCATGCACCTGCATGTCGTCGACCTCGACGGCGCGTTCGCAGGGGAGGCCCGCAACCGCGAGGCGGTGGAAAGCATCGTCGCCGATTTTCCCGGCCATGTGCAGCTTGGCGGCGGCATCCGCACCCCCGCGGCGGTGGAGGGGTGGTTCGACCTCGGCGTATCGCGCATCGTCATCGGCACGGCGGCACTGACCGATCCCGATTTCGTGAAGGACATGGCCCGCGAATACCCCGGCGGCATCGTCGTCGCGGTTGATGCACGTGACGGGATGGTGGCGACGGCGGGATGGGCCGATGTGTCCGACGTGCCGATCGCCGACATGGCTAGGAGGTTCGAGGATGCGGGCGTGGCCTCGCTCCTGTTCACCGACATCGGGCGGGACGGCCTGCTCAACGGTTGCAACATCGACGCGACGGTCGAGCTTGCGCGCAGCAGCAGCCTGCCCGTCATCGCCAGCGGCGGGGTGAAGGGGATCGACGATATTCGCATGCTGTCCCTCCATGCCGATGTCGGGATCGAGGGGGTCATCACAGGCCGCGCGATCTATGACGGGCGGCTCGACCTTGCCGCCGCGTTGCAGATCGCGGCCAGGAGCGAGGAGCGCGGATGACCGTCCGGGTTCGCGTCATCCCGTGCCTCGACGTGGCGAATGGCCGCGTGGTGAAGGGGGTGAATTTCGTCGATCTGGTCGATGCGGGCGATCCGGTCGAACAGGCGCGCGCCTATGACGCGGCGGGGGCGGACGAATTGTGTTTCCTCGACATTTCGGCCAGCCACGAGGGGCGCGGCACGCTGATCGACATGGTGCGCCGCACGGCGGAGGTGTGCTTCATGCCGCTCACCGTCGGGGGCGGCGTGCGCGGGGCGGAGGATGCGCGCGCCTTGTTGCTCGCCGGTGCGGACAAGGTCGCGGTCAATTCCGCCGCCGTGTCCCGGCCGGAAGTCGTGAGCGAGATCGCCGAACGTTTCGGCAGCCAGTGCATCGTCGCCAGCGTGGACGCGCGGCTTGTGGATAAACGCGGTGATAATTTCGGGGAAAAGCGGTGGGAAATCTTCACCCACGGCGGTCGCAAAGCAACGGGCATCGACGCGATCGACCATGCGCGGCGGCTCGCCGATCTGGGCGCGGGCGAATTGCTTGTCACCTCGATGGATGGCGACGGGACCAAGCGGGGCTACGATCTCGACCTTACCCGCGCGATTGCCGATGCGGTGGGCGTTCCCGTGATCGCGAGCGGGGGTGTCGGCACGCTCGGCCATCTTGTCGAGGGTGTGACGAAAGGCCATGCGAGCGCCGTGCTCGCCGCGTCGATCTTCCATTTCGGGCAGCATTCGATCGCAGAGGCGCATGACGCCCTGCGCGCCGCCGGCCTTCCGGCGCGGGGGTAGGCGGGCGTCGGGCACGTGGACGCCCTTTACGTCCAGGCCGCTTGCATTCCGCCGGGCAAATCGCCAATCCTGCCGCCATGTCCGAAATCACCCATCCCCATACGTTGAACCGGCTGGCCGCGACGATCGACGCGCGCAAGGGTGCCGACCCGTCTTCCAGCTATGTCGCCAAACTGCTTGCCGATGCGCCGGCTCTTCCCGCGCGCAAGCTGGGTGAGGAGGCGGTCGAGACGATTGTCGCCGCGCTCGCCGGTTCTGATGAGGAACTGATCGGGGAGGCGGCGGACGTGCTCTTCCATTTGTCGGTCGTGATGGCGGCGCGCGGCCTGTCGATCGGCGATGCGCTGACCGAGTTGGACCGTCGCGACGGCGTTTCGGGCATCGTGGAAAAGGCATCGCGCAGCGCAGCGCATCAAAGGAGCGAGGCATGACCCCCGTCGATCCCCACCAACCCTATGACGATGACAATATCTTCGCGAGAATCCTGCGCGGCGATCTGCCGTGCGAGAAGGTGTATGAGGATGACTGGGCGTTCGCCTTTCACGACATCGCGCCGGTCGCCGATACGCATGTGCTCGTCCTTCCCAAGGGTCGCTATGTCAGCTGGGACGATTTCAGCGCGAACGCGAGCGCGGAGGAAATCGCGGGTTTCGTCCGCGCCGTCGGCACCGTGGCGCGCGATCTCGATCTCGTCGATGCGGGCTACCGGCTCATCAACAATATCGGCAAGGATGGCGGGCAGATCGTGCCGCATCTTCACGTTCACCTCCTCGGCGGGCGGGCCATGGGGCCTATGCTGTCTGCAAACTGAACGGATACACGGTAAATTCGCGTCGGGGCGTCATTAAGTTTCTTGTCGCCCCGATGGCCTCCCGGCTATGACCGCGGCCATGGATCATCGCCTGCCCGAACCTGCGACCGGAAACATGCACGATGGCGTGCATTATTACGCCGTGCGCGTTTTTTTCGAGGATACCGACCTTTCCGGCGTGGTCTATCACGCAAACTATCTCCGCTGGTTCGAGCGGGCGCGGTCGGACCTTCTCGACCGGCTCGGCATCGATCAGCGCGCCGCCTTCGATGCGGGCGAGGGTGCCTATGCGGTGAGCGATCTTTCCATCCGCTATGCCGCGCCCGCCCGCCTTGGCGATACCGTCATGATCGAGACGCGCGCCGAAAAGATCGCCCGCGCTTCCTGCCGCCTGTCGCAACGCGCGTTGCGGGGTGCGGACCTGCTCTCGCAAATGTCCGTGCGGGTCGGCTTCGTCGCCCCGGACGGCCGCCCGCGCAGACAGCCCGGCGGCTGGATCGAGGCGTTCACAACGTTCGATACCCCTTCCCACAGCCCGAAAGAGGCCTGCTGAATGTTGCTCAATACCCTTGCCGCCGTGGCCGCCGCGCCGGCCGCACCGACGCGGCTGGATCCGCTCGAACTGTTTCTCCAGGCCGATATCGTGGTGCAGATCGTGATGGCGGGGCTGATCCTCGCCTCGATCTGGGTGTGGGCGATCATCGTGTCCTTTTTGCTCAAGATCGGACGCCTCGACGCGCAGAACCGCCGGTTCGAAAAGGCGTTCTGGCGCGCCGACGATGTCGAGGCGATGGTGACGGGCGACAACAAGCCGGTGCCATCGCGCACGGTCGCCGCCGCCGGGCTTGCCGAATGGCGGCGGTCCACGCGCGACGGCGTGCGGGACAAGGATGGCCTGCGTCAGCGGCTCTCCGCAACGCTCGACAGCGCGGTCACGGCGGAAAGCGACAGGCTCGCCGCCCGGCTGAATTTCCTCGCCACGGTGGGGTCGGTCGCGCCGTTCGTCGGCCTGTTCGGCACGGTGTGGGGCATCATGAACAGCTTTTTCCAGATCGGCGCCCAGGCCAGCACCAGCCTTGCCGTCGTCGCGCCCGGCATTTCGGAGGCTTTGTTCGCCACCGCCATCGGGCTTTTCGCCGCGATCCCGGCGGTCATTGCCTACAACCGTTTCTCGTTCCGCGTGAACGGGTTCGAAACGCGGCTCTACCGCTTTGCCGACCGGTTCAACGCCTCGCTCAGCCGCGAGCTGGAGAGCATGTGACATGGGCGTGAAACTCGCATCCCCGTCGGGCGGGCGGGGCCGGCGCGGGCGCGGCGGGCGCACGCCCATGGCCGAAATCAACGTGACGCCGATGGTCGACGTCATGCTGGTGCTGCTCATCATCTTCATGGTGGCGGCGCCGTTGCTCGCCGCCGGGGTGCCGGTGAATCTTCCCGACAGCCAGGCCGATGCCCTGCCCAGCGACAACGAACCGCTTACCGTCTCGCTCGACGAGCAGGGCCGCATTTTCATCGACGAGGAGCGCATTCCCGCCGGCGCCTTTTCCGAACGTGTCGCGCTGTTCCTGCCCGGCGGCGGGGAGGCGCCCCCGGTCGTGCTGCGCGCGGATCGCGGGCTTGATTACGGGCGTGTCGTGGCGGTGATGGGTGCGCTCAACAACGCCGGTTTCCGTCAGATTTCGCTGGTCACCAACGGTTCATCGGAAAGCCCATAGCCCATGGCGACGATGACGCCGACAACTCCACCTCTTGACGATGGCGAGGCCTCTGGCTTTGGTCGGGAGGACAGGGCTGGCCTTGGCATCGCCATCGCAGCACACGGCGCCGTGCTGGCCGGACTGCTGCTTTTTGCCAAGGATCCTCCGCCCGTCCCGGTCGATATTCCCGAACCGATCACCGTAACCGTTTCGGAAGAGATCGCGCTGGAGTCCGTTTCTCCGAACCCGGCCGCCAATCCGGCGCGGTCCGTGGCGGAACAACTCGGCGATCCGACCCCGCCCGCGCCATCGGTGGTGGAACCGCTTCCAGCGCCGCTCCCGCCCAGGATCGAGCAACCCCCGCCGCAGCCGCAGCCGCGCCCGGAACCGCGCCCGCAGCCAAGGCCCGAACCAAGGCCGCAACCAAAGGCGGAGCCCAAGCCGCAGCCCAAGCCGCAGCCCAAGCCCGCACCCCGTGCCCCGGCGCGCGAGGCCCCGCGCGATCCCGCGCCCGCCCGCGGCAGCCGCCTCGGCAGCGATTTCCTCGCCGGGACGGGCGGCAGCGGGCAGGACCGTCAACAGCCCGCGCAAAAGGCCGGCCCGCTCACCGCATCGGCGCTGTCCTCCGCCATATCGCGCCAGCTGCGCCCGCATTGGAGCGCGCCGCAGGGCGTCGACGCGGAAAAGCTGGTGACGGTGCTGTCGTGGGAAATGAACCGCGACGGCAGCGTGCGCGGACGGCCGCGCGTCGTGTCGCAATCGGGCGTGACCGACGCGAACGAAGCGCAAAAGGACCGTCACGCCGAACTCGCCATTCGCGCGGTGCAGCTCGCCGCGCCTTTCGACCTGCCCGATGAATATTACGACACGTGGAAACGCGTGGATTCGTTCCGTTTCGACCGGAGATTGTAAGCATGCTGAAATCCGCCCTCTACGCCGCCAGCGCGGCGCTTGCCCTGATCGCCGCGCCGGTGTTTGCACAGGATGCACCGGCCGGCGGGCTGACCGGGTCGGTCTCGGATGAAAGCGAGTGGCAGGATCTTGGCATCGCGATCCCGGCGTTTGCGACCGATCGGGACGTATCGACGCCCGCCGCCCCGCGCACGACCGGGGCGCTGGGTCGCGAACTAGCCCGCGTGATCACCGCCGATCTCAAGAACAATGGCCTGTTCCGTCCTGTCGGCCCCGACGCGCTGCCGACCATCGCCTTTCGCGAGGCGACGGCCCCGCAATATGGCAAGTGGTCGCCGCTGGGCGCCGAAATGCTGGTTCACGGGTTCGTGAAGGCGGGCGCGGACAATCAGCTTACCTTGGGATGTTATCTGTACGACATCGGACTGCAACAGGAGCTGGCGCGCGAAGGCTATGTCGTGTCGCCCGCCGACTGGCGCCGGGCTGCGCACAAATGCGCCGACATGGTCTATTCGCGGCTTTCGGGCGAAGATCCGTTCTTCGACAGCCGCATCGCCTATATCGCCGAAACGGGTCCGAAGGATAACCGGGTGAAGCGGCTTGCAATCATGGATTCGGACGGCGCCAACCACAGCTTCATCACGAGCGGGAGCACGACCGCGCTCACCCCGCGCTATTCGCCCGATTATTCGAAGATCGCGTATCTGTCGTACAAGGACGGCAATCCGCGCATTTACATCTACGACATCGCATCGAAATCGCAGACGCTCGTGACGCAGAGCGGCAACCCGACCTTTGCACCGCGCTGGTCGCCCGACGGGCGGTACATCCTCTATTCCATGGCGGTGTCGGGCAATACCGACATCTACCGCGTGCCGGTCACCGGCGGACAGCCGCAGCGCCTCACCGATACGCCGGGGATCGACATCGGCGGTTCCTATTCCCCCGACGGGCGCCAGATCGTGTTCGAAAGCGACCGTTCCGGCAGTCAGCAGATCTATGTCATGAATGCCGACGGCACCGGACAGCGGCGGATCAGCTTTTTCGGCGGGCGCGCGGCGACCCCGGAGTGGAGCCCGCGCGGCGACCAGATCGCCTTCACGCACATTACCGGCAATTTCCGGATCGCCACGATGAGCCCCGGCGGCGGCAACCTGCGCCACCTTACCGACGCGTGGCAGGACGAGGCGCCGACGTGGAGCCCCAACGGCCGCATCATCCAGTTCTTCCGCACCACCCGCAACAGCGGCCAATCGGAACTGTGGCAGGTCGATCTCACCGGTGACAATCTGCGCCAGCTCGACACCCCGGTGGACGCGTCCGACCCGTCGTGGGGACCGGTTTTGCCTTAACAGCGTTGGTGTTGCATGACGGTGGCGCATCTGGCGCCATTCGATCGGCCGGCAACACCCGACCCCAATCCGATCATAGCAGAAGGAGCCTAAGACAATGCGCTTGATGAACCGCCCGAATCTTTCCCGCGCCGCGCTTTTGGCGTGCGGCACGCTCGCGCTTGCCGCGTGCAAGACCACGCCCGATGAATTGCCGCCCGAACCGGCGACGACGCCCGCGCCCGGTACCAGCTCCGGCAACGCGAACGCGAACACCGTCGCCCCCGGAAGCCAGCAGGATTTCGTGAATTCGGTCGCGTCGGATCGCGTGTTCTTCGACACCGACGAATTCAATATCGATTCCGCGGATCAGGCCACGCTGCGCAGCCAGGCCCAATGGCTGATGCAATATCCCAACAAGCGCATCACGATCGAGGGGCATGCCGACGAACGCGGTACCCGCGAATATAACCTCGCGCTTGGCGAACGCCGCGCCAATGCCGCGCGCAATTATCTCGTCAGCCTCGGCATTCCGGCCACTCGCATCACCACGGTGAGCTATGGCAAGGAGCGCCCGGTCGCCATGGGCTCGAACGAGCAGGCCTGGGCACAGAACCGCCGCGCCGTCACCGTCACGGTGCAGTAAAGCAGGGTCGATTTTCTCTCGCGATCTGGCTATTGCGATATGATGGCCAGATCGCGACGATCCGTAGACTGGGGTTTTCCCCGATGGCGCGGCTATGAAGCCGGGCGGGAGGCGCAGAACGTGCGCCTTTGCGACCGCGTGGGTTGCGACGAGCCGGGCGATTGCCCCGCGCCCAAATCCCCCAACAGCCCCGAACGCTGGTATTTCTGTCAGCCGCACGCCGCCGAATACAATCGCGGCTGGGATTATTTCGCCGGGCTTTCCGAAGAGGAAAAGGCCAAGCGTGCCGCGCGGGAACAGCGCGACAATGCGGGCTATCGCGAATCGGCGCATTATGGCTGGGCCGGGTCGGGCGATGGCACGCGCAGCGGCGACGAACTCCGCGCGCTGGAGGTGCTCGAACTCGATCCCGACGCCGATTTCGCCGCGATCAAGAAAGCGTGGCGCCTGCTCGCCAAGCGTGTGCATCCCGACGTGAAGCCGGGCGATCCCGAGGCGGCGAAGGAATTTCACCGCCTGCAACTCGCCTATGACGTGTTGAAGGCGGCAGAGGACCGGCGTCAGTGGCAACCGGACGCACCGCGTTGAACCGCATTTCGGTTGCGTGGGTTCGCACCCGGCACGGCGAGGGTTCTGCGCATTTGCCACGGTGGGGCGGCGGCGCTACGCTATGCCAATCGCGGCATTCCGGCACAGCGATTTACACCCCTCCATCAGTAAAACGGGACGCCCATGACGGATAATGGAATTTTGAACGCATCGCGACGCGGTGTCCTTGCCGGCGGGGTGGCGTCGGTCGCCATCGCAAGGACAATGCCCGTCGCGGCGCAGGGAGCGGGCACGTCCCGGCCTTCGCATCCCGCGCCGGCGCATATGGCGGTTGCGATGACGGTGAATGGAAAGCGGCGCGAGGTCGATGTCGACACGCGCACGACCCTGCTCGACACGCTGCGCGAACATCTGCACCTCACCGGAAGCAAGAAAGGCTGCGATCACGGGCAGTGCGGCGCGTGCACGGTGATGGTGAACGGCGAACGGGTGAACAGCTGTCTCAGCCTCGCCGTGATGCACGAAGGTGATGAGATCACCACGATCGAAGGGTTGGGCACGCCCGGCGATCTTCACGCCATGCAGGATGCCTTCGTTCGCCATGACGGCTATCAATGCGGATATTGCACGCCGGGGCAGATCTGCTCCGCCGTTGCGACGCTGAACGAGATCGCCCGCGACATTCCGAGCCATGTGACGGACGACCTTACCGGTGCGATCCGCCCGACCAACATGGAAATGCGCGAGCGGATGAGCGGGAATATCTGCCGCTGCGGCGCCTATGCCAACATCGCCGATGCCATGGCCGAAGTCGCGAAAGGCTAAATCATGCGAAGCTTTACCTACGAACGCGCCGCAACGCCGGCGGCCGCCGCCGCGAGCGTCGCGGCCCGGCCCGGCGCGAAATTCATCGCGGGCGGGACCAATCTGCTCGACCTCATGAAGCTGGAGATCGAGACGCCGGTGCATCTCGTCGATGTGCAGGACATCGGCCTCGACGCGGTCGAGGACACGGAAGAGGGCGGCCTGCGCATCGGCACGTTGGTCAGCAATACGGCGCTGTCGGCGCATCCGCGGGTGCGGCGCGATTATCCCGTGCTGACCCGCGCGATACAGGCCGGCGCGAGTGGGCAGTTGCGCAACAAGGCGACGACCGGCGGCAATCTGCTGCAACGCACGCGATGTTCCTATTTCTACGACACCAACATGCCGTGCAACAAGCGCGATCCCGGCAGCGGGTGCGCAGGGATCAACGGACATTCGCGGCAGCTGGGCGTGATCGGTACGTCGGATGCGTGCATCGCGACCTATCCCGGCGATATGGCCGTGGCGATGCGCGTTCTCGACGCGACTGTGGAAACGATGCGCCCCGACGGGCGGGCGCGGTCCATTCCGCTGGGCGAATTTCACCGGTTGTGGGGCGATACGCCGCATGTCGAAACCGTGCTGGATCCGGGCGAGATCATCACCCATGTCGTGCTTCCCCCGCCGCCGCCCGGCCGGCACTTTTACGAGAAAGTGCGCGACCGTGCGTCCTATGCCTTTGCGCTGGTGTCGGTTGCGGCCGTCATCGCCCCCGATGGCACCGGGCGCGTCGCATTCGGCGGGGTCGCGCCGCGGCCGTGGCGCATGGCGGCGGCCGATGCCGCCCTGCCGCAGGGGGCGGGCGCGGTGATCGCCGCGGCCTTCGCCGATGCGCGCCCGACCGAGGACAATCGTTTCAAGATCAAACTGGCCGAACGCACGCTCGCCGGCGTTCTTTCCCAATTGCGGAGCTGAACACCATGAAATTCGATAGCCCCGCAGGAGACAATCTGTTCGACCGCGCCCGCATCGTGGGCAAGTCCACGCCCCGGATCGACGGCGCACGAAAGGTCACGGGCACCGCGCCCTATGCCTATGAACGCCACGACGTCGTGGCGGGGCAGGCCTATGGCTGGATCGTGGGTTCGGCCATTGCAAAGGGTCGCATCGTGTCGATGGACCTCGCCGAGGCGCGCGCCGCGCCCGGGGTCGTCGCCATCGTTGCCGCGACCGAGCACGAGCCGGTCGGCAGCAGCGAATGGAACTATGCCCCGCTTTTCGGCGGCCGCGAGATTTCGCATTACCATCAGGCGATCGCCTGCGTCGTGGCCGAAACCTTCGAGCAGGCCCGCGCCGCGGCCGGGCTCATCCGCACGCGTTACGAAAGCGCGGACGGTGCCTTCGATCTCAAGGCCGCAAAGCCGGGCGCGCCGATCGCGATGGAGCGCGGCGAACCGGCACGTTCGTCGGTCGGCGATTTCGACGGTGCGTTTGCGGGTTCAGCGGTGACGGTCGACGAAACCTACACCACCCCGGACGAAGCGCATGCCATGATGGAGCCGCACGCGACCATCGCGGCATGGGAAGGCGATACGCTGACCGTGTGGACATCGAACCAGATGATCGAATGGGGGCGGCAGGCGCTGGCCTCCATCCTGCGCATGGATGCGGACAAGATCCGCGTCGATTCGCCATTCATCGGCGGCGGGTTCGGCGGCAAGCTGTTCGTGCGCGCGGATGCTGTGATGGCCGCGCTGGCCGCGAAGGCGGCGAAGCGCCCGGTCAAGCTCGCGTTGCAGCGCCCGTTGATGTTCAACAACACCACCCATCGCCACGCCACGATACAGCGTGTGCGCATCGGCGCGGATCGCGACGGGCGCATCGCGGCGATGGGGCATGAATGCTGGTCCGGCAATATCACCGGCGAAGGGCCGGAGGACGGCACGCTGCAGACGCCGAAGCTTTACGCAGGCGCGGGGCGGATGACGGCATGCTATATCGCGCAGCTCGACCTGCCCGAAGGCAATGCGATGCGTGCGCCCGGCGAAACGCCGGGGCACATGGCGCTCGAGGTGGCGATGGACGAGCTTGCCGAAAAGCTGAACATCGATCCTGTCGAACTGCGCATCGCGAATGATGTGAAGGACCGTATCCCGGGCGGCGAGCAGACGAAGATTTCGGACCGTCACCTCACCCGTTGTCTGCGCGAGGGGGCGGAGCGTTTCGGATGGGCGAAACGGTCGGCGCGTCCCGGATCGCGGCGCAACGGCCGTTATCTGACCGGGATGGGTGTGGCGGCGGGTTATCGCGCGGCGCCGGCGCGCACATCGGCGGCGCGGGTCGGGATCGACGATGCCGGGCGCATTTCGGTCGCCACCGACATGACCGACATCGGCACCGGCAGCTACACCATCATCGCGCAGACCGCGGCGGAATGCATGGGTGTGCCGCTCGACGACGTAACGGTGCATCTTGGCGATTCGCGCTTTCCCGTGTCGGCGGGTTCCGGCGGGCAATGGGGCGCGGCGAGTGCGACCGCCGGCGTCTACGCCGCGTGCGTCAACCTGCGCGAGGCGATTGCGCAAAAGCTCGGCTATGACGCGGCGCGGGCCGAATTCGCCGACGGCCGGATCAGCGGCGGCGGGCGCAGCAGCGCGCTTCGCGAGGCAGGCGCGATGTCCGTCGATGGCGAGATGACCTTCGGCAAGTTCAAGCAGGATTACGACGTCGGCACCTATGCGAGCCATTTTGTCGAGGTGGATGTCGATGTATTCACCGGCGAAATCCGCATCCGCCGAATGCTCGCCGTGTGCGATGCGGGCCGTATTCTCAACCCGCTTTCGGCGCGCAGCCAGGTGATCGGCGGCATGGTCATGGCCGCTGGCGCCGCGCTGACCGAGCATCTGGTGGTGGACAAACGCTTCGGCTTTTTCGCCAATCACGACCTTGCCCAGTACGAGGTGCCGGTCCATGCCGACATCCCGCCGCAGGAAGTGGTTTTCCTCGACACGCTCGATCCGATCATCTCGCCGCCGAAGGCGAAGGGCGTCGGCGAACTCGGCATTTGCGGGGTGGGGGCGGCGATTGCCAATGCCGCCTATAACGCGACCGGGGTGCGGGTGCGCGACTATCCGTTGACGCTGGACAAATATCTCGACCGTCTGCCGGCGGTGTGAGGGCGCGATGAGCGGGAACGGTGGCGATCGCCACCGCACCGTGCCCAGCGGGCGACTTTCGCGGCTGGGACAGTTCGGGCGGCTGGCGACCGGTGTTGCGGGCGGCATGATGGCCGAAGGCGCACGCCGCATCGCCGGGGGCGAGCGACCGCGCATGCGCGACATGCTGCTGACACCCGGCAATGTGTCGCGGCTGGCCGACCGGTTGTCGAACCTGCGCGGGGCGGCGATGAAGCTGGGGCAGATGATCTCGATGGATGCGGGCGACATGTTGCCGCCCGAACTGGCCGAGATCATGGCCCGCCTGCGCGAAAATGCGCACCATATGCCCCCGGCGCAGATGCAGCGCGTGCTGGCCTGCGAATGGGGCGAAGACTGGCGCCGCCATTTCCGCCGGTTCGAACCGCGCCCGATGGCCGCCGCCTCCATCGGGCAGGTGCACCGCGCGACCACGCGCGACGGGCGCGAACTCGCGATCAAGGTGCAATATCCCGGCGTACGCGAAAGCATCGATGCCGATGTCGATAATGTCGCGACCTTGTTGCGCATATCGAACCTACTTCCGCGCGAACTCGACATCGCACCCTTGCTCGCCGCCGCGAAGGCGCAATTGGCGGAGGAGGCCGATTATTTGCGTGAAGGGGAGCAGATGGCGCGGTTCGGCGCGCTGCTTGCCGATGACGAGGATGTGGTGGTCCCCACGCTCGACCCCGATCTCACGACGCGAAACATCCTCGCGATGGGTTTCGTCGAGGGGCAGCCCATTGAAACGCTGGAACGCGAAAGCCAGGAACGGCGGGACCGGGCGATGCGGATCCTGATCGGTATCGTGCTGCGCGAATTGTTCGAGTTCCGGCAGATGCAGACCGATCCGAATTTCGCCAACTATCGCTACCAGCCCGAAACGGGGCGGATCGTCCTCCTCGATTTCGGTGCGGCGCGGGGGGTGAGCGCTGCGGTGGTCGAGGGTTATCGCGAACTGCTGCGCGCAGGATTGGCGCAGGACCGGGATCGCATCCGCGCCGCTGCCATCGCCGCCGGTTTCATGGCGCCCGCCGTCGCGACGCGGCACCGGGCGCGTGTCGACCATATGATCGACGTGATCGTCGCCGAAATGCACAAGCCCGGTCCGTTCGATTTTGGCGACCGTGCCTTTGTATCGATCCTGCGTGAGGAAGGCATGGCGATCGCGCAGGACCGGGCAAGCTGGCACCTGCCGCCCGCCGACGTGCTCTTCGTGCAGCGCAAGATCAGCGGGACCGCGCTCCTCGCCGCGAGGTTGAAGGCGCGGGTCGACGTGCGCACCATGGCGGACCGGATCGTGGGCGAGGGCGCGCCAAAGCCCTAGGGCAGGGTGCGCTCCGTCACCGATCCGGCCCATTCCTCGACCAATCCGGCAAACCGCCCAGGGTCGGTTTCGGGCAGGAAATGCTGTGCGTCCGGAACCTCGATCAGGTCGCAATCGGGCAAGCCTTTTGCCAGCGCGCGGCTGGGCAATGCGAAGGCTAGGCGCGTATCGGCCCCCATTGCGACGCGGCAGGGCGTTTCGATTTGCGCGAGTTCGCCCGGTCCGATTTGCGCCGGCGCCTGCCCCCCACCCATGAGCAGTGGCATCATCGCTGAATTGGATTCGTAGATGGCGCGACGCTCGGGCGTCATGCGTTCGAACGCGGGACCGATCAACGCACGTACCGCCGCCACCGGCCCGTCTTTCTTCAACGCGGCGCCGACCGGGCCGAAACACGATTTGAAATCGCGTGTGAAACGTTCGATTTCCTCTGCATCGGACAGGTAGTGCGGCAACCCCGCCTCGTAGAAAAAGGCGCCGGCAAACAGGTCCGGCCGCTCGCGCAGCGCCTCCAACCCCGCATGCACGGCGTAGGACCAGCACACGAGGCGTACATCGCCGCCAAGGCGTGCGGCATGCTCGCAAATGTCCCGGGCGTGCATGGCGGTACCGAACCCGGCGCCGTCGTCCGGCCAGGCGGTATCGCCGAAATAGGTGAGCGTGATCGCCTCGGCCTCCCACCCGTCGGGGAGAGCGGCGATCACCGGATTCCAGACCCGCGCATCGCCCGCCGCGCCATGAACGAAGAGCAGCCCCGGCATGGTCATCCCTTCGACCATGGTCATGCCTTCGACAAAGCCTGATCGAAATCGGCGATGAGGTCGTCTGCATCCTCGATCCCGATGGACACGCGCACGAGATTGTCCGTGATGCCGAGCCGGTCCTTGCGCTCCTGCGGGACGGAGATGTGCGTCATCGCGGCGGGATGGCTTGCCAGCGTTTCCGTCCCGCCAAGACTGACGGCGAGCTTCGCGATCTTCAGCGCGTCGAGAAAGGCGAAGCTTTCGGCCTCACCCCCCTTCACGAACACCGAAAAGGTCGACCCGCTGCCGAGGCAATGGCGGTCGTAGATGTCCTTTTGCGACGCATCGGAAATCATGCCGAGATAGCCCAGCCGGTCCACCTTCGGATGGTCGGCGAGAAAGGCACAGACCTTCGCCGCGTTTTCGCCCGCCCGCGTCATGCGCAGTTCCACCGTTTCCAGGCTGCGCAGCAACATCCACGCCGTGTTCGGATCGCAGATCGTGCCCATCGTATTGCGCAGCGCACGAACCGGATCGATCCATGTCTTCGCACCGGACAACCCGCCCGCCACAAGATCGGAATGCCCGCCCACATATTTGGTCAGCGAATAGATGACGATGTCGGCCCCATGGTCGAGCGGACGTTGCCACAAGGGGCCAAGAAAAGTGTTGTCGATTGCGATCGGCGGCGCATCTTCACCGCCTGCAAACGCCTCGTCGCGCAGCGCGGCGATCGCCTCTATGTCCACCAGCGCATTGGTCGGGTTGGCCGGGCTTTCGAGGTAGATCATGGCGAGCTTGCCGCCCTTTGCGCTGGCCTTCTCCTTTGCCTCGTCGATCGCGCTGGCCATGTCCTCGCGGCTCGCGCCGGCGGCGAAATCGACGTAATCGACGCCGTAACGGGCCATGATCTTGGAAATGAACCCCTCGGTCGCGGCATAGAGCGGACCGGAATGCAGGATGACATCGCCCGCCCTGCAATTGGCGAGCAGCAGCGTCGCGATCGCCGACATGCCGGAGGAAAAGACGAGGCTTTCCTCCGCCCCGTCCCAGATGGCCAGCCGGTCCTCGAGAATTTCCTGATTCGGGCCATTGAAGCGGGAATAGACCAGCCCCTCGGCCCCGCCTTCGCGTTGCCCGGTCAGCCCTTCGAAATGGCGCTTGCCCGCCGCCGCGCTTTCGAACGCGAAGGTGGAGGTGAGGAAGATCGGCGGTTTGAGCGCGCCTTCGGACAGGACAGGATCGAAGCCATAGCCCATCATCGCGGTGCTCGGCGCGATCTTGCGCCCGCCAATGGATTCCAGTGCGGGTTTCGGCTTGCGACGCGGGGTAGGCTGATCGGGGCGGGAGGTGTCGGTCATGGCTTTTGCGGATCCTCTGTCTTGTCAGGTTTCATTCGTAACCTGTTTTCGCAATCGAAGCCAATGGCGCGGCGCCGGCGGGTTCTCGATTGCAGGTGGGTTGATCCATCAACGAAGATCGCGCCGCAAATATCCAAAAAGGAGGATGGCTCGCCGCCCGGCGGCGCATGGCGGCCACGAAAAATGCCGCCCGGATCATCTCCGGACGGCATGGTAATCGTGGCAATCGCGCGGGCCTTATTTCGGCGCCAGCACCATCAACATCTGTCGCCCTTCGAGGCGGGGGAACGCCTCGACCTTGGCGATTTCGCGAACGTCGTCCTGCACCCGCTTCAACAGGTCCATGCCGAGTTCCTGGTGCGCCATTTCGCGCCCGCGGAAACGCAGCGTCAGCTTCACCTTGTCCCCGTTTTCCAGGAACTTGTTCACGTTGCGCATCTTCACATCGTAATCATGATCGTCGATGTTGGGGCGCATCTTGATTTCTTTGAGCTCCTGCGTCTTCTGCGTCTTGCGCTGCGCATTGGCTTTTTTCTGCGCCTCGTACCGGAACTTGCCGACATCGAGGAACTTGCAAACCGGCGGGTCTGCGTTCGGAGAGACCTCAACAAGGTCCAGCCCCGTCTCGGCCGCGCGCTCGATCGCTTCGCGCGTGTACATGACCCCCAGGTTTTCGCCCTCGTCGTCGATGACCCGAACCTTGTCGGACTGAATCATGTTGTTGTATCGCGGGCCGCTCTTGACCGGCGGTTGCAATGATCGGCGAGGGGGACGTGCTATGGGGCCTTCTCCTGAGATGGCTGATTACAAAAAACGGGCAGCCTTCGCAGAATCGCGAAAGACCGCTTTCAGGCGCGCTCTTATCGCAGAACCGCGCCTTTGTGAACTCGCTTACGCACCAACCGGCCCGAAGGTTCCTTCACCAACATTCAAGATGGGGAGCGAAGCCACGTTTCGCAAGGGCGCGGTCACGCCGCCCGCCATAAGGGAAACCGCAACAGCCGGCCCGCCGCCGGTACCATCGCCGTGATGCATCGCGCCGGTTGCATGGCATCGACGATCGCCGCATCGCCCGCGTCCATCCCTGCCGTCAGCGTACCGAACGCGGGAAGGATCATGCGCGCCCCCGCGCCCACACCGCTTTCGTCACCGTCATTCGCACCGTCGCCGATCACGGCACAGGGCCGCACGATGCGGCGCCCCTTCACCATGATCTGCAACCGGGGGTGGAAATGGCCGGACAATTCGGGCCGGGTTTCGCCAGCCTTCGCCTGATGGCGCAGCACGATGCCGCCGGTTTCCAGTTCCCCGACCTGCGTACCGCCGGGGGCGTCGGCCTCCCGGTGACGGCGATGCGCGGGCGCTAGGTAATCCTTCGAATCGTGATTGCCGGTCACCCAGACCCAGTCCACCGCCCGCGTCAGCGCGTCGAGCATGCCGCGCGCATGCGGCTCCAGCCGGCCCGGCCCGCCCGCATCGTGGAAATTGTCGCCCAGCGTGAACACCCGCCGTGCGCCCGTGTCCCGGATCGCGGCGGCAACCCGTTCGAGCGTCTCCCGGCTGTCGTAAGGGGGCAGCATCTGTCCGGTGCGTGCGTAAAAGCTCGCCTTTTCAAGATGCAGGTCCGCGACCAGCAACGCATTCTCGCGCTCCCAGTAAAGCGCGCGGCCATCGACGATGCGCCATTCCTGATCTACGAACGAAAGGGGAACCATGCGAAGTCTATTGCCGCAGCCGCGCCGGTTTGGCAAGCGCGGGCCATGACCGAAACGAAAACCGACTGGACCGCCGAAACCGCCGCCGCGAAGGCGTGGTTCGAACGACTGCGAACCCGCATATGCAAAAGTTTCGAGGCGATCGAGCGTGAGGCCGGCAGCGATGCCGCCTTCGAATACACCCCCTGGAACCGCGAACCGGACGAGGGGGAGGCCGACGGGGGCGGCGGCACGCGCGGATTGATGAAGGGGAAGATCTTCGAAAAGGTCGGCGTCAACGTCTCCACCGTGCATGGCAAGTTCAAGCCGGAATTCGCCGCCACCATCAACGGCGCCAGCGCCGAGCATCCGCAATTCACCGCCACCGGCATCAGCCTCGTCGCGCACATGGCGAACCCGCATGTGCCCGCCGTCCACATGAACACCCGCTTCCTCACGACGCAGGCGGCATGGTTCGGCGGCGGCGGCGATCTCAACCCCCCGATCCCGTACGAGGAAGACACCGCCCAATTTCACGACGCATTCCGCAAGGCATGCGAGGGGCACGACGATGCGTATTATCCCCGGTTCAAGAAATGGGCGGACGATTATTTCTTCATCCCCCACCGGGGCGTGCATCGGGGCGTCGGCGGCATATTCTACGACCACCTGGAATGCGCGGACGAAGCGCAATTCGCCGATAATTTCGCCTTCACCCGCGACGTGGGGGAGGCGTTCCTGGCCTCCTTCCCCGACATCGTGCGCCGCCGCATGCATCAGGAATGGGATGACGCGGACTATGCCCGCATGCTCGAATGGCGGGGGCGTTATGCCGAGTTCAACCTGGTGCACGACAGGGGTACGCTGTTCGGGCTGAAGACCGGGGGAAATATCGACGCCATATTGATGAGCCTGCCCCCGCTCGCGGCGTGGAATTGAGCGGAGGGTGGCGCGGCTGATCCTGCTCAACAAGCCGTTCGGCGTGCAATCGCAGTTCAGCGGCGGGGCGGGGGGCGATGCGCGCGACACGCTTGCGTCCTTTGTCGATGTGCCGGGCGTTTACCCCGCCGGGCGGCTCGACAAGGATAGCGAGGGGCTGTTGCTCCTCACCGACGATGGGCGCCTGCAATCGCGCATCGCGGAACCACGGCACAAATTGCCCAAGACCTATTGGGCGCAGGTGGAGGGCGAGCCGGACGATGCCGCGCTCGAACGCCTGCGCCGCGGGGTGGCGTTGAAGGACGGCACGACCCGGCCCGCCCGCGCCGAACCCATGGACCCGCCCGCGATATGGGAGCGTGTGCCCCCCGTACGCTTTCGCAAGACGGTGCCCGACCGCTGGATCGCGCTTACCATTACCGAGGGGCGCAATCGCCAGGTGCGGCGCATGACGGCGGCGGTGGGGCATCCGACGCTGCGGCTGGTGCGTTGGCGGGTGGGGGATTGGACGCTGGACGGGATCGCACCCGGCGAATGGCGCGAGATCGCGGTTTAGGGCATCGCCGGGCGGCACGGGGACATGGGCGGTAAATAGTTGGCGAATGCGATTGCAATGCGCTGAATAATCCGCACATCCTATTTCCGATGCTGCGCCAATATGAACTTGTCGAACGTGTAAAATCCTACGATCCCGATGCGGACGAGGCGATGCTCAACCGCGCCTATGTCTATACCGTGCAGAAACACGGCACGCAGAAACGCGCATCGGGCGACCCGTATTTCAGCCACCCGGTCGAGGTCGCGGGCCTGATGACCGACCTCAAGCTCGATCAGGAAACGATCGTGACCGCTCTGCTCCACGACACGGTGGAGGATACGCTGGCGACGATCGACGATATCGAGCGTAATTTTGGCGCCGATGTCGCGCGGCTGGTCGATGGCGTCACGAAGCTGTCCAAGATCGAGCAGATGGCCGAGAACGAGCGTGCGGCCGAAAACCTGCGCAAGTTCCTCCTCGCGATGAGCGAGGATCTGCGCGTGCTGCTGGTGAAGCTGGCTGACCGGTTGCACAACATGCGCACGCTGCACTTCATCTCCAAACCGGAGAAACGCCGCCGCATCGCGCGCGAGACGATGGATATATACGCGCCATTGGCGGAGCGGGTCGGCATGTACGAATACATGCGCGAGATGCAGCTCCTCGCCTTCGAACAGCTCGAGCCCGAAGCCTATGGCACGATCACCGGCCGCCTCGCACAGATCCGCAGCCAGGAAGGCGGGCAGGTCGACGACATCGCCTGGGCGATCAAGCAGACGCTGTCCGAGGCCGGGCTCAATGTCGAGGTGTCGGGCCGGGAAAAGCACCCCTATTCCATCTGGAAGAAGATGGCCGAGCGCCATGTGAGTTTCGAACAGATCACCGACATCATGGCGTTTCGCGTCATTACCGACACGGCGGAGGATTGTTACCGCGCTTTGGGCGTGCTGCACCGGACTTGGTCGATGATTCCGGGGCGGTTCAAGGATTATATCTCGACACCGAAATCGAACGGCTATCGTTCGCTGCATACCGCGCTGGTGTTTGAGAATTCGATGCGGATGGAGGTGCAGATCCGCACCGGCGAAATGCACCGCACCAATGAATTCGGCCTCGCCGCACACTGGGCGTATAAACAGGGCGGGGCGACGCCCGACGGGCAGGTCGGCTGGCTGCGCGACTTGATCGAAATTCTCGACACGGCGCAGGATGCGGAAGAGCTGCTCGAACATGCGAAGCTGGCGATGTATCAGGATCGCATCTTCGCCTTTACACCCAAGGGTGCGCTGTATCAGCTGCCCAAGGGGGCGACGCCGGTGGATTTCGCCTTTGCCGTGCATACCGATCTTGGCGGAACGGCGGTGGGTGCGAAGATCAACGGGCGCCACATGCCGCTACGCACGCCGCTGTCGAACGGCGACATCGTCGAGATCATCAAGGGTAACGATACCGAGCCGCAGCTCCATTGGCTAAGCTTTGTCGTCACCGGCAAGGCGCGCGCCGCGATCCGCCGTTCGGTGCGGATGAAGGAGCGCGACGAAATGGTCCGCATCGGCGGCGAAATCTACGATTCGGTCGTTGCCCGCCTTCCGCAGAAGATCGGGACGAAGGCGCGCAATGCCGCGCTCAAACGGCTCGACATGGCGGATGAGGCGGCGATGCTGCTCGCCATCGGCGAAGCGCGGTTAAGCGAAAAGGAGCTGATGGAGGCGCTCGTTCCCGGCAGCGCGGCGGACCTGCCCGACGACAGTTTCTGGCATTCCCCGGAACGCGCGGTGCGGGTGCGCGGGTTGAAGAAGGGCACGGCATTCGAATTGTCCACCTGCTGTCACCCGGTGCCGGGGGACAGGATCGTGGGCCTTCGCGCGGGGAAAACGGTATGCGTCCATGCGATCGACTGTCTCGACCTTGCGAAGAATACATCGGAACAATGGATCGACCTGCAATGGGATCCCACCACCGATGGCGCGACCGGGAGGTTGAAGGTGATGCTCTACAACCGCATGGGCACGCTTTCCGAAATGACCGGATTGTTCAGCGCGCACCACGCCAATATCGCCAATCTCTCGCTCCAATCGCGCGACGAGCTTTTCGGCAATTACGAGGTGGATATCGAGGTGCGTGATCTCGCCCATCTCACCCGCATCGTCAGCGCATTGCGCGCCAGCGACGCCGTCGCGCAGGCCGAACGGGTGTGACCCCCTAATCCACCGGGCGGATCGGTACCTGCACGTTGCACACGTCGATCCCGCCCGCGCCTTCATGATAAAAGCTGTCATCGCGATTGGCCCGCACGTGGAGATAGCGTGCGAAACTCTCGCCATCGGTGTCGAGATATTCGAAGGCGGGCCGCTCGCCCTGCGGCAATTCGCTCGCCAGCCGGACGGAAACGATGGGCGTGTGGCGCGCCTGGTCTGCATAAACGCCCCCCGACCCCTTGCCGCGCGGCAGGGTCGAAAGATGCTCCATCCCATCCAGGACCCGCCCGACAAGCGCGATATTGCGGTCGAGCTGACGCGGGGCGTGGCCGATGACCGTGTAAAGCTCCGCCCCCGTGCCGGTGTCCGGCGTAAGATCGCGGGCGACCCCGATCATGCCGTAGCAATGGGTGGGCCAGGCCGCCGCGTCGTTCATCGCCACGGGCCAGCCGCGATAGAACCCTGTCGCCGGGGCATAGGGATCGGCGCCGTAATCGCGCGTTCCCGGGCGCGGTTCCATGGCGACCGGCGGCGGCGCGCCGTTGCGCATCGGCGCTGCGGCAGACTGCGCGCGCCGGATCGCCTGCGAACGCAGCGTTTGTGCGACCGTGCGATAGGCTTCGCTATCCGCCGCGACGACATAGTTGCGTTCCGGCACGGTGACGATCCCGGTGGGCAATGGCTTGGGATCGGCGCGCTCGTCCTCCCCATCACCCCATTGCGTGACCCAGTTGTCGACGACGCGATAGACGCTCGTCCCGTCCCACCAGTGATCGCGCGCGAGCAGGCGAATATTGCCGACCCAGCCTTGCGAAAACGGTTCGGGGAGCAATTGCATCACGATCCGGCGTTCGGCCCCCTGCGCATCGGGGGCGAGCGTCATCACGAGCAGATCGTCGTCCGCGATGCGGCGCCACTCGGCATCGGGTGCGGCATCGGCGATGGCGCCGGGGGTGGGGCGGGTGTCGCCGTCCGGCGCGGCGAATGCGGGCGCGGCGAGGGTGGCGAGCAGGGCGAGCGACAGGGCATGGCGTTTCATGCCCGCGATAATGCCCGCCCCGCGCCGAAAGGCAAGCCGCGCTATTGCCCCGCCATGTCCGGATCGGCCGCGTCTTCCAGCGCGTGCATGTCGTCGTCCGACAGGCCGAAGTGATGGCCGATTTCGTGGATCACCACATGCGCGACCAGATGTTCGAGCGTTTCGTCCCCCCGTTCCGCCCATTCGTCAAGGATGGGCCGGCGAAAGAGACGGACGCGGTCGGGCATCGTGCCGGAATGCTCGATGCTCTTGTCGGACAGGGGGATGCCCTCGTAGATACCGGTCAGCTCGAACGGTTCGTCAAGACCGACGCTTTCGAGTGTTTCGCGATCGGCGAAATCCTCGACGCTGAGGACGATTCCCTCGCAATGGGCGGCAAATGCGGGGGGAAGGATGGCGAGCGCGCGGCGGGCCATCGCCTCCATCTCGCGCGCCGTGGGGGCGGGGCCGATGATGCGCGGCGCGTCGCTCATCACGATGCGTCGCCGCTTTCATCCATCCGCACCTCGCGGTCGCGGGGGAGGAAGGCGGACGCGGGCTCTGCGCCGGCCGCGGCGTCCATCTGCGCCGCCGCGTGCAACATGTGTTCGCGCAGGCGGCACAGCATGTCCCACCCGGTCGACGGGTCGGTCGCGCGCACGATCATGCGCACCACCATGGCGCGGTCCGTATGGTCGACGACCTGCATTTTCGCCTCTTCGGGAGAGATGGCGTCATCGTCATTCTCGACGAAATTCGCGAATTCCTCGCGCAGCTTCGCAATATCGGCGCGGTGGTCGAGATGGAGCCGCGCCACCTCCATCAAGGAAGGATCGGTCTTGGTCCAGTTTTCGAAGCTGGATTGCACGAACTGGCCCACGGGGACAAGCACGCGCCGCTCGTCCCAGGTGCGCAGGCGCAGATGGGTGAAGCCGATCTTTTCGACATAGGACCAGTTGCCGTCGTATTTCACCGCGTCGCCGATGCGCGCCGTCTTTGAAAAGGCGATCTGAAGCGAGGCCATCACGTCGCCGAGCATGGTGCGCGCGGCAAAGGCGAGGATCAGCGTCAGGAAACCGGCCGATGCGACAAGCGAAAAGCCGAGTGTTTCGGTAAGGTTCGTCTGCATGAGGACGACGCCGATCGCGACGAGCAGCAGGATGACGATCACGATCCGCCGCACCGCGGACAGTGTGGTGTAGTAATTGCGGTCGCGCTCGGCTTCCGGCTCGCTGATGTCGTCGATCTGGTTCTGCGCGACGGTATCGAGAATGCCTTCGATCACGGCGAGGAAGATCGCCGCGATGGCAAGCACGATGGCAAGAATCTGCACCGGGTCGAGAATGGCGGCGATCGGCCCCGAAAAGGTGAAGAACAATTGCCGCATCACCGCGAACGTTCCGGCAAATGCAAACAGGGCGACCGGCGTTCGCACCGCGTCGAGCACGCCGACGATCCACATGTCGCCATATCGATCGGACAGCGTACGCAGCGCCCGCCACGTCAGCGCAGCGGCAAGGAACGCGACGGCGATGACGAATGGCAAGGCGATCACCTCCCACCACAGCAGGGTCCAGAACGCAGGCTGGCGCAACATCTGCGGCAGGGCCTGTTCGAACGCGGTGGGGCCGTATCGTTCATAAAGCTGCGGCAGGTTCTGCACCGTCTGTCCCGCGATCAGCCAGCGCGGATCGCCATCACCGGCCTGGTAACGGGCGATGCGCGCGGTGACGGCGCGCGTCGGCATGTCGATCCGGCCGAGCCGGATGTCGCGGCGCGGCACGCCCGCCATGGGGTTCTTGCTCGAACTCGTATCGTCGAGCGCATCGGGACGGTCGGGCAACGCATCCCAGTCGAGCGTCATCGCCCGGCCGAGCACGGCGTGCAATTGCCGCGCGAGGCGGGGGCCGGCGCTCGCCTGCTGCTCCGGCGGGAGGAAACCGAGGTCGAGCGCATGGGCCGCAGCGGCCCAGTCCTCCCGCTCCGCCGCATCGTGGAAGCTTTCCATCGTGGCCTGCGGCGTATCGTAATATCCCGGCGGTTCCCCCGGAAGCCCGGCATTGATCGCATCGCGTTCGTAGACGGGCGGCCCGTCCCCCGATTGCGCGCGCGCCAACCCGCCCGCCATCGCAAGGGACAGCATGCAAAGCCCAAGCACCACGATGGCGCGGCGGATGGCGAAGAGGGAACCGGTCGTCATCATTATTGCAAAGCCCTACCGCGATACGGGCGCTGGCGTCAAAGCTGTGGGGACGATTCCCGGTCGTGCGCCGTGCATGCGCCGCTCTGCCATAGGATGGGGTTAACCCGTTCTTATCGGCTTTGCTCTCATGATTTGCCGATAATCTCGGTATTCATACGCGTGGGAGCAGGATGATGCGCATCGCGGCCTGTTTCATGCAGGGCCATAATCTGTGGCTTGTTTTCCTGGCCCTGTCGATGTGCGTGCTCGGCTCCTTCACTTTCGTGCGGTTGAGCCGCCGGACCTTTACAGAGCATGGGCCCGCGCGGTTCTACTGGGCACTGCTCGCCGCGACGACGGGCGGCATGGTGTACTGGTCCACCCATTTCATCGCCATGCTGGGATACGATCCCGGCACGCGCGTCACCTTCGATGCGACATTGACGATCGCATCCGCGCTGATCTCCATTCTGGGCGCGTATCTCGGGCTGCTGGTCGCGATGCATCGCAATCGCTGGATCGCGTGCGTGATTGGCGGGACCATTTTGGGCCTGTCCATGGCGGCCATGCATTCGGTGGGCATGTTGGCCTATCGCGTGGGCGGGGACGTAGAGTGGCTATCCGGCTGGATCGCGCTCTCAGTCGGGATTTCGATCCTCCTGTTCATCGTGGCGATCCGTCTGATCAAGACAGAAGGGACGCGGGCGCATGCGCTGCGGCCGGTCGCGCTCCTGACCGTCGCGGTTTTCGGTCTGCATTTTGTGGGAATGGCGGGCTTCGTCGTGACGCCGGCCGTTGGCGGGGCCACCGGTGTCGTGGGCGAACCATTCGCGGTGATGGCCGTGGTCATCGCGCTGGCCGCGCTTCTCATCATGGTGATCGGCATATCGGCGCATTTCGTGGAACGTCAGGGACAGCTTGCCCGTGCGGACCTGCATCACCTCGCCCTTCATGACGACCTCACGAAGATCGTCAATCGACGGGGTTTCGGCAATGCCGTTGCGAAACATTGCCGGATGGCCCGGGCGGGGAAGGCGAGCTTTGCGCTGATCCTGATCGATCTCGACAGGTTCAAACCCGTCAACGATACGCTGGGCCACCGGACCGGGGACGAGGTTCTGCGCCGGGTGGCCGAACGGATCGGCGCGGCGGTGCGCCCCGGCGATCTGATCGCGCGGGTGGGCGGCGACGAATTCGCCGTGGTCGCGCCCGGTATCGATGATACCGAGGATGCGGACGCCTTGGCCGCCCGGATCGGAGAACTGCTGCGTCGCCCCTATGTCATCGACGGAAATGTGGCCGAAACGGGGGCCAGCATCGGCGTCGCGCTTGCCCCGGTAAACGCCGATGATCCGGACAGGCTGATACAATGCGCCGACATCGCGCTTTACGCGGTAAAGAAAGGGGGGCGCGGCAATCATAGCCTGTTCGATGCGGAGCTGGGTGAGCGGATGGAGCGCCGCCGCGCCATTGCCGCCGACCTGCGGCGCGCCTGCCTTCGCGATTCGTTCACGCTGGTCTATCAACCGATCACCCATGCCGCGACGGGCCGCATCATCGGCGCCGAAGCCTTGCTTCGCTGGCATTGCGAGGAACGCGGCGAGATGGCGCCGTCCGAATTCATACCCATTGCGGAGGAGCTGGGCCTGATCTCGCGCATCGGGGAAAGCGTGCTCAATCGGGCATGCTGCGACGCCATGGCGTGGGACAGCGATATCACCCTGTCGGTGAACCTGTCGCCGGTACAGCTGCTCGACCCCCGCCTGCCGCAGACGGTGGCGCGCGCGCTCGCGCATGCGGGGCTGGACCCTTCGCGGCTGGAGCTTGAGATCACCGAAACCGCGCTCATTGAAAATCATGAGATCGCCATGCGCATTCTCAACCGCATCAGCGCGATCGGCGTGCGCATCGCTCTCGACGATTTCGGCTGCGGCTATTCCTCGCTGAGCTATCTGCACCGTTTTCCGATCGACCGGATAAAGATCGACCAGTCGTTCATTCAAAGCCTTCCCGACGATGTGCAAAGCATGTCGATCGTCAAATCGCTGATACAGCTGGGAAGCAGTCTCGAGATGAGCGTGACGGCCGAAGGGATCGAGACGCGTGCGCAGCGTGATTTCATGACCGCGCAGGGATGCGACTGCCTGCAAGGCTACCTCATCTGCCACCCGCTCGATTGCGATGCCTTCGTCGACCTGCTGCGTACGGACGAGGGCAGGACCGCTGCATGAACCCGCCGTCATCCGACATGCTGTACCGGCTTCTCTATACCAGCACGGCCGCGCCCGGCGACCGGCCCGGCGAAACCATGGTGCGCGACATCGTCGGCGCATCCTGCGCACGCAACCGGCAAACCGGCGTGAGCGGCGGCCTGTTGTTCGACGGTTCCAAATTCGTGCAGGTCCTCGAAGGACCGGCGGCCAGCGTGGAGAGCCTGTTCGAAAGCATCTGCCGCGACCTGCGCCATGTCGACGTCAATCTCGTCGATTTCAGTCCGATCGATACGCGCATGTTCGGGGAATGGCACATGGCCTTTGTCGGGCCGGACCATGAAATCATCACGGGGATGGAGAGCGACCGCGACGAGATTGCGTTTCTCCTCGGTGTCGATGCGCGCAAGGCGGTGGAGCAGCTTCGTTCGCTGTTCGAGCAGGGTGGAGATCGAAACCAAGGGGGCGCGACAAACGACGAGCCGCGCGCCGCCGCCGATTGAACCCTACGCCGCGTAGAATTAGCCGCCCTTCGCAAAGGGTGAGAAATTGGTCGTTTCATCATACACGTCGATCGCTTCTGCATGTTTGAGTGCGCCGATCACGCGATAGGTCACAGGGGTCAGCGCCGCCTCCCACCCGGTCTTGATTGCCCATTGCGACACGACCGCCTGCGCGACGAGCTCCGGCGGAAAGCCGGGCACGCCCAGAAATGCGACCGGATAGAAGATCAGGCTATCGAGGCCCTGCCCCACGATGGTCGATCCGATGATCCGCATCCAAAGATGACGCCCCTCCATGCGGCTTTTCATCTTCGCCAGCACGTAGGAATTGGCGAATTCCCCGACCCAGAACGCCGCGATGGAGGCGGCCACGATACGCCAGGTATTGCCGAACACGAATTCGTAGGCGTCCTGCCCCTCCCACCCGTCGGCGGGCGGAAGGGAGACGACCGCCCATGCCATGAATGCCATGAACAAAAGCGCGGCAAACCCGGTCCAGATGACCCGCCGCGCCCGGGCATAGCCGTATACCTCGGTCAGGACGTCACCGATGATGTAACTGACCGGAAAGAAGAGAACGCCCGCGCCGAACACCCATTGCGTGCCGCCGGGCGGGGGGATGTAGCTAAGCTTCGATGCGCCGATGACATTGGACAGCAGCACGATCATGACAAAGGCCGCCATGACGAGATCGTAGAAGCGAAAATGCCCGACCCGGGCGGCATCGATCCTGTGCGGGGCGTCGTTCATGCCCCGTGGCTAGCGCGTTTCGCGTCTTTCCGCAAAGCTGCGTTGCGAATGCGGGGGGCGGCAGGGGGCCGGGGCTAAGGCCGCGAAGTTCCGCTTGACCGCAAGGTAAAACCCGTTAAATCCGCGCGCTCCGACGGATCGGGCGGTTAGCTCAGCTGGTAGAGCATCTCGTTTACACCGAGAGGGTCGGGGGTTCGAGCCCCTCACCGCCCACCATCGTTTGCATCTCTATCCGGCGCTACTGATTCGCTTGGCTTACACCCGTGCGCGGAAATCGCCGCGCCCCGTGCCGCCGGTTCAATCGAACAATTGCGCCGCGTCCTCGCCTGACCAGTCATACCCGCCGACCACGCGCCAGATTTCGCGCCCGTCGCTGCCGTAATACACGGTGGTCGGCAACACCCCCGTGCCATACGCGAAACCAAGTGCGTTCTGCGGATCGAGCCAGGGGCGCAACATTGCGAATTCGCGCTGATCGAAAAAGGCGGCGACCTTGTCCGCCCCGTCCAGATCCTGCGACACGGTGAGCACGGAAAGCTCGCCCTCCCGCCCCTTTGCCAGATCGTCGAGCATCGGCATTTCGAGCACGCAGGGCGCGCACCATGTCGCCCACAGGTTGACGAGCACCGGCTGCCCCGAAAATTCGTCGAGGCTGCGGCTCGTGCCATCCGCCAGCGTCAGCACCGCCTCAGGTATCGGCTCGCCCGCATGGCTGCGGTCGATCTCGCCCGTCAGCACGGCATCGTCCCCATCGCCCTCTGCTTGCGAAGCGGCGGTGTCTTGCCTATCGCACCCGGCAATCGCAAAGCTGCCGGCCATAAGGGTCGCCGCGGCGGCAACGGACAGGACTGGGCGGAAATTCATGGGCAAGGGCAAGGCAGGCTCCGACGACAAGACGAATGGCGGGCAGGCAAATCAGATGTGGGGCGGACGCTTTGCCGAGGGGCCGTCCGCGATCATGCGCGAGATAAATGCCTCCATCCCCTTCGACAAGGTGTTGTGGCGGCAGGACATCGCCGCATCGAAGGCGCATGTCGCCATGCTCGCCGCGCAAGGGATCGTGACGGACGCCGACGCCTGCACCATCGCCGACGGGCTGGACACCATCGCGGGCGAATATGAACGCGATGGCGTGCCCGAAAACTGGGACCTTGAAGACATCCACATGGTGACCGAGGATCGGCTGTCGCAGCTCGTCGGCGCGGCGGCGGGGCGGCTGCATACCGCGCGCAGCCGTAACGATCAGGTCGCGACCGATTTCAGGCTCTGGGTGCGCGACACGATCGACCAGACCGATGCCGCGCTCGCCGCGCTGCAACGCGCATTGGTGACCCGCGCGGGCGAACATGCGGACAGCATCCTGCCCGGCTTCACCCACCTTCAAACGGCGCAGCCGGTGACGCTGGGCCACCATCTCATGGCGTATTACGAGATGTTTCGCCGCGACCGTTCGCGCTTTGCCGATGCGCGGGTGCGGTTGAACGAATGCCCGCTCGGCTCCGCCGCGCTGGCCGGCACCGGCTTTCCCATCGATCGGGACCGCACCGCGCGCGAATTGGGCTTCGACCGGCCGACCGACAACAGCCTCGACGCCGTGTCGGATCGCGATTTCGCGCTCGATTACCTGTCCGCGGCCGCGCAGACCTCGCTCCATCTGTCGCGCCTTGCCGAGGAATTGATCCTGTGGGCGAGCCAGCCGTTCGGCTTCGTGCGGATCACCGATTCGCTGTCGACCGGAAGCTCGATCATGCCGCAGAAGAAAAACCCCGATGCGGCCGAACTCATCCGCGGGCATGCGGGGCGCATCACCGGATGCCTGATGCAATTGACGATGACGATGAAGGGGCTTCCGCTCGCCTATTCGAAGGACATGCAGGACGACAAGCCCCCGGTGTTCGAGGCGGCGTCGCTCCTCGCGCTGTCGGTGGCGGCGATGACGGGAATGATCGCGGAATCGACCTTCAACACCGCCTGCATGCGGCAGGCGGCGGAAATGGGCTTTGCCACCGCCACCGATCTTGCCGACTGGCTCGTGCGGGAGGCGGACATCCCGTTCCGTGAGGCGCACCACATCACGGGCGCGGCGGTAAAGCTGGCCGAGGGGAAGGGCGTGGCCCTCGACGATCTCACCATCGAACAATTGCAGGATATCGACCCGCGCATCGATGAACGCGTGTACACCGCGCTTTCGGTCGAGGCGTCGGTCGCGGCGCGCAAGAGCCACGGCGGCACCGCCCCGGCACAGGTCCGCGCGCGGGTCGCCGATGCGCGGCGGGTGCTGAACATGGGAGACGCGGCATGACCGGGCGACGCATCGTCCATCTCGGCGTGGCGGCGGCGGCGATCCTTACCGCCGGCTGTGCGCAGCGGACCGAGCTGGAGCCGTTGCCCGGCAATACGCTCCCGCCGGCCGCCTATGGCGAGGCGAAGCGCCCCACGGTCGAGGAACTGCTCGAACGTTCGCCGCAGGCCGCGCCGGAGCGCAATGTCGAACTGCGCACGCAATCCGAACCGCGCGAACCCGACCCTTTCGACCTGCCGCCGGAGCGTTAGATCATGGACCATTTCACCCGCCGCGACGGCGTGCTGCATGCAGAGGACGTGCCCCTGACGCGCATCGCCGAAGAGGTCGGCACCCCCGTCTATGTGTATTCTCAGGCGACGCTTGCCCGCCATGCGCGGGTTTTCCGCGAGGCGCTTGCGATCCTGCCCGACGTGCATTGCGCCTTTGCGGTAAAGTCGAACCCGAATCTCGCCGTGCTGCGCGTGCTCCGCGCGGAGGGCTTTGGCGCCGATGTCGTGTCGGCGGGCGAGATGCGGCGCGCGCTCGCGGCGGGCATGGCGGCCGGGGACATCGTGTTTTCGGGCGTGGGCAAGACCGACGACGAACTGGCCGAGGCGCTCGATGCCGGAATTGGACAGTTCAACCTGGAATCGGAGGAAGAGGGCGAGGCGCTTGCGAAAATCGCCGCCGCGAGGGGGGGGAAGGCGCAATGTGCCCTGCGCGTCAATCCCGATGTCGAGGCCGGTACGCATGAGAAGATCTCCACCGGCAAGGCGGAGAACAAGTTCGGCGTGCCCTATGACCGGGCGGCGGCAATCTTCGATCGGCTTGCGGCGCGGGACGGGCTCGCCATGCGCGGGCTGGCCGTGCATATCGGGAGCCAGCTCGCAAGGCTCGATCCGCTGGAGGCGGCGTTCGCGCGCATGGGGGCGCTCATGGAGGCGATCCGCGCGGAGGGGCATGGCGTGACTCACATGGATCTGGGCGGCGGCGTCGGCGTCCCCTATCGCGAGGGTGAACGTTTCCCCTCGCCGCAGGATTATGCCGCAATGGTCGCCCGCGTGACGAAGGATTGGGGCGTGCGGCTCATGTTCGAACCGGGCCGCGTGATTTCGGGCAATTCGGGCGTTCTGGTCACCCGCGTCGTCCGGGTGAAGCAGGGGGTGACGCATCCCTTCGTCGTGGTCGATGCGGCGATGAACGATCTTGCCCGCCCCGCCATGTACGATGCCTGGCACGATTTCGTCGCCGTGACCGATCGCGGCGACACGATAGTCGCGAATATCGTCGGTCCGATTTGCGAAAGCAGCGACACCTTTGCCATGGCGCGCGACATCGCCGCGGTGGAAACGGGCGACCTGGCCGTGTTCCGCACCGCCGGTGCCTATGGCGCGACGATGGCGAATACCTACAACAGCCGCCCGCTCGTGCCCGAGGTGCTGGTGTCGGGCGATCGCTATGCCGTCGTCGCCGACCGCATCGAACCGGCACAGATTTTGAGCGCAGAACGCGTGCCGGACTGGCTTTCATGATGGCCTGCGTCCGCTGATGCAATCTCTTCCGCTGTTTCACCGTGTCGACGGACAGAAGATCGTCGTCCTGGGCGAGGGGGAGGCCGCGGCGGCGAAGCGGCGGCTCATCGAACGGGCCGGAGGCATTTGCGTCGGCGAGCCGGATGCGCATCACGCGAAACTCGCGTTCATCGCCATCGATGACGAAAAAGAGGGTGAGGCGGCCGCGATCCGCATGCGGTGCCGCGGCCTGCTGGTGAATGTCACCGACAGGCCCGCCCTGTGCGAATTTACCGTGCCCTCGATCCTCGATCGTGATCCGGTGCTGGTCGCGGTGGGCACCGGCGGGGCGTCGGCGGGGCTGGCGAAAATGCTGCGCCTGCGGCTCGAACGGCTGCTGCCGCCGGGGCTGGGCCGGCTGGCGCAGGCGCTGGGCGCGGCGCGCGATGCGATCCGGGCGCGCTATCCGCAAGGGGCGGACAGGCGCCGCGCGCTCGACATCGCGCTGGGCGAGGGGGGCGCGCTCGATCCGCTGATCGAACATGGGGCGGGCGTGGTGGATGCCTGGCTCGGCGGGGATGCGCAAACCATGCGGGAGGGGCGCTATGACATCGCGCTGCGCTCCGCCGATCCGGACGATCTTACCTTGCGGGAGGCAAGAATGCTCGGCAGCGCCGATTACGTCGTTCACGCCGCCTGTGTACCCGCCGCGATCCTGAACCGCGCACGGGCCGATGCCGTCCGCGTACCGGCGGAGGACAGCGACGCAAGATTTGACGGCGTTGTGGTCGCGATTCGCGGGCCATAGGGCGGCGCGGTCCCACAATCGGGCAAGATTATGGCAAGAACCGGGAACGATCGCCCGGTCGCGCCCGTATTATGTCCGATAGCTACGTAAGGGATATCGAGATGAAGAAATTCGCCATGGTTTTCGCAGCTGGCACGCTGGCACTCGGCCTTTCGGCCTGCGACGTGGATCAGACAGAAGAAGGTGAACTGCCCGAAGTCAATGTCGAGGGCGGCAACATGCCTGAATATGACGTCGAAGCTCCCGATGTGAACGTTGAGACCGAAGAACGCACCGTGGAGGTGCCCGTCATCGACGTCGACACCCCCGATGCCGAGGGTGAACCGGCGACCGCACCGTCGGAATAACGGTTTCTGACGCATGAGAAGCGGGCCGCGGACCTACTCGTCCGGCGGCCCGTTTTCGTATTCAATCATCCGCGTCGAAGGCAAAGCCCCCGCTGCCGAGCGCGTCGATCGCGCCCTGAAGGATGATCGCGGCGGCGTGGCTGTCGATGCGGGTCGCACGGCGGGCGCGGCTGAAATCCTGTTCGATGAGCGCGCGTTCGGCGCCCACGGTAGACAGCCTTTCATCCCATAGCAGCACCGGCAATGCGAACGCCTCGACCAGATTGCGGGCCAGCGCCCGGCTCGCCTGTGCGCGCGGTCCCTCGCTCCCGTCCATGTTGCGCGGCAGGCCTACGACGAAACCCGCCACCCGGCGTTCGCGCACCATCGCCGCGATCGCATCGCGCAGGGCGCCGAACTTTCCGCGTGGATGCGTCTTTCCCGCCGTGGCAAAGTTCCAGCCCGCATCGCACGTGGCGAGTCCCACGGTCTTCGTGCCGGGGTCGATCCCGATCAGCACGCCGCCATCGGGCAGAGCGGCATCGAATTCGCGAATTCTCTCGGTAATCATCGGCCGCCACCGACAGGCGACGACGCCCCGCGCCGCCCCTCATCCCAGGACGATACGCGCGTCGCGACATCGCGCCGCAGATTGGCCCAGAACAGCGGAATATCATACACGTGGTAATTGTTGCCCGGCAGCACCGCATTGCCGAGATCGGGCGGGTCGCCGATGAGCAGGATACCGCGCGGATCGCAGCGCGCCGGCACCGCCTCTTCGACCAGTCGCCCGCTGGTAAAATCGGCATTGGGAACGAGCGTGCCGAGATTGGCACTGGCCGGAGCAGCGCCGCCGATGCCGCCGGTCAAAGGGTTGGAGCACAAAAGCTCCGTCTCCGCATTGGGAAGGCCGTTGAGCCCCAGCCCCGCCGAATAGGACCGCAGCAACCGATCCGGATCGGCCGGTTCGGCAAAGCTCGACCAGCTCATCACGCATCCCGATTGCCCCGCATCGCTGCACGCCGGAAGGCCGAGCGCGGGCAGATCGTTCGCAATCGAAATCGGCCAGCCGATGAGATAGGCGGCGGCGATCCGGTCGGCGATGGGGGTGCCCGCGATCCGTTCGCGCAGCAGGCGCCGAAGGTGGAGCGCGCCCTGGCTATGCCCCGCTAGCACGATGGGCAGCGCCGGGTCCGCCTCCTCCTCGAAATGCGCGAATGCCTGCTCCACATCGCGGTAGGCCGCGTCGATCGCGCGCTGCGCCTCCGGCTTGTCGGTCAGGAATGCGCCCACCGCCGCCTGGCGATAGCGCGGGGCCCAGATCTGCTCGGCCCGGTTGAACGGGCTCGCCATGCCGCGCACGAACAGATCGGCCCGTTGCCGCGACGCCGCATCATCGAGCGGCGCGTTCCATGCATTGTTTTCGACAAAGCTGGTCGGATGGACGAAGAAGACCGCCGCGGCCATCCGCCCGTCGGTTTCGGTAAAACCCTCCGGGGTCCATCGCGCCGGATCGGAACCGTCCATGCCCGGCCGGCTTATCCACATCGCTGCCTTGGCATAGGCATTTTTGGGCAGGGCGTCCTGCTCTGTGAATTCGGTGTCGGGGACGAATGCGAATTCGGTCAGATCATCCGCGAAATAGGAGAGCGCCAGCGCGCCGACGATGATGACGACGATGAGAATTGCAATGACATACAGGAACTTGCGCGCCATTGTTCAACCCCGCGCGGCCAGCGGATGATCCTCCCCCGCATGATCGGAACGGTGTTCGAGCATCGTCTTGACCATCGCGACGAGCGGGTCGGCGAGCGCCAGTCCCAGAATGCCGAACAGGATACCAAGGATGAGCTGCATCGCGAGCACGAGCGCGGGGGCGAGATCGACGGTTTTCTTCGCGATCATCGGCACCACGACATAGCCGTCGAACGTCTGTACCACCGCATAAACGCCGAGCGCGTAGAGCGCCATGTCGGTGCCCCCCGACAGCCCGACCAGCACCATCAGCACGCCCGAAATCACCGCGCCAATATTGGGAATGAACGCAAGCAGCCCGGTGATGAGGCCGAGCAGCGAGGCCATCGGCACGCCATAGGCGGCAAGCGCGATGCCGGTCAGGACGCCTTCGAACACCATGCCGATGACCCGGCCGAACAGCAGGCGGCGCATCGTGGACGCCATCTTTTCCATCAGTTCAAGGAAGCTTCCCCGGCGCCGGTCGGGGAGCAGCCACGCGAGCCCGCGTTCGTAAAGCCTGGGTTCCGCCGCGAAATAGATGCCGAGGATCAGGATCAGGAAAAACGTGGTCAGACCGCCCACGACGCCGCCGATCATGCTCGTCACCTTGCCGATGCCGCCGACGCCCTGTTGCACGATGGTTTGCGTATTGGGAGCGATGCTAATGCCCTGCGAATCGAGCCAGTTCATGACGGTATCGGCCTGACGGCGGACGAGGTCGGGAAACTGCGCCGCCTCGGCCGCGAACTGGGTGCCGGCAAAAAAGAGGAGCCAGGCCAGGAACGCCGTTGCGGCGAGAAGCACGAGCGCCACCCGCCATCCGCGCCCGATGGGCAGCACCCGGCCAAGGAGCCGCGCCCCGCCGTCGATCAGCGCAGCAAAGACGAGCCCGCCGAAAATGACCAGCAAAGCCTGCGACATGTAGAGGCATAGGCCGAAGATCGCCGCGATCCCGAGCCACACGATCGCACGGCGCGCCTCGAACCGGAGGCGGGGGTCGGCGATGGTCGAGGGGCTGTGCCCCTGCGGGATCGCGTCGTTGTTGTGCGGTTCGTCGGTCATTGACGCGGTTTAACGCAATGGAATGCCTTTACAAGCGCGGCGTCGGCGCGCGCAGGATCAGCGGGCGCCGGCGTGCTGTGTTCCATCGGTCTGCCGATGGCGGAGCGGCGGGCGCAAGCTTCCAAAAGCGCGCCCGTCGCGCAGCGCGCCGAACCAGGACAGCGGGTTCCATCCCTCGTTCCCGTCGAGCGAGAAGGTCACGAATTCGGCCCGGCCCCCGATGTCGGACAGCGGCACCGGACCGCCGAGCCCAACGCCGGGCAAGGTTTCTCGGCTGTCGGCGCTATGGTCGCGATTGTCCCCCATGAGAAAGACATGCCCGGCAGGGATCGTGATTTCGGGCCGGTTGTCGAGCTTCTGATTGATATGGTCGACGATCAGGTAGGACGCGCCATTGGGCAAGGTTTCGCGATAGGTCGGCAGTTCGTAGACCGAACGCCCGCTCGGCAGGCGGCTGCGATAGGGTGCGAAGGCGGCGAGGCAGGGCACGCCATTGCATGTCAGCGCATCGTCGGCGTCGATCTGTACCGGCGGCTCGGCTTCCTGCGTGATCATGCGGCCGTTGAGCACGATGCGCCCGTCGCGAATGGCGATGCGGTCGCCGGGCAGGGCGACGACACGCTTGATCCAGTCTTCCTTCGCATGCGGCGGGCTGACGATGACGATATCGCCATATTCCGGCGTCCGGCCCAGCACGCGCATGTCCGACCGGGGCAGCGCATGGAACGAGGCCGACACCCACGACCAGCCATAGGGATATTTGCTCACCACTAGCCGGTCGCCGACCAACAGGTTCGGCATCATCGAGATCGACGGAATATAGAACGGTTTCGCAACCAGCGAGTGAAAGCCGATCACCGCGAGCAGCATCAGCGCAAGCCCGGTGATTTCCCGCCGCCAGTCGACCGGCTCGTCCTTTTCGAAGGCGACCGGCGCCTGCGGGGCGGGGGGCGGCATCGTGCTCTCGGTCACGCGCGGGTTTCCTGTGGCGGCGCGGCGGTGGGCAACGCCTCTATGATGACGAAGGCCTGTGCCCAGGGATGGTCGTCGGTCATGGTGAGGTGCACTTTCGCCTCGTGCCCGGGCGGCACCATCTCGGCAAGCCGCGCCGCCGCCCCGCCCGAAAGCGCGAGCGTCGGCGCGCCCGACGGCGCATTGATCACGCCGATATCCTTCATGAAGACGCCGCGGCGAAAGCCGGTTCCCACCGCCTTGGAAAAGGCCTCCTTTGCCGCGAATCGCTTGGCATAGGTGCCGGCCTGCGTATGGGGGCGGCGTGCGGCCTTCGCCCGCTCAACCTCGGTGAACACGCGATTCTCGAATCGCGATCCGAAGCGGGACAGCGAATTGGCGATGCGGTCGATGTTGCAAAGGTCGGAACCCATCCCGATGATCATGGCAAGCGGTCTAGCGGCAAAACCATGACGGTGGAACGGACAAGTTGCACGGTTCGGCGCGCGTCTACCTCGCCTCATCCATGAGCGTGCGCATCCGCCGCACCGCATTTTCCAGCCCCACGAACACCGCCTCGCCAATGAGATAATGCCCGATATTGAGCTCGGCGAGCTGCGGAATGGCGGCGACCGGCATCACATTGTCATAGGTCAGCCCGTGGCCGGCATGCGGTTCGATCCCGTTCTTTGCGGCCAGCGCGGCCATGTCGGCGAGCCGTTTCAGTTCGACCGCGCGCGCATCGCCCGTCGCATGGGCATATTCGCCGGTGTGAAACTCGACGACCGGCGCGCCGAGCTGCATCGCCGCCTCGATCTGCCGTTCCTCCGGCTCGATAAAGAGGCTGACGCGGATGCCGGCATCGGCAAGGCGTGCGCAGATGGGGGCAAGCCGGTTGTGCTGCCCTGCGGCGTCGAGCCCGCCTTCGGTCGTGCGCTCCTCGCGCTTTTCCGGCACGATGCAGGCGGCGTGCGGCGCGTGGCGCAATGCGATGGCGAGCATCTCCTCCGTCGCCGCCATCTCCAGGTTCAGCGGAAGATCGGTCGCATCCTGTATCCGGCGCAGATCCGCGTCGCGAATATGGCGGCGATCCTCGCGCAGATGGGCGGTGATGCCGTCGCCGCCGACCGATGCGACGATTTGCGCCGCGCGGACCGGATCGGGATGGTCGCCGCCGCGCGCGTTGCGGATGGTCGCGACATGGTCGATATTGACGCCGAGCCGGAGCGGCTGCGCGTGCGATGGGCCGCGCACGGTCATGCCTTCCGGCTGCCCGGCTTCGTCACGGGGATCGCGGCGAGTTCCGCGGGCACTTCGTCGGGCGCATAGGTGGGGAAGCGGATTTCGACGAGCGGCACGAAGGGAATGTCGAACGTGGCGTCGCCGCCCGAACGGTCGACCAGGCTGGCGAGTGCGATGACCTCGCCGCCTTCATCCTCGACCGCGCGGATCGCCTCCCGGCTGGAAAGGCCGGTCGTCACGACATCCTCCACCATCAGGATTTTTTCACCCGGTGCGATGTCGAAACCCCGGCGCAATTCGAAGGTGCCGGTCGGCCGTTCCACGAACACCGCGTCGCGGCCGAGCGCGCGGCCCATTTCCTGCCCGATGATAATGCCGCCCATCGCGGGGGAGACGACCTTGTCGATACGCGCGCGCAGATCGCGCGGCAGTTTCGCGGCAAGCGCGGCGGCGAGCCGCCCTGCCCGGTCCGGATTCATAAGGACGCGCGCACATTGCAGGTAATGCGCACTATGCCGCCCCGACGAAAGTTTGAAATGCCCTTCGAGCAATGCGCCCGCGGCGCGAAATTCGGCGAGGATGCTGGTCTCGTTCATGGGTTGCGTCTGCCTTGGTTTCGGTGCGGCGGTGGTATGGCCGGGCAAGCCTGCGCCATGGCCCGTGCGCCCTGCCTCTATAAAAATATCCCCTAGAGGTGCTTGAGACGGGCCGCAAGCGCGCGTATAGGCCGGCTCGCAAGTGAAGGCGAAACGTGCCATAATGTCGGTTGACGGCATGGTCCGTCACGACGATGCACTTCGCGAACCTTAGGATTCAGGCAGGAAAGCGAGCGAACTGGTGAGCAACATGCGCCGCGCGGCTGACAAGATTAAAACGGCGGGATTCGGTCTCGCCATGGGTGTGGCATTTCTGCCGCAAACCGTGCTGGCCGCAATTGCGCCTGCCCAACCTGACGTCATCGAAAACGCGCCGGCCGCGGTTCCCGCCGCCGCCCCCGTTGCCGAGGCGGCGCCGGCTGGCTCCTACACGCCGATGGCTCCGACCGCGGGCAAGGGCATGCCGGTCGATGGCGCCATCGGATTTCAGGACCAGTATTCGCCGATCGGCGAATATGGCCTCTGGATGCACAATGCGATCCTGATGCCGGTCATCGTAATGGTGTCGCTGATCGTGCTGTTCCTGATGCTGTGGGTGATGGTGAAATATCGCCGCGCCGCGAACCCGACGCCATCGAAAACCGCGCACAACACCGTGGTCGAGGTGATCTGGACGCTGCTGCCCGTGCTCATCCTGCTCGGCATCGCGGTTCCGTCGATCGACCTGCTCGCCAAGCAGTATGAAACGGCGCCTGAGGATGCCCTTACCGTGAAGGTTACGGGTTATCAGTGGTATTGGGGTTATACCTACCCCGACTATGGCGATTTCGAGGTGATCTCGAACATGATGGACGAGGATGAGGCCATCGCCAATGGCGAGCCGCCGCAGCTGGCCGTGGACAACCGTCTTGTCGTTCCGGTCGGCGAGCCCATCCGGATTCAGACGATCGGCGCTGATGTCATCCACTCCTTCGCCGTTCCCTCGCTCTGGTTCAAGCTGGACGCGGTTCCGGGCCGCCTCAACGAAAAAATGCTCATCGTCGAGGAGCCGGGCGTGTATTACGGGCAGTGTATGGAGCTTTGCGGCGCGCGTCACGGTTACATGCCGATCGCGGTCGAGGCTCTCCCCCGTGCGCAGTTCGAGCAATGGGTGCTGACGCAGCCGGGCGGAACGTTGGGCGATGAACCGTCCGACGTGACCGAAATCCCCGGCATTCAGCAGCCCGAATCCGCAATTCCCGGGGCGGCCGGTGCCCGCAACCCCGCCCCCGAAGGCGCCGCCGCCACCGCGGCCCCGACCGTCTAAGAAGGTAAAGGTTTCCAGACATGGCTACCACCGCTCACCCCGACCATCATCCCGCGCATGACCACGCGCACGATCTGCATAGCCATGCGGATCACAAGCCGTCGTTCTTCGCGCGCTGGTTCATGTCCACCAACCACAAGGACATCGGTACGCTCTACCTGATCTTCTCGATCTTCGCGGCCATCATCGGCGGCGGGATTTCGGGTATCATGCGGGCCGAGCTGGCCGAACCGGGCATTCAGGTGCTCGGCTGGTGGGCACAGTTCCTCGGCGGCGGCGAGGCGGTCGATTTCGATCAGACGCTGCACCTGTGGAACGTCCTGATTTCCGCGCACGGCCTGATCATGGTGTTCTTCGTCGTGATGCCGGCGATGATCGGCGGTTTCGCCAACTGGTTCGTACCGATCATGATCGGCGCGCCCGACATGGCATTCCCGCGGATGAACAACATCAGCTTCTGGCTGACGTTCATGGGTTTCTGCTCGCTGATGATCTCGGCCTTCATGCCGGGCGGCACCGGCACGGGCGCCGGTACGGGCTGGACCGTTTACGCACCGCTGTCGACTACGGGTTCGCCCGGGCCGGCGGTCGATTTCGCCATTTTCGCGCTGCACCTTGCCGGTGCGGGCTCGATCATGGGTGCGATCAATTTCATCACCACGATCTTCAACATGCGCGCGCCGGGCATGACCCTGCACAAGATGCCGCTGTTCGTTTGGTCGGTGCTGGTCACGGCGTTCCTGCTGCTGCTCGCTCTACCGGTTCTGGCCGCGGCGATCACCATGCTGCTCACCGACCGTAACTTCGGGACGACGTTCTTCGATCCCGTCGGCGGTGGTGATCCCGTCCTTTATCAGCACCTGTTCTGGTTCTTCGGCCACCCCGAAGTGTACATCATGATCCTGCCGGGCTTCGGCATCATCAGCCAGATCGTCTCCACCTTCAGCCGCAAACCCGTGTTCGGCTATCTCGGCATGGCCTATGCCATGGTCGCGATCGGCGTCGTCGGCTTCGTCGTGTGGGCGCACCACATGTACACGGTCGGCCTGTCGGTGAACGAAAAGATGTACTTCACCGCCGCCACCATGATCATCGCGGTGCCGACCGGCATCAAGATCTTCAGCTGGATCGCAACCATGTGGGGCGGCAGCCTGGAGTTCAAATCGCCGATGTGGTGGGCGCTGGGCTTCATCTTCCTGTTTACCGTGGGCGGCGTGACCGGCGTCGTGCTGGCCAATGGCGGCGTCGACGACAACCTGCACGACAGCTATTACGTCGTTGCGCACTTCCACTACGTGTTGTCGCTCGGCGCGGTGACCGCCATGTTCGCGGGCTGGTATTACTGGTTCCCGAAGATGTTCGGTCGCTGGCATTCGGAACTGCTGTCGAAGATTCAGTTCGTAATCTTCTTCATCGGCGTGAACCTCGTGTTCTTCCCCATGCACTTCCTCGGCATGCAGGGCATGGCGCGCCGCTATCCCGACTACACCCCGGCGTTCAGCTATTGGAACCATCTGTCCTCGGTCGGCTATATCATCATGGCGATCAGCGTCGGCGTGTTCTTCCTGAACATCATCTACGCCATCGTTGCGGGCAAGAAGCCGGCCCCGAACTACTGGGGTGAGGGTGCGACCACGCTGGAATGGACGCTGTCCAGCCCGCCGCCGTTCCACCAGTTCGAAACGCTGCCCGAAATCGACGATCACGCCCACGCGCATTGATCGCCTTATCCGGCGCGAAGGCACCGGGCGCCCCGGCGGATACTCTCCGCCGGGGCGCTTTGCGTTTGCGATGCGGGCTTTGCGCTTGCTCTCTTTGCAGCTATAGGCCCCTCCATGATCACCGCAGACCATAGCGTCGCCCTGCCGACGCACTGGCGCGACTTCCTTGCGCTCACCAAGCCGCGCGTGATGACGCTCGTGGTCTTTACCGGATTGTGCGGGTTGCTTGCGGCGCCCGGCTCGATCCATCCGGTCATCGCGTTCACCGCCATATTGTGTATCGCCGTAGGGGCCGGGGGTGCCGCGGCGCTCAATCAATGGTACGAAGCCGAGATCGACCGCGGGATGAAACGCACGGCGAACCGGCCACTTCCCGCCGGCCGCATGGAACGCGGAAGCGCGCGGGATTTCGGCATCGCCCTTTCGGCAGGATCGGTCATGGTCATGGGGCTGGGCGTGGGCTGGCTCGCCGCGATCCTGCTCGTTGTCTCCATCGTATATTACGCGGTGGTCTACACCATGTGGCTGAAGCCCCGCACGCCGCAGAACATCGTCGTCGGCGGCGGTGCCGGTGCTTTTCCGCCCCTGATTGGCTGGGTCGCGGTGACGGGTGAGATTACGCTCATGCCGGTCGTACTCTTCGCGATCATCTTCTTGTGGACGCCGCCGCACTTCTGGGCGCTCGCGCTTTTTGTGAAAACCGATTATGCCAATGTCGGCATACCGATGATGCCCGTCGTCGCGGGCGAAAAGGCCACCCGCCGTCAGATCCTCGCCTACACGGTCATTCTCGCCCCGGTCGCGATGGCGCCGTGGTTCATCGGCGGGGCGGGCGCGATCTACGCCATCGGTGCGGCGCTGTTGTCGGCCGCGTTCTTCGCGCTTGCGGTGCCGGTCGGCACGCGTTTTTCGGGTGCGGACGATGCGATGAAACCGGAAAAGCGTCTCTTCGCCTTCTCGATCCTTTACCTGTTCGCGCTGTTCGGTGTGCTGGTGGCGGATCGCCTTGCTGCCAATTATGGATGGATTGCATGACGCCCGATGAAAAACGCCGCCATTCCGACGAGGTGCATATGCGGCAGAAAGGCCGGAACAAGGTGCTTGGCATCGTTCTCGTCGGGCTGGTGGTATTGTTCTTCGTACTGACCTTCGTGCGGTTTCCGACGCCGGAAGACCGCGCCGCGGCGGCGGCAGAGCAGGACGCCTCGCAGAATTCGGGCCAGCCTTTCGGCTGATCCGCGTGCGATTCGGATCTTTGCCAATCGTGCCGAAGTGGCGTATGGGAACGGATCATGTCTGCCGATCTGATCGATAACCGTAACCGCCGCGTCGGATTCATGTTTCTGGGCGTTGCGGTGCTTATGCTGGGGCTCGGCTACGCGGCCGTGCCGCTCTACCGGATGTTTTGCCAGGTAACCGGTCTCGACGGCACGACGCAGCGCGTGACCGAGGCCGAGGCATCGAAGGTTTTCGTGGCCGACGACACGATGTCGGTTCGCTTCGACGCCAACGTCGAACGTGGCATGCCTTGGAACTTCCGGCCAGAGCATACCACCGATACCGTGTCCATCGGCGCGCGCGACATGGCGATTTTCCTCGCGAAGAACGAATCCGATCACCCGATCACCGGTACGGCGAGCTTCAACGTGTCGCCCGTGCAGGCCGGCAAGTATTTCAACAAGATTCAGTGTTTCTGCTTCACCGATCAGACATTGCAGGCCGGGCAGGAAATGCGCATGCCCGTGCTCTATTACGTGGACCCGGCGATTCTCAACGATCCGGACACGCGGGATCTCAGGCAGATCACGCTCAGCTACACGTTCTACGCGCATGAAGACGAGTAACCTTGTGCGCTTTGGTGCAAAGGCTCTGGACCGCGCGGCCGGTCGCGGCTAAAGGCGCGCAAAGGATTTTGTGGACCGCACAGGTCCGTCACTGATCGCTCAGGCTGAAAGTTCAGGGGAAATACGCATCATGGCCGGCACGAAGAACCACGATTATCATATTCTGCCGACGGACCCCTGGCCGTTCCTGCTGTCGTTTTCGCTGCTCGTCTTTACGAGCGGGATGGCGATGTTCATGCATGAAATGGCGCTCGGCACCTATGTGCTGATCGCGGGCGTGATCGGCGTGCTGGTCGCCATGTTCAGCTGGTTCAGCAATATCATCAACGAAGCGCGTGCCGGCGATCATACGCCGGTGGTGCAGCTTCACCTGCGCTATGCGATGATTCTGTTCATCGCGTCCGAGGTGATGTTCTTCGTGGGGTGGTTCTGGGCGTTCTTCGATTTCGCGCTGTTTCCCACCACGCTGACCGAGGTGGTCGACGGGCAATGGCCGCCCGCGGGGATCGAGGCGGTGATGGATCCGTTCGACCTGCCGCTGCTCAACACGCTCATCCTGCTGTGTTCGGGCACCACCGTGACCTGGGCGCACCATTCTCTGATCCACGGGGATCGCGACGGGCTGAAGAAAGGCCTGTGGCTGACCATCATCCTCGGCCTGGTCTTCAGCGCGGTGCAGGCTTACGAATACATGCATGCGCCGTTCCCGTTTGGTGAGAACACCTATGGTTCGGCGTTTTACATGGCGACCGGTTTCCATGGTGCGCATGTCATCATCGGCACGATCATGCTGATCGTCGCGCTCGTGCGCAGCTACAAGGGGGATTTCACCCCGCGTCAGCATTTCGGTTTCGAGGCGGCTGCCTGGTACTGGCATTTCGTCGACGTGGTGTGGCTGTTCCTCTTCGTCGCAGTCTATGTGTGGGGCGGTTGGGGCGCGCCGGTTCACTGATGACCGATGCACCGGAAGCCGGGCCGGGCCCTCGCTCGCCCGCTTCGCTGATCAAGGCGGCGGCGCTTGGGGAATGTCCCCGATGCGCCGCCACCACCATGTTCAGGGGCGCGGTGCAATTCGCCGACAAATGCGGCAATTGCGGGCTGGATTATACCCGTTTCAATGTCGGTGACGGGCCGGCGGGTTTCCTCACCCTGATCGTCGGCGCGGTGATGGCGATCCTCGCGATCGTGGTGGATCAGATGCTTCACCCGCCGTTCTGGGTTCATGTCGTTCTCTGGATCCCGTTGACGATCGCGATGGTGGTGTACGGCTTGCGACTTGCGAAGGGTGCATTGCTGATCGTGGAATATCGGCGCGGCGCGCGCGAGGCGCAATCGCGTGGTGACGGCGGCGGGGAATGATGCGTCGCATACCCCTATTTGCGACATTGGTGGTGGCCGTGGCGGTGGCGGTGATGATCGCGCTCGGCATCTGGCAATATAGCCGCGCGCAGGAAAAGACCGCGGTCATCGCCTATTACGAACAGGCGCAGGGTAACAGCGCCCCCGTTCCCTTCCCGCAAAGCGAAACCGAGAGCGAGGCGGCGCTCTACCGTCAAAGCCGGGTCGATTGCGCCGAGGTGTTGGAGCAGGGCGCGATCGGCGCCACCGCACGCGACGGGCGCAAGGGATGGGGCCAGGTCGCGCAATGCCGCCTTCGCAGCGGCGGAGAGGCGGAAATCATGCTCGGCTGGGTTCTGCAACCCGGCGTGCGGCCTTGGGACGGGGGCGTCGTCACCGGAACCGTGGCACCGGCGGGCATGGGGGTCCGGCTCATCGCCGATCCGCCGCAGGCCGGGCTCGCACCGCTGGCCCGCCCCGATCCGCACAACCTGCCCAACAATCATATCTCCTACATGGTGCAATGGTTCTTCTTCGCGGTGACGGCGCTCGTGATCTATGGGCTGGCCCTGCGCGCACGGCTTGCGCGCAAGGATGACGGGGGCTAATCGCGCGGCGCATGGACTATATCAGCACACGGGGCGGGGCATCGCCGCTCGATTTCAAGGGTGTCACGCTGGCTGGACTGGCGAGCGACGGGGGGCTTTTCGTACCGCGCGAATGGCCGCAGTTCACTGCCGATGACATCGCCGCGATGGCCGGCCAGCCCTATGCGCAGGTCGCCGCCCGCGTCATGGCGCCCTTCGTCGGCGGATCGCTGGCGCCCGAACGGCTGCTCGAACTGTGCGAGACTGCGTATGGCCGGTTCGCCCATGCGGCGGTTGCCCCGCTGAAACAGCTCGACGAGCGGCAATGGCTGCTCGAACTCTTCCACGGGCCGACCTTGGCGTTCAAGGATGTGGCGCTGCAATTGCTCGGCCTCCTGTTCGAGGAGTTTCTGAAGGATGGGGACCGGCATCTGACCGTGGTCGGCGCGACCTCGGGCGATACCGGATCCGCCGCGATCGAGGCTTTGGCCGGTCGAGAGCATGTGGATGTGTTCATGTTGCACCCGCGCGGCCGCGTGTCGGACGTGCAGCGGCGGCAGATGACGACAGTTCTCGCCCCCAACATCCACAATATCGCCATCGACGGCAGCTTCGACGATGCGCAGGCCACGGTAAAGCGCATGTTCGGCGACACCGCCATGACGGGCCGTTTCCGGATCAGCGCGGTAAATTCCATCAACTGGGCCAGGCTCATGGCGCAGGTGGTGTATTATTTCACCGCCGCCGTGGCGCTGGGCGCGCCGCACCGCAAAATCGCCTTCAGCGTGCCGACCGGCAATTTCGGCGACGTTTTCGCAGGCTATGTCGCGGCGCGCATGGGTCTTCCGATAGAGCGGCTCATCGTCGCGACGAACGTGAACGACATCCTGCACCGCGCGATCGCATCGGGCGATTATTCGGCGCAGGGCGTGACGCCCACCGACGCGCCGTCCATGGACATTCAGGTCAGTTCGAATTTCGAGCGGCTGCTGTTCGACGCAGGGGGGCGCGACGGCGCGGCCATGGCGGAGCAGATGCGCGGTTTCGACGCCGCGCGTGCGATGCAGCTGACCAATGCGCAGCGAGAGGGCGCCGCCGCCCTGTTTTCCAGCGCGCGGGCGGATGCCGATGCGACGAATGAAGCGATGCGATGGGCAAACGCCGCCGCGGGTGAGGTGATCGACCCGCATACCGCGATCGGCCTGCACGCCGCGCGCGCCTCCGATCTGCTCGCGCACGTCCCGGTCGTCACGCTCGCCACCGCGCATCCGGCGAAATTCGGCCCGGCGGTGAAGGCCGCGACCGGCGTCGACCCTGTGCTGCCCGAGCGGCTCGCCGACCTGCACGAGCGGGAGGAACGCTACGACGTGCTTTCGGGCGAGTATGACGCCATCGCCGCCTATGTCGCAGAGCGCGCCACGGTCAGCGTAGACCCCGCGTAATGGCGGTGTTGACGGAACGGCCCGGCCTCATGCTGGGCGAGGGATGGGACGGTTTTCGCCTGCTCGACAGCGGGCACGGGCGCAAGCTCGAAGCCTATGGCGATTACCGCTTCATCCGCCCCGAACCGCAGGCGATGTGGACGCCGCGCCTTGCCCAATGGGACGCGCATGGCGAATTCGTGCCCGCCTCGGACGAGGATGGCGGCGGGCGCTGGCAATTCGATGGCCGCGTGCCGCGCGATGGCTGGACGCTGGAGTGGAACGATATACGCTTTAACGCGCAATGCACGCCGTTCCGGCATCTGGGCTTCTTTCCCGACATGGCGCCGGTATGGGAATGGATGGATGCACAGCTTGACGGGCTGCCCGATCCGCAAACGCTGAACCTGTTCGGCTATACCGGGATCGGCTCGCTTTCGCTCGCGCGGCGGGGGCGGGTCACCCATGTCGATGCGTCGAAGAAATCGGTGGCGCAGGCGCGCGAAAATGCCGCGCTTTCGGCGATGGAGAACAAGCCGGTGCGCTGGCTCATCGACGATGCCGCCAAATTCGCCGCGCGCGAGGTGCGGCGCGAACGGCGGTATGACGGCATCATTCTTGACCCGCCGAAATTCGGGCGCGGTCCCAATGGCGAGGTCTGGCGGATCGAGGATGGCTTGCCCGGTCTTGTCGCCGATTGCCGGCAATTGGTCGACGGCAATTCGCGTTTCTTGTTCCTCACCGCCTATGCCGTGCGCATGTCCTCGCTTTCGCTGGCGGGATTGGTGGCCGAACATTTCGGCGATTTGCCCGGAAAAATCGAACATGGCGACCTCGCCGTGCGGGAGGATGGCGGCGCGCATGGGGCGGGGCGGATATTGCCGACCGCGATCTATGCCCGCTGGTCCAACGAAGGCTGATTGCTGATGACCGATTCGCTTACGCTCGAAGTGTCCGACCTCGTCGTCGATGTCCTGACCGGCATCTATTCGGAGGAGACGGGAAAGCCGCAGCCGCTTCGCATTTCGCTCGCCGTGCGGATGAAGGTGCCCGACAGGTTCGAACCGGACACCCCGCTCGACGCGAGCAAGAATTACATGGATCTGAAATTCGCGGCGAGCGAGGCTCTGCCCGAAGGGGTGCATTTCAAGCTGATCGAGGCGGTGGCCGACCATATCTGCGAAACGCTCTTTCTTCAGGATGACCGGGTGGAGCAGGTCACGGTCAAGATCGTGAAGCTCGCCATTGCCGAACATGACGAGAAGATCGGCATGACGCTCGTCCGCGATCGCCGGTAATGCGCGGGCTGGTCTATACCGCCGATCTTTCGGGTGCGGAGCCGCTCTCCGCCGCGGCGCGGTTTCACGACTATCATCTCCCGCATATCGAAAATGCGCTCAACACCACGGACGTGCTGACGATCCGGTTTTCCCATGCGGAGGAAAAGCCCCATCGCTGGCGGGTGGAGGCGATTGCGGCGCTGGCCCGGCGCCATGCCCCGCGCCGGGTGAACGGGGTCGCGCCGGCGCAGACAATCGCGGATGAGGAGGCGATCGCGGCGACCATCGCCTTTGTCGACGGGAACGAAGGGGTCACCGGGCAATTGATCCTCGCAGGGTAGGCGCACCATCGCATTTTGCCTTCGCCCGCCTCTTGTGACAGAACGGACCGCATGGCCAACCCCGAACCGACGATCCGAAACGCCCCACTGGTCGACCAGTTTCAACGGGCCATCACCTATCTGCGCCTGTCGGTCACCGACCGGTGCGACCTGCGGTGTCAGTATTGCATGCCCGAACGGATGCAGTTCCTGCCCCGCAAGGACGTGCTGAGCCTTGAGGAATTGCACCGCGTGGCGCTGGGTTTCATCGACCGGGGCGTGCGCAAGATCCGGTTGACCGGCGGGGAACCGCTGGTCCGGCGGGACATGATGGAGCTGACCCGCGCGCTGGGGCGGCGGCTCGGCGACGGGCTCGACGAACTGACGCTGACCACGAATGCGACGCGGCTCGCCGAATTTGCGGACGGGCTGGCCGATGCGGGGGTGCGGCGCGTGAATGTATCGCTCGATACGCTTGACCCGCGCAAATTCGCGGAGCTTTCGCGTCGGAACCGGCTGGACGACGTTCTGGCGGGCATCGCGGCGGCGAAACGCGCAGGGCTTCGCGTCAAGCTCAACACAGTCGCCTTGAAGGGGATCAACGAGGCCGAAATCCCCGACATCATCGCCTGGGCCCATGGTGAGGAGCACGATATCACGCTCATCGAGGTCATGCCGCTGGGCGAGGTGGATGGCGAACGGATCGACCATTACCTGCCACTCACAGTGATACAGGACGAATTGAACCGTCGCTGGACGCTGCGCCAGAGCGACCATCGCAGCGGCGGTCCGGCGCGTTACTGGGACATTGCGGAAACGGGCGGGCGGCTCGGTCTCATTACGCCGCTGACGCAGAATTTCTGTGCCGGGTGCAACCGGGTGCGCGTGACCGCCACGGGACAGCTTTACGCCTGTCTCGGCGGGCAGGAGCAGGTCGATCTGCGCGCCGCGGTCCGGTCGGATGATCCCGATCGCGCGCTTGATGCGGCATTGAACCGGGCCATGGCGATCAAGCCGGAACGCCACCATTTCGCCATTCGCAAATCGGGGGAGGCCCCTGCGCTGGCCCGCCACATGTCGATGACCGGCGGTTGAAGCCGATGCTGACTTTAGTGTTTTTGGGTCGGCTCGAGGATGCGGCCGGCGGGCCTGAGCGGCGCATCGCGGCCGGTACGCCGCTGACGCTGTCGGACATCTGCGCGCAGCTGGGCGGCGACCTTGCGGCGCAGATCGGCGATCCCACGACGAAGATCGCGTTGAACGGTGTCATCGTGGCGGGCGACGACTGGCGCGCAGGCGACGGGGACGAACTCGCCTTCCTCCCACCCGTCAGCGGTGGATAGCACGGTGCGCGATGTCCGGCTGATCGAGGAGGGTTTCGATCCCTCTCGCGAAATGGCGCAGTTTTCGGCCACCCATTACGCTGCGGGCGGCATCGTCAGTTTCCTCGGCCAGGTGCGGCGCGAGGCCGGCGACGCATCGGTCGACATGCTGGAGCTACGGCATTTCGGGCCGCTGACCCTTCCGGGGATGGAGGCGCTTGCGAATCGCGCCCTCGCGCACTGGCCGCTCGAAGGCGTCATGGCCCTGCACCGGGTGGGACAGATGCGGCCGGGCGATCCCATCGTGCTTGTCGCATGTGCCGCGCGCCATCGCCGCGATGCCTTTGCCGCGGCCGATTTCCTGATGGATCATCTCAAGAGCCGTGCGTGGTTCTGGAAGCGGGAGCATACGGCCGCCGGTTGGCGCTGGATCGAGCCGCGCGACGAGGATCAGGCCGATCTCGCACGCTGGGCGCATGTTGAGTCCGGCACATGAGCTTCCTCCGTTGATCCGAATCAAGGAATCGCGAACGCCGCCGCGATACATCATGCCCATCACGCAGGAGATGCACGATGAGCATGAAATTAAGCCATCAGCTCGTAACCGAACGCGCTTTCGTCCATACCGAACTTCCCGCCGCGATCGCGTCCGATGCGCTGGCCGACGAGGGCGGCGCGCGCACGAAGGTCGACCGCAGCTTTGAATTGCCGACCGGCCTCTACGCGGTCACGGTCGGGGCCTATCTTGGCTATCTCGCGGTGATGGGGCTGGGTCTTTCGGCGCCGGGTCTTGCCATTCCGATGGCCATCTTCTTCCTCTTCGTGATCGCCGGTTTCGGCGTTCCCGCGCTCTGGGTGCGGATGAAGCCGGACCATGCCGACCGACCGCTGGACTGGTCCGCGTTCCGCCGCGACGGGATCATGACCATGACCGGGCGGATGGGGGCCAGCGCCGCGACGGTACAGGTTGTCATCCTGCCGGTGCTGATCCTCGGCTGGGGCGTGGGCATCGTCACCATTCGTGCGATGATCGGCTAGGCCGGCGCGCACAGCTCTCTCCCACTGGCGCGGACCGGATCGTTCCGGTTCCGCGCCATTTTTTATGGGCGCAGCGTGCCGAGCGCGGCATCCTCTTGCGCGACGAGTGCGGCCACCATGTCGCGCGTCGCGACGATTCGTTCCACATCGCGGGCAAGATCCTGCGTCGCGCGTTCGGTGAGCAGCAGGTCGAGATCGGCCAGAGGCAGCATCGTCTGGCTCCGCGCCGATTCAAGGCTGGCGAGCGCGACCTGCGCATCGCCCCAGGCGTCGCTGCCGATGGCGGCGCGCGACCCTTCGCGAATGCGGCGGCGGGCTGCGGGCAATTGCTCGACAAAACGGGCGTGGGCGGCACGTGCCTGCGCGGCAAGCGTGTCGAGACGTGCGGGCAATTCGGGCGAAAGCGGCGCGTTCGGCGGCGGCGCGCTCGGCGTTCCGATGGCCCCCACACGTTCGATGGGCCGGCGATCGAGCGAGGGATACGCCCCTGTATCCTTCGCGCATCCGGCAAGGGAGGCAGCGGCAATCGAAAGGGCGAGCAGGGCGGGGCGGGGCTGTATCGACATGGGCTTCGTGCCATAGCATGTCCCGCCCGCGTGGGAAGCGTTCCGTCGGACGATGCGCGCTTTTCGCCCCCTTACGCGTTGACACGGGCGGCGATGTTGCGTATCGGGCGCCACTCAATCCGGCGGTGCGCACATGGCGGTGCCTATGCCGGTTCATTGCCCGTAGCGATTCTTTTGCCTGGGATGGGACCGATCGGTCGTATTCCGCGTAAGGATCGTGAAGGGCAGCAAGAAACGGATTTGACTAACATGTTCGCAATCGTGCGCACTGGCGGCAAGCAGTATCGCGTCGCCGAGGGAGACAAGATCGCTGTTGAGAAGCTGGCTGGCGAGGCCGGTGACACGATCACGCTGGGCGATGTTCTGCTGGCTGGCGAAGGTGCCGATCTTTCGGATGCCGGCAAGGTGACCGTTTCGGCGGAAATCATCGCGCAGGCGAAGTCGGAGAAGGTCGTCGTCTTCAAAAAGCGTCGCCGTCACAACTATCGCCGCAAGCAGGGCCATCGTCAGCAGATGACGCTCCTGCGCATCACCTCGGTCGGGAGCGGCGCCAGCAAGGCCGCGAAAAAGACCGACGACGCGGCCTGAGCCCGCGCCGCGAACCCGATAATTCGAAGGACAGTTCACCATGGCACATAAAAAAGCAGGCGGCTCTTCGCGCAACGGTCGCGATTCGGCTGGCCGCCGCCTCGGCGTCAAGAAGTTCGGCGGCGAGAACGTCATCGGCGGCAACATCATCGTGCGCCAGCGCGGTACGAAGTTCTATCCCGGCACCAATGTCGGCATCGGCAAGGACCACACGCTGTTCGCGCTGGGCGAAGGCCGCGTGCGTTTCCACGACGGCAAGCTCGGCCGCAAATACGTATCCGTCGACGTGATGGCAGAAGCTGCCGAATAACGACGGTCGTATATGGGCCGTCCCGACGGGGTGGCCCTTCCGGCGCATGACGCAGCCGGACGAAACAGTGGAGGGGGGCCACAGGCTCCGTCTCCCTTTTTTCTTGGCTCTTCCCGAAAATCGCCTGGGGCAGCACTACCGCTGCCACTGCCACATGATTGCAATGCAGGGCGGCTATGCGTGCCCTGCATCCGGGAGAAGCGAAGTGTTTATCCGAAGCAAAACCCTGTTCCTGCGGCCCGCGTGGATCGAAGATGGCGCGCGTCTGCAGCATCTTAATGCGCCGTCGGCGTTCCACCCTCCGCATGGGCCGAACCCATCGCATGATACACAGCGGCATGCATTTGTCGTGACGATGCCGCATGCGTGTGCGCGAATCATCGGCGCGGCGACGCTGCGCGCCAATGGGAACGATTGGCAAAAGGCGGCATGGATTGCCCCGGCCTATCGCAATCTCGGCCTCGATGCGGAGATGGAGGCAGCGCTCGCCAGCCTCACGCAGGTGCTACCCACGCCGGACGGTGGGCAGCTGGCGATGCGAGCGCCGGAACTCATCGCGGCCTAGGCTGCGGCGGTGTCGCCGGGCACGTGGGCGGCCGCAGTGCCGGCACCCGCGTCATAATGTGCGAGCAGATGGCTGTCGTCGAGGTTCCAGGGGTGAAAACCCGGCTTGAAATAGGATAGCCAGTCGGGGATCGCCTTGCGCAAGATGCCCGGCGAAATCAGCACATGGCGCAACACGCCGAGATGTGCGCGCGGACCGGTGATGCCGTCCTGACGCAGAAGTTCGATCGCCCCGCGATATCGCCGCGACAGGAAATTCTTCGTCACCAGCAACATCATCACCGATTTCAGCTTGTAGCGTTTCCACCGGCTCCAATCGCGGGTGGCATGGGCATAGGTATCGTAGGCGACGCCCTTGTGCTCGATCTCCTCGACCGCGTGCCAGCGCCACAGATCGGCGGCATCGCCCTCCACCCCGCGCAGATGGCGCGGATTGGCGAGCAATTGGTGCGCGAACATCGCCGTGAAATGTTCGAGCGCCATGGTCGCGGCCAGATTGAAGATCACGGGCCTCTGGCGCGCTTCGGCCAGCTCCTCGTCCACCTGACGCTCGAGCTCGGCAATGTCGTAGCCTGCGTTGGTCACCGCCTTGTTGAAGGCCACATGCTCACGCGTGTGGTTGACCTCCTGCGTCACGAAATCGCGGATTTGCGCGGCGAGTTCGGCCGGGGCACCTTCACGATGCGCCTTTACCGATTCGATGAAATAGGCCTCCCCTTTGGGAAAGGTGATCGACAGCGAATTGAACACCGCCGTCGCAAACGGGTCGCCGCCCGCCCACCAGCGTTGCGCCGGCTCACCGCGTTTGAACCGGCGGTTGCGAACCTGGATCGCGACGGGCGGGGTGAACCCGGCGGGAACCGCGGTCGCTGTCAAATCGGGCGTGATGTTGTTATGGGCCATGACCGGAGAATGGGATGGACTTACATAAATGTCAATAAGGAAGCGCCTCAGCCCCGAGGACAGCCGCCGTGCCGCGCTGGATGCCGCGCGCGCGCTGCTGGTCGAGAGTGGCCCGCAGGCCGTCACGTTGAAGGCGGTCGCGGGGCGGATCGGGCGCACCCATTCCAACCTCCTCCACCATTTCGGAAGCGCGGCAGGGCTTCAAAAAGCGCTGGCCGGCTATCTCGCGAAGACGGTGTGCACGATCATCGCGGAGGCGGTTGCCGCGCGCCGGGCCGGGCACGGAAGCGCGCGCGAGGTGGTGGATCTCGTCTTCGATGCTTTCGGGCGCGAGGGGGCGGGCGCGCTGGCGAGCTGGATGCTGCTTTCGGGGAACGAGGATGCGCTCGACCCGGTGTTCGAGGCGATCCACACGTTGGTCGACGATATCGCACCGGGTGAGGATACGCGTCCCATCCGGGAGGCGACGATGATGCTCGTGCTGCTCGCGCTCGGCCAGGCGACGATGGGCGATGCACTGGCCGCCTCGCTCGCGCTTCCTGGTGATGCGGTGCGCGACATGGCGGAGCGGCAATTGCTCGCCATGCTTCCGGACGAGGCGATCGCAGGCGTTTAAACGGGGTCGGCATTGCCCGCGACCAGCGCCTTCGCCATCCAGCGCGGCGCGACGTCCGCGTCGATGGCGTCGACCCGCCGGTGGTCGACCGCAAGGCCGAGGTCGTCATAGGCGATGCGCCGCCGCTTTTCGTCCGAAAGCTGTATCGGCACCACGGTCAGCCGCCGGTTCACCTTTTGCCGCCAGTTCATCCGCGCGGTGTTTTCCTGCCCGATATAGCAGCCCTTGTCGAAGCTGACCCCGTGCAGCTCGCCTGCATTGCATTCGAGCCAGAGCGTCTGATCATGGCCAAGCTCCGCCCGCCCTTCGGTCACGCCCAGCGACAGGCGATGTTCGCGATAGGCCGCATCGGCGCATGCCGCATCGCCTTCGTCGACAGGTTCGAGCCAGCGTTGGCCCAGCGCGGACAGGCGCGGATCGTCGGCCCCGCCGTCGCCCGGATGCGCGTTCCAGTGGACGGTGACCTTCGGATCGACCGTGATGTCGATCTTGCGGCGCAGGCGATAGAGCGAGAGGCGCCGGATCAGTTCCTCCGCATGCTCCGCCTCGCAATCGATCAGCATGTCCTCGCCCGAAAGCCATACGAAGAAATCGAACAGCACCTTGCCCTGCGGCGAGAGCAGCGCCGACCACACCGGCAGCGATTTCGTCACATCCGTGGTGATCAGCCCCTGAAGAAAACCGGCGGCGTCGTCGCCCGAAAGCCGGATGACGGCACGTTCGCACAGGCGGGTGGCCAACCCACGCGTCGGCGCGGGGGCGGGCGAGCGGGAATCGTGGGGCATTTCGCATCCTTCCTTGCGGTCTGTTGTCCGATAGGGCGCGGCAGCTATTGGCCAATGGGCCGGGGCCGTCTATCGCTATGGCATGAACGATACGCATGACACGCCCGAATGGTCCCTTCGCGGGGGAACCGTCCACACGCCTTCTGGTCCCGTCGAACGCGATGTCGGCATTCGGGACGGCAGAATCGTCGGAATCGGCCATTTCCCCGGCGTGCGTAGCGTCGATTGCACCGGGCTCGACATCCTGCCCGGCGTCATCGACAGCCAGGTGCATTTCCGCGAACCGGGGCTGGAGCATAAGGAAGACCTCGAAACCGGAAGCCGTGCCGCAGTCCTTGGCGGAATTACGGCGGTCTTCGAAATGCCCAATACCAATCCCAACACCGACACCGCGGAACGCATCGCGGACAAGCTGTCGCGCGCGCATCATCGCATGTGGTGCGACCATGCGTTCTATATCGGGGCGACGGCCGAAAACGCGGAGCATCTGGCCGAGTTGGAGCGGATGCGCGGCACGGCGGGGGTGAAGATCTTCATGGGCGCCTCCACCGGCAGCCTGCTGGTGTCCGACGACGACAATCTTGCCCGCGTGCTCAATTCCGGGGTGCGCCGTGTCGCCATTCATGCCGAGGACGAGGACCGCATGAACGCCCGCAAGGGGGAGCGTGTGCCGAACGATCCGTCCTCCCACCCGGTGTGGCGCGACGATGAAAGCGCGATGATCGCCACCCGCCGCATCCTTCGCATCGCGCGCGAGGCGAATCGCCCGATCCATATTCTCCACGTCACCACCCCGGCGGAGCTGGCCGAGATCAGCAAGCATCGCGACATCGCCAGCTGCGAGGTCACGCCGCAACACCTCACCCTCGCGGCAGAGGACGCCTATCCGCGGCTCGGCACCCATGCGCAGATGAACCCCCCGATCCGCAGCGCCGCGCATCGCGACGGGCTGTGGCACTGGTTGCAGCAGGGCGTGCCGGACGTGCTGGGCTCCGACCATGCGCCGCACACAGCAGAGGAGAAGGCGAAACCCTATCCCGACGCGCCGTCGGGCATGCCGGGGGTGCAGACGCTGCTGCCGCTGATGCTGAATCATGTGGCGGAGGGGCGGATGACTCTCGCCCGGCTGATCGACATGACGAGTGCGGGGGTGCAGCGGATCTTCGGCCTGGTCGGCAAGGGGCGCATCGCCGCCGGTTACGACGCCGATTTCACCGTGATCGACCGCAAGGGCTCCTTCACGATTACGGAGGAATGGCTGGCCTCGCGCTGCGGCTGGTCGCCGTTTTCGGGCATGGAGCTGAAAGGGCGCGTGGTCGGCACGATCATCCGCGGGCACACCGCCATGTGGGACGGGCAACTGGGCAAGCGTGCGATGGGCGAACCCCTGCGTTTCGCAGGCGCGCTCTAGGCGGCGGCGTCCGGCCTTAGGCCTCGCGGCTTCAAACCGGCAGCTTCCTCTGACGGGCGGCGCGGCGCGTCGCATTGCCGCGCTTCACGATGTCGGTGCAAAACAGCGCGATCGCCGTCCAGATGAAGACGAAGCAGACGAGCTGCGCGATCAGAAGCGGCTGATCGAACACGAACATGGCGAGCAGGAACACGATCGTCGGCGCGAGAAACTGCACGAAGCCGAGCGCGGAATAGCTCATCCGGCGCGCAGCGGTCGCGAACATCAGCAAGGGAAAGGTGGTCATCGCGCCCGCGCCCACCAGAAGCAGCGAGATCGACAGCGAATCGCCGAATTGCGCCGTCCCCGCCGGGGCAAGGGCAACCGCGACCGCCGCCGGAATGGCAAGCAGAAGCACCTCCACCGTCAGTCCCGGCAACGGCGCGATGGCGACCGTCTTGCGGATGAGGCCATAGGTCGAAAAGGAAAAGGCGAGCACGAGGCTGATCCACAAGGTCGCCTCTGCCTCCCATGCGAGAATGGCGATGCCGATCGCCGCCAGCGCTACGGCCAGCCATTGCAGCCGGCTCAACCGTTCCTTCAGCACGACCGTACCCAGCAGCACGTTCACAAGCGGATTGATGTAATAGCCAAGGCTCGCCGCATAGAATGCACCGCTTTGCACCGCGTAGATATAAACGAGCCAGTTCGCACTTACGAGCGCAGAGCTGCCGACCATCGCGATCAGCACGCGGCGATTGCGAAAGGCCGCCCAGATCGCAGACCACTGCTTTGCGATGCTCAGCAAAATCGCACACAGCGGAACCGTCCACAGGATGCGCCAGCCGACCAGCGCCCACGGGTTCACCGCATTGAGCAGGACGAGATAGAGGGGAAAGAACCCCCACATTCCATAGGCGCCGATGGCATAGGGCAGCCCGCTGCGAACGGGCGGCGCGGGGGCGTTGCCGGTCATCGTGCAGTCATCTTCGACATGGCAGGCCTGTGGTGTGAAACGCGCGTCATGGCGCGGCGCTTAGGCACCGGTTTCGCGATAGGCAAAGGCGAAACGATAAAAATTCATGAATCTTCATCCCCGTTCGTTTGTCGTTCATAAAAGTTCAGATATTTATGAACGTGCCAAATGAGCAGTCGGAACCGGCAAGGCTATCCCGTCACTTGCCCGGAAGTCCGGAAAAGAATGGAGAATCGCATGACCCGCATCGCAATGTTCCGCAATGTCGCCCTCGCCGCCGCCATCCCGGCCGTCGCACTGTCCGCGCCCGCGGCACAGGCCGCGACCTTCCCCACGCATGCGAGTGCCGAGGTCGTGAGCCAGTACGCATTGCCTGTTACCGCCGACGAAGCCGTGCAGCACCGCCGGGACCGCCGCGATCGCTGGAACAATGGGCGTTTCGGGCGTTACGACGACCGCCGCTATGACGATCGCCGCTATGACGACCGCTATCGCAGCTATGGCGAGCCGGTCCGCCGCGATACCCGCGTGTGGCGCGGTGACGATGGCCGCGTGTACTGCCGCAAGGAAAATGGCACGACCGGCCTGCTCATCGGCGGTGCGGTCGGCGGGTTGATCGGTAACGAGATCGCAGGGCGCGGCGACCGCACGCTTGGCGCGATCCTGGGTGCGGCGGGCGGTGCGCTGCTCGGCCGCGAGATCGACCGCAGCAATTCGCGCTGCCGCTGATTACGATATCATCGTTTCGGCCCGTGGGGTCGGATGAGGAGACGCCGCGCCTTCCCCTTCGGGGCGCGGCGTCTTTTCGCATGCGGGTTCAGTCTTTCAGCCCGACGGGAATGGCGGCCTCGGGCGTGTCGGCCTCGGTGCTGGTGACGGGGTAGGAACAGTAATCCGCCGCGTAATAGGCGCCGGGCCGGTGATTGCCCGAAAGCCCGGTGCCACCGAACGGCGCGGCGGAGGAAGCGCCGTTCGTCGGCTTGTTCCAGTTCACGATACCCGCGCGCGACAATTGCCAGAACCGTTCGTAATCCGCCCGGCTTCCCCCGACCAGCGATGCCGAAAGCCCGTAGGCGGTGTCGTTCGCCGCATCGATCGCCGCGTCCAGATCGGCGACGCGAATGATCTGTAGCAGCGGGCCGAACAATTCATCGTCGGGCCGGTCGGCCACGTCGGTCACGTCGAGAATGGCCGGGGTCAGCATCGGCTTGCCCTCTGCCACGCGGCGGAGCGGACGCACGACGCGCGCGCCCTTCGCCACCAGCGCATCATGGGCGGCGAGCAAACCATCGGCGGCTTGGTTGTCGATCACCGGCCCCATGAACGGCTGCGGCTCGTCGAACGGGGCCCCCACGATGATGCGGTCCACCATCGGCAGCAGCCGCTCCATCAATGCATCGTGCAGGTCATCCCGCACGATCAGCCGCCGCGCCGCGGTGCACCGCTGTCCCGCCGTGGTATAGGCCGATTGCACGATGATCGTCGCCGCCGCGTCGAGATCGTCGGTATCCCACACGATCAACGGGTTGTTGCCCCCCATTTCGAGCGCGGTGATGATGCCGGGGCGGTCGGCCAGCGCCTTGTTGATGGCAATGCCGGTGGTGGACGATCCGGTGAACAGCACGCCGTCGATGCGGGCATCGCCGGTGAGCGCGCGGCCTTCCTCCGCCCCGCCGGGCAGAAATTGCACGACATCGGCGGGAACGCCGGCACGGTGGTAATATTCGACGAGCCGCCGACCCACCGCCGGGGTTTTCTCCGACGGTTTGAAGACCACGACATTCCCGGCGATCAACGCGGGTACGATATGGCCATTGGGCAGATGCGCCGGAAAATTATAGGGGCCGAGCACCGCCATCACGCCATGCGGTTTGTGCCGCAGCGCGCCCGTCGCCGCCCCGTCCAGCGCGCGCGTACCGGTGCGTTCCTCGTGCGCCTTGACCGAAATCTCGACCTTGGCGACGACCGCCGACACCTCTGTCTTCGCTTCCCAGAACGGCTTTCCCGTCTCGCGCGCGATGAGCCTTGCGAAATCCTCCGCATCGTCGCGCACCTCGTTGGCAAAGCGGCGCAGGATCGCGATTCGCGCATCGGTGCCCTGCGCCGCCCATTCGGGAAAGGCATTGCGCGCCCGGGTCAGCACCGCATCGACATCGCCGATGGCAATGCGGGCGATTTCGTCGTCGGTGGCGGGTTCGGTCGAAACGATGGGGGCGGTCACGTGCAATCCTCTTTTGTCGCGGGGCCCGTCGGTCACGGGCATGAACTGGTTTCAGGTGCATCCATATGGGCACGGCGCGCTGAATTGCACGCCTATCATTGCGGCTGTCCGGCGGGGCGGGGCGCATCGCCATGGGCATCCCCCATGCGGCGCACGGCCTCGACCTTTGCATGGAGAGGGGTCCAGTCGTCGTCCCTGTCGATCGCGGCCCAGATCGCCTCCACCTCCTCGATCAGCATGGATTGCGCCTGTTCCTCGGACCAGTAGGGGTGCGTATCGGCGACCCTGTCGGTTCCGGACAGAAGCGCGGCGAACCCGCTGGCCTCGGGCGGCAATCGGCCGGTTCGCGCCGCGTGAAAGAACGCGTCGGGCTGCATGCCGGTTGCGCGCATGGCCTTTTCGCCCTCGCTGACCAATGCAGCGGCGGTGTCGCCATCACAATCGCGAACGCCGAGCCGCCAGGCAAAGCGGCGCCGGACCGCGGCGGTGAACAATGCGGCATAGCGGTCGAGCGCGGCGATGAGCGGCTCCGCCTCGCATATGGGGCGCAGCGCGATGGCCAATTGCGCACAGTTCCAGTGAAGCGCGTCGCCTTGCCGCCCGAAAGCGTAAAGCCCCTCCCTGTCGAAATAGGCGGCGGTGAACGCGGGATCCCATCGGGGCAGGAAGCGCCACGGTCCGTAATCGAAACTTTCGCCCGACACATTCATGTTGTCGGTGTTGAGCACGCCATGCACGAAACCCGCCACGGCATAGGACGCCGCCTGATCCGCGAGCCGTTCGACCACGAGATGCAGCAAGCGGACCGCGGGATCGTCCCGCTGCGGCGCGTCTTCGGGCGGTGGCGGGCCGGGATAGTGGGTGAGCGCATATTGGGTGAGGGCGCGCAGGTGCTCATCCTCGCGCAGGAAGGCGAGCCGCTGAAAACTGCCGATGCGGATATGGCCGTGGCTCAACCGCACCATCACCGCGCTGCGCGTAGGCGAGGGTTCGTCACCGCGTTCCAGGCTTTCGCCCGTCTCGATCACCGAAAACGTGCGCGAGCTATGCACGCCCAGCGCCTCCAGCATTTCGGTCGCGAGGATTTCGCGCACCGCCCCCTTGCAGGTCAGCCGCCCGTCGCCGAACCGGCTATATGGTGTCTGTCCCGACCCTTTCGTGCCTAGGTCCATCAAACGGCCGGCGCCGTCGCGCATCTGTGCGAACAGGAAACCGCGCCCGTCGCCGATCTCTGGATTGTAATTGCGAAACTGATGCCCGTGATAGCGCAGCGCGAGCGGCGATAAGAGATTCTGGGGCAGCGATTCGAACCGCCCGAAATGCGCGATCCAATCGGCGTCGGAAAGATCGGCAAGGCCAACCTCCCGCGCCGCGCGATCATTGCGGAATCGCAGCGTATGGGCGGGAAATGTCGCAGCTTCGACCGGGTCGGCGATCCACGATGCGATGGACAGGATCGGCGTTTCGGGCCGATAGCGGGCTGTTTGCGGATCGCCTTGCATCGCGCGATAGTGGGGCCGTGCCTGCGATCGTGCAATTCTCTTTTGGCAAAAGGCACGCTAAACGCATGGCCACACGCCGCCATCGCCCTTCTCGATCAGGATACGACAGTGACCGACACACCGCGCGACACACGCGAAACCCGCGCCGACCCGGCGAGCGATGAAGGCAGGGCAGCGCCCTATATCGACAGATTCTGGGAAAGCGATGACGGCCTGCAACTCCATTACCGCGATTACGAAGGGCCCGAGGGATCCGGCGCGTTGCCGGTGCTGTGCATTCCGGGGCTGACCCGCAATGCGCGCGATTTCGAATCGCTTGCCGAAACGCTGGCGCAGGATCGCCGCGTGCTGGTCGCCGAATTGCGGGGCCGGGGGCTGAGCGAGCAGCCGCGCGATGCGGCAAGCTACACGCCCGTCACCTATGCGCAGGATATCGCCGGATTGTTCGCGCAGGAGGGGATCGCGCGCGCGGTGTTCATCGGCACCTCGCTCGGCGGGATCGTGACGATGCTTTACGCGCTTTCCCATCGGGAACGGATCGCAGGCGCCGTGCTCAACGATATCGGCCCGGAAATCGAGCAGGTCGGGCTCGACCGCATCGCCGGCTATGTCGGGCAGGGGCGCAACTATCCGACATGGATGCACGCCGCGCGCGCGTTGCAGGAAAGCCAGGGCGAATGCTATCCCGACTGGGGCCTCGACGAATGGCTGGCCCATGCGAAACGGTTGATGGTGATGGGCAATAACGGGCGGATCGGGTTCGATTACGACTCTCGCATCGCCGACGCCTTTGCCCGCGATGACGAACGGCCGGAGGATGACGCGCCGCAGCCCGTTTCGCTCTGGCCGGGATTCGACGCGCTTGCGGGGCGGCCCGTGCTGATCCTCCGCGGGGAGAATTCGGACCTGCTTTCGCCCGCAACCGCGGCGAAGATGGCCGCGCAAGGCCCTGAGGTTACGCTTGTCACCGTGCCGCGAACCGGCCATGCGCCCACGCTCGACGAACCGCAGTCGCGCGAGGCCATCGCCCGGCTGCTGCAACGAACGGGCTGATCCTCACATGGCGAAGAAGAAGATCAAGGTGTTGAAGGTGCGCAAGCTGCTGCACCTCGGTATCGATGGCGAGGCGATGGCGTGGTCGGCACGTCTGATCCGCAGCCTCCCGCCCAGGATGCAGAACCATTCGCCCTTCGCCGATGATGACACGGCGTCGAGGTTGCAGCTTTACCGCCCTGATTTTCCTGTGTTTTCGGGTATTGCGGGGCTCGGCCGCCTGTCGCGAATGGCGCGGGCGATGCGCGGCTACGATCTCGTCGTGACGCATGGCGACAGGGCGCTCAACCCGGTCATGGCGCACACGTTTTTCGCAGGGCAGCTGGGCTTGCCGCCGCTGCTCCACCTGCACGATGGGGTGGCGGGGTTTACAGGCGGCATGCTGCACGATTTTCGCCGGCGCCTCGCCTTTGCCAGAACGCAGGCCATCGTCGTGCCGACCACGGACAGCGCCGCCGAATTCGCCCGTGCCTTCTCACCCCCTGCGGGCAGCCTGCAGATCCTGCCGCCGCTGTTTCCGCAGGCGCCGCGCGTAAAACCGCGCCCCGACGCGATGCCCCGGCTGGTAAAACGCGGGGCGGAACGATGGATCGCGGCGCAGGCATGCGATTTCGCACCGGTTGCCGATGCGGTGATCGGATCGCTGCCGCAGATGCCGGATCATTGGCGGCTGGTATTGTTCGGAACGCGCGCGGAAACGGCGCCGCTCGTCGCGCGGGCGGAGCAGGATGCGATGCAGGACCGCGTGCTGACGACCGACCGGGTTGCGGGGCCATCCGATTTCGCGGGGCTTTACGACATCGTCCTGTGCGCGTCGGACGGCGGGCTGCCGCCGGGCATGACCGATGCGATGGCCGCCGGTTCCGCCGTGGTGGTGCGCGGGCCGCGGGCAATGTCCGAACTGCTCCCGCCCGAAGGCCGGTTCGCGCATGTGGGCGCGAGCGATGGCGAGGCCTTGCGCGATGCGCTGTGCCGCATGGTGGCAGGCGATACCGCGGCAGAGGCGGGCGCGGCCAATGCATCCTACGCTGCGGAGCGCGCCGATCCCGCGCCGTATCACGCGCTGATCGCGGGGCTGCTCGACATACCCCAGCTCGATTGACCCGGCCCCGCGACAAGGTTTTGCCCTTTCATCGCGGGTTCAGGGGATAAGCGCTCTATGCCGGGGCCGGATGTGCGACGGGGATTGGCGATTGAAAAGCCCTGTCGCGCCGCCTAGACCCCGCGCGAACCGACCGCATGAAAGGCAACGAACTTGGCGCTTCGCCCCAAAACCCCCGAAGACCGGCAGCAGGCGCTCGCCCGGCAGGAAAAGGCGCAGGAGGACGTGTTCCGCCGCGAGGTGGACGAAGCCGTGCGGCAGGACCGGATGCAATCCGCGATGCGCCGCTATGGCGTGCCCGCGCTTGTTGTCGCGGTTCTGCTGATCGTGGGGCTGGGCGGCTATGTCTGGTGGCACGGGCGGCAGGTCGCAGAGGCGGAGGCCGATGCGGTCGAGCTTACGCTCGCGATGGATCGCATCGATGCGAATCGGCTCGATGAGGCGAGCGAGCGGCTCTCTCCCCTTCTGGAGTCCGACATTGCCGGCTATCGCGCGCCCGCCCGCATGGCGGCAGCGGGCATCGCGCTGGAACAGGGCGACGCGGCGGAGGCGACACGGCTTTTCGACCTCGTCGCGCAGGATGCCGACGCGCCCGATGCCCTGCGCGATCTTGCGCGGCTTAGGGCGGTGTCGGCCAATTTCGACGCGATGGCCCCGGCCGAGGTGATCGAGCGTCTGGGCCCGATCGCGGCACCCGGCAATCCGTTTTTCGGCAGCGCGGGCGAGCTGGTCGCCATGGCACAGATCAAGCAGGGCAACGAGGACGAAGCCGGCGCCATGTTCGCACAGATCGCGCGCGAGGACGACGTGCCGCAATCGCTGCGCGCACGGGCGCGGCAGATGGCCGGCGTGCTGGGCACCGACGCGATCGACGATGCACAGCAGGTCGTCGAGGATATCATGCAAGGCAGCGCCGCAAGGCCGCGGCCGTAAGAGGATCGGATGCAGGTTTTGAACACATATTTTCCGACATCGGCCCGCCGGCGCGGCGCAGGTTTCCTGCGCGGTACGGCAATGGCCGTGCTTGCCGTCTCGCTCGGCGCGTGCAGCATTTTCGACAAGGGCGACCCCGAAACCACGCCGACGGTCGGCAACCGCACGCCGATCCTCTCCAAGATCGAGAGCGGTGCGAAGGTGGACCCGGCGCTGGCCAATGTGCCCGTCGTGCTCCCGGCGCAGCAGGTGAACGCCGAATGGGCGCAGGCGGGGGGATCGGCCTCCAAAAGCTATGGTCATCTCGCACTGTCCCCTTCGCCCGGCCGGGCCTGGTCGGTCGATATCGCCGGGGGCAACACGCGCCGCAGGCTCGCCGCGTCGCCGGTCATCGGCAATGGCATCATGTTCGTCTATGACACGGCGGGAACGGTGCAGGCGTTCGATGCGAACACCGGTGCGCGCCTGTGGCAACATTCGCTCGAATCCGACGGTGGGGGCAGCAATTCGCTGTTCGGCGGCGGGGTCAGCTATGCGGACGGGCGCGTCTATGCGACCACGGGCCTTGGCGAGGTTGCCGCGCTCGACGCGCAGACGGGGGCCGAATTCTGGCGCGTGAATTTGAACTCGCCCTTGCGCGGTGCGCCCACGCTCGCGTTCGGCGAAGTGTTCGTGATGACGCAGGACAACCGCATCTATGCGCTGGATGCACAGGACGGGTCGCAGAACTGGACCGAGGCGGGCTCTTCGGGTCAGTCGGGTGTGTTCGGCGTGGCGGCACCCGCGGCGGGGCAGGGCACGGTGATCGCGGGCTATTCCTCGGGCGAGCTTATCGCCTATCGCTATGAAAACGGGCGCAACCTTTGGGCCGATGCGCTTTCACGGACCAGCATTTCGACATCCGTCGGCACGCTGACCGACATCGACGCCGATCCGATCATCGATTCGGGCCGTGTCTATGCGCTGGGTCAGGGCGGGCGCATGGCGGCGTACGAGCTCGTCACCGGGCAGCGTATCTGGGAACTCAATCTCGCCGGGATTTCGACGCCGGCGGTCGCGGGCGACTGGATCTTCACCCTCACCGACGATGCGCGCATGCTCGCCATCAGCCGCGCCACGGGCAAGGTGCGCTGGATCGCGCAGCTTGCCCATTATCGCAAGCCGAAGAACAAGGAAGGCGAGATCTTCTGGTCCGGGCCGGTGCTTGCGGGCGAGCGGCTCTGGATCGCAAATTCGCGCGGGGAACTGTGGGCCGTGAATGCCGCCGATGGCGAGGCGAACATGATCGCGGAACTGAACGCCGGCGTATCGCTCGCCCCGGTGGTTGCCAACAACACGCTTTACGTGCTGGACGAAAGCGGGCGGATCACCGCCTTTCGCTAAACCATGATGCGCGCCCGGCCCGCCCTGCCGGACGCGCCATGATCAAAAGCTCTTCGCGCCGTAGATCCGCGATACGTCGCCGTTCCATTCGCCGTGATACAGGTCGAGGCATCGTTCGGCGAGCGTCTTCCCGCTGCGTACCACCTCGTCCAGCGGTTCGAGAAAGCCGGTTTCGTTGTCCCCGCTCGCATTGCGGCGGTCGCGCGCGGACAATCCGGCTCGCGCGATGGACAGCACCTCGCCCGCGATGTCGCGCAGCGTTCCGCCGCCCGGCAGGGGCGCGGCCAGCCCCATTTTCGGCACCGCGTCGCGCAATGCCTCGCGCTCGGCCATGGTCCAGCCCTTGACCAGATCCCACGCCGCGTCGATCGCGGTCCGGTCGTAAAGCAACCCGACCCACAGCGCCGGAAGCGCGCAGATCCGATTCCACGGCCCCCCATCGGCCCCCCGCATTTCGAGGAAGCTCTTGAGCCGCACCTCGGGAAAGGCGGTGGACATATGGTCCTCCCAATCGGCGGCGGTCGGCTTTTCGCCGGGCAGGACGGATAGCTTGCCATCGAGGAAATCGCGGAACGAATGGCCTGCCGCGTCGATATATCTTCCGTCGCGAAAGACGAAATACATCGGCACGTCGAGCATGTAATCGGCATAGCGCTCGTAACCGAAGCCATCCTCGAACACGAAGGGCAGCATGCCGGTGCGATGCGGATCGGTATCGGACCAGATATGGCTGCGATAGGACAGGAATCCGTTCGGCTTGCCCTCCAGAAACGGCGAATTGGCGAACAACGCCGTCGCCAGCGGTTGCAGCGCGAGCCCGACGCGGAACTTGGCCACCATATCGGCCTCGCTCTCGTAATCGAGGTTCACCTGAATCGTGCAGGTCCGCAGCATCATGTCGAGACCGAGATTGCCGACGCGCGGCATGTGGCGGCGCATGATGTCATAGCGCCCCTTCGGCATCATGGGGAGCTCCTCGCGCGTCTTGTCCGGCCACATTCCCGCGCCGAGGAAGCCGACGCCGAAACGGTCGCCAATCGCCTTCACCTGTTCGAGGTGGCGCCCGGTTTCGGCGCAGGTTTCGTGCAGGTTTTCAAGCGGCGCGCCCGAGAGTTCGAGCTGTCCCGCAGGCTCCAGGCTGACCGTGCCGTCGGGGCCGGACATGGCGATGACCTTGCCGTTTTCCTCCACAGGCGACCATCCGAATTGGGTGAGCCCCATGAGGATGTCGCGAATGCCGCCCGGTTCGTCATAGCTGGGCGCGTGGTGATCGCCGCGCTTGTACACCAGCTTTTCATGTTCGGTGCCGATGCGCCAGTTTTCGGGCGGCTTTTCCCCGTCGGCCATCGGGCGGATCAGGGCGTCGCGGCTTTCGATGACCGGCGCGGCTTGGGCAGAGGTTTTGCGCGTGCTCATGCCCTGCGCGTTAGGACGCCACGCCCCGCGATGCCAGCGCAATCTTATGGGGGGCGCGCCTTACGCCCAGTCGCCCGCGATCCCCATCCACAGCGCCGTTGCGGCAAGGGTCGCAGTCTCCCCCCGCAGGATACGAGGGCCGAGCGTGATCGCGCGTGCGGCCGTCACGCCGCGGATCGCATCGCGTTCGGCATCGTCAAATCCGCCCTCCGGCCCGGTGAGCAGGGCGGCCGTTCGCGGTCCGCGGGCAAATTCTCCCGCCGCCGCCGCGCCGCCCGTTTCGTCCGCGAAATACAAGGCCCTGTCATCGGGCCAGTCGCGCAGCAATGCGGCCAGCGGGACAGGCGCGCACAATTCGGGAAGGGCGGTTCGCGCGCATTGTTCGGCCGCCTCGGTCACGATGGTACGCGCGCGGTCGAGGTTCAGCGCATCGGCAACGCAGCGGCGCGTGATGAGCGGCTGTATCCGCCGTACGCCAAGTTCCGTCGCTTTTTCCAGCACCTGATCGAATCGCGGTTTCTTGAGCAATGCGGCGCATAGTGTGAAATCCGGCACGGTTTCGCGGGGGCGCATGTGTTCGACGATTTCGGCGGTCACCGCGCGCTTGCCCACGTCGGTCACGCGGGCGGCCCATTCGCCGGTCGCATCGTCGCACAGCATCACCGCATCGCCTGTCCCCACGCGCATCACGCGGGCGAGGTAATGGGCGGCCTTCCCCTCGATGCGCACGTCCTGCCCCGGCGACAGAGGGTGTGGCACGAAAAGGCGGGGGGCGCTGCGCGGCGGCCAGGCGGGGGTTGCGGGCATGGCGAAGCGTCTAGCCGCTTCGCTTCGCCGCGAAAAGACGCTAGCACGCTGCGCATGGATGTGACCGCAACGCCCGACACGCAGTATCGCGGCTTCGTCGCCTGGCTCCCCGCGCCGGCGCGGCCCTATGCGCTTCTCGCCCGGTTCGATCGGCCGATCGGCTGGTGGCTCCTTTTCTGGCCCTGTGCGTGGGGGGTGTTGCTGGCCGGCGGGATGGATCGCTGGCCGCTGCTGCTCTGGCTGCTTGTCGGCTCGATCGCGATGCGCGGCGCGGGATGCGTGTGGAACGATTTTCTCGACCGGGATCTCGACCGGCAGATCGCGCGCACCGCGACACGCCCGCTCGCCAGCGGTGCGGTGTCTGCAAAGCAGGCTTTGCTATGGCTGGGGGCGCTTTGCATCGCCGGGTTGATCGTGCTGCTGCAATTGCGGTTGCAGGCACAGCTTGTCGCGCTGGCCAGCATCGTGCCGGTGGCCGCCTATCCCTTGATGAAGCGCATCACCTGGTGGCCGCAGGCGTGGTTGGGGTTGGTGTTCAGCTGGGGTGCGCTGGTCGGCTGGGTCGAGATCGGGCTGCCGCAATGGGGCGTGCTGGCCGCGCTTTACGCCGGGGCGATCTGCTGGGTCATCGGCTATGACACGATCTACGCGCTGCAGGATATCGAGGATGACGCGCTGGTCGGTGTGCGGTCGAGCGCGCGGGCATTGGGCGGACGGGTGCGCGGCGGGGTGGCGGGCTTCTACCTTGCGGCGATGGTGTTCTGGATGGTCGCGTTCTGGTTGCTGCGCGGGCATTGGCTGGCTCTCGTCGCGCTGGTGCCGATGGCGCTGCATCTTGGCTGGCAGATCGGGACATTGCGGCCGGCGGATCCGGCCGATCCGCTGGCCAAGTTCCGCTCGAACCGGTTTGCGGGCTTGCTGATGGCGCTGGCCTGTCTCGTTGCGGGCAATGCCGGGATGTAACTATCGCGGCAGGCGTGCAAAATCGACCGCGGCGATATGGTCGAGCACGCGGGCGCGCACCGCTCGCGCCTCCTCGAGACCGATGCCGGCAATCGCGAAACTTCCACCCGCCAGCCCGAAGTGCAGCCGCGCATAGCCGCGCATCCGGGCAAGCGGGCCCTGCGCGATTTCCACGCTATGCAGCCGGATCCGAGGCACGGCGGTGAGTTCGGGCGACAGGAGGCCCACCTGTCCGAACAATGTCGCATCGTCGAGCGCATGGCGATGCCGCCGCCATTGCAGCCAGCGTGATGCCGCGATCAATCCGGCAATCACCACCGGGATTGCGGCAAAGAGCCAGTAGGGCGAAACCGCCAGCCCCGCCGCAACAAGGAGCAGCGGAACCGCACCGATCAGCGCCGCATCGGTGAAATAGCGGGAATCCGGTCTGTGCCAACGCGTGTCCGCATCGGGCAGGTCGATACCGGTAATGGCTACGATCCGGGCGATTTCCGCCATGGTGGCAAAGGGTGCGACGACATGGCTCGCTTCGGATTTGTCACTGGCCAGGCTGACGAAGGACAGGCCGTACCAGCCAAAGAGGCGCCGGATTGCGCCGGTGCCGATCGTCGCGGCCTGTACGCGGTGCAGCGGCATGACCACGTCGCTGCGCGTCAGGAGCCCGCGGCGCCGGCGAAACCCCTTGTCCGTGCGTTCGAGGAGAAACCGGTAATCGCCAAGAATCGTGCGAACCATCCCCGTGACGAACCCGACGAGCAAAAGTGTCCCCAGCCCCAGCACGGCGCCCGCAATGGCCAGCGCGATACCCGCCGCGGCAACATATTCCCCTTGTTGACCAATGAGTTCTTCCCAGAAGCTGTCATTCCATATCAAGGGGGAAAGCAGGAATTCGAACTGCTGAAACCCCGCGGCCAGGACCGCGAACACGAGGAGCGAGAACTCGAAGGCGCCGAAGGTGACGAGCCGCCTGTTGTCCATTGCGAAAACGGTCTGCGCCGCTTCGGTTGCGGGGGTGGCCGATGTTCCTTCTGCACCATTGCCGTCCCCGGACAGCCGCGCGCGCCGGTCGCGGACCTGCTCGCGCAATCGTGCGCCTTCTGCCGCGGTGACATAGGCGAGGGTGACTTCTTCCTTCCCGCCCGCGCCGGTTTCGAACTGCACCTCGACCAACCCGAAAAGCCGCGAAAGCAGCGTTTCCGACAGGCTGACGTCCTGTATCCGGTCGTAGGGGATGGACCGCGCCTCTTTATTGATAAGCCCGCGTTCGACACGAATATCGTCCGCCCCCACGCGATAGCCGAGCTGCCGCCAGGCGATCCATGCGCCGCCGACGACCGCAATCACGATGATTACCGGTGCGATCCAGATGACCCAGTCCGGCACATCGTCGCGCATCGCGCCGAACGCCAGCGCCACGATGCCAAGCATCCCCTGCCACACGCCCTTTGCCGCGCGCACCGCGATGCCATAGGGATGCGTCCGCATCAGCGAGCCGCCATCGGCCATGTCGCTCATCCCGCTTCGCCCTCTGCGATGAAGGCGCGGATCGTTTCCCGCATGGCAAGCGCCTCGCCATGTTCGAGGCCGGGCAGCGCGACCGATGCATTATGGGTGCCCGCCGTATGCACCACCAGCGTGGCAAGCCCGAACAGGCGTTCGATCGCTTCTGCATTGACGTCGATATGTTGCACCCGGCCAAAGGGAACCACCGTATCGCGCCGGTTCCACCATCCGCGCACCACGCGCAGCCGGTCGCGCGTAAGCCGATAGCCGAGGCGCCGATAACGCCGGCGCGGCATCATGACGACGAAGCCGAGAAGCAGAAGCGCGACCGGAGCGATGAACGCCCCTGTGGGCATCGGGGCGGCAATCTCCGCGACGATGGCGGCGACGGCCACCGGCACGATCACCATGATCGCACGCATCCGCATCACCTTGATCATGTTCGGATGCACCGGATCGAGCGTGTCTTCATTCATCATCGCGTCCCCCTCATTCCGCGGCGAGCAATTCCTCCGCCCCGCCCAGATCCACGCTGACCAGCCGGGACACCCCCTGTTCCACCATGGTCACGCCGAACAGGCGGTGCATCCGGCTCATGGTCACGGCATTATGCGTCACGATGAGATAGCGCGTCTGTGTCTCGCGCACCATCGCATCGAGAAGATCACAGAACCGATCGATGTTCGCATCGTCAAGCGGCGCGTCCACCTCGTCCAGGACGCAGATGGGCGCCGGATTCGTCAGGAACAGCGCGAAAATCAGCGCGACCGCCGTCAACGCCTGCTCCCCCCCGGACAAAAGAGTGAGCGATTGCAATTTCTTGCCCGGCGGTTGTGCGTAGATTTCGAGCCCGGCCTGCAACGGGTCATCGCTATCGACGAGGGCGAGATGCGCCTGCCCCCCGCCGAACAGCGTGGTGAACAGCGAACGGAAATGCCCGTCGACCGCGTCGAACGCGGCCCTGAGCCGTTCACGCCCCTCGCGGTTCAGGCTGCCGATCGAGCCGCGCAGGCGATGGACCGCCTCGGCAAGATCGGCCTGCTCCTGCGCGCTGGTGCCCTGTTGCGCCTCGGCTTCGGCGAGTTCGTCCGCCGCAACGAGATTGACCGCGCCCAGCCGTTCGCGCGCCGCGACATGCCGGTCGAGCGTTTCGCTCTCGCTCTGCGCCGTGCCGACCGCGTCCTTCGCGAAGCCGGCGCGTTCGGGGAGCAGGGGCGGAGGACATTGAAACCGCTCGCCCGATTGGCGGGCAAGTTCGCCCCGGCGCGCTTCCTCGTTCTCGGCACGGGCGGCGGCGCCGGCACGATGTTCGCGGGCCTGCGACACCGCTTCGTTCGCGGCGGTAAAGGCGGCTTCGCCAGCGCGGGCGGTCTCGGCGGCGGCGGCATGGGCGTTTTCGGCGGCGGTCAATTCCGCCGTAAGCCGGTCGCGTGCCGTTTCCGCCTCGGCGATTTCGCGGTGTAACGCTTCGGGCCGGGCGGCGGTGATCGCGCGCTCCTCCTCGATCTGTTCGCGCCGGCGGGTCATCCCGGCCAGCCGCTTTGCCGCGTCGCCTGCACGCGCCCTCCACCCGCGCATGTCGCTGCTAAGGCCGATGACGCGTTCGCGCGCAACGGCGAGCTGCTGTTCCAATGCGGCGAGCGCTGCCATCGCGGCCTGCATTGTCGCGCGCGCGGCATCGTTCGCCTCCTTTGCGGCGTCGTGAGCGGCGCGTTGTGCCTGCGGATCGGGCAATCGGGCGCGCGCCTGCTCCGCCTCGTCATGATTTTCGGCGGCCGCGGCGATCTGCGTGTCGAGTTCGGCCAGCCTTTCGGCCAGCTCCTCGGAAAGGCGGGCGTGCCGTTCCACCGCGCTTTCGGCCTGATCGCGGGCGCGCAGCGCGCTGCGCTGCTCCTCCGCCGCCTGCGCCAGGGTTCGTTCCGCCGCAGTGCGTCGCTCTCCCGCCTGGCGGAGCGCATCGTTCGCGCGCGCTGCCTCGGTCTCCGCCCGTGCCACGGCATCGGTCAGCGCCGGCAACCGCGCGGCAAGCGCCTCGCGCCGGTTGGCCGCCTCCAGCCGGGCCGCCTCCGCCGCGCCTTCGCCACGCGCGACGAACCCGTCCCACCGGCGCAGGGCACCCGCCATCGTCACCAACCACTCGCCGGGTGCGAGCGCCACGCCATCGTCCCGCCCCGCCACCCGGACCAGTGTCAGCCGGGCAAGCAATTCATCGGGCGCATCGCGGACATGGTCGGCAAGGCTGTCGGAAATCGCAGGCGGGGGCGGCGCGCCGGTCCAGAAACGGCCGTCCTCCTCCGCCTCCGGCCGACCCAGCGGCGCGGCGGCATCCCGGCCCAGAACCGCGGCCAGCGCCCGTTCGTAGCCCGGTTCGGCCGCGACGGCATCGATGGCACGGCGCTGTCCCTTCTGCCGGTCGCGGGCCTTTTCCCGCGCGATCCTGTCCCTTTCAAGCGCGTCATGCTCCCGCGCGACGCCGGCCAGTTCCGCCTTTGCCGCCGACAGCGCGCCCGCCGCATCGTCGCGCGCGGTGCGCAAGCCTTCCCGCGCGGCGCTTTCCTGTTCGAGCATGTCCCGCGCCTCGCGTAGCGCGGCATCGGCGCGCTCCACCCGCGTGCCCGCATCGTCGAGCGCGGCGGCCAGCGCGGCGGCATCGCCGGCCTCGCTTGCCTTTTCGGCGCGCTGCTCCTTTTCCCGTCGCAGCTGTGCCAGCGTCCGCTCCGCCTGCGCGACCGCAGCCTCGGCCACGCGCCAGTCCGCCTCCACCCGCGCCTGCTCCGCCATGGCCTGCGCCAGCGTCAGCTCCGCATTGCGCGCGTCACGCTCGGCGCGCTCCTGCGCGTGGGCGAGGGCGGGGCGCCGGGCCTCATCCTCGGACAGCTTCGCCTCGGCATCCTTCACCTCGCGTTCGAGCCTGTGGATTGCATCGGCGGCATCGCGCGTGGTGCGGTTGGCATCGTTCTCGTCCGCCTCCATCCGCGCATGCTGCCGGTCGAGATCGGCGAGCTTTTCCTCCGCCGCCTCCAGCTTTCCGGTCAGCACGGCGAGCATGTTCGCCTGCGCATTGAGATCGTCGCGCCGGTCCGCAACGATCTCCCGCGTGGTGGCGAGCCGTTCTGCGCCCTCGCGCTGTGCTTTGGTCGCGGTGTTCAGCGTGGCTTGCGCTGCGGTGACGTTGGCCTCGGCCTGCCGTGCGGCGGCGCGGGCGGTTTCGGCTGCGCTCGCGGCATCGCGCCACCGGGCAAAGAGGAGCCGTGCCTCGCCAGTGCGGATCGTGTCCGACAATTCGCGGTATTTCTCCGCCGCCTTCGCCTGCCGCCGCAAGGTGCCGATCCGGCTGTCGAGCTGCGCCAGCAATTCGTCCAGGCGTTGAAGGTTGGCCTCTGTCGCGCGCAGCTTGTTTTCCGCATCGCGCCGCCGGACATGCAACCCGGCGATGCCCGCCGCTTCCTCCAGCATTTCGCGCCGCTGTGCCGGTTTGGCCGCGATCACGGCGGCGATCCGGCCCTGACTGACCAAAGCGGGGCTATGCGCGCCGGTCGCCGCGTCGGCGAACATCAGCGATACGTCCTTCGCCCGCACGTCGCGCCCGTTCAGGCGATAGGCGCTGCCCGCATCCTTTTCGATGCGGCGCATGACCTCCATTTCCTTGCCATCTTCGGTTTCGGCGAGCAGCACGACCTCTGCGAAATTGCGCGCCGGGCGCCGCTGCGTGCCGGCAAAGATCACATCCTCCATGCCCGAACCGCGCATGGATTTCGGGCTGGATTCGCCCATGACCCAGCGCAACGCCTCGAACAGATTGGATTTGCCGCAGCCGTTCGGGCCGACGACGCCGGTCAGGCCGGGCTCGATATGCAGTTCGGTCGGTTCGACGAAACTCTTGAACCCGCTCAGCCGGAGCCGCCGGAATTGCATCAGCGTGCCCGCGGCGCGCCCGGAATTGCCGGGTCTTCGATCACCGCGCGCCCGCGTTCTGCAACGCGGTCTGCACCTCCGGCCAGGTCAGTGCCTCGATCTTGCGACCGTTGATGAGGAACGTCGGCGTGCCGGTGATATCGAATTGCTCGCCCTGCGCCTGCGTATTTTCGGCAAGCTGCGTGGCGGTCGGCGCATTTTGAAGGCAGGAGATCGCCTGATCGCGCGAAATGCCCCGCGCCGCGAAGAAATCGAACATGCCGGTAATCTCGGCTATCGCCACGTAGCGTTGATCGTCGGGGGCGGAAATCGCGCCTTGATACGCCTGCTCGCCCGCGTTCTGCACCGCTTCGAAGAATTGCGGCTGATTCGCCCAGAACTGATCGGTGAGTGCGAAATAGCTTTCATCCGCGCCGCACCGGGTCAGCATAGCGCCGGTAATGTCGATCGGGTCGCGCACGAAATTGCGAAGCTCGAAACTGACGCGGCCGGTATCGACATATTCGGTGCGCAGCGGCTCCATCGCATTGCCGGAAAATTCGGCGCAATGGCTACAGGTGAGCGAGCCATATTCGACAAGCTTGATCGGCGCATCGGGGTTGCCCATGACATAGCCGCCTTCGGCCGTCTGGCTGATCGTCTCCGACCAGCTCTGGCCCGCGGGCGCCGCGACGCTGGCCACCGGTTCGCCATTGGCCGGGGCGGAGCCCGTAGCCTCGTCTCCGCCCGAACCGCAGGCAGCGAGAGCGAGGATGAGCGGAGCAGCGAAAAAGGCGGTCTTTGCGGGCAGGCGGATCATGATCGGAAAATATCCTCGTATGACGGACGAAGGGACGTCTGGCCTCCTTGAATAGCCCATTCGCGGCACGAGGCAAATGCCATGCCGCCCGGCCTTTGGGTTGTCCACAACAGGCCGGTTGGGCAAGGGCAGCGCGTCAGGGCAGGATGCGCGCGTCCAGCACTTGCTTCAACGCGCTCCAGTCGTGGACACCGGGAAGAAGCTTTCCATCGATGGCGAAGCTGGGCGTGCCGGTGACGCCGCTTTGCGCATATTGGCGCGACAGCGTGACGAGCCTTTGCGCCATCGTATCGTCGGCGATGCAGCGGTCGAGCGCCACGGGTGTATAGCCGCGGTTCTTCATCAGATCGTATAGCCCCGCATCACGGGCGAGCGCCTGCCGCCGTGCCGCGTTGGTGCCGGTTTCATAACGTGCACGCTGTGCGGGGGTGGTCGCGCGGATACGGTCGAGCCATTGCGGCTGCGCTTTCATCAGCACGGTGTGGTTCGCGGCGAAATTCGCCGGCTTGCCGCAATTGGCGATCAGCGCGACCGTCAGGTCGAGCGGGTCGCGAACGAGATGGCGGATCTCGACCCCGACATGGCCCGGCCGGGCATAGGCGAGCTTGAGCGTGTCGCCGGCCTGCTTCTCGAAATGGGCGCAATGCGGGCAGGTATAGCTTACATATTCGGCGAGCCGCATGTCGGCATCTTCCCGCCCGATGAGGTGCCCCGCCATCGGCGCGGTCTGCGCAGCCGCACTTTCCTGCGCCGATACGGCGGGGGCGGCGGCAAGGGTCGCTGCAAGCGCGGTGCCCATCAAAGCTGAGATCATGCGCATCAGTTCTTCGTCCTGTTCCCTGCCGATTCCATCGAGCGTGCCAGGGATTCCAGCACGGTGCGAAGTTCCGGATCGCCAATATCGCGCAGCGATTCGCCCAGTTCCATCGAAATAGGTTTGAGCGATGGGGGCGCCGCCGGCCGCGCTCCCTTGTCCTTCGGCGGCTGAACCGCGCCTTGCCGGATCTTCACCCGCTGTATCGCGCGATAGCCGAAGAAACGGTTCACCCGCTCGATAATGTCGGGCACGACATGTTGGATAAGCGGCGCGTGCGCTGGCATCACCACGAGATTGAGCGTGCCGTCCGCCTTCTCCCCCGGTGGGAAACGGATCGATTCGGGCGCGGTGACGCGGGCATGTTCGGCGCCGACGATTTCGGGCCAGCGTGTGACGATGCTCGACTGCACGAAACCAAAACGGCGAAACGCGGTCCGCCCGATCTGCGGCATGAGATCGGCAATCGGCTTCGCCCCGCCGCCGCGCGGACGTTCGTAGGGTTTGGCGCCCTTGCGCGGTTTCGCAGGTTTGGCAGAGTCGCTTTTCATGGATGCACCGCCCATGCCATAGAACAGGGCGTGAAGACCAGTTCCCAGATGTTCGAAACCGACCCCATGCCCGCGGCACGTTTGCTCGCCTGGTACGATGTTTTTGCCCGCGATCTGCCGTGGCGGACCCCGCCCGGTTCGCAAGGGACGCCGGACCCCTATCGCGTGTGGCTCTCCGAAATCATGTTACAGCAAACCACGGTGGCCGCCGTGCGCCCCTATTTCGCGCATTTCACGGCGCGCTGGAGCGATGTCGGCGCGCTTGCGGCGGCGGATGACGATGCCGTGATGGCGGCGTGGGCGGGGCTTGGCTATTATGCGCGGGCGCGAAATCTGCTCGCCTGTGCAAGGGCCGTTGCGGCGCGCGGCGGCTTTCCCGATACGGAGGAGGAATTGCGCGCATTGCCCGGGGTCGGCGCCTATACCGCGGCGGCAATTGCGGCGATCGCGTTCGGCAGGCGGGCGGTGGTGGTCGATGCCAATGTCGAGCGGGTGGTATCGCGCCTTTTCGGAATCGAGGAACCGCTTCCCAAATCGCGTCCCGTGATCCGCGCCGCGACGGACGCGATCACCCCCGATGCCCGCGCCGGCGATTTTGCGCAGGCGATGATGGATCTTGGTGCCGGAGTTTGTACGCCCAAGACGCCATATTGCCTCGAATGTCCGCTCCATGCCGGGTGCCGTGGACGGGAGCAGAGTATCGCCGCCGACCTGCCGCGAAAATTGCCGAAGAAACCCCGGCCCGATCGCCGCGGCACCGCGTTTTTCGCAGTACATGGCGGCGATGTCCTGCTCGTGCGGCGGGCGGGGCGGGGGATGCTTGGCGGGATGTGGGCGCTTCCCGACGATGGCTGGGCTGCGGGGTGCGACGGGGACGGAATGCCGCCGTTTCCGGCCGACTGGACCGCGGTGGACGGCATTGTCGAGCATGGCTTTACCCATTTCGCACTGTCGCTGTCGGTGCAGGAAACGCAGGTCGCGACGCGGCAAAACCTGCCCGACGCGCAATGGTGGCCGATTGACCGGATTGCCGATGCGGGGCTGCCGACGCTCTTTGCAAAAGCGGCGCGGCTGGCGCTCGGCCAAAAGGACAATCACGGCCAGCAGGGCAATCAGGGGCAGCAGGCCGAGTTTGAATGACGAGCGAGAGGAAATGCACCATGTCCACACCCGCCGATACGGCCCCGTTATCGATGGACCGCGCGGACCATTTGCGCGGGGATAGCGACGCGATCGCCGCCTTGGTCCGCGGGGATGCGCGCCTTTTGTCGATGACCGGCATGGCGCCCGATTTCGATGCGCAGGACCGGCTGCGCTGGACCCGCCTGTCCGATGCGGCGGAGGGGGCGGAACTGATATTCCTCGGCCTCGATGGGGAGCGGGGCTGTTTCGCGGCGGTCCCGGCGATCAGCGATCCCGTGCCGACGCGCGCCGTGCGCGACCTTGCCGCGCGGCTGCATTCCGACGAATTCGCGGTGTTCGCCTGCGCGCGAAGCATGGCCGATTGGCATGCGCGCCATCGGTTCTGCGCCGTGTGCGGTGCGCCGACGCGTATCGCGCGCGGCGGGTGGCAGCGGGACTGCACCGACGCGGTTTGCGGTGCAACGCATTATCCGCGTTCCGACCCTGTGGCGATCATGACCGTAGAACACTGCCGCGCGGACGGGGAGCGCGTTCTGCTGCTCGGACGGCAGGGGGGATTTCCGACCGGCATGTATTCCGCGCTCGCCGGGTTTGTCGAACCGGGCGAAACGCTGGAGGATGCTGTCGCGCGGGAGGTCTTGGAGGAGGCAGGCGTCCGCGTCCGCGATGTGCGCTATCGCGCAAGCCAGGCCTGGCCCTTTCCATCGCAGCTCATGCTTGGCTGTCATGCGCATGCCGACGATGACCGTATCGTCGTGGACACGAACGAGCTTGAGGATGCGCGCTGGTTCACACGGGCGCAGATCGCCGATGCGCGCGATGGAAAGGCCGGGGCCGCGTTTTCTCTGCCGCCTGCCTATGCCATTGCGCATCGGTTGATTTGCGAGTGGTTGGAGCGGGACTGAACCATCTCCGCCCGCGGGTTTCAGTCCTTGCGTTCCGACTGTATCGCGGCGCGGGTCTTTTCACCCTTTTGCGCATCCTGCGCGGGCTGATCCTGTCCAGTGACGCGTTCGACCTGATTGTCGGGGGTGAAGGCGTTCTTCTCCTCCGCCCGCTTTCCGACACGGCGTTCCAGATCGCCGCCGGCGGAGCCTTGCTGCGACGGGGTGGCCTGTTCCTGTGCGGCGTCGATGATGTCGTTGTCGGGGTGACGCGATTGGCGTTCGGGCATGTGCTTTCTCCTTTACCCGGTCAACGGGCCGGGGAGGGCACCTGTTCCGTCGTTCTCGCTCAGACGAGGCCCAGCTTCGTCAGACGGTTAAGCAGGCGCCCGGGCAGCACGTCGCCCGGGTCCGCCCCTTCGGGAAGGTCGCGCGGCGCGTCCGCCTCCTCCAGATAGCGCCAGCCTTGATGCGCGCGCTTGGGCCGGGTTTCCACCGCGATCAGTTCGGGGGCGAGCACGATGTCATACCGGCCATCCTCGCGCTTTTCAAAGGCACGGATCTCGCTCCGCCCGACGATGGAATGGTCCACGATCCAGTAGAGCGACCCGCCGATCATCTCCTCGTGCCGCTTGGGAATATAGCGCGTATTGATGCGAAATTCGGCCTCATGCGCCGCGATCCGCTGGCGCAATCCGTCGACGCCATTGGCGCGAAAGGCGATCTTGGTCATGTTGAGCGGCATGATGCGTATCTAGGAAGCGGCGGCGCCATGTGCCAGCGCCGCGCATGTCATCCGGTCAGCCCGCTCGCCACGGCGAGGCCGAGAAACGCGAAGAAACCCATGGAATCGGTGATCATCGTGACGAACACCGACGATGCCACGGCGGGATCCTGATTCATCCGGTCGAACAATACGGGCACGGCAACGCCCGCAAAACCGGCAGTGACGATATTGATGACAACCGCCGCCCCGATCACCGCGCCCAGCATGGGGGTAAAGATGAACGCCGTCGCCGCCCCGATGAGCACCGCGACCGTCCCGCCATTGAGCAGGGCGACCCGCATTTCGCGCCATATCACGCGCCGGGTGTTGGACCGGGTAAGCTGATTGGTGGCGAGCGCGCGCACCGCGACCGCCATCGTCTGCGTCCCTGCATTGCCACCGATACTGGCGACGATCGGCATGAGCACGGCAAGCGCGACGAGCCGCTCGATCGCGGCGCCGAAGCTCGCGATGATGAGCGAGGCGATGAGTGCCGTGCCAAGGTTCGCGATGAGCCAGCGCACACGTTCGGTGTAGGATTGGCGGATCGGTTCGTTGATGTCGCCTTCGCCCGCGCCGGACATGAGCAATGCGTCCTCGCCAGCCTCTTCCGACATGATGTGGACGATGTCGTCGGCCGTGATCTGGCCCAGCAACCGGCCCGAACCGTCGACCACGGCGGCGGAAATCAGGGCGTATTTCTGAAAGCGGAGCGCGACCTCCTCCTGGTCCATCTCCACGGGGATCAAGGTCTGGTCCCGCTTCATCACGTCGGAAATCGCGATATTGCGCGGCGTGCGAAGGATCCACGAAAGCTGGCAGGTGCCGACCGGGCGGTGCGCGGGATCGACGACGAACACTTCCCAGAACTCGGTCGAAAGATCCGCGTTTTCGCGCAGGTAATCGATGAGATCGCCGACGGTGATATGTTCGGGCACCGCGACCAGATCGCGCTGCATCAGGCGGCCTGCCGATTCCTCGGGAAAGGATAGCGCGCTTTCGATCGCGGCGCGGTCGCCGGGGTCCATTTCGGCAAGGACGGCGTCGCGGTCGCTCTCGTCCAGATCCTCGATCAGGGCGACGGCATCGTCGGTTTCGAGCTGCTCCGCGATCTGCGCGACGGCATCGGGCGACAATGCGGCGATAAGCTCGTCGCGCACGTGCTCGTTCAGCTCGGCGATGACCTCGCTGTTCATCAGCTCGGCAATGGCGGCGCCGAGCGCGGGGCGTTCCTCGCGTCCGAAAATCTCGAACAGATCGGCGATGTCGGCGGGGTGGAGCGGTTCGACCAGGTCGTAGGCGCGCTGCCGCTCGTCCTCTTCGAGCGCCTCGCGCACCTCCTCGACGAATTCGGGCCTCAGCCGGTCATCCTCGTCGAGCCGTTCCTCACGCGCGTCGAGGTCGGCGGCGAGGCGCGCGGCCTCCCCTGCGGAATCGTCCATCGTGGCGTGTTCGTCGCGGTCCATCGGCGACGAGGGATAGGCGGCGCGGCGCGTAAATCAACTGCGAAGCGCGTCGCGGCCGCATTGTGGAAAACCCTGTCGGCAAGTTCGGGGAAAACTTGCGAAAAAGGCGGGGATGACTTTGCGGGCACCCATCCTATATCGGGGCCAGCCAATGGCGGGACGACCCCGCCGATCAGTATCAGGAGATTGCATGGCCGACGAAACACTGACGTTCACGCTGGACACCGGCAATGGCGAGGGCGGCGATGTCGTCATCAAGCTGCTTCCCGACATCGCGCCCAACCACGTCGCCCGGATCAAGGAGCTGGCGAGCGAAGGGTTCTATGACGGGGTGAAGTTCCACCGCGTGATCCCCGGCTTCATGGCGCAGGGCGGCTGCCCAGACGGCACCGGCATGGGCGGATCGAAGAAGCCGGATTTGAAACAGGAATTCAACGATCACAAGCATGTGCGCGGCACCTGCTCCATGGCCCGCACGCAGGACCCGAACAGCGCGAACAGCCAGTTCTTCATCTGTTTCGACGATGCGAGCTTTCTCGACCGGCAATATACCGTCTGGGGTCAGGTCGAGAGCGGCATGGACCATGTCGACGCGCTGCCCAAGGGCGAGCCGCCGCGCGAACCCGGCACCATCGTGAAGGCGACGGTGGGCTGAACCCGCGCCGCATGATTTGAAAAAGGCCGCGGGGGCGATGGTCCCCGCGGCCTTTTTTGCACCGTCAAAGCTTCGCGTTCACGAGCCAGTCGTGGAAAATGCGCACCGGCCGGTTTTCCAGCGCGCGCGGACGGCACACGAACCAGTAGCTATACGGGCTTTCCACCTTCAGATCGTAAAGCGGGGCAAGCCGCGCATCGTTGGAGCGCGACAGATGGTCCCCGTGCATGATCGCAACGCCAAGCCCCTGCGCCGCAGCTTCGAGGATGAGCGGACCGCTGTCGTAATGATCGACGGTGGGGCGATGGCGCGGCAGCAGGCCGGCCGCCTTTCGCCACGCTTCGAAACTGAGTTCCATATCCGAATGGACGAGGAAGTTCTGTTTCGCGAGAAGATCGGGGTCGGGCGTATCGCCCAGCGTCGCCACAAGCTCGGTCGAGGCGATGGCATGGACGCGGTTCTGGTCGAGTTGCACCATGTGGAGCGAAGGGTCCGGCGCGTCGGACAGGATGATCGCGGCATCGAGCGTATCGCCGAGCCGCGGCACCGGATGTGCGGAGCTTTCCATGTCGATGTGCAGCGCGGGGTAGAGCCGCCGCAATTCGCGCATGCGCGGCACGAGCCGCTGCGCCGCGAAGAGCGGCATCACGGCAAGACGCAAGCGCAGAAGCCGCGAATCGCCCATGTGCGTGCCGATCTTCTCGGCCAGCTCGTCGAGCGCGGGGGCGACCGCATCGAACAGGCTTTGCCCGTCCTCGGTCAGCTTCATCGCCTGATGCTGACGCAGGAACAGCTTCTTGCCCACGAAATCCTCAAGCGCGGTGACCCGGCGCGACAATGCGGACGGGGACAGCGCGAGTTCGTTCGCCGCCGCCTTCGCCGAACCGAGCCGGACGATGCGGACAAACGCTTCAAGACTGCGCAGCGGGGGGAGGCGGCGCGTCGCCATCAGCCCTCGGCCTCTTCGTCCGTATCGGTGTCCGGGACTGGGGGATGGAGGCGCAGGCGTTCGACGTGGCGTTCGTCGCCGGCGATGATCTCGATCCGCCAGCCGCTGTCGTGGTGGAGCACGCTGCCGACCTTGGGCACTTCCTCCGCCAGCACGAAGGCCAGACCGCCAAGCGTATCGACCGACCCTTCGACGACGGCGAGCTCGGGATCGACGCGGCGCGCGACCTCGGTCAGTTCGGTCCGGGCATCGGCGTCCCACATCCCGCCGTCGATCGGCACGAGCTGCTCGACCGGGGCGTCGTCGTGCTCATCCTCGATATCGCCGATGATCTCCTCGACCAGATCCTCGATCGTGATGACGCCGTCGGTGCCCGAATATTCATCGACCACGATGGCCAGATGAACCCGGTGCGAGCGCATGTCGGCCAGCACGTCCAATGCCCCGCGCGCCTGCGGTACGTAGACCGGTTGCCGCATCAATACGGTCCAGTCGTCTGGCGGGGTTTCGCCATTGGCAAGGAAGGGGAACACATCCTTGATCAGCATCATGCCGATCACGTGATCGAGCGATTCGGCATAGACCGGAATGCGCGAATGGCCATGTTCGGCGAAGGTCGCGACCAGTTCGGCCCAGCTTGCGCTGCGTTCGATGGCGATGATCTCACTGCGCGGGATGGCGACATCGTCGGCGTCGTTCTCGCTGAAATGCAGGAGATTGCGCAGCATCTGCCGTTCGGTCTGCGACAGGTCGCCATTGGCATGGTCGGCGGCGGTGTCGCCATCCTCCTCATGCTCGTCGATGGCTTCCTCGATCTGCTCGCGCAGCGATCTTTCGCCCTCGTTATCGAAAAAGGCGCGTATGCGATGCCAAAACGCCCTTCGGTCAGGCTCCGGGTTGCGAGTATCGCCAGATTGGCTGCCGTCCGGCATCGTCGTGTCTTTCATCCTCGGTCATCGGCGCGCCCAGCGTGGGGGCGCCACTTTCATAAGTCGCGATCCGCATAGGGATCGTCGATCCCCAATGCGGCCAGCGCCCTGATTTCGAGCGCTTCCATCGCCTCGGCCTCGTCGTCCCCATCCTCGTGATCGAAACCGGCGAGGTGGAGGAGGCCGTGAATCAGCAGATGCGTTGCATGATCTGCAAGCGCAACCTGTTTTTCCTCCGCCTCGCGCTTGCATACACCATGCGCCATGATGATGTCGCCCAGCATGACCGGCGCACCGGGCCGTGCCGCAGCGCGCAACAGTTCCTCTCGTGAGATCATCGGAAAGCTCAACACGTTGGTCGGCTTGGCCTTCGCACGCCATTCCTGGTTGAGTGCGTGGACTTCCTCGTCCTCGCCCATCACCACGCTCACCAGGATTTCGGAATGCGCCATTTCGGGCAGGGCATGCCCCACGGCCCGCGCGGCCGCGGCACAGCGTGCCTCCCAATCGATATCCTGACCCCAGACGGGATCGACGTCGAGCTCAATCGTGACAGCGGACATGGCCGTCAGCCCTGCTGCCCTTCATAGGCATCGACGATGCGGCCCACCACCGGGTGGCGCACGACATCGGCGGCGGTGAAACGCGCCATGCCGATACCCTCCACCCCTTCGAGCCTTTTCACCGCATCGGCCAGCCCGGAAAAGCTGTCCCCGCCCGGAATGTCGACCTGCCGGGGGTCGCCGCACACGACCATGCGGCTGTTCTGCCCGAAACGGGTGAGGAACATCTTCATCTGCGCCGGGGTCGTATTCTGCGCCTCGTCGAGGATGACGAACGCATCGGCCAGCGTGCGCCCGCGCATGAAGGCGATGGGCGCGATCTCGATCTCCCCGCTGGCGAGGCGGCGTTCGACCTGTTCGGGCGGCATGCAATCGTAAAGCGCGTCGTAAAGCGGGCGGAGATAGGGGTCGACCTTCTCCTTCATGTCGCCGGGAAGAAAGCCGAGCCGCTCGCCCGCCTCGACCGCGGGGCGGGAAAGGATGAGCCGCTGCACGCTGCCGGTGATGAGCTGCGCGACGGCCTGCGCCACGGCGAGATAGGTCTTGCCCGTGCCCGCCGGGCCGAGCGCGAAGATGATGTCGTTGCTGGTGAGCGCGCGCATGTAGTCGATCTGCGCCGCCGAACGCGGGGCGATGGTCTTCTTGCGTGTGCGGATCATCACCGGCGGGCGCTTGTCATCGCCGCGCACGATCCCGTCGAGCGTGGGCTCGTCCGACATCGCGATGAGCGATTCGACCGCGCCTGCGTCGAGTTCGAAGCCGCTTTGGATCCGTTGATGCATGGACTGAAGGACGTCGCGCGCGCGCTCGACGGCATCCTCGCCACCCTCGATCTGCACACGGTTGCCGCGCGCCGCGATATACACGCCGAGCCTGTTTTCGATACGGACCAGATTGGCATCGAACTGCCCGAACAGCGCGGCCAGCACGCCGGGGTTGTCGAACTCCATCTCCGTTCGCGAACGATGGCCCGCGGGGCCGCCGGCGATGGGGTCGTAGGGGCTGTGTTCGTCCGTGCCGGACATGCGCGCCTGTTTGCGGCTCACTGAGTTTCCTTGTCTGTGTTCGCGCCGATCATCAGCGGCGAATCGTCATGGCATGAATGTAGGCACCGCAATCGCGGTGACAAGCACATGTGTCACCGATCCTCGGTGCGGCGGCCCGCAATCACCGTTTCTCCCGCCGCGAGCAGCAAATCGCCATTCGGGCTAACGACATAGGCCGGATCGGCGGAGAGCAGGCGCAGCAGGGTGCCCCGTGCCTGCGATGGTGCTTCCATGGCGGGGCAGGGGCGGCTCCTCACCTCGCCCATGGCAAGCTGTTCGGCCCGCACGTCGACGCCGCCCACAATCGATCCGCGCACCCTAGCTCGACCGAGAGCCTGCCGCCCTCCACCCGCAGCAGCACGGGCGAACCGTCCGGCGATGCCAGCATCAGCGCGAATGTCCGACCCTCGATCGGCTGGTCCGGGAAATTGTCGCGGGCCGGGCCGTCCGGTATCAGGATGGCCCGGTGTTCGCCCCCCGCGATCGCGATCCGGCCATCGCGATCATGGCCGATGGCCAGCAGCCCGAGGAGAATGGCGGACAAAACGTTATCGGGCGCATCGGACGGACAATTGACGAGCGTCGACGGCCCGCGCAGCACGGCGATGCTGTCGCCCGCCGCGATATACAGCCCTTCGTGATGGTTGCAGCCATCCCATGACACGGTCGTTCGCGTGAACCGGACATGGCTTTCGCCAAACCCGTCCACAGGCGCCGCATCGTCGAGCGACACGACCCGATAGCGCCCTTCGACAGGCGCAAAATCCGCGCGCACGAAACCGGGCGGAAGAGCACGAACCGGCGAGGCGTCCCCCGTTGTCGCGACATCGGGCGCGGGCGTCGGCGCCGGCGTATCCTGTGCATCATCCGCGCACGCAAGAAGCATCAGGGCTGCGGCCATGACCGCCGGCCCCGCCGCCCGCGCCGCGATACGCCGCATCAGGCGTCCACGGTTCCCAGTCGCCGCGCGGCGAGGCTGTTGGGTCCGGCCTGCTCCAGCTCCACCGTCACGAGATCGCCGATTTCGGCGTCCCCTGTGAAATAGGCGGATTGCAGCCAGGGCGTCTTGCCGATCCACTGGCCTTCGCGGCGACCCTTGCGCTCGACCAGAATGTCGCAGCGCTTGCCGACCGTGCTTTCGTTGAAAGCCTGCGAATGCACGGCGAGCAGCGATTGCAGCCGTTGGAGCCGTTCGTCCATCACGGTCTCGGGTACCTGTCCGTCCATCGTGGCGGCGGGGGTGCCGGGGCGCGGGCTGTATTTGAAGCTGAAGGCCGCGGCATAGCGGATTTCGTTCACCATGCGCAGCGTATCCTCGAACTCGGCATCGGTTTCGCCGGGAAAGCCGACGATGAAATCGCACGAAATCGCGATGTCGGGCCGGGCCTCGCGGAATTGTTCGATCACGCGGATATAGCTTTGCGCCGTGTGGCTGCGGTTCATCGCGGCCAGAACCCGGTCGCTTCCCGACTGCACCGGCAAGTGGAGATAGGGCATCAGCTTGTCGAGCTCGCCATGCGCGGCGATCAGGCCGGGCGTCATGTCGTTGGGATGGCTGGTGGTATAGCGGATGCGGGCAAGATCGTTGAGGGCGGCAAGCGCGCGCACCAACCCTTCGAGGCCTACGGCACGGCCCTTGTCATCCTCGCCCCGCCAGGCATTCACATTCTGACCCAGAAGCGTGATTTCACGCGCGCCGCCATCGACGAGCCGCTTCGCCTCCTCCACCAGATCGGCGAAGGGGCGGCTGATTTCCGCACCCCGCGTATAGGGCACCACGCAATAGGTGCAGAACTTGTCGCAGCCTTCCTGCACGGTGAGGAACGCCGACGGCGCCCGTTTGCGCCGGGTGGGCAGCGCGCCGAATTTCGCGATCGCCGGCATGTCGGTGTCGGTGACCCGCTCGCCATTCACCGCGCGGTCGATCATCTGCGGCAGGCGGTGATAGGCCTGCGGGCCGACCACCATGGAAACGCCGGGGCTGCGGGCCATGATCTCCTCGCCCTCGGCCTGGGCGACGCATCCGGCGACCGCGATCATCGGTTCACGGCCCGATTTCGCCCCCGCCTTGCGCAAACGGCCAATGTCGGAATAGACCTTTTCGGCGGCTTTTTCCCGGATGTGACAGGTGTTGAGAACGACGAGATCGGCCTCCTCGCCTTCGGCCGCGGGAACGATGCCCTGCTCGCTCAGCATCTCGGCCATGCGTTCGCCGTCATAGACGTTCATCTGGCAGCCGAAGCTTTTGACTCGGAAATTCTTGGGTGCGGCTTTGGTCATGCAGCGCCGCTTACACCCAATCGCCATGCGGCGAAAGGGAGTGGCGAAGGCGCATCCCTATCGCACGCGGCTCCGCTCCAGCGCATCGGTGAGGGAGCTTTGCGCCGCGCGGGTCATCGCTTTTCGCCCGTCGAGCGCTTCGCCCGAAAGCGGGGCGAGAAAGCGGACCGTCACCGCAACCGGCGTGCGGCCCGCGACGATGCGCAGAAAATTGCGCAGGCCCGGCTCGTCCCCGACCCAGCAGACGGCGGGCGCATCGGGGCCATAATCCATGAAGACAGGCTGTACCGAAACGCCCGGCGGCACAGGGTCGATCGCGGACAGAAGTGCGCTTTTGAGTGGGAGCATCTCGCGCCCGTTGGCGGTCGTGCCCTCGGGAAAGAGGACGAGCGTTTGCGACACGTCGAGCGCGTCGCGGATGCTGTCGGCCTGCTCGCCCACGGTCTGCCGCCGCGATCGGGCGATGAATACCGTATCGTTCATGTCGCACAGCCATTTGAGCGGACCGACACCGGCAAGCCCGTCATGCGCGACAAAGGCCGCACCCGACACGCGGGCCAGCACCAGAATATCCATCCAGCTGACATGGTTTGCGATGAGGATGCGCCGCCCCGATGCCAACACCCCGTCGGTGCGGACGCGAATGCCGGCAATGCGCGCGATGCCCGACAGAAACGCGGGCGGCACCCGGTTCGGCATGCGAAGCAGGCGGGTCAGGTAATAGGCCGGCACGCATATCGCCAGCCACGCCAGCATCGCCGCAATGCGCGGCACCATGCGCCAGTCGGACAGCGACACTCCGCCGCCCCGCGCCACGGTCGGCGCGCCCATGCGGCTAGTCCCGGTCCAGCCTTACGCCGTAAAGCTCCATCCGGTGATCGACCAGGCGAAAGCCCAGCCGCTCGGCAATCTGGCGTTGCAATGCCTCGAGTTCGGGGTCGACGAATTCGACGACCTTGCCGGTTTCCACGTCGATCAGATGATCGTGATGCGCCTCCGGCGTGGCTTCGTATCGGGCGCGGCCATTGCCGAAATCGTGGCGGTCGAGGATGCCGGCCTCCTCGAACAGGCGGACGGTGCGATACACCGTCGCGATCGAGATGCGTGGATCGACCGCGCTGGCGCGTTCGTGCACCTTTTCGACGTCGGGGTGGTCTTCGCTTTCCGACAATACCTTCGCGATCACGCGCCGCTGGTCGGTGATGCGCAGGCCGCGTTCAGCACAGATGGCTTCGAGATCGATAGGATTGGGCACGGGGTATCAACGCCTTCTTCTTCGCGCCGGACCGCCGCACGGGGGCGGGCCGGCTGTTTGCGGCCGATCATAGGCCGCATGTTCATCAGTGCAACCGCCCCGTTCCCATCGATCACGCGATCGTGCGGCGCGCGGCTTTCGATCAGCTCTTCTTGACCCGCGTGCCCGGCTTGCGACCAAGACCGATCTTCTTGGCCAGTTCGCGCCGCTTTTCCGCGTAATTGGGCGCCACCATCGGATAGTCGGCGGGCAGGTTCCAGCGCGCGCGATATTCATCGGGCGTCATGTTGTAATGCGTCATCAAATGACGTTTCAGCATCTTGAGCTTCTTGCCGTCCTCGAGGCAGACGATGTAGTCGGGCTTTACCGATGCGCGGACCGATACGGCGGGTTCGGGCGGGGCCTCGTCCTGCGTCACCTCGCCGTCCAGCCCGGCGAGCGCGGCGTGCACCGCGGTGATGAGTGTGGGGACATCGGAAACATCGACGGCATTATTGCTCACATGAGCGGCCACGATGTCCGAAGTCAAAGTAATCAGGGTTTCCTTCATATCCAGGTCGGACTGTTCCATCTCTCGGACTTTCAAACGGGGGTTAACGATTTGTTTCATACACGCTTTTTTGAGGGAGGACGCGTATGACGCGATTGCCACTTAAAGCGCGAAACCGCATTTACAAGCCTTCAGACGCGAATCTCATGCAGCATCGCACCTTAACGCGAGCCTAAAACGCGACGGGTCGCTAAAGTATCGGCAAATAATGATCGCAGGGCGCGGCCAAACGATATTTAATAATAGGGCTGGCCGGCTACGGGTTCGATTGCATAAGTGACGGCGTCGCGCCTGATTCCGTCGCGGCCCTTGTAATATTTGGGCCGGCGACCGACCGGACAGAAGCCGATCCCTTCGTAAAGCGCGCGCGCCGGATTGTCGGACCGCATTTCGAGGAAAAGCCGCGTTACGCCCGCGACCGCCGCCCGGTCGATGACGTCGATCAGCAAATGCCGTCCGTACCCGCGCCCCCGCCAGCGCGGCGCCACCGCGATCAGCATCAGCTCGGCTTCGTCCAGCACGGTGCGGACAACCGCGAATCCCGCTGCCTCGTTCGATGCGTCGAACGGGCCGTCAAACCGTCCGTCGCTCCCGATGATGGCGTATTGCGTGCCGGGCATGATAAGTCCGCCCGTCAGCTGTGCGCGGGTCCATGCCTCGCCGAAGGCGGGATCGAACGCGCATTCCATCACGTCCATCATCGCGTCGATGTCGTCGTGCGGCGGCACGGGGCGCTATCGGGAAAGGGCGGGCGGTTCGATACCGCCGGGCAATTTCGCATCCGGAACGCGCCCGTAGGCCGGACGGACATCGCCAGTCAGCCGCCCCGCATGCAAAAGACAAAAGCGCCGCGCATCGGGGAGCATCGGCATCGCCGTGCCGGATCCGCGCCGCGCGACCAGCGCCTCTGCCTGATTGCCGGCGACGCGCTCGCACGCGATGGCGGCGGCGGCATCGTCGGGGCGCAGGGATCGCACCGCGTCGAGCGGCGCGCCATCGTCGCCGAACGATTGGACGAACCATTCGCCGTGGCCGCCGGTGTTGCATACCGCGACCGGCCCGCCCGCGTCATTCAGCGCCTGCGCCGCGACGAGCGCGTGCGTATGATAGCCAACCAGCGGCACGGCCCATGCCACGCTCAACGCGCGCGCCGCGGCAAGGCCGACGCGAATGCCGGTAAAGCTGCCCGGACCCAGGGCGACGGCAATCCGGTCGGCACGGCCGCGCCCCGGCAATTGCCCGACCATCGGAATCAGCCGTTCGGCATGGCCGCGGCCCAGAACCGCGTAATCCCCGGCGATCAGCGTGTCACCGTCGAACAGCGCGGTGGAGCACGCCTCCGTCGCGCAATCGATGACCAGCGTATGCACGTGAACCGGGCCGTCGTTCAAAGGACGATGTTGAACGTCTCGAAATCGGGACGCGGGCTGCGGTCATAGGTGCTGTCCATGTCGCCGTAGCCGAGCGTGGAAATGAAATTGGGACGCCAGCGCGGATGATCGCCAAGAAATTCGGTCGTCACCCGGTCGGCATCGAAGCCCGACATCGGCCCGCAATCGAGACCGAGCGCGCGACATGCGACGATGAAATAGGCGCCCTGAAGGCTCGAATTGCGAAAGGCGCTTTCGCGGCGGGCGTCCTCATCCTCGAACCAGCTCTTCGCGTCGGCGTGGGGGAACAGCCAGGGAAGCTCCTCGTGAAAGTCGAGATCCATGGCGAGGATGACCGCAACCGGCGCCTTCTCGATCTTGTCGCGATTGCCCTCGCTTGCGCAGGCGGCGAGCCGTTTGCGCGCATCGTCCGATGCACACCACACGAGCCGCGCGGGCAACTGGTTGGCCGACGTCGGCCCCATCTTCATCAGGTCCCAGATGCGATGGAGCATTTCGGGCGCGACCGGCTTGTCGAGATAGCCGTTCATCGTGCGCGCCTCGCGAAAGATGCGATCCAACGCATGGGCGTTCACAGGCTGGGAAAGGGCGGTGTCGGTCATGGTCGGTCTCGGGATTTAGGCAAGAGGGGCAGGCAATCAGGCCGCGCGCACTTCGCTGACTTCGGGAACGTAATGTTTGAGCAAACCCTCGATCCCATGCTTCAGCGTGGCGGTCGAGGACGGGCAACCCGAACACGCCCCCTGCATGCCGAGATAGACAACGCCATCGTCGAACCCGCGATAGACGATATCGCCGCCATCGGCCGCGACGGCCGGGCGGACCCGTGTTTCGAGCAAATCCTTGATCTGTGCGATGATGTCGGCGTCTTCCTCCCGGTCGGCGACGACGGGATCGGTTTCGGCCGGCACGGAAAATCCCGCGCCGCCGCTCGCGAACAGGGGCGCTTCGGACACGAAATGATCGAGCAGGACCGACACCACCTGCGGTTTGAGCGCGGACCAGTCGGCACCGGGCACCGCCGTCACCGCCACGAAATCGCCCCCGAACAAAACGCCGGTCACATCGCCGAGCGAGAACAGCGCGGACGCCAGTGGCGAGGCTTCGGCCATTTCGGGGTCGGTGAATTCGCGCGTGCCGGATGGCATCACCTGCCGCCCCGGCAGGAATTTCAGCGTGGCGGGATTGGGCGTGGTTTCGGTTTCAATGAACATGCGCTCGATGTAGACAGAATGCGCCTGTATTCAAGCGTCATCGTTGCGGACGGGTTCGACACGGCCATGCCGCTATTCAGTGGCGCTTCATCACAGGGCCACCTATATGGCCAATATGATATTGAACGCCCGCACGGCCATCCGTCTTGCCGTATCGCCCATTGGCCTCTCGCTCTCCGCCCTCGTCGGGCTCGCCTCTTTTCCTCCCGCCGCCCATGCGCAGCCCGCCCCGTCGGCGGAGGCGAGCCGCGAATGGCCGCAGGTGGAGGCGGACCGTCCGTGGATCTACCGCGGAAGCGACGTGCCGCCCGATACCGCATGGGATTTCGGAGAGCTGGAAAACGGGCTGCGCTATGCGGTGCGCTTCAACGAGGTGCCGCAGGGGCAGGTATCGATCCGCGTGCGCATCGATGCCGGATCGCTCCACGAAACCGAGGATGAGCGCGGCTTTGCGCATCTTCTTGAACATCTGTTGTTCCGGGAATCGAAATATCTGGGGCCGGGGGAGACGATCCCCCGCTGGGAACAGCTCGGCGCGACGTTCGGTAGCGATACCAACGCCGAAACCACGCCGACGCAGACGGTCTACAAGCTCGACGTGCCGGACATGGACCCGGCCAAGGCGGACGAGGTGTTTCGCCTGTTGTCGGGCATGGTGACCGCGCCGACGCTTTCCGAAAACGGCGTGAAGACCGAGGTGCCCATCGTCCTTGCCGAAAAGCGCGAGCGCGGCGGCGCCGGCCTGCGCGTGAGCGAGGCGAGCCGCGAAACCTATTTCGCGGGGCAGCAGCTCGCCACCCGTGCGCCCATCGGGACCGAGGCGACATTGAACGCCGCGGGCCGCAAGAACGTGCGCGCTTTCTACGACCGGTGGTACCGGCCGGAAAACACCGTCATTTCCATCGCCGGCGATCTCGACCCCGCTCTGATGAAGCAGATGCTTCAGAAATATTTCGGCGGCTGGAAGGGGAAGGGGCGCGCCGTCGCCGCCCCCGATTTCGGCGATCCGGTCGCGGGCGCCGATGCGCGTTCGGCCGATGGGGCGCTGGCGCCCGTGGGCGATACGCGGGTCATGGTCGAACCTGATCTGCCGCGCAATGTCGGCTATGCCGTGCTCCGCCCGTGGGAGAAGGTCGCCGATACCATCGCCTATAACGAGGGGCTGCTGCTCGATCAGCTGGCGATCTCGGTGCTGAACCGCAGGCTGGAGGCGCAGGCCCGCGCCGGCGGCAGCTATCTCGCCGCGCAGGTCGGGCAGGACGATATCAACCGCAGTGCGGACGCGACCTTCGTTTCGGTCACGCCCCTGTCGGACGACTGGCGCGCGGCGCTGAACGATGTGCGCGCGGTGATCGCGTCCGCCCTGACCGCCCCCCCGACCGAGGCCGAGGTGCAGCGCGAGCTTGCCGAGTTCGACAATGCCTTCGCCATCGGGGTGGAGACGTCCTCGGTTCAACAGACGCGCGACCTTGCCGACAATATCGTGCAGGCCGTCGATATTCGCGAAACGGTGGCGGCGCCCGATACGGTGCTCAACGTGCTTCGTGGGATGAAGGACCGGGTTACGCCGCAAGCCGTGTTGCAACATACGCGGCAGCTTTTCACCGGCGAGGTTCTGCGCGGCCTGATGATCGTACCCGATGCGGGCGAGGCGGATGCCGATACGTTCCGCGCCGCACTGCTCGCCCCGGTCGAGGCGCTGGACAACGATGCCAATGATGGGCCGCAGCTGTCCTTTGCCGACCTCCCCGCGATAGGCACGCCGGGCACGGTGGTGGAGGAAACGCCTTCGGGCCTCCTCGGGATCGAGACGGTCACGCTGTCGAATGGCGTGCGCGCGATGCTTTGGGCGAACGATGCCGAACCGGGGCGCGTGAATGTGCGGGTGCGGTTCGGCGCGGGCTATGGCGCGTTCGACGCGGACAGCGCCCCCTATGCCACGCTCGGCGAGGGCGCGTTGATGAGCGCGGGCGTCGGACAGCTCGATCAGGATGACCTCGAACGGATCGCGACCGGGCGCAAGCTCGGCCTGGGTTTCGGGATCGAGGAGGATAATTTCGTGATGAGTGCGGAAACGCGTCAGTCCGACCTCGCCGATCAGCTTTACCTGTTCGCGGCAAAGCTTGCCGATCCGCGCTGGGACGCGCAGCCGATCCTGCGCACGCGCGCCGCGCTCGCCCTTGGCTATGGCACCTACGCGACCAGCCCGGCCGGCGTGATCGAGCGCGATCTGGAATATATCCTGCGCGGTGAGGATCCGCGGTTCCGCGCCCCCACGCCGGCGGAGGCGGAGACACTCACCCCCGACGGCTTTCGCAAGGTATGGGAACCCATCCTGAACAGCGGGCCGGTAACGGTGGAAATCTTTGGCGATTTCGACCGGGCGCAGGCGCTCGCCGATCTTGAAAAGACGTTCGGCGCCCTCGATCAGCGTTCCGCGATGGAGATGGGGCCGCAGCTTTCCTCCTTTCCCGAAACGGGCGGCGATCCGATCGTGCTGACCCATCGCGGCGACGCGAACCAGGCCGCGGCGATCATCGCCTGGCCGACGGGCGGTGGGCGCGACCGCGTGCGGCTTTCGCGGCAGGTCGAGATCCTCTCGCAATTGTTCAACAACCGGTTGTTCGATGCGATGCGCGAACGGCTGGGCGCGAGCTATGCGCCCAATGTCGCCTCGCGCTGGCCGCTCGACCGCGAGGATGGCGGCATGATCATCGCCATGGCACAGCTGCAGCCCAAGGACGTGCCGGCGTTTTACGACGTCGCCAATGGCATTGCCGCCGATCTGGCCGCCAATCCGCCCGGCGCGGAGGAGATTGCCCGCGTCACCGAACCGCTGCGCCAGTTGATCAGCCGCTCGTCGAGCGGGAACGGCTTCTGGCTCAACCAGCTCGGCGGGGCGGCGCGCGATCCGCGGCGCTTCGATCAGGTGCGCTCGATCATCGACGATTATTCGCGCACGACGCCCGAAACGATGCAGAAGCTGGCGCAGATGTTCCTCGCGGGTGAGGATACGGTCCGCGTGTCCGTGCTGCCGGAGGAGCAGGGCGGGGAATGATGCGAGGCGGCGCGCATGGCATGCGCAGCATCGTTTCGTTTCGATGCTTGCCATTGTAACCTTTGCAAAGCGGGATGCGCGTTGCTATGGCAGGCGCCTTCCGACCACCACCGAACATGACAAGACCGCCGCGACCGGCGGCGCGATGGAGTGACCACATTGGCAAACGACTGGAGCCCCGAAAGCTGGAAATCGCATGAGGGGCGGCACTTGCCGACCTATGCCGATACGGCGGCCCTGAACGATGTCGAGGAGCGCCTGTCGCATTATCCGCCGCTCGTCTTCGCGGGCGAGGCGCGCGCGCTCAAGGCCGATCTTGCCGAGGTTGCGGGCGGTCGCGGTTTCCTGCTTCAGGGTGGCGATTGCGCGGAAAGCTTTGCCGAATTCCACCCTGACAATATTCGCGACACATTCCGCGTGCTGCTGCAGATGGCGGTCGTGCTGACCTTCGCGAGCAAGCAGAAGGTCGTGAAGGTCGGGCGCATGGCGGGGCAGTTCGCCAAGCCGCGTTCCGCGCCGACCGAAACGCAGGGCGATGCCGAACTGCCCAGCTATTTCGGCGATATCATCAACGATATCGGTTTTGACGCCAAGGGGCGCCAACCCGATCCCGAACGCATGATCCGCGCTTATAGCCAGAACGCGGCCACGCTCAATCTGCTGCGCGCCTTTGCCGGCGGCGGCTATGCCAATCTGCGGCAGGTGCACCAGTGGACGCAGGACCATATCGGCCGGTCCGACTGGGGCGCGCGCTTTGCGCAGACGGCGGACCGCATTTCGGAGGCGCTGGACTTCATGGCGGCGTGCGGCGTCGATCCGCGCACCGTGCCGCAATTGCAGGGCACCAGTTTCTACACCAGCCACGAAGCCTTGCTGCTGCCCTACGAACAGGCGCTCACCCGCAAGGATTCGCTGACCGGTGAATGGTACGATACGTCGGCGCACATGCTGTGGATCGGGGATCGCACCCGGTTCGAAGGCAGCGCCCATGTCGAATATCTGCGCGGGGTGAACAATCCCATCGGGATGAAATGCGGGCCCTCGCTCGAACCCGATGCCATGCTCCGCCTGCTCGACACGCTCAACCCCGCGCGCGAGCCGGGGCGGATCACGCTCATCAGCCGGTTCGGCCATGAAAAGGTGGAGGCAGGGCTTGCCCCGCTGGTCCGCGCGGTCAAGCGCGAAGGGCATCCGGTGGTGTGGTCGTGCGACCCGATGCACGGCAATGTCATCAAATCGCCGAGCGGCCTGAAAACCCGCCCGTTCGACCGCATACTGTCGGAGGTGAAGGGCTTTTTCGCCGTCCACCGCGCCGAGGGCACCCATGCCGGCGGCATCCATGTCGAGATGACCGGGCAGGACGTGACCGAATGCACCGGCGGCGCCATCGCCATCACGGACGAGGCGCTGGGCGACCGGTATCGCACCCATTGCGATCCTCGGCTGAACGGCGCGCAATCGATCGAACTTGCCTTCCTGCTCGCCGAAATGCTGAACATGGAAATGCGGCAGCGGGATGCCGAAGCCGCATGACACGCTCCGGGGCATGGCCGCCGCCGTGCCCCGGTCGCATGGGAAACGGACGAAATTGCGCTTGCGGTTGGCACTTCGTCGCCGATCGCGCATTATACCGGCATGGATAATGCCGCGCCCCGTCCCGAGATCGACACGACACGAACCGGGGCGACCGATACCCCGGCGTTGGACAGCCTTGCCGAACGGTTCCGCGCGACCCGGCAACTCAGCCTCGATCTCGCCGCGCCGCTGTCCGATGCCGACGCCACGATACAGTCGATGGAGGATGCCAGCCCCGCAAAATGGCACCTGGCGCATACGACATGGTTTTTCGAAACGTTCCTCCTGCGGGACCGGCTCGACGGCTATCGGCTTTTCGACGAGAAATTCCCGTATCTCTTCAACAGCTATTACGAGGCGGAGGGCGAGCGGATCGCCCGGTTTTCGCGAGGGATGCTTTCGCGCCCCACGCTGGACGAGATCATCGCCTTTCGCCGCGCGGTCGACGATGCGATGGAGCCGTTGCTGATCCGCGAGGATTGCGCGGCGCTCATCGCACTCGGCATCGCGCATGAGCAGCAGCATCAGGAATTGCTGCTCACCGATATCAAGCATGCGTTGTTCCAAAACCCGCTCGGCCCCGCAATGTTCGACGGTGATCTGCCGCCAAGCGAACGGGGCGCGGATGAATGGATCGAGCATCCGGGCGGCATCACCCGCATCGGCCACGATTTCGGCGCGGACGGAACGGACCCGGCCCGCGATTTCGCCTTCGATTGCGAAGGGCCGCGCCACCGGCATCTCCTCGAACCGTTTGCGATGTCGCGGCGGCTGGTGACCAATCGCGAATGGGAGGCGTTCGTCGCCGATGGCGGCTATCGCGATGCGTCGTTGTGGCTGTCCGATGGGTGGGCGTGGGTGCAGGAAAACGCCATTTCCGCGCCGATGTATTGGGAGGGCGACACGCAATTCACCCTTTCCGGCGCACGGCGGCGCGATCCTGATGCGCCTGTTACGCATATCTCCTATTACGAGGCGGATGCCTTTGCCCAATGGGCCGGCGCGCGACTGCCGACAGAGGCGGAGTGGGAGGCACTCGCCGCGAGCGAGGATCCGCATGCGGGACAGCAGCTCGACGCTGCCGGCGCGGTGCATCCGGTGGCGCGCGACGGTCTGTTCGGCTCGTGCTGGCAATGGACGCGCAGCGCCTATCTGCCCTACCCCCGGTTTCAGCCGGTCGAGGGAGCGGTCGGCGAATATAATGGCAAGTTCATGTCGGGGCAGTTCGTTTTGAAGGGCGGAAGCTGTGCGACGGTGCGCGGCCACATGCGCGCCAGCTATCGCAATTTCTTCTATCCGCACATGCGGTGGCAATTCACCGGGCTCCGGCTCGCCAAGGATATTTGAGGGGATAAACATGCCAGTCGAACAAGCGGTTCGCATCGTCGATGAAGATGCGAGCGGGATCGACCGCGCCTTTCGCGACGAGGTGATCGCCGGGCTGTCGCAGGCCCAGAAGGCGGTGCCGGCCCGCTGGTTCTATGACGAGCGTGGATCGCAATTGTTCGAGGATATCACTGTCGTCCCCGAATATTATCCCACCCGCGCGGAGCGGGAGATCCTGTCCGCACGGGGGCAGGAATTTGCAGATGCCATCGGTCCGGGCCGCGCCGTGGTGGAATTCGGATCGGGCAGTTCGGCCAAGACTCCGCTGCTGCTCGATGCGATTGCGCCCTCGGCCTATGTTCCGCTCGACATTTCTGGCGAATTCCTGCGCGCATCGGCCAATACGCTGGCGGAAAGTTTTCCCGACCTGCCGATCCATCCGGTGGAGGCGGATTTTACCAAACCCGTCACCTTGCCGGATGCGATCGCGGGCGCGCCGCGGCTGGGGTTCTTTCCCGGCTCGACCATCGGCAATCTGGTGCCGCGCACCGCGGTCGACCTGCTGCGCCAGATGCGACGCACGTTGAGCGGCGACGCGGCAGGCGGGACGCCGGCGCAGCTGCTCATCGGGATGGACCGGATCAAGGACCGCGCCGTGCTGGAAGCGGCGTATGACGATGCGGCCGGTGTGACGGCGGCGTTCAACCTCAACCTCCTGACCCGGATCAACCGCGAGCTCGGCGGCGATATTCCGGTGGAGGCTTTCGCGCATCGGGCGATCTGGAACGATGACATCGCGCGGATCGAAATGCATCTGGAGGCGCAGTCCGACATCCGCTTTGCGATCTGCGGCCATGATTTCGCGATGACCAGGGGCGACACGATCCATACCGAGAACAGCCACAAATATGGCAAGCGCAGTGCCAATACGCTTCTGCTCGCCGGGGGCTGGACCCCCACGCGGCGATGGAGCGACGACAAGAATCGTTTCATGCTCATCCTCGCCGAAGCCAGCCCGTTGCGCATGGCCCCCTGATCCGCGCAATATTTCGCGCCGGGCATGGGTTGTCAGCCACCCCATGTGCGGTTAGTGCGCCCAAAGCGCGGCAGCCGGGTTTGGTCCGGTGCCGCATGGCATGTTTTCACAGGCATAGGGTTTGATCATGGGTTATCGGGTGGCCGTCGTGGGCGCGACGGGGAATGTCGGGCGCGAAGTGCTCGCGATCCTGGCGGAGCGGGAATTTCCGTATGACGAGATCGCGGCGGTCGCGTCCTCGCGCTCCGTCGGGTCCGAGGTCGAGATCGGCGACACCGGCAAGATGATCAAGTGCCGCAATATCGAACATTTCGATTTCACCGGCTGGGACATCGCCCTGTTCGCCGCCGGGAGCGGCCCTGCAAAGGATTACGCGGCAAAGGCGGCGGCGGCCGGATGCTATGTCATCGACAACAGCTCGCTCTATCGCATGGACCCGGACGTGCCGCTCATCGTGCCGGAGGTGAACCCCGACGCGATCGAGGATGCGGTAAAGCGCAAGATCATCGCCAATCCCAACTGCTCGACCGCGCAGATGGTCGTCGCTCTCAAACCCCTGCACGATGCCGCCACGATCAAGCGCGTGGTGGTCAGCACCTATCAATCGGTGTCCGGCGCGGGCAAGGCGGGCATGGACGAACTGTTCGAACAAAGCCGCGCCATCTTCGTCGGCGACCCGGTCGAACCGCGCAAGTTCACGAAGCAGATCGCCTTCAACGTCATTCCGCACATCGACGTCTTCCTCGACGATGGTTCGACGAAGGAAGAATGGAAGATGGTCGTCGAGACGAAGAAGATCATGGACCCGAAGGTCAAGGTGCAGGCCACCTGCGTGCGGGTACCGGTGTTCGTGGGCCATGCCGAATCTATCACGCTGGAATTCGAGAAGGAAATGACGGCGAGCCAGGCACAGGACATCCTGCGCGAGGCACCGGGCATCATGCTCGTCGACAAGCGCGAGGATGGCGGATACGTCACCCCCGTCGAATGCGCCGGCGACAGCGCCACCTATATCAGCCGCGTGCGCGAGGATCCGACGGTCGAAAACGGCCTTGCGCTGTGGTGCGTGTCCGACAATCTGCGTAAAGGCGCCGCACTGAACGCGGTGCAGATCGCCGAACTGCTCGGCCGCCGTATCCTCAAGAAAGGCTGATCGGCCCATGGCTCTCCCCGATTTCGAAGCGGTTGCGGCGCGCGACGGCACTCGTCTCGCCGTGCATCGGATGGGGGAGGGCACGCGGGGCACGGTCGTGCTGCTGCACGGTCTGTTCTCCAATGTGGAGACGAACTGGGTCAAGTTCGGCCATGCGCAGAAGCTCGTCGATGCAGGTTTCGCGCTCATCATGCCGGACCTGCGGGCGCATGGGCACAGCGGGGCGCCGCACGACCCGGCCTGTTATCCGCCCGACGTGCTGGTCCGCGATCTTGAGGACGTGATCGCGCATTACGGCCTGGTCGAATATGACCTGGTCGGGTTTTCGCTTGGCTCGCGCACCGTATTGCGCGGCGTGCTCGACGGGCTGGAGCCGCGGCGGCTCGTGCTGACCGGCATGGGGCTCGAAGGGCTTGCCGGATGGGAGAAGCGGGCCGAATTCTTCCGCGACGCGATCGACCGGTTCAACGAGGTGCGGATGGGCGACCCTGCATTCTTCGCCGTCAGCTTCATGAAGACGATGAAGGTCGACCGCACCGCGGCACGCCTTCTGCTCGGCTCGATGGCCGATACCAGCCCCGATGCATTGTCGGCGGCGACGATGCCGACGCTGGTGCTGTGCGGGGACAAGGACAACGACAATGGCAGCGCCGACGCGCTGGCCGACGCATTGCCCGACGGGCGCCGCGCCACGATCCCCGGCACGCACATGAGCAGCGTTTCCGAAGGCGCGCTCGGTGATGAGCTGGTGGCGTTTCTGACCGCTTGATTTCGGGCGGGTGGCGGTCCAAACCGGTTTCATAACGAACCGGGATCGAAGGATAACGCCCTGATGAAATTCGCTTCTTCCGTTGCCGCCATGGCGATGGCCATTGCGCTTGCCGCCCCCGGCCATGCGCAGACCGCCGCCGACAGCAACCCCGTGACCACCGATGCGGAGGAGGCGACCCGCTTTCCCATGACGGCGGACGGTGCGGCGCAATTCGTCGCTGCGGCGGAGGCCGATATGTTCGATTACAGCGTCGATGCCAGCCGCATCGCATGGGTCAATGCCACCTATATCACGCCCGACACCAACGCCCTTGCCGCGCAAAGCGGGGCAATCGGCACGGAAAAGCAGGTGAAATACGCGCTGGCCGCCGCACAATACGCACGTGTTCCGGGGCTCGACCCCGATGTCGCGCGCAAGCTCGACATCCTGCGCAATGGCATTGTCCTGCCCGCGCCGACCGCAGATGGCGCGGCGGCGGAGTTGAACACCATCGCCACCGATCTCAACGCGCAATACGGCAAGGGGCGCGGCCTTTTGAACGGGGAGCCGATTTCGGGCAGCGATATCGAGGCGGAGATGGGCAATCTCGACCGCACGCCGGCCGAATACGCGGAAATGTGGGCGAGCTGGCACGACAATGTCGGTGCGCCGATGAAGGACGATTACGCGCGGCTCGTCACCATCGCGAACGAGGGCGCGAAGGAACTTGGCTTTGCCAATACCGGCGCGATGTGGCGGTCGGGATACGACATGCCGCCCGAACGGTTCGCTGCCGAAACCGAACGGTTGTGGCAGGAGGTGAAGCCGCTTTACATGGCGCTGCACACCTATGTCCGCGGGCGGTTGAACGCGAAATATGGTGCCGACGTGCAACCTGCGACCGGCCCGATCCGCGCCGACCTGCTCGGCAATATGTGGGCGCAGGAATGGGGCAATATCTATCCGCTCGTCGCGCCCGAAGGGGCCGGCGATCTGGGCTATGACATCGGCGAATTGCTGAAGGCGAAGGGGAAGGGGCCGATCGACATGGTAAAGATCGGCGAGGGGTTCTATTCCTCGCTCGGGTTCGAGCCTTTGCCAGAGACGTTCTGGGAACGCAGCCAGTTCACGAAGCCCGCCGACCGCGAAGTCGTGTGCCATGCGAGCGCATGGGACGTGGATAATGTCGATGATATCCGCATCAAGATGTGCATCAAGGTCGATGCGGGCGATTTCGTGACCATCCATCACGAACTCGGCCATAATTATTATCAGCGTGCCTATAACGAGCAGCCGTATCTCTACCTCAACGGTGCGAACGACGGTTTCCACGAAGCGATCGGCGATTTCATCGCATTGTCGATCACGCCGGAATATCTGGTGCAGATCGGGCTGCTGAACCGGGCCGACGTGCCGTCGGCGGACAAGGATATCGGCCTTCTCCTGCGCCAGGCGATGGACAAGGTGGCGTTCCTGCCCTTCGGCCTGCTGGTCGATCAATGGCGCTGGGGCGTGTTCGACGGCAGCATCGCGCCAGCCGATTACAACACCGCGTGGACCGATCTCCGCCGGGAGTATCAGGGCATCACACCGCCGGTCGAGCGGCCTGCCGATGCGTTCGATCCCGGTGCGAAATATCACATTCCGGGCAACACGCCCTACATGCGCTATTTCCTTGCACGCATCCTGCAGTTCCAGTTCTACAAATCGGCGTGTGAACAGGCCGGATGGACCGGGCCGCTGCATCGGTGCAGCTTTTACGGCAATGCCGAAGTCGGCGAGCGTTTGAATGCGATGCTGGAAATGGGCGCGTCGCAGCCGTGGCCCGATGCGCTGGAGGCGTTCACCGGCAGCCGCGAGATGAGCGGCAAGGCGATGGTGGAATATTTCGCCCCGCTCAAGGCCTGGCTGGACGAGCAGAACCGGGGCCAGCCGCAGGGTTGGTAATCGGATGGCAGGGCCGGGCGGAAGCGTTCGGCCCTTCGTTCATGGCGGCGCGCTATTTCGCCGTGCGGCGGCACCGCTCGGAACCATAGACGACATTGTCCCAGTCGCGCGCCCATTTCTTACGCCAGGCAAACGGGCGTTCGCACACCGGGCAGGTCTTTGTCGGCAGATTCGGTTTCTTGTGCGCCATCGTACAGGACAACGCATCGCGCGCGATCCGGTTGCCGGGCGGGTGCGACCGTTCCCGCACCCGCCCGGCGACGGGGTCAGATCATCGCCATGCCGCCGTTCACGTGGAGCGTCTGCCCGGTGACATAGCCTGCTTCCTTCGATGCGAGATAGGCGACCGCGGCGCCAATGTCGGCGCCTTCGCCCATGCGCCCTGCGGGAATGCGGGCGTTCAGCTCGTCCTTCTGCGCATCGGGCAACACGTCGGTCATCGCCGTGCGGATGAAACCCGGCGCGACACAGTTCACGGTGATGTTGCGGGTGGCAAGTTCCTGCGCGAGGCTCTTGCTCATGCCGGTAAGCCCCGCCTTGGCCGCGGCATAGTTCATCTGCCCCGGATTGCCGGTGGTGCCGACCACGCTGGTGATGGAGATCATGCGGCCGAACTTCGCCTTCATCATCGGGCGGGTCGCGGCCCGCATGAGCCGGAACGCGGCCGTCAGGTTGACCTGCAACACCTGCTCCCAATCCTCGTCCTTCATCCGCATCATCAGCCCGTCGCGCGTGATCCCGGCATTATTGACGAGGATGTCCAGCCTGCCCAGCGTGTCGATCGCCGCGGGGATGAGCGCATCGACACTTTCCGCACTCGACAAATCGCAGGTGATTTCGACATGGTCGCCGCCGGTTTCGGCGTTCAGCTGTTCGCGAAAGGCGCGCAGCTTGTCGCCGTTCGATCCGCTGAGTGCGAGGCGGGCGCCCTGTGCCGCCAAGGCGCGGGCGATTTCGGAGCCGATGCCCCCCGATGCGCCGGTCACCAGCGCGGTCATTCCGGTCAGATCGAACATCGCTCAGATCTCCTTTGCCAGCGTTTCGCAATCGGCCATCGTGATGATGGAGCGCACCTCCGCCCCGTCGGCGGAGCGCTTGACCATGGGGCCGAGCACCTTGCCGCCCAGCTCGATGAAATGCGTCACGCCGATCGCCGCCATGCCGGCCGCGCTCTCGCGCCAGCGGACGCGGCCCATTACCTGCGCGACGAGATGTTTGCGGATCTCTTCCGGATCGGCGACGGGTTTCGCCGTGACATTGGCAAACACAGGCAGGCGCGGCGCGTTCGGCATCGTCTTGGTCAGCGCATCGTCCATCGCCGCGGCGGCCGGTTCCATCAATTCGCAATGAAACGGGGCCGACACCGGCAGCATCACGGCGCGGCGAATGCCGAATTCCTTCGCGATGGCGACGGCGCGTTTGATCGGCGCGACGTGCCCCGACAACACGACCTGCGTCGGGTCGTTGTCGTTGGCGACGGTGCACACTTCGCCCTCGCTCTCGGTCGCGGCCTTCGCAAGTTCTGCGGCCTTTTCCACATCGGCACCGAGCAGCGCGCACATCGCGCCTACGCCGACCGGCACCGCGGCCTGCATCGCCTGGCCGCGCAGTTTCAGGAGCCGTGCCGTGTCGGACAGCGAAAACGCACCGGCGGCGCAAAGCGCGCTATATTCGCCGAGGCTGTGCCCTGCGACATAATCGCCTTTCTCTGCGAGCGAGACGCCGAATTCCTTTTCCAGCACACGCACGATCGCCATGGAGTGCGCCATGATCGCAGGCTGCGCATTTTCGGTGAGGGTGAGCTGATCCTCCGGCCCGTCCTTCATGATGGCGGAGAGTTTCTGGCCGAGTGCGTCGTCCACTTCCTCGAAAACCTCGCGAGCGTGGGCGGATGTGTCGGCGAGCGCAGTGCCCATGCCGACGGTCTGGCTCCCCTGTCCGGGGAAGATGAAAGCTTTCATGGATGTCTCCTTATGCATTGCAGGGCGGGTTAGGTCGCGGCGCATTCGCCCGCAAGCCCCGCCGTCCTGTCAATTCGGGTTCATTTGCGGCGCGGGCCGAAGGGAACGATGCGATTGGCGGCATCGTGGCCGATATCGGCATGGCCCAGAAACGGCACGCCCGCCCGGTCGCACCAATGGCGGCAGATCGCCTCCGCCTCCATGCCGAAGGGGCGGTCGTTTTCCGGCACGTCGGACACCCGGCCCAGCCGCACGCCGGCAAGGTTCATGGCGGGCATCGCCTCCGAAATATGGAAGAACAACCGGTCGACGGCATAAAGATACTCGCTCACCTCCTCCAGCATCAGCACATGACCCGACAGGTCCGGCATCAGCGAAGTGCCGCAGATCATGGCGAAGGTCGCGAGATTGAAGGCGACGGTCGGCGCATCGGCGGCAAAAGGCTCCATCGTTCCGCGGTCGCCCGACATGAAGGACAGCGTGCGCCGCACCGCCGCCGCGCCGCCCACGCGCCCGATGTCGTGCGGCATGGGCGCATGGGTCGGCCGCCCGATACCGTGGCGATAAAGCCCGGCGAGCAGATAGCCCGCATCGGAATAGCCGAAATAGCGTTTGTCGCGCGCATTGCCGTCCATCCGCGCGATCGCGTCGCCGGCAATGCGGCACGCGCCATATCCGCCGCGCGCGAACCACACGGCATCGAACGCCGGATCATTCGCGCATTCGATGAGCGCCTCGCGCCGCTGCGCATCGGTTCCTGCGAAATGGCCCGATTGTTCGAAACATTGCGGATGGAACGTCAGCGCAAGATCGGGATAGTCGCGGGCGATGGCCGCAACATCGTCCGCGCAATCGCGGGAAAAGGGGGCCGACGGGGCACAGATGGCGACGTTATACATGTAAAACCATCGCTAAACCTCATGCCCGTGATTGCCAAGCGCGCCCTTTGCCAATAGCCACCGCGGTGATGACCGACAATGTTGCAAAACCGTCCGACCTTCTTTCCCGCCCGTTCTTCTTTTGCGGAATCGGCGGGTCGGGAATGTTGCCTCTGGCCTGTATCCTGCGGGCGAGGGGCGCGCAGATCGGCGGGTCCGACCGCAGTTTCGACGCCGGGCGAAGCGCGGAAAAATTCGCGTGGCTCGAGCGGCAGGGCATCGCACTCCATCTGCAGGACGGAAGCGGGGTGACGAGGCCCGAACAGGTGCTCGTGGCGAGCGCCGCGATCGAGGATAGCGTGCCGGAGGTCATGCGCGCGCGCGAATTGGGCTGTGCGCGGATGAGCCGTGCGGAATTGCTTGCCGAGTTGTTCAATGCCGCGCCCCGTTCCATCGCCATCGGCGGGACCAGCGGGAAATCGACCGTGACGGGCATGACCGGGTGGATCATGGCGGAAGCGGGGCGCGACCCCACCATCATGAACGGCGCGGTGATGAAGAATTTCGTCACCGATGATGCGCCTTTTGCCAGCGCGCGCACCGGCGACGGCGGCCTGTTCGTGGCGGAGGTGGATGAAAGCGACGGATCCATCGCGCTCTACCGCCCCGGTGTCGCCGTGCTCCTCAATGTCAGCCTCGATCACAAGAGCATGGACGAATTGCGCAGCCTGTTCGGCAATTTCCTGGCCGCCGCGCCGCACGCCGCGATCAATGCCGACGATCCGGAAAGCATGGCACTCGCCGCCCGTGCGCAGGCCGTCACCCGTTTCGCCATCGACAATACACAGGCCGACATCGGCGTCGTGCCCGGCAGCATCGTGCAGACGCCGACCGGCATCGATGCCACGATCATCGACCGGCGCGCCGATACCCGCCACGATTTGCAATTGAAGCAGCCAGGCCGCCACAATCTTGCCAATGCGCTGGCCGCGATTGCCGGTGCGGATGCCGCGGGCGTATCCGTTGCCGACGGCGTCGCCGCATTGTCCCGGTTCGAAGGGTTGCGGCGCCGGTTCGATGTCGTGGGCACCGCGGCGCGCAACATCACGATCATCGACGATTTCGGCCACAACCCCGAAAAATGCGCCGCGACCCTGCGCACGTTAAAGGCGCACCCGGGCCGGGTCATCGCGTTTTTTCAGCCGCACGGCTATGGCCCGTTGCGGCAAATGGGCATGGAACTGGCCGAAACCTTCGCGCAGGTTCTGGACGCAGGCGACAGGATCATCTTTTCCGATCCGGTCTATTTCGGGGGAACAACGGATCGTTCGGTCGGTTCGGAACGGATCGTTGCCGCCATCAAAGAAAACGGCGGCAATGCCGAACATATTGCGCAGCGAAGCGATTGCGCGGACCGGATTGCCGAAATCGCGCAAGACGGCGACCGCATCGTGGTCATGGGCGCGCGCGACGATACGTTGAGCCAGTTCGCGCACGATCTGTTCATGCGGCTGGACCGCTGAACCGTCTTCGACCGCATCGCGACATTTGAAGGGGAATTGCATTGGCCACAGGTCTGGTAGCGTTGTTCGACGATATTGCGGTGATCGCCCGCGCAGCGGCCGCGTCGGTCGACGACGTCGGCATTGCCGCATCGCGCGCAGGGACGAAGGCCGCGGGCGTCGTCATCGACGATGCCGCCGTCGCGCCGTCCTATGTCACCGGCCTTTCGCCGGCGCGCGAATTGCCCATCGTATGGCGCATCGCCAAGGGCAGCTTTTTCAACAAGCTGATCATCCTGTTGCCCGCCGCGCTCCTGCTCAGCGAGTTTCTGCCCTGGACCATCACGCCGATCCTGATGCTGGGCGGGTGTTATCTGTCCTACGAAGGGGCGGAAAAGGTGATGGAGAAACTCGGCGCGGAGAAGCAGGGCAAGACCATCGACGAACCGATCGAGGATCCCGCCGCCTTCGAAAACGAACGTGCATCGGCGGCGATTCGCACCGATCTCATCCTTTCGGCCGAAATCATGGCCATCACGCTCAATTCCGTGGCGGCGGAAACGCTGCTGTCGCGGGCGGCGGTGCTGGCCATCATCGGGATCGGGATCACCGTTGTCGTCTATGGCGCGGTCGCGCTCATCGTGAAGATGGACGACATCGGGCTGTATCTTTCGAAAAAGAGCAGCGCGCTGTCGCAGCGGGCAGGGCGGCTCATGCTCAAGGGGATGCCCTTTCTCCTGCGTGCGCTGTCGTTCATCGGGACGATCGCCATGCTCTGGGTCGGGGGCGGCATCATCCTGCACGGGCTGGAGGAGCTTGGCATGCCGGGCCCGGCCCATGTCGTCCATGACATTCAGGTTCATGTCGAAACGGTCACGGGCGCATTGTCGGGCGTGCTTGGCTGGTTGAGTTATGCGACCGTGTCGGCGCTGGTCGGGCTGGCGCTCGGCTTCGTGATCGCGATTGTCCTGCACAAGGTGTTTCGCATCGGCGCGCATTGAGCGGGCACGCGTAAGGCTTGCATCTGGCGCCGCCTCGTGTATGGCGCGGGGCGTTCCTGCATGGCGGGGACACGAAGAAAGCCGGAGGGGCCCCGCAATGGTGCGGACACGCCAGCGATCGGTTAGAGTACAAGGAACGAGCGCATGCCGCTTTACGAGCATGTGTTCCTTGCGCGTCAGGATCTGAGCCAGGCTCAGGTCGATGCGCTTGCGAACACCGCCACCGAAATCGTCGAGGCCAATGACGGCAAGGTTGTCCGCACGGAAACCTGGGGCCTGAAGAACCTCGCCTACAAGATTCAGCGCAACCGCAAGGCGCATTTCGTGATGCTGAACATCGAGGCTCCCACCGGCGTCGTCGCCGAGCTGGAGCGTCAGACGCGCATCAACGAAGACGTCATCCGCTACATGACCATTCGCATCGATGAAATGGACAACGAACCGTCCGTCATGATGCGCAAGAACGACCGTGAACGCCGTGGCGGCGATCGCGGCGGCAACCGCCGGGGAGACCGCTAATGGCCCGTCCTTTCTTCCGTCGTCGCAAGAGCTGCCCGTTCTCCGCAAAGAACGCGCCCGCCATCGATTACAAGGACGTGCGCCTGCTGCAGGGCTTCATGTCCGAGCGTGGCAAGATCGTTCCCAGCCGCATCACCGCGGTATCCGCCAAGAAGCAGCGCGAGCTGTCGAAGGCGATCAAGCGCGCACGCCACATCGGCCTGCTGCCCTATATCGTGAAGTAAGGAGGAAAACCCATGGATATCATCCTCCTCGAACGTATCGAGAAGCTGGGCAGCATCGGCGATGTCGTGTCCGTCAAGGACGGCTACGCACGCAATTTCCTGCTCCCCAATAAGAAGGCCCTTCGCGCCAACGAATCGAACCGCAAGGTGTTCGAGGCGAATCGCGAACGGCTCGAAGCCGAAAACGCCGAAAAGCGCACCGCTGCCGAAGCGCAGGGCAAGAAGATCGACGGCGAGGAAATCGTCCTCATCCGTGCGTCCTCGAACTCGGGTCAGCTTTACGGTTCGGTCAATGTGCGCGACATCGCCGCGGCCCTGACCGAAAAGGGCCACGAGGTGAACAAGTCGCAGATCGTGCTCGACGGCCCGATCAAGACCATCGGCATGTTCGACGTGCGCGTCGTTCTCCACCCCGAAGTCAGCGTCACGGTGAAGGCCAATGTCGCCCGTTCGGACGACGAAGCCGAGCTGCAGGCGCAGGGCATCGACGTGATGGCGCAGATGTTCGAAGAAGAATCGCAGAACACCGGCGGCTTCACCGAAGAGCGTGACCCCAATGCCGAGCCGGGCGAAATCGCCGGCGAGCCGGAGGATACCGCAGAAGACGAAGCCGAGGGCGAAGAGCAGGCCTGATCCGTCGCTTTTCCGCCGAACGGTCGGACATGCGGGCGCGGTATCCAGATGGGTACCGCGCCCGTTTCCGTATGCCATCCTGAATATTTCGGCCCATACCGGATTCCTTGCGCCGCAAAAAATGAGGCCGCGTGCCTTTGAAATGTAGGATATTGCGCGCTATCTGCCGCCGATGGATACACCCGACACGATCATTGCCGAACTGACCCGCGTCCATGACGAAGCGGTCGAACGGCTTCGCACCGATATTGCCGCCTTCGCCAGCGATGGCAGCCTGCCATCCTCCACCCGGCGGAGCGACGGCAGCTATTGCTACCCCGAATTGCGCCTCACCTATAAGGGGGATGGCGATCCCTCGGATATTTCGCGCGCCTTCGGGCGGCTCAACCGGCGCGGACATTACAATACCACCGTGACCCGGCCGCGGCTGTTCGCCGAATATCTGCGGGAGCAGCTTTCGCTGATCCTCACCGATTATCCGGTCGAGGTGGATGTGAAGCGTTCGCGGCAGGAAATTCCGTTTCCCTATGTCCTCGACGGAAATGCGGGTCGCGATCTTGCCGGGGTCAGCCCGCAATTGCTGGCGCAGCATTTCCCGTCGACCGATCTTGCGCTCATCGGGGACGAACTTGCCGACGGGTTCGAGATCGGTAACCCCGACGATCCGATGCCGCTATCGCTGTTCGATGGATTGCGCACGGATTTCAGCCTTGCGCGGCTGGCGCATTACACCGGCACCGATCCCGACCATTTTCAGAAATACGTGCTGTTCACCAATTACCACCGCTATGTCGACGAATTCGTCGAATGGGCCGGCACGCGGGTTGGGCAGGGGCGGTATCAAGCGCTCGCGGGCGCGGGCGGATTGTTCATAGATCAGCAGATGACGGGTGCGCGCGGGCTTCTGTCCGATACCGCGTGGCGCCGGCACCAGATGCCCGCCTACCACCTCATCGGTGAAGGGCGCAGCGGCATCACGCTCGTCAACATCGGCGTCGGGCCATCGAATGCGAAGACGATTACCGACCATCTCGCGGTGTTGAGGCCGGAGGCGTGGCTGATGATCGGGCATTGTGGCGGCTTGCGCCCGACGCAGAAGATCGGCGATTACGTGCTGGCCCATGCTTACCTTCGTGACGATCACGTGCTGGACGCGGTGCTGCCGCCCGAAATTCCCCTGCCAGCGATCGCGGAGGTGCAGCAGGCGCTCGCCGCCGCGGCCGAAGACGTGAGCGGAACCGAGGGTGCCAGCCTGAAACAGCGGATGCGGACCGGCACGGTGGTGACGACCGACGACCGCAACTGGGAATTGCAGATCAGCACGACGGCGCGGCGCCTTTCGCTGTCGCGCGCGGTCGGGATCGACATGGAAAGCGCCACCATCGCGGCGCAGGGCTATCGTTTCCGCGTGCCTTACGGGACGCTGCTCTGCGTGTCGGACAAGCCGATCCATGGCGAAATAAAGCTGCCGGGGCAGGCCAACAAGTTTTACGAGGAGGCCATCGGCGCGCATCTTCAGATCGGCATACGCACCTGCGACCTGCTGCGCGAGGAAGGCACGCGGCTCCACAGCCGCAAGCTGCGCGCGTTCAACGAACCGCCTTTCCGATAAGCACAGCGGGGGAAAACTCCGCGCAAAACGCAATCGAATCGCGGCGTTCCCGGTGTGTTCGCCTTGCCCCGATGCGCGTGGGCGCTAAGAAAGTTTGGCCGTATTGAACTTTGCCCGCACCGCGCATGTCCGCCGCCGGGCACAGGGGGAATTGAGTATAATGAAGGCCACGATCGAACGCGCGACCCTGCTGCACAGTCTCAGCCACGTGCAATCGGTGGTGGAGCGGCGCAATACCATCCCCATCCTGTCCAACGTGCTTATCGATGCGTCGTCCGACGGCGGGGTGAAGGTCATGGCCACTGACCTCGACCTGCAGGTCGTCGAAACGATGAGCGCGGCCAGCGTCGAAAGCGCAGGCGCGATTACCGTGTCGGCGCATCTGTTGTTCGACATCGCACGCAAATTGCCCGACGGATCGCAGGTGAGCCTGGAAACCGCTGACAATCGCATGGTTGTAAAGGCGTGGCGCAGCCGGTTTCAGCTTCCCACCCTGCCGCGCGACGATTTTCCCACCATCGTCGAAGGCGATCTGCCGACCAGCTTCGAAATTCCGGCCGCCACGCTGGCGCAGTTGATCGACCGGACGCGATTCGCGATTTCGACCGAAGAGACCCGCTATTACCTCAACGGCATTTTCTTTCACGTGGCGGAGGATGGGCCGGGCGGGCAGCCTGTGTTGAAGGCGGCGGCGACCGACGGGCACCGGCTCGCGCGCTTCACGCTCTCCCGTCCCGACGGGGCGGAGGGGATGCCCGACGTCATCGTGCCGCGCAAATGCGTCGCCGAATTGCGCAAGCTGCTCGAAGAATCGCTCGACACCAATGTGCAGGTCGATCTTTCCGCGTCCAAGATCCGCTTCACCATGGGCGGGGAGGGCGGCATCGTGCTCACCAGCAAGCTGATCGACGGAACGTTCCCCGATTACAGCCGCGTGATCCCGACCGGCAATGACAAGCTGCTGAAGCTCGATCCCAAAAGCTTTTTCTCCGGCGTGGACCGCGTGGCCACCATCGCCACCGAAAAGACGCGCGCGGTGAAGATGGCGCTCGACCAGGACCGCGTCACCCTTTCGGTGACCAGCCCCGACAATGGCACGGCGGCGGAGGAACTGGCCGCCGATTACGGGGCCGAAGGGCTGGAGATCGGGTTCAACGCCAATTACCTGAAGGATATCCTCGCCCAGATCGAGGGCGACAATGTCGAGCTGCATCTCGCCGATGCCGGTGCGCCGACGCTCATTCGGCAGAATTCCGACAGCCCCGCGCTCTACGTGCTGATGCCGATGCGCGTTTGACGGATTGGAAAAATCTGCCGCTTCATCGGCGGGCAATCTGGTTCGGTCCATTCGCGGTGCATGACCCTTGGGTTATGCGCCGCGATTTCCTATGGCGCGGGCAGCAGAACGGAGATTATGTTATGAAAACCATTACGAAACTCGCCATGACCGCGCTGGCGGCCCCGCTTGCCATGTCCGCAATGCCGGCCGCCGCGCAGGACGGTGCGGAGGAAAACCTGCGCTGTGCGGCCTGGGCCCTGCTTGCGAGCGAGCAGGCGCAGGATCCGGAGCAGAAGCGCGGCATCGGCATGGTCATGGCCTATTTCATGGGTCGTTACGAAGCATCGTCGGGCAAGAAGATCGGCGATGTGATGAGCTATGACGCGCTGCCGACGATCATCGGCGATCTTCCCGCCGCCAATGCCGCGTGTCAGCCGCTCGCCAAAAGTTTCGGCAATCGCCTGACCGAGGTGGGGATGCGGATGCAGGCCGAAGCACAGGCCCAGGCCGCAAGCCAGACGCAGGGCAACAACGCCGAAGGCGGTCGCTGAACCCGTAGAGGGCAGAAAGAGGCCCGGCCGCTTTCGCGCCGGGCCTTCTTTCCTGTTGCGCGGGGCAGTGCAATCAGGCGCGTCGTTCTCCGCCAATCTGGCTGGCGCGCGGGCCGGCGCGTCGAGATCCGCCATCGAAGCGAATAGCGCCGGCGTGACCGTGACGCAGGCGGCGGTGCAATCCGGGCGATATTAGGAACCGGGCGGGCAATTGCATGTATAGAACGCGTCGAGCGTCCGCCGAGGCGCGTCTCCGAAGCCCGAATGAGATCGTGCCCGCTTGCATCCGTTCCGCGTCGATGAGTTCAGCATCTCGATATCGCGATCGTCGCGTACCTCCACGCCTCGCGCTCGCGCAAGCGCCCGAAGCCGGGCGGCACATCGCAGCCTTGCGATTGCGCCTGCAAACCTCAGCCTATTCGGCGCCGCGCTTCGAGGCTGGCGTTGCGATCCACCTTCGCGACTTTCTCTCGATATGTGGCGCGCGCCGGATTGGCCATGATGCCCCAAGTGCCCCTTTTGAGCACAAGGCTTGGACCTTGGCACCTGTCAGCCTTCCGCCGCACAAACGCATGTCGCGACTGGCATGAGCGCTGTTCTGAAGTCGCAGGCACACGCCTGCCCGTCCAACCTTCTCATGGCTGCGCGGGGTGCGCTCTCGTCATTTTTGGGCGCATGACAGTCGGTAGCGGCCATCGAGACGCGAACGATTTTCCCGAAAGCGGCGCACACGCCTGTTGCTACCCCGCGGGCCAGAATGGTTAGCCTTCGACCAAGGGGTAACCGAAGGGACAATTTCAATCCGATGATCATCTGTGCAGCGCATTGACGGCCGCAACCGATGCCCCCCGGCTTCGGACTGAACAGGGCGATTTATACCATGAGCAACACGACGACGCGAAATCAAAGCTGGCTGCAGAGGCAGTCAATCGACAAACGATTGGGTGTGCAGTCATCGGTGGCAATTCTTCTCGGTCTGCTGCTGGTCGCCTCCGCGCTTGTCGGCGCAATGCTCAGCAACAGGATGATTGAAACCGATAATGAGATTTCCGGTGCAGCGCTGAGTGCCGCGCTGCTCGAAAAGGACTTCGCATCCCTGGAACGGGATGTGTACCGCTACGCGATGTTGCCGACCGAGGAAAACCGGACCTCATTCAATAGCAATGTGGCCGATTTCGGGGTCGCGATCGACGAGCTACGCGCCGCGAAGGGAGAGGCCATCGACGATGATCTCGACAAGATCGAATCGTTGACGGCCAACTATGTCACGGTGGTGAAGGAAGTGGTCGAGGGCGGAAACGTCGGTACCGCGGGCAGCAGCCGCATCGCGCGAAATGCCAGTGTAGTCGATAACGCGATCGAAGTGGTCCGCGAGGCCTCCATCGAAGAATCGATCATCATCACGCAGAAGCAGAAAAACGCCGCCCTGATCATCATGGCGATCACGATCGCGATCACCGTGCTGGCCGCGGGCACGTCCTATTTCCTCGCACGGAAACTGAAGCTGATGATCGGCGGCGAATTGTCGGATGTTCGCGGCGCGATCGCACGGATCGAAAACGGGCAGCTCGATGCCTCGATACCGCATGTGGAGCGTCATGACGAATTGGGCGAGCTGGCTCAGGCGGCAGAACGCCTGCGCGATGCCCGCAAGGCGCAGCAAAAACATGATCTTGCGACAAAACATATGATCGAACAGGTCGGAAGCGGACTGCAGAAGGTTTCCGAGGGCGATCTGCTCGTCGAAATGCCGGACCTTGGCGAAAGCTATGCCGCGCTGCAAAGCGATTTCAACCGCGCCGTCGCGCAATTGCGTACGGCCATGCAATCGGTCGCGGAATCGGCCGGGGCGGTAAAGACGGGCGCGCTGGAAATCAGCCAGGCATCGGACGATCTGGCGCAGCGCACCGAAAGTCAGGCCGCCGACCTGACCCGCATGACCGAAACCGTGACCAGCATCACGAAAGGTATGGGCCGCACCGCACAAAGCGCGACAGAAACGCATTCGGGCGTGTCCGAAGCCGTCGAGGAAGCGCGCCACGGCGGCGAGATCGTTTCGCGTGCGGTAACGGCAATGGACACGATCGAGAATTCGACGATCGAGATCGGCAAGATCATCGCCGTGATCGACGGCATCTCGTTTCAGACAAACCTGCTCGCGCTCAACGCCGGGGTCGAGGCGGCACGAGCGGGCGAAGTCGGGCGCGGAATTGCCGTCGTCGCGAGCGAAGTGCGCGCATTGGCGCAACGTTCGACCGAAGCGGCGGAAGATATCCGCAAGCTGATCGGAATGAGCGTGAAGGAAGTGTCGAGCGGTGCCAAGCTGGTGCGTGAAACGGGCGAGGCGCTCGACCGTATCATTCAGAAGATCAGCGACGTGACGCATATCGCCACCCAGATCAGCGAGGCGACGAAGGAACAGTCGGTCGGGCTGAAAGATGCCAATACCGTCATGGCCGGCATCGACCGCATGACACAGCAGAACGCCGCGATGGTAGAGGAATCGAATGCCGCGGCACGCAGCCTCGCGGACGAGGCCGACAATCTGTCCAGCCTCGTGGAACGGTTCCGCCTCGGCCAGAAAGCCATGGCACAGCACGCCGCACGGCAGACGCCCGCCCCGCGCCCCGCCGCAAGGCCGGCATCGGTTGGCAATCTCGCCCTGGTGGCCGACGACGACCAGGATTGGAGCATGTTTTGACCATGGCGAGAAGATACACACGTTCGTGCATTCTCGGTATCGTGGCCGCCGCATCCGCGATCGTCGCCCCGTCAATATCAGCGCAGGAAGCGGGCAGCTTCGATATCGAAGGGAGCGTTCGCGCGCGATACGAAACCTACCGCGGGGGGTTTCGGGCCGATGCGGCGGATGCCGACGATGCGCTCGTCCTGCGTTCCATCTTGAAGGCGCAGTATCAGGGCGAAGGTTTCGCCCTCGGGGCGCGATTGCAGGATGCGCGCGCCTATTTCGTCGATGACGATACGCCCATCACCACAGGCGATGTCAACGCTCTCGAACTCGTCGAATTATACGCCGCAATCGATATCGCACAGGATGCGTCGCTTACATTGGGGCGGCAGACGATCGCACTGGGATCCAGGCGGCTGGTCGGCGACCCCGGTTTTCGCAACTCCACCAACGGATTTACGGGCGCGAGAATGGACTGGAACGGCGATGGCGCACTGACCGCGTTCTATGTCCTGCCGCAACAACGCCTGCCCCGTGAAAAGCCTTCGCTGGTGGACAACGCGGTCGAATGGGACCGGGAGGGCGATGACCTTCGCTTCTGGGGCGTATTTTATCAGCGCAAGGATGTCGGGCCCTTCACGGCCGAGGCCTATGTTTTCGGGCTCGACGAAAATGACCGGCCGGACCGCGCCACGACCAATCGCCATCTGGTAACTCCCGGTATCCGGCTGATTTCCAAACCGGCGCGCGGCCGTCTCGATACCGAGGTCGAGGCGGCTTGGCAGACGGGGCATATCCGCGCATCGAAGGCGGAAAACGCCGAAAAACGAGATGTCGGCGCCTATATGGTTCACGCGGAACTTGGCTACACGTTCGACATGGAAGTGGAACCGCGCGTTGCGCTCATCGGCGATCTCGGCTCGGGCGACGAAGGCGGTGATGCCGATTACGGCCGGTTCGATCAACTCTACGGTCCGCGCCGGGAGCTGGGGCCGACGGGGCTGTATGGCGCCCTTGCATGGGCCAATTTGCGCACGATCGGGGCGAATGTTTCGGCAACCCTTTCGGACAATGTCGCTGCCGATGTCACATATCGGCGCTTGTGGCTGGATTCGCTGACCGACAGCTTTTCGAAAACCGGTGTTCGCGACCCTGACGGAGCGGCAGGGCGCGATGCAGGCTACCAGCTCGACGCGCGCTTGCGCTGGAATATTCCGGCATCGGGGATCAAGTTCGAGACCGCGGCGGCGTTGCTGGGCAAGGGACGGTTTTTCGACCTTGCGCCCAACGCAGGCACACGCCGCAATACGCTCTATGGATATACCGTACCCATCCGGTGAGCCCCGCCTTGTCCGGCGGGTGAACGACCGGTCTTAAGGGCGCTCGTATGAGCGAGCTTAGGAGCG
>NZ_JAIQCI010000027.1 GCF_022378335.1 Croceicoccus hydrothermalis
AAACGACTCCTAGACGTGGACCTACAACGGCCACATCATGGCACAGCTACGCTGATGCAGAGGCCGTCCACGACATCACGTCAGGACGAACTCGACCGGATGATCGCGGTGAACTATTCGGCCGTCGTCCGCGCCAGCATATTGTTCGCCCGGCATATGAAGGCGCAGGGAACTGGCCAGATCGTGAATGTGTCGAGCATCGGTGCCGGCATCGCCGCAGCCGGTACCGGCATATACGGCGGGCTGAAATTGGCGCTTGAGCGCTTTACCGAGGTGCTGCGGGTCGAGCTTGCCGGTTCCGGTGTCCGGGTCGGGCTGGTCTCGCCAGGCACGACTTCGACCGAGATCTTCGAAGATATGAAGTCCAGGGGCCAGCCCGGATGGGACGAATTTCTACCGGCAATGCAGGCCGAGGATATTGCCCGCGCGATCCGGTTCATGTGCGAGCAGACGGGCAATGCCAATGCAGCGCGCATGCACATCTATGCCACGTCGGAAGCCTTCTGACGCGCAGCTTCACTCAAGTCGCGCATAGGCAGACATGTCGAAGGGCTTGAAAGCCTCGCCTGCCTTGGCTTTTAACACCCATTGCGGGTCCATCAGCAAGGCCCGACCGATCGCTACCAGATCGAATTCGCCTGCTTCGAACCTGGAGACAACCTCGTCCAGATTGTCGAGAACGCTGGTCTGCTGCGTGAAACTGGCTGCCAGTTCCTTGTCGAAACCGATGCCGCCGACCGTCATGGTCGGGCGGCCAGACAAGCGGCGTATCCAGCCGGCAAGCCCCATGTCGGAACCGGCGAACGCCGGGCGGGAGAATACCCGCGTGCTGACATCGAAAATATCGACCCCGGCTTCGGCCAGGGCCTTAACGATAACACCAAGGCCTTCGGGCGCATCGGCAAGCTGCGCATCGTAATCCTGCAGCTTCCATTGCGATATGCGGAATATGATCGGCATATCGGGGCCGACGGCTTCGCGGACCGCCTCGACAACCCTGACAGGAAAACGCGTTCGGCGAGCGACGTCCCCGCCCCAATCGTCATCGCGGTTGTTCATCTGCTCCCACATGAAGCTGTCGAGCAGATAGCCATGCGCACCATGTAGCGCGATCCCGTCAAAACCCACGTCCTTGGCATTGGCTGCACTGCGTGCGAAGGCAGCGACGACATCGGCGATATCGTCTTCATCCATGTTTCCCGGATGGAGCGAGCGCGCTTCGGGATGGGGCGGGCTGGCGTCCTTGCGCACGGCGCCCATGTGCCACAATTGTGGCACGATCCGGCCACCACCCTTGTGCACCCGGTCAACGACATTGCGCCAGCCCTGCAGGGCGGCATCGCCATGCAGGACAGGAATGTCCTTTTCGCCCATGCTGCCCTCACCGATGGCCGAAGGATGATCGACGCCGATCCCTTCGGTTACGATCAACCCGACATCGCTGGCCGCGCGGCGCGCGTAATAATCGGCAACATTCTCACCCGGAATGCCCCCGGGACTGAACTGCCGCGTCATCGGCGACATTACGAAGCGATTAGGCACCTGCAACGTCTTGCACGAGAATGGTGAAAACAGCGGATTCAATTCGGTACGCATCGCTCGCCCCCTTTTCTGAAGGCGACCGTCGCCGAGGCCAAGGCATATCTGCCCTGTCAACCGATAGGGAAATTCATCAAGGGGGCAGAGGAGAAAGCGCGCACCCCCTCCTCAGCCTGTTCTCCTCAGGCGTCGACCACTGCCAATGCGGATTGCGGGCAGGCATCGGCCCCTTCGCGCGCCTTGTCCTCCAGACCCTCTGGCACGATCTCGTCATCGACATAGACGATGCCATGTTCGTCGAGCTTGTACACTTCCGGGCAGATTTCCGCGCAGACGCCATAGCCGCAGCAAGCGGGCTTGTTGATCACGACCTTGAGTTTACCGTTTCCAGACATCGACCTCTCCAATCTCCTCGATTTGCCTTTAACGCCCTTTTACATATTGAACAAATATTATTCAATGTGTATAACGCGAATCAATCAGAAAATGTTTGCTACGGAGAGAAGGCTGCGATGCTCCAGAAATCCAAACTCGTGTTGCGCGACGGAACCTCGCTTGACGATCTGATCATGCGTGAGAGCAACGAAGTTTCGCTCCGCGTTATGACCGACGAAGAGCTCTACAAGCTTGAGATGGAGAAGATTTTCGCCAAGACCTGGCTGCTGCTCGGTCACGAAAGCGAGATTCCGGAGGCGGGCGATTTCATCGTACGCGACATGGCCGAAGACAACGTCATCGTGGCCCGCGGACAGGACGGGGACGTTCATGTTTCCCTGAATGTCTGCCCGCACCGCGGCATGCGCGTGTGTCTTGGCGAAGCAGGCAACAAGCGCGTCCACCAGTGCATCTATCACGGCTGGGCCTTCCGCCCGAACGGCGATTTCATCGGTGCGCCGGTCGAACGCGAAAAGATGCATGGCAATGACGTCGACAAGAAGACGCTGGGTCTGAAGAAGGCCAGGGTGCATCTCTACGGCGGGCTGATCTTCGCCACCTGGAACGTCGACGGACCTTCGTTCGACGAGTATCTCGGCGACATCAAATATTACATGGACCAGCTTTTCTGCCGCACCAATCGCGGCCTCGAACTGCTCGGCCCGCCGCAGCGTTTCACCCTCCCCTGCAACTGGAAGGTTCCCGGCGAGCAATCGGGTTCGGACGGCTTCCACACCTTGACCCTGCACCGCTCGCTGATGGAAGGCGGAGTCATGGGCGGCACGGCCGAGACGATCTATGATCAGGCACCCGGCATGTATGGCGTCGATGTTTCATGCGAGCAGGGCCATTCGCTGCGCTGCCTTGAGGCGGAAAAGACCTTCAAGATGTTCGCGGACGTGCCGTTCGAAGGCAAGTCCACGCGCGAGCGTCTGGAATTGCTCACCCCGCCGGGCATCACCAAGGACATGATCCCCGAACTTTTCGAGAACCTGACCGAAGATCAGGTTGCCCAGCTGGCAACCATTCCGCCGCAGGTCGGCGGCATGTTCCCCAACATCCTGATCGCCTTCATTTTCGCCCCGCGCACGGATGGCGGATCGTCGGGTGCGCTTTCGCTGCATGCCTATGTGCCCAAGGGCCCGGACAAGGTGGAATTCGTGAATTATCTGTTCGCGGAAAAGGACGCCCCCGAGCAGATGAAGCGCGACATGCTGCAGAACTCGATCTGGAATACAGGCACCTCCGGCGTGATCGAACAGGATGATGCCGACGTCTGGCCTGTAATCATGAAGAATGCGCGGGGCGCGGTCAGCAAGGACATGACGCTCAAGTATCAGGCCCTTCACGGCCACGAACGGCCCGAAGGCTGGGTTGGCGAAGGCTTGCTTTATCCCGGCTTCACCAAGGACGACACGCAGTGGAACTGGTGGCTGGCCTATTACGACCTGATGGACGCGGTTTGAGCGGGGGAGATCAAGACATGACCTGGATTACCAAATCGACCGCCGCCCCCGATTCCACCACGATCCTTCGCGGCCTGGTTTCCAAGAAGCGCGTGCCGCTGGGCTCGGAAATCTATAACCGGCTCCTAGAGACGCTGTATGACGAAGCCGCCGCTCTCGACGAGCGCCGGATCGATGACTGGATCGCGATGCTTGCGCCGGACATCATCTATCAGGCGCCGATCCGCCTGACGCGTACCGGTCCGAACCGCGACCGTGACGTCATGCGCACGATGTTCCATTTCGACGAGAATTACGATTCGCTCGTGATGCGTTCAGGGCGTTTGCAGAAAAGCGCATGGGCCGAAGATCCGCCGTCGCGTTGTCGCCGTTTCGTGACCAATGTCCGCGTGGGCGAGCTCGACACGCCGGGCGAATATGAAGTCGTCAGCTATCTCTTTCTCGAACGTAGCCGCGGCGACAGTCCGGAAAACGAGAATACCACCGCCGAACGCCGCGATGTCTGGCGCGAAGTGGACGGCGAATACAGGCTGGCCCGCCGCGAGATCATCGTCGATCAGTCGGTGCTCGGCATGTCCAATTTCGCGGTGTTCCTGTAAATTGCATGGGCACGTCTGCAACATCTACTGTGGTGGTCGTCGGTAGCGGCCTTGCGGGCTTCGGGGTCCTGCGCGAATTGCGCAGGCTCTCGCCCGAGGCCCGGCTCGTCATGGTGACGCTGGAGGACGGGCATTTCTATTCCAAGCCCGCCCTATCCACGGCGCTCGCCAAGGGTAAGACAAGCGAAACGCTGGTCACGACCCCGGCCGAAAAGATGATCGCCAATCTCAAGCTCGATGCTCGCATCGGGCGCGAGGCAGAGGCCATCGACCGTGCCGGCAAGGCGCTTTTGACCACTGGCGGACCGATCCAGTACGATTCCCTGATCCTGGCAACCGGCGCCGAGCCGGTTCGACCGCAGATCGGTGGCGATGCCGCGCATCGCGCCATTTCGGTGAACCAGCTCGAACATTACGATCGCTTTCGGAAGGAATTGCCGGAGGGCGCGCGCGTTCTGATCATGGGCGCAGGTCTGGTCGGCACCGAATTCGCCAACGATCTGATCACCAATGGCTACCGGCCGATTGTCGTCGACATGCTGGATAATCCCCTCGCCCAGCTTGTCCCGCCCGCGGTGGGCGAAAAGGTGCGCGATACGCTGCAGGAAAAGGGCGTGGAGTGGCATCTTGGCCGCAAGGTCGACGCCATCGACTATTGCCAGCCCTCACCCGGATATGTCGCCACACTCGATGACGGTACGCGGGTAGAGGCGGATATCGTTCTGTCCGCCGTCGGACTGCGCCCCAACGTCGAGCTGGCCCGCGAAGCCGGGCTGGAAATCGGCCGCGGCATAAAGGTCAATGAATACGGGCAAACGAGCGACCCCGACATATACGCGATCGGCGATTGCGCCGAATATCCCAACGGCCTTGCCGCCTATGTCACGCCGATCATGGCAGCGGCCCGCGGGATTGCGCCCAGCGCCTTGGGCACGCCGACAGAGATCAGGTTCCCGCCGCTTTCGGTGCAGGTGAAGACGACCGTGTTCCCGATCAACCTGCTGCCGCCTGCGGTGGCTTTGCGGGGCGAGTGGCGGCAGGTGGAAAGCGACGCAGAGGGCGACAAGCATCTGTTCGTCGATAGCGACAACAGGGTTCAGGGTTACGTCCTGACACAGGGAAAATGCGAACAACGCATGGAAATGGATAAATTGGTGGGGGAAATGGCATGAGCGGAATGCTCGAAGGTAAAGTGGCAATCGTAACGGGCGGGGCGAAGGGCCTTGGCCATGGCATTTCGCGTCGTCTGGCGCGCGAAGGCGCTTCGCTACTCATTACCGGGCGCGACGGTGTAGCGACCGAACGGGTGGCCGAAGAGATCCGCAAGGAATTCGGAACCGGTGCAGTCGGCATGTCCGCCGATATGGGCATCAAGGATGACGTGCTGGCCATGGTGCAGCGCGCGGTGGATGAATTCGGCGGCCTCGATATTCTGGTCAATAATGCCTCGTTATTGTCTGACGGTGTCCTGCTGGAGCACAAGACGGACGAGATGCTCAAGCGCACGCTGGAAATTGGCATCTGGGGTAACTGGTGGGCCATGCAGGCCGCCTTTCCGCACATGAAGGCACGTGGCGGCGGTTCGGTTGTCAATTTCAGCTCCATTGACGCGCAGACCGGGGCGTGGCTCCACAGCGACTACAACATCAACAAGCTTGGCATCGTCGGGTTGACTCGTAGTGCCGCGGTTGAATGGGGCCGCTTCAATATCCGCGTTAATGCCATCGCTCCGACCGGCCTTGGCCAGATCTTCGCAAAGCTGGTCGACGAGGTTCCAGGCTTTCTTGAAAATGTCGTTGCGACCAATCCGCTCAAGCGCGCGGGCGACCCTGAAAATGACATTGGTCCGGTCGTCGCATTTCTTGCTTCGGACATGTCGCGCTTCGTCACAGGTGAAATGATCAATGTCGATGGCGGACAGAACCTGCCCGGCTATGTCAGCATCCCCCACAATCTCAAAGAACTTGAAAAGGGGGAAACATGAAGTTCCAGCCTGAATTTGCCGCCTCTGCCGAGGTAGGAGACGATTTTGTTATGTCTCCCAGCGTCATAAAGATCCTGTCGGGAGCGCTGGATGCCATAGCCGAGCGCGGCGTCAGGCGCCTTTCGATGAGCGACATCATCGAAGCGAGCGGCGTCTCGCGCGGCACGCTTTATCGCTATTTCTCCAGCAAGGACGACGTACTTGCCGCAGTCGCAGAGTTTGTCTGCATCGGGTTCGAAAATGGCATTCGCGAAGCGGCGGAAGGCATCGATGACCCGATCGAACGGTTCCGGCAGGTGATGCAGTTCTATGCGCGCTACACCAATGAGAATTCCCCCGATCGCGTTTTCGAAGTCGAACCGCGGTTTCACCTGTCGTTCTTCCGCAGTAGGTTCGCCCGATACAAGCTGGCCGTCCATTCGGCGTTGGAACCTACCTTCAAATATATCGAGGTAAAGCTTGGCAAGACTATAAATGCCATAGCTTTCGTTGAAATACTTGTTCGCCTCCAGTTGAGCACCCTTCTGGTGCCAGCCGACGAGAACTGGTTGATGCTCTGGAATGAAAGCGCGGACAGCCTTGAAAAATGGCTACTCGAAACCGCCGACCAGACTGTCTGAATAATCGAAAGGATGCATGAAATGGCTACTTTGGCAAAAGCACCTGTTGGGCAAGTTGGCGCATGGGCCGACAAGTCGGTCGCCGACAAGATCGTCGCCCGGGCAAAGGAACTACGCCCGTTTCTAACCGAACAGGCACCCGAAGGCGAAAAGCGCCGCAATCCGACCGAAGCGGTTGACCGGATGCTCAAGGAAGAAGGTTTCCTGCAACTGATCGTGCCGCAACGCCTCGGCGGCTTTGGCCTTTCGCCCACCGATTTCTCCCGCGTCCAGATGGAGATCGCCAAAGGCGACCCGGCAGTAAGCTGGGTCATGCAGATCATCAATGGCACTACCTGGGTCACCAGCCTTGCGCCGGACAGCGTGCAGGACGCTGTTTTTGCCGACGGACCGCAGCCGGTGTGCGGCGCGTATAACCCGCCCGGCAAGGCGCGCAAGGTTGACGGCGGCTGGATTATCAATGGTGCGTGGCCCTATATGTCGGGTTCGCGACAGGCGACTTGGACGCAACAGGGCGTCGTTCTCGAGGATTATGACGGCCCCGTCGTACCCGGCATCAACATGTGCTACATTCCGATGAGCGAATTCGAGATCAAGGATACTTGGTTCGTCAGCGGCATGCAGGGCACCGGTTCCGACACCGCGATTGCAAAAGACGTTTTCATTCCTGACAGCCAGATGGCTTTGATGAATGAACGCACCGGACAAATCGATCCCACCAAGAAACATTTCGGCGCGCCGTCGGACCTTGTTCCCGCAGTTCCGATGGTGCGGACCACCGGTCTTGCCCAGCTTATCGGCGCGGTCGAAGCCATGCTTGAGATCGTGACAGCGGAATCGGGCAAACCCGTCCTTACCACGACGATCGGACCGCGCACTGGATCGGGTGCATATATGCGCGATCTGGGTGAAGCTGCCGCATTGGTCGAAACTGCCAAGACCATCCTGTTCAGCCTTGCCGCAAAGCTCGATCGGGTCGGAATGGGTGAAGAGTTCACGGCTGAGGAAAAGGTTCGCCATCGTGCGATGGGCGGCCAGATCGTCGAATCGATCCACGCGGCCAGTGAATCGCTCATGTTCCAGGCCGGTTCGTCGGGCTTTTCGCTCGATAAGCCGATCAACCGTTACTGGCGCGACATTTCGATGGCGCTTCGGCACATCCAGAACATTCCCACGATCGGCTATGAAATTCAGGGCCGCGCCCTTGCCGGTGGCGATCCGATAGCACCTCCGGGTTCCTACTAAGGCGGGACACGAAATCCATCGCCCGGTCATAGGCCGGGCGATGGTCGTCTGTCTGTGTAATCCGCGTCAGACGATCCGGCAGGCATCCTCGAACGGCAATCGCGGGTTACGGGGAAACAGGCTCGTCCTGTCGCCATATCCCAATGCGCAGATGAAATTTGCCTTCCAGCGGCCTTCGGGAAAGAAGGCCCGGTTCAGCGCCTCTGCATCAAAGCCCGACATGGGCCCGCAATCCAATCCCAACCCGCGCGCCGCGACAATCATATACGCTCCCTGCAGCGGCACGTTGCGCGCCAGCAGATCGTCGATAACCGCGGTCTTTCCCGCAAAGGCCGACGCGAAATCGCGCGACGGAAACAGCTTGGGCATCTCCTCGTAAAATCGCGTATCCGCTGCGACAATGGCGGTGACCGGCGCGGAGCGAACCTTGGCGAGGTTCCCCTCGTTCACGCAGGCCAGCAACCGCTCCTTCGCCTCGCCCGAAGTAACGAAGACAAACCGCGCGGGGCAGGAATTAGCCGAGGTGGGACCCCATTTCAGATGATCGTATAATTCCCGCAGCAATGCAGAGGGCACGGACCTTTCGTTATAGCCGTTGAAAGTGCGTGCCTCTGCAAAAATCGTCTCGAGATCTGCCGCCATCATGTACCCCTCGTATTGCTGCCATGGTTTTCCCACCAGAGCATCAGCGACTGGATCGTCGGCTCAAGCTCACGCGTGGCATCGGTCATCGAATATTCCACGCGGGGCGGCACCTCGGCATAGATTTTGCGCGTGATCAGCCCGTCGGCCTCAAGCTCGCGCAGCTGCTTGGTCAGCACATGCTGCGAAACACCGTGAATAGTTTTCAGCAATTCCCCGAAACGATGGGTGCGATGATACAGCAGCCACAATATCTCAAGCTTCCACTTGCCCGAAATCATCGTCAATGCGCGGCGCAGCGCATCGTGCGAATTGGGACTGACGCCGCGGTCGACAGGATCTTCATCGGTAACGGTCATATAAAGGTTACTAACCCCATAAAGGTGATCCTACTTGTTGAAATTAGGTGTAAGTTATAGTCCCCGGTTTGAAAATAGAGGTTTGGCCGGTCACACCGCGCAGGTGGATCGTGTCGCCAAAGATTGGGAGCCAGAAATGCAGCCAGAAATGCCCGAAGCAGTGATTCCGACGCATGTGCCTGCCAACCTCGTGAAGCCTTTTCCCTATATTTTCGGCATGACGACGCGTGAGGAACCACATCGGGGGTGGGCTCCCAAAGTCCACGCCGAAGGGTCCGACATTTTCTATGCGCCCCACGCCTATCCCGGTGGATCACCGGCGTGGGTGGTGCGCCGCATGGACCATCTTCGCGAAATCTACTTCGACACCGACACCTTCTCCAGCAAGGACTTCTCTCCCTTTGCCAAGTTGATCGGTGAAAACTGGACCAACACTCCGGCAGAGGTCGATCCGCCAAACCACGCCAAATATCGCAAGATGGCCAATCCGCTGTTCACGCCGAAAGCGGTATCCTCGCTCGATGGCAAGATCCGGCAATATGCTGTGGACTATGTGGAAGCCTTTCGCCAACGAGGCGAATGTGAATTCATGGCGGAATTTGCCTTTGAATTCCCGATAAAGGTCTTCCTCGAACTGATGGATTTCCCGCTCGATCACACACGGCAGTTCCTTGAATGGGAGTACGACCTGCTCCACGCCTCCGATCTGGGGAAAATCGCTGCAGCGACCCGAAAAGTTGTCGACTACCTGCGCGAGCAGATTGAGGACCGGCGCAAATCGCCCCGCGACGACATCATCAGCTATGCCCTTGCGGTCGACGTAGAGGGTGCGAAACTTAATGATGACGAGCTGGTCGGATTTTCCTTCAACCTTTTCATCGGCGGGCTGGACACCGTTTCCACCAACATGGGCCTGGAATTCGCCCATCTGGCGCGCGAAGACGGTGATCAGGAATTCCTGCGCCAAAACCCAGAGGAAATCCCGCATGCCATCGACGAACTGATGCGCGCCTATGCGGCGGTGACAACTTTCCGCACCTGCACCCGCGAAACGGAATTTCACGGCGTGAAGATGATGCCCGGCGACAAGGTGGCGATGAGCACAACGCTGGCCGGGCGCGATCCGGCAGAGTTCGACAATCCCGATAAAGTCGATTTCGGGCGCAGGCCGCGTCACGTTTCTTTCGGCTATGGGCTGCATACCTGCATCGGCATGCATCTGGCGAAGCGCGAAATGCGGATCGCGCTCGAGGAATTTCTCGGCCGCATCCCGCAGTTCGGTGTCAAACCCGGCCACCAGCTTGAATATCATTTGGGCATGATCCAGCCGGTTACCCTGCCGCTCGTCTGGGACGTGTAGTGAGCGCTGGCGAGTTCGCAGGCAAGGTCGTCCTCGTCACCGGCGCGGCATCGGGCCTTGGCCGCGCCGCCAGCATTCGGTTCGCCAGCGAAGGCGGCAGATTATGCCTTGTCGACATCAATGCCGACGGGCTGGCGGAAACCGCGCGGCGGATAGAGGAGGCCGGAGGCGAATGCGCCAGCATGGCGGGCGATCTGGGCGATCCGGCGGTTTGCGCACAGGCTGTCGCAACAGCGGTCGGCGCCTTCGGCCGCCTCGAGGTTTTGTGCAATATCGCGGGCATCCTGCGCTTTCACGCGCTGGAGGATGTCACGACGCAAGACTGGAACACGCTGTTTGCGGCCAATGTATCGGGCCCGTTCTTCATGATGCAGGCAGCCATGCCGCATCTGGTGGAAAGCCATGGCAATGTCGTTAACGTGGTGTCGAGCGCGGCGTTTCTGGGCCAGGCCTATACCGCGCCCTATGGCGCGACCAAGTCGGCGCTGCTCAGCCTGACAAAGTCGCTCGCGATGGAGTTCATGCACAAGCCCGTCCGCATCAACGCGCTGGCGCCCGGCGGCATGCTGACCGGCATGGCCGATGGCCTTGAAATTCCCAAGCATGCAGACCAGTCGCTCTACAGCCGCTATTTCGGCCTGCGCCCACCGTCGCAGCCCGAGGATATCGTGGAGCCCCTGCTGTTTCTGGCATCGGATCGCGCGCGATCCGTGCACGGCGCGTGCCATGTTGCCGATGGCGGCATCACCGCCGGTTAAGCCCGCCTTCCCTTTCCTGCGATAGGTGGAGCCGCGATGCCAGACGGCTCTACTGTCGTCAAAGCCTGCTGCTGGGCGCCCATCTCCGTAAACGGTTCGGACCCTCCGCGAAAGCTGGCCTGCACCGCATGGATTGGAAAGTGAAATGACCGGCAAATATAATGCAATGCTCGACCAGATGGTCAGGGATTACTCGCTCGTCACCCACGGCTATTCGGGTGTCGCACCCGCCAACCCCTATCCGATGTTCGAGGAAAAGCGCGCCAAGTGCCCCGTAATGCACGGCGACCTGCTGCAGGAAAACAGCATTCCCAGCATGGCCGACTACATGATGACAGGCCGCCCTGTGGTGACCCTGTATCGTTATAACGACATCCATTCGGTGTTGATGAACCCCGACGACTGGCTCAGCTATATCGTCGGTGACGGGTTCGGGGCCGCTGTCGACAATCTGTTGCTCACCGCGATGGATGGCGAGGAACACACAAAATATCGCAAGACGCTGCAAAAGCCGTTCATGCGCGGCCAGATCCGCAAGCTGATGGAAACGCTGATCCGTCCGGTGGTTGTGAACGAATTCGTCGAGAAACTGCGCCCCAACGGCAAGGCGGACCTGCTGCGCGAGTTTGCCCTGCCCTTCCCCATTCGCGCGATGTATGCCTATTTCGGCTTTCCGCATGACGAAGACCTGCTGGGCAATCTGGCAAGCTGGGCCATTCAGGTCGTCGCCGCCCCGCAGACCGATCCCGAAGTCGCCAAGGTCACCATCCCCCAATCGATGGTCGCCGGGCAATCCATGTTCGAAACGCTGATGCCGATCGTGCAGCAATATCGCGCGCGCGGTGAAATGCGTAAACGACATCCTCGGCTATATGATGACGACCGAGCATGAGGGCGAGAAGTTCAGCGACGAGGATATCGCGAACTTCATCCGCATGCTGCTGCTGGCCGCAGGCGAAACGACGACCCGCAGCTTTGCCAATATGATGGTACAGTTGCTGGAAGAGCCGGACGTGCTGGAGGAACTGCGCCAGGATCGCAGCCTTATGCCCAAGGCGGTCATGGAGACCATGCGCCGCGATCCCACGGCCGGCGCGGTTGCCCGTATTGCCGCCCGCGACATGGAAATCGGCGGAATGACCATACCCAAGGGAACGGCGGTGCTTTGCTCGATCGCTTCCGCCAACCGCGATCCCGAAGTGTACGATGATCCCGACCGGCTGTGGCTCAAGCGCCCGATGCGGCCGCTGCTGAGTTTTGGCTTTGGGCCGCACATGTGTCTTGGCATGCACATGGCGCTGACCGAGATGGAGGTCGCGCTGGAAGAGATACTCGACCTTCCGGGCCTGCGCTTTGACCCGGCCTATCCCCAGCCCGAAATCCGCGGCCTGAACATGCGCGGGCCTGATGCCCTGCATGTGCTGTGGGATGTCGACGGAGCGTAGGGGATTTGACGGTGGGAATCGACTTGTATGAAGAATTCCGCGATCTTTAGGGCAATCCAGTTATCATCCGCACGCACTCGCACCTAGATCTGCGAAAGGCTGTGCTGATAGAACCTCGCTTCGCATGGCCTAGACCTATCGATGCCCTGTCCCAAACGATCGCACTATCGCGCTGCATTATATCGGCTATCGCCAGCCCAACATCGCGGCCTGAACCGCCACGCACGATCGGGCGCAAGCGGCAGGACTTGCGATTCCAATGGAGGGCACGACGGATCGCGCCCGCTTCGCCTATCTCTATACACGCGCGGCGGTCGGAAATTATACCGGAGTCGTCACCGGCAAGACCGCGAACATTGAGCGGGCCGGCAGGCTCCGAGCCTTCCCGCCCGCCCTCCCCTCGATAGGCGGGCGCCACTTCACGTATCTATAGGCTGCGCCGCAAACAGCATCGCCGGGGCCAGCACGCGCCTGCGGCAATTGAAAGGAACAGAAAAGCTTATGCGCAAGATCGACCTGCCCGATTTCGACCGGGCCGCCTTTTCGGGGAAATATGGTCCCTGGGCCGTCATCGCTGGTGCCTCCGACGGCACGGGTGCGTGCTATGCCAGGCAGCTAGCCGCCATGGGCATCAACCTCGTCCTCATCTCGCGCCGGCAAGAGGCGCTCGACGCGCTGGGAAAGCAGCTCGCTTCCGAATACGGTATCGAATTCCGCGCGCTTGTTGCCGATCTGACCGAGCAGGGCGCTAGTGGCCGCATTGTCGAGGAAACCGCCGATCTCGACGTGGGTCTGTACATCTCCAATGCCGGTGCGGACGGGGCGGGCAACGGCTTCCTCGCCTCGCCGGTCGAACGGTCGCTGCGATTGCTGACGATGAATGCCGCCAATGTGCTGGAAGCCACCCACGGCTTTGGCAACCGCTTCTTAAAGCGCGGCAAGGGCGGCATCATCGTCATGTCCTCGGGTGCCGGACTTGGCGGCCAGCCCTGGCTCGTCATGTATTCCGCCACCAAGGCGTTCGAACTGAACTTCGTGGAATCGCTTTGGGCCGAGCTTGACGGGCAGAATGTCGACATCCTCGGCATGGGCGCACCGATCATGGATACGCCTACGCTGCGCAAGTCCACCGAGGGGCTGGGGATGGATTACACCATGGCCTATGACCCTGACGACGTGTGCGCGCTGGCGCTGGCCAGTCTGGGCAAGGAACCGCTCGTGCTGGTGCCCGACGGCCCGGACGAGGCGAAAATTCCGCAGATTCAGAGCGATCGCAAGACCCGCCTGCTGGCCTTGGCCGAATGGGGCAAGGCCTATACCGCAACTGCAGACGCCTGAACTATGGCAACGCACCCTAACATCGAAGCCGATCTGTTCGACGTTGTCGTGATCGGCGCCGGCCACAATGGCATGGCCGCTGCGGGATATCTGGCGCGCGAGGGCAAGAAAGTGCTCGTCGTAGAGCGGCTCGACAAGGTCGGCGGCATGACCAGTTCGGGCTATATGATCCCCGAGGCGCCCGGACACCTCGTCACGCCATGCGCCGTGGAACTGCTGTTCGCCCGCAAATCCGGGATCATCGAGGATTTCGACCTGCCGAGATACGGGCTGCGCACGGTCGATCCCGATCCGACCTATGCCTATCTCCATCCCGATGGCAGCTCGATCGCGCTGTTTTACGATTATCGCCGCACCGCCGAAGACATTGCGCGCATCAATCGCAATGACGGCAAGGCCTATCTGGAGTTCATGAAGACGCTGAACGTCATGATGGATATCGGCTTTCCGATCATGATGTCGGAACCCGGTCGGCCGGACGTGAAGAACATGTCCAAGATGATCGGCAGCGCGGTACGCAACGTGCGGCTGAAGGACGAGCTGGTGGCGCTGTCCAAGGCCACCGCCGACCAGGTCGCGTGCGAGCGTTTCGAACATCCGGCGACCATCGCCCTGCTGCTGGGCATTGCCGCGGGCGCCGGCCCCGTCGATGACGATGGCAACGCGGCGGCCTACATGATTTTCGCCGTTACCCACAAATATGGCACGGGCAAGCCCATCGGCAGCCTCCAGTCATTTGCCGACGCGCTGGCGCGGAGTATCGAGGCGTCGGGCGCGCAGATCGAACTCAATGCCCCTGTTGCCGAGATCATCGTCGATGATGGCGCTGCGAAAGGTGTGCGGCTGCACGATGGCCGGGTCATTCGTGCCAAGATGGTGATCGCCACTTGCGATCCGCGCACGGCCATGCGCCTGACCACGCCCGGTGGCGTGCCTCGCACGCTGATGAAGCGCATCGAACATGCGCCCGCGAACCGTTCCAATGCCGCCCCCTTCCTCGCCAATCTGGCGATGTCGGGTCCGCTGACGCTGAAGAAGCATCAGGACCTGCGTCACGACAATGCCGATCTCAACAAGGCGGTGGGCCTGATCGGTACGCCCGACGAAGTGCGCGAATCCTTCGCCGCCGCCCGCCGCGGCGATATTCCCCGCCGCCATGCCGTGTCGGTGACGCCGTTGTCGAACTCGGACCCGACGCAGGCTCCTCCGGGCGGCTCGCTGGCCTATGTCTACCTGCCCAGCATCGCAGTCGATGCGCGCGAGGGCTGGTCGCAGCAGCTCAAGAACCGCACGATGACGTCGATCAAGACACAGCTGGGTGAGTTCTACGACGGTCTCGATAGCGAGGTGGGCCGCTTCGTCGAAACCGCGCGCGAGCGCGAAAGGCGGCTCAACGTCACCAACGGTTGCGTAACCCATGTCGATTTCGGAGCCCTGCGCGCCGGGGTGCATCGCCCCGCTACCGGCTTCGGCGGACCCAAACCGCCGTTCCCGGGCTTCCTTATCGGCGGCGCGGGCGCCCATCCGGGCGGCGGCGTATCGGGTATCGCCGGGCGCATCGCAGCCAATCGCGCGATGCGCGAACTCAAGAAGATGAAATAAGCGGGGCCATGATGACGGCGATCGTCACTTCGATGGGCGAATAGGTGACGAACTCCCTCTACGGCGCTCGAAGCATTGATGGCCGTTTACGCGGATAGGCGCGAAAAAGGATAAGTATCATGGCTCTAGCCCCTACATCAACCGACGGGATTACGCCGGACTACATCAATCCTTTGCTGGCGACCGCAACTCCATCCGCATCCGTCACTGGTGTACGTATCCTCGATGCCAAGACTTACGGCGAATAGATGATATTGATCGCTGGACACATTACAATCGAAGTCACCTTCTACCTCAGTATCAGCCCCGAACTAACGATCGAATTCCCCCGCAAGCATAAGGCGAATTTGGTCTGCCTCAAGCGTGGCGACGCCGACGGCGTGTTGATCCAGCTTGATGGTTGGCGGCCAGATTGCTGGCCATGGCCAGCGCCGGAGACATTGGTCTGAGCCCGAAGTTTCTACCAGTTACGAGTAGAGCCTTGGGACAACATGTAACCAAAGACAATTTGTTGATAGATTGATTGAGGAGAGCACAATGGATTTCGAACTTCCCGAAGAGTATCAGGCCTTCAGGGACACGGTTCGCCGCTGGGTGGACAACGAGGCGCCCAAGGACTGGGCCCGTAACCTTGAAATGGACGAGCATAACTACCCATTCGCCCTTTGGGACAAATTCACTGAAGCCGGTTTTCACGGGGTAGGAATTTCGGAAGATTACGATGGCCAGGGCGGCGATGTCGTGATGCAGATGCTACTGGCTCGCGAGTTGGCGCGGACGCTGGGCGGCCTTGCCTGGATCTGGGGCATCACCTCGTTCGCCGGTTCGAAATCCATCGGCCTCTACGGTAGCGAGGATCAAAAAGCGAAATTCCTGCCGGAAATCGCCAACGGCCGTCTTAAGGCCGCGATCGCATTTACCGAACCGGCTGGCGGCACTGATCTGCTCGGCGCAATGGCCACCACGGCGGAAAAAGTCGATGGGGGCTGGGTTCTGAATGGTGAAAAAATCTGGAGCTCTTCCGCGCATGTCGCGGATTATCTGCTCGTCATCGCGCGCAGCGACAAATCGGTGGAAAAGAAGCATCAGGGCCTGACCTTGTTCTGGGTCCCAACCACCACCGACGGCATGAAGATCACGCCTCTGGCCAAACTTGGCATGCGCTCGATGGGCAGTTGCTCCATCCACTTCGACAATGCGTTCGTCGCCGATGACGCCGTACTGGGTGAGCCGGACAAGGCCTGGTACATGCTGCTTCCAACCCTTAACAACGAGCGCATCATGGTCGGCGCGTTCTGCCTCGGCGTGATCGACGGCGTGCTAGAAGACGCACTCGACTACATGCAGCAGCGCAAGGCGTTCGGCGGGATCATCGGGCGCTTCCAGAGCCTGCAGCATTATCTGGCCGATATTGCGACGATGCAAAAGACGACAGAGCTGATGCTTCACTATTGTGCGGACAAGCAGAGGCGGGGCGAGAAGGTCGGCGTTGAGGCCAACATGCTCAAGCTGATGGCATCGGAAAACGCCAACAAGGCCGCCGATCTCGGCATCCAGATTCTTGGCGGCATGGGCTATTCGGCGGAAACTGACATGCAACGCTATTGGCGCGACAGTCGCTTGTGGCGGATCGGTCCGATCACTAATGAAATGGTACGCAACGGAATTGCGGAAAGCCTTGGGTTGCCCCGCTCGTTCTAGATGCCGTAATGGGCCGGCGTCTCAAGAGTAGCCAAGTTGGGTGGCTGTCCCTCAGAATGATGATGTTGGGAAACGAGGTCCGAGAGATCGGCCTCAAGCATCACGAGAGGAACAGCCATGGAATACTATGCCGGAATCGATGTCTCGCTGAAAGAGAGCAGCGTCTGCGTGGTCGACGCGGCGGGCATGGTGGCGCGCGAGGTTAAGGTCGGCAGCGAGCCCGAATGCCTGGTTGGATATTTTGATCAACTGGATTTGCCGGTAGAGCGCATCGGCCTTGAGGCGGGGCCACTGTCGCAGTGGCTGCACGCTGCTCTCGTTGCCTCGGGTCATGAGGTGGTTCTGCTGGAGACGCGGCACGTGAAGGCTGCGCTTTCGGCGATGACGGTAAAGACCGACCGCAAGGATTCGCGGGGGATCGCACAGCTTCTTCGCATGGGCTGGTATCGCCCGGTCCACGCGAAGTCGTCGTCGGCGCAGGACACCCGCGCGTTGTTGGTTGGCCGCAAGCTTCTGCAGTCCAAGCTGCTCGACGTCGAGCTCAGCATCCGGGGCATCCTGCGCGGCTATGGATTGAAAGTCGGCGAAGTCAGTCGAAGGTGTTTCGAAGCGCGCATCCGTGAGTTGATCGCAGCGCACGCCACATTGTCGATGGTGATTGGAGCCATGCTTACGGCGCGGGCAGCGTTGTGGAGCGAATTCACGAAGATGCACCGCGAGATGCTCAGGATCGCCCGCGCCGACAAAATCTGCCAACGGCTGATGACGGCTCCTGGCGTCGGGGCATTGGTTGCACTGACCTATCGCTCCGCGGTGGATGATCCTGCCCGGTTCGGAAGGTCGAGCACGGTGGGCGCCTATTTCGGGCTCACGCCGAAGAAATATCAATCCGGCGAAACGGATCGGGACGGCGGCGTCAACAACATGGTGCGAACCGCATTGTTCGAGGCGGCGCACATCATGCTGACGCGGGTGCCGCGCTTTTCCAACCTAGAGCGTTGGGGGCTCGATGTGGCGCGCCGTCGCGGGATGAAGAGGGCCAAGGTTGCCTTGGCACGCAAACTGAGTGTCGTTCTTCACCGCATGTGGATGGATGCAACGGACTTTCGTTGTAGCGCAAAACCCGTGGCGGCATGAGGAGAGGTATGTGATTGACGCAGGCAAGTAGCGGGACTGCGTCTGATGAGGTTCCGTCGCTGGGACGCAGGCTTGGCAAGGTCGTGTGTAGTGCTGTGATCGCTTCGGCGAAGCACGCTTTCTAGATTGACCTGTCGGCTTGAGGATCTGATGGCACTACTTTGGCAGATATTTGTTGACGGATTTGCACAGGGGATTCTTCGGCGAGGATTCCGGTGATTAGGCATTCGCACGCCTACGGCTCCATAGAGAGCCAGCCTTTAGGGAGGCTGGTGATGGATACGGATTTGCGTGACGAACTGGATGAGTGGCTGACGCCGTTTGTAGCGGCGTTGCGAAACAAGACGCGCTTCTGGATTTGTCCAGCAGATATTGCGGGGCTGATCGGTCCGGGGGATCGCAAGAGCATACAGCCGATGGCCGCGCGCGGCAGCGATGTCAGCTACGACCGGTTGCATCAATTTTTCGCGAGCGGTGTGTGGGATCAGGAACCGCTTGAGACGGAGCTGCAGGTCGAAGTCGACAGGTAAGTGGGCGGCAACGATGCTTGGCTGATTATCGACGATACGGCCGCGGCCGTGGCCAAGAAGGGATGCCATTCGGTTGGCGTGTCGCCGCAATATGCTTCGCCGCTTGGCAAGAATGCCAAATGTAAGACACTGGTGTCGAAAGCGCTGGCATCAGGTGAAATGCCGGTCATGGTCGGTTTGCGCCTGTTTCTTCCCGAATGCTGGACCAGCGATGCGGCCCGAATGGCACGAGCTGACGTTCCCGCTGATTGCCACCCTTACAGAACAAGCTCGAGATCGCGCTGGCCGAGATTGACCGGGTCCGTCCGGCAGGTGTCCCCTTTGCCTGTGTCCTGACCGATGCGGAGTATGGCAGGTCCGCGCCGTTCCGACTGGGGCTCTCCGAACGTGGCCTTGCCTGAGCGGTCGGTATTCCGTCCAGACAGCCGGCCTACATGCACGATGTCGCGATGATCTTTCCGGTCACCGGGAAAGGCCGCCCCCGCAAGAACGCCATCCCCGATTCCAAATCGATATCCGCCAAGGCGATGCTGGAGACGGCGAAGTGGAAGGTCAGTTGGCGGCGCGGGACGAAGGGCTCACTTGTCGCCCGCTTCGCCGCCGTTCGCGTGCGTGTCGCAGATGGCCCGCCCCAATGTATCAAGGCATGGGTGCGCAGCGTCTGCCCGGCGAGGGAGCCTGCCAGGAATTCCGTGTGTGGGCGCGCATAGTGGGTAAGAAGCAGTCCCACTATGTCCCAACGCAAAGAACCTGCGATTCCGAATGAACTGCTGGACCAACTTTTGGCTGGCGGCGCTGCCAGCGCGGCTTTCGAACAAGGCGGCTTTCTGGATTCACTGAAGAAGGCGATGGCAGAGCGCGCCTTGAATGCGGAGATGGATCACCATCTGACCAGTGATGAAGGGGCCGGGAACACGCGCCACGGCTATGGCCGCAACAGCGTGACCACAGATGCCGGCAAGCTGGAGGTCGATGTCCCGCGCAACCGTCAGTCGAGGTTCGAGCCGCAGCTGATCGCGAAGTACCAGCGCCGTTTCCCCGGCTTCGATGACAAGATCATTTCGATGTATGCGCGCGGCATGAGCACCCGGGAGATCGCCGGGCATCTGCACGATCTGTATGGCATTGACGTATCGCCGGACCTGATCAGCACCGTGACCGACGCCGTGCTCGACGAAGTCGCCAGCTGGCAGCAGCGGCCGCTCGATCCGGTTTACCCGCTCGTTTTCTTCGATGCGATCCGGGTCAAGATCCGTGATGAAGGCATGGTCCGCAACAAGGCGATCCACATCGCCCTGGGCGTCCGCGCCGATGGTGCCAAGGAGGTGCTCGGCCTGTGGCTCGAGCAGAACGAAGGCGCCAAGTTCTCGCTCCGGGTGATGAACGAGCTCAAGAACCGCGGCACGGAGGATATCCTGCTTGCCGTGGTCGATGGGCTCAAGGGCTTTCCCGAGGCAATCACCGCCGTATTTCCAGAAGCCGTCGTTCAGACGTGCATCGTCCATTTGCTGCGCAATTCGACGGACTTCGTGTCCTGGAAGGACCGCAAGGGGCTGGCGACGGCGCTCAAGGACATTTACCGCGCCCCAGCGCCGAGGCCGCCGAACAGGCGCTCACCGCGTTCGAGGCTGGACCCTGGGGCCAGCGCTATCCCGCCATCGGCCAGAGCTGGCGGCGGGCCTGGACCGAGGTCAATCCGTTTTTTGCGTTTCCTGATGAGGTTCGCCGGATCGTTTACACCACAAATTCCATAGAAGCCCTCAACTCGAGGCTTCGCAGAGCCGTCAGGGCCAGGAGGCACTTCCGGAGCGACGAGGCCGCCACGAAACTGCTCTATCTGATCTTGAATCGGTCGGAGAAAGAGTGGAAAATGCCGCCGCGTGATTGGATCATGGCAAAGGCCCTGTTCGCCGTAATTTTCGGTGACCGCTTGATCAAAGCCATGGCGGCGTAATCGTCGACCGCCCGCCCACGGAATTCCTGACAGTCTCCGGTGGCGAAGCCGGACGACACTTCACTTACCTCGATATGATAAGGTAGGGCTGAATGCACTTACCGACCTCACTCGGTAATCCTAGGGGCGACCATCGCCGATATTTGACAACATTCATCCTTGTTAGATGGGCTTTGTTCTACAGACTGGACCCACGCGTTAATTTCGGTTTCAACCCATACCGTACATTTCGGTCCGAGCGACCGAGACCTTGGAAATCGCCCTTCCTTCATCCTCTGGTAGATGGCAGATCGGCGCAAGCCTACCCGATCCATAACCTCGGGCAAACGCAATAGCCGAGACGGCTGCGATATCCGGTCGACGGCATCACCATTAGAGCCGGCTTCATCGGTGGGCTGTTGGTGCATTTTCATGTTTCATCCTGCTAGGAAATTCACCCTCTCCAACATTTCTTGCTTTACCGCTGCAGCGCCAAACCAATGTCACGATTGGCAAAATCATCGATATGCTTGGCCAGTATCCGCGCGATCAGTTGCGAAGTGCCATTCGCCCAACGCGGCCTGAGATCCGCAACCCGGCTGCCCAATGTGAGCTCCAGTTGCCCGGGCAGCGCGGTCAGAAACTCCTCGAGAAACTCACCCATCTCGCTGCGCATCCATTCGCAGGCCAGATCCTCCTGTCCCGCGAGCGTCAAGATCAGACTGGCGCGCGGGCTCGCGCCGCACAGTTCGAAGACGCGCGCGGCCTCATCCAAACTGACGGGCCGATCACCGCGCATGACCCGCAACAAGGTCTCGCGGTGCATGCCCATCTCACGGGCGATCTGATGCCGAGGCTTGTCGGACGTTTCGATAGCGTGGGTCAGGACATGAGCAAGGCTGGCATCCGCATCGCCGCGGGTAACAATAGTCTGGTGCACGAGAGGCTCCTTGAACAATGAAGTGGAGCTTTAGGCATATCGCGCATGCATGATGTAGGAAAACAAAAAGAACAATAAACGAACATCTCGTTTATAGGCGAATCAACCCGAGATGGCGAGTCGTCGGTTTTCTTCGCGGCAAGTGTCGCCATTGTTCGACGATAATCGACATATTACCCAGAGAATTGGTCTGGATTAGCCATCACTCAATGCCCGATCCGTCCATTTCGCGTCATCTCGAGACGCAAAATCCCCTTCCCGCTTTCCTAGATCAATTTCCTAGCCACATATGGAACACACAGCGAACGAAAGAACGCTGGATCCACTCTCCAGATGGAGTTCCATATGCAGTCCCTTACTCTCCCTCGGCGCATTTCCGCCGCTGAGCGCTCCTCCAGGTTCGGACGCGCTGTCAGCTTCTCGGTTCCCTTCGCCATCGCCGCGCTTGCGGCCACCGCCGCCTATGCGGGCGCCGATACGACGTTCGATCCGGCGCTCAACCAGTTCACCGATTTCCTCGAAGGCTCGGGCGGCAAGATCATCACCGTCTTGAGCCTTGCAGGCGGCCTCATCGGTCTCGCCTCGGGCCGGTTCTCGCTCGGACAGGTCGCTGTCCCGGTCGGTGTGGGCATCGGTGTGGGCACGGGCGTTCCGATCGTCACCTCGGTCGTGACCGCGGTCATCTGACGCATCGGACGGGAAGGCGGCTCGCCATGGCAGACCCCTATATCATCCCGCGCCGGCTCGACGACCCGGAGCTTATCGGCTTCTGGACCATCGACGAGTTTGCCGGAATGATCATTCCCTTCTCCTGGGGCATTCTCAGCCAGCATATCTTTATCGGCATTATCGTTGCTTTCGGGGCCTGGTTCGCGCTGCGAAAGGCAAAGGCAGGACGCGCCAGCTCCTGGGTAACCCATGCCGCCTATTGGTATCTGCCGGCCGGAATACTGGGCCTGACATCGACGCCGCCTTCCCACTGCCGCCTGCTGGCGGGTTGAGGGGAGATATCCATGCTTGTCGATATTTCGCATGAGCGCCAGCAGCAATTGCTGCGCCAGCGCAACCTGTTCGCGATGACCAGCGCAGGGCTTGGCATCGCGCTCATCATCGCGACCAGCCTTGCCGTCACCCGCGAGCGCGAGATCGTGCTGCTGCCCACCATCCCGCGCCAGCTCACCGTCAGCAGCGCAGGGGTTGAGGCCGATTATCTCGAACTCGTGACGCGCGATGCGGCGCTCGTTCTTCTCAATCGCAGCCCCGAGGGGCTCGACTACTGGATGGCCGAGATCCTCAAACTCGCTGACCCGGCGAGCTACGGACGGCTGAAGGCCGATCTCGTCGCCATCGTCGACGAACAGCGCGGCTCGGATGTGACCCAGGCTTTCGTCATCCGCTCGATGACTGTCGATCCTAAAGCCCTGACCTCGGATGTAACCGGCACGCTCAAGACCTTTGTCGGCGCGCAGGTGATCGCAAGCGACGAGCGGCGCTTCCGCTTCCGCTGGACCTATCGCGGCCTGCGCCTCGCGCTCGCAGGGTTCAGCCAGTTGCCGACGCAAGATTCCTCGAAGGAGGCCCGATAATGACTCACCCACAACCTCTACGCGCAGCGCGGATGGCTCTCGGCGCTGCCGCCTGCCTGGCAGTGAGCGTCGGCAGCGCCCAGGCCGCCGATCAGTTCAAGCAGGCAGCAGATGGCGCGAGCATCGATTGCGCGGTCTCGGCGCGCGAACTGACACGCTTCGCGCTCGTCGACGACCAGTTTGCAAGCGTATCCAAGATCTCAACGGGCACGCCCTATAATGATTTCGCGGTGACCAATGAGCCGCTGCGCGGCGACATCTATGTCTCGGTCCCCCAAACCTATGCGGCGCGCTCGATCAGCTTTTTCGCGACGACCAGGAAGGGCTTTGTTTACAAGATCGCCTGCCGGATCGAACCGGTTCCCGCGGTGCAGGTCTTCATTACTAATCCCGCGATCGCTAGGAACAAGGCATCGGGCTGGGAAGGCGAGACACCGCTCGCGACGAGCGCGGTGCGCCTCATCCAGGCGATGGCGAACGACCGGACGGTCGATGGCTTCGAGATCCGGCATGCCTCGGCCCTTCCCGCCCGCATCGGCGATCTCGAGGTCCAGCTGATTGCCGATTACCGCGGCAGCGCGCTTGCCGGGAAAGTCATCCGCGTCACCAATCGCGGCAAGAAGCAGATTACGCTCACCGAGCGCGATCTGGCCCCGCGCGATACGCTCGCGATTTCGATCGTCGAGCCCGTGCTCGAACCCGGCACCGCGACCACGGCCATCGTGGTCGGCACAAACGGGGAAATGGGTCGATGAGCAGCACGCCTCCCCCCGGCACGCCTGTCCAGGCCGAAGCCGCCTCGCCCTCGCCCGTCACCAGTCTCAATGCCAAAACCGCGCGGCGGCAGAAGCTGCTGATGGGATCGCTCGGCGCGTTCGCGCTCGTGGGCGGGAGCTGGTTTATCCTCGGCGGCGATGAGCGGGCGAGCGATGATCCCGATGCGGCGCAGACCATCGATACCGCAGGCCTCATCAACCGCGATCTCGCGAACCGCGAGTTCGTTGCGACCTATAGTAACCGGCTCGATGCGGTCACACGCGAACAGAAGGCGCTGAAGGACGCGGCTGTCCCGCGCGCCGAGATCGAAGCCGAACTTTCCGCGCTCAAGGCCGAAAACCGCGCCATGCGCGAGGATGGCGAAGCCGCGATCGATTCCATCTCGGCTGAGAATGCGGAACTGAAATCCCGACTTGCGGCTCAAAGCGCGCCCGCCGCGCCTAGCACGCCGCCACCGGCCTATGGCCCTCAAGCGGGTGGATACGATGCGCGCGCCTTGCCGGGCTCGCCCGTTCCTTCGGGCACATCAATGGGTGGAGACAGCGGCATCGCGGGCCCGGCCGAAGTAAAGCTGATGAGCTTTACCTCGGACAAGGCGGGCGCGAGCGGGCTGCGCGCCGTGCGCCCTGAAACGCCGCCGGTCGTGGTCGAGGACTCCCCTGATTATCTGCCGCCCAATTCCTATGCCTCGGCGCGTGTGATTGTCGGCGTCGATGCCTCGGCGGGCGTTGCGAGCCAGACCGATCCGCTCCCCGTGGTGCTGCGCATTACCGGCCCGGCGCGATCGGTCATGCAAAACGGCAAGGTGCTAACCACGCGCATCGAGGGCTGCATCGTCAATGGCGCGGCGCGCGGCGATCTTTCTTCGGAAAAGGTCTATGTGAAGCTCGCGCGCATGACCTGCGACCAGCCCGGCGGGCGGGTCGCGGTGAGCGAGGTCAAGGGCTTCATCAGCTTTGCCGGCAAATCGGGCGTGCGCGGCCGCGTTGTCAGCCGCGAGGGCAGCCTTGTCAGCCAGGCGCTGCTGGCCGGGATCGTCGGCGGGTTCGGGCGGGGCTTTTCAGCCAATGCCGATAGCGTCTTTTCGGGCGTCACCGCCAATACCGACGGCTCGCGCTCCTCGCTTTCGGCGGGCGACATCCTCACCGGAGGGCTCGGCCAAGGCGCCGCCGATGCTGCCGATACGGTCAGCCAATATCTGATCGAGCGCGCCGAACAGTATCAACCCGTCGTCGAGATGCCGACCGGCATCGATGTCGAGATCGTCTTTCTCGACGGCGTCTATGTGAGGAACTCGCAATGACCCTCAAGCCCCCCGCACCCCTCAAACTAAACGCCTTGAAATTGCACCCGGCCAGACTGCGCCGCTGGCTCCGGCCCGCCGCCGCGCTCACTGCTGTCATCGCGCTGTCGGCTGCCACGGGCTGGGGTGTTGCGAGCCTCGCCTCCGAGCGGGCAGCACCCGATACCGACGCCGTGCGCGCCGCGCTCAAGCTGCGCCTCCCCAAGACGCCGATCGATGCCATCACTTGCGAAGGGCTTGGCGGGCTTTGCGAAGTCGCGTCCAAGTCGACGCTTTTCTATGTCGACCGGGCCGCGCAATATCTGGTGATCGGCCGCGTCTATGACATGGAAGCGCGCCAGGACCTGACCGCGGCCCGCCTGCTCGCACTCAATCCCGATTTGCTCGCCGCGGGAGCGGCGCGCCGTTCCGATCCGGGGGATCAGTCTGCGGAAAGCCCGCGCGCCGCGCCGCAGACGGTTTCACTGGCTGGGCTTCCCGAGAATGGTGCGATCCGCTGGGGACCGGCGAACGGCCCCGAAGTCGTGGTCTTTAGCGATTTCCATTGCGGCTATTGCAAGAAGCTCGAAGCCGAACTGAAAGCAATCGGCGCGCGGGTCGAAGAACGGCCGATCTCGATCTTCGGGGCTGACAGCCGCCGCGATGCCGAGCGCGTGCTGTGCTCACCGCAACCCGCCGTCTCGCTGCGCATGGCCTACGGCGGGATCGCGCTTGCCAACCCCAAACCCTGCGACACGAGCGGGCTCGATGCCAACGAGGCCTTCGCCAAGGCCCATGGCTTCAACGGCACGCCGGTCATCGTGCGTCCGTCCGATGGCGCGGTCCTCGAAGGCTACCGCCCTGCCAAGGTACTGCGGGACTTTCTCGACGGCGCCCCCGCTCAGGCCGCGCCCGCCAATCCCGCTCAGCGCAACAAAGGATAATCGCGATGCGTATCCCTTCCCGTCTCCTCGCGACCGCCTGCCTTGCCATGCTCGCCAGCGGCTGTGCGACATTCGGCACCAATATCGACGGCGATTTCACCTGCCGTGCGCCCAAAGGCGATTGCGCACCCTCGCATGTGATCGATGCGCGCGCCACCAGCGGCCTGACATCTGCTGACGCCGGTTCCGCCCCTGTTCGTCAGCCCGTGCCCGTCGCTGCGGGTGACCAGAACCGGACATCCGAACGCGTGCTGCGGATCGTGTTTCCCGCGCATGTCGATGCAAACGGCACGCTGCACGACGATGCCATTGCCTGGGCCGTCGTTGAAAATCCGCGCTGGGTGGCAGAGCTTCGCCGTCAGCCCGGCGAAGAGACTGCCCCGCCGCTGATGCGCCAGCTGCGCCGCCAGCTCAAAGCCGTGCAAAGCGCAAGCGAGGCGCAATCCGATACCGCTGCTTCCAGATCCACCGGGCGGACTGCCCCCGGGATGTTCGGTCCCGTGGAACCGTTCCGTCCATTATCCTCGCCTCAAGAAATGTCCTCGTTAGACGAAATCCCCTCCGCCTCGTCGCTGGTCCTCCCCTCCACGGCGCGCGAGGCGGTTGCCGGTGCCCATGCACCGGCGGCCGAGGGGTTCGACATGTCGCAGTCCCCGCATGATCGAGCCCCTCGGCCCACTCTCGCTACCCCGCGGCCCGGCTTTCCCAGTCTCGAGGCGATCGAGGCCGCCAAATCCGCCAGCCCTTCGCATGAGGAACCCAACTGATGGCCGACAAATTGAGGACTGTCGTCGACCGGCTCCTGACCGGGCTTCTCGGCGATGCCGAACATGCCGATCACGCGCGCCCTGCCCTGATGCTCGACCTGTTGTCGGACTGGCTCCCCTACCGCGTCTACGATCCGGCAAGCCGGCTCTATATCAATGCGCGCTCGAAAGGCTTTGTCCTCTCGGTCACGCCCTTGATCGGCGCCGACGAGCGGACCGGCGAGATTCTTGGTGCCTTCTTCTCCGAAGGGCTTCCGGCGGGTGCATGCCTCCAGGTGCTCCATCTCGCCTCCCCGCGCATCAGCCGGATCGTCGCGCCCTGGTTTGCCCCGCGCTACGTGCAGGGCGGGGTCTATGAGGCAATCGCGCGCCACCGCGCGCGGCGGCTCTACGGGCTCGTCTGGAATTCAGGGTCAGAGGACGCGCCCTTCCACGCAAGGCATCACCAGGTGATCGTCTCGGTTGGCGTGCCCGCTGCCAAGGCGGTCAGCAATGAAGAGCTGAAACAGACCCGCGACGGGCTTGTCGCAATGCTCAAATCACTGAACCTCGGCGTCGCCGAAGTCGAACCGCAGCAGCTTATCGCGCTGATCGACGATCTCACTGCTCCCACGACCGCGCCGCAGGACGATGCGGTGCCCTATAATCCTCATGACGCGATTGCGGACCAGGCGATCCGTCACGATATCGAACTCGTCATCCACGAAGACCGCATGCAGCTCGTCACCGAGTTATTCCGCGCAACGGGCAAGATAGAGGACGGCGTCCCCGAGATCGGCACGGTCTATCCCGATGCGTTCGATGTGCGGCATTTCTCCTCGCGCAACATGCCCCAGCGCTGGGCACCGTGGGAATGCGCGCGCCTCATCGGCGATCTCTTTACCGACAAGCTGCGCTTTCCCTGTCCTGCCGCCACCATGCTCTGCCTCGTCTATCCCGACCAGGAAGCAGCCTCGGCCAAGGCGGGCTTCAAGTTCATGCGCACAACAAGCCTTGCCGGAACGCGCAGCGCTCGCTTCCTCCCCCGTATCGGCGAGCAGGCAGCCGAATGGCAGCATGTGCAGTCCGAACTCCAGGAAGGCCGCCGCCTCGTGCGCGTCTTCTATGGGCTCACGACCTATTCGCCGCTCGGGCGCGGCGACCGCGACGAGCGCGCGATCAAATCGATCTACAAGGCGGCAGGCTGGGACCTCGCCGACGAGCGCTACCTCCAGATCCAGGGATTGCTGGCCGCGATGCCGATGACCCTCGCCGACGGGCTTGCAAAAGACATGGAGCGGTTGAAGCGCTTCAAGACCGTGCTCTCGACAACGGCAGCCAATATCGCGCCGATGCAGGGCGAATATCTCGGCAGCGTGCACCCGCATCTCCTCTTCGTCGGGCGCCGCGGCCAGCCCTTCTTCTGGTCGCCTTTCGAGAACGAGGCAGGAAACCATAATGTCGCGATCTGCGGCAAGTCCGGTTCTGGGAAATCCGTGTTGCTTCAGGAAATGTGCGCGGCGCTGCGCGGTGCAGGCGCGCAGGTCGTCGTCATCGATGACGGGCGAAGCTTCGAGCATTCGGTGAAATTGCAAGGCGGCCGCTTCGTCGAGTTCACGATGAAGGCGGGCTTCTGCCTCAACCCCTTCTCGATGATCGATGGCGCGCGGGCCGTCGAGGACGAGGATTATCGGCTCGATTGCTTCGGCATGGTCAAGGCCATCGTCGGCCAGATGGCGCGGCATAGCGCGAAGCTCAGCGATACCGAACGCGGGCTCATCGACCGCGCAGTCAACACGGTCTGGAGCGAGCAGGGCGTGGCGGCCACGATCACCGGGGTCGGCAACGCGCTGGCCGCGCTCGGCAGTGAAGCGGCAAGCGATCTCGCAACCGCGCTTGCGCCTTTTATGGCAGGCGGCACCTATGGCGCCTTCTTCGAGGGCGAGGCGAGCCTCGCCCTCGATGGCGATTTCACCGTCTTCGAGATGTCGGACCTCGCCGCGCGCGAGGAACTGCGCAGCGTCGTCCTCTCGGCGATCATGTTCATGACCAGCCAGGCGATGACCCGGTCGCCGCGCTCGGTGCGCAAGCTCCTCCTCATCGACGAGGCCTGGGCGATGCTGAAGGGCGGCTCGATGGGCGAGTTCGTCGAGACCTATGCCCGCACCTGCCGCAAATATGGCGGCGCGCTCGCGACCGCGACCCAGTCGCTCAACGATTACTACAAATCGGACGGGGCGACCGCCGCGCTCGAGAACAGCGACTGGATGCTGATCCTTCAGCAGAAGCCCGAGACGATCGCCGATTTCAAGGCCTCGAAGCGCCTCGACATGGACGACCGCACCGAGACGCTGATCCGCAGCCTCAAGCGCTCGGGCAGCGATTATTCCGAGGTCTTCATCAAGGGGCCCGAGACCGAAGCCATCGGCCGGCTCGTCCTCGACGATTATTCGGCGACATTGTTCTCAAGCTCGCCCGAGATTTTTGCCGCGATCGATGCCGAGATCGCGCGCGGCCACCAGCTCGCTGACGCAATCGAACGGATCGCCTTTGCCATCGGCGACTGACCCTTTCTCTATCCAAGGACACGCACAACCCATGTCACTCCATCTCGTTACTTTGGTCGATCAGGCCCAGAAGGCTCCCGATAAAAGCGAAAGCAAAGGCGATGGCGCTGCCGCTGCGCAGCCGGCTTTGCCCGAAGGATGGCGCAGGCAGGCGGGCGATCTGTGCTATATCGCGCTGCGCGGCAGTATCTTCCTCGCTTCAAGCTATCTGATCGCGCTTGGCCTGCCGCTGGTCTTCTTCCTTGCCCTTTCGGCAGGCGATGCCGCCCTCTTTTTCGCGCATCTCGCCAATCTGGGCGATCGCTTCCTCGATGCGGGTCCCGCTCGCCAGATGGGCTTCCTCCACGAGTTCAAGCTCGTCCTCATTTCCGCCTCAACGCTCATCGTCGCCTGGCGCCTCCCGCGCTTCATGCAGGACCTGGAGCGCGAGTTGTCGGGAGAAGTGTTGTGAAGAACATTTTGGTAACGAAACCGCTCCGCAGCCGGATGGCCGGGCTCCATCCTGGGGCGCTGCTGGTCGGTGCCGGTATGATCGGCGCGGCGCTTTGGGGCGTCTGGACAACCGACCGGCTGCTCCGCCTCGAAAGCCGCGAAGTGGTGACGGTCGAACTCAGCACCATCATGGGCGATTTCATCGAGGCCGAAGCGCGCGCGGGACGTCCGCCGGAAGAGACGAAGCGCCGCGTCGAGATCTATCTCCAGGCCGTCGAAGCCTCGGTCGAACAGCTGGGCCGCGAAGGCCGCACTGTCCTCGTCGCCGAAGCGGTGGTCGCAGGGAGCACGCGCGATCTCACCGAAGCGGTGCGCGCCGATGTCGCGCGCCGCATGGGAGCTCTGCCCGATGCGCGCCGCTGACCGCCTCGCCCGCTCGCCAAGCGCGCGCCGCCTTGTGCTATGCGCAGGTCTCGGTGCTTGTGCATTGGCGCTCGCCGCGCTCGCCCGTTTTGCCGACACCCACGCGCTCATGATCAATGCGAGCCCGAGCCTGCCCTATTGGGCAATCTGGCTCGAGCGGGGCGCGCGGCCAAAGCGCGGCGATATCATTCTCTTCACCCCGCCGCCCTCGCCCCTCCTCGAAGCGCATTTCAGCGCAAGGCCCAGGCCCTTCGGCAAGGAGGTGAGCGGAATGCCGGGCGATCTCGTCACTGAAAAAGATCGGCGCTTCTTCGTCAATGGCCGCCTGGTCGCGACCGCCAAGCGTGCAAGCCGCCGCGGCGAAGCGCTGGCACTGGGCCCGACGGGCGTCGTGCCGCAGGGCTGCTACTTTGTCACGACGGGGCACAAGGACGGTTTCGACAGCCGCTATGCCGCGATCGGCTGGATTTGCGGCAAGCGCATCCTGGGCGTCGGGAGGCCGATCCTGTGAAACGCGCCGCCCCAGCCACCGCCCTTTTGATCACTACCCTCCTCGCTACCATACCCGCGAGTGCGCGCGACTATGGGCAGCACGGCACGATCTGGCCGGTGATCGAGCCCGATCTTCTCGAGCAGATCCATGCGCGGCTGACCCATCTCGAAAAGACCGGTGAGACCGCGCGGCTCAATAAGGAGTTGCAGCGGCGCACCATCGCGCGCGTCAACCGCCCCGCACCAGTTGCCGGTATCGGTCCTGCCGCATCAGTCCGGTCGTGGCGCTTCGATCCAACGATCCGCGTCGAGCGCGCGATTGCCGACGACAAGGGCCGCGTCATTGTCGCCGCCGGAACCCGCGTCAATCCGCTCGACACCGTGCCGCTGCGAGTGCCGCTCGTCTTCCTCGACGGCGACGATCCCGCGCAGCTGGCCTGGGCTGTGCGGCGCTATGGAGCCACAAAGGCCAAGCTCATTCTCGTGCGCGGCGCGCCGCTCGAACTCATGAAAGCCCGCCAGCGCCGTTTCTATCTCGACCAGGGCGGCAGCCTTGTGAAGCATTTCGGCATTCGCTCGGTGCCCGCCATCGTCGAGCAGGAGGGCCGCGCACTTCTCATCACCGAGCAACCGGTTCGCCTGCAGGAGCGCGCGCCATCATGACACGCCATCGATCTTTGTTCACATGGGTTTGCGGCACCGTGCTGCTGGTAGCCCTCACGCTTGGCACGGCCTCGCCGGCGCGCGCGGATGCGGGTCCGGGGCGCTGCACGGGCAAATTCGTCAATCCGATCACCGATATCTGCTGGTCGTGCCTGTTTCCGATTTCGGTAGGCGGGCTCAAAATCTGGCCCTCGAACCGGCCCGACACGAATAACCCCGACCTCCCCGTCTGCCTGTGCGGCGTGCGCCCGGGTATCGCGATGGGGTTCTGGGAGCCGGTGCGGCTCGCCGATGTCAGCATGAAACCCTGGTGCTTCGTCAATTTGGGCGGATTGAAGCTCGATCCCGGCTTCGACATCGGGTTCAAGACCATGGCCGGTCCCTCGGCTGTCGGCGGCGCCACGCAATATCATTCGCAGTGGCATGTCCACTGGTATGCCTATCCGCTCATCTACTGGATGGAGATCGTCGCCGATTTCCTGTGCCTCGAACAGGGCTCGGTCGATATCCTCTATATCACCGAGATCGACCCGCTCTGGCAGGACAGCGAGCTCACCGCGATCATCAATCCCGAAGCGGTGCTGTTCGCCAATCCGCTGGCGCTTGCCGCCTGCGCCGCCGATTGCGTCGCGGCGACGACGAAACTTCCGACCGACGAACTCTTCTGGTGCGCCGGATGCCAGGGCAGCATGTATCCGCTCAACGGCAATGTCTCGGCGACGATCGGCCACGTCCAGGCCTCGCGCCTCGCGCTCGGCCGCTTCTCCTACAAGCTCCACCGCGAACTCGCGGCCTGGGGCACGATGGGGAGCGACGGTCTGTGCGGCAAATATCTGATGCCGGTGATGAGGAAGCAGCAATATCGCTTCCAGGCGACCAATCCCAATCCGCAGACCAAGGGCCGCTATGCCTGCGCGCCGATCGGGGCCTCGACCAGCTTCATGTCGGGGGGCCAGGTCTATCCCGCAATCGGCGAGGACATGGGCTATCTGGTCTGGCGCAAACGCAATTGCTGCGCGCTATGAGGCCCCTCCCCCATCTCGTCCTCCTCGCCGCCTGCACCGGAATGGCCGCGATTGCAAGCGCGGCTGCGCAGCCGGGCGAACCCGATCTCGACCTCGCGGCCATTCGCGCCCGTGCTGCCGTCGAGGCGAGCGAAGCCGAAGCGCTTGCCGCCAATGCCCGCGCGCGCGCCAACTCGATGCTCGAGGAGGCTCAAAGCAGCGCTGCCGATGCCGTGGCCCATGGCGAGAGCTATAGCGAGCAAGCCGCGCAATCCCCCCCGGCGGGCAGCGACGAAATCTTCGATTTCGACAAAATGGTCGCCGATGCAGGCTCGATGGCCGAAGCAAATCTCGGCGAAGCGCCGCGCTTTATCGCTTTCGCCTCGCTCTCAATGCCGCCTGCCTCCTTGCGCGCGATGGTGGAGGATGTCTCCCGCGCGGGCGGCGTGGTCGTGCTTCGGGGACTTCCAGGCAATAGCGCAAAGACGCTGACCGCCGCGCTCGCTTCCATCGCGCAAGACAGCGGGACACTCGACAATATCGGTATCGATCCGCGCCTGTTCCGCGCGTTCGGGATCGAGGCCGTGCCAACCTATGTGGTGACAAGCAGCGACTTCGACCTCTGCGACGGGTTCGACTGCCAAACCGACATACCCCCGCACGACCGGATGAGCGGCAATGTCAGCGCGCATTTCGCCTTGGAAAGCTTCGCGCAAGGCGGCGGCCCCGGCGCGCTCATCGCAGCGCAGCATCTTGCCCGCCTCTCAAGGAGCGCCCCATGAGACCGCTTGTCCTCGCCCTTTTGTGCATCATCGGCGTTGGGATTCCCGTCGCCTTGCAGGCCCAGAGCGCCACCGAGGCCGCGAAAACCGAAGGCAAGTCCTTCGGACGCGAGAAGGCGGCGGCCGCGCAGCAGGCAGCCACCACCGCGCCCGATCCCGACGGCATCCCGAACTTCGGCGGCACCCCCGGCCTGTCGGGCTATTTCGACGATCCCGAGCGCATGGCGCAGGAGGCCGCGAGTGCGGCCAGTTCCAACAGCGGTTACCGGATCATGCGCGATTCATTGGAACGCCGCGCCCGCTTCGAACCCGAAGATCTCGACGCGGTCATCGCGCGCAGCGAGACGATCAGCAAGGATCCGCTCTATTTTACGAGCGGGATGAGCATCACGGGAAGCGAAGGGCGCTGCGTAGCCTTGCCACCAGCGAGCGGCACATCTGCGCGCTATATGGCGACCTGCAATGTGGGCTTCGCCGCGACGCAGGAAGAGCAAAGCTGCACCATTCCGCTTGGCGTCAAAGTCGAGACAATAACGCGCCAGATCTACTGGTGCAGCGAAGCCGACTTCCACCGGCTGAACGGTGTCGACGATTGCGCATTGTTTGCATGGGCCGGCTGCCAGACCATCGGGACCCGGCCCGGGCGCTGCCTCCAATGGCGAGACGAGAACGGCATAGGCTATTGCGTCGAGCCGGGCGAGCCGATCAGCGAATTGTCTTGCCGCGACACGGTCGAAGGCGCGAATTTGCGCGATACGGCAACGACGCAGGTCACGCATGCCACACGCGACGAAAGCCAGTGCGCAGAGCTAGCCGCCGACGGCCAATGCATCGAGCAGGCCGAGACCTGCACCGATAGCGATCCTGTCACCCGCATCGTCCGCGGGGTTGCCGTGACGCAGCCCTGCTGGGCCTGGTCGCGCCGCTATCTGTGCGGGGCCATCACCGAAGCGCAGGACTGCGATACGCTTGAAAGCACGCCGGGCTGCACACTCGTGCGCGAAGATTGCCTGTCGGGCAAACCCTGCCAGACCTGGGAGCGGGTCTATGATTGTCCCGTACCCGACCAGCCCGCGAGCCCTGACCAGTACATTTGCGACGGCGATGTCTACTGCATCGACGGGTCGTGCGAGACGATCGAGCGCGAAGCCAATGATGAGTTCAAGGATGCGGTCGTGGCGCTCAATGCCATGGACCAGGCGCGGCGCGAGTTCGATCCCGACACGCTCACCCTGTTCGCGGGCACGCGGAACAGCTGTTCGTCCAAGATTTTCGGCGTCCTCAGCTGCTGCCGGGGCAAGGGCTTCCCTCTCATCCCGGGCATCCAGCTCCTTGTTGCCCTCGGCTGCAGTCAAGAAGAAACACTGCTTCACGAGCGCGATGCACAAGGGCTGTGCGCCTATGTCGGCAGCTATTGCTCGGACAGTTTCCTTGGCGCCTGCCTCACCAAGAAGAAGGTCTATTGCTGCTTTGAATCGAAGCTCTCGCGGATTCTCCAGGAACAGGGTCGCGAACAGCTGAACAAGCCCTGGGGCAAACCCAAGACCGAGGAATGCCTCGGTTTCACCATCGACGAGTTTTCACGGCTCGACCTTTCGCAGATGGATTTCAGCGAAGTCTATGCCGAGTTCACCGAAGCCGCGCGCCTTCCCGACGAGCTCGCGGCCGCCGCCGACATCCAGCAGAAAATCGAGGATTATTATGCCCGTGCCAGCCAATAAGGCGCTGAGGCGGCGCGTTATCGCCTGCCTTGCCCTCACCATCTCCCCGACTGCGCTCGTCGGTCCGGCGCGCGCCGAAGAACCGGAACCGGTGGCGGCAAGTGATCATCAGGATCGCCTCTACTGCGAGGAGCGGAAGCTCGGGTACTGGTTCTATTGCAGCAAGTCCAAACCGCCTGAAATCGAGGCCGCAGCACCCGCAGCAGTCCCAAGCGCGACAAGCGCGCTCGATGCGCTGACTGCCGAGCTCCGTGAACTCAAAGCCAGGGCCATTCTCGAGCCGACGCCTGCCAATGTGACGGCCTATATCCGCTTCCAGCGGGCCCAGCTCGACCGCGCCTCGCTCTTCAGCGATGTCTGGCAGCGCGCGATCTGGCAGGATCCCGATCTCGACTATACGCTGCAGCGCCCGGTCTCGACCCTCGGCAAGCGCCAGTGGCAGGATGCGCGCAGCGCCGAGCGCGATGCGGTGATGGCGCAGCTCTCCGAACGCTATGGGCTCTTCTATTTCTTCGCGCAAAGCTGCGGGGCCTGCGAGATCATGTCGCCGATCGTGCAATCGGTCGCGGCGACGTGGCAGATCACGGTGCGCGCGATTTCGACCGATGGCGGACCTTCACGCCATTTCCCCGGCGATATCGTCGAGACGAACCAGCGCAGCCGGATGGGTCTCGAGCCGAAGGTCACGCCCGCCATCGTGCTCTGGGATGCGCTCAAGGGCCAGCCCGTTCCGATCGGTTACGGCGTCATGAGCGCCGATGAACTCCAGGACCGCATCTATCTCCTCACATCGAAGGAAGCCGGCCATGACTATTGACCCCACGCGCCCCGAGGCAGGCCCCGGTTCTATGCGCCACCGCGCGCTAGCCATCCGCGCGAAGCGGATCATCGCCGCAATCCTTGCCGCCGCCCTCCCCCTCAGCAGCGCTTCGGCCGATGTCGGGAGTTCGATGGATTCCTTCCTCAATGATGTCGGCGGCGCGGCCAATGTCACCGGCCCGACCGCTTTCGAGGGCCAATCGGCAGGCTATTACAGCCTCGGCAATGTCTGGACGCGCTTTCCGCAAAAGACGACCAATATCACCAATCTGCAATTGCCCCGCGCCCGCGCAGGCTGCGGCGGCATCGATATTTTCGCAGGCTCCTTCAGCTTCATCAATGCCAGCGAAATGGTCGCGATGCTGAAGGCGATCGCCAATAATTCGGTGGGTTTCGCCTTCAGCCTCGCGATCGATACCGTCTGCCCCGAATGTTCGAAGATCATGCAGGAGTTCAGCCAGAAGGCGCAGCTCATGAATAATCTCAACATCAACTCCTGCGAAATGGCGCAGGGGCTGGTGGGCGGGATCTGGCCCAAGGGCGATCTGGCCGACAAGGCGGTCTGCGAAGCGATCGGCAATTCCGAAGGCATCTTCACCGATTATGCCGCCGCCAAGCACGGCTGCGGCACCAAGGGTGAGCGCGCCAGCACGCTCGCGCAAGGCGGCGGCGAATATGGCGACGTCAATCCGGGGGTGGCGCGCAACTACACCTGGACGATCCTCAAGAAGTCCGCGTTCTTTTCGCCCGGCGGCACATTCGACGAGGAACTCGCCGAATATGCAATGACGCTTCTGGGCACGATCATCTATGTCCCGCCAACCGACGATGAACCGGGCAAATTCGTGCCGATTGCGGGCGAAGCCTCATCGACGCTCGTCACTTCATTGCTCGACGGCACTGCCGCAGGCGGCGGCGAGGTGCTGATCTTCGATTGCGAAGAGCCCGAAAACTGCCTCGATCCCGGCTTCAAACCGCTCAGCCTGCCTGCCTCCAAGGCGCTGCGCCCACGCGTGGCCGCGCTGATCGACGGCATGGTGGAGGCAGTCCATGACGATACCGCCATTACCGATGCACAAAAGGAACTGCTGCAGGTCGCCTCGATCCCGCTCTACAAGATCCTGACCGTCCTGTTCGCCGTCAGCACCAATGGCACAGATTTACGGTTGTAGATTAAGGAGGATTTGGGTCTCGTCGTAGTGACGAAGGAACG
>NZ_JAIQCI010000028.1 GCF_022378335.1 Croceicoccus hydrothermalis
CGCCAAACGCAACGCCGCCGCAAAGCGCATCATCACAAAATAGGGCGTGTAGCTATCGCGCCGCGGTCCTCACCGGATGGATACGATATACCTCGGTCAGTTACGACTTCTAAGCCGTCCTGGGTCGGGCTCGACGCGAAAGAAATGTTGCCAAATCGCAAATATCGCGTCGTCCCGGTTCGGGTTGGCCCAACAGGACGGATGTCTTTCCTGCATCATGATCGAAAGCAGGGGCGGCAGGCCGATCCGCGAGTCAGCGGCGCAAGGGGGCGATCATACGCTTTGTTCGGAGCGGGCCTCGTCGATCACCGCGAACGGGGCGGCATCGATTGAGGTGTTGGTTTGCAAGGGGGGAGGTCCCGCCGGACGAACGGGATGGGCATGAGAAACGCCCCGGCGGGCAATTGCCCGGTCATGGTTTCCTTGAGCCGCTCAGGCGAGCGCGGCTCGGTTTCAGGTGCATCGTCGAACCATAGCGCAAGCGCTTCACGCGCATGCCGGATAACATCGCACAGCTCCCCGGCGGCCGAGAAGCAGCCCGGCAGGTCGGGAAATTCGACGCCATAGGCGCTGTTCCTGCCTTTGTGCACGATGGCGTAAAAGTGCTTCATCGATTGGACTCCGTTGCCTGGTGGTTCAACGCCATCCGCCGATGTCCGCTATGCCGCGCACGGTGGCCAGGCGCACATCACTTTCCGCGTGTGTAATTATGACAGAGGCGCATGCTTTGTAAAACCTGTGTTACGAACCATTCGCGTCAATCCGTCAAACCCTGTCGACGCAGTTACCTTTGGCTGCGGAGTGACCCATCGCAAAGCACGGCCTGCGCTCGTTCGCGTTCATACAAGCTGTGCGACGGGGAAGGATTGTTCCTGCTCGTCGTGCCGAACGGTCACCGCACCTGACAATGGCGCACGCTGGTCGCAGCAGGAAGCGCTTTGCATACACAAGGCGACTATCCCGAAATGACACTGACTGATGCGCGGATACGGGCGCGCTTTTTAAACGAACGCTCGGGGCTGACACCTTGGGACAGTCGGCTGATGTCAAGTTTCAGCACAATCCAGCCGGCTGATCGCCGCCCATGCCGACGGCGTGATGGCAAGCCTGCCCCGCGAATCCCGGCCGATCTCTCCGCCCGATCTAAACGAGACCGCCAAACTGTTCGCGCTCACCTGCTCTTGTATGCACTTCCATGCACCATCAGACAGCGCAAAAACGGCAGAAACGCAAGGTTCCTACCCGAAATTGCACGTCGATGAAAAGAGATAGTGGCTCCCCGAGTAGAACGCAGACTGCATGCCTAAGGTCCTGTTATACAAAGTGAATAAGGTTTTTGATTGTTGGTCGGACCCCCATCGGAACCCCCAAAATCAATCGTGGGAAACTTCCAGTGCACAGCGCTTCCAATCGTCGATTTCGCGTTCGATCCACGCGACTCGCCCGCTTCCGATTTTACGGGGCGAGGGGAAGTCTCCGGCTTTGATCCTTCGGCGGATCGTCCATCGGCTGAGCGAAGTTTCCTTCTCGACGTCGTCGATTTTAAGGAAGCGGCCGATCGGCCGTTCGGCGTGTTCGTTCATTGTCCGAACCTTTCGGAAAGGCCGCGGCGGCGCTTTTCAGTCGCGATGACGTCGCTCGCGGAATGGAGGGAGATCGCCCACGCCTTTGCGAGGCGGTCGGCGGCGTGTGAGGCGTGAAGCTGCTCGGTTGGCCAGGCCGCGACGACGTCGGCGGCGGCACGTTTGGCGCGGGCTTGGATGGCTGGGTCGATGGGGCGGGGTTTGACCCGTGCCATCAATCGATGCCCAGCGCGGCTTTGTAGGTTTCGAGAACCATGTCCATTTCGCGGCGGTCGTCGGCTTTCATCCGGCGCAGGCGGACGATTTCGCGCATGATCTTTACGTCGTAGCCGGTGGCCTTCGCCTCGGCGTAGACGCCCTTGATATCCTCGGCGATGCCGCGCTTTTCTTCCTCCAGCCTTTCGATGCGTTCGATCAGCAGGCGGAGCCGGTCGTCGGTTGTTTCGGGCATGGTCAGTCCTTTTCGGTGTGGGTGCAGGCGGTGCACAGGTCGGTTTTGTCGTCCGGAAAATCACAAAGCCCGTCCTTGTCGGCGCAGGCGTGATCCCAGGTGCAGCCGCATCCGGTGCAGATGCGCGGGGAGGGAAGGTCGGGCGATGGGTTCTGCGCAAAGCCGACCAGGGCGAGGTAGATCGCCATGTCGAGATCAAGCAGCTCGGCCATTTGCGCGACACGGCGGCGGTGGATCCCGCTGCTCGATTGTTCGATCGCGCGGAATTCATCCTGCAGCGGTTGGCGGTCATCGGGTGTTGCGGCGACGGCGCGGGCGAGGTCGGGGATCGACCATCCCGCCTTGTGCCGGCGCAGGCGGACATAGGTGCCAGGCGACATGCGGTCGGCGGTGGCGGCGTCCGCCACGCGGGCGGCCTGCGCCATTGGCCCGGCGGGCAGGCGGGGAGGGTTGGGTTCAGGCTTCGTCAGATACATCGTCGTCTTCTCCGGACAGCAGGAAGGGTTCGCGAAAGCGGCGGCTTTTGCGGTTGGTGGGATCATGGGGAGCGGGCGGGTGCCTGCTCCGGGCGGGCTATGGCGCCGGGCTTAGAGCCGGAGCGACATGTCGCCGGTTCGTTCGTCGTCGTTCGCGGGGCGCGGTGACGGCGCGGGGAGGCGTGCATGATTGTCGTTGTCGGCACGCCGGCGGGGCGGGGCGTTGCGCAGGTGAACCCCGGGGTCGGGCATCGCGCTGGGCGAGATGGTGTGCGTGACGGTTAGCTCTGCCGCGAAGGTGTGCCCGCAATCGATATTCGTGCAGGCGAGGTGCAATTGCCGGTACATGCGGGTGATGGCCCGGCTCGTGCGCACCTGCGCGGCGCAGCGGCAATGGGGGCAGGCGATCGAGGCTTTCATTGGGCGGTTCCTTCTTCGGTGCGGAGAGCGTGCTCGCTTTTCAGCCGGGTACGAATAGCGGTGAGGGTGCGGGTCTTTGCCTCGATCGCTTCCTCGATCTCGCGAATGGCGGTGAGGTAATCGGTCTGGCTCGCGGCCGGGCTGGCGGCAGCGATGGCGGCGGATATCGCCTCGCCCCCTTCCTTCGCCGCGCTGGCGACAGCCTCGGCAATCGCCTCCGCCGACCCCATCGAATTCGACAGGGCGGATTTCAACCGGGTTGCATAGCATTCGAGGAACGGCGCACCTCGCCCGCCGGTGGCGGCGGCCTTGAACCCTGCAAACTTGCGTTCCGGCGTGACCGCATCGGCCACGATATGGTCGAACGAGCTCTGCGCGAAATCCTGCAGATTGTTGTAATCGGCGGGATCGTTGTCCATCCCGTCCTGGAAGATCGTGCAGCGTTCCATGTTAGACCTTTCTGAGCTGGCCGAAGGTGAAGTCGCCGAAGCGCAGGTCGCTGGCGAAGGCGGCGCGGCGATGATTGGTGGTGTCGAGGCGGATCGTGTCTCGCAGCGCCTTGGAGACGCCGACCGCCTCGATTGCCTTGTGAAGCGCGGTCATATCCGCCGCCTTGCGAAAGCCGGCGCGGTGCCAGCGGCCCGAACGGCGGCGGGGGCGGTGCATGGGCACGGCCATCTTCAGCTCGGCCGAGAAGGGATCGATGCCGAAGCGGCCGGATCCGTGCCAGGAGAGGGTGCGGCCCCGCGCGCCCATGCGGTGGGCTGCATGGAGGGCGTGCGGCCCCGCGCGCCCATGCGGCGGGCTGCATGGAGGGCGATGCGGTCATAGAGGAACAACGGCGCGGCGCTACGCATCAGGAAGCCGGCGCGGCCGTGATGCTGCCGCCCGAAGAAGGCGCGCGGCGCGGGCGCGATGCGGGGCTGCGCGATGCGTTGCGGGCGCACATCGACCGGAGCCATGCCGCGCGTGGCGGCCAGTGCCTGCGCATCGGCGTCAGCGCGAATGGTGACGATGCCGAGTTCGGCGCGGCTATGGGCTAGGAATCCCGTCCCATGCCCTTTGCCATGCCAGCTGCGGCGTGAGCGCGCGTTGGCCAGAAAGAAGCGCGTGACCGTGCCGCCTTCGATATCGGCGAAGGCGATGTCCTGTTCCACGCCGCGATCGTGGAAGGTGGCGCGGCGGCCGTGGAGCTTCGGCCCGCGCGAAGTGCGGTGAAAGGCGACGGGCTTTGCCGGAGCATCGGTGGAATGCGCTACGCCGGAAAGCCCGCCCAGCGCCGCACCGTTGCCGGTACCGATCACGAGAGCGACCTCGGCAAAGCTGCCCCCGCCGTGAAATTGCCGCCGGGCGCCCGGCCCGGTGCAAAACCCGTGCGCAGGACGCGCGATGGTGCGGGTGGCGAACGGGTAGAGCCGGATCTGCGGCAGATCGTCGCGCCATGCCTGCCGCTGCGCATCGCTCATCGCGCCGCGCAGAAAGCCGCGTGCCGGCGGGCGGATTGCGCGCACCAGCTTTACATCGACGAGATCGAGATGGGCGCGAATGCCGGCGAGCGTCGTCTTGCCGCGATGCAGGGCGAGCGCGTTGCGGCAGACATTGCGCTTCTTTGCCTCGGGCCACTCATCGTCCCACAGGTCGATCGAATAATGCCAGGCGAGGAAGCCGAGATAATCCGCCGGGCAGCGATCCGGATCCATGACGTCGCGGACGAGATGGACAGGCAGCGCGGCGCGCGCGGCGGTTGCATCCTCGAACGCGCGTTCGAAGCCGCCCGCGTTCGGCGGCAGCAGCGGGCCGGCTATCTGGGCCGTACCTATCACGCCCCATCGACCGTGATAGTGAGCGAGCGCAAAGAGGCCGCGCCGGCATCGCCGGGGGCGATATCGGCCAGCGTGCAGCTGGCATGTTCGACGCCGCCGACGCTGGCCACCGCGGCGAGCTGCTGTGCATAGACGATGCGGCCGATGGCGTGACGGCGCAAAGCATAGGCACGCACCGCGCGTTCCGCCTCGTGTTTTACCAGCGCCGGATCGGGTCCACGGGCGATGGTGAGGCGGATGTCCGCATCATAGGGCACGATGCTCGCGCCGCGCACCGATACGATATCGGTAAGCTGCACCGCGTCGTCCTCGGCAAAGGCGGCGGCAACATCGGCGACGGTGGCGGCGGGCACGTCGCCGTCGCCGTCACGGCCGAGCAGAATGATATCGACGCGCCCGCCGTCGCGATTGATGGCGGCGACGTCCTTCAGCGTGGGCGCGATGGCGAGCGCGCGCGCGAGAGAGAAGCCGCCGGTGACGCCGGCATGGGGCAGCGCCTCGGGCGCAAGCTGGATACGGGCGCGCAGCTCGTCATCGCTCTCCATGACTGCTGGTTCGGTCGGCGTGGCGGCGGAAAGCATGCGGCGAGAGACGCCTAGCAGGGCGCCGATCTGGTCGAGATTGCCGCCGCGCGCATAGGCCAGCATGGTAGAGCGCGCGGCATCGTCAATCGCGTGGCGGGTGAGCAACTCTCGCCATGCCACCACCTGCAGCATTTTGACCGCAGGGTCACTGTCGACCGGCGTGTCGAGCTGCGGCCAGCGCGCCTGCAGATCAGCGATTGCGTCGCCGAGGATCGCCTCGAAATCCTGCGCCGCCAGCGTGTCGGGCGCGGGCAGGGCGGACAGGTCGAGCGCGGAAGATGGCGAGGCGGGCATGGCCGCCAGCTATCGCGCACGGATGGCAGGGGCGGCGAGCGGCTGTTGTTGTAGGGGGACGGTTTACAACAAGGCTTTTCCGCGCATTTTTGCTTCCGGTTGTGGACTCAATTCTCGAAGCGATAGGGGGTGCCTTAAAGCTTTTTTAACTATTTCCCTTCATTTTTTAACCATCTCGAAACGAATAGAAGGACCACTATCTTGCACGCGCGTTTAGCTTCCCAAGCGGATAAACTTGCAAGGCTCAGTCTCTCCGATCCGGGCGACATCGGAATTGTGCAGGCATATATGTCCGATTTGGAATATTTGAGGAAGTGCGAGGTTTTAGCGCCAACCGAATCGGCGCTAGGTTTACCGTTCGCCAGTGTCGAACTTTCTCAAATGGCGGAAAATCTTAAGATGGCTTTTCCCGTTTCCTTCGATAATGATCTGGACGAATTGGCTCTGCGACTATGCAAAAGCAATTAGGTATCTGGCCATTCTCGTCTAGACATCACCGAGGCGCTTTGCGTTGCTGAGGTCATAAATTGTTGACGAAACTCGGTTGCCCTGAATCGCTTGCCCCGGATGGGCAACTAACTTCGTAAGCGACCTCTCTGACCGAGTTCGTTCAATCGCGATCGAGCCAGGCAAGTAGCTTATCGGTCATGCCATCAATGTCATCGTTGTTGAAACCGAGCAGCTGTCGGCGGGGATAGCGGGTGCGGATCGTGTCACCGGCCTTCGTTTTGCCAACATAGCTGTTGCGACCGAAATGATGGTCGCTGGAGATGCGATTGGAGCCGCCGCGGAAACGGAGCTCAACACCTTCGTTGGACGGTTTGATCGTCATGTGGCGGGCGTAGCGCAGCCGTCGGAACATCTTGCGCCGCCGCAGTCGTTTGTCGCCACGATCCTTGCGCGGTTCCATGGCGCCGCCGTCCGGTTCTTCGTTCGCGGCGATACGGGCGAGGTTCGATCGGCGCAGCTGCTGCCCGATCTTGCGCGCGACGAGCCGGCGGCGAGCCGGCGATATGTCGGCCAGCATGTCATCGAAGAAGCGGCCGAGGTCGTCCAGGCCGCGGCCGGCGTCGATCATGGTAACAGGCCTGCGCCGCCGAGGGTGATCGCATCAAGCGCGGTTTCGCGTGGGACGCCATCGAATGGCGGGTCGATATCGGGTTCGTTGCGATAGGACATGGTGCCATCGGCGGCGATGTCGACCGCCTCGTCCAGCGCGATCGTGATGGCGATGTCGGCCTTGTCGTCGTCGAGGATATCAACCTCGAAGCTGAAAGCTTCATCGCCGGCGGTGTGATTCTGCAGCCGTTCGGGCTGTGTGGTGCGGATCCATTCGAGCACGGTGGCGGCGAGACGGTTGGGATCGCCGGCGAAGTCGAGCAGCACGGCGTTCACGGTATAGCGCCATTCGAAGCCGGTGGTCCGATGCGTGCCGCCTGGCCCTGCGCGTCCGGCAATGCGGCCCTTGTCGATATAGATCGACAGCGCCTGCGGATCGCGGGTCAGATCAGGGAAGGCGGTGGTGAGCGCCGCGCGCAGGGCATCGTGTTTGCGCATCGCTTATCGCATCGCCTCGAGCGAGATTGCCCAATCGCGGGCGGCTTCGGCGCGCAGCGTGTTCGACGTGCAGATCCGCACGTCGGCGGCACTTACGACGACCATATCGCCATCAGCTTCGCGATCGGGCGCATCCAACTGGGCCGGTCGACCGGTTGTTTCAGCGTGTCCGGAGCCTCGATCGCCGGCGGGGGTAAAGGTTCCGCCGGGTGGACAGTCAGCGGCTTTGGCCCGCACGCGGTGAGCAGCAATGTAGCGATCGGCAGCAGCCATCGCTTCATCAGTTTGGGCTTGGGCATTGTCATCGATCCTTTTGGCCATGTCACGATAGGCAGTTTCGGCGCGGGCATGTTCGGCGCGGGCGCGGGCATCAGCCTCGTCTTGGGCGGCGGCAATGTCTTTCAGCTCTTGCGAGAGGCGTTGCGCTTTTGGCCGCCAGCCTTCGACCGCGATCGGGCCGACGCGCAGGCCACCCAGCTGCACGCTTTGATACGCGGCGATGCCGATGGCGATGGCGAGCAGCAGGCCGGTCAGGCCGACGCGGGCCATGATACGAGCGAAAAGGGGCGGCAGCGTCATGCCACCAGCCCCTTCCAATATTTGCGGCGGGAATAGGTCAGCACCGAATGGCGGGCGCGATCGGGGCGATAGCTGCAATGGGTCCAGCCCGAATTCGGATCGCCGCGGACGTAGTTTTCGAGGATCAGCTGATCGAAGCGCAAATTGTCGCGGATCCATGTCGCGACGGTGAGGTTCGAGACGCCGGGGATTTCGAAGTCGGCGGCCTGCCCTTTGCAATGCTGCGACCGGGCCGAGGAGCCAACCGCGCGGCTGAGCGCGGGGGAGCGATAGCCGCTGGTGATGCGCACCGGGCGGCCGAACTGTTCGCGCACGGGTTCGAGTACCGCATGGCACAGATGGCCCATCGCCTCGATGTGATCGAGGGTCGGGCCGTTGGCAATGCCGAGGCGGCGCGCGGTGGCGCTGTTCGTGAATTCGGTGAGGCTGAAGTGGGGCGAAAGCTTCATGGGTCAGGCCTCCTGCTGTGCCGGTTGGGCATCGTCGGTGAAGTTATAGGGCGGGATGCCGGTCATGCGCGCGTCGCGCAGGATGCCGGGGAACTCCTCGCCCAGCAGCACCTGCACATGCGCGAGCTCGGGCGCGGCCGGTTCGTCGCGGGCGATTTTCGAGACCAGCAAGTGGATGGCGGTCCGCTGTTTGCTGACCGTTTCCATGATCTTTCGCATCTGCTCGCCCATGCGCGCGACTTCGGCCTCGAGCACGCGGATCCGGCTGTCGCGCATTTCCTCGAACGCCTTTTCGCGCGCGTCGAGTTCGGCGCCGCGCTTGTCGATGCGGCTCGTCAGCTGTTTCCAGGCAAAGCGCAGACCGCCGCCGATCAGGCCGAGGACCGAAAGCGCGGTGAAGCCGGTGAAGAATTCCTGTGTCATCGTTCGGTCAATCCCAAAGCTGGACGAGTTTGATGGTCGGCGCGGTGGCGGGCGGCGTATCGGGGAGGTCGATTGGCGTGCCCGCCGGCAGCACCGGCCCGAGAGCGGCGAGATCGGGATTGCGGGCGAGCACGGCGGGCACCGACCGTTCGCTGCCCAGCTCTCGCCAGCAGACGAGGTCGACCGTGTCGCGCTGGATCGAATGGACCCGCATCATCGCAAAAGGCGTTCGATGACGACGCCAGCGATAAAAGTCAGGATGGAATAAAGGAGAACGGTCATCAAATCAGCTCGACTGCGGTGCGGGCGACGCCGATGATGTCGCGGATTGCGTGGGTGGCGTTGCGGCGCAGTTCGTCCGCCGCGGTGACCTCGTCATCGATGCGGCTGTGGCCGTCGGCCGTGGCGCTGACGTCATGGTGCGTTTCGGCAAGATCGGCCGCGGCCGTGCAGAACACCGCCCTGCGATAGAGTAGGACCGAGGCGGGTTCGCCATCGATCATGTCGGCATCGATCGCTGCGAGCGTGGTGGCGCCGGCGAGAACATGCGCGAGCTTCCACATGCGCAGTTCGCGGCGGACATGGACCATTGCCCCTCGCGGGGCATCGCGGACTCGCTCATCGGTAATAGTGCTGCGGCCAAATTTCATCGCTTCGCGGAAGCTGGCGATGGACACGCCCGGCCAGAATGCATCGCCCGCGACCAGGTCGACGCCTGCGAGCGGCACCGGATCGGTTGGCGGGCGGGCGACGAAGCCGGACATGGTGCTCCTTTCGAGCGATCAAAGTTTTCGGGGGTGGGGAAGCGCGAGAGGATGCGGTTTGGCAGGCGAGCCTGCTCCGTCCTTCGTCTTCCGCCCCCGAGCGCCGTGGGGCGAGGTCGATGCGGCCAGTGGTCAAGTGCCGGCCGCGAAGTTCAGTCGTCGTTCGCGGCAGCCAGCTTCGCGGCCTCGCGCGTCCGTTGTTCGATCAGTTTCTTGACGCCCGACTTGTCATCGAGCGCGAGAGCGCGGCGCGCGTGGCGCAGCGCAAAATCCAGTGCGGCCTTCTTGCCGCCCGCCGGGCCGTCGCCAGCGGTGTCATCGGCCTCGGCCGCATCGGCGGCGCGCAGCGTTGCGACCGCGATCGCCTTGTGCAGCTTCGCCCGTGCCTGGTCCGGCATATCCTCGTCCTCGGTCAGCTCGGCGATTTCGAGAAGTGTGCGCGTGTCGGGCATGGCGGCGCTATCGCTCGCCATGGCGCGCAGCGCGGTCTCGGCAAATTCCTCGGCGATCATGCAGCCCAGCGTGCGTTCGAAGCGCGAGGGCAGTTCCATGCCGTGGCGCAGGACGCAGCGCGCGCGGGGCAGGGCGCGGGTCTCGTCGGCGGTGTCGATCGCCCAGATCATCGTCTGCACGAGGATGCGGTCGCTCTGCACCAGCTGGCCCTTGTCCTCGGCTTCGCGCGCGGCGGTCAGCACACCTTCGGCCCAGTCGTCATATTTGGGCAGCAGCTCGGCCTTGCGCGCGATCTTCGTCTCGATCGACTGCATGTCCTTCAGCCCGCGCAGATCCTCGCCCAGCTCGGCGAGCCGGATCTGGTAATCGCTTTCGGCGCGTTCGGGGCGGCGCGGTGCAGCCTTGGCAGCGGGGGCCGCACGCTTTTGCGCCATGGTCCGGGCGCGGTGTCGCATCGCGAGGCTGGTCATCGAAGGGCGGTCCTGTTGGAAAGGGTGGCCCGGCCCGGATCAAGGCCGGGCCGGGGTGTCAGCGGTCGGGGTTACGCCGGATCGCGGGCCGGGGCGGCGCCGATCACGATATTCTCGACCAGCACGGCGAGCTCGTAATCCTCGACGACGTAATCCTCGTTCACGCTTTCGTAGTTGGCGATGCGATCGTACTCGCTCTCGTCTTTCAGCTGCCGGCGGCGCGTGCCTTCCTGGATATAGATGGCGAGGTTATCGAGCCGGGTGATGAGGATGCCATCGGCCGGGAAGAACGGCACGCGCACGGCGGGAAGCCCGCCGATCTGCTTGTTCGAGCGGATGATGCGATCGGCCGCTTCGACCTCGGTCGCGGTCGCGCCGGCGTTCTGGACGATGTTGAAGTACTTGTCGTCGGCCAGGTCATGGCCGACGATGACGACGAGATCGGTGTCGCCGCGGTGCCATTCGGGCAGCAGCCGCTTTGCATCGAGGACCAGCGCTTCGAGCGAGGAATAATCCGCCGCCGCATCGACCGCATTGTCGAGGCTGGCATCGTAGAGTTCGGCGCCCGCCTTGACGTAAATGGCCTTGCGATCGGGATCATCGCTGCCGTCGCTGTGTACCGAGAGCGAGCCGTCCGACAGCACCATTTCCGGCGCGCGGTTGCGGATCTTGTGCAGCCAGCCTTCGTTGACATCCTGAAGCATCGGGTTCGCCACGCGATCGGTTTCGGGGGCGGCATGGGTGCCGTGCCAACCGATCATGATCCGATCGCGGCCCTGCTGCTTCAGGATCGCATCGCGCAGCTTCGTTTCGAAGTCGGGACGGTGGCGCCATGCGTCCATCGCCGCATAGCTGCGCGCCCAGTCGAAATTCGTCTGGCGGCAATGGTAATTGTTGCGCTCCTCATTGCCGGTCGGATCGGTGGGGTTGCGGCGATTGCCGCCGGCGGTGTTGGTGCGCCCGGCGATGGTGCGGGTGGCCTCAAGACCGATGGTCTGGCCGACCTGCTGGCTGACGGGCACCATGTTGATTGCGCTCAGGAACTCGGACGATTCCTTCATCCGCTCTTCGAGCTTCTGCTCGATCGAGGGATCGACGGCGAAGCGGACGGTGGCGTCGGGTACCGAGTTCAGCAGCGCGATCTGGCTGACATAGGCGGTAAAGAGGGCACGGGTTTCGTTGCGCATGGGGGCGGTCCTTTGATGCCGTTCCGGCCGGGGGGCGGTTTACAGGCGGGGCAGTTCAGTTGACGGGCTGGGTGTTCCGGTTGACGATCAGCAGTCGGTGCGGGCGAAGTTCGCGTTCTGGCCGCTGGCGAGCTGGCGCTGCGGGCTGCTCTTGTCGGTGTTTTCGACCGACGCTTTCAGCGCATCATGATCGCTGCGCAGCTGGTTGAAGCTAGCGGTGATATCCTTGCCCTGCTGTTCGACCGCGGCGGCGAGCTTGTTCATGCCGCTCGCGAGCGCGTTGAAGGCGGCGATATTGTCGTTCGCGGGTTCGGGAACTTCCGACTCTTCCTTTTCCTTCGGCGCGGGTTGTCCGGCGAAGAACTGCTTCATCGACGCGAACAAGCCTTTTGCCTCGGCGAGCAGCGCCGTCGTTTCAGTCGGTTCGCCGTCAACAAAACCCAGCCCCTCAACCTCATGCGCGGCTGAGAAGAAATTGCCCTTCTCGACCTTGCGCTCGGCAAACGGGTTGGTCGATGCCTTGGCGGCGAATTGCATGACCTCTGTGCCCAGCGGCGCTGGGCTGTCGGTCACGGCTAGACCCTGCAGATAGGCCTTGCCGGTGCCGGCGAAGTTGGGATTGAGCTCGACCGAACTGAACAGCTTCTGCCCCTTGCCATTCAGTTCGATCAGCGTGTCGAGCGCATCGACCTGGGCGAACAGGCCGAGCTTCGTCTCGGTCTTGCCGCCCAGCTGGATCTCGACATCGCGGGTTTCGAGCGCGACGACGTCACCATAGGCATTGAAGGGCGCGTCGGCGGAAAAGCCGCGGATGTGTTCCATGTTGATCCGCGCCGTGTAGGTTTTCGGATCGTAGGTCTCGGCCATTTCTTCCAGCGCGCTGCGATCAAGCGTGCGACCATCGCAGGTGGCGCCTTCGACGGCGATGCAGAAGAATTTCGAACGCTTGGGCATGATGGTCGCGAGCTCCGTTGTCAGGTCAGCTTCGGCGCCCCGAGGGGAGGGGCAGGGCGCCGAAGCTCGGGATCGGCAGGCGGGCACGCGCCTTGCCGAATTCATCGGCCCCGAAAGGGCACCGAAGCGGGCCGCGGTTCAAGCGGGGGCTGTTGTATCCTCGGCCCGTTACAACAAGAGAGGCGCGCACGGTCGACAGACCTGCGCTTAGTTGCCGCCCATGTTGCTCGCCCCTCTCGATCGACCCGCCTATGCCGACGTGCGCCGTGAGGCGCGCTCGCTCTATTGGCGTGGGTGGGGCATCACCGACATCGTCGACGAGCTGGAACGGCTCGGGGTGCGCGGCGAGGATGGCAAGCCGGTTCCGCGCCCGACGATCGCCAGCTGGGCCAAGCGCGAGAAGTGGAAGGAAGCGCCGCCGCTCCGCGCTGCGGAGGAATCGGTCCTGGTCCGGTACCAGATGCTGGTCGCCAAAGACGAGAAGAGCGGGAAGGACTTCAAGGAGATCGACCTGCTCGGCCGCCAGATCGAGCGGTTCGAACGATGCCGGCGTTATCGCGACAGCGGGAACGAGGCCGATCTCAATCCCAAGGTCGCCAATCGCAATGCCGGGCCGAAGAAGGCGAAGCGGCCGAACCTGATCGATGCCGACATGGCCGCGCAGCTGAAAGCCGCGTTCGAAGAGGAATGCTTCGGGTACCAGGGCACATGGTGGGCCAATGCCAACCAGCGCACCCGGTTCATCCAGAAAAGCCGCCAGATCGGCGCGACCTGGTATTTCGCGCGCGAGGCGCTGATCGATGCGCTCGAGACCGGGCGCAACCAGATCTTTTTGTCGGCCTCGCGCCGGCAGGCCGAGATCTTCCGCCGCTATATCATTGAGTTCGTGTTCCGCGTCACCGGCATCACGCTGAAAGGCGAGCACGTGCTGCTCGACCGCGGCGATGACGAGGACGGCAAGCCGCTGGAACGGCCGACGCTGTTCTTCCTCGGCGCGAACTACCGCACCGCGCAGGGCGAGCACGGTAATTTCTATTACGACGAATGCTTCTGGGCGCAGGATTTCGAACGCATCGACGAAGTCGCCAGCGGCATGGCGAGCCAGAAGCGCTACCGCGAGACGTATTTCTCGACGCCCTCGAGCACCGGGCATGGCGCCTATCGCAAATGGTCGGGCGAATGGTTCAACGAGGGCAAGCCCAAGAAGGACTGGACGAAGATCGAGGCCTATTCGGCCGACGATCTGCGAGACGGCGTGCTGTGCGCCGATGGGATCTGGCGGCAGCGCGTCACGATCGAGGATGCGGCGGGGCGTTCCCGATGGCGCTTCTCAACCGTTGCCGCGTCGATGCCGACGACAAATGGCGCGATTTCGATCCCTATGGCCTGCGCCCGTTCGGCGATGGCGAGGTGGCGATCGGTTACGATCCGCAGGAAAGCGCGCAGGGCGATGATGCCGCGCTCGTCGTGATTGCCCTCCCGATGAAGATGGGCGCGCCGTTCCGCGTTCTCGACAAGCGGCGGCTGCGCGGTGATTTCGAGCTGCAGGCCGCCGCGATCGAGGACATGATGGGCCGCTATAACGTGGTGGACATCGGCATCGACACGACCGGCGTCGGCGCCGCGGTGCTGCAGCTGATCCGGCCGAAGTTTCCGGCAGCGCGCGGCATCCAGTATTCCGCCCAGGTGAAGAACCTCATGGTGCTGAAGGCGAAGAACGTGATCCGCGCCGGCCGGCTCGAGTTCGATGCGGGCGATAAGGACATCACCGCCAGCTTCCTGTCGATCCGGCCGCAGCTTACGAAATCGGGGCAGCAGTTGACCTATGTCGCATCCCGCAGCGAGGACACCGGCCATGCCGATGTCGCGTCGGCGGTCATGCACGTCCTCTTCAACGAACCGCTCGACGGCGATGCCGCGGGCCAGAAATCCACGATGGAGATTTTTTGATGGCGCAGCCTGTCACGATTTACGATGCGCAGGGCCAGGCGATGGAGCGGGCGGCCGCCATTGATGGGGACGGCAAGGGCGGTGTCACCGCGTTCAGCTTCGGTGAGCCGGAGCCGGTGCTCGATCGTTCCAGCATGCTCGGCTATATCGAAAGCGTTACGAATGGCCGGTGGTACGTGCCGCCGGTGTCGCAATGCGGCCTTGCGCGGGCATTCGACATGCCGGGGCCGCATGCGAGCTGTATCCGACTGAAGGTCAACCTGCTGGTGAAGCACTTCGTGCCCTCACGCTGGCTTGACCGGGCGAACTTTCGCAAATGGGCGCTCGACTTCCTCAGCCTTGGCAATGGTTATCTCGAGCTGCGCGACAATCTCGCCGGGCGGCCGATGCAGCTGCGCCATGCGCTGGCGCGCTACATGCGGCGCGGCGTCGACGAGGGGCACTTCTTCTTCGTTCCGGGGTGGCAACAGGAACATGCGTTCGAGCCGGGGCACGTTCATCAGCTGCTGCAGGAGCATCCCGCGCAGGAGATCTATGGCGTGCCGGAATTCTTCGGGGCGCTGCAGGCCGGGCTCCTCGGCGAGGCCGCGACCCTGTTCCGGCGGCGCTACTATCTCAACGGCAGCCATGCGGGCTTCATCTTCTACGCCTCGGGCGCGGGGATGAGCAACGAGGACGCCGACCAGGTGCGTGAGGCGCTTCGTCAGTCAAAGGGACCGGGCAATTTCCGCAACCTGTTCCTGCATGCGCCGGCGGGCGGCAAAGACGATGTGAAGATCATCCCAATCAGCGAGGTCGCCGCGAAGGACGAGTTCCTCAATGTCAAGCGCGTGAGCCGCGACGAAATGCTGGCCGCGCATCGCACCCCGCCGCAGCTCGTCGCCATCATTCCCGAAAACAATGGCGGGTTCGGCGATGTGCAGAAGGCGCTCGACGTCTTCATGCTCAATGAGATCGAGCCGCTCATGTCGCGCATGATGGAGGTGAACGACTGGCTCGGGCAAAGGGCGGTGGAGTTCATGCCGTATGCGCAGAACGATTAGTTTGAGTCTATTCGCGGAAAGAAACCGCTTAACTTATCTGGCGCAAATGTTTTTCGGCGTTTGTGACCACTTTGGCAAAACGGCGCGTTGACCAAGCGCGGGGAATAGATCCCAACTTGCCGCTGACCGCGCTCTCAATTTCCTGCAAATCTTCACGGGTCATAAGATTTTTCGTAATGAGGGCTCTCATAAGCTTATCGAGGGTTGCTGCTAGAACATGCAACTCTTCCCGTTCAGCAGACTGCTCATTGCTGTCAATATCGACGTTGCCTTTCCCCTGCTGGGTTGTTGGAAATTGCCAATCAATCCCCACGTGGCGAACTCACCGTTAATATGATCGAGCCGATTTAGACAGGAGTTTGCTAAATTGCTGGCTATGCGTTGGGCTTCATCGCACAGATTTTCTGGGGCAGTTCGGGGAAGCGTGGAGGCTCGAAACGAACAATGCTCGACCGATTAGCCTTGCGCTCTCCGGTAAATAGCGACGTCATTGCTTCCCCAAATTCCTGCAGGTATATTTCGATTTTTTGGCGAGCAGCGGGATTGAGTCGTACCATCTTCAATCGCTGATCATGGGCCGAAGCCGTACGGCGAATAGCGCCATGCTCCTCCAGTACGGACAGCCATCGTAGGCCAGTCGTAGCGGATGTGCAGGCACGGGATATCGCGACCTTCGTTGATACCTGATTGTGGCCTTTCAAAGATTCGTTGTAGAGCCCGAGTAAAATGTCCCACCCGGCTTCGCCATATCTCGTGACCGGAAAAATCTGTTCGCGCCGTTCGCGCCACGCTTGCATCAATAGTCCGATTGTTTGCATATCGGGCGTTCGTACGGGACTTGTTTGTCGGATAGCTTCGGGATGAAGCGCGATCACGGAGCTATCGGTTTCCTCAATTAATCCAGCGACAAGCTTTTCAATTTGACGCAAGCGGGTCATTTTTGAATCGAAAGGTGAACTCGTCATTTCGGATCAGCTCCTGCGATAGCGCCGTTTTGCAATCGTTCCTATCTTCTCGCGATTAAGCCCTAATTCAGCTTGGTTAACAAAAGGTTAATACGCGCGCAAGGTTCCGTTGGGCTACTCGCTGTTTGGTCCTTTGGCGGACTTACCAGTGCGCCAAGCTCGAGCGAAATGAAGATCGCGCAGGCTTTCTATTGAACTGTGAAGTAAGGCTGTGGGGCGGGCTATCCCCAAGATTTCGAGCTCATCCATCCTACCCAAAATGTTCTCGAGATCGGATATAATCCTGCATATTTCGTCGTTTGGAGACATTCGACCGCCTTACGAGTGGTAAAATGTGACGGATAACGAAAGTTCGATGAGCCACCACACTCGTGTAACATCTGTTTAATTTCCGAACACAAACAAATGCAGTCCGACGAATCTTGAGCTCTCACTGCGTCGACCGTCTTCGCGCCTGCGGCCTGCGCACAGTCGTAGGTTTGATGGCGTTAAAGCCCTATGAACAACAAGAGCTTATTGAATGTCTCATCTTGGCAGCGCAAAAACCAGACGACCCGCCTTATGGCGGGGGAAGGGCGCAGCCACGCCCAGTCCGACGATAGATACCATCGCCATGTCCCTCTCGGTCCCGCCAAGGGATCATCCCGCCTGCCGACTCGGCGCGGGAACATATATGGAACAAAAGCAATTGTGTCGAATCTCGTTCAACCCCTCCTTCCCATCGATCCGGTGCGGCCCGCTGCGCCCTATATCGGCGGCAAGCGCAACCTCGCAAAGCGGCTCGTTCCGCTGATCGGGTCCATCCCGCACACGACCTATGCCGAGGTGTTCGTCGGCATGGGCGGCGTGTTCTTTCGCCGGACCGAACGGCCGCGGGTCGGGGTCATCAATGACTGGTCCGAGGATGTCAGCACGTTCTTTCGCGTGCTGCAGCACCATTACGTTCCCTTCACCGAGATGATCCGCTGGCAGATTTCAAGCCGCGCCAATTTCGAAAAGCTGGTGGCGCAGGATCCGGCGACGCTCACCGACCTGCAACGATCGGCGCGCTTCCTCTATATCCAGCGCCTGGCATTCGGGGGGAAGGTTGCGGGGCGTCACTATGGCGTCAATCCAACCGGCGCGGGCCGGTTCGACGTAACGAAGCTTGGCCCCATGCTCGAGGCGATCCACGAGCGGCTTGCCGGCGTCGTGATCGAGCGGCTCGACTGGAGCGCGTTCATCGCCCGCTATGATCGGCCGAGCACGCTGTTCTATCTCGACCCGCCATATTTCGGCAGCGAGGGGGATTACGGCGCCGATATGTTCGACCGCGGGCAGTTCGAGCGCATGGCCGAGCAGCTGCGCGGCTTGCGCGGATCGTTCGTCCTGTCGATCAACGATCATGCCGAGGTTCGCCGGATCTTTGCCGGATTCGAGATGCGGCAGGAGGATGTGCGTTATACGATCGCGGGCAATGACAATGGGCGAACGTTCGGCGAACTGATCATCACGGGCGGGGCCGCTTAGGCTCAGGACTCATTGCGGCAGCCAGAAGATGACGGTTGCGGCGATGCAGATGGCGGACATGAAGGTGTGGGCGCAACGGTCGTAGCGGGTGTGGATACGGCGCCAGTCCTTGAGCTTGCCGAACATGTTCTCGACCTTGTGACGCTGACGGTAGAGGGCGGTGTCGTGCGGGATGGGCGCT
>NZ_JAIQCI010000029.1 GCF_022378335.1 Croceicoccus hydrothermalis
AGGCGTGCGCCTTGATCAATCAGGCACCGCCACATCGCCGTCCGAACAACACGAAGCGGTAGCCTCATGAATAGGACGGGTTAAAGCAAGGGAGACAAAGACGAACATGGAGAAACCGAGAAGCCATTGGGAGATCGTCACATCCACGGCTGCGGCTCCAGCAAAGATCCGTGTCGTGTAAAGAAGCGCTAAAGCGACGACGTCAACCAGCATGCGACGTTTGAGATATAGCGAATAGGCAGTCGTTAAAAATATGTATCCGGCAAGAACGACAATGAACTGCCATCCTAGAAAAGCGCCAATAGCCATCCCAGCCATCAGTAAGCAGAAAGCGACTACCGGTGCTTGTGCTATCGGAACTGCGCCAGAAGCCAAGGGACGTGACTTCTTACTGGGATGAGACCGATCAGATTTCAAATCAAGCAAATCGTTAAATATATAAATCGCAGACGCGCACAAAGAGAATGAGACAAATGCTAGCGTCGCATTTACGAACGCACTCAATGTCCATAGCTGGGCGGCAAATAGTGGAACGAATATGAGCAAATTCTTCGAATACTGATGGACCCGAAGAGCTTTGATCCACGACGGGAACCGCCGAACTTTGCTTCCCACAATATGCGTTTTACCACGACGAGGTGATAGTTTCCGTGAAAGGCCTGCAGATTGACCAACGATGTATGCATGGCGCGCTTTGCGCCAGACATGGAGATCGTCCGCGCTATTACCAACGTAGTCGAAGTTGCCTTCTCCGAACTTGCTTGAAAGCGCCTCCGCTTTTTGCGATGCGCTAAGGTTAGATTTTCCATCGGAGGCAAGAACGCTATCGAATAATTCGAGATGGCTTGCAATACCATGAGCGTGCTTATGATCGGCGGCGGTTGCGAGACAAGTCGGGCGCCCCGCATGACGCGCTTCGCGCACGAGCGCCAGAATGTCTTTATTGTAAGGCAAGGTCGAATAGTCGATCTCACAACTATTCGCTAGAGATCTCTTTAAAGCTGCCTTACCCTTCCTTAAAGATCCGATAGTTTCCAAAATGCCTCTGAGACCGATTGCTACTGTTCCGAAGAAGGACTCGTAGAGGAGGTCTGTTTGGACAAGGCTACCGTCAAGATCTACGACGAGTGGAATAGCGTCCTTTTCCAGTGAAACACAGCTATATTCGTAGGACTCGCCCAATTCTTTTACCCCCCTGGTGAGTTGGCCGGACGCCCTTGGCAATCGGCAGTAGGAGTTAGTTGCCCGACACCGAGGTATCCGCTCTAACCTGGATTAGAGTTCCTATGGGGGAGGCCTTCTTGACATGGTCGTGTCAAATCGTATTGCCGCGAGAAATGTGACTGAATCGGATCGGCATCACCAAAATATCGAGGACGCTCGAACGAAGCTTACATCCACGAGAACTCGATCACATATTTGAGGTCCGACCGTTAGGCGGCGGCCTCGTTCTCGTGCTTTTCACCTTGGTGGAGGTCCGCAATCGGGCCCCCTTACCGCCGCTCTATCCATCCATTCTAGACACTAATGCGGTATCCTTCACCCTTCATTTGACACACCACAGCTTGGGGTTCGACGTCGCACTTCATTGAAAATCAGACGAGCAATCCGCAGTGATATCACCGCTTATCGGCCAAAGTCGATGTTGGATGGCCAGAGACCATTTGCTCGCTGAACGCGCTGTTCCTTCACTCTGTTCTGTCGCTGTCCGAAGGCGTTGCCGCCGAGCAGTTAGCGTCGATGCCTGAAGTAAGCGAAGAACGAACTGGCGAATGAATCGCTCTGGGAGAAATGACTGGGAATTGGCTACGCCGACTACGAGAACCCGGCGGCGTTCGCCGCCAAACTGGACAAGCAATGGCCTGCCTCGATACGCCCTATGGGCCCCGCAACGCAGCCCCGTTGCTTCAACCGGGCTCATGCGCAACAAAGCGACCGGGATCTAATCCCAGCAAGGAAAGCCGGGGGCACGTCATTTTCTGCAGAGCCAAGTATGCTAGGAGGCAAGGCTTGGAGGTTCGAATTATCTCTCCCCGTCCATTCTAGATTGCCAATGGCATCGCTCATCCCCCACTTGCAATTTAGAGGGCTAATGTTGCCAGAGCATCCTCGGCGTCGTCTCGAACCAGATGCCCATAGTGCTTCTCAATCATAGTCACGCCGGTGCCTGCCAATTGGGCGACTGTAAGGATCGGCAATCGAGCACGCACGAGGTCCGTGATAACGCTATGCCGGATCGTATAGGCAGATGCAGCGCCCGGCAGTCCAGCGGCCACGACAGCTTCCTTGATCGGGTGTTTCCACGCATCCTTATGCCAAGGTTCATTTCCGGGCTGAGAGAAAATGTATGCGGTCGGTCGTTTGTTTTTCACCTGCTCAGCGAAGAAGCCAGCGATTATGGGTGGGAGTGATATTTGTCGCGGGTTGTCGTTCTTGTCGTAGCCGATGATCAAGGACCGGGTGCGTTCATCGAAGTCACCCCCGGTGAGCTTTGCGAGCGCGCCGGGCCGAAGTGGCAGCATGCAAAGACCCTTCACGAAAGGCTTTGCCTCATCTCCCGTCGCATCAATCAATCGCTTCCGCTCGGCTTTATCGAGATACAGCCCGCGAAGCTTGTCGGCACCCTTATAGGGGGTAAGCGCCTCCTGCCATGCAGCATCTGTGTTCGGCGGTCCTAATGTCAGAACTCGGCCTAAAGCAGCGCGCAAAGGAGACATATCTCGATTGACGGTCGACTTCGCGCGATCCTTCCAGCGCTTTTCTCCCGACTTGCTACGGGATAGCATCGCTGGCGCCTTCTCAAGCCGCGCGCGCCAGCTGCGAAGATGATGGTTCCGCAACTTGTCGAGTTTCACTTTGGCAATGGGATCGTCATAGACATGACGGCGGAAAACACCCTCTGCGATCGAATTGGGCTTTTCCTTCAGATAGGCTTCGCAGGCATCCTTCACAGTCACCATGTCGCGGGCAAGTTCACCGCCGGACTCGACAGTTGCAGCCCATGCCTCCGCGTCGATCTTGGCCTGCTTGAAGACATCGTGACCTGACAGCGTGCCGTAATCGTCCAACCGCTTACGCTTGTTGCGATTGGTATCGGCGTCGTAGAACCGGGCGAACCACGTGCCACCTGCCGTCTTCCTCGACGGTCGATAGCCCAGGTAAACGCCTTGGCGCAAACGATGCCAATGCGGTTCATCGCCCGCTCTTGGCTTCAGCTTCTCACGCTCTCCGATACGGCTCAAATCTGGCATCCACCATCGGTATCGCAAAATCCATGAAAAAACATGAAAAAGATAGGCGGGCAGCGGCGAACACCGACGGGCATCAAGCCTTGTTTTTATTGCCTTTTCTATTTTCAAGAAAGCGCAGATTCCCGTTAATCCCACCCTTCACACGGGTGGGGTCGCAAGTTCAATCCTTGCCGCGCCCACCATCTTTTCAGTGACTTGGAAGAGATGGTGTGCTTTTCCCAACGCACACGAAAGATTTGGGCGAACGTCCACGACCATAAACAGCGACATCGGCGCAAGAAGATTTGTGCTGTAGTCAGTTCAATGGGTATCGATCTTCCTTAGCGAAGCGGGTGGCTACCGCTTTTTGCATGTCCTCTTATCAACCTATCCGACGAAAATTGGGTCGTCGAACTCGTCATTTCAGAGCGCGCAACCGGGTCTACGCTTTCCTCCCCAGCTTCGCAGCTGCCAGCCGGATCGGAATTCTTGGTTACGGCGACCGGGTCGGGTCGAACCATGATTAATGAGCGAAAGCAGGATCGCATGCTTTCAAGATGAAAGCCGGGCGGAAAAATTCATTGCATGGAATGCATCCAACGTTTCCTGAATGTAAAATTAGCCCGATAATATCAGAGTTCGATCAACGGTCTTCGCCGTTCGGTGCGTATATTCTGGCATAGTTTTCGTTCAAATTGCCGTGCTTTAATTTTTAAAGCACGTTGCATCCGCTTTTGCGAAAGCAGCTACCATACGCAGCAGGCCTGTGTTCATCCCGGAGACAATCGGCAGAATGCCGATATTGCTCGCCAATCAATGTGTATCGAGCGGCGCGGCGTGGATCTCGTGATAGGCGTGGAGCGGCAAGCACTCGCCGTTAAGGTTGCATCGCCCGCCGATGATTTCTTTGGCGTACGTTTTACGAGCACATTGCCATCGCGCTCGACAGTAATTGCACCGCCATAGCCATTCCCAATGCGGGGCCTGGAATGCGCCATCTCCGCCAAGCTCTCCATCATCCCGGCCTCGATAGAAAATTGTCGAAACCAGACGCCGATTTACCCTGATCCTCCCGCCGCATTTCAGCAAAGCCACTCTTTTTGCAAACGCCTCGACCGCCGATCAGGTCGGCTTTGCAAGGGCGCGCACGTACCGCCGCGCGTCCGAATGCACCGCCTCTGCGCTTTTTCCGGGTTTATAGAGCCCGGAGCCGAGACCGAAGCCGTCCGCGCCCGCAGCCTGCCAGGCCGGCAGATTATCCGCCTCAATACCGCCGACCGCGATTATGCAGGCGGTGTCGGGCAGAACGGCGCGGTGGGCCTTCAGCATGGCCGGACCTGCCGGTTCCGCGGGAAACAGCTTGAGCGCATGCGCGCCTGCTTGCAACGCGGCGAAACCCTCGCTCATGGTGAAATAGCCTGGCGCGGACACAAGCCCCAAGGCCACGCTCGCGCGGATCACCTCGGGATCGGTATTGGGCGAAACGATCAGCGTGCCGCCCGCATCGGCCACCGCCTTTACATCGTCGCGCCGTAGCACGGTGCCCGCGCCTACCACCGCGCTGCCTTTCAGCTGGCGCGCAAGAAGCGCAATGCTCTGAAGAGGGTCCGGCGAATTAAGCGGAACTTCGAGGATCGTGATCCCCGCCTCGATCAGGGCTTCGCCGATGAGCGGCGCATCCGCCGGGGTCACACCGCGCAGGATCGCGACCAGCGGGCATTGTTCGAATGCATCTGCGAATGCCGGAACGTTCATGCCAGTCTTTTCCTCATTTCGCGGATACCGGCGACGAAGGCGGCATCGCCATCGACCGCCTTGGCGCGCGCGCCCGTCACCTTGATCGCCATGCCATAGAGTTTTGCGAGCGCGCCCTCCGCTATGACATGAATGTCCTGGCCTGCGGCGAGTGTGCGCGATCCGACGTCGGCGCCGATCAGGATCCCGCTGGCAAAGGATGCGGCGTCCTCTTGTTCAAGGCGGCCGAAAAGTTGCCGGGAGCGTACTTCGAACAGGGCAGCCGCAAGATCGCAGGCGCCCAGGCCCCGTCGTACACCGTCGCGAAACGCTTCGCCAGCCGTTACCGGAGCGCGCAGGGTATCGGAGAGGATACCCTCTGCCTGCAGCAAGGCAAACAACTCCCCCGTCATGGCGGTCGTGAAATCGACAATGCGCCCCTCTTGCGCATGGACCCATTTGCAATGCGTGCCCGGCTGGCAGAAATAGGCATCGAACGGGGCATATCCGGCACCGATCGCGCCCAGAAGCTGAATCTCCTCGCCCCGCATCACATCCACCCGGTCGCGACCGTCAACCGCGATACCCGGTATGAGCACGACGCCGGAAATCGGGCTCACCACCCCGTATGCAAGGGTGTCCAGCCCGGCCGGCACGCCGACATAGGGTACGTCGCACCACCCCTTGGTCGATCCGACCATGCCACCTGCCAGGATGGGCAGATCTCCGAACTCGGCACGGATCGCGAGGATTTCGTCGTCCCATTCCGCGCCCATGGACAATACGCCCTTGTCGTCCTGCCGGGTGCGAAGAACATGACCGCCCTGATCGATCAGATAGATGCGACGATTGGTCGTTCCCCAGTCGATCGCGATGTAACAGTCGTCGTCCTGCATCTCACAACGCTTTCACGGCCGGTTCGCTCGTTTCAGGGTTTGGGCAGGGCATGGGCCGGCTTTACCTCCACAACGTGCCGGACAAAAGGCCGCGCGCGGCTTGGTCAACGGCGCTATTACCAACGATCCGTGAACGATAGCGATAGAGAGGATGGTGAGCCCTGCTGGGTTCGAACCAGCGACCTACTGATTAAAAGTCAGTTGCTCTACCGACTGAGCTAAGGGCCCGACCATGCGGCGCAGTTACGCAGGCGCGGCGCGTGGGTCAAGACGCTTGCTTCAAAACTCTTGCGCAAAGATGGCCGACCGACAACCCCGACACCGGATCGCGCCAGTCCCGCGCAATAGCGCAGGCGGGCCGCAGCACGAAATCACGCCCCCGGAATTGCGCATGCGGAATGGTCAGCCGCCGGTCGTTCCAACGCCCCCCGGACCACAGCACGATATCGAGGTCGAGCGTGCGTGCGCGCCATTTTTGCCCGACCCTGCGCCGTCCGAAATCCCGTTCGATCCCATGCAACAGGCTCAGCAATGCCGGCGGGTCGAGCGCGGTTTCCACCACCACCGCGGCATTGGCATAGCGGCGCAGCGAAGGGCCGACCGGATCGCTAGCCATGATACGGGACCGCGCGATCACCCGCGTCCCGCCCGTGTCCAGCCGCGCCATCGCGGCCACGACGACGCGCGGCGGTGCGCCCATGGCGGGATGCCTCACATTGCTGCCCAGCGCCACGAGATAGCGCCAGGGCGGCTCAGACATCCTCGGCAAGCCGCCGGTAAAGCTCGGGCCGGCGGTCGCGGAAAAATCCCATGCCGGCCCGGTGCCGTGCCGCCCGCGAAAGGTCGAGCGTGGCGGTCAGCGCGCCGCTTTCCTCGCGCCCGAAATCGGCCAGCATGTCGCCCCATTCGTCGCAGATGAAGCTGTGGCCGTAGAACGTCTGCTGCTCGCCTTCGCGGCCGATGCGGTTGGCGGCGATGACCGGCATGCAATTGGACACCGCATGGCCGATCATCGCGCGGCGCCACATGCGGCTGGTGTCGAGATCGGCGTCATAGGGTTCGGACCCGATAGCGGTCGGGTAGAACAGGATTTCCGCCCCCATCAACGCCATGGCCCGCGCGGTTTCCGGATACCACTGGTCCCAGCATATGCCGACACCGATGCGCGTGCCGAACAGGTCCCATACCTTGAACCCGCTATTGCCGGGCCGGAAATAGTATTTTTCCTCGTACCCCGGTCCGTCGGGAATATGGCTCTTGCGATAGGTGCCCATGATGTCGCCATCGGCGTCGATCATGGCCAGCGTATTGTAATAATGGTGGCCATCCCGCTCGAAAAAGCTGGTCGGGATCGCGATTTTCAGCGTCCGGGCGAGCGCGCGCATGGCGATGACCGAGGGGTGCTCCGCCGTGGGGCGGGCGAGCGCGAAAAGCGCCTCGTCCTCCTCCCGGCAAAAGTAGGGGCCGGAAAACAGTTCGGGCGGCAGGACGATTTGCGCCCCCTTGGTGGCGGCATCCTCAACCAGCGCGGAAATCCTGGCGATATTGTCCTGCTCGTCATGGGAGGCGAGCGTGCATTGCAATGCGGCGACGGTGATCTGTGTCATGCGCCCTCAAATATGAACCCGCGCGGGCGAAGTCCACCACCGCCGCGATTGCATCACGGACGCTTGCGGAACAGCAAGGTCATGCGGTCGCTCTCCCCAATGGGGCCAAGCTCTGCCTGACGCTCTGACGCAAAGCTTGGGGCCAGTTCCCAGACCCCCTTGGGATGATCGGCCGTATCGCGCGCGTTGGCGTTGATCTCGCTCGTCGCGACAAGGTCGAAACCATGCGCCTCGACCAGCGCGATCACGTCCTGCTGCCGCAGATAGCCCATGTTGCCGTCGGTGTAGGACGCAGGCGCCCACGGCTTTGCCCGGTGCTGCACGATACCCAGCATCCCATCGTCGGCGAGCAATTCGCGGATCCGGACCAGCTCCCCATGAAGGACGCCCGACCGGTGCAGATTGTGCATTTCGCGGAAGATCAGCGCGCGATCCACCTTGCCTTCATAAGCATCGAGCGCCTCGTCATCCGATGCCATGGCCGTCATCGGCGCACCTGAAAGATTCCATCCCGGCGCGCTTTCGGCAAACTTGCCCGGCAGGCCGGCGAAATATTCGGCAAAGCGTTCGTTATCGGAATTGCTCGCATAGGGGGTGAGGCCGATATAGCGCCCCTCCGCTCCCAGATATGGGGCCAGCACCCGCGTGTACCATCCGCCGGCAGGCATGTAATCGATCACCGTCATCCCCGGCTTTACGTCAAAGAACGCGAGCGTTTGGGCGTGATGGCGATAGGGGTCGCGCGCGCTGTCCTCCGCCCGGACGGGGGCGGACAAGGCCGCCTTCATCGCGGGGTCGGCGGCGGCGGCAGCCATCGTGCCCTTCCCATGATGGTCCGCCATCGCGGGCGCCGTCAGCAGCGCGAGCGGCGCGGCGGCAAGCAGCATTGTCGTGGACAGGCTCTTCATCGGGTTTCCCTTCCCTCAATGGTTCGGCAATCGTTGCGATGGCGCAGAGTAGGCCCGCCATGCGGCAAGGCAAGCGCCATCCTTCGTGCATGCTGGCATTCGTGCGCGCGCGTTCCTATCTCTGCGGTCAAAGGAGACTGACGATATGGCAGAACAACAGGCAATCATCGCGGGCGGGTGCTTCTGGTGCACGGAGGCGGTGTTCAACGATGTCATCGGCGTGAGCGAGGTGGAAAGCGGGTATATCGGGGGCGACACCGCCGACCCGACCTATCGCGAAGTGTGTTCGGGCAAGACCGGCCATGCCGAGGCGATCCGCGTGACATTCGACACCGACACGATCGGCCTTGCGCAAATCTACGACATCTTCCTCGGCACGCATGACCCGACGCAGCTCAACCGGCAGGGCAACGATGTCGGCACGCAATATCGCTCCGCCATATTCCCGCTGGATGACGAGCAGGAAACCGAGGCGCGCGCCGCCATCGAACGCGCGCAGGCCGATCATTCGGAGAAGATCGTAACCACGATCGAGGAACCGACCAAATGGTACCCGGCGGAAGATTACCATCAGGAATACTGGGAAGGCGAAGGGCAGCGCAATCCCTATTGCATGGCGACCATCCCGCCCAAGCTCGCCAAATTGCGCAAGAGCTACGCCAATAGCGTGAAGGCGAAGAGCCCAGCCTGAGCCACCGGGGTCGGGCCTGTGATCAGGGGGCGGCGAAGCGGGCGATGAAAAACCCGTCCATGCCGCCCCCCATCGCGCCGGTTCCCGCCATCATGCCCGGATCGGTACGGAGCCAGCCTTCTGCGGTCGGCCGTAATCCGGCGGGCAATTCGCCGGGCGCGATGGCATCGGTCGGGAGGGTCGAGGCATGGGCCTGCGCCTCGCCTTCCTCCGGTTCGAGCGAGCAGACGGCGTAGATCATCCGTCCCGCAGGTTTGAGCCAGCCAGTCGCGCGGGTGAGAAGAGCCGCCTGCAATTCGGCAAGGTCCGCGATCTGATTCGCGCCCACGCGGTGCAGCACGTCGGGATGACGGCGGCACGTGCCCGTCGCACTGCATGGCGCGTCGAGCAGTATCGCATCGAAACGGGCATCAGGCTCCCAGTCGAGCGCATTGGCCTTCACCACATCGGCGCCAAGCCCCGTGCGCGCCAGATTGCGCTCCAGCCGTTTCAAGCGCCGGTCCGAAATGTCGAGCGCCGTGACCTGCCAGCCATTGGCGGCAAGCTGCATGGTCTTGCCCCCCGGCGCCGCACACAGGTCGAGCACGCGCCGCCCCTCCCCGGCTCCGAGCAGATGCGCGGGCAGCGATGCGGCGAAATCCTGCACCCACCACGCGCCATCGCCGTATCCCGGCAATGTCTCGACCGCCTGCCCGCGGGCAAGCCGCAGCCGCCCCGGCGCCAGCACGGCGGCGTCCAGCCGTTCGGCCCATATCTGCGTATCGTCGGCAGCGGCGAGGGTAAGATCGAGCGGCGGCGGCTCCGACAATGCGGCACCGATCGCCCCCACCCGGTCCGGCCACGCCGCGGTCCAGCGCGCCCGCACCCGTTCCGGCAGGGTGGGCGATTCGGGCAGGCGTCCCTCCCCCTTCAACAGGGCCGAAAACACACCATGCGCCAGCCGCCGCGGCCCACCTTCGAGCAGGGGCAGACCGGTTGCGATCACCGCATGGGGCGCGCTGTCCAGCCGCCATGCCTGAGCCAGCATCATGCGCAGCACCATGCGCGCCTTCGCATCCTCGGGGAGAGGCTGCCGCGTGGCGCTGTCGATGGCGGCGTCGAGATCGGCGGTCCAGCGCAAGACCTCCGCCGCGATGGCAAGCGCCAGCCCCGCATCGGCATTGCGCAGGTTGCGCGTTGCCGAAAACGCAGCATTGTCGAGCGTCTCCCCGCGGCGGAACACGGCGTCGAGCATGCGCAACGCGGCGCGGCGGGCGGGCAATCCGGTGGTATCGGTCATGGCCGTTGCCTATCGCCGTGCGCGGCAAGGCTGGCAATGATCTTTCGCTTTAACCGCGCATTGCACGCAGGCCCGCCCATGCCCATATTGCCGGAATGACCGATCGCAAGACAAAAGCGGCCCGGCCGCCCGAACCATTTCGCAAGCCCGATTACTGGACCGACGAACCCGCGCCGGAACCTGGCCCCGGTTCGCGCCACGAGGATGCGGAGCGCCCCGACCCGACGCGTTTCGGCGACTGGGAAAAGGATGGCGTCGCGATCGATTTCTGATCGCGGCTTGCCCGCCTCAACCGTCGATCGTCTTCAGCTCGGGATGATGCTTTTCGAGGTGGCGGCGGATGATGCGCAGGTTCTTCGTATTCGAACGGTAGAAGAAATCGAATGCGTCGCCGACCAGCGGCACCGCGCCCAGCGCCGTATCGATCCCGATATTACCCGCCATGCGCCATATCTTCCATTTCGGAATGCCGAGATTGCGCGCCTCCCAAAGGATATAGCTGCCCATCGCGGCGGCCATCAGATCGCCGAACACCGGGATGAGCCCGAGAATGGCGTCCAGTCCGACCGGCCGGTTCATCCCCGGCACGGTAAAGCTACGCTCGAGAATGCGCTCCAAAGCCTCCACGCGTTTCAGCACCGAGGCTGCATCGGTGCCGAGCCCCGGCATCTCCATCCGCATGCGCTCCGCCCGTCCGGGCCGGTCGGCACCGGTGCCCTCGTCATAGGGAGTGGGCCTCCCGACGGCGGGCGGATCATGGGGCGGCATCGGGCGATCGTCGGTCATGGGTGTTAACTGGGGCCGCGCGACAGCGCCGACAAGGGGTGCACGCCCCAGCGATTGACGGCAAACCCTTCGAGGCCGCCGCGCACAAGCGAGAAACGCACCGGCGGGCCGAACGGCACGAAAACATTCTGCGCGCTTAGCAACGCCTCCGCATTGGCGAGCAGGAGAGCGCGGATGGCCGGATCCGGTTCCGTTCGTGACGCGGCGACGAGCGCATCGGCCTCCTTAGAACACAACGCGTCGGTCACCGTGCAGTTGAAGCGGTTGAGATACCAGTCCGCACGGTCGTAATCGGCGACCTCATCGATCAGGCGGAGGTCGGCATCCGCATCATCTGCCATGCGCAAGGCGATCCCCACATCGGCAAGATCGCTTCGCAATTGTTCAAACAGGATCTCTCCGCCCCGCCCCGGCGGCAGCGCCACGCTCACGGCCGGCCGCGGCTGTCCCGATGCACGCCAGCGCGCGACCTGGCCTGCGGCGACGGCCTGCCTTTCCTCGAACGCGATCCCGTCCCACCGCTCGGTCACCATGCCGGTATCGCCGGGCAGACCGGGCGGGACGAGCCGCGTGGTCGGCACCCAGCCGCCCGCGATTCCGAAGGGCAGGATCAATCCGTTGCGATCGATCGCCATGGCGAGAGCCTCGCGATTGGCGGAGAGCGAGAGAAAGCCGTCCTCCCGCCGCGCGATGGACAGCCCGAACAGGCCGACCACCGGGTCGAGCCGGATGGCGCCTTGAAGCAGGCCGCCAAGTTCGACATGCGGCAAGGCATCGATGGCCCCGCCGAGCATGACATTGGCGCGCCCCGCCTGAAAGATGGAAACCGCCCGCTCCGGCTCGGCGATGAGGAGATTGAGCGGGCGCGCCTGCTCCTCGGTACCGTCCTCCGCACGGCGGCGCGCCCCATCGAGCACGAGCATGTCCCGCTTTTCGTCCAGCGACAGCCCTTTGTCCGTGGCGGAAATATCGGCGAGCGACAATTGCGGCTGTGCCATGAGATTCAAGAATTCGGGATTAGGCGCGGTCAGGCGAATCTCGATAACGCGGCCGGTGCGTGCGACGACCTCCTCGATGATGGCAAGGTCGAGACCGAAAGCCGTGCCGTCCTGCGCGGCGATGGCCTTGCGCAGCGCATCGGCCACGGCTTCGGCGTCGCGGGCGCGTTCGGTGTCGGCTCCCCCCGGGCCGGGCCGTTCCCCGAGCCGGAAAATATAGCTCAGCCCGTCATCCGTCACGATCCAGCGTTCGGCAAGACCGGGCTGTATCAACCCCTCTGCGTCAAAGCTGACAAGACCGTCGTGCGTGGCGGCGCGTATCATCCCGCCCGCCGCGGTCAGGCCGCGCGTGTCGGACAATGTCGCATCGCGCCCGCCCACGATCGCGATGTCGAGCATGCCGTCCCTGTCGGCCCCGCACGCGGCCAGCGCGGTGCAAAGAACCATCGCGGGCACGGCATGGAAAAGAAACGCGGGAATGCGTGCGGAGGGAAGATTCATCGCGCCATCGTAACAGCACGCCCCCCACCGGTCAGCAGCCAAATGCACGCATGCGATGCACGCGCCGAGTTGAAAGGGTCAGCTTGGCGAGACGTTGCCGAGCGCGCCTTCGCGCGGGGCGGGTTCGCTTTCGCCGATGGGAAACTGCACAAGCGACGAATCGATTTCAGTATCGAACGCAATGCCGCAGCGATCTCCGGCGGACCACGCAACCTGTCCCGCGACCCAGCCGATCCGCGGCAGCGTCACCCAGATCGCCTGTCCGCGCGTCACGCGCATCGCCCCTTCGGCAAGGGTGCCCGCATCGGAGATATTGCGCAGTTTCACGCGATAGGGTGCACCGTCGCGTTCAAGCCGCACCTCCGTCACGAGGAACAGCGATTCGCGCTCATGACGCCGGGAATTGACGCCCTTGGCGGTCATCTGGGTGCTGTCACCTTGTGTCATGTACCTATCCCGAATGCAGCCGTCCGTGCCCGCGGCTTGAAAAGAGGTGCCGCTCACGACACTCACGCGAAAAGGTTAAGGTAAATTTAAAGCAGCGGGAAACCAGTGCACAGCGCATCCTGCCTTCCCGCTGTCCCAAACAGGCACAGTCGCCGCCGCGCCCATATGACCACGCCGGTTCAGTCGTCGCGGGAAATCTTCTCGCGCCGCTCGTGCGCTTCCTGCGCCTCCACCGTCATGGTCGCGACCGGGCGCGCGATCAGACGGCCTATGCCGATGGGATCGCCCGTCACCTCGCAATAACCGTATTCGCCCTCGTCGATGCGGCGCAGGGCCGAATCGATCTTGGCGATCAGCTTTCGCTGCCGGTCGCGGGTGCGCAATTCGATGCCCCAATCGGTCTCGCTCGACGCGCGATCGTTAAGATCGGGTTCGCGCAAGGGACCGTCCTGCAATTGCTGCAACGTGCCGGCCGATGCGCTGAAAATCGAATTTTTCCATTCGGTCAGCAGGCTGCGAAAAAATTCCTGCTGATCCTCGTTCATGTATGGCTCGTCCGCGCTCGGGACGTAATCGCCCTCAACCTTGCGGCGCGCCTTGGCCAATACGTCCAGTTCCGATCCAACCCCGTCCATTTCACATTCCTCGCCATCGCGACACCGGCCGGGCGCGTGGCCCCGGCCTTCCCCATGGCGCGGCGCTATAGTTACAAGCAATACCGCGCACAAGCACGCTGATGGCCGAGCGCCTAGCCCAGTATGCCTTAAGCTTTCCCGAACGCCGAGAAATCCATCCATTTCGGTCGCGAAAGTGAAATACCGTCACGCCGCGGCAATGCCAGCCGCCTAAATCGCAGGGCGTAACAAAGCGTTTTGCCGGAGTAGAGCCCATGCAACGAGCCCGCGTTAACCTATTCTTGATGCGCATGCGCAAGCTTGTCCCTATCGCCGCCCACGGGGTGGCGGGAAGGTTTGGAGCTGTTTTACAAGGGGCTGACGGCATGGCATATTGCAATCAATTCGAACCGGACGATACGGCTGTCGTTTCGCACATCGGCGGCCGCGGCCCGGGTGTCGCCGTGGTGGTGGACCAATGTCTGACCGCCTATTGGGCGGGCGACAACAATGCCTTGTTCGATCTGGGCGTCGTGTTTTCGACCGGCTCCAACGGTGCACCGCGCGACCTGGTCGAGGCGCACAAATGGTTCAACATCGCGGCGGCAACTGGCCATGAAGAAGCGGCGATAAGCCGTTCCGAGATCGCCGAGGAAATGAGCAGCCGTGAAATCGGCGAAGCACAACGCCGGGCCCGCGCGCATATGGCCACGATGATGAAACGCGCCGCGTAAGGCTCCGACCGGCTAGCCGCGCCTGAACGGGGCGAGGTCCTGAAGGGCGGATTTGCTCGCGTCGATGCCTTCGCTTTCCCGGCGCAGAAAATCCGCGACGGCGCGCCGAAAATCGGGGTTCGGTATGAAATGCGCCGATGTGGTGCGTACCGGTTCGTATCCCCGCGCCAGCTTGTGCGAGCCTTGCGCGCCTGCCTCGACCCGGGAAAGCCCGCGTGCGATGGCGGCATCGATCGCGCGGTAATAGCAAAGCTCGAAATGCAGGAAGGGCTTGTCGACGAGCGCGCCCCAGTAGCGGCCGTACAACGCGTCCGGCCCGATGAAATTGAGCGCACCGGCCACCGGCGTCCCATCCTCGAATGCCAGCAGCAGGAGCACCTCCTCTGCCATGTAGGCGCCGATCAGGTCGAACGCCTCCCGCGTGAGATAGGGCGTGCCCCATTTCCGCGCCCCCGTATCCTGGTAAAATTGCCAGAACGCGTCCCAATGCTCCGGTCGGATGTCATCACCCGTCAGGTCGCGTATTTCGAGCCCTTCGACAGCGCGTGCGCGTTCCTTGCGGATCGCCTTGCGTTTTCGGGAGGCGAGCGAATCGAGAAACGCGTCGAAATCGGCGTAACCGCGATTGGTCCAGTGAAACTGAATATCGTGACGCAGCAGCCAGCCGGCCCGTTCGAAAAGCGCATGCTGCGCAGGAGCGACGAAGGTCGCATGCGCGGATGACAGCCCTTCGCTCTCGCAAAGCCGTTCGACCGCAGCGAGGAGCGTGAAGGCGACATCGTCGTCCGCGGCAAGGACACGCGGCCCGGTGGCGGGCGTGAACGGGACGGCGATCTGCAACTTGGGATAGTAGGATCCGCCTGCGCGTTCCCATGCATCGGCCCATCCGTGATCGAACACATATTCGCCCTGGCTATGCGTCTTCAGATAGGCGGGTGCGGCGCCCAATATCGGGGCATCGGACGCTTCTCCTGCATGAAGTGTCAATGGCAAGGGGGTCCAGCCGCTATGGCCGCCGACGCTGCCCGATTGTTCGAGCAGGGTGAGGAAGCGATGGCTGGTGAACGGATTGCCATCATGGTTCAGCGCATCCCACGCCGCTGCATCGAGCGCCCCTACCGAACCGTTCAATCGTATGGTCGCGCTCCCACTCACGCGATGCCCTTGCCTTCCGCGATGGGCGCGTCGCAACTGCGTTTTGCGAGCTTACGCTGCTTCTTCGTGCGAACCGTCCAGGTGAGCGCAATCATGCCGCGCGCCCTTTGCCGGGCGATGAAGGGGTCGGGAAGGTCGCGAATGTCACAGGCAAGGAAGTCGGGTCTCGACCGCGTGATTGCAAGCGACCGTGCGGTGCGAAAGGCAAATACGCCGCCCGATTCGCGATATTCACGGCGCCCCGTCACAAGCCCCCGCGGACGATTCGGTACGACATCCGCGAACCAGCGGACGATATCGCGATCGAAGCTCATGATGGCGGCTTTCCCTCGATAATGGCGCAGCGCCTTCGCTACCGATCGGCACAGGCCTTGCGACGGCATGGTCCGGTGCGACTTGATCTCGATCAGCACTGGAACGCGCCCCGCGACCCGGCGCAGCAATGTTTCCAAGCGCCATAACGTGCCGCCACCGCGCAGGCCGATCGGCTCCAGCCCCGCGGCGTCGAAATCGCGCAAGGCACCGACGCTTTCGGTCAGTCGCTCCAGCGTCCAGTCGTGAAAGACCATGGCGTGGCCGTCGCGGCTCGCCTGTACATCGCATTCGATGCCATAGCCGCGTGCGACGGCCGCCTCGATCGCGGCGCGGGAGTTTTCGGGACAGCCGTCCCCATGCAGGCCGCGATGGGCATAGCGCCATTCGCCGAGCCAGCGAAAATCCGCCCGCGTCGCCATGGGTTCAGCCGGCGCGTATCTGCAGAATAGCGTCGATTTCGACCCCGGCGCCCAGCGGCAGGACGGGTACGCCCACCGCGCTGCGGGCATGGCGCCCGGCTTCACCCAGAACGTCGAACATCAATTCGGACGCGCCGTTGGCGACCTTCGGCTGATCCGCGAAATCGGGCGTGGAATTGACGAAAGCGCCGAGTTTGACGACGCGTTCGATCCTGTCGAGCGCGCCCAGCGCCTTTTTCGCCTGCGCAAGGATCATGATGCCGCACGCACGCGCCGCGGCCACGCCTTCGTCGAGAGAAAGCGATTCGCCGAGCCGCCCCTTGACGATTTCGCCGTTCACGAAGGGAAGCTGTCCCGAAATATGCAGCATGCCAGCGGCCTCGACCGCCGGAACATAGCTTGCGACGGCGGCGGCCGCTTCGGGAAGGACGATGCCGAGCTTGGCCAGCCGTGCCTCGATTTCAGTTTCGGTCATGCGTTTTCCTTTTCAAAACGATCGAGTAGCCAGGGCAGCGCCGCATCCCATTCGTCGATCCGCGCATGGGCGTCGCCCGCCTCGAACGCGCAATCGACATGGGCGGCGACACCCGGTTCGCCCACGAAATGCAGGCGCGTCACGTTCGGCGCAAGTTTGGCCACCGAGTTGTGGTGGACCGACAGGTCGTCGATGAAGAATGCGCGCCGGTGCTCGCCGTGCTCGGCCATGATCCTCATGAGCGCCGGACCTTTGGGCCCCTGATTGGTGTAAACCGGAACGTCGAGACCGAGATCGCGCAATTGCCGCGTCCGGGCATCGGCGCGAAAATCGTTGAGATTGGTCAGCACGACGACCTCCGCCTGCTCGGCCAGGGCGTGCATGGCGGCGATGGCGCCGGGCACCTCGTCCTGCCGGTGCATTTCGGTGTCGAAAAACCCGTTCAGCAAGCGCCACATCTCTTCCTGCTCCAGCGCGAGGTCGCTGCCACGCCGCCGCATGCCGTCCAGAAATCCGCGCGACAGGTCGAATTCGACATCGTGCGCCTCGTCCAGCCAGTCACGAAAATGCACGACCATGCGCAGCAGCACCTCGTCGCAATCGGTGATGACCAGCGGCTTGCTCATTCGTAATTCCTTCCACCCAAGGCATGGCGTGCCGCGATGATGCGCCCCGGTTCGCATTGCAACGCATCCGCCGCGGCCAGAAGATCGCTTTCGTGATTGGCAAGAAAATCGAGAACGGCGAGCTGCACGCCGGGTTCCCGCAACCCCTCGCGCAGGGAATCCGGCGTCAGGCCGGTGAGCGAAAGCAGCCGTTCCGCCCGCCCATCGTCCGAAAGAACCCACGAAAGCGCGAGCAGCGCCGTCGTTTCGGCATTGTCTTGGTTTAAATTCGGATCAATCATTGCCAAAGGTTCATCTGTGGTTCATTTTCGGTGCGAACGATCATCGCGATCGGCGCATACCACGCAAGGGGGACCGATGTGACGAAAAGGGTGTTCGTTGTCGAGGACAACGATCTAAATCGCAAGCTTTTCTGCGATCTTCTGGTCGCGCATGGCTTTGTCGTCGAACCCAATGCGGACGGCAATGATTTCATCGAGCGCGCCGCCGCCTTCGCACCCGATCTGGTCGTCATGGACATACAGCTTCCCGAATTATCGGGTATTTCACTTATCGAGGCGATGCGCAGCGATACGCGGCTCGCGGCTGTGCCGGTCTTGGCGGTGACCGCCTATGCCGGAAAGGGTGACGAGGAGCGGATCCGTGTCGCGGGCGCGGAAGGATATCTGGCGAAGCCCGTTTCGATCGCGGCGTTCATGGCGGCCGTCACCCGCTTGTTGCAGGGGTGTGTCGTAGCCTGAAGCCGCGTCCCGGCCGCACCCGAAGGAGATTCTGAACCCTGTCCGCACGCGTTCTGGATCGCCGCGAAGCTTGACAGCGGCGCCGCGCCCCGCTTTGCCCATCGGCCAGACGCAGTTTGCCGGAGATTGTCCACGCCATGGACCGCGAAGATACCAAGGCCCGCATCGATACGCTGATCGAGCCGTTCAACAAGAAGAACGTCGAGATCACCGAGAGCACCAGCTTTGCCAACGATCTGGAATGGGACAGCCTGACCGTCATGGATTTCGTCGCCGCGGTGGAGGATGAATTCGACATCATCATCAGCATGAACCAGCAGGCCGAGATCGAGAATTACGGCCAGCTGGTCGATGCCGTGGCCAAGCTGCGCGAAGGGTAATCCCATGACCGAAGCGAGTGCACAGCCGCACAAGCCCCAGCCCCCCGCGGAGCCGGAGGGCGCGGTCGCCGACCTGTTCAGCAAGTTCGATCCGTTGATGAAGCAGCGTCGCGAACTGCTCGATACCGGGGTGACTGATCCGTTCAGCCTGGTGATGGAGCGTGTGCTTTCGCCGGTGACGGCGATCTGCAACGGGCGGGAAACGATCCTGCTCGGCACCTATAATTACATGGGCATGACCTTCGATCCCGACGTGATCGAGGCGGGCAAGACCGCGCTGGACGATTTCGGGTCGGGCACCACCGGCAGCCGCGTTTTGAACGGCACATATAGCGGGCATCGCGAGTGCGAGGATGCGCTGCGCGAATTCTACGCCATGGATCATGCCATGGTGTTCTCCACCGGGTATCAGGCGAATCTCGGTATTATTTCGACCATCGCGGGCAAGGGCGATTACGTCGTGCTCGATATCGATTCGCATGCGTCGATCTGGGACGGGTGCGCGATGGGACAGGCCGAGGTGGTGCCGTTCAAGCACAATGACATCGACGCCATGGAAAAGCGGTTGAGGCGTATTCCCGAAGACGCGGGCAAGCTCGTCATTCTCGAGGGGGTCTATTCCATGCTGGGCGACGTCGCGCCGCTTCAGGAAATGGTCGCCGTCGCGAAGAAACACGGCGCGATGGTACTGGTCGACGAAGCGCATTCGATGGGGTTCATCGGTGCGAATGGGCGCGGGGTCGCGGAGGCGGCGGGCGTCATCGACGATGTCGATTTCATCATCGGCACGTTTTCAAAAAGCGTGGGCACGGTTGGCGGTTTTTGTGTCTCCAACCATCCCAAGTTCGAGATCATGCGCCTCGTCTGCCGGCCCTATGTCTTCACCGCGAGCCTGCCTCCGTCCGTGGTCGCTACGGCCACGACCTCGATCCGCAAGCTCATGCATGCGGGCGAGAAGCGCGAGCATCTGTGGACCAATTCGCGGCGTCTGCACCTCGGTCTGCAAAAGCTTGGCTTTACCCTCGGCACCGATGCACCGCAAAGCGCGATCATCGCGGTGATCATGCCCGATCTGGAGCAGGGCGCGGCCATGTGGGAGGCGCTGTTGCGCGAAGGGCTTTACGTCAATCTTGCCCGGCCCCCGGCAACGCCGGCGAACATGACATTGCTGCGCTGCTCGCTGTGTGCGGAACATTCCGAGGAACAGGTAGAGCAGATCCTCGCCATGTTCGAAGCGGCGGGCAAGGCGGTCGGGATCCTCTGATCCCGGCCCGCCCGGCGGCGTTCATGGAGCGTCGCTGCGCTGTACGCTGGTCGCCGCTTCGCAGGCATCGGCCGGGTTTTCCCCGTCCCCGCCAATGAAGGACAGCATGGCGAAGCCGCCGACCAGAAGCACGATGAATACGGTGGTGAGCAGCCCCAGATATTTGTCGATGAACCGCTTGATCGGTGCACCAAAGACGCGGAACAGCACACCGACCGTCATGAAGATCAGCGCCCTTCCCGCGATGCTTGCCAGCACGAAGGGAACGAGCGCCATTTCGATGAAGCCCGCGGTGATCGTCAGCAGTTTGAAGGGCACCGGCGTTGATCCGGCGACAAGAATGATCTCCCAGTCCTTTTCGCGAAGATAGCACGCCGCGATCGGAAACTTGTCGGCAAGACCCAGCGCGCCGAGCAACGCCTGCCCGATCAGCTCGTAGAGAAAATAGCCGATCGCATAGCCGAACAGCGCCCCGATCACCGAAGCCGCCGTCGTAATCGCGGCATAGCGGATGGCCCGCTCAGGCCGGGAAAGGCACATCAGGCCCAGCAAGGGGTGCGGCGGAATCGGAAAAAAGCTCGATTCCATGAAGGAGATCAGCGCGAGCCAGCGCTCGGCATGGCGATGTCGGGCCCTTTCAACCGTCCATTCATAAAGATCGCGGAGCAGGCGCATCGTTCGTCAATCTCCCCAGTGACGCGTTGCCTTAGGCAATATCAAGCGTGAGCGACAGAGCGAATACAACCATTTGTAACCTATATGGCACTTTTGTATTGACATCGTCACGCTTTTTGGTTAGGTAAGAGGAACATCGCGATAGACCGAGTCGGCGCCGAGGGGATGGCGTCGACGTTCAAGCGATGTCAGCAACATCGGAGAACGCCATGCCCAAGGCAAACCAGGACAACGCGTCGGGTCCGGCAAAGGACTGGCGCCCGGCTTTTCTCGAAAAGCTGTCGCAATCGTCGAATGTGGCACTGTCTGCCCGCGCCGCAGGTGTCGATGTCAGCACCGTCTATCGCGTTCGCCGCACCGAAGCCGCCTTCGCCCGCGAATGGTTCGATGCCTTGTGCGATGGATACGATGCCATGGAAATGGATCTGCTGCACCGGCTTCGGGCGGGCGAACTCGAAGGTGGCGACGCCAAGACGCGCAAGAAACGCCGGTTCGACAACGCCAATGCGCTGCGCCTGCTCGCCGCGCATCGCCAATCGGTCGGCAAGGCTCGCGCCCTTCGCGATCAGAAGGACGAGGAAGCGACGCTGGCCTCGATCAACGCCAAGCTGGACCGGATGCGCGAACGGATGCGCGCCGCCAACGAACTGCTGGGAAATGATGGCGAACAAAGTGGCAACATTTCGCCGTCCGATCACGGATGAGGCTCGCCGACAGGCTCAACTGGCTGCTCACACTTCCCGCGAAGGACCGGCTCGCCGTCCTCGACCTGTTCGACGATGCGGAGCGGGAGGAGCTGCGCTGGCACTGGGAACTTTGGGCGAGACCCGAACAATTGCCGCCGCCGGGAGACTGGCGGACGTGGCTCATCTGCGCGGGGCGCGGGTTCGGAAAGACCCGCGCGGGGGCGGAATTGGTCCGCATGGTCGTCCGCCGCAACCCGGAGGCGCGTATCGCGCTTGTGGGGGCGTCGCTGGCGGAGACGCGGGCGGTGATGGTGGAAGGGGAAAGTGGAATACTGGCCACATCCCCTCCCCATAGCCGCCCCGTTTTCGAACCCTCGCTCCGCCGGCTGACCTGGCCGACAGGGGCGCAGGCGTGGCTCTATTCCGCCGCGGAACCCGAAGGTTTGCGCGGTCCGCAACACAGCCATGCATGGTGCGACGAGATCGCGAAGTGGGAAATTGCTGGCGAGCGTGCGACGCGGGCGTGGGACAATCTGATGCTCGGTCTTCGCCTTGGCGAATGTCCGCAGGTGCTGGCGACGACCACGCCCAAATCCGTCGAATTGCTAAAACGCTTGATGGCCGGCGAGACGACGGGCGAAACCATCGTCACGCGGGGCACGAGCTATGAGAACGCGGCCAATCTTCCGGCCCGCTTTCTCAAGGATATTCGCGCCGATTTCGGGCGCAGCGCCATCGGGCGGCAAGAGCTCGAAGGTGTGTTGCTCGAGGATGTCGAGGGCGCCTTGTGGACCCGCGACATGCTCGAAAACTGCCGCGAGACGGCGGGAGCCGCCATGGAGCGCGTGGTCGTCGGCGTCGATCCGCCGGCGAGTGCGAAAGGCGATGCGTGCGGTATTGTCGTTGCCGGATTGGGCACCGACGGCATCGCACGCATCCTGGCCGATTGTTCCGTCGTCAAGCCCACGCCCGAACAATGGGCGCGGGCGGCGGCGGGGGCGGCGCGCATGTGGAACGCGGACCGCGTCGTCGCCGAAGCCAATCAGGGCGGCGCGATGGTGGAAAGCGTCATGCGCGCCGCCGATGTGAACCTGCCGATCAAGCTGGTCCATGCCAGCCGCGGCAAGGTCGCCCGCGCCGAACCTGTTGCCGCGCTCTACGAAGCGGGGCGGGTCCGGCACCAGGGCGTGTTCGCCGAAGTCGAAGACGAAATGTGCGCGCTGGTGTCCGGGGGCGAATATCACGGCCCGGGCCGGTCGCCCGACAGGGCGGATGCGTTGGTCTGGGCGCTGACCGAATTGATGCTGAATCCATCCGGACGCCCGCGGATCTGGGTGCAATAGGAGCCTTTTATGTCATTTCTCGAAACGCTGGGCGCGGCCTTCAAGGCCGCCCCGGCCGCGCGTCCGCCATTGGCGCCGCCCTTCGCCTCGCCTTGGCTTTTTGCCGATGCGGGTCCGGGGGCCGCGCCCTACGAATACCGCAACTCGGTAAGCTCGGCGTTTCTGGACAATCCGGTCGCGCAGCGCGCCGTGCGCATGGTGGCCGAAGGTGTCGCGAGCACCCCGCTGGTGCAGACAGACGAGACGGTGATGAAACTCGTCGCCGCGACCAGCGCGGGGCAGTCCCTGCTCGAAACGCTGGCGGCGCAGGTTCTGCTGCATGGCAATGGCTACGTGCAGATCATCAAGGATGCCACCGGCACGCCTTGCGAACTGTTCGCGTTGCGCCCCGAACGCATGACGGTCGATCCCGGCCCGGATGGCTGGCCGCGGTCGTGGCGCTATCGGGTCGGCGAAAACCTCGTGACGCTCCCGGTGGAGGATGACACGCAGCATCCCAATGTCGTGCATATCCGCACGTTCCACCCCGGCGACGATCATTACGGCGCAGGCAGCCTTTCGGCGGCGCATCAATCGGTTGCCATTCACAATGCGGCGGCACGCTGGAACCGGATGCTGCTCGAAAACGCGGCAAGGCCGTCCGGGGCGATGGTGTACGATGCGGGAGACGGGTCGACGCTGACCTCGGAACAGTTCGAGCGGTTGAAGGCGGAACTCGCCAGTGCATTCCAGGGCAGCGGCAATGCCGGACGGCCCATGCTGCTCGAAGGCGGGCTGAAATGGCAGAGCCTGTCGATGTCGCCCGCGGACATGGATTTCGCCACGCTGAAATCTTCGGCCGCGCGCGACATTGCGCTGGCATTCGGCGTGCCTCCGATGCTGCTTGGGCTTCCGGGGGACAACACATACTCCAACTATCGCGAGGCCAATCGCGCGCTATGGCGGCTGACCCTGTTGCCGCTGGCGAAGAAGATTCTCGATGCCTTGAACGAGGCCCTGGTCGCCTGGTGGCCGGACGTTTCGCTCCGGGTCGATCTCGACCGGGTGCCGGCGCTTTCCGAAGATCGGGAGAAGCTGTGGAGCCAGGTCAACGACGCCGATTTCCTGAGCGAGGATGAAAAGCGCGCGATGCTGGGCCTGCCGCCGCGCGCATCGGCGGAAGAGAGGGGCACGCCCGGAAAGGACGGTACCAAATGAACCGTGAAGACATGCTTGCCCGGCTCATCGCGCAGGCAGAGGACACGGGCGGCGATCTGGTGACCATGCGCGCTGTGGTGGAAGAAGCGAGCGAGCTTGGCGCGGCGCGCGTGTTGACCCGCATGGGTCTCGACGATGCGACCGCGCATGGCGACCTTGCCGAATTGCGTGAATTGCTGCGGGCCTGGCGCGATGCGAAGCGCAGCGCGTGGAAGGCCGTGATCGATTGGACGGTGCGCGGTATTCTTGCCCTGCTGCTGTTCGCCATTGCGATGCGCCTCGGCGCGGGGGGGATTTTTCGATGAGACTGGAAACCACGATCGATGGCTCGGCGCTCCCGCCGGCGCTGACCCGCATGCCGACGGATGATTTCGGCGCGATTCGCTTTGCCGGCTATGCCGCGTTGTTCGATACGCCCGACGCCGGGCGTGATGTCATCCGGAAAGGTGCCTTTGCGCGCAGTCTGGCGCAGCGAAGGCTGAGCGGCGAGGCCGTGCCCCTGCTTTGGCAGCATCGGCCCGATCAGCGTATCGGCTGGGTCGAAAGGATTACCGAGGATGATCGCGGCCTGAGGATCGTGGCGCGCATCGACCATCCCAACAGCATGGCGGCCAAACTCCTTCGAAAGGGTTCCCTTTCGGGGCTGTCCTTCGGTTATCGGACCGGTGCTTCATCGTCCACGCGGCTCGAGGACGGCGGTGAAGGACGCGAGTTGCAGGTGGTCGACCTTTTCGAAGTCAGCCTCGTCACCCGGCCCATGCAGCATGGCGCCCGCGCCCATTTCGTGACCTGACAAACCGCTGCGAACGCAGCCCGCTTTTTCCCATTCGCTTCGCCAAGCAAGCGATGCCCATGCCGCCCGCCTGCGAGCGGCACCCCGAACGGCCGCCCCCAAAAGGCGGCCTTTTTCACGTGCGAAAGGTTATTTTCCCCATGGATATGGAATACAAGACGGAGAGCCTCGACGCTTCCTTCGACATCGTTGCCCGTCAGGATGCCGCCGATGACAAGATCAAGGCATTGCGCGGCGATGTCGACGAAATCCGCAACAGGCTCGACAAGGTCAGCCGGGCGGCGGCACGCCCTGTGCTCGACGGCGGCCAGCCCACCCGGACCGCAGAGGTCGAAGGGTTCGTGGACGGCTATCTGCGCAGCGGCCGCGAAACCGAGCTCAAAAGCATGTCGGGCATGGTGCCAGGCGATGGCGGCTATGCCGTTCCGCGCGAAATCGACGCCATGATCGCCCGCACGCTCTCCAACATCAGCCCGATCCGTCAGATCGCACAGGTCGTACAGACCGGCACCGCCGGCTATCGCAAGCTGATCACGGCGGGCGGCACCGCCTCCGGCTGGGTCAGCGAAACAGCGGCCCGGCCCGAAACTTCGACCCCTGCGTTCCACGAAATCGCCCCACCGACCGGCGAGCTTTTCGCCAACCCTGCCGCGAGCCAGGCAATGCTGGACGATGCAGGGTTCGACCTCGAAATGTGGCTTGCAGGCGAGATCGCCGCGGAATTCGCACGGGCCGAGGGCAGCGCCTTCGTTTCGGGCACCGGCGTCGATCAGCCTTCGGGCTTCCTCAACTCTCCGCTCTCCACGCTCGACGATGCGGCGCGTGGGTTCGGCGCGCTGCAATATATCGGATCGGGTGACGAGATCGGGTTCGATTCGGAGCCCGAAGCACGGCTCATCGATCTCGTGCATACGCTCAAGGCTTCGCATCGCCAGGGGGCGAGCTGGGTCATGAATTCGTCGACCTTGGCGGCGGTGCGCAAGCTGAAGACGACCGATGGCGCATTCCTGTGGCAGCCCGGCATGGTCGAAGGCCAGCCGGATCGTCTGCTGGGCTATCCGATCGTGGAAGCAGAAGACATGCCCGATATCACGACCGGTGAATGCCCGATCGCGTTCGGAAATTTCCGCGCCGGATATCTGATCGCCGAACGCTCGGCGACCGCGATCCTGCGAGACCCGTTCACGCACAAGCCCTTCGTCCACTTCTACGCGACGAAGCGGATCGGCGGGCAGGTACTCGATTCCGAAGCGATCAAGCTGCTTCGCATCGAGGCCTGATCCGGAACCTTTCGGAAGCTTTCGCTTCTGCAGGGATGCGTGTGTGTCCCCTTCGCGCATTCCGAACTGATGCGCCCGTGCATGGCCCTAACGCCGATGCACGGGCGCATTTTTTTGCCCCAACCGACACGAAAGGCTGCCCATCATGAAGCGCGCCATCATCGCGCCCGTGCCATTGCCGGCCTCGGCCCTTGCCGAACTGAAGCAATGGCTGGGCATCAACACCACGCGCGAGGATGCGCTGCTGACCGCCCTGCTCCATTCTGCGCTCGATATTTGCGAAAGCTACACCGGCTTGCGCCCGATTGAGGCCTATTGCGAAGAAATCTGGCCGACCCGAACAGAAACCGCGCCCGGACAGTGGCAAACATTGTCCACCCGGCCGGTGCAGCGGATTGCATCCATCGAGACCGTCTCTCCCGACGGGGTTCGCGCCCTTCTTCCATCCGATTCCTTCGCCATGGAGCTGGATGCCGACGGAACAGGGCGTTTCCGTATCATCAATCCTCATGGCGCGCGCAGGGTGGCCGTGCATTTCACCGCCGGGATGGCCCCGGGGTGGAACGCACTTCCGGATGCACTGCGTCAGGGTGTGTTGCGGCTCGCGGCGCATCACCATCGCGCCCGCGACACAGGCGACGGGACGCCGGCTCCGCCAATGGCGGTGACCGCTTTGTGGCAACCGTGGCGCCGGATGCGCCTCATATGATCCGCGCCGACGTCATCTTCGAGACGGCGCGCCTTGTTTCGGCGGGCCTCAACCGGGCGCGCGTGCGCCGCAAGACGGGCCGCCACGTGCCGCCTGAGGAGCGCTGGCGCCGCGCTGACTGGTTGTGGCCGGACCTTGCGTTCCATGATCGGGAGAAATCCGATGGAAATTGAATTGCGCAGCGTGATGCTCAACGCCTTTGCCGACAATCCGGTTCTGTCGAGTGAGCTGAACGCGATCACGGAAGAGGCGCCGGCACGCGCAAGCCTTCCCTGGCTCGCTATCACGACGAGCGCCAGCACCGACTGGAGTCACAAGACCGGGCGCGGCCGCGAGGTTCGCGTCGCCGTCGAATTGCAATGTCGCGGCGACGATCCCGCGACGGCGGCGCTGCTCGTCCGGCGCATCGAAAAGGCGATCGAGGATCTTTCCGAAGAACAGGACGGCTTCACCATCGTGAGCGCGCATTTCCTTCGCGCCCGAACGGAGCAGCGTCGCCCCGCTGTCCGCGCCATTCTGTTCGAATATCGTTTCCGCCTTCTGGCGCACTGACCCTTTCCCAACGGAGAACACCCCATGACCGCACAAAAAGGCAGCGCATTCCTGCTCAAGATCCGCAATGCCGAAAGTCCGGGAAGCTATCGTACCGTCGCCGGCCTGCGCACGACGCAGATGTCGATCACCAGCGACGCAGTTGTCATCACCAGCAAGCTGTCCGGCGGATGGCGCGAATTGCTTTCGGGTGCAGGGGTGCGGCAGGTTTCCGTCAGCGCCGCCGGCATCTTCCTGGGAAGCGAGGCGGAAAACGCCATGCGCGACCACGTTCTCGCCGGTACCATCGACGATTATGAATTGAGCTTCGAGGATGGCGCGCGCATGCAGGGCCGGTTCCTTGTCCAGCGGCTCGATTACGCCGGCGATTTCAATGGTGAACGTAACTATACCGTCTCGCTCGAAAGCAGCGGACCCGTTGTCGCGGTGCCGGCATGATGCCCGGCGATACGGCCAATCCCGCACGCGGTGAGGCAGCGATCGCGATAGCCGGTCGCAAACGTCGCCTGCGCCCCAGCTTCAGCGCTCTTGTCGCAGCCGAGGACGAGCTTGGCCCGCTGTTCGAACTGGTCGAACGTGCTGGCGATGGCCGGCTCAAGCTGACCGAGATGACCGCCTTGTTCTGGCATTGCCTCGCCGATCGCGGCGATATCGGGCGCGAGGACGTCGGCGAGGCGATCGCCGCGCAGGGGCTGGCCGCGAGCGCCGCGCCGCTTCGCGCGATACTCGCCCAGATCCTCCAGGGCAGCGGATGAGCAGCGCGCGGGAGGGGACATTCACCTCGGTCGCCGAACGCCTGTGCGGTCATTCGGCCATGTTGCTCGGATGGCGACCGGAGGAATTCTGGGAAACGACGCCGGCCGAACTGGCCTGCATCCTGACGGCGATGCGCAGCCCCGAGACGGGCGCGGTAGCACCGCTCGCCCGCGGTGAGATGCAGCGAATGATGGAGCGCGACAATGGATGAAGAACTCGACACGATGCTGATCGACGTGCGGGCCAGCACGCAAGGTTTCGCCAGCGACATTGCCAAGATGCGCGCCGATTTCGACAACACGCTGACCGCAGGTTTCGATCGGGCAGGCAGCGTGCTCGAACGTAGCCTTCTGGGTGCGATACGGACCGGCAATCTCGGTTTTGAGGATCTGAAGCGTACCGCGATGCGGGTTCTCGACGAGATTGCCGGGCGTGCACTGCGGACAGGGCTCGACCAGATCTCAAGCGGTGGCGCCGGCGGATTGCTCGGGATCGGCACGGGCCTTCTGGGTGCCGTGCTCGGCCTGCCGGGGCGGGCGACAGGGGGCAACGTGTCGCCCAACATGCCTTATCTCGTGGGCGAGCGCGGTCCGGAACTCTTCGTACCCACCAACGCAGGGCGGGTTGAAACCGGGCCTGTCTCCGCGCCGGCGCGAGATGTGCGCGTATCGATCAATCTCGTGACGCCGCCCGGAAGTAACTCTGCACAAAGCCTGCAGCGCTCCAGCCGCCAGGTCGCAAGCGCAGTGCGCCGGGCTTTGCTGACACAATGAAAGAAAGGGGGCCATCGTGGCTTATTGGCTCGCGAAGAACCGCAAAGGGCAGGAAACCGACTATATTCAGCGTTTCGATCCCCGTTTCTGGACGGTAAACTTTCCGCGCCCGATGATGGCGGCGGTAACGACGACCGCTGTGGACGCCCTGCGCGTGGATTGCACTTTCTACCGGGCCGACGACCTTGCCGGGCTGATCTGGGACAGTCTGGACACGATTGATCATCCGCTGACCGCCTATGCCACGAACCGGGATTACCGGCGGCTGAAACTTTCGTTTCGCTGGCGCTCGACAGGGATCATGCCGCTGGACGCGATAAACGGGCCGACGCTGACCATTGAAGGGCGCGATGCCGATGGCCGGCCCCGTGCCTGGTATGTGCGCCTCTGGAACTATGCGCAGGGCACGCCGCAGGACGCGCGCATCACGCTTGATTTTTCCGATCTGGACGGAGGTTTTCTGCTTCCTGAGGAGGCGGATCCGGTACATTGCGCCGATATCGACAGGTTGTTTCTTTCGCTGGTTCCGCCCGAATACGATCCCGTTGGCGGTGATCTGCCCGCCGCGGTCGAGAGCTTTGTCGAAATCAGCGATATTGCCGTGGATGGCGCGAACGCCGTTCTGGAGATTGGCGATGTGATGGTCCCGCCGCATGGCATCGGCATGTGCACCGCCTTTGACGATAGCGGCACGCAGACGCCGGCACGTCTGATCCGGAATATCAGGGCTCTCGGCTACCGCGGGGAAATCGTTCACTATATGGGAATGAGCCATTATTTCCGGCTCGTTGCGATCGGAAATGAGCAATATCGGGTGGATGATCAGGCTCCGGCGCTCAACAACGCGGCCGCCGTCTGGCATCTTGCTTTTTTCTCCGAATGCCGGCGGACCGGCTTTGAACCTATCGCATCGCTGTCTTACGAACTTCTGGCCATGCATTGCCCGCCGGAATGGCAGCAGCGCGACGCGGATGGCAATCCTGCGCAGACCGGGTGGGATCCCCCATCATCGCTTTTGTCGCCAGCAAACGAAGAGGCGATGAACTATCTTCAGCGGGTCGGCCGCGCGGCTGCAGCTTTGATGAACCGGGCCAGAGTTCCCGTGCGATTTCAGATCGGCGAACCGTGGTGGTGGATGTTTTCGGACGGACGCATTTGCCTATATGATGATGCGGCGGTGGCTCGTTTCGGGGGGAATCCCCCCCGCATCGACACGCTGACGGCCCCGCTGAATCAAGCGCAGAAACAGCTTCTCGACACCGCTGGTGCACTGCTTTCCGCATCCACGAAAGCGTTGGGAGAGGCCGTAAGCGACGAGGCGGGGGGCGTAGTGGATCTGCGCCTTCTGGCGTTCTTGCCGACCGTGCTGGACCCCGCAATGCCCGAAGCCCGCCGCGCGAACCTCCCCGTCGGGTGGGCCTACCCGGCCTTCGACCGGCTCCAGCTTGAGGATTACGACTGGCTCACCGCCGGCCGTGCCAATTTGCGGGAAGTAGCATACGCCGAAACGGATGCACGCCTGAAATATCCGAAGGCCTTGCAGGATTACCTGTCGGGCTTCGTCCTCCTCGCACGCGATGCGTCGCGCATGTGGCCTCTCATCGACGAGGGGCTGGACGAGGCGGCCAAACGCGGCGTGCCGCGCCGCTTCGTATGGGCATCGCCGCAAGTGATGCGCGATGGTTACGTTCGCCTGCCAAAGAGCGGGCCTCACGATGACGAAGGGGATAATGACATGAAAGCCTTCGACGATATTCCGTACCCGCTCGCACTGGGCAACGGCACGGCGGTGATGCCGGAGTTTTCGACCAGCATCGTCGTGACCGCTTCGGGACACGAGCACCGCAATACATTGTGGTCAGATGCGCGTTTGAAATTCGATGTGGGTCCGGGCATTCGCTCCGAAGATGAACTCGGCGTCCTGCTTTCGTTCTTCCGGGCGCGGCGCGGTGCCGCGCGCGGATTTCGCCTGCGCGATCCCAATGATTTCAGCTCCATGGCAATGTCGGGTGCGCCGACACCGTATGATCAGCTTCTGGGAATTGGCGATGGCGTTCGCACGCGTTTCGAACTGGTGAAGCATTACGGTGTGGGAAGTGATGCGCAGATCCGCCGTATCACCAGGCCGGAGCCGGGCACTGTCATGGTCAGCGTGGACGGGGTCGAGACCGATGCGTGGACGCTCGATCATCTGGGCGTCATACACCTGAACAGGCCCGCGCCGCGGAATGCGGATGTCCGTGCCGGCTTTCTCTTCGACGTTCCGGTTCGGTTCGCCGAAGATCGCATAGAGGTAAATAGCGCGGTCTTCGCAGCCGGCGAAGCACCAAGCGTACCGCTCATCGAATTGCGGGAGGCCGTATGACCCGCCACTGGTTTTCCGGCGAACTGGAAACAGTTGCGAGCTACTGGCGTGTCTACCGTCGTGACGGGGTGACGCTTGGCTTTACCTCGCATGACCGGGATCTTCTTATCGACGATATTCGACATCGCAGCGCCCCCGGCATGGTGCCGTCGGCGATCCGAATGACCGCCCAACTCGACCCGGACAGTGCCGAAGTCCAAGGTGCACTCAATCACGAAGCGATCACTGGCGACGATCTCGTCGCTGGCCGTTACGATGATGCCAGGGTCGAAATCGGGATTGTCGATTGGGAAAATCTGGAAAACGAGATTCTCTTTTCCGGGACGATCGGGCGGGTTGCCCGCGATGGGGAGGCGTTCGAGGCCGAACTGACATCGAGCAAGGTTAGCTTGTCGATTGATCCCATCCCGCGGACAAGTCCGACGTGTCGTGCGCTCTTCTGCGGTCCTGGATGCAATCTTTCGAGTGCGCGCCATAGCCATGAAACGAAGATCGTCGCGGTCGACAGCAGTCAGAACTCCGTTTCCATATCCGGCCAGATGGCCGCCACGGACTTTCTCGATGGCACGCTGCGATGGCTCGATGGCGATGCCGCCGGAGCGGTTCATCGTGTCATCGCCGTCGACGGCGCGAGGCTTCTACTTGATCCTGACATCCCGGAAGACATCGGTCCAGGTGCGCGCGCGCTTTTGCGCGAAGGGTGCGATCACCGGCTTCGAACCTGCGCGGAAAGATTTAGCAACGCCATCAATTTTCGAGGCGAGCCGTTTCTTCCGGGTAACGATCTGCTCACGCGCTATCCGGTCCCCGGATCGTGATCGGCGAACAGCTTGCGCATGCCGCGATGCAGTTCTTGGAAGCCCCGTTTCGTATTCACGGCCGCGATCCGGCCACCGGCCTTGATTGTATTGGCCTGCTCCATGCCTCGCTCTCGAAAATCGGAAGGGTGGCGCAACTGCCGGTGGGTTACAGGCTGAGAAACGACGATGTCGAACGCTATCTCGGCTATGCGCAGAAATGCGGACTATGGCCCGCAGATGGAGACGCGCCGGGCGACGTCGTTGTGGCCTGGGTTCATCGCATGCAGCCCCACCTGGCAATCCGCGGCTTCGGCCCCGATTTCATTCACGCACATGCAGGTTTGCGCAAGATCGTTGCCGGGCCGATCGATCGGGGGTGGAGCATAGCCCATCGTTGGCGCCTTTCCCTATAACGAAGGAGAACGAAAGATGGCTACATTGGTACTGACGGCCGTCGGCACGGCTCTTGGCGGTCCGCTCGGTGGGGCGCTTGGGGCATTGGCCGGACGGTCCGTCGATCAGGCGATCATCGGCACGCCTTCGCGAGAAGGGCCGCGGCTCAAGGACCTGTCGGTTACGATGTCGAGCTATGGGCAGCCGCTGTCGCGCATTTTCGGCACGGTGCGCACCGCAGGAACGATCATATGGGCGACCGACCTCGTCGAACGCAAGGAAAGCACCGGCGGCAGCAAGGGCCAACCGGGGGTCACGAGCTATTCCTACTCGGTATCTCTCGCCGTCGCCCTGTCGAGCGCGCCGATCAAAGCGATCGGCCGGATCTGGGCAGACGGCAATCTTCTACGCGGCAGCGCGGGCGATCTGAAAGTCGGCGGCAGGATGCGACTCTATCGCGGATTTGGGGATCAGCCGCTCGACCCGCTTATCGCGAGCGACCGAGGAAGTGATCGAACGCCAGGCTTTCGCGATGTGGCCTATGTCGTGTTCGAGGATCTCGACCTTTCCGAATTCGGAAACCGTATTCCGGCCCTTACGTTCGAAATCATCGAACGTGACGGCGACATCCGGCTGATTGACATGATCGACGGCGCTTCGGCTGAGGTGGACGTGGCATTGCCGGGATTGCGCGGGTTTAGCCACGAAGCTGGCTCCTACGCGGCACTTCTTGAGGAACTATCGACCGCCTACCCCCTCGCCTGCGATAGCCGCAATGAAACGCTCGCTCTCGTGGACGCGACGCCCGATGCGGTACGAACGCCGGTTGTTCTGCCGCCGACCGCTATGGGCGCGGGCGACGATTTCGGGGGGCGCACCGGTATCTCGCGTCAGCGTGCTGCAAAGTCGGACCGGACCGAAATCGCTCTTCGCTATTACGACAAGGACCGCGATTACCAGCCGGGCCTGCAACGCAGCGGAGGCCGAGCAGTGGTCCAGGGGCCGCAAACCATCGAATTTCCCGCCACGATGCACGCAGACGATGCGCGAAGGCTTGCCGATCGCATCGCGGCGCGCAGCGATGCACGCCGCGATGCGATGGCCTACAGCATTGCGACGATACATCCCGACATTCGTCCCGGCGCGCATGTCATCGTGCCGGGTGAGCGTGGGCTCTGGCAGGTTCTGTCATGGGAATGGCGGGAGAGCGGCATCGAACTGGAGCTTGAAGCTCTCCGCTCGCTCGGGCAGATTGGACATATGCCGACGGGCGCGACCGGACAGGGAAATCCGCCAGTCGACCGGATTGGAGGATCGACGGCCCTGGCCGCCTTCGAACTGCCCTGGGACGGGGTGGGACCGTCCGACGTACCGACTGGATACGCTGCGGTATCGTCCGATGCGGCTGGGTGGACCGGCGCTGCACTCTATAAAAAAACGGGTGATGGCGGGCTTGCATACATCCGGCCGGCGCTACGCACCCGTGCGGTCATTGGAACGCTAACGACGCGGCTTCGCGCCGCCTCTCCCCACATCATCGACCGAGACGGCAGCGTCATCATCGAATTGCTGCCGAGCGACCAGGCACTTGTCGACTGCGATATGGCGTCGCTTGCCAACGGTACGAATCGAGCCCGGATCGGTTCGGAAATCGTCCAGTTCGCAAACGCTATCGCTCTTGGCGATGGGCGTTGGCGGATCGAACAGCTTCTTCGGGGTCGCGGCGGTACGGAAGCTGACATTGCCGATCATGAACCAGGGACCCAATTCGTGCTTCTCGATGACCGGCTCACCCCGCTTCCGCCAGCGGCAATAGACAACCCGGTACCAGACACCATCGTAGCGCTTGGCAATGCGGATCCGGAGCCGGTGGCAGCCCTGTTCGAAAGCGCGGGCCTGTCGTTGCGGTCGCTCGTCCCTGTTCATGGCCGCGTCCAAACACTAGCTGATGGATCGATCTCGGTGAATTGGGTCCGCCGGTCGCGCGGCGGATGGCAATGGCTCAATCAGGTCGAAACACCCTTGAACGAAGCGAGCGAGGCCTACGAAATTTCGGCGCGAACGACAGATGGCGAAACCCTTTTCTGGGAAACCAGCACCTCCAGCCTTCTGATCTCGCCGGTCGACGCTGCGCGGCTTGCGCCCCTTGCAAAGGTCGAAATTCGACAGCGCGGGCGCGTTTCCCTGTCGCTACCTCTCGTTCTCACGCTGCCCGCCGCCCATTAGATTTGAAAGGAATATCCCATGACCGCACCGGTGACGTTCGACGACAGCACGCCAAGCTTTGCCTTGCCCATGCTCTATGCCGCGCAAGCGCAGAAAGAATATTTCGTCAACGAAGCGCTTTCTCGTATCGATGCATTGATTCAATGCGTTGTGGAGGGGATTGCGTCCAGCGAACCCGTTAACCCCCAGAACGGTCAGAACTGGATCGTAGCCAATGCAGCAAGCGGAGCGTTTCACGGACAGGACAACAAGATCGCATGCCGTCAGCAGGGGCAGTGGCTTTTCGCCGCGCCGAAGCCTTCAATGCTCGTGTTCGATCGCACACTTGGCAAGCAGCGTCGGTTCGATGGCGAAGGGTTTATGCGCAGGAAGTCGAACTCCCGGCCGGAGGCTCCAACATCGACACCGAGGCCAGGGCCGCCGTCGCCGCGCTTCGCGAAGCATTGGTCCGCGCGGGCATTTTCGCGGGCGGGGAAGAAATTGCATCGTGACGGGAACGAAGCGACAGATCGTTGGTTTTGCCCGGTAACGTGAGGGTAGAATTTAAGCCTATTGTCGAAGTGACCGCTCTGAGAATTTGGTGATGCGCAAATGCAACGCATTACAATTCTTCGGCGCTTGCGTGCGTTTATAATGGACGGTAGAAGCTGCACCGTGGCCTCTATCAATAGTTTGGATAATAAGGGGAAACGCTTATGCGTAAACTCGTAATAGGCATGGCAATGGCCTCGACAGTCATCGCCTCGCCGGCTTTTGCCCGCGACAATGCATGGTATGTCGAACTGAATGCCGGTCCGATGATCGTCGAAGACATGGACTTTGACGTTGACGCCGTCGGCAACGCGGCAAGCGCCGACTTCGAATATGGCGGTGATTTCGGTGGTGCGGTCGGTTACGACTTCGGCATGTTCCGTCTCGAAGCAGAAGGTGCCTACAAGAAGGCCGACATCGACGAGCTGGAATCGAATTCCTCGATCCCGAGCTTTGGCAATGACGATTTCGTGAATGGCGTTTTCGACGCCAACGGTTCGGTTGACGTGCTTTCCTTCATGCTGAACGGCATGGTCGATTTCGGCGATGACGATGGCATTCAGGGCTTCGTCGGCGGCGGTGCTGGCGTGGGTCGTCTGGATGTGGACACCACTCTCAACAGCAACGGCCCCGGCTTCCTCGACGATTCCGACACCCGTTTTGCGTGGCAGGCGATTGCCGGCGTGCGTGCAGCGTTGACCGACACGGTCGACGTTGGCCTGAAGTATCGTTACTTTAACCTGGATGGCGCTGATTTCATCGACAGCGTCGGCCGCGACGCTTCGGGTGATTTCACCTCGCACTCGCTGCTCGGTACGTTGACCTTCAACTTCGGCATGGCACCGCCGCCGGCTCCGGTCGCACCGCCGCCGCCCCCGCCGCCCCCGCCGCCCCCGCCGCCCCCGCCGCCGCCGGCTCCGGTCGCGGAATGCAACACCGGCCCCTATATCGTGTTCTTCGATTGGGATTCGGCCGAGGTTACGCCGGAAGCAGCAACCATTCTAGACAGCGCGATCAATGCCTACGGCAATTGCAACCGCGTTCCGATCATGCTGGCTGGCTACACCGACCGTTCGGGTACGGTGCAGTATAACCAAGGCCTGTCCGAGCGTCGTAACCAGTCGGTTCGCTCGTACCTTACGGCTCGCAGCATTCCGGGTACCGCCATCACCAGCCAGGCGTTTGGTGAGGCCAACCCGCGTGTTCCGACTGCGGACGGTGTTCGCGAACTGCAGAACCGTCGGGTGGAAATCACCTACGGTCCGGGTTCGGGCATGTAAGCAGCCGATCACCATCGGTAAGAGAAAGGGGCCGGAGAAATCCGGCCCCTTTTTTGTGTCTTTAGTCAGGATAATCGAGAGGGTCGTTTTCTCCTATTTTGCGAAACCCATCTCTCCGCAACCGACAGCTGTCGCATAGCCCACAAGGCCGACCATCGGGACGCGGATCATAACAGGACCAACTCATCGCCGGGTCGAGCCCGAGGCGCAGCGCTTCCGCTGCGATCTCATCCTTTCCCATATGCTGAAGCGGCGCTCGGATACGAAAACGGCTGCCCTGCGCGCCAGCCTTCGTCGCGAGATTGGCTATGTTCTGAAAAGCAGCGACGAATTCCGGACGACAATCAGGATATCCGGAATAATCGAGTGCGTTCACCCCGATGAAAATATCCTCCGCTCCAATCGTTTCTGCCCAGGCAAGGGTAAGCGACAGGAAGACAAGGTTTCGCGCGGGCACATAGGTCACGGGGATCGTATCGCCCAATCCACCCTTCGGCACCGCAATGTCATCGGTGAGCGCTGAGCCGCCGAAAACACTTAAATCCAATGGCAGGATACAATGGCGCGTCGCGCCCAGTGCCTGGGCAATCCGGGCAGCACTTTGCAGTTCGCGCCTGTGCCGTTGATTATAGTCTATAGTGAGAGCATTGATGGTATAGCCATGCTCTTTCGCGATGCCCGCCGACACCATGGAATCTAGCCCGCCTGATAGCAGGACGACCGCCGGCTTCTGGCTTTGATTGTTTTCAGTCATTCCGAATCGCTACCGTTCGGCACCACCGCATGCAAGCGGGGGCGTCAAACTTCGATCCGGAACACCTTCGAACAAAACGCGCAATCGACGTGGACCAGGCCATCGTCGGCCCGCATCTCGATCCGTTCTTCGGGGGGGAAGCGAGAGAGCACGTCGATGTAGTGTTCGGCCGTGCATCGGCATCCGCGCATCAGAGCAGGCATAGGCTCGATGCGTATCTCGTTTTCTTCGTGGAACAGACGCCATAATATCTGCTCGATCGTCAGCGATGGATCGACGAGTTCGAAATGCCGAACGCTCCCGCCCATGACGGCGATATGCTCCCAGTCCGGATGGTCCATCTTCACATGGAGTCTCTCGCGGCCTTCTTCGCCCTGCGGCAAATGCTGAATCAGCAGTCCGCCGGCAAAACAATGCGTACCATCGAAACGGACCGCCACGCGCAAGATCGTCGGCACTTGCTCGGACTGACGAAAATAGCTCTCGCACGCCTGGGCAAGGTCGGAGCCGTCCAGCGGTACGATACCCTGGTAGCGCTGCTTCTTTTCGGCCAAGTCGAACGTCATCGCCAGATGCGCGCCCTCGCCGAAAAGATCGCAAAGTGACGTGTTCGACCCATGCGCCACGAGCCGCTCCGCATCGTATTTGACGTAGCCACGCACGGCACCATCACGGTAATCGCATACCAGCAGGTCGATCAGTCCCGAAGCCGACTGCGCCTGCATGGTCAGCTGTCCACCTTCCCCTTTCAGAAGCGAGCCCATGAGGGCCGTCAGCACGAGTGCTTCTGCAAGAAGGTGGCGAATTGGCGGCGGATAGTCGTGCGCCGACAGGATAGTGTCGAGGACCGGGCCCATCCGAACACAACGCCCGCGGGCGTCGCGATCGGGAATCGAAAACGCGACGAGCGAATCGAAAACGGATTCCGGCATATCAACCTTGGTCACAGCTGCCCCAGCGCCCACAACAAGATCGACTTCTGGGCGTGAAGTCTGTTTTCGGCCTCGTCCCATACCCAGGACTGCTCGCTTTCGAAAATGTCCTTGGTCACCTCGTCTCCGACATGTGCGGGCAAACAGTGCAGGAAACCCGCGTCGCTTTTTGCGTAGGCGATGAGTCCGGCATTGACCTGATAGGGCTGCATCGCCGCGATCTTTTCATCGGCCTCTGTCTGTCCCATGGATACCCAGGTGTCCGTGACGAGAATATCTGCATCCTGAGCCGCGGCGCGGGCATCCGTCACGACATCGATACGCGCACCATGTTCCCTGGCGAAGGCGAGGAACTCATCCGACGGTGCGAACCCCTCCGGAACGGCGCACCGAACATTGAAGCGCATAAGCCCCGCCGCTTCGAGAATGGAGTGCAACACGTTGTTGCCGTCTCCGAACCAGGCGAGCTCCAACCCTTCCAGCGGTTTTCCATGCTCCATGATGGTAAGCAGATCCGCGACGATCTGGCACGGGTGCGAACGATCCGTGAGGCCGTTGATCACCGGCACCGTGGCGTGCCGCGCCATTTCCTCGACCTTTGCATGATCATCGGTGCGGATCATGATTGCATCGACCATTCGCGACAATACGCGTGCCGTATCGGCGATACTTTCGCCGCGGCCCAATTGCATGCTTCCTGCCTCCATGATCAGCGATGTGCCGCCAAGCTGGCGCATCGCCATATCGAAGGAAACGCGGGTCCGGGTCGAATTCTTTTCGAAAATCATGGCGAGCGTGTGCCCGGCCAAAGGAGCATCCGCGTCGGGACGCCCCTTTGGCCAATCGGTCCGGGCGGATTTCCTTGCCCTCGCCTCGTCGATCATACGTTTGATCGCGTCCGCCCCGGCGTCGGAAAGATCGAGAAAATGCCGAACGCTCATGGCTTGTAATCCGAAGCGCCAGCAGACAGCTTATCCATGAATTCATTGATATGCGCGTCTTCGATCACCAGCGGAGGCAAGATCCGAACGACGTTCTCTCCCGCCGCCACGGTCAGCAAGCCGTGATTGTCGCGTAGATGCGCGACGAACGGACGGCTCTCGACCGTCATGCGCACACCGAGCATAAGACCCAGACCGCGCACTTCGCAGAACAGCTCGGGGTAATTGCCGATGAACTGCTCCAACCGTCCGCGTAGCTTTTGGCCCATCTCGCGAACGTGGCCAAGAAATGCGTCGTCAGTCACGGCATCCATCACCGCGCTTCCCGCCGCCATGGCAAGCGGATTGCCGCCATAGGTGCTGCCGTGCGTGCCGAAGACCATCCCGCGGGCTGCCTTCTCTGTCGCGAGACATGCGCCCAGAGGGAAACCGCCGCCAATACCTTTCGCGGTGGCGAGGATGTCCGGCTCGATACCGAATTGCTCGTAAGCATACATCGATCCGGTCCGCGCGACGCCGCACTGCACCTCGTCGAGAATGAGCATCAGGTCGTTCTCATCCGCAATGTCGCGAAGCCCTTTCAGGAACGCCTGGTCGGCAACGCGAATGCCGCCTTCTCCCTGCACCGGCTCGACCAGGAAACCGGCAGTATGCGGCCCGACTGCCGCCCTGGCCGCATCGAGATCGTTGAATTCGACATAGCGGAAACCGGGCAGGAGGGGATGAAACCCATTGTGCATCTTTTCCTGGTTCGACGCACTGATCGTGGCCATCGTTCGCCCGTGGAACGCCATGTTGAAAGTAACGATCTCGAACTTTTCGGCGGAACCTTCCGACTGGTGATAGGCGCGTGCCGTCTTCATGGCCGTCTCGACCGCCTCCGCACCCGAATTGGTGAAGAACACCGTATCTGCAAAGGTCGCGTCGACCAGCTGCTTTGCAAGGCGTTCACCCTGCGGGCTGCCATACAGGTTGGACACGTGCATCAAGGTATCGGCCTGCTTCTGAATCGCGCCGATCAGTCCGGGGTGTGAGTGACCGAGCAGGTTCACGGCGATCCCGCTGGCGAAATCAAGGAAGCGCCGCCCATCCTCCGAAACCAGATGGCAATTGTCACCACGTACCGGACGCACGTCACAGCGCGGGTAGACGGGCATCAACGGGGTGATCGACATGACTTGGCTTCCTTGTATGACACTTCTGGCTTGTATTCCGATGCCGGGACCCGCGTCGGGCCCGGCAATTTCAGAAACGACAAATGGCGACACCTACCGGCGCCGCCATTTGCAATTCTCTAGATTGTCGCAAGCGCGGGGTCAAACCCTGCACGCGAGCGCTTTCGATCAACCCTGAACGGGGACCAGATTCACGGCCGAATGCTTGCCGCGGCGGTCGACTTCGAGGTCGAATTCCACCCGATCACCTTCGTTCAGTTCGCGAAGACCCGAGCGCTCCACTGCGCTGATGTGAACGAAAGCATCGGCCGCGCCATCGTCGCGGGTGATGAAGCCGAAGCCCTTCATCGAGTTGAAGAACTTGACCGTGCCCGTCGCCTTTTCGCCGGTCAGCTCGCGCTGCGGCGCTTCACGCTTGGCAGGACCGCCCGCACTGGGAGGCACGATGTCGCCGACGACCTGAATATCGGCTGCCGAAACCTTGCCGCCGCGATCGACAAGGTTGAATTCCAGCTCCTGCCCTTCGCCAAGCCCTTCGAGGCCGGCACGCTCGACCGCGCTGATGTGGATGAACACATCTTCGCCGCCATCGTCGCGCTGGATGAAGCCAAAACCTTTCTGGGAATTGAAGAACTTGACGGTGCCACGGCCCGTGCCGACCACTTGCGCGGGCATACGGCCGCCGCCGCCACCGCCGCGGAAGCCGCCGCCGCCGCCGCCGCCGCCGCCGCGGTCATTGCCGAATCCCCCGCGGTCATTGCCAAAGCCGCCGCGGTCATTGCCAAAGCCGCCGCGATCGCCATAGCCGCGATCCTGACCGAAACCGCCCCCGCGATCATGGCCAAAGCCGCCGCGGTCTCCCCCGAAACCGCCGCCCTGCGAGAACGGGTCGTAGCTGTCTTCGCCAAAACCTTCGCGCTTGTCGCGACCCCTGCCGCGCCGACCTTTATCAAAACCCATAAACCGAAAACATTCCCAAATCGCGCCCTACGCCTATTATCGCATGACGAGCGGACGGGGCACGCCATGCGATCGGACCCCGCATCGTTGATGAGGGATTTCCACTGACTTTCTTTTTATAAAGCATTTTGGAACCAATAGCGAATGATTTGCGCATAAGATCGGCAATCCTTGTGCAGCACGGCGATCGCCCGCGAAATTTTCAATGCGCGCATGCCATCGTCGCCTTGCGCAAATTATCGCATATTGGCAGGGACAAGCAGTGGATATTATTTCTCTTCTCTCCGATCCGTCTGCCTGGGCCGCGCTGCTGACGCTCGTCGTGCTCGAGGTCGTGCTCGGTATCGACAACCTCGTTTTCATCGCGATCCTGTCCAATAAGTTGCCGGCCGGACAACAGCAAAAGGCCCGCCGCATCGGCCTTATTCTGGCGCTGGTCATGCGAATCGGTTTGCTGATGCTCATCGGCTGGCTCGTGACCTTGCAAACCCCGCTGTTCGATCTCGGCCTGCGCGGCACCCCCGGCCCGCATGGACAGCCGACCTTCGAAACCGCGTTCTCGGGCCGCGATCTTATCCTGCTGACAGGTGGGCTTTTCCTCCTCTGGAAAGCGACCAAGGAAATTCACCACAACATGGAGCCCGAAGACAATTCGGGCGATCTGCTGGACAAGACGAAGGGCGCGGCGGAGCTCACTTTCACCGCCGCCATCGTTCAAATCATTGCCCTCGACTTGGTGTTTTCCATCGATTCGATCCTTACCGCGGTCGGCATGACCGATGAAATCCCCATCATGGTGACAGCTGTCGTCATCACCGTCGGCATCATGCTGGTCGCGGCAGATCCGCTCGCGCGCTTTATCGAGAACAATCCGACCCTTGTGATGCTCGCCTTGTCCTTCCTCGTGATGATCGGGTTGGTGCTCATCGCCGATGGTTTCGGGTTTCATGTGCCCAAGGGATATATCTATGCGGCCATGGGCTTTTCCGTCGCGGTCGAGGTGCTGAACATGGTCCAACGCAATCGCCGCCTCAAAAACGGCACCGCTGAACAGGAAATCGCATGAATCAGTTTCGCAAGATCGACGACAATTTCTACGCCAGTCCGCAGATTGCGGCGGACGAAATCGCCGCTGCCGCAAAACTTGGCATCACCACCATCGTCAACAACCGCCCCGACGGCGAGGATGCTGATCAGCCCGAAGGCGATGCCATCGCCAGCGAAGCCCGCTCCAGCGGTCTGAACTATGTCGCGATCCCCGTCACGCATGCGGGCATCGGACAGGGTCAGGTGGATGCCATGCTGACCGCTCTCGCGGATGCCGAGGGGCCGGTGCTGGCCTATTGTCGGTCGGGCACGCGTTCGACGATGCTGTGGGCGCTTGCCGCCGCGAAACGCGGCGATCCGCCGGCGGTAATCGCATCGAAGGCCGCACAGGCCGGCTATGACGTGTCGCCAATCCGTCAGATGATCGACATGCTCTCCGCCGGTCGTACAGAAGGGTGACCTGATCTAAAGGGCGTTGCTGCCAGTCTCGTTCGTACGGATCCGAACTGCCTCAGCCAGATCGAGGACAAAGATTTTGCCGTCTCCGATCGCCTGCGTGCTGGCGACGGACTGTATCGTCTCGACCACCCGCTCGCCAAGCATATCGTCGGTCGCGATCTCAAGCTTGACCTTTGGCACCATGTTCACCGCATATTCCGCCCCGCGATAGATTTCGGTCTGGCCCTTCTGCCTGCCGAAGCCCTTAACCTCACTCACGGTCATGCCCGCGATGCCCAGGTCGGCAAGCGCGGACCGCACCTCCTCCAGCTTGTGCGGCTTTATGATGGCGATGATATATTTCATGGTCTGCGCCTTTTGCCTGGCCTTGGATGCGGGACACCGGTTCTGACCGCGCGGCGACAATATCGCAAGCCCTGCACGATGTGCAAAAAAGAGGCCGGAAGCGCAATGCTTCCGGCCCGAGTTGCGTTCACAGGAGGAACGCGTGGAGGCGGAGAGGGGTGAGGAGAGGAGAAAGCCCCGCCCCGCCAAGAAGGATGTCAGCGCCTTAGCGATTGACGAATTCCGGATAGGCATCGACGCCCACCTCGACACGGTCGAGGCCGAGCATCTCTTCCTCTTCGGTCGGGCGCAGGCCAACCGTGAACTTCAGCGCGAACCACACGATGGCGCTGGCAATCGAGACGAACACGCCGGTGGCGGCCACCCCGATGAGCTGCGCCATGAACGGCACATCGCCATTGGTCAGCGGCACGATCAGCGTGCCCCAGATGCCCGCACACAGGTGGACGGGAATGGCACCGACGACATCGTCGATCTTCAGCTTGTCGAGAAGCGGAACCACCGCCACCACGAGCGCGCCGCCAATGGCACCGATGAAGAGCGCGGCTGGCACGCTCGGCGTGAGCGGCTCGGCCGTAATCGACACCAGACCGGCCAACGCACCGTTGAGCGCCATGGTCACATCGACTTTCTTGTACAGTACCTGTGTGAGGATAATCGCGGTGACCACACCGGCACAGGCCGACATGTTGGTGTTCACGAAGATTTTCGACACGTCGGATACGTCGCCGACCGTTCCCATGGCAAGCTGCGACGCGCCGTTGAAACCGAACCAGCCGAGCCAGAGGATGAAAGTGCCGAGCGTGGCGAGCGGGATGTTCGTGCCGGGGAAGACCATGACCCTGCCATCAGCGCCATATCGGCCAAGCCGCGCACCCAGGATCAACGCCCCGGTCAATGCCGCCCAGCCCCCGGTTGAGTGCACCAGCGTCGAGCCGGCGAAATCGGAGAAGCCCATCTGATCGAGGAAGCCTGCCCCCCATTCCCAGCTCACGACGGTGGGATAGATGATCCCGGTCAGGATTACGGTGAACAGCAAGAACGGCCACAGCTTGATTCGTTCGGCCAGCGTGCCCGAAACGATTGAGGCGGTCGTGGCGCAGAACACCATCTGGAAAAACCAGTCGGACGCGACCGAGTAACCTGTTTCGACATCGGCGTCACCGACGCCCTGCATGGGATAGATAATCCCCGAAAGGCCGAAATAGCCGTTGAAATCCCCCGGATAGGCGATGTTGTAACCGATGAACCAGAACATGATCCCGGCAATGGCATAGAGCGCGATATTCTTGAGGCACTGCATCGACACGTTCTTCGTGCGGACGAGCCCGGCCTCCAGCATCGCGAAACCCGCCGCCATCCACATGACGAGGAACCCGCCAATCAGGAACAGCAAGGTGTTGAGGATGTAGGCGGTGCCCCCGCCCACGGCGACGGCTTCGGCCGCCTCGGCGCTGCCCTGTTGGGCGAAAGCGGCGAGCGGCGCGGCCACGGCGGCCGCAGCGATCCCGGCTGCGCCCAGTTTTGCATAGATCCGATACATGTTCGAAACCCCCTGTTTCAAAGCGCGGTGTCGCCGGATTCGCCCGTGCGGATGCGCGTGGCGGCGGCAAGATCGAGGACGAAGAGTTTGCCATCGCCGATGGAATCGGTGCTTGCGACCTGCTGAATCGTTTCGACGATCTGCGGCGCGAGCGTATCGGCGGCCGCGATTTCCAGCTTCACCTTCGGAAGCATGTTGGTCGAATATTCCGCACCGCGGTAAATTTCGGTCTGCCCTTTCTGGCGGCCGAATCCCTTTACCTCCGACACGGTCATGCCGGCGACGCCGATGCCGCTCAGCGCCTCGCGCACCTCATCCAGCTTGAACGGCTTGATGATGGCAATGATGAATTTCACGCCTATCCCCCTCGATTGCTCGACCGGCCCGTCGCCGGCTCCCCTCCACATAGCAAGGCGCGTGCCAGTAACGGACTATGCCGAGAAAACAGGGTGTTGCGCGAAACGGCGGTAAAAGAATGGTTAAATCAGGCGCCTCTCATTTGAGCATGGCGCCTCACCTGCCCAGATTTTAGGCAGGGCTGGCGTCATCCCTGCAATTCAGTCGCGCCCATACGGGCAGATGATCCGACGCGCGCGAGGCGAGCGCGGAATGATGCACCCCTGTTTCCACGCACTCCCATTCGGGCGAGGTGATGATCCGGTCGAGCCGGGCAAGCGGGCGGCGCGCGGGAAAGCTGCGCCCGCTGTCGAGCACGGTCCAGTCGCCGTCGAACACACGGAATACACCGCCGCGCCCGGCCCATTCATTGGTATCGCCCATCAACACGGTCGGGCATTCCTCACACCCGCCGAGATGGGCGAGCACCGCTTCTGCCTGATGCCTCCGGCGCAGGCCCGACAGGTCGAGATGCATGCCCACCACCCGAACGCGCTGCCCGTCGATCACCGCATCGAGCCGGATCGCACCGCGCGGCTCCAGCGTGGGAAGCGCGATCGTGGCCGCCTCTATCACCTCCACGCCCTTCCGCACGAGAAAGCCATTCCCGTGCCAGCCCATCGACAGCGGCCGGGTGTCGAGCGGGACCGTGCGATAGGGCGAATCCTCCACCCGCGCGCGCGGCAGAACGCTCTCCCGCGTGCCGAAACGCCGGTCGCATTCCTGAAGCGCGACGATGTCCGCGTCGATTTCGTGCAGCACTGCCAGAATGCGATCCGGATCGCGGCGCCGATCCAGCCCGACCGCCTTGTGAATGTTATAGCTGGCGAATTTCAACTGCACGGCTGGCCTAACGCTCCTTCGTAGCGGAAAAGGTCAGATCTGGATTGCGTTCCTGCTGATAGCCGACATCCCATGCCGATTTCGCCATGAACACGAAGTCGCCATCGCGGTCCTTCGCCAGATTGGCGCGGTTGTATTTTTCAAACTCGTCGAGCGCCTTTTCATCGCCGCGGATCCAGCGTGCGGTGTCGAACGGCGCCGGTTCCAGCATTGCCTCGACCTTGTATTCCGCCTCCAGCCGGGACACGAGCACCTCGAGCTGCAATTGCCCGACCACGCCGATGATCCACTGACCGCCAAGCTCCGGGTAGAACACCTGGATCACGCCTTCCTCCGACAGATCGTCGAGCGCCTTTCGCAATTGCTTCGTCTTGGTCGGATCCTTCAGGATCACGCGGCGCAGGATTTCGGGCGCGAAATTGGGCAGGCCGGTAAAACGGATGTCGTTCTTCTCCGACAGCGTATCGCCCACGCGCAACGTGCCGTGATTGGGAATGCCGATGATGTCGCCGGGAAAGGCGGCATCGGCAATTTCGCGATCCTGCGCAAAGAACATGATCGGCGAATGCACCGCGATCGGCTTGCCCAGCCCGCTCGGCGTCAGTTTCATGCCGCGTTTGAACGTGCCCGACACCATCCGCATGAAGGCGATGCGATCGCGATGCTGCGGATCCATGTTCGCCTGCACCTTGAAGATGAAGCCCGAAACCTCGTCGCGGGTGGGGGCCACCTCGCCCGCGTCGGTCGGCTGGGGCCGGGGCGGCGGGGCGAAGGCACTGATCGCCTCGATCAGTTCGGTCACGCCGAAATTCTTGAGCGCCGATCCGAAATAGACCGGCGTCAGGTCGCCGCCGCGATAGGCGTCGATATCGAATTCGGGATAGCCGATCTGCGCCAGCTCCGCCTGCTCTGCGAATTCCTCGGGCATTTCGGGATCGGCGTCGCGCTTGCCGAGGAATTCCTTCGACGGTCCTTCGGGGCGCGCCGCTTCCCCGCTCGCGAAATCCAGCACGCCCTCGAACCGGCCGCCGGTGCCGATGGGCCAGCTCATCGGACACACGTCGAGCGCGAGCATGTCCGCCACCTCATCGAGCAGTTCGAACGGTTCGCGCCCTTCGCGATCGACCTTGTTGACGAAGGTGATGATGGGCACCGATCGAAGCCGGCACACCTCGAACAGCTTGCGGGTCTGCGGCTCGATACCCTTGGCGGCGTCGATCACCATGATGGCGGAATCGACGGCGGTCAGCGTGCGATAGGTATCCTCGGAAAAATCTTCGTGCCCCGGCGTGTCGAGCAGGTTGAAGGTGATGACGTTGCCGTCTGCATCCTTCCGCTCGAACGTCATGACAGAGCTCGTCACGGAGATGCCGCGCTGCTGCTCGATCTTCATCCAGTCGGAGCGGGCGCGCCGTGCCTGCCCGCGCGCCTTGACCTCACCGGCCAAGTGGATCGCGCCGCCAGTGAGCAGCAGCTTTTCGGTAAGCGTGGTCTTGCCCGCGTCGGGGTGGGAGATGATGGCGAATGTGCGCCGCTGCGGAATGGCTGTCATGCCCCGCGCCTTAGGGGCGCGGGCGCATGGTAGCAATATCGCGTATCGCGCTTGCGGGTCTCAGCCTTCGTCGCGGGCGATGTTGAAACCGTTGAAGCTTTGCGTGACCGGCATCAGTTCGAGCCGGTTGATGTTGAGATGCGGCGGCAACTGCGCCACCCACAACATGGTTTCGGCAATATCGCCGCCGGTCATCGGATCCGCACCGCGATAGAATGCATCGGCCGCTTCCTTGTCGCCGCCGTTGCGCACGAAAGTGAATTCGGTGTCGACCATGCCAGGCTCGATATTGGTGACGCGCACCCCGGTCCCGTGCAGATCGGCCCGCAGACCCAGCGAGAATTGCGTCACGAACGCCTTCGTCCCGCCATATACGTTGCCGCCGGGATAGGGATAATTGCCCGCCACGCTCGACAGGTTGATGATCGCCCCCTTGCGTTCGATCAGCAGCGGCAGCAACCGATGCGTCAACCCGACCAGCGCAGTCACGTTCGTCTCGATCATCGTGTGCCAGTCGGACAGATCCGCCTCGACCGCCGGTCCGGACCCAAGCGCCAGCCCGGCATTGTTGATGAGCAGATCGACCCCTGCGAACCGTTCGGGCAAGCCGGCAATCGCCGCATCGCGTGCCTTGGCATCGCGAATGTCGAAGGCCAGCGGCAAAACAGCCTCTCCCAGATCGCGGGCCAGCGCATCGAGCCGATCCTGCCGCCGCCCGGTGGCGATGACCTGCCAACCTGCGCCGACAAAGGTTCGGGCCGCAGCCTCGCCGATGCCCGCCGTCGTACCCGTAATCAAAACCGTTTTCGTCATCTCAGCCTCTCAATATCGCGCTGCGCTTTGCCGCCGCCGCAACAATGGCATCGCTGATCGCTTTCAAATCGTCTTCGGTGAAACTGCTGCGTTGCGGCTGGAGTACGACCTCGACCGCGATCGATTTGTGTCCCTCGGCAACTCCGGCCCCGCGAAATTCGTCGAAAATGCGGGCATCGACGATATGCCTCTTGTCCGCCCCCCTGACCGCCTTGACCAGATCGCCGGCGGCGACATCGTCCGGTACCAGGAACGCGAAATCGCGCATCACCGATTGCAGCGCGGGCGGGGCATAGGACGCGCGGGTGAAGCGGCGCTCCCCCTTCTTCGCCGGGATCGCATCGAGGAAGATTTCCACCGCCATGACCGCACCGCCCATATCGAACTGCTTCGCAATCCGCGGATGCAGCGTTCCGAACCGGGCGAGCACGTTCTTCGGCCCGAGCCGCAGCGTCGCCGACTGCCCGGGATGGAATTGCTCGCCCGCCTCGCCCATGACCTGCAGGTTTTCGACCGGCGCGCCCGCCGCGTCGAGCAGGGCCACCGCCTCCGCCTTTGCATCGAAGGCATCGAACGGCTGCGCCTTGCCCGCTTGCCAGCCGCGCGGGGATTTCTCCCCCGCCATGACGAGGCCGAGCGTCAGCCGTTCGTCGCTCGCCCCGCCCTTGCCGCGAAGATAGCGGCGACCGATCTCGAACAGCCGCACGCTGTCCGCGCCGCGCGCCATGTTCCGCTGCGCCGCCATCAACAGGCCGGGGATGAGCGAGGGGCGCATCGCTTTCATGTCCTCGCTGATCGGATTGGCGAGCATCCACGGTTCCCCGTCCCCGAAGGCTTGCGCCGCCGGAATGGGGAGGAAGGACCAGGTCACCGCTTCGTGGTTTCCTCGCGCCGCCGCCGCGCGCCGGACGCGCCGTTCGCGCGCCTGCTCGGGCGTGACCGTGGGCTGCGCGACGCCTTCGGCCCGGTCGAGCGCGACCGAGGGAATCGCGTCCAGCCCGTGAATGCGAATGACCTCCTCGACCAGATCGGGGGCTCCATCGACGTCGGGGCGCCATCCCGGCACTGCCACGATCCAGTGGTCCTGCGTCTCGGTCACCACAAAGCCCAGCCGCTCCAGAATGTCCCGTTGTGTCGGTTCCGGAACATCCATCCCGCCCAGCGAACGGGTCAGTGCGGGATCGAAAGCGACCGTCTTGTCCGCGGCGGGCGGTGCCCCCACATGGCGCACCTCGCTCGCCTCCCCCCCACAAATGTCGAGGATCAGCCGGGTCAGAAGCTCCAGCCCGTCATTCACGAAACCAGGGTCGATACCGCGCTCGAACCGGCTGCGCGCATCGCTGCTGAGATTGAGCTTGCGGCCCGTGAGCGCGATGCACACCGGATCGAAATAGGCAACCTCCAGCAATATGTCCGTCGTCGCATCGGTGCAGGACGAATGCTCGCCCCCCATGATGCCCGCGATATCGTGCACGCCGGCCTCGTCCGCGATGACCAGCATCGTATCGTCGAGCGTGTATTCCTTTTCATTGAGCGCGGTGACGGTTTCCCCATCCCTCGCCCGCCGCGCCGTGACCGCACCCGACAGTTTCGCCAGATCATAGGCGTGGCTGGGCCGGCCATAGGTCAGCATCACGTAATTGGTAATGTCGACCAGCGCCGAAATCGGCCGCTGCCCTGCGGATTTGAGCCGCGCCTGCATCCAGTCCGGGCTGGCGCCATTGGTTACACCGCGAATCGCACGCGCGTAAAACGCGGGGCAGCCGTCGCGATCCTCGATCCGGATGTCCACCGGACACGGCCCGTCGCCCGCAACCGGCGCGGCATCGAGCCGCTTCAACGTGCCCAGCCCCGCCGCGGCCAGGTCGCGCGCGATGCCGTAAACGCCCATGCAGTCGGGCCGGTTGGGCGTGATCGCCACGTCGAAGACCGGATCGTCGAGCCCCGCATAATCGGCATAGTCCGTGCCGACGGGCGCGTCGGACGGCAATTCGATGATGCCGTCGTGATCCTGCCCCATGTCGAGTTCGCGCGCCGAACACATCATGCCGTTCGATTCGACGCCGCGAATCGCAGCCTTGCGCATTTCCATGCCGTTCGACGGCACCACGGCGCCGGGCAAACCCAGCACGCCGACCAGCCCCGCCCGCGCGTTCGGCGCGCCGCAGACCACGGTGAGCGGCTGGCCATCGCCGCTGTCGACCGAAAGCACCTGCAGCTTGTCCGCATCGGGATGTTTTTCCGCCGTCAGAACACGCGCCACGCGAAAGCCGGCCAGATCCTCGGCCGGGTTTTCCACGCCTTCGATCTCCAGCCCGATCGCGGTCAGCTTCGCCGCGATTTCATCGACGGTCGCATCGGTGTCGAGGTGATCCTTCAACCAGGAAAGCGAGAACTTCATGCCGCCACTCCCACGCCGCCGGACAGCGTCGGCACGTCGAGCGCCGCGAATCCGTAATGCTTCAGCCAGCGCAGATCGCCATCGAAAAACGCGCGCAAATCATCCATCCCGTATTTCAGCATCGCCAGCCGGTCGATTCCGCAGCCGAATGCGAACCCCTGCCATTCGTCTGGGTCCAGCCCGCAGGCCGCAATCACCCGGCGATTGACCATCCCGCTGCCCAACACTTCCATCCAGCCATGACCCGGCTCGTCGCCCGACCCGCCGATGATGCGGCGGCCCTTTTCGTGGCTATAGCCGACATCGACCTCCGCCGACGGTTCGGTGAAGGGAAAATAGCTCGGCCGCAGGCGCAGCACGATATCGTCCCGTTCGAAAAACGCTTTCAGAAAGGTTTCCAGCGTCCATTTCAAATGCCCCATGTGAATGTTCCGGTCGATGACCAGCCCCTCGACCTGATGGAACATGGGCGTGTGGGTGGCATCGCTGTCCGACCGATAGGTGCGGCCCGGCGCGATGATGCGCACCGGTGCGCCGCCTTCGACCATGGACCGGATCTGCACCGGCGAGGTATGGGTGCGCAGCAGCATCGCGCGCCCTTCGTCATCCTTGTCCGGGAAATAGAACGTGTCATGCATCGCGCGGGCGGGGTGCGTGTCCGGCATGTTGAGCGCGGTGAAATTGTGCCAGTCGTCCTCGATCTCCGGACCGGTCGCGACGGCAAAGCCAAGGTCGGCGAAAATCTCGGCCAGCTCGTCCATCGCCTGGCTGACCGGGTGAACCGAACCGGCGGGCGCATCGGCGGCAGGCAGCGACAGATCGATCGTCTCGCCCGCAAGCTTCGCGTCGAGCGCCTCCTGCTCCAACGCGGCCTTGCGCGCCGCGACCGCGTCAGTCACCTCTGCGCGCAGGCCGTTCAGTTTCGGCCCTTCGACCTGCCGTTCCTCGGGCGTCATCTTGCCCAGCGTCTTCATCAGCAGCGAGATGCTGCCCTGCTTGCCCAGAAACGCAACCCGTACACCGTCCAGCGTGTCGAGAGTCCGGGACGCGGCAATCTGCGCCATTGCATCGGCGCGCAGCTGATCAATATCGGGCATCGTATCTTTCATCATCATCGGCAAAAATGCGTGCCGCGCTGTCTAGCAGGGCCGCAGCAAAGGGCAACATGGCCCGGCCCCATCGCAAGGCGCCGAACGCGCCGACATGCCCGATCGGATGAAACGAGAAGCGGAATGCCCCGTGCGGATCCGCCCCGCGATCGACGGAGCCCAAATCCTTAAACGTCCGATCGTTCGTTTCATAATAGGGATTGTTGGCCCTTATCATTCCCGATGACGGGCGAATGTTTCGAGCCCCGCGGGACGCTTCGGCATTATGTCGGAAGAACGGCTCACAACCACACGCTCTTTTCACCCGCCTCAAACGAACGCTGTCTCGCCCCACGTGACCTTCGCTTCCCCCCTGGCGATGCTCGCAATCGGACAAAAAGAGGACGGCCTTCGTGCAGCATCGACGGCTTGGTCATCCCCCTTCTTTCGCCGCGACATGCTTGCCCGTCGCAAGCGCCATATGGTAACCGGTGTCATAACCCCCGGTCACTTGTTCAGGCGGGTGAACCCTGCGGCAGCGATGAGCCAGGATGACATCTGCATGAAAGCAATTTCCCAACCGGACAATGCCGCGGCACTGCCTCCCGCATGGGCATCCCATCCGCGGGATACCGTGGCCGTGGCTCTTCGCGATCTTGCCGCGCATGAGGAAATCACCGTCGGCAAGACCTGCTTGCGATTGCGGGAACCAATCGCCGCCGGCCATAAATTCGCGCTGCGCGACCATTGCGCGGGCGACGCAGTGCTTCGTTATGGCGAAAGGATCGGGTTTGCCAGCGAGGCGATTCGCGCCGGCGCACATGTCCATTCGCACAATTTGTCGACCGCGCTGCGTGGCGAAGTCGACTATGGCGATTACGAGCATATCGCGGGGCAGGACGCACTCGCATCGCTCGACAGCTGGTACGGATATGCCCGGCCGGACGGACGGTTCGCAACCCGCAACGAAATCTGGATACTGCCTACGGTCGGCTGCGTTACGCCGCTGGTCGAGATGGTCGCACGCGAGGCGAACGATCTGCATCGCAATGCCGTGGATGCGGTCGTGGGGTTCGGACATCCGCACGGCTGCTCGCAACTGGGTGACGATCTCGATGGGACGCGCGATCTTCTTGCGGCGCTGTGCGACAATCCCAATGCCGGCGGCGTGGTTCTGGTCGGGCTTGGGTGTGAGAGCAATCAGCTCGACGCGTTGATCGACCGGGTTCCGGAACGCAGCCGGTACAAGTTACGCGCGATGCTGGCGCAGGATCCAGGTGATGAACGCGAATGTCTGATGGGGTTGATCGGCGAACTGGCCGAAGAGCTTGCGCCATCGTCCCGAACGAAAGCGCCTGCGAGCGCGCTTACCGTCGGATTGAAATGCGGCGGATCGGACGCGCTTTCGGGATTGACGGCAAACCCGCTCCTCGGCCGGTTCAGCGACCGGCTCGGGCAAAGTGGCGGAAAGCTTATCCTTACCGAAATTCCCGAAATTTTCGGTGCGGAAAACGCGCTTATTGCACGCGCCGTGACCGTGGACGTCCACGCACGCGCGACCGGCCTGCTCAACCGTTTCAAACGATATTTCCTCGATCAAGGTCAGCCCGTGTCCGAAAATCCCTCGCCCGGAAATATCGCAGGCGGGATCACCACGCTGGAGGAAAAATCGCTCGGCGCGGTGCAGAAAGGTGGGGATGTACCTCTTGTCGATGTGATCGATTATGGTGGGCAGGCGACGTTGCCGGGCCTGACCCTGTTGGAGGCACCGGGGAACGATGCGGTGTCGTCGACCGCCCTTGCCGCGGCTGGTGCCACGCTCATCCTCTTTACCACCGGACGGGGGACGCCGCTTGGCTTTCCGGTCCCTACGGTCAAGGTCGCGTCCAATGCGCGGCTTGCCCGTGAAAAATCGGGCTGGATCGATTTCGACGCCAGCCGCATGCTGAACGCGGGCGACGAGACGACGACGCATGATTTCGCAGATTATCTGCTGAAGGTCGCAAGCGGACAGCAAACACGCGCCGAACATTCCGGTCAGCGGGTCATCGCGATATGGAAACGCGGCGTCACGCTTTGACGGATCAGGACCAGACCGCCGGCAACCACAGCGAAAGCGCCGGCACATAGGTCGTCAGCAACAAGGCACCCAGCAAGGTCAGATAGAACGGCCAGATCGTCTTTACGAGCGTCGTCACCGGTATCTTCCCCACCGCCGAACCGACGAACAGCACCGAACCGACAGGGGGTGTCACCAGCCCGATCCCGAGATTCAGCATCATGATGATGCCGAAATGGACGGGGTCGACGCCCATGCCCATCGCAACCGGCAGGAAGATGGGCGTCGTGATGACGATCAACGGCGCCATGTCCATGAACGTGCCCAGCGCGAGCAGCATCACGTTGATGATCAGCAAGGTGACGATGGGATCCTGCGTCAGCACGCCGATAAGCGCGGCAAGCGCGGCCGGCACCTCCAGCAATGCGAGCGCGAAACCGAATGCGGTCGCCGCCGCGATAATGAAAAGCACCATGGCGGCGGTGCGCACCGATTTCTGCGCCGCGTCCCACGTCCCGCGCCACCCCAGGCCGCGATAGACCAATGTCCCGATCAGCATCGTATAGATGACCGCAATGGCCGAACTTTCGGTCGGGGTGAAAAACCCGCTCAATATCCCGCCCATGATGATGATCGCGGTCATCAGCCCCGGGATGGCGAATGCGGCCGCGCGGATGAATTCGCGCCATCCGGGAAAGCGCCCCGTCGGCAGCTTGCGCCGTTTCGCCACAATCCAGGCGACGAGCATCAGCATCAGCCCGGTCAGAACCCCCGGCACGACCCCGGCGAGGAAAAGTTCGCCGATCGACACGCCGATGCCCGATGCCGCCGAATAGATGATCATGTTGTGCGACGGCGGAATGAGCAGGCCGACGATCGCGGCGGTCACGGTGACATTCACGGCGTAATCGCCGGGATAACCCTTGTCCTTCATCAAGGGTACCATGCTGGAACCGATTGCGGATGCGCTCGCGATGGCAGACCCCGACACGGCACCGAACATCATCGAGGCACCGACATTGACGATGCCAAGCCCGCCCGTCACCCGGCCGATCGCCGCATCCGCGACGCGAACGAGCCTGTCCGCGATGCCCGCGCGATACATCAGATCGCCCGCAAAGATGAAAAAGGGGATCGCCATCAGCGTAAAGACGCTGATGCCGGATGCGACCCGTTGAACCGCGACGATGGGGGGGATGCCCATGACGGCGAAACAGGCAAGCGACGCGGTCAGCAGCGAGAACGCCACCGGCACCCCGATGAACAGGAGAACAAAAAGCGCGCCGAAAAGGACAAGAAGCTCCATCAGTCCGCCGCCCCTTCATCCCTTGCGGCGGCGCCGTGCCGACCCGTAAGGATCTGCGGCAGGGCGAAAACGACCATGAGAATTCCGGAAATCGGCAATGGAACATAAGCGGCGGAGCGGCTGATACCGAGCGAGGGAACGACATTCGCGCGCACCGCCCAACACAGTTGCGTGCCATAGATCAGCAGCACGATACCGACCGACGCCACCACCACCGCCACCAAACGCAACAAGGGCCGCGCCCTTTCGCCAAGCTTTTCCTCAAGAATGGCGATGCGGATGTGAAACCCTTCATAGACACCCGCCGCCGATGCAAACATCACATACCAGATCATCAGGATGAGCGAGGCCTGTTCGGTCCAGGACGGGCTCGAATTCAGGACAAAGCGTCCGAACACCTGCCACCCGATGATAAGTGTCATGGCAAGCAAGCCGATCGAACCGAAGGCGATCAGCGCGCGTGAAAATATCGCCGTCATCCGCCGTTCCCCCCCATCCGAAGAATACCCTGCACGACGGATCGCTGAGCAGGCGTGGTGATGAACTGATCCCAGACCGGCCGCATCAGGGCCGCAAATGGCGCCTTGTCCACCGCATTGACCGATACGCCGGATGCGGCGACCGCGTCGCGTGCCTCTCGCACCCTCGTGTCCCACAGTCGCCGCATCTCGAACACAGATGCCTTCGCCGCCTCCCGGATGAGAGCGCGGTGTGCCGCAGAAAGCGCGTCGTAGCTCGGCTTGCTCATCACCAGCATTTCGGGCGTGAGCAGATGTTCCGTGAGGCTGAGGTAGTTCGCGACTTCGTAATGGCGTTCGCCCACGAAAGTCGGCCAGTTGTTTTCCGCCCCGTCGATCACCCCTTGCGCCAGCGATTGATAGATCTCCCCGAAGGGTATCGGGACCGCATTGGCGCCAAGCGCATTGACCATCGCGATATAGAGGTCCGAGGCCGGCACACGGATTTTCAGCCCGCCCATGTCCGCCGGCGTCCGAATCGCGCGCCGCGAATTGTAAAAGTTGCGCGCGCCCGAATCGTAGATTGCCAGCCCGATGAGATCATGCGGTTCCATTGCCGCCAGAACGCGGTCGCCAATCGGGCTGTCGACGACCCGGCGCATGTGATCGACCGATTCGAACACGAAGGGCAGCGAAAAGGGGATCGTCATCGGTTCGATGGAATTGAGCGGGGCGAAATTGACCCGGCTGAAATCGATGCCGCCGAAACTCGTGATTTCCAGCGTGTCGGTTTCATTGCCGAGCTGGCCGCCCGCGAACACCTTAATATTCAGCCGGCCATCCGTTCGCCGAGCCAGATAATTCGCCATGAACTCGACCGCACGAACCGTCGGGTAATCGCTCGGATGGGCATCGGCGCTGTTCGCCGTCAGCACCAATGGCACAGATTTACGGTTGTAGATTAAGGAGGATTTGGGTCTCGTCGTAGTGACGAAGGAA
>NZ_JAIQCI010000030.1 GCF_022378335.1 Croceicoccus hydrothermalis
AGGATCCCGCCAATTATCTCGCCGCCATCAAACTGGTCTGCACCCGCCTCTGCCTCGCCGCGTAATGAATCTACGCGTCAATCAGCCTTTGCGCATCATGTCCATCGGACGGCCTCAATGGACCCATGGCTCATGATCAACGCGCCTTGGTATTGCCAGGTTTCATAGAGCCACTCGAAGACTCATCGAGTCTTTCCAATTTGATTTATTTTGGGTCAACTGAAAGATCGTACTGGGAACTTTTGACAAGATATTCAATTGTTTGAAACGAAAAGCGCACTTGAAAGTTTGGGGATACGAGGCTTTTGTGCCGGTTAGTAATATAAAAGTAGTGAAGGAAAAATGTTCGTTATCGAAAATGATTTAAATTTCGAAATGGCAACGAATATTTTTAGCGTCCATATGATCGATGGTTGTTATTTATTTTTAACGAAATAAATACTGAATCCGGGTCAATAAATTTGGGTGATTATTCGCCGGGGTTGTTTGTCTGAATTCCTTGCATCTCAATTTTTGTTGAAGAAAGAATATAGTAATTTTTACAATTTCCTGTTTTTCTAAGGAAGATTGATAATGAAATACGCATGGGCCGCTTTTTTCGTATTATTGGCAACGCCGGCAGTGGCGCAAACTAATACTATTTATGATATTCAGCAAGACACTAATACAGTCAACACCGATACATATACGCAAACGAATGATACGGTTACCAATAACGTTGCTGGTGACGCCGTAACCACCACTAATAATGGTACATACAGTTCCGATGGATCGAGTATGGGGAACGGCGGATCAAACAGCGTTTCCGTTGGCGGAGAGGGAAGTACGAATAGCAGTCAGTCGGTGACGGTTGGGGGAGATACATTCCGCCGCAACACTCCCCCTGCAATTGCGCCAACCATGATTTCGTCCTGTGGCGCTGGCTTGTCGGGCGGCGCATCCGGTCCGTCGTTTGGTGCGGCGCTGGGAATTCCGTTCGGGCTAAAAACCTGTCAGCGTATTCTGCTTGCCACGCAAATGGCGGCTCTTGATAAAACTGCATCTGCTTGTGAGGTCATGAGGCAAGATCGTCGGATACGCAAAGCGATGGAAGCTGCAGGCGAAACCTGTGCTGTAGCTCTCGCTCCCGCTCCGCCGTCCTACTCTGCTCCTATGACTGACCGTAACGGACTTGTCACCGAACGCGACGCTCCGGTGACCGAGCGTGATACTTTTCGTATCGAGGATGTCCGTTCCTATCCGCCAGCAGATGGCCCGATTCACGGTGAGCGGGGCTGACCAAACCGATCAAATTGTAGGTAGGGGTAAAGATCTGGTGTTTTTGCGACAGCGATTGGATGAGAATAGCCTAAGCGTGAGACTTGTCCAGAGCCAGTGAGGTGCCCTCTACTTTCCGCGGCTGTGATTAGGCTCAGGACCCATTGATTGGCAGGCCGCGATGTGATTGTGGTTTGCACGCCTTCTGCTCCAGGCTCAGTGAGGAGACTGAGTATGGCGCCTGTATTGGCTGACGGAGAAGCAGGTGGCGCGGCTATCGCCGTATTTCCCCAGATCCACGGGAAGCCGTATGGCGATGATCGTCGACTTTCGAGCGAGATCAGCTTCGTCAATCGGAACGGGCTACGTTGGCGTGATGCGCCCAGGGAATACGGACCTCACAAGACCTTGTGCAATCGCTGGAAGCGGTGGGGGGAGATGGGTGTGTTCACCCGGATGATGGAAGGCCTTCGCGCAGAGAGCCGAACCCCAAACCGTCATGATTGATGCAACCTATCAAAAGGCTTACCGCACGGCTTCCATCCTTGGGGTAAAAAAGGGGCTCGGACACCTGATCGGACGGATCAGACGCGGTATGAACACCAAGTTGCGCGCCATCACCGATGCCAACGGGCGTTCCTTGCGCTTTTTCATCATGCAGGCCAGATCAGCGATTCCACTTGCGCTGCAGCGCTGCTCGACCACTGGCCTTCCGCAATTACAACGCCGAATGGTTTAGGGATGCGCTCGAACGAAAGGGCATCAAGCCCTGCATTCCGGGCCGAAAATACCGTTCCATGCCCGTCGAATACGACAAGCGTCGATACAAGCGCTGCAACTGCATCGAGATCATGTTCGGCCGCCTCAAGGATTGGCGCCGCGTCGCAACCCGCTACGATCGCTGCCCCGCTGCCTTCTTCTCCGCCCTCGCTCTCGCTGCGACCGTACTCTTCTGGCTCTAATCAACGAGTCCTGAGCTTAATTGTGTTCGAGAATTAAACAGATGTTTCTTGAATGTGGTAGTTCGCCAAACATTCGTTATCCGTCGTTTTTTGCCACTTATAAGGCTATCGAATGTCTCGAAACGACGAAATTTGCGCGATCATATCCGATCTTGAGAATATTCTAGCCAGAATCGATGGGCTCGACATCTTGGGGGTAGCCCGCTCCGCCGCCCTCCTTCACAGTTCAATAGAAAGCCTGCGCGATATTCATTCGGCTCGGGTGCTACGCGTGGGCAAGTCCGCTATAGGACCAAAGAGCGATTAGCCAAACGGGACCTTTCATACGTATGAACCGTTTGTTAACCACTCTAAAATAAGCTCTAATGACAGGAATTGACAAAACGGTTGTAAAAAGGCGCTATCGCAGGAGCTGACCCGAGATGACGAATTCAACTTTTGATCCAACAATGACGCGCTTGCGCCAGATCGAAAAGCTTGTCGCTGGATTGATTGAGGATACCGATAGCTCGGTGATCGCGCTTCATCCTGAAGCTATCAGGCAAACAAGTTCCCTGCGATCGCCCGATATGCAAACCATTGGCCTCTTGATGCAAACATGGCGCGAGCGGCGGGAACAGATGTTTCCAGTTACGAAGTTTGGCGAAGCAGGATGGGATATCTTGCTCGGTCTCTACAACGAATATGTAGAAGGCCACACTCGGGTTTCAACAAAAATCGCTATATCACGTGCCTGCACATCAGCTACGACTGGACTGCGATGGCTATCCGTACTGGAGGACCATGGCGCTATTCGGCGTACAGCTTCAGCCCATGACCAACGGCTGAAGATGGTGGAGCTCAATCCCGCTACTCGCCAAAAAATCGAACAGTATCTCCAAGAATTTGGGGCAGGGATGACGTCGCTCTTCGTAGGTGAACGAAAGGTGCAGATGTCCAACGTTATCCGTGTCGAGCCTTCACGCTTCCCCGAGCTGCCGAAAAAAAGTTGTTCGCAGAAATTGGGCGCGTAGCTGGAAAGCACCCAAATCGATGGCGAGATTGAACCGCTCGACTTCAATCTGAGTTCGGGACGTCCGTGTCGAGTGACGTTTTTCGCCAAACGAACAGGGGAACAGCAAGCCAGATATCGACAACGATGAGCAGCAAGGTGTCGATAGCGTCGAAATTAAGTCGCAAGGCTGGATTGAGCGTATTAGTCGGATGCAACGTTTAAGTTTGACAGAGCAAGCGAAAAAATTCGCGATCTTGAGGCAATTCGCGCGCGCGCTATCCGCCACGCGAATTGCTTGTCTCCCGCCAAGGTGCCATCGACGGTATAACTGATAAGCTGCGCGAATGGTGGCAACATGATCAGGACTGTCGTGCGACTTAGTGACGCACCTTAGTGCTTGACGGTATCAACCCGAGATTACTCATGCGCGACCTCACTATCGAATAGCTGCAATGCCAGGTTTTCTAGCTCCTCATCACGACAAACCGGAAAAGCCATCTTAAGGTTATCAGCCATTTGCATGAATTCGACACTTGCATTGGGCAAATCTACCGATACCTTACTGGGAGCTAAGATCTCGCATTTCCGCAAATATTCTAATTCAGATATATATGCGCGCACGATCTCAATGTCGTTCGGATGGGAGAGGGACAGCCGGGAGATATGTTCCGCTTGGGAAGCTAAACGGGCGAAAGCCAAAGTGCTCTCCATCGAAGATTCGATATGGACAGTTTATAAAGGGTAAATGGTTAACGAATCCTTTAAGTTCATTTTATTGCGTTTGCCGATCCGTGGCGCAATCGAATCGTCGATTGTAATGCTAGGTCGTTTTGACAGAAGACTTCAGCCATAGGCGGGCGGCGACGAGGTAGAGAAAGCTCTCGAAGGAGAGGGCGGTCTTGTC
>NZ_JAIQCI010000031.1 GCF_022378335.1 Croceicoccus hydrothermalis
GGCGCGCTGTTCCCGCTTCCCAAGAGCGGCCAATGGGCGATCCTCTATAATCCCGACGCGCCACCGGGGCGGATCAATTTCACGATCGGGCACGAGCTGGGCCATTATCTCGTTCACCGCGCCGCCGAGCCGCAGGGCTTCCAATGCGGCGAGAAGCAGGTGCTTGGCTACGATCGGGACGCCGACAGGCGACGGATCGAGCAGGAGGCCGACGAGTTCGCGTCCTATTTGCTCATGCCGATGGACGATTTTCGCGGTCAGATAGGGCGGGCGGAGATGACTCTGGATCTCCTAGCCCATTGCGCCGATCGCTACGACGTTTCGCGAACCGCGGCGGCGATCAAATGGATCGATTGCACCTCGGAATGCGCGGTCCTCGTCGTCGCGACGAACGGGCACGTGCTTTGGTGCTGGCGAAGCCGCAGCGCCAAGAAACGGCGCATCTTTCTCCAATCCGGAATGGAGCTTCCCCCGCAATCATGGAGCGCCAGGCCGGGACTCATCGTATCGGAAAGCCGTGGTTTGGAGCTGCCCGGCGGCGTGTGGCCGACCGAAACGCCCACGCGGGAAATGACGATCTTCGCCGATCGCTACGAAATGACGATATCCTTGCTTGTCATCGAGGACGAGCGGCGGGGCTATGATTGCGAGGATGAGCCGGTGGAAGACACCTTCGATAGGTTCATCGCTAGCCAATAGGTTTCGTTGCGCGCCCCTGCCGAGACCGCGCTCTATCTGCGATCGAGCCGCCTTCGCCGTCTCGCCCCTTCCGGGTGACGATCGCTCGCGCGTCGCTGCGCTCCATATGGGCGGGAAGGTTTGAAGGACGCGCTCTGTCCCGCGCTTGTCAGCGCTCCTGAGGGCGCGGCATTCTTGAAATGACCCGCAGGCACTCCTGCCTCTCTCATTGCCGGACGCGCGCTGGCGCACGGATCGCGCGCGCAGGGCGTCCGGCGGCTTCGTGCCGTTGCAGGAGTGCCATTGCCTGTTTTCGCCGCCCGAGCGGCTTCCTGGCGCTTTCCAGCGCCGTTTCGTGCGTGGGGAACACCAAGGGCTTCGCCCTCTCGTTCCCGAAGCCAAATAGCCGCCCCGTGTGGCGGGCTTCGCCCGCTGGCCCGCGCCAAGGCGGCGATTGGGCATCCCCCTCCCCCTCCCATCCTCGCCGGAGGGCAGAGCCGCAGGCCGCAGGCCGCGGCTTCGCCGGAAAAAGGAGACAAGGGACATGACCAATCAAACGAACAGCAGCAAGCGCGCCGACCCCTATGCGCGCATCACCGACCGCATCCTCGCCGAGCTGGAACAGGGCGTGCGGCCTTGGATGAAGCCGTGGAGCGCCGAAACGCTGGCGGGGCGAGTAACCCGGCCCTTGCGATCGACGGGCGAACCCTATGCCGGAATCAACGTCATCCTGCTATGGATGGAGGCGGTGGCCAATGGCTACGTCTCGCCCACATGGATGACCTACAAGCAGGCGCAGGCGCATGGCGGACAGGTCCGGCGCGGCGAACAGGGCGCGCCCATCGTCTACTATGGCAGCACGACCAAGAAGCCGGAGCAGCAGACGAACGGCAGTCTGGAGCTGGAGAGCGAAGGCCGGGAAATCCGGTTCCTGAAAACCTACCACGTGTTCAATGTCGCGCAGATCGATGGCCTGCCCGAGCGGTTCCATCCCGAACCGGTGGAGACCCCTGCCCCCGCCTTCGAGCGCATCGAGGCGGCGGAGCGGTATTTCGACGCCACCGGCGCGCGCGTGGCGCATGGTGGCAGCCAAGCCTACTACATGATCGGCGAGGACCGCATCCAGCTCCCGCCCTTCGAGGCGTTCCACGATGCCGAGAGCTACTATGCCACGCGGGGCCATGAGACGGTCCACTGGACCCGCCACGCATCGCGGCTAGACCGGAGTTTCGGGCGCGAACGATGGGGCGATGAGGGCTATGCCCGCGAAGAGCTTGTCGCGGAACTGGGATCGGCGTTTCTTGCGGCCGACCTTGGCCTGGCGTTGGAGCCGCGCGAGGATCATGCCTCCTATATCGCGAGTTGGATAAAGGTTCTTCAGAACGATCGGCGCGCCATCCTGTCCGCCGCCGCCCATGCCGAGCGCGCGGTGCGTTACCTTCATGGATTGCAGCAGGCCGACCGGAGGGAAGCCGCCTGACGGCGATAGGGACGAGGCCGCCCTTCGGGGCGGCCGAACCTTTTGTCCACCCGCCCCCCCGCGCGGCCGCGCCACAGCGCGGCCGAATGAATAGGAATATCGCAACAAGCGAAGAAAAGGCTTCCGCTAACGGAATGGCGTTTCAAAAGGGAAGGGTTTTGCAATGCGTGGAACGGCCGAGATTGGGGTGGAAAGCGGACGTTCTATCTAATCGTTCGACGGCCAATCGGTGGTGTCATAATCCGGGTGCTGAAATGAGACGATGGCTGCAAGGTGAGCAGCCGCTTGGGGCTCATCCGTCGGATGCTCCGGTAAACGCGCTAAGACTTCGAAGTCGGCGATTCGGTCGGGAGAGGCAAGTTGCTCACTCAGCTGACCCACGGGCGGCGTGTCCATGGCGCCCAGTGCAAAACTTACGTGTCCCTCCTCGTACTCGAAGGTGAGCGGCGTGCCGCAATTGCAACAAAAGCCACGACGCACCTTGTTGGAACTTTGGAAGTAACTAGGCTCGCCTCTGGTCCAGGCCACTCGATCGAAGGGCGCGCCAACATAAGGGCCGAAGAGCCCGCCCGTCGCCTTTTGGCACATTCGACAGTGACAGATGGACGCTTCCCCGAGCTCACCCTCAATCCGGAAGCGCACCGCTCCGCACTGGCAACCTCCGGTACTAGCAGTCATCGGGCAAGCATCTCACATGCATGGAATGTCTGCAACGGGGTCGGAAGCCGAACGTCCGCTTGGCTATTGAGTAAATGAGTGACGGTGTGTAAGTGCTTTTGAGTAAGAACTCAAAAAAGGCGTTTTCATGACTGTCATATCCGTTCTGAACCCCAAAGGCGGGAGCGGAAAAACAACGCTCACGACCAATCTTGCACAGGCTCTGCATCTGCGCGGTAGCAAGGTGCTTATCGTGGACAGCGACCCCCAAGGAAGTGCGCGTGACTGGCACGCAGCGAGCGAGGCGAACCCCCTCCCCCTCGTATCGCTGGACCGCGCCAACAATATCAAGACGCTTTCCAGCATGGTCGGCAGCTACGACCATATCGTGCTGGACGGTGCGGCAAAGCTGGAGGACATCATTGCGGCGGCAATCAAGGTGAGCGATTTCATCCTCATTCCCGTACAGCCTTCGCCCTATGACATATGGGCCGCTTCGGACCTGGTGGACTTCATCAAGGCGCGCCAAGAGGTGACAGACGGCAGCCCGAAAGCCGCTTTCGTCATAACGCGCCATATCGAAGGCACCCGGCTTGGCGACGACGTACGCGGCGCGCTCGACGAATACGGGCTCCCCGTTCTTTCAACAGCGGTAACACAGCGTCAGGTCTATCCGCAGACCGCTTCCGAGGGCCGCACCGTGTTCGAGGGAAGCAACATCAAGGCCCATGACGAGATCAATGCGCTGGCGGACGAAGTGATCGGCATGCTGGCAGACGCCGGACGTAGGGAGGCGAAAGATGGCACTCACGGCTAAGCGGCCCAGCAGGGGCGATGAAGCGCGCAGGCGCATCATGCAGGACATTCAGGAAGGATCGGAGAAGAAGCGCCGCCTGAATGCCGAGATTGAAGACTCCCTTTACCGCCGCATCAAGGTCAGGGCAGCGGAGGAAAACCGGACCATATCGGAAATCACACGCCAGCTCTGGGTTGAGTATATGGGTGAATGAGCAATTACTCAAACACGTAAAGGCTCATTAGCCGTTGCGGCCGCGCTTGGCGAACCAAGACCGGCAGAATCCCAAGAACGCCCGGTCCGGATTCTTGGGCGGTTCCTTCTGCCGGGCCGCGTAGCTGCGCCATTCGTCCGCCAGAACGGATACGTCCCAGGTAGGAGCTAGTTCGCGGGCGCGTTCAAGAGTTTCCGGCGAGAGCGGGATGATATACGCACCCGACACCCGTTCCTGTTTCGGGGCAGGGGCATAATGGTCGAGAAACGCCTGTTTTGGGGTGACGATCAGAACATCGGCGAGAAGCCGAAAGGTATAGTCCGGCATGTGATCATGCTCTTCGTCCGCCTTGCAGATGGCCCGGACGAGACGGCGGAACTCCTTTTCCGAAGACGTGGAGCCAGTGCGCGCCTTGAGCTTCTCGAGACCGCATTTCCATTCTGGCTGTGTTCCGCAGTGCTTGCGAGCAAGCTCATACAGGCGGCGCTCCAGCGGCTTGCGGAGCTGGAAATAGCGCCGGTTGAGTGTCAGCACGTCATTCCCGGCGATGGCATTGAACGTCCAGTCGGAGAGTGTCACTTCGAGATCGAGCATCCGGCCATCGCGGGTCTCCCGAACGATCCGGTAACGGTCGATGAGGCTGAACCCGTCTATCTGTTCGACACCACCGGTCGTGATGTTCGTTTCGATCTGGGTTCCCTGGAGGCGTTCGAGCGCGGACTTGAGGCCCGCATAGCCGGTTCCGGCCGTCGGCCTGTTGGTGGCGACCAGAAGATCGAATGCCTTGAACCGGAGTGTGCGGTGGACCTGTTTGCCATCCTTCAATGCCGCCATGACCTGCGAGATGCAGTAAATCAGCACGTCGCGATCGTGCATGGTCGCCAGACCGATCATGTTCGGCCGAATTTCGACGTAGCTTTCGCCATCGGGCGCTTCGTAGCGGCGCTTTTTCGTATCGGGCTTGGTAGACAGGGTGAAGATCGGATGCGCCATCGAGGCCATGTCGCCTTTCGGCGCAGCGTCGAAGATGTCGCAGACGAAAAAGTCTCCCTGCTCGTGCCTGAGCGGGAGAAGGGGGGTCCGTTCCGGTTTCGTAGTTTCACCCACCATCAGTGCAGGTTCGTAATTTCACACACCGGTCTTGGCAAGGCTTTCGTAATTTCACACACCATCTATCGTAATATCACCCACCGGCTTTCGTAATATCACCCACCAGCAAGCAGGAATCAGTCGCCTTAAGATATTAAGAATCAAGCTCTTATGTGCGCGGGTGATTCGCGTAACACAGAGTCTAACACCCATTAACACCCACAGACGAAGCGGGTCCGACAATTATAGAGGACGGGATAATCCCGAAACGTCGCAGGCGGCCTACGGCCGCAGGCTATCGAGGGGCCAAGGCCGACCCAGAGCGCTCTCGAACGAACGACAGCGCGAGTTGAAAGGCTGGAACAGGGAAGGGGAAGGCAACCGGGGTCGTGACCTGATCCCGGTGCGATATCGGCTTTCATGCGTTGTTTGATCGAGGCCAAAGCAGCGAGATCATCGGAAGGAGGTGCATATGGCAATGTTCGACTGGCTAACCGGACTTTTCACCGGTCCGAACATCCCGGAAGCCCCGCCGCCGATGGAACCGGTCGAGATCAATCCTGCGACCGGCCTGCCCATGACCGCCGGTATTGGAAGCGTGGACGTGGGTGGCAATCCTTACGGCCAAGACTTCTCCCGCTCGCACGAGGATAATGTCTGGAGCGTCCACGACGACCACGCGGCGCATTCGACCCACGATCACTGGAACGATTGGTCAAGCCCGGCGGGCGGTCACGATTCCTGGCACGACTGGTAACGCCGGAGCCGTTTCGCGCGGCCGAGCCGCCAGCGCAGCCTCGCAACATGCGTGCGCCATGAAAGATGGGGCAGGGGCCGCAGGGATACAGGTCCGGGCGTGACCCCGGCGCGCCGGCAGACGGCGCGCATTTCCCTATTGTGCTTCACTGCCGCGACCCATCCGTTCACTTCGCGCACGGCGGCGCGCGTATCATCGAGATCGGCCGAAGCGGACAGTCTTGGTCGCCAGGCCCAGATGTCGAGCTGGTCGGCTTCCCTAAGCGTCAGGGAGAGGTGAAGGTCGATATATTCCTGTGCGGTGCGATGGCTGGCATCGAAAGCGAGCCGCAACGCGCCCGCGATATTGTCGTATTCGCGCAGGAGTTCGGGATCGGGCAGGCCATCACCCATGCGGCTTTCGAGCACGCGCTATCCCGCCAACCGACGCGCGACCGCAAGGAAAGTATCAGGGTCGTCTAGCCGAAGTGCGATTTTCCGGACGCTGCGTTCTCTGCCGAACCGTCGAGAGCGCACTGGTTTTTGAATCGTAACCAAAACATTGGGATGAGAAAGCAGGGACGCCCGCAGCACATCGAAACCTTTCGGTTCAGGTCCAAACCCGACCTTTTCAACAAGTTCCACCTGTTTCCAGGGAAGCACGAATTGGTATCCTTTGGCGGACCGAACAATCAGATGATCCGCTGTGGCCAAGGTAGGCCGGGCTTTGATGCGGCGCACGATCATCAATACCTGAACAATGGCCAAGGCGGTGAGGCCGCTCAATATCCACGCGGCGGCGGGACTGGCCAAGCTCACTAGAAAATGGACAACCAAGAGCTCGACCGATGCCAGTGCAAGAAATACATAAAGCAACGGCAATTCGGAACCTTCCGAGGTAAAGGCTCGGTCTTCCAGACCTGTTTGGGCAACACTTGGCGATGCCAGTTTCATCGACCCACGCTGACACCGCCGGAGCCTTCGACGCGCGCGTTGGCATCGGTGCCCTGCGTTCCCGACTGCGCCTCGCGCTGCGTGAGGCTGGCGGTGGAGGCGAGGCGCAAATTGACCGACTGGCCGTTGATGCGGCTGTCCCCGAACCACACTCCGCCTGCGCGGGTCCAGGTGAGGCCGCGCGCGTCGGCGACGAAATCGCCCGCGCCCGAATGATAGAAATGGATGTTGCCCGAGCCGGTCAGATCGGTGGTGAAATGCCCCCCGACGACTTGTGACGCGGCATCGTCGAGCATGGCCCTGAGCGTTCCCACCGGTATCGCCTGAAATTCGGCAAGCACGCGGGAGCGAGCTTCGTCGGGATCGGCGAGGCGGTTGGTGCCGAGCCGTTCGTCAATCGCGGCGAACACGGCGTTGGTGTAGATCGCCGAAATGGCCAGCGCCTCCATGTAGCGCAGGTGCAGTTCCTCGTCATACTTCGGAGGCGGGCGGTTGCGGTTGAAGAATGGCGTGTCGAAGCGTGGATCGATATGACGGTCATCGATCGCATGGACTTCCCAGCCCTTGCGCGGAAACAGCGCCAGGAGGACCGGCGCGGCATAGACCATGTGGGCGGCGTCGAGCGGGGTGCGGGCGCGCAGCTCGTCCTGATCGAGCGCGGCGAGGCTGGCGCGGGGCGGAGCGAGAGAGGCGGCGAGTTGAGCGGGCAGGGCCGCGATCGTTCCATCGGCATCGCGGCCGAAGACGGCTCCGGTAATTTCGTAATCATTGAGTTCACGCGCCCGCATGTCCGCCATGAACGCATCGGCCATGAGGCCGAGCGCTGGCATTTCATGGGTCTTGCCGGACTCGAAGCCAAGCGATCGGACGCGCTCCCACAGGTTGGAAAGCGAGGAAGCGGACCCGGCGCTTTCCGAGGCCGAGCCGGAGACCGATGGGCCGCTGTTGCTGCATCCCGCGAGCAGCAGCGCGGCGGCGAGCGAGGCGGGCAGGGGAGACAGGCCAGAGGACAGGAACGCGCGCGTCATCGGCCTTCCTCCGCGACGAGCTGGCGCAGTTCCTCCGCGTCGGCTTCGAGCGTGTCGCTGGAGCCTTCGAGCTTCGCTTCGAGTTCCCCGAGCCGGGTGCGCAGCCGGGCCAGTTCGGCCGTGCTTTCCGGGTCGCAGGTTTCGCGCCCGCTTCCCGACATCGCATTCCAGTCGCGCTCGAAATCCTGATCGAAGGCGGCACGATCGGCGCGGACCGCGACCGTATCGCGTTCCACCCGCACATCGACATGCTGTTGATACGTCACCGCGAGCCAGGTCAGCACGGCGGCGATGGGCGAGGCGACGAGCGCGCCCGAAGCGAAGCCGCTCAGCGCCATGACGGAAGTCCAGTCCTCGATAACGGAGGTTGGCAGGGCGAGCTTTCAGCTCGCTTGTATTTTGTCCACACCTTACGCACGCGTGCTCCCCCGATTGCGACAACGATATGTGGGCTGTTCAGCCCGTCCGTTTCCGGATATATCAGGAAACGCTACGGAAACCTACGCGAATTGCGCGGGCAAAGAGCGTAGGCGGGTGCGTATACGGTGCGGACCCAGGCAGGGAGGGCGGATTGGCGCGGGTAATGCTGACCGGACGGGTGACGGAGCCGCAGGCGGACGCGCTCAAAGCGTATGCCGAGAATGCGGGCCTGCCCCTTTATCAGGCCACCGTGCGCGCGCTGGAGCTGGGCATCGCGGCGCTTGCCGGACCGCAGGACGGCGAGCCGGTTCAGGCGGCATCGGCCAGCCTCGACAGCGACACCATCGAAGGTTTGCGCTTATCGATCGAGAACATGATCGAGCGGCACGAGGCGCAGGCCGACATGCTCTCGCAGATCGTCATGCGCGCCGACTTGAGCGACCGGCTGACCCAGCGCGCGCTCTACGCGGCGGGCGCGGCCTATGCCGCAGCGCTTGCCGGGCCGGGGGAGACCGAGGAGCACCGCGCGGAGATCGCGCGGGACTCGGACCGGATATTCGCGCGGCAGCTCGCGAAGGTGCAAGAGGAATGATGCATGGGTTTTGACCGGACGAAACCTGTTCGTTTGGCCTTGCTGGTGCTGTGCTCGGCATCGCTCGCCGGATGCGTGACCCAACCAACGCCGTCAGGGCAGCGGTCAGGTTCCTCGCAATATCTCTCCATCGATTCCGCGCCGCCGAGCGCGTGGCCTACCGAACCGCCGCCCAAGCCCGCAACGCTCGACAGCTTCGCACGGCGCACCAGCACCGGCAGCGAGGAGGATCGCGCGCGAGCCTGGGCAGAAGCCAATGGCCCCGAGGATTTTCAGCAGGAGGTTCAGCGCCTGATTCAGCTCCTGCCGAGCGCCGAGCCGGACAATTTCGTGCAGCTTCGCCTCGTCCGGGACGAAACCGTTAAAACCGATCCGGCACCGCTCTTGGGGGCCGAAGTCTGGTTTAGGAAAGACGCCGCAGCAACGCTGGCGCGATACACGACCGATGATCGCTTCTTCGCGCGGCAAGGCGGGCTTTCCCAAGCCGATATGGAAGCGCGGCGCGAGGCATGGCTCGACCGGCTCAAACTGGTCGATGCATCGTATACCCTGTCCGGCGATCCGATCACCGGCCAGATCGACATCGAGCTCGGCATCACAGAAGCCGAGTTTCGCGAGCTGGCCAGCAGGCAGGGATGGTCATGGGACGATGTGGTGCAGTTTACTTTCGCGGCAGAGCAGCCCCCGGCCTTTCTCGATGCATCGCTTCAAGATCAGGTGCGGGTATTCGTGCGGGAGCCATCGGCACCCGTCGTCCAGCTGCTTGCGCTGACTATCGGCACGATCGTGCTGGACGATGGCTGCTTTCGTCTCGAAGGCGAGCAGGGGAAGCCCGGACCGCTGGTGATGTTCGGTTACGACACCCAGCTGACAAGAGACGAGAACGGATATGTGGCGGTGATCGACGGCGATACCCGTTACCGGATCGGCGAAGCGGGCGCATGGGGAGGGCCGAACCAGGTCCGTCCCGGCTCACGGGAAACTCGGACCTTGCGCGCCGCCTGCGGCGCTGGCGAAATCGTCAATGTCGGCAGTCCGCAGTCGCTGAGGCTGTTCGCCCTGCCTTTTCCGGAATGGGTGCTCGACTATGCGCAGGCCAAATCCCTGTCCTACGAGGATGCCTGGGATGAGGTGATCAGCTGTATGGCCAGAAACGAGAAGCGTGGCCGCGTCGGATTGGAGGCCCGCAATTCTTGCATCGACTAGTTCAATGCCCGCTAGCTATTTTTCTGATGCGGCGCGGGTATTCTTCCGTCGGTTCGTCGGCGCGAAAACGGCATCGCGTGGTCCGCTCCATTTCACTTTTCTGATTGGGATCCTCAGTGCGAGTGTCGCGAGCTGCAATGAGGCGCCCGAGCAGGGAGATACCGATAAGGAATTATCATCATTCAAGGCAACTCGCGTCGTTACATCGCTGGAAGACATCAGGGGATTCTGGCTTGTTGAGCGTTTCGAGGACTTCGAGCCATCGTGGCGCAACGAGACACCTTGGCGAAGCGCCTTCGTACAGATCGGTGATGGTCTTCTGACTTACGAGATAGGTTGCAACCGGTCTGGCAATCCCGCCGCTCTCGACCGAAACGGCATCCTTCGAGACACAGGCGATGGTTCGCGCATGCAGACCTTGCAGGGATGCGGGGACGTCCGCGAAGCACGCGATGGTCGTTTCTTCTCATTCTTCGGCAGCAATCCCCGAGTTCGGGAGTTCGGCGAGGACCGCATCCTACTGCAACACGGGGAGCGCGAACTCGTGCTTGTCCGGCCAGACCGCTGGCGTCAGATACACAAACCGGAGTTCACCGAGATCGAAGGTCGCTGGGTGCCGCAGATGTCCACGACCTATGATGGCTGGGGATCGAGTGGTTTTGGGATAGGCGACGATCCGGGCGTCGTAACCATCGGGCGCAGACACATTGCATGGTCGCTGTGTCCCAATCTGCCGGTTCCGATCCGCTGGACCTCGGACGCGCTTCTCGCGGCGACTACCGCGATCGATATAACGGATTGTTCCGCAGTGGCCCGCGCGACGGAGAATGGGCCTGGTGCCGTCATGTCGATGTTGACCGCCAATCCCGCAGTGATCCGGACCGGACCCGACCGGATCGTACTGGTCGATGGAACGGGCGAGAAGGGTCGGCGGATCGATTTCAGGTCGGAGGAGAGCGTCCTTGACCCGCCTCCTCCACCACCGCCGCCAGAAGGATACGAACCACCCCCAATCCCGCCATCGCCTCCGATTCCAGATAATGGTCGGACAGGCTGATGGCCACCCGCGCCGAACTTCTCTCCCGTGGCCAGGCGAGCAGGAACCGGCAATGGGCGGGGCGGGGTGCCCGCGCGCAGGTGGCGGCGATTCTGTTCCTGGTATGCGCGGGCGTGGGCGCCTTCGCGGGATGGACCACCGCGCCCGAGCTGACCCAGCGCGGGGCGGCGCTCTATGCCAGGGTGCAGTGGCAGGAGCTGGCCGACCCCTTCGCGCGCAATCTGGAGACCGCCGAGGCGCGAAGCCGCGTATCGGTGCGCGATGCGATCCTTGCCGAGGACAGCCCGGCGACCCGCAGCTTTCATTCATTGCTCTGGCGCATGGGGTTCTTCGCCGTGCTGACCGGCCTCGCGATCGGCGTGCCGCTCTATCGCTGGCGGCGGCGCGAATGGCTGAAGGAGGGCGAGCGGGCCGGGCGGGACCGCACCGTGCGCGGCAGCGAGCGCGTGAGCGCCGAGGCGCTGGCGAAGCTTGTTCCGCCATCCCAAGGGCCGCGCCCAGTGACGATCGGTGGTGTGCCCATACCGGTCCAGGAGGAAGCCCGCCATTTCCTGTTCGCGGGCGCGACCGGGACCGGCAAGACCACCGCGATCTTCGCCATGCTGGACCGGGTTGAGGCGCGGGGCGAGCACGCCTTCGTCCACGACGTGGATGGCGGCTATGTCGCGCGCTACTATCGCCCGGAGCGCGGCGACATCATCCTCAACCCCCACGACGCGCGCTGCGCGTCGTGGAATCCGTTCGACGACATATCCTCGCCATCGGACGCCGACCGGCTCGCCAGTTTCATCGTCGCCAAGCCGAGGGGCGGGCAGAGTGGCGATGACGTATGGTATGACCAGGCCCGCATCGTCGCGGCCGTTGTCATCCGCCGGTTGTGGGAGCAGGACAGGGGAACCGTGCCCGAACTGGCGCGCGCGCTTGGCGACATGACGGCGGACGAGCTGACCGAGCTGGCCAGGGGCACCGAGGCGGCGCGCGTGTTCCAGAAGGATGCCGACAAGGCGACCGGCAGCGTGCTGTTCTGCCTGTCCGGCGCGGCGAAGGTGATGAAGCTCCTTCGCGAGCAAGGCGGCGACGGTCCGACGATCAGCTTTGATCGGTTCTATCAGGGATTGCCGGAGATCGACGGCGCGAAGCCGTGGATATTCCTCGCATCGAGGAAACGGAACATCGAGGCGGCGCGGCCTCTGTTTGGATGCTGGCTCGACTGCGCGGTGGCGGCGATCCTCGACCGACCCACGCGCGGCGCGCCGCGTGCCTGGCTCGTGCTGGACGAGCTGCCCGCATTGCCGCGCGCGGGCGGGTTGCTGACCCTGCTGCCCGAGGGCCGCAAATACGGCGCGGCCTGCGTCATCGCCTTCCAGGCGATCGGCCAGCTCCGCGAGACCTACGGGAGCCACGCCGCCGGAACCATCGTCGGGCAGGCGGGCACGCAGCTCGTCATGCGGCTTGGCGATCCGGAATCGACCGCATGGGCGAGCCAGCTCCTGGGTAGGTCTGAGGTCGAGGAACACCGCGCCAGCGCCTCGCTCGACAGCGACGAGCTGAGCGACCGGGGATCATTGTCCACCATGCGGCAGATGAAACCCGTGGTGCTCGACAGCGAGATCGGCGATTTGCCTCCGCTCACCGGGTTTCTGCGTCTGTCCGGCCTACCGATCGCTAAGGTGGCCATACCGCGTGGCCACATGGACCGTTCGGATATAGCGGAACCCACTGTTCCGCTCGTGGTCGCCACCGAGACGCGGGCGGGCGGTTCCCCGTCCGCCACTCTCCCGGCGGGCGGGGGCCGCGTCATCGATCCGGACCATGACCGCACCGCTGGAGGCGCGCTGTAGCATGGTCGCCAGCGTCGCCGCCCTGTCCAGCGCCGCGCAGGCATCGAGCTATTACGAGGCCGACGACTACTATTCCGAAGGCGGCGAGGCTCCGAGCGCATGGGAGGGCGAGGGCGCGAAGGCGCTGGGGTTGACCGGCGAGGTGGACCGCGCCGTGTTCAGAAAGGGGCTGGAGGGCGAGCTGCCCAACGGCGAAGCGCTGGGCACCATGCGCGACGGGACACGCCAGCACCGGCCCGGTTGGGACATGACGTTCAGCGCGCCCAAGTCCGTATCGATCATGGCCGAGGTGGCGGGCGACCGGCGGCTTGTCGCGGCGCATGACAGGGCGGTGAGGACCGCGCTCGGCTATATCGAGCGCCACGGCGCGGCGACCCGGATCAGGAGCGGCGGCGAGGTCAAAACGGTCGAGACCGGCAAGCTCGCCATCGCCACCTTCCGCCACAATACGAGCCGCGCCCAAGACCCCCAACTCCATACCCATTCCGTGATCCTCAACGCCACGCAGGACCGGAACGGCGCGTGGCGCAGCGTCGAGAGCCTGTCCTTTTTCCGCATCTACCGGGACGCGGGCGCGATCTACCGCCAGGCATTGGCGCAGGGCGCTCGCGAGCTGGGCTATCAGGTCCGGGACGGCAAGGATTCCATGTTCGAGCTTGCCGCCGTGCCCGAGAAGGCGATCCGGGAGTTCAGCGCGCGCGGCAACCAGGTCGAGGCGGCGCTGGCGGAACGCGGCAAGACACGGAGCCAGGCGACGGCGGCCGAGAAGGCCACGCTCACGCTCGCTACGCGCGAGGCGAAGCAGGAGGCGGGCCGCGAGCAGCTCGTTCCGGGTTGGCGCGCGCAGGCCGACGCGGCGGGGTTCGGGGAGAAGGAGCGCACCGCGACCATCGCCGCAGCCGAGAAACGCGCCGCGACGATGACAGCCGAGCGCGGACCATCGGCGCCGGACCGGGCTGAGATCGCCGCCAAGGAAGCCGTGGCGGCGGCGGCGCGGCATCTGTCCGAACGCGAGGCGGTGTTCGGAGCCGCCGCGCTTGAAACCCGCGCGGGCGAGCGGGCCGGAGGGCTGGCCAGCGCCGCGCAGATCGCCGCTGCGGTCGATCGGGCAAAGGGAGCGGGCGACCTCATCGCCCGCGACCAGGGCGCGCGGGGACGCGGGTTCACCACGCGCGAGGCGGTGGCGACCGAACGCCGGATGCTCACCATCGAGGGCGATGGACGCGGCGGCGTCATGCCCGCGCTGGACCGGCAGGACGCGCTGCGCGCCGTGACCACGGCGGCGTTCTTTTCGCAGGCCAAGGGGCATTCCTGGACCGAGGGGCAGCGCACCGCGACGATGGGGCTGCTGACCAGTCCCGACCGGGTGAGCGGCGTGCAGGGCTATGCCGGGACCGCCAAGACCACCACCGTGCTGTCTACCTATGCGAAAGGGATGCGCGAGAAAGGCTACGAGGTCAGCGCGTTCGCGCCAACGGCGGCAGCGGCCGACCTGTTGGGCGGGGCCATCGACGCGAATGGCGA
>NZ_JAIQCI010000032.1 GCF_022378335.1 Croceicoccus hydrothermalis
CCAAACGCAACGCCGCCGCAAAGCGCATCATCACAAAATAGGGCGTGTAGCTATCGCGCCGCGGTCCTCACCGGATGGATACATAGCGCCGACGCGAAGAAGGCGAGATCGTCCGACAGATCCACGTCCATCTGGGCATAGACCTGGTACCGGTTTTCCTCCTCCACCAGATTGGCGAAGGGGACGTAATTGTAACGGCACACCGGAAGCACGGCGGTGCCGGTGGGGAACCCCCCCTCGATCCCGCCGAGCGCGGAGCACGCATTCAGCAATTGCCCATCGACGCCAAGGCCCAGGTTCTGTCCCGCGACGCCCTGGCCGATCGGGCCGAGTTTCGGGATATAGGTCGCCGGGTTGGACAGGAAGGAATAGCCCGTCGGGTTGACGGCATAGGGCACCTGCGTGAAATCGCGTTCGGTGGTGGCGAGTTCGCTGCGGTGCTGCCACCCGGCGCCGATCATGATGTTGGCGGCGCCGAAATCGAACCCGGCCAGCGCGCTCAGCCGGTAATTACCGTCCGATCCGTCGATGAACTGATAATCGGCGTCGAGTTCGAGTCCCGTGAAATTGCGTTTCGTCACGAAGTTCGCGACGCCCGCGATCGCATCCGAGCCATAGGTCGATGCCGCGCCATCCTTCAATATTTCGATCTGCGAAAGCGCGAACAGCGGGACGAGATTGGTATCCGACAGCCCTTCGCCCGGTTGCGGCGCGAATCGGCGCCCGTTGAACAGGACCAGCGTGCGTTCCGGCCCCAGGCTGCGCAGGTTGATCGAGCCGACGCCCTGCGACTGTCCGGCGGCATACTGGTTCGTATCGCCCAGCACCGGACCGACAGATGGCAGCGTCTTGATGAATTCGAGCGGGCTGTCGATGCCGCGCGTCTCCAGCTCCTCCGCACCGAACACGTCGACGGGAAGGGGGCCGTCCTCGACCTGTCCGCGGATATAGCTGCCGGTGACGACAATGGTGGTCTGCGGCTCGAACGTCGTATCGGCGGGGTCGGGCGCGGGGGCCGGATCAATGACCGAGGGATCGGCATCCTGTGCGATGGCCGTTGCCGTCATCATCGTGCTGATCGAAACGCCCAGCATCGCGGAAATCAGAATCCGTTTCTTCGCCTTCATGATCGTCCTTCCCATTGTCCGCCGGTTCGACCGGTCGTGATCTTGTGCCGAAACGACTGCGTCACAGGGGATTGGCGAGGGACGGGGCCAAGCCGCCGCCATCTTGCGTATTCCACCATACCGCGAACATCATTTCGTGCCATCAGCGTACTCCAACTCGCCGCGGCTGCCAACCGGTTTATCAAAGATCGGGTATGGCCGTTTTGGCCCTGCATCCGTTTCTAAAATACCAAGCACCGCTTGTGTTTGAATAATGGGTGTTACATTATGGACATATCGAAAACGGACCTTTCGGCCATACCCTGGCTTTAGACCGGTAGGGGTAGGCGGTGCGATCTGGGGGCGGACGACTTGGATCTTATCGAGATATTGCGCGTGTCGCGTGGCGAAGACGGGGTCGTCACCGGCCGACCGGGGCAAAGCCTTGCCCCGCGCGTCTTTGGCGGACATATCGTGGCGCAGGCGATGCTGGCCGCCGCGATGTCGGACGGCGGGCAGCCGACCCGCGATGGGCGAGCGATCCATTCGGTCCATGCGCATTTTCTGCGTGCGGGGGATCTTGGCGAGCCCATCACCTATGCGGTGAGCAATCTGTCCACCGGGCGCAGCTTTGCCACGCGGCAGGTGACGGCGCGGCAGTCATCGGGTGCGATCTTCACCGCGATCGTGTCGTTCCACGCGGCCGAGCATGGCCCGGCGCACGCCGCCCCGCCGCGCGCGCATGCCGGGCTCGAGCAGGCACGGCGCCGCCTCTCCGCCTGGATCGCGGGGGATACGGGCGATGCGGCACGCTGGGTCTCCCGCCTGACGGAGAGGCCGATCGAACTCGTCCCGCTCGACCCGGACGCCACGTTCGGCAATGTCCGCGCGGCACCGCGCGGCGGATGGTGGATGCGCCTGCGCAAGCGCGGCGATCATTCCCCGGTCATGCAGCGCGCACTGCTCGCCTACGCATCGGATCTGATGTTCCTGCGTACCGCATTGCTGCCGCATGGCGTGCGTGCGGGCAGCGGGGCGTTCCAGTTGGCGAGCCTCGACCACACAATCTGGTTCCATGACACGCCCGATATGAACGACTGGCTCGTGTTCCTCACCGACAGCCCGTGGGCAGGCCATGCGCGCGGATTGAACCAGGGGCATATCTTCGACGCATCCGGGCGCATGATCGCCACCGTGATGCAGGAAAGCCTGATGCGTCCGCGCGGGCCTAACGATGCGCGAATGGCTGAGGAAAGCACACGATGACCCATGTCCTCTACGGCCTGCCGCACTCGCTCTATTCGGGCAAGGCGCGCTCCTATCTGCGCAAGAACGGCATTCCCTTTGTCGAGCGCAGCCCCGCCGACGCGCGGTTCCGCAACGACATCGTGCCGAAAATCGGGCGCGTCATCATCCCGGTGCTTGAAACCGCCGATGGCAAGGTGATTCAGGATACGGCCGACATCATCGACCATTTCGAATCGGCGGGGGTCCGGCATTCGGCCTCGCCCCCCGGTCCCCGGCAAAGGGCGGTCGCGCATCTCGTCGATCTCTACGCCGTGGTGACGCTGGTGCGGCATGCGATGCATTACAGGTGGAGCTATCTCGGTTCGCAGCGTCGCTTTCTCACCCATGCGTTTGCCGGTGATACACAGGTGATGGCACGCATGCAGTCCTACCTCCCGATGCTGGGCGTGACAGAGGCGACGATCACGGAAATCGAACGAAGCCTTGCCGATCTGCTGCGCAGTCTGGACAGGCATTTTGCGCAGCATCCGTATCTCCTTGGCGGGCAGGCGTCGCAGGGCGATTACGGGCTTCTGGGTCCGATGTTCGCGCATCTGGGGCGCGATCCGGTGCCGCTCGCCATCATGCAGAATACCGCGCCAAACGTCTTCCGCTGGACCGAGCGCATGAATGCGCCGGGGCCGGACATGGCGGAATTCGGCGATTATCCGGCGGGCTTCGCGGCGGATGACGCGGTGCCGGACACACTGCTCCCGCTGCTCGACCTGATTGCGCAGGAAATGGTGGGCGAGCTGATCGACAAGGCCGCCGCGCTCGCCGACCATGTCGCGGCGCACGATCCTGCCGAAGGGGCGCCCGTCGCGGATCGGCCGCACCACCGCACGATTGCCGCCGTTGCGACCCGTTTCCGCGGCGTCCCGTTCGAGGCCGGGTTGCAGCCGTATCAGTTCCTGGTGTGGCAATGGCTTGCCGATGAAGGCGCCACCGACGATGCGGTGCGGGCGCTGTTCGCGGAGCATGGCCTGCTGCCGCTGCTCGACACACCTCGCGCGGCGCGGGTGGAACGGCGCGGCAATATCGAGGTGTGGGGCCGGATCGGCTGAACCTGCCCCACACTCGCGTCAAAGCGCGACGTTGATGATCTTCGCCTGCGTATATTCGTTGAGCCCTTCCTCGCCAAGCTCGGTGCCGAGGCCCGATTCCTTGGCGCCGCGGAACGGCACCTTGGGATTGAGCGCGAGATGCTGATTCACCCAGACCGTGCCCGATTCCACGCGTTCGGCAATGCTGGCCGCACGTTCGACATCGCCGCCCCACACCGACCCGCCCAACCCGAAACGCGTATCGTTTGACCTGGCGAGCACGTCCTCGATATCGGCATAGCGCAGCACGGGGAGCACCGGGCCAAACTGTTCCTCCTGCACGATGCGGGCATCGTCGCCGACATCGCGGATGACGGTAGGCTGGATGAAATATCCCTCGCGTTCGATCGCGGCGCCGCCGGCAATCACCGTGCCTTCGTCGCGGCTTTCGTCGAGCAGTCGTTTCAGCTTCTCGAACTGCGCCTTGTTCTGCACCGGGCCCATCTGTGTGCCCTGTTTCGTGCCGTCGTCGACCACCGCCGCATTCGCAAGCCGGGCCAGCTCGTCGCAGAACGCATCGTAGATCGCATCGGCGACATAGGCGCGCTTGATCGCGATGCACACCTGTCCCGCATTCGCCATCGCGCCCTGAAACACCTTGCGCGCGGTGGCAACCGGGTCCGCATCGTCGAGCACGATCGCCGCATCGTTCCCGCCCAGCTCCAGCGTCACCCGCTTGATCGAGGCGGCGGCGGCCTCCATCACCTTGCGCCCCGTGGCGGTGGAGCCGGTAAAGGCGATCTTGTCCACGTCCGGATGCGCCGTCAGCGCCGCGCCCAGATCATTGTCGTCGCAGATGACATTCACGACGCCCGCCGGCAGCACACCGGCGCAAACCTCCGCGAATTTGAGCGCGGTGAGCGGCGTCGTCGGCGCAGGCTTCAGCACCACCGTATTGCCCGTAACGAGCGCCGGCCCGATCTTGTTCGCGAGCATCATCACCGGGAAATTCCACGGGCAGATCGCGGCCACAACGCCCAACGGCCTGCGGATCTCGGAAATGCGGGCCTTGCCGTCATCCTTGAGGATGCGCGGCTGCGTCCGCATTCCGGCAAACGCCTTTAGCGTAAACGCCGCGCCCATGATCTCCATCCCTGCCTGTTCCAGCGGCTTGCCCTGCTCGTTCGTGAGCAGGCGGGAAAATTCGCCGGCCTGCTCCTGCATCGCATCGGCAATCCGCATCAGCATCGCGGCGCGGTCGTCCTGCGACAGGGCGGACCATGCAGGAAAGGCGGATCGCGCCGCCGCGACCGCCTCGTCGAGCTGCGCCTCGTCCGCGACCGGGCACCGGGCGAATGCCTGCCCCGTCGCGGGGTTGATCACGTCGATGCTGCGCGCACCCTCGACGAACTTTCCGCCGATATAGAGTTTGAAATCGTCCATTCCGGTTCCCCCTGTCGTCAATCGAACGTGATGACCGATCGCGCAATGGCGCCGGTTTCCATCTCCTCGAAGGCGGAATCGATGTCGGAAAGCCCGATCCGGCGGGAGATCAGCTCGTCCAGCTTCAGCTTCCCCTGCATGTAGAAATCGACGAGCCGCGGAATATCGACCGGGAACACGTTCGACCCCATGTTGGAGCCGCGAATCACCTTCTCCTGCAGGAATTCATAGCCGTTGAGCGTCACCTTCTGTCCCACCGGGATCATGCCGATGATCGTCGCCGTGCCCGCGCGGCGCAGCATCCTGAACGCATCCTCCGCCGTTGCCGACAGGCCGATGGCTTCCAGCGCGTGGTCCACGCCGCCATTCGTCAGGTCGCGGATCCTTTTCACCGTGTCGCCATCGGACGCATCGACGAAATCGGTCGCGCCGAATGCGCGGGCCATGCTTTCCTTCGCGGCGACGCGATCGACCGCGATGACGCGCCCCGCGCCCGCCAGCGCGGCGGCATTGATGGTGGAAAGGCCGATCCCGCCGCAGCCGATGACGGCCACCGTTTCGCCCGGCCGCACCTTTGCCGTGTGCACGACCGAACCATAGCCCGTCACCACCGCACACCCGATGAGCGCGGCGCGGTCGAGCGGCATGTCGGGCCGGATCGCGACGCAGGCGTTTTCATGGATCAGCATCTGTTCCGCAAAGGCCGACAGGTTGAAGAATTGCGCCAGGCTTTCCCCGCCTTTCGCGATGCGCGGTTCCTCGCCCTTGCCGCGCACGACATCGGGTTCCTCGCACAGCGAAAGATGCCCGGTCACGCAATATTCGCAATGCCCGCAAAAGGCGGAGAGACAGGTCACGACATGGTCGCCGGGTTTTACCGTCCGCACCTCGGACCCGATCTGTTCGACCACGCCGGCGCTTTCATGGCCGAGCACGGTGGGGAGTTTCGTCGGGTAATGCCCTTTCAGGAAATGCAGGTCCGAATGGCACACGCCCGTCGCATGGGTGCGGATGAGCACCTCGTGCGGGCCGGGTTTGGCAATGGCGACATCCTCGATTTCGAGCGGGGCGCCCACGGCGCGCATGACGGCTGCTTTCATGATCTTCTCCCTTTGCATTGATTCGTAAAATAAAGATTCCGGAACGCTTGCCAAGCGCCAAAATCCGTGAGATTTTGTATTTATCGAAAAACGCGTATGTTAAGCCGCAACCAAAAAGGGCGGGGAGGCAAAAAGGGCGGGGAGGAATGCCTTGGATTTTGAACTGAGTGACCGGCAGCGCGAATTTCGCGACCGGGTGCGGGATTTCATCGAGAGCGAGATTCGCCCGCGCAATGCCGACTATCGTGCGCAGCATGACGAAGGCGATCCGTGGAAGACGATCCCCGTGATCGAGGAGTTGAAGCCCAAGGCGCGCGCCGCCGGGCTGTGGAACCTGTTCATGCCGCCGCGCGCGGGCCGTGCCCATGTCGACGACAGCTTCACCTTCGAAGGGGAGCAGCTGACCAATCTCGAATATGCGCTGTGTGCAGAAGAGATGGGGCGGCTGCCCTGGTCGTCGGAGGTGTTCAACTGCTCCGCCCCCGACACGGGCAACATGGAAGTGTTGCTGCGCTATGGCACGCGGGAGCAGAAGGACCGCTGGCTTGGCCCGCTGATGAATGGCGAGATCCGCTCCGCCTTCCTGATGACCGAACCGCAGGTGGCGTCGTCGGATGCGACGAACATCCATGCCTCCATCATTCGCGATGGCGACGAATATGTCATCAACGGGCGCAAGTGGTGGTCCTCGGGCGTGGGCGATCCGCGGTGTGATCTCGCCATCGTCATTGGCAAGTCCGACCCCGACGGGTCGCGTCACGGCAGCCAGTCGATGATCCTGATGCCGATGGGTGCCAAGGGTGTGACCATCGAACGCATGCTGTCGGTCTATGGCTACGACCATGCGCCGCACGGCCATGGCGAGGTTGTCCTTAACGATGTGCGGGTGCCGGCGTCCAACATGCTGCTGGGCGAAGGACGCGGGTTCGAGATCGCGCAGGGTCGGCTCGGCCCCGGTCGCATCCACCATTGCATGCGCACGATCGGCGCGGCGGAGGTCGCGCTGGAGGCGATGTGCCGCAGGCTGACCCACCGGGTCGCGTTCGGCAAGCGCATCGCCGAACATTCGGTATGGGAGGAACGCGTCGCGCGCGCCCGCATCGATATCGAGATGAGCCGGCTGCTCTGTCTCAAGGCTGCCGACATGATGGACAAGGCGGGCAACAAGGCGGCCCGGAACGAGATCGCAATGATCAAGGTGCAGGCCCCGTCGATGGCGCTGTCGATCATCGACGACGCGGTGCAGGCGCATGGCGGCGCAGGGGTGAGCGGCGATTTCCCGCTCGCGGCCATGTGGGCGAACATCCGCACGCTGCGCTTTGCCGACGGGCCGGACGAGGTGCACGCCCGCGCGATCGCCCGCGCCGAATTCGGCCAATACGCCGACATGAAGAAAAAACCGCAGCCCTAAGCGCGAAGGGAGAGCAAGAGCCATGATTCGCGAAGCCGCCATCGTCGCCACCGCACGCACGCCGATCGGGCGCGCGCATCGCGGTGCGTTCAACGATACCAATCCGGACATTCTGGCCGCGCACGTCATGAAAGCGGCGGTCGAACGTGCGGGCATCGATCCCGCCCGCCTCGATGACGTGTTCTACGGCACCGGCAATCAATACGGGCCGCAATTCTACAATATCGGGCGGATGAGCATTTTCACCGCCGGCCTTCCGCAAAGCGTGCCTGCCTTCACGCTCGACCGCAAATGCGGGAGCGGGTTGACCACCGTGGCGTTGGCCGCGCGCTCGATCATAGCGAACGATGCCGATGTGATCCTGGCGGGCGGGGGCGAGTCGATATCCTCCACGATGAAGCCCGGGCTGGTCGATCCGTCATGGCGTTCGCAAACCGTGCGCAATGCCGAGCCTGCCGCCTATATGGCGATGATCGAGACGGCCGAGATCGTCGCCGAACGTTATGGCATCGACCGCGAGGCGCAGGACCGTTTCGCCGCCACGAGCCAGCAACGCGCCGCCGCCGCCGTCCAGGCGGGGCGATTCGCGCAGGAAATCGTGCCCATGACGGCGACGAAGGTGATCCGTGCAAAGGACGGCACCGTCACCGGGCACGAGGATGTCACGCTGACCCATGACGAGGGAATCCGCGCCGATACCACGGTCGAGGCGCTGGCGGCGCTCAAACCCGTGTGGAAGGGCGGCGAGACCATTGCGGAGGGGCGCCACGTCACCGCCGGCAATGCAAGCCAGCTGTCCGACGGGGCCAGCGCGCAGATTGTCATGGACCGCGCCACCGCCGAGGCCGAGGGCAAGGAGATACTCGGCATCTTCCGCGGGTTTCAGGCGGCGGGTTGCGGGCCGGAGGAAATGGGCATCGGCCCGGTCTTTGCCATTCCGCGCCTGCTCGAACGTGCCGGGCTGTCGGTGGACGACATCGGCCTTTGGGAGATCAACGAGGCTTTCGCATCGCAGGCGCTCTATTGCCGGGACAGGCTCGGCATCGATCCCGAACGGCTCAACGTCGACGGGGGCGCGATCGCCATCGGTCACCCCTTCGGCATGACGGGGAGCAGGCTCGTCGGCCATGCGCTCATCGAAGGGCGGCGGCGCGGCGTGCGCCATGTCGTCGTGTCGATGTGCGTGGCGGGCGGCATGGGCGCCGCCGCACTTTTCGAAATCATCTAAAGCCAAATGGGATATCCGCGATGGATCTGAACTTTACCCCCGAAGACGAAGCCTTCCGCGAGGAGGTTCGCGCATTCCTGAAGGAAAAACTGCCCGCGCGGCTGTCCGACAAGGTGCGCACCGGCAAGCATCTGACGAAGCAGGACATGGAGGAATGGCACGCCATCCTCAACGAACGCGGCTGGCTCGCGCCGCATTGGCCGGAACAATACGGCGGCACGGGGTGGAGCGTGACGCAGCGTTTCATCTTCGAGGTGGAAACGGCGATGGCGCATTCGCCGCGCGTCGTGCCCTTCGGCCTGTCGATGCTGGCCCCGGTGCTCATCAAATATGGCAGCGAGGCGCAAAAGCAGCATTGGTTGCCGCGCATTCTCGACGGAACCGACTGGTGGTGCCAGGGTTATAGCGAGCCGGGCGCCGGTTCCGACCTTGCCAGCCTCAAGACGCAGGCCGTTCGCGAGGGCGATCACTATATCGTCAACGGGCAGAAGACCTGGACCACGCTGGGGCAGTTTGCGGACCATATCTTCTGCCTCGTGCGGACCGACAATTCGGGCAAGAAGCAGGAGGGCATCTCCTTCCTCCTCATCGACATGGCGACGCCGGGGATCGAAGTGCGCCCGATCCGCCTGCTCGACGGGGATGCGGAGGTGAACGAGGTGTTCTTCACCGATGTGAAGGTGCCGGCGGAAAATCTCGTGGGCGAGGAGAACAAGGGCTGGACCTATGCGAAATATCTGCTGACCTACGAACGCACCAATATCGCGGGCGTGGGCATGAGCATGGCCGCCTTCGAACAGTTGAAGGCGGTGGCACAGTGCCAGACCCGCAATGGCAAGCCGCTTGCCGAAAACCCGATGTTCGCCGCGCGCATGGCAAAGCTGGAAATCGACCTTGAAAACATGAAGACGACGAACCTGCGCGTCCTTTACGAGGCGGGGCAGGGCAAGGCGCCGATGGCCGAAAGCTCCATGCTGAAAATCCGGGGGACCGAGATCCGGCAGGAGATTTCCGACCTCATGCGCCGCGCCGCCGGGCGTTATGCGCAGCCCTTCATCGGCGAGGCGCTGGAGGAAGGTTTCAACGGCGAACCGGTCGGTCCCGATTTTGCCGCACCCGTGTCCGCGCAATATTTCAACTATCGCAAGCTATCGATCTTCGGCGGCTCCAACGAGGTGCAGCGCGAGATCATCAGCAAATCTATTCTGGAGCTTTGAGCCATGGATTTTTCCCTTGGGCAGGACCGGCAGATGCTGGTCGATTCGCTCGGCCGATATCTGTCGGCGAATTTCGATTTCTCGACCCGCGAAAAGGCGCTCGTCTCGGCGGAGGGGTTTTCCCGTGACATGTGGGCGGGTCTCGCCGAGCTGGGCGTGATCGGTGCATTGTTCACCGAGGATGCCGGCGGTTACGGCGGCGATGCGTTCGACATCGGCGCGGTATTCGGCGAAATCGGCCGGGCCATCGCATTGGGCCCGTTTCTCGGCACGTTGATGGCGGGCCGCATATTGCAGGCCGCGGGCGAAACCGATGTGATCGAATCGCTGATTTCGGGCCAGACGATCGTGACCTTCGCGCACGAACCCGCGATCGATGGCAATGGCGTCATGGCCGATCCGGCGCGCGCGACCCGCGCGGGCGACGGCTGGACCGTGTCCGGCGCGAAGGGGGTCGTGCCCTATCTCGCCGGGGCGGATGTCATCCTGGTCACGGCGCAGGGCGAGGGCGGTGCGTCGACCTTTCTCGTCGAGAAGGGCGCCGACGGCGTGACGGCCACCGACTACCCCCTCGTCGATGGCGGATCGGCGGGCGAGCTTACCATGAAGGACGCGCCCGCACGCCTGATCGGCCAGGCGGGACAGGCGCAGGACGCCATCGACGATGCCATTGCCGCAGGGCTGGTCGCGCTGTCGTGGGAGGCAGTCGCGGTCATGGACGTGCTGCGCGCCAGCACGCTTGACTACATGAAGACGCGCAAGCAGTTCGGTATCCCCATCGGCAAGTTTCAGGCGCTGCAGCACCGCATGGCGACCGTCGCGCTGGAGATTGAGCAGGCGCGTTCGGCCGCCATCAATGCCGCCGCCATGCTGAACGAAGAGCCGGTAAAGCGCGACCGCGCCGCATCGGCCGCGAAATACACGGTCGGCAAGACCGGCGTGCTCGCGGCGGAGGAGGCGCTGCAGCTGCATGGCGGGATCGGCATGACATGGGAACTGCCGCTCTCGCACTATGCAAAACGCATGATCATGATCGGCAGCGAGCTCGGCGGAGAGGACGAGCATCTGGAACGCTTCATCGCACTGGGCCAGAAAGCGGCCTGACATAACGACGAGGGGGGCCGACTGCGTCCCCTTCGCAATTATCCCTCATCGGCCATGCTGCGCTCCTGACGCCGCAGCATGGCCATTTTACCTGCCTATCGCGTCAATAACCCGAGAGCCGCGCGAGCCGGTCGGCGTGGTAGTCCGCATCGCCGAACATTTCGGCCAGCACGCGCTGCCTTTTCATGTAGAAGCCGACGTCATATTCGTCCGTCATGCCGATGCCGCCATGCATCTGCACCGCTTCCTGCACCGCGAGCGCCGCGCTGTTGCCGGCCATGGCCTTGGCGACATGGACATGGCGCTCCGCCTCCGGATCGTTTTCGTCGAGCGCCTGCTGCGCCTTAAGCACGGCGGCGCGCGCCACCTCCATCTCGCAATACAGATGCGCGGCACGGTGTTGGAGCGCCTGGAAACTGCCGATGATCTGCCCGAACTGCTTGCGTTCGCGCAGATAGGCGGTCGTCATGTCGGCGGCGCCGCTTGCCACGCCGACAAGCTCCGCCGCCGCGCCCGTGCGCACGGCATTCAGCACGCGGTCGAGCACGTCGGCCCCGCGCCCCACCTCGCCCACGACCGCATCGCCATCGACCTCGACGCCGTCGAGCGCGACGCGCGCCGCGATGCTCGCATCGGCAAGCCGATCGGCATCCGCCGTCACGCCATCGGCATCGCGCGGTACGGCGAACAGCGTGATCCCGTCCCGATCCCCGTCCGCGCCCGAACTTCGCGCCGTGATGAGCAGCAGGTCCGCGACATGGCCATGCACGACGAATTGCTTGGCCCCGTCGAGCCGAAAGCCATTGCCGCTCTTCGTCGCGGTCGTGGCCACGCGGTGCGGGCGGTGGCGCGCGCCTTCGTCAAAGGCGAGTGCCGCCACGCTTTCGCCCGCGACGATTCCCGGCATCCAGCGTTGGCGGATATGGTCGCCCGCCACGTTCAACGCCGTCACCGCGCCGACGGCGGTCGAAAGAAAAGGCGAGGGCGTAAGATTGCGGCCGATTTCCTCCAGCACGATCCCCGCCTCGACATGGCCGAGGCCCAGCCCGCCATCGACCTCACCCGCCAATATGCCGGTAAAGCCCATTTCGGCGAATTTCCGCCAGACATCGGGTGAAAATCCTTGGGGATCGCCTGCATCGCGCAAGGCCCGCATGTGCGATACCGGTGCCGTCTCGGCGATGAAGGGGCGCGCGCTATCGGCGAGCATGTCCTGATCTTCGTTCCAGTACATCGGCATGGGTCAGGCTCCCGGCAGGTTCAAGATGCGCTTGGCAATGATATTCAGCTGAATCTCGGAGGTGCCCCCCTCGATCGAATTGGCCTTCGTGCGCAGCCAGTTTCGCGCGCCCGCGCCGCCATTGCTGCGCGCGCTGTCCCATTCGAGTGCGTCCGTGCCGCCCGCCGCCATCATCAGCTCGTGACGGTCCTTGTTCAGCTCGGTGCCAAAATATTTCATCATCGACGGTTGCGCCGGATCCGCCTTGCCGGCCTTCAGCATGTCCATGAACCGTTCCGACATGGCCTGAAACGCGGCGGCGCGGACCTCGAATGCTGCGATCCGCGCGCGCAGCATCGGATCGTCGAGCCGCCCGTCCGCCTCCGCGCCGAGATGGGCGAGCGCCCGTTCGGGCAGCGATTGTTCGCTCGCCGGAAGCCCCATGCCGGAGATCATTTCCCGTTCGTGGCCGAGCAGATATTTCGCCACGTCCCAGCCCTTGTTGATCGCGCCGACGACGTTCTCCTTCGGCACTTTCACATCGTCAAAGAATGTTTCGCAAAACGGCGAATTGCCGGAGATCAGCAGGATCGGCTTCGTCGAGACGCCCGGCGATTCCATGTCGAACAGGAGGAAGGAAATGCCCCCCTGTTTCGACGAATTGTCTGTCCGCACGAGGCAGAAGATCATGTCTGCCTTGTCCGCGTAGCTGGTCCACACCTTCTGCCCGTTGACAAGGAAATGGTCGCCCTTGTCCTCCGCCCGCGTGGCGAGGCTGGCGAGGTCGGAGCCGGCGTTCGGCTCGCTATACCCCTGGCACCAGCGGATTTCCCCGCGCGCGATTTTCGGCAGATGCTCCTTCTTCTGCGCTTCGGTTCCGTATTTCAGCAGGGCGGGGCCAAGCATCGAAATCCCGAAGCTGTAGAGCGGGGTGCGGCAACCGAGCGCGGCCATCTCCTGTTTCAGCACCTTGGCCTCAGCAGGCGCAAGGCCGCCGCCGCCATATTCGGTCGGCCAGTCGGGCACGGTCCACCCGCGCTCGCCCATGATGCGCAACCAGTCCGCCTGCGCCTGAGAGGAGGGTTCGAACCGGCGCCCGCCCCATGCGACATCGTCCGCGCTTTTTGGCGGCGTGCGCATTTCCGGCGGGCAATTCGCCATCAGCCATTCGCGCGTTTCACGGCGGAACTCGTCGAGCGCGGCCTCAGCCATTGAAACGCCCCCCCTTTTCGGCCTTGTCCTTCATCATCGCGGACAGCTTGAGGCCCGGCATGCGAGCCCCGTGTTTTTCAAGGCCGGCGACCACGGTATCCAGCCCGATCGTATCGGCCCAGAACATCGGCCCGCCGGTATAGGACGGCCAGCCATAGCCATAGAGCCACACCATATCGATGTCGGAGGCGCGCTGCGCGATGCCTTCCTCGAGGATGAGCGCACCTTCGTTCACCATGGGGTAGAGCAGGCGCTCGCGGATTTCATCATCCGAAATCTCGCGCTGTTCCTTGCCCGATTTGCGGGCGAAATCGCGGACGATTGCGTTGACCTCCTCCGAAGGGGTGCGCTGGCGCTTGTCGTCGTAATCGTAGAAGCCCTTGCCGGTCTTCTGTCCCCAGCGACCCCGTTCGCACAGCACTTCGCGCACGGTCGAACTGCTCGACGTCTCCTTTTTCCAGCCCAGGTCCAGCCCGGCAAGGTCGCCCATCTGAAACGGGCCCATCGGGAACCCGAAATCGAGCAGCACCCGGTCGATCTGATCGGGCAGCGCCCCTTCCATAAGCAGGGCATTCGCCTGTTCCTGCCGCGCGGATAGCATGCGATTTCCGATGAAGCCGTGGCACACGCCCGAAATGACCGCGACCTTGCCGATGGTCTTGGCCAGCTTCATCGAGGTGGCGAGCACGTTTGCCGCGGTCTTGTCCCCCCGCACGATTTCGAGCAGTTTCATCACGTTCGCGGGCGAGAAGAAATGCAGGCCGATCACCCATTCCGGGCGGCTGGTGCATGCCGCGATCTCGTTCACGTCGAGATAGCTGGTGTTGCTCGCCAGGATGGCACCGGGTTTCGCGATGGCATCGAGCTTGGTGAAGACCTCCTTCTTGATCTCCATCAGCTCGAAGACCGCCTCGATGATGAGATCGCAATCGGCCAGATCGTCATAGCTGAGCGAGGGGGTCAGGTGGCCCATCGCCTGTTCGACCTGCGCGTCGGTGATGCGGCCCTTCTTCGCCGTGTTCTCGTAATTTTTGCGGATGATGCCGGTCCCGCGGTCGAGCGCCTCCTGCTTCATCTCGACGATGGTGACGGGGATGTCCGCGGACAGGAAATTCATCGCGATGCCGCCGCCCATGGTGCCCGCGCCGATGATGCCGACCTTCCGGATCGGCAGGATCTCGGTATCCCTGGGCAGATCGTCGATCTTCTGCGCCGCGCGTTCGGCGAAGAACACATGACGAAGCGCCGCCGATTGCGTGCCGTTCATCAGGGCCATGAACAATTCACGCTCGACCTTGACGCCTTCCTCGTATGGCTTCGCGACCGCGGCCTCGATCGTCTGGATGCACGCTTCGGGCGCGTCGAAGCCTTTGAGCTTGCGGGCATTCTTCTGGCGGAACTTTGCGAACACGTCGTCGGGTGCGGCATGGATGCGGTCGTCGCGGCGGCTGGATACCGGGTGGCTGTCGCGCCCGGCGATGTCGCGGGCAAAGGCGATGGCGTCCGCCTCCAGCGCGTCCGCCTCGGTCAGCCTGTCGACAAGGCCGAGCGTTTCGGCTTTCGTGGCGGAAACCGGATTGCCCGTCACGATCATGTCGAGCGCGGCCTCCACCCCGACCACGCGGGGCAGACGCTGCGTCCCGCCGGCACCGGGCAGCAGGCCGAGCTTCACCTCCGGCAGGCCCAGCTTCGCCGATTTCGCCGCGATCCGGTAATGGCAGCCCAGCGCCACCTCCAGCCCCCCGCCGAGCGCGGTGCCATGGATCGCCGCCACGACCGGTTTCGTGCAGCTCTCGATCGTGTCGACGACGGTCGGCAGGCCGGGTTCGACAGGCGGCTTGCCGAATTCGGTGATGTCTGCGCCCGCATGGAACGTACGCCCGTCGCACCGGATGACGACCGCCTCGACCGCGTCGTCATTGCGCGCCTGTTCCATGGCGGCGGACAGGCCCTGGCGGACCGCGGCGCCCAGTGCGTTGACCGGCGGATTATCGGTCGTGACGATGAGGACATTGCCGTCGGTACGGGTGGATACAGCGGACATGGGCTCTCCTTGGGAATGCATATGGATCTATCGTTGGCGCGTGGCTGCTGCGGCGCATACCTGTTATTCTAACACCTGCGTCCGCAAATCAAGTGTCGATTGCAGAATGGACTTGAAACAACGCGGATGCGGCCATAGCCTGTGCAACGAAGTTCGGGATAAAACAGCAAACCCGAACTATGAAATCCTGCAAGAAGGATCGGGACATGGATGCGCAATCGGCACGGATCGAAGCGACGGGTGGCGCGGCAGGCTGGCCCGTCATGACCATTGCGGAGGCGACCGCGGCGCTGACCGCGCCGGGCGCTCTTTTCGAAATGGAGGAGGTGGAGATAGGCGGCAGGACGCTGCGCACGTGGAAGAATCAGCCGCGCACGCTCGCCGCGCTGGCCCGGCGGGCGCGCGATATGTTCGGGACGCGTGAATTCATCATCTACGAAGACGACCGTGTCACCTATGACGGGTGGTTCCGCGCCGTGTGCGCCCTCGCGCTCGCGTTGCGAGGGGCGGGTGTGGGCAAGGGCGACCGCGTGGCCATCGCCATGCGCAACCTGCCCGAATGGCCGGTCGCGTTCTTTGCCGCAACGGCGATCGGGGCCATTGCCGTCCCGCTGAATGCATGGTGGACGGGGGGTGAGCTTGCCTATGGGCTTGCCGATTCGGGGGCGAAGCTGCTTATCTGCGACTATCGGCGGTCGTGCGATATTGCGCCGTTTCGTGGCCAGCTTTCGGCATTGCGGCAGGTGTGGGTGGCGCGCGCGCAGGGCCGCGCCCTGACCGATGGTGCGACGCCGCTGGAATCGCGGATCGGGCCGGCCTCCGGCTATGGCGACCTGCCCGAACGCGATCTTCCGGACGAAAATGCCGATCCCGACGATGGCGCGACGATTTTTTATACCAGCGGCACGACGGGAAAGCCCAAGGGGGCGCTCGGCACGCATCGCAACATATTGACCTGCACATTGACCGGCGCGTTCGCGTCGCAGCGTTCGGCGCTGCGCCGGGGCGAGGTTCCGGCGGAAAAGCCCGCGCGCACGGGGTTGCTCGTCATCCCGCTGTTTCACGTCACGGCGTGCAATTCCTCGCTCATGGGGACGCTGATGGCGGGCAATCGGCTCGTGATGATGCGCAAGTGGGACGCGGGCAAGGCGCTCGCGCTGATCGAGCGGGAGAAGGTCAACACGACCGGCGGCGTTCCCGCCATCGCTTGGCAGCTTATCGAGCATCCTGACAGGGACAGATACGATCTCTCCTCGCTCGAATTCATATCCTATGGCGGGGCGCCCTCCGCGCCGGAACTGGTGCGGCGCATTGGCGGCGATCTGAAATCGCTGCCCGGCAATGGATATGGCATGACCGAGACGTCGGCGACCGTGACCTTTCACGGGGCGGAGGATTACGTGAACCGGCCCGAAAGCTGCGGCCCTCCGATGCCCGTCACCGACCTTAAGGTCATGGATGCGGACACGGCGACGCCCTTGGAGGCGGGCGCGGTCGGCGAATTGTGGGTGCGGGGGCCGCAGGTGGTGAAGGGATACTGGAACCGGCCGGAGGACACGGCGCAGACTTTCGTCGATGGCTGGGTCCGCACCGGCGACATCGCCCGGCTGGACGAGGAAGGCTTTCTGACCATCGTCGACCGGGCGAAGGACATCGTCATCCGCGGGGGCGAGAACATCTATTCCTCGGAGGTGGAAAACGTCCTCTACGAACATCCCGCCGTTACCGATGCCGCGCTGGTCGGCATTCCGGACAAGGTGCTGGGCGAAGAGCCGGCCGCCGTCGTGCATTGCGCGCCCGGCCGCACCGCAAGCGAGGCGGAGTTGCAGCAATGGGTGCGCGAACGGCTCGCCGGGTTCAAGGTGCCGGTGCGCGTGCTGTTCCGGAGCGAACCGCTGCCGCGCAACGCCAATGGCAAAATCTTGAAGGCGGAACTGAAACGGCTGTTTGCCTGAACGCCGGCATGCCGGAGCGCGGGGCTCAGGCGAAGATGCTGACCGTCTGGGAGCCGAGGGCGATCGCCTCGCCATCCGCGTTCCAGATCGCCATGGATTGCGCGGAGATGCCCCCGTGTGCCTGCTGAGCACGGGTTTCGAGCAGCCACCAGCCATCCCGCGTGCGCGGCTCCGCCACAAGGAGATCGATGGTCCACAGCGCGGAGGAAACCGGCCCCGGCTTCGTCATCAACGTCACGGCGGCCGGCGGCAAGGCATCGCCCACTAGAAGCAATTCGGCGAACGGATCGAGCCCGTCGCGATCCCGCAGCCGCACCCATCGGCGCAGCATCGGCTCCGTCCGGTCCCTGTCGGGCGAGGAGTAGGCATAGTCGAAATGCTGCGTGAAGGCCGGCGCGTGTCGCCGCTTCATCTCTGGCGCTTCTTCGCATGGGAGCACGGTCGGCGCGGATGCGGCCTTCAGGGAAACCGACGAATCGCGCGTCGCGGTGAACAGGAACGTGCCATGCCACGCGGCCTTATCGCCGCTGTGCAGATCCGCGGTGACGAACGCGCTCGACCGGCCGCGCCGCAGCATCGTGGCCTTCGCGCGCAAGCTTTCGGAGATCGGCCCGGCAAAGGCGATCTGCGCGCTTCGCAACGGGGGCAGGTCGGGCGCGGCGGACCGGGCCGCCCAATAGGCCGCCGCCGTGCTCAACCCGCCATAGGCCGTGCGCCCCTGTAGCCAGCCATCGGGCACCGCCATCGCCAGCGAGCCTGCATCTTCGACGGCATTATCGAGCAATCGGGCCACGTTCTGGGTTTGCATCGTCGCGTCACTTTCCTTCGCACCACAGGCCGGTTACCAGGCGGCCGCATCCCTGTTTCCGCCCGGTCGCCGCGCGGTGGGATGCGAGGTGGACAGCCCGCCGTCAACCGCAATCGCCTGCCCGTGGATATAGCTTGCCTCGTCGGAGGCGAGGAAAAGTGCAGTGTGCGCGATTTCCTCCGGCTCGCCGCCGCGCAGCAAGGGGTTGAGCTGGCCGATCCGGTCTGCCTTGCCCGCCGCGCGCGCCTTTGCATATGCATCGCGCGTCATGCCCGTTTCGATGAGGCCGGGACAGATCGCATTGATCCGCACCCCCGTCCCAGCGAGCTGCTGCGCCGCGGTCTGCACCAGATTGATGACGCCCGCCTTCGATGCCGAATATTGTGCCGGTCCCGCACCCGATCGCAGGCCGGCGACGCTGGCGGTGCACACGATTGCCCCGCCGCCACGCTCCGCAATTACCGGACCGCCAAGCTTCACCGCCAAAAACGGCCCGATCACATTGACGCGCAGCACCTCCATCCAGTCTTCGGCACTGGCATCGAAGAACCCGCCGCGCGGCCCCCCGGTAATCCCCGCATTGGCGAAGAATATGTCCAGCCCGCCGAAATCGTCCTTTGCCCGCGCGATGGCGGCACCGATGTCGTCCTCCGACGCCGCGTCGCCCGTTACGGCCACGGCGCGTCCGCCATCGCTGCGGATCGTGTCGGCGGTCGCGGCGACATCCCCGGCCCGGTCGAAGGCGACGACGGATGCGCCCGCGCGCGCGAACAGGATCGCGCTGGCACTGCCGATGCCCGATGCGGCGCCGGTGACGATGGCGACCTTGCCGGAGAGACGTGCGCTCATATCGTGATGCCGCCGTCGACGACCATCATCTGCCCGGTCATCCACGCGCCCGCCTGTGACGACAGGTAGATTGCCGCGCCCGCAATATCGCGCGGTTCGCCGAGCCGGCGCATCGGCGTGCGGGCCGCGGTGGCGTCGTGCACCTTTTCATCCTCCCACAAAGCGCGGGCGAAATCGGTCTTCACCACGCCGGGCGCGATGGCGTTGATCCGGATGTTGTGCTTGCCGTTTTCCACCGCGTAATTGCGGACGAGCTGGAAATCCGCGGCTTTCGATACGTTATACGCGCCGATGGTATCCGACCCGCGAAGGCCGCCAATGCTCGACACGATGACAATGGCCCCGTCCTTCTTCGCGCGCATGTCGGGGAGCGCCATCTGGCACAGCCAGTGGTTCGACAGCACGTTATTGTCGAGGATCTTGCGGAACTGATCATCCTCGATCCCGTCCATCGACCCGTAATAGGGATTGCTCGCTGCGTTGCAGACCATGATGTCGACCGGGCCGCGATCGCTGCGCACCTTGTCCATCATCGCTTTCAGTGCATCCTTGGACGAGATGCTCGCCGCGATGGGAAGGGCGGTGCCCTTGCCGTGGCGGTCGTCGATTTCGCGGGCGACATCCTCGCACGCGTTTTGCTTGCGGCTGCTGATGACGACCTTCGCGCCATGGGCGGCCATCTCCTCGGCAATGGCGCGACCGATCCCGCGTGAGGATCCGGTGATGACGGCGATCTTTCCGGTGAGGTCGAAAAGGGACATGGGGTAAACTCCTGGCAAATATGGGAAAGGGCGTCAGCCGTGGGCGCCGGCAGCCTGCGCGAAACGCCATGCCTGCTGCGCGAGCGGGAGGAGCCGGGCGACGGTCCGCTCGGCCTCGGCGCTGGAGGCGTTGCCGTCGATCATCCGCTTCTTGATACCCTGCACGATGCCGACGAGGCGGAACAGATTATACGCGAAATACCAGTTGAGATCGGGCACGTCGGTCATGCCCGTCCGCTCGCAATAGATCCGCGTCGCCGTATCGAGCGAGGGAATACCCAGCGCATCGAGATCCAGCCCGCCGAGCTGCGCCCCGCGATCCCCGTGCGGCATCGCCCAGTTCATGGCGAGATAGGCAAAATCGGCCAGCGGATCGCCCAGTGTCGACAATTCCCAATCGAGCATGGCGCGGATTTCGGCGCTATCGGGCGCATAGATCAGGTTGTCGATGCGATAATCGCCGTGGATGATGGCGGTGCGCCGCTGCGGCGGGAGCGTGGCCGGCAACCATTCGATCAGCCGCTCGACCTCCGCAATATCTTCGGTCTGGGACGCGCGATATTGCCGGGTCCAGCGGCGCACCTGCCGTTCGAAGTAATTGCCGGGCGCCCCGTAATCGTCCAGCCCCACCGCGCCCGGATCGACATTGTGCAGGCTGGCGAGAGCCTCGATCATGTTGCGATAGATCGGCCCTCGTTCCTTTGGCGTGCAATCGGGCAGATCGCCGCGCCAGAACGTGCGCCCCTCCACCATGTCCATGACATAGAACGCCGAACCGATGACGTCATCGTCCTCGCACAGCGCATAGGGTTTCGCGACCGGCACCTCGGTTGGATACAGCGCGCCGATCAACCGGTATTCCCGCTCCACCGCATGGGCGGAGGGGAGGAGCGGGCCGAACGGCTTGCGGCGCAGCACGTAGCGGCGTTCGGGCGTGTCGAGGCGATAGGTGGGGTTCGATTGCCCCCCTGCGAATTTCGTGATCGACGAAAGCTGCGAAAATCCATCGACATGCGCCTGCAACCAGTCTTGCAGCCGCGCCTGGTCGAGTTCGGCACCGCGGGCCGCGTCTGCGTCCGCATTTGCTTCTGTGTTCGGCCCGTCGTCCGTCATGGTCAAAACCGTCCCATCCTTTATCCCGCGTCATTTTGTTTGAGGATACTCTATGTTCAAATCAGAGGGAGGCGCAACCCGGCATTTGCAATTTGAGGCGGCATCTGTGCACGCACAGAGCTTGCGCAAGCTGGACGTCGGGTTCCGGGGCGCCGATATCCTTCGGTTTGTACCGAATATTCGAAAAGGGGTTGTCGGCGCGGGGCATACTCCCTTATCCCTGTGCACGGAATCACCGGGGAGCGCTCTATGGCCATCGACGCGAACACGATCATCGCCGATCTGGCGGGGCAACGCTACCTGTCCGGCTGGCTCACCGTGGACCAGCCGATGATCGACCGGTTCGCCGACGCGACCGGCGATCATCAATTCATCCATGTCGATCCGCAACGCGCCGCGAAAACACCGTTCGGCGGGACCATCGCGCACGGATTCCTGCTTCTGTCGCTGCTGCCCCGGTTGCAGGGGATGGCGGACCGGCCGGAGATTCCGGGGCTTGCCATGGGGATCAATTACGGCACCGACCGCATCCGTTTCGTGCACCCGGTGCGTTCGGGAAGCGACGTTCGTGCCGCCTTCCACATCGCCGCGGTCACGCAAAAGGCGCCCGACCGGTTTCAGCAGACCATCGATGTCGAACTCCACACCCGCGGGCAGGATGGCCCGGCCATGATCGCGCGCTGGCTCGGGCAATTCGTGGTGAGGGGGTGATCGGCGCCGCACACATGTTGCGCGACCGGCGCGTGCCATTGGAAGGCGCGCGCAATTTCCGTGATTTTGGCGGTTATGTCGGCGCGGGCGGGCGGCGCGTGCGGCGCGGCATGCTTTATCGCGCGAACCGCTTGTCGAAGCTTACGCCCGGCGACATCGCGATGCTCGACACGCTGGGCATAAAAGCCGTTTTCGACCTGCGCGCCCGGCGGGAGCGAGAGGCCGACGTAACCCTATGGACGTCGCAAGGCGTCGAGACGCATCATTTTCGCCCCGGACACAAGCGGCGGCTGATCGACATGGCGATGGATTATCCCGCCTCGCGCGAGGGTGCGGCGGCGCTGATGCACGATTTCTATGCCGAGTTGCCCTTTACCATGGCGCATGTCTTCGGCGAGATACTTTCCCGCATTGCCGATGGCGCGGTGCCGTGCGTGATCCATTGTTCGGCGGGAAAGGATCGGACCGGCATGGCGGCGGCGCTGATCCTCGCGGCGCTGGGCGTTTCGCGGGACGATATAGTGGCGGATTACACGCTCACCGCGCTGGCGCGGCAGGACGTGTCGGATCAGGCCCGCGCGGTTCAGGGGGATGGATCGCGATCCGCCTTCTACGAAAGATTCGGAGCCGATGCGGTGTCGGTCATGATGGACGCGCATCCCGATTACATCGGTGCGGCCTTCGACGCGATCACGGAAAGACACGGTTCGGTCGCGGGGTACCTCGACCATCTCGCCATCGATGAAAACATGCGGGACCGGCTGCGTGCCGCCCTGCTGATACAAGGAGAGGACACGCCATGAAAGCATTACTGTCGACCGCGGTGGGCGGGCCCGAAACGTTGGAGCTGAAGGACATTGCCGCGCCCGAACCGGGCGAGGGGCAGCTTGCGGTCAGGGTGCTGGCCTGCGCGATCAACTATCCCGACGTGCTCATCATCGAGGACAAATATCAGTTCAAGCCCGAACGCCCCTTCGCACCGGGGAGCGAGATTTGCGGCGAGGTGACGGCCATCGGCGCCGGGGTCGAGGGGTGGAATGTCGGCGACCGGCTGATTTCGGTGACCGGGCATGGCGGATTGGCGGAGCAGATGGTCGTCGATACGGCAAAGGCGTTTCGCCTGCCCGGCGAGCGCGATCCGGCGGAAGGCGCGGCCCTGCTCATGACCTATGCGACGACGATCCATGCGCTGATCGACCGGGGACAGTTGCAGGAGGGGGAAACGCTTCTCGTGCTCGGCGCGGCAGGCGGGGTCGGGCTGGCCGCGGTGGAAATCGGCAAGGCTCTGGGCGCGCGGGTCGTGGCCGCCGTATCGACCGAGGAGAAGGCGCAGGCCGCGCGCGATGCGGGCGCCGACGATGTCGTGCTCTATGGCCGCGCCCCGTTCGACAAGGCGCAATCGAAGGCGCTCGCCGACAGTTTCAAGGACGCGGTGGGCAAGGGCGGCGCCAATGTGATCTACGATCCTGTGGGCGGCGATTATTGCGAGCCGGCGCTACGCTCCATCGCGTGGGAGGGGCGTTATCTCGTGGTCGGCTTTCCGGCGGGCATTCCGAAACTGCCGCTCAACCTCACGCTGCTTAAAAGCTGTGATGTGCGCGGCGTGTTCTGGGGCGCCTTCGCGCAGCGCGCGCCGGACCGTAACCGCGCCCATGTGGAGCAGCTTTTTACATGGTGGGAGGAGGGCAGGATCTCGCCGCGGATCGACCGGACCTGGCCGTTGAAAGACGGCGGCGATGCGATTCGCTGGCTGTCCGATCGCAAGGCGGTGGGCAAGGTGATCGTCACGCCGGGGTGAACACGGCGTCACATCGCGGCGCAGAAAAATGGCGGCCCCGACCGGGACCGCCATTTTCGATTGCAACGTTTGGATGGGGTCAGGCGACGGCCTGCAACGGCTGAGAGGAATAGTGCATCATCGCATCGTAATTGGTGCAGTAGAACATGTCCTTCACCGCTTCGTCCAGATCGTCCATCGTGGCCTCGAACAGGCCGACGGGATCCTTCGTCCCTTCGGGATGGGGAAAATCGCTGGAAAACATGAAGAGTTCCGGCCCGGCATCGCGGATCATGGCGCCTACGTCTTCCTTGGGGAAGGGGGTGATTTTCGCCGCGCGGCGGATATAATCCGACGGCTTCATGGCGAGCGCTTTCAGATACTGATCCGTCTTGCCGAACGCGCGATAGGCGGAATCGAGCCGGCGCAGGAAATCGGGCACCCATCCCGCCCCGCTTTCGATGACGCCGCCGCGAAGGGCGGGAAACCGGTCGAACACCCCGTCATACACCATCGCGGACAGGAATTCCTGCGGCGCGAAGCACAATGACGTGAAATCCGCAAAGCGCAGGTTTTCGCCCCCGCCGTGAATGTCGGGCGAGCGTTCGCGGCCATTGTTGTGATAGCCCTTGGGCTGCGTGATGGTGCCGGTGCCGGTGCCGATATGCACCATGAACGGGATTCTGCGATCCGACAGCATCTGCCAGAATGCATCGTGGTCGGGATGGCCGGGCGATTTGTCGCCGCAGGGCATCGGCGCCACGCCCACCGCGCCCGCACCGGCATCGATCGCGCGCTCCGCCTCTGCAAAGGCCATGTCGGCATCGTCGAGTGGGACATAGGCCACGTTCACGAGCCGCGTATCCCCGTCGCAGAATTTCTGCTGCGCCATGTTGGCGGCCTTCACCAGCGCATATTTGTCGCGCAAGGTTTCGGCGCGCCCCATCGCGGCGAGGTTGGCGGTGGTAAAGACGAGCTGGCTGACGAAGCCATATTTGTCGAGCATTCGCGTGCGTTCGGACGTGTCGAACGCGCCGAAGGCGAGCCAGCCCTTGTCCCCGCCGATGGGGTCGGCGGCGGCGTCCGCCTCGGCATCGTGGGCGCGGCTTTTCGCCTTCTCGATCAGGCCGACGACGCGGCCCGATGTGTCCGCCTTGTAGAGATCGCCGTATTTGTCGCGCAGATCCTCGTCGAGAAATTCGTAGATCCAGTCGGCGGTTTCCATCGTGTGGCTGTCGGCGTCGTTGATGACGCGCCCGTATTCGTAATTCATCGCATCGCTCTCCTTGCATCCTGCCTGCCGTTCCATCGCCGGTTCCGCGCCATCCGCAGGCTAAAGAGGGGGGGCTGCGCCGATGCGGCTGCGAAGGACAAAAGGACACGAGGATTGGCCGAGTACGAAAGTTCCGCAAGCCAGGCCGACCGGCGTGCGCAGATCGTCGCCGCCGCCCGCGAACAGATCGCGCAGAGCGGCACGCCGCAACTCGGCATCGCTTTGCTGACCGAATCGCTGGGGATCAGCACGTCGCTGTTCTGGACCTATTTCGCCAATGGCGATGCGCTGGTGGCGACGGTGTTGGATGAGTTGATCGACGAATTGCGCGCCGCCGGCCTCGCTCATGCGGCGCGAAATGGCGATGCCGGCGATCGGCTGATGCGTTGCGCGCGGATCTACCTGCAATTCCTGTCCGGCGGCGGCGTGCCGCTGACCTATTTCGTGCAAGGGGACTTGCCGGTCGATCTGGACAGCGATGGTCCGGGCCGATTGCAGGCCGACATACGCCAATTGCTGCGCGCGCTGTGCCGGGATTTCAGCCTTTCGGTACGCGAAGGCCTCGCATGGATCGAAATGCTCGTCGCCATTCCGGAGGAGCTGGGCAGCATGGTCGGCTCCGATGCCCTTGCCCCTGCCATGGCGGGCGAGATTTGCGACACGCTGATCGGCGCGGCGATCGACGCGGTTCGCCCTATGGCGGCGTCACGTCCGGGCGGGTGAGAGCCGCGACCGCGCGCGTGCGCGCCATGACGGTTGCAAGACAAAGCCGCACCACATCCCAGGAATCGTGCCGGTTCGCCGCGACCATGCCGCCCGCGCGCATGCACACCTGCGTCAATGCTGCATTGGTCGCCTGCGTCCGCGTATCGGGCGGTGTGCCGTTCGCATGGATCGCGGCGAGAATCTGGCTGCGTGCGCGGGCGCTGGCGACGGCGCGTTCGTCGCGCAGCCCTTCGCGCACCTCCGGCAATTGCATCAAGGATTTCAGCAACGGCCCGCGCAAGGCCGCCTCGTGAAGGTAGCCGGTAATCGACAGGACGAGCCGTTCGCGCGGATCATGGCCGCGCGGCTGGCGCGAGGGGCGCCCCGGACCGCCGCGCCGCAATTCCCGATAGGCCAGCGCCATCAGCAATTCGCGCCGCCCGGCGTAGCAATTATGCGCCTGTGCCTCGCTGATCCCCGCATCGCGGGCCACCTGGCGCAGTGAGATGTCACGCGGCCCGCGTGTCAGAGCGATCCGGGCCGCGATGTCGACAAATTGTTCGCGCCGGCGTGCGATCGGCATGCGCGTGCGTTTCGGCGCGGCGTTCGCGCCGCCTGTATCGGATACGGGGAGCGGGGGCCTCTCCACCGTTTCCCGCCCCTTCGCGGACCAGAACGCGCGCGGCGGGCGCGGCACGTCCATCCGGTCGCAAAGCCGGGCGAAACCGGTGGGCGACATCCCGATCCGCGCCGCCGCCTGCGCAAGCGGCGCCGACCATGCCAGGCGATAGAGTTCCTCCCGCGAGGGGCGGGCGGCGGTGGGTTTCGCGTCGGTATTTCGGTCTGCGCTCATGGCGGTCCTGATTATGCGCGCGTTCGCCGCCTTTGCCAAATCGGATCATCCGTTTTGACGGGAGCTTTCGCGGGGCTGTCCCGTTATGGTTTCGTCTCGCCCGCCTTTTCCGTCCGCCTTCGCCCATGCAAGTCCGAGAGAGCATCATGAACGAACCGAGCCGCAGCGCAACCATCCGGGGCGGGGGGATGTCCGCGCGGATCGATGCCGATGGCGCACAGCTCATGGCGCTCGCCGACGATGTGGCGGGGCCGCTGCTCTGGGATGGCGATCCGCAATTCTGGACCGGGCGGTCGCCCATTCTCTTTCCCGTCATCGGCTGCATGACAGGGGATGCCTATCGGCTCGACGGGCGCGAATATCCGATGACGAAGCACGGGTTCGCGCGCGACAATCGCTTTGCCCTCGCCGCGGTCGAGGCAGACCGGGCCTGTTTCACGCTTGTCCGCAATGCGCGGGCGGGCGCCGAATATCCGTTCGATTTTGCGCTTTCCATCACCTATATTCTGAACGAGGACGGGCTTGCCATGACGGCGCGCGTCGCCAATCGCGGCGACCGTCCCATGCCGGCCAGTTTCGGCTTTCATCCCGCCCTGCGCTGGCCGCTGCCCTATGGCGGCGCGCGGGAGGATCATGCCGTGGTGTTCACACAGGCGGAACCTGCACCGATCCGCCGGGTGAATGCCGATGGCCTGCTTCTGGCCGAGCGCTTTGCGACGCCGGTCGACGGCGACACGTTGATCCCGCGCGATACGATGTTTGCGGACGATGCGCTGATCTTCGATGCATTGCGGAGCCGGCGCGTCCGGTTCGGCGTGCCGGGGCGGACACGGCTGGAGATTGGCTTCGACGATTTTTCCACGCTCGGCATCTGGACGAAACCGGGGGCGCCGTTCCTGTGTATCGAGCCGTGGCGGGGTATCGCCGACCCTGGTGGGTTCGATGGCGACATCTTTGAAAAACCCGGCATCATGTCCATCGCACCCGACGAAACCCGAACGCTCACCATGACCATCAGGAAAGTTTCCGCATGACCGATCTTTCGCAATCCACCGCCATCGTCACCGGCGGCGCATCGGGCATCGGCCGCGCTTGCGTGATGGCGCTTTCCCAAAATGGCGCGCGCGTCGTCTTCACCTACCATTCGGAGGAGGACACGGCGCAGGACATCGCGGGCAAGACCGGCGCCATCCCGGTTCAAACCGACGTCGCCGACGAGGATGCGGTCGCATCGCTGTTTGCCCGGTGTGAAAAGGAATTCGGCGCGCCGACCCTGCTGGTCAATTCGGCGGGGCTGAACATGAGCGGAACCTGCCTTGTCGACATGGAGCTTTCGCATTTCGACAAGGTGGTGCGCACCGATCTTTACGGCCCGTTCCTGACCTGCCGCGCCTTTGCCCGCATGGCAAAGGCGGGCGGTCGCATCGTCAATATCTCCTCCATCCACGAGGATGCGCCGCGCGGCGGCGCGGTCGATTACGACGCAGCGAAGGGCGGGCTGGCGCAATTGACAGCGACGCTCGCGCTCGAACTCGCGCCGCGGCGCATTGCGGTGAACGGCGTCGCGCCCGGCATGATCCTGACGCCGATGAACGCGGAGGCGATGGATGACGAGGAAGTCCGCCGCAAGGCCGAGGCGAACATCCCGTGGGGCCGCGCCGGCACGCCGGAGGAGGTGGCCGCGCTGGTCGTGTTCCTGCTCTCGCCCGCGGCGGATTACATCACCGGGGCGACCGTCACCATCGACGGCGCGCTGTCGCAGGTGGTCGCGCCCGGCGCCTGAAGCCGAAGGATCAGCCGTTGGCTTCGGTGTCGCTGCGCTTCACCGTCTTGTGCTCATCCTCGATCAGCCCGCGTTTCCAGTAGCTGGAGAGATAGAGCCGGTCGGGACCGAGGCCGCGTTCCTTGCGCAGATAGTCGCGCAGGCCTTTCATGCTCTCGAACTCGCACGCGGCCCAGGCATAGGACAGGTCGTCGGGGAACGGCGCGCCGCGCACCGCGTCGATCAGCATGGCGGGATGTTCGCCCAGCTTCGGATCCACCAGCCAGTGGATCGTGACACCGTCGGGCGCTGCGATCCGCTGCCGGTCGGCCTCGTCGCGGATGGCGATGAACGCCGTACCCGTCGCATCGCGGCGCGCCCGTTCCAGATTGACCGCAATCGCGGGCAGCGCGGTCATGTCCCCGGCGATGAGGAACGGCCCCGCCGTATCGGGAAGCGGTTTTGCCGCACCCGGCCCACCGACATGGATCGTGTCGCCCACCGCCGCCGTCACGGCCCATCGCGTTGCCGGACCGCTTTCCGCATCCTCGCCATGCAAGGCGAAATCGATGTCGAGCCTGTCCGTATGGTGATGCCGGATGGTGTAGGTGCGCACGCGTCGCCCGTGCTCATCCTCGATCATCAGCTTGACATAGCCGCCGTCCTGTTCGGTGGGGAACCCCTCCATCCCCGTGCCGCCAATGGTGACGCGGTGCATGTTCGGGGTAAGGCGGCGGCTTTCCATCACGGTCAGCAGACGGGGTTCGGGGCGGGGCATCGGCAATTCCTTCTCTTCGTACACGCCCCCTCATTCAGAAGCGGCCGCCATCATGCAAGGCCGCACGGCGTATCGCCGGGGCGCGGCATCCTCCCTGCCGCCCGGCGATCCCACCGCGGCATGGAAAGCGACATGCGCGTTGGCGAGCGCGGCCTCGCTGTCGATGAGCGACTGTCGGCTGGCGATGAGCTGCCTCTGCGCGTCGAGCACGTCGAACAGCGAGGTCAGCCCTTCGCGATAAAGCGCGTTCGACTGGCCGAGCGCAGTCTCGCTCTGCTCGATCGCCTCGCCTAGCGCGTCGATCCTCTGACCATAGGCGTCGATGGCAACCAGCGCGTTTTCCACCTCGCGCAGCGCATCGAGGAAGGTCGCGCGATATTCGGCGAGCCTCGCATCCGCCTCGGCCTCCGCCGCCGCAACCTCGGCCCGGCGGCGTCCTCCATCGAAGATCGGCACGTCGAGCGCGGCGCCCAAGCCGAGAAGGAAATCCCCGAACAACCCGCCGAGCGTCCCATCGCCCAGTAAAAGATTGCCGGGAATGGTGAGGGAGGGCCGCAGATCCGCGCGCTCGATCCCGATATCGGCCGCTGCCCGCACGAGCCGCGCTTCCGCCGCGAGGAGGTCGGCCCGCCGGCGCAGCAGGTCCGCCGGCACGCCCGCATCGGGACCGCGCCCGAACACCGGGATCCCGGCGGAGAGCGACGGCGGTGCGAATGCGCCCGGCGCCTCGGCGAGCAGCACGGCCAGCGTGTTGGCGGCATCGGCCCGCGATAGCGCGATGAGCCCGCGCCGCGCCTGCGTCTGGGCAAGGTCGGCGGCGGCGCGGCGCACGTCGAGATTGGCGGCAAGGCCCGCCTCGTACCGCAGCGTCACGATACGCAGCGTCTGCTCCTGCAACCCGGTCGACTGTTCGAGCAGTTCGAGCTGTGCCCCGGTGCGGCGATATTCGACATATTGGGTGGCGATGGCGGCAGCGACAAGGCGGCGCCGGTCGGCCAGGACATAGTCGGCCTCCGCATAATCGGCGGCGGCGGCGCGGATTTCTGCGGCCAGCCTGCCATTGATGTCGGGATTGAACGCCGCCAGCAATCCGGCCGCGCCATCCACCATGCTGTCGCCCGAAAGCAATATGCCCGCCTCCGCCGTGCCGTCGATACGGGGCAGGCGATCGGCCCGTTCCGCGCGCAGCAGCGCGGCCGCGGCGGCCAGCCTGTCGCCCGCCGCGTCGATGTCGAGATTGGCGGTCAGCCCCCGTTCGATCAACGCGGACAGCACCGGATCGTCGAACCCGTGCCACCATTCCTCCCCCAGGCCGGAGGGCGGCAGGTCGCTCGCATATTCCGGCGGGGCGGAAACCACCGGGGGCGGCACGACGACCGGCGCGGTGGCACAGCCAGACAGCGCGAGCGCCGCGGCGCAGGGCGGGATGTGGCGCAATATCATGCCGGCGCGCCCACCGCATCGGTATCGCTGGCCTCGATCTCCTCGCGCAGGCGGTTCGCCTCCACATTGCGCGGCGTCTCGAACCGGGCGAGGGCGAGATAGATCACCGGCGTCAGGAACAGGGTGAAGATCCCCGCCAGCCCCAGCCCGCCGAAAATGACCCAGCCGATGGACTGCCGCGCCTCCGCGCCCGCGCCGCTGGCGAGGATGAGCGGAACCGCGCCCAGCACGGTGGAGATCAGCGTCATGGCAATCGGGCGCAGGCGGATCGCGGCGGCTTCCTCCACCGCTTCGCGCACGTCGCGGCCCTCCTGCCGCAGCTGATCGGCGAATTCGACGATCAGGATGCCGTTCTTCGCCATGAGTCCGATGAGCATGACCAGCCCGATCTGCGAATAGATATTGAGCGATATGCCCGACAGGAACAGCGCGAACACCGCCGCCGCCAGCGCAAACGGCACGGTCAGCACGACGACCAGCGCGCTCGTCAGGCTTTCGAACTGCGCGATGAGCACGAGGAACACGATGACGAGCGCGAAGCCATAGGTCAGCAACAGATCGTTCGACGTTTCGTCGAGGCTCTCCGCCTCCCCATGCAGCAGCATGTCGATGCCCGGCGCGACCGTTTCGTCGGCCAGCCGCTCAATCTCGTCCACCGCGTCGCGCAGCGGGGTGCCCGGTGCGATGTCGGCGCCGATCTCGATCGCGCGGCGCTGTTCCGTCCGGTCGAGCTCCGCCGCGATGCCCTGTTCATCGAACCGCGTCACGCTGGAGAGCGGGACGAGCGCATCACCCGTGCCGCGCACGTAGATGTTGGAAAGGTCGGACGGTCCGGTCACGCTGACCGCCGGGGTGGTGAGGAACACGGGCACGGCCTGATCCCCGACGTTGAGATCGACGAGATCGTCACCCCCCACCATCGCGCGCAGGGCCTGCGATATATCGTCGAGCGCCACGCCGAGATCGGCGGCGCGTTGCCGGTCGATGCGGATCGACAATTGCGGCTGCGTCGGTTGGTAGGAAACGTCAGCATTGGACAGGATGGACGACTGCGTGTCGATCGCGGTGGCGAGCGCCTGCGCCGATTCGTAGATGTCGGCATATTCCGCACCGGTCAGCGCGACCTCGATCCCGTCGTCCCCGCCGCCGAAGCTCAACGTGCCGCGCCCCCGCGCGCTGGCCCGCGAACCGGGAATATCCTCCAGTGGTTCGTTGAGCGCCTCGACGATTGCGGTCTGGCTGCGGTCCCGCGCGTCCCAGTCGGCGAGCTGTGCCGTGACGCGGATGCGGTTGGGGTCCCACTGGCCGACGACGGAAAACGTGCTCCTGATCTCGCCGCTTTCGAGATAGGGGGCGAGCACCTGCTCGATCTCGTCCATCTCGCGGTCCATGAAATCGATGCCGACCCCGTCCGGCCCGCTGGCATCGACGGTGATGACGCCGCGATCCTCGTCGGGGACCAGCTCGTTTTCAAGCTGCGTGTAAAGCAGCCCCGCCGCGGCGGCGAGCACGACCGACACGATCCCGACGAGCCGGGGCCGGTCGAGGCAATGTTTTAGCCCGCTTTCGTACCGATGCGTTACGGCGCTGCCCCATCGCGACAGCCGCCCGGGCGCCTCGTCCCCGCTCGTCAGATCGAAGCGGGAGGCGAGCGCGGGCACGAGGCTCAACGCGACGAAGCTCGATATGATGACCGCGACCGCCAGCACGAAGCCGAATTCGCGAAACAGCCGCCCGGCTTCCGAGGGCAGGAAGCTGATCGGCACGAACACCGATACCAGCACGGCGGTGGTGGCGATCACGGCAAAGAACACCTGCCGCGTGCCGACGACCGCGGCGGCGCGCCGGCCCATGCCCGCGTTCTGCAACCGCTGCGCATTTTCGAGGACCACGATCGCATCGTCCACGATGAGCCCGGTCGCCAGCACCAGCGCCAGGAGCGTCAGCAGGTTGACCGAGAACCCCATCATCCAGATGCCTGCGATCACGCCCACCAGCGCGACGGGGATGGTCGCGCTCGGCACGATGGTGGGCCGCCATGCGCGAAAGAACAGCAGCATCGTGCCGATCACCACCGCAATGGTGAAGGCCAGCGTGATCAGCACCTCGCGCACCGAGATGCGGATGAATTCGGCATCGTCGGACACCACCTCGATCCGGATGTCGTCGAACCGTTCGTTGAGCGTGTCGACCCCGTCGCGGATCGCGTCCGAAATCTGGATCGTGTTAGAACTGGCCTGTCGCACCACGCCCAGCCCGATGATCGGCCGCCCGTCCATCCGCACGAAATTCGTCGCATTCGCAGGTGCGAAGCCCGCATCGGCCACGTCGCCGATCCGGATATTGCCCAATATCACGACATTCTCGATCCGCGCGGGCGAGGTGGCGCTGGCCTCCGCCCGCACGATCAGCTCCTGCGCATCGGAACGGAACGAGCCGACCGGCACGTCATAGGGCGCGGTGCGCAGCGCATCGGCGACGTCGGCGATGGTCAGGCCGAACCGGTTAAGCCGCGCCGGATCGACCGATACGCGCATCTGCCGCTGGCGGGTGCCGAATTCCTCGATACTGGCCACGCCATCGGCGGTGAGCAGTTCGGGCACGATGTCGTTCTCGACGATCTGCGTGAGCGCCGCCCGATCGTAGCGGGTGGATTGCACGGCGAGCGTCATGATCGGCTGCGCGTCCTGGTCCGCCTTCACGATGCGGACCTGTTCGACGCGTTCGGGCAATTCGCGGGTGACGCGGGCGACCGCCTCGCGCACGTCGCTCGCCGCGGTGTCGAGATCGACGCCGGGGTTGAACTCGGCCCGGATGCGGGAATTGTTCTCCTCGCTCGATGCGCTGATCTGCCGCACGCCGGATACGCGGGCGACCGCATCCTCAAGGACGCTCGTCACCTCCGCATCCATGGTTTCGGGCGCGCCGCCGGGCAGGGTGGCGCTCACCGACACGATGGGCCGGTCGACATCGGGAAGCTCGCGCACCTCCACGCCGAGCAGGGCCGCAATCCCCGCGATCACGATGAGGAGGTTGAGCACCCCGATGAGCAGCGGCCGCCGGACCGCGAGCATGGGAAGGCCGGACTTATTCTCCATCGCGGTCGGCGCCGTCCCGGTTCGATAGCGTCACATCCTGCCGGGCGGGGCCGCGCGGCTGCACGAGGCGGATATCCTGACCGTCGCGGATCTTCTGTACCCCTTCGACGATCACCCGGTCGCCGGCGGACAGCGGCGCATCGACAAAGACCATGCCGTCGCGCCGCGCGGTGATGGTGACGGGCACGCGCACCGCCTTGCCCTCGCGCACCACGAAAAGATGCGATCCCTCTCCGCCCCAGACGATGGCCTGTTCGGGCACCGCCGGGCGCGCCTCGCCATTGCGGGTGAATTTGACGCGGAAACTCATCCCCGGACGCAGGCGGTCGTTATCGTTGGGGATCGCGGCGCGGACGATGAAATCGCGGCTGTCGGCGGAAATGCGGCTGTCGGTGGCGATGACGCGCGCGTCGATCGTCCGGTCGGGGTCGGAAAAGGGGGTGACCTGAATAACCTGTCCGGGTTGCAGCGCGCTGAAGATCGCCTCGGGCGCGGGGAAATCGACATAGAGTGTGCCGCGCCGGTCGATGCGCGTGATGGGCGTGGAATCGTTGACCCGGTCGCCGCGGTCCACTTCGGTAAGGCCGACATGGCCCGAAAACGGCGCCCGCACCGTCCGGTCATAGAGCGCGGTCTGCGCCTGATCGAGTGCGACGCGGGCCGAGGCGAGGGCGGTTTCCCCGGTCTCGATCTGGCTTTCGGACAGGGCGCCCGTATCCTCGATCCGGCGATAGCGGGCGAGCAGCTGATCCGCCTCCCGTACATCGATGCGCGCGGCCTCCACCGCGAGCCGCTCCGCGCGCGAATCGAGGCGGAGGAGCGGCGCGCCCTCGCGCACGTAATCGCCGGCGGAAAACAGCACCTCGGTCACGCGGCCCTGCGTTTCGGGGAAGATTTCGGCGGATGTCGCCGCGCGGGCGGATCCGATCGCCTCGATCTCCAGCGTTTGGGGAAGGGTGCGAATCGCCTGTGCAACGACGGCCACGGGTGCCGGCTCCTGCGCGGGTTCGTCGCTGGAACAGGCGGACAGCATGACGAGCCATGCGATGCAGAAAAGCCGGAAGTGCGATGGGACCATGCGCATAGCCCTAACGCCTTGCGCCGATAGGGCAAAGCGATTGTGTCGGGGTGGCCTGCCCGTTTGCAAAGGTATCAAAGTGTAATGCAAATCACTTGCAAGAAGCGCGGCGAATGATAAGGACGCCGCCACACGCCCAAGCACCGGAGACTTTTGCAAATGACCGCCGTGACCCCGTTCCTTCTCGCCACCGCCGCGGCGACTGCTGCCACTGGTGCCGCCACCGTGGCCGCCGATGAGTTTCAGCCGCGCGACGAGATCGTGGTGACCGGCGTGCGCTCCGAAGGCAGCGACGACTACGCGGTCAAGGAACAGCGCACCGCGACCCGCCTCCCGCTGAGCCAGAAGGAAACGCCGCAGTCGGTGAGCGTCGTCACCCGCGCCCAGATCGAGGATTTTCAGCTTAACGACGTCAACCAATTGCTGACTACCGTGCCGGGCGTCAGCGTGCTCGCCGCCGAGACGGACCGCGTCTACTACTCCGCCCGCGGGTTCGATATTCAGACATTTCAGATCGACGGCGTCGGCTTGCCCTTCGCTTTCGGCATTCAGACGGGCTCGATCGACACGGCGATCTACGACCGGGTCGAGGTCGTGCGGGGCGCGACCGGGCTTTTGTCGCCGACGGGCAATCCCTCCGCGCTGATCAATTTCGTGCGCAAGCGGCCCTATCGCGATTTTCAGGCCGGGGTGAGCGGGCAATACGGCTCCTTCGATCACAAGCGTATCGATGCGGATGTCAGCGTTCCGCTTACCAGTGACGGCAGCGTGCGGTTCCGCGGTGTGGGCGCCTGGCTCGATACCGGGAGCCACCTCGACCGTTACGAACTCGAACGCTGGACCGGATATGGCATCGTGGAGGCCGATCTCGGCCCCGATACGGTGGTGAGCGGCGGCTACGCGTATCAGGATCATCAAAGCCAGGGCGCGCAATGGGGTGCGATCCCGCTCACCTATACCGACGGCACGCGCATCGCGTTCGACCGGTCGGCCAATACCGGGCCCGAATGGTCCGGCTGGGGCGTGATCGACCGGCAGATTTTCGGCGACATCACCCATGATTTCAACGAGGACTGGTTCGTGCGCGGCACGATCATGCGCCGCGCGGCGAGCGAGGCGGACGAAATCTTCTACGTCTATGGCACGCCGGATCACGAAACCGGGCTCGGCATTTTCAGCTATCCGGGCAAGTTCGGCGGGGAGACGCGCAACATCACCGTCGACGCGCATGTCGGTGGCAAGCTTTCCATCGCCGGGCGTGAGCACGAGGTCATGTTCGGCGGTGTGCGCGGCACGCAGGATTACGTGCAGTCGTCGGCCTATGACAATCCCGCCATCGGCGTTTCCATTCCGGTCGATCAACTGTTCGACGGCACGTTCCCCTATCCCGACTTTCCGGAGCTGGAAGAAAGCCTGAATGTCGAATCGAAGCGGGAAAGCCTTTACGGTCTCGTCCGGCTCAACCCCGCCGACGCGTTCAAGGTCATGGTCGGCGGCAGCTACTCCCACGCCGAGAGCGAAGGCGTCTCCTATGGCACGCCGCAGAATTTCGACGAAAGCAAGCTGCTGCCCTTCGTCGGGGCGACCTTCGACCTGACGCCGACGATCTCCGTCTATGCGAGCTATACGACGATCTTCAATCCGCAGATCGAGTATTTCGACATCGACAATCGCCGGCTCGACCCGATCACCGGAGACAATATCGAGGCTGGGCTGAAAGGCGAATGGATGGGCGGTCGCCTGTTCGCGAGCGCCGCGATCTACCGCGCGAATCAGAACAATGTCGCCGAAGCCGCCGGCTTTGACGAGGCGCTCGGCCGGCAGATCTACAAGGGCGTCGATGCGAAATCCGAAGGGATTGAGGCGGAAATCGCCGGTTCGCCTGTCGAAGGCCTCCAACTCACCGGTGGCATCAATGTAATGCGCGTGCGCGGCGACGATGGCGAGCCTGTCCGCACTTTCGTGCCGCGCAACACGGTCCGGCTGAACGCGGTGTGGACGCCGGGCATGCTCGACGCGCTCAAACTCGGCGCATCGGTGCAGTATCAGAGCGATTTCTACTACGAACCGGGGCGGCAGTCGGTCACCACGGGCGAGGAGGTGCGGATCACGCAGGGCGGCTATGCGCTGGTGGATCTGATGGGGTCCTATGCGCTGACCGAGAATATCGGTTTGGCCGTCAATGTCCGGAACGTGACGAACGCGAAATATCTGTCCTCGCTGACGTTCGATCAAAGCTATTACGGGGCGCCGCGCTCCGTGCTCGGCACGATCAGCTTCGGGTTCTGAGCCATGATCGCGGCGCCTCTGCTCCTGATCCTCATGGCCGTGGCGCTGGTGCGCGCGGGGTGGGGCGGGGATCGCCGGTTGTCGCATGGCGGCTGGGCGCTGGGCGCAGGGGCGCTGCTATGGCTTGCGCTGCTCGACGGGGCGTGGGCCGTGGCCGTGGGCGCGACGCTCGGCGTGGCGGCGGCGATGGCGTTGATGCTATTTATCGCGGCGACCGCCCCTGTGCGGAGGAGCGCGGGGCGAACAGGCGCGTCGCGGCCTGAAAAAATCGCCGTGGCCACCGCACGGTCCGGCGTCCGCGCCGACGATCTTGCGCTGCGCAGGCGGCTCGCCGTATTCGTCCTGACCGTGCCGGTGTCGTTCCTCGCCGCGCAATGGTTCGCATTTGCATGTAATGCCGCTATGAAGGGGGATGCTCCGCTCGAGGCGAATTCGGTTGCGACCATGTTCATGGCGGTGCCGCTCGTCTGGGCCGGATTGATGAGCTGGCAATTGTGTCAGCGCGGCCCGGCGGACATGATCCGCCCGCCGCTGCTGATCGCAGGGCTTGGCGCACTCTTATGGATGTTTGCATGACCACTGCCGCCGGTGACAAAAGCCTCGTTCAACGTGCCCTGTCGGGGCATGCCGCGCTCGGCCTGATCGCAGGGGCGCTGATCTATCTCATCGCGGTGACCGGCACGCTGGTCGTCGTGCTCGAACAATGGCAGCGCTGGGAACAGCCCGATATTGCGGAGAGTGCTCACCTCACCCCGCAGGCGGCGCAGGCGTCGATCCCCAATGTCCTCGCGCGCGAGGCGGACATGACGCCGACCGCGCATCTCTATATCCGCATGCCGAACGCGGCGCTGCCCCGGCCCGTCGTCACCACCGACAACAAGGCGTGGTATATCGACGGAGAGGGACGCGTCGCCGGGCGCGAGGGGCATAGCTGGACCGAGATGGTCGCCGCGCTGCACTACAATCTCACCCTGCCGGTCATCTGGGGCATGATCCTGGTCGGCGTGCTGGGCGTGGCACTGGCCGCATTGCTGATCACCGGGGTCGTTTCCCATCCCAAGATCTTCAAGGATGCGTTCCGCCTGCGTGCCCGCGGCGAACCGCAACTGGCGCGGGCCGACTGGCACAACCGGCTCGGCGTGTGGACGCTGCCGTTTACGCTAGCCGTCACGCTTACCGGCGCGTTCATCGGGCTGAGCTATACGAGTGTCGGCACGCTGGCGCAAAGCTATACCGGCGGGGCGATGGACCCTGTCTACGCGACGATATTCGGGGCGGAACCGGAACACGATCCCGCGCCCGCGCCCATGGCGAACATTGCCCGCGCAATGGACACCGTCGCCGCCCGCTTTCCGGAGGCGGAGCCGACCTATGTCGTGGTGCACGACCCCATGACCAGGGGGCAGTTCGTGCAGATCATCGCGGAGCAGCCGCGCCGCCTCATCTATGGCGAGGTGTACAGCTTCGACGGTGCGGGAACCTATCTCGGAAAGGTCGGCCTGTCGGATGGCGCGCTTGGCCGGCAGGCGGCGGCGTCGACCTATAACCTGCATTTCGGCAATTATGCCGGGCTGCCGGTACAGCTTGCCTATATCGCCTTTGGCATCGCGCTTTGCGTCATCACCGCGACGGGCACGACGATGTGGCTGCGCAAACGGCGGCGCAAGGGGCACGACATCGCGCGCATGGCGGCGGCATGGGCCATGACCGTGTGGGGCATTCCTTTGGTGCTCGTGCTGGTGGCGGCGCTGCGCTTTGCGGGCGGGCCGGACATGCCGGTGGTCGCGGCGTTCTGGGGCCTGCTCGGTGCCGGGTTGATCGGGGCCGCGGCGTGGCCGGCACTGTTCTCGGATGCGGCCATGCGGCGCGCGCTCGGTATTGCGATGATCGCGGGCGCGCTGCTCCATCTCGTGTGGTTCGGCGGCGGCGCGCCCGGCGTTGTGGCGATGAACCTTGCGATCCTGGTCGCGGGGGCGGTCATCTGGCGCCCGGGCGTGCGCCTGGCGGGCGTGATGGCGCCGCGAACGGGCCGGCCCGAAACCGCCTGATCGAAAGCGGACCGTCGAGCGGCTTTGCCCGCATTACGCAGGGCGGCGCGCGAATATGCCGAAGCTGCCGATGACTGCATAACACAGCGCCGGCAGCACCAGCGCATAGGACAACCCCCCGGTGAGATCGGCCAGCGCGCCGGTCGCCAGCGGGACGATCGCCCCGCCGCAGATCGCCACGTTGATGATGCCGGACCCGTCCGCCGCGCGCGGGCCGAGTTTTTCGCAGGCGAGCGAGAAGATCGTCGGGAACATGATCGAATTCATCAGACCCACGGCAAGCAGGGCATAACCGGCCAGCGACCCTGTCGACGACACCGACAGCGCGATGAGCAGGATCGCCCCTGTTGCATTCACGGCGAGGATCTTGCCCGGGCTGAACATGCGCAGCGCCCACGAGCCGATGAAGCGGCCCGTCATCGCCCCGCCCCAGTAAAGCCCGATCATCCAGCCCACGACGCTTTCAGGCTGACCCAGCACGCGGTCGAGCGCGAGATAGTTGATGATGACCGAGCCGATCGACACTTCCGCCCCGACATAGAGGAAGATGCACAACGCGCCAAAGCCGAAGCGCGCACGCTTCAACAGGTCGAGTCCGGCAAGCCCCGAAGACGCTTCGTGCCGTTCCCCCTTCAGCCGGTTGCGGAACAGCCACACGGCCGCCGCGACGATGCCGATCATCACCGCAAGCGCGAGATAGCCGCGCCAGATCGCCTCGCCCTCCGCCTGGCGATAGGCGCGAAGAGCCTCGCCCGAAAGCGTCGCCGGATCGACTTGCGCCAGACTGCCGAGGAGCACGGCCGCACCGACGAGCGGGAAAACCGTGGTCCCCAGCGAATTGAACGCCTGCGCGAAGGTCAGCCGGCTATGCGCGGTTTTCTGCGGGCCGAGCAGGCTGATGAGCGGGTTGGCCACGACCTGCACGATCACCACCCCGCTCGCCAGCACGAACAGCGCGAGCAGGAACAGGCCGAAGGTCGCGCTCTGGCTCGCGGGGATGAACAGCAGGCACCCCGCCATCATGGTGACCAGGCCGAAGGTCGCCCCGCGCATGTAGCCGATGCGCTTGACCAGCTTCGATCCGGGAATGCCGATGATGGCATAGGCGGCGAAGAAGCAGAACTGCACCAGCATCGCCTGCGTGTAGTTGAGCGTGAACAGCTCCTTGAGCTTGGGGATGAGCACGTCGTTGAGCGAGGTGATCCCGCCGAAGATCAGGAACAGGCCGAACACGAAATATTGCAGCCCCCCTGCATCCATCGGGCGGCCGGCATCCTCGATCGGTTGCGGGTCGGTGCTGCTCGATACATCGGGGGCGAGTGCCATCAACGCGTTCCTTGTCATGCTGTTCGGCTCGGGGCGGAGAGAGCCCGGACAATGCCGGGCTGCGCCATAACGTTGCAAACTGCAAGCGGTGTCGGTGGCGATTTCGCCTCTCTGCACACGGAACATCCGCATGACGCACGCATCATTTGCGCGTCGCGGCGGGGAAGGGATGCGACACTCGTCCGCCCCCGCCGTTTGTTCGGGCACGATGCGCGAGCCGCAGGGCAAAGCGGATTTTGCGGGCATCGTCCTCACGCATCCCGGTCGCGCCTGCCCGGTGATGCCGCCCTTGCTTCTGAACAGATTGCACAGCGGTCCTTTGCCGGCGCTGGTCGTGGCCCCTGCGTAAGCCGGCCCAGATCCGAACACTTGCACGGATCGCACCACGGCGACCCTCGTGACACCGTCTCATTGTTGCGATAAGCCTTGCATCCATGACTGCATCACCGCCAATCTGGACGCCCTATTGCGGCGCTGCGCCCGACCCGACGGGATTGCTGCACGCGTGGAATGCGGATCCGGTTCTGCTGTGCGTGCTTGGTGCGGGATTGATGGTGGGATGGCGGCGCGCTCCGGCGCAGCGCGGCACCCATGTGGCGGCGGTTCTTGCCATGCTGGTGCTTTTCATCAGCCCGCTTTGCGCCCTGGCCTCGGCATTGTTCACCATGCGTGCGATCCACCATGTCGCGCTCGCGCTGGTGCTTGCCCCGTTGCTGGCGCGCTCGTTCGATCTCGGGCGTCATGCGGCGCGCCTCTCGCTGTCGGTGATGACGGGGGTGCAGGCGCTCGTGTTCTGGTTCTGGCACGCGCCGCCCGTCTATGCTGCGGCGCTGTCGAACGATGCGGTGTTCTGGATCATGCAGGTCACGCTTATCGGGACGGCGGCGTTGTGGTGGGCGGCGATGCGCCGGGCGCCGGCACCCGCCGCCATCGCCACGACGCTTGCGACCATGGTGCAGATGGGCGCACTCGGCGCGTTGCTGACCTTTGCGGGGCGTGCGTTCTATGCCCCGCATTATTTCACGACGCAGGCGTGGGGCTGGACCCCGCTGGAGGATCAGCAGATCGCAGGGCTGATCATGTGGGCGCCGGCGTCGGCGGCCTATCTGCTGATCGCGCTGTCCATGCTCTATCGCGCGCTGCCGCCGGCTTATGCCCGATGAAACCATGGGTGCAGCAATGGCGCGAATGGTCGCTCTCCTATCGCGAGCGGGGCCGGTATACGCCGGTGGGGGTCGCGTTTCACTGGACCATGGCGGCGGTCGTCACCTGGCAGCTTGCGACCGGGTGGTGGATGCAGCGCTATCTCGTCGGGGCGGCAAAGCTCGACGCGTATGAGCGGCATTCGTCGATCGGGCTGACGCTGCTGGCGCTCGGCGCGCTGCGGCTGTTGTGGCGGCTCATCGTGCCCGGCCCGATCAATGATGCGGACCGGATGGGATGGAAGACGACCGTGGCGCATGCGATCCATGCCGCGTTCTATCTGTTCTTCGTCCTCCTGCCGCTTTCGGGGTGGGCGATGTGGTCCGCGATCCAACCGGCGCGCCCGCTTCGGCTGGCCGGTATCCTGCCGGTTCCGCCCATGCCGTTTCAGGACATGGCCCCGGCATGGCAATTCTTCATCCTCGATTTCGCGCAGGACATTCACGTCGCCTGCGTCATCGCGCTTGCCCTGCTTATCCCCGCGCATGCGCTCGCGGCGATAAAGCATCATTACTGGGACCGGGACGACGTGCTCAAGGGCATGATGCCGGAGGTGCCCGATACCCACTGGCACCCGGCAGGGCCGAACTATAGCCGGCAAGATGCGCCATCTCCCGCTCCGTCAGAAGACGGCTGATCGCGGTCATCGCATCGCTCGCGCCATAGCGTTCGCCATTCGCCCATGCGTGCAGCTGCGCCTCGATATAGGGGGCGGGTTGCTGGCCGAGCGGGGGATTGCCCGCACCCACGCCCGCGCCATCCGCGCCATGGCATGTCGCACAGGCCGGCAGGCCGCGTGCAGGATCGCCGCGCTGGTAAAGGGTGGCAGCCGCGCAATCGGCATCCGCGACATCATTCCCCGCCGGATCGGGAACGGGGAGCGCGGCATAGTAATTGGCGACCTTTTCCCGCGCCGGCCAATCGAGCTGATCGGCGATCCACACCATCTGCGGATGACGCCGCTGCCCTTGCGCGAAATATTCGAGTTGTCGCAGGTGATAGCCGGGATCCAGCCCGGCCAGCCGCGGCACGAGATTTCCGTCGCCTTCGCCGTTCAACCCGTGACACGTCGCGCAGGCACCGCGCGCACCGGCGTCGCCCCCGCTCAGCGCGATGATCTCGCCGGTGGTTTCAAACGCGCTCGTCGCCGGCATGTCCTTGCCGCAGGCGGCGAGGAGTGCCACCATCGTCAGGCAAGCGAGCAGGGCGGGCCATTTGTGCATCGTTCATGGGAACCGCGTCACGACGGGGACGGTTCCCAAGGCCATGGGGGTATCATCGTGAAACGCGCATCTGCATCCATCGCGCTGTGCGTCCTGTTCTGCGCCTGTCTCGCCGGGTGCAAGCAGCCGCCCGGCCCGCGATACGTGCCCGACGATGCGGATGTCGCACGCGGGCGCGCGGCGATCGAACGGGTCGGTTGCGGCGCGTGTCATGCCATTCCCGGCATCGGCTGGCCCCAGGGGCGCACCGGCCCCTCGCTCTACGGATTTCGGGACATCGGCCTCATTGCCGGTGCGCTTCCCAATACGCCCGCCAATCTTGCCGCATTCGTGCGCAATGCACCGCGCGCAAAACCCGGCTCCACCATGCCCGCCATGCCATTGAGCGAAGAAGAGTCTCGCGATGTGGCCGCTTATCTCTATGGTCTGGACGATGAATAAGAGCGTGACAGATGTCTTCGATGCCTGGTGGGGCTGGCCGCCGCCGGTTCTCGACCCCGCCGGGCCCTATGCCGACGATATCGTCGTGCTGGCCTGGGCGCTGTTCGCGATGGGGGTGGTCGTCACCGGCATCGTGGTCGCCGCGCTTTACGTGGCGATCCGCGGCCCTGCGCGGTTGAAGGCGAAGCTTGGCGGCGAAACGCTGGTGTGGATCGGCGGGGTCGCCTTTCCCGGCGTCGTGCTGACCGCCCTGCTGGTGTGGGGGCTGTGGCTGACGTCGTCATTGACGCAGCCGGTGCCGGGCGGTGCCATGCGGGTGCGGGTCACCGGCTACATGTGGTGGTTCGACGTCGAATATCTCGGCCCCGATGGCGACGTGATCAGGCGCGACGCGAACGAGCTGCATATTCCGGTGGGCCGGCCTGTCGTGGTCGAGCTTCATAGCCAGGACGTGATCCACAGCTTCTGGGTGCCGAATCTTTCGGGCAAGGAGGACATGATCCCCGGCCGCACCAACGCGCTGGTGATCGAGGCGGACCGCGCCGGGCGTTTCGGCGGGGTCTGCGCCGAATACTGCGGCGGGCCGCATGCATTGATGGGTTTTGTCACGGTGGCGCACGACCCTGCGGATTGGCGCGCGTGGGCCGGCGGACGGCGCATGGCGCCCCCCACCATCGCGGAGCAGGACGTGCCCGGCACCGTTCCCGCGCTTCGCCCTGCCGCCGCCGAACGGGCGAGCGATGCGCCGATCGCGGCGAGCGGGCGCGCCCTGTTCATGGAAAGCGGGTGCGCGGCATGCCACCGGGTGGCGGGAACCGAAGCGAACGGCATCGCCGGCCCCGACCTCACCCATGTCGGCAGCAGGCTCACGCTGGGCGCGGGCATCCTGCCGAACAATCGCGGCACGATGATCGGGTGGATCGGGGACAGTCAGTCGATCAAGCCGGGCAATCGCATGCCGAGTTACGACATGCTTTCGGCCGATGAATTGACGGCCATCGCGATCTGGCTGGAAGAGCAGCGATGAGCGATATATCGCGGCCAAGCACTCGCGACGCGATGGCCGGGCGCGCGTCCGAAACAGGCTTCGACCACGATCTCTACGCCCGGTTCCCGACCCGCGAGCCGCGCCCCGACGGGGAGGTCGAGGAGCTGGAGAAGATCTGGGACAACCCCAAGGGCTGGGGTCTGCTGACCGTCGTCAACAACAATTACGTCGGTTTCTTTTACGTCGCGACGGCGTTCCTGTTCTTCCTGTTGGCCGGTGTGCTCGCGCTCGGCATGCGGGTGCAGCTTGCCGCGCCGATGCAGGATTTCCTGCCGCAGGATACCTATAACCAGTTCTTCACCATGCATGGCACGGTGATGATGTTCCTGTTCGCCGTCCCCATGGTGGAGGCGATCGGCGTGATGCTGCTGCCGCAGATGCTGGCCGCGCGCGACCTGCCGTTTCCGCGGCTGTCGGCCTATGCGTTCTGGGCGTATTGCGTAGGGGGCTTGTGCTTTTTCGCGAGCATTTTCGTCGGCCTTGCGCCCGATGGCGGGTGGTTCATGTATCCGCCGCTCACCTCCATCGCCTATAGCCCCGAGATCAACACCGATTTCTGGCTGCTCGGCATCGGGTTCATCGAGATCAGCGCCATTGCCGGCGCGATCGAGATCATCGTGGGCGTTTTGCGCACCCGCGCGCCGGGCATGACGCTCGACCGGATGCCGATGTTCGCGTGGGCCATGCTGGTCTTTGCCGTGATGATCGTCGTCGCCTTTCCCAGCGTCATTCTCGGTACGCTGCTGCTCGAACTCGAACGGGCGTTCAACTGGCCCTTCTTCGATCCGACGCGCGGCGGCGATCCGCTCTTGTGGCAACACCTGTTCTGGTTTTTCGGCCATCCGGAGGTCTATATCATCTTCCTGCCCGCCGCCGGGTTGATGAGCATGATGGTCGCGACGGTCGCGCGCACGCCATTGGTGGGTTACCGGCTCAACGTGCTGGCGCTGGTGGCGACGGGGTTCATCAGCTTTGGCGTGTGGGCGCATCACATGTTCGCGACCGGCATGCCGCGCGTATCGACGGGGTATTTCAGCGCGGCCAGCATGGCGGTCAGCCTGCCCGCCGGGATACAGGTGTTCTGCTGGATCGCGACGTTGGCGGCGGGGCGCATCCGGTGGTCGACACCTGCCCTGTTCATCGTGGGCAGCATCGTCATCTTCGTGATGGGCGGGCTCACGGGCGTGATGGTCGGCATGGTCCCGTTCGACTGGCAGGCGCACGACAGCTATTTCATCGTGGCGCATCTGCATTACGTGCTTTTGGGCGGGATGGTTTTTCCCATGTTCGCCGCGTTCTATTACTGGAACGGAATGACGTCGAAGAACGCGCTGTCGGAACGGCGCGGGAAATGGGTGTTCTGGCTTATGTTTACGGGCCTGCACATCACGTTTCTGCCCATGCATCTTACCGGGTTCATGGGGATGCCGCGCCGGGTCTATACCTATCTGCCGGGGCGGGGTCTGGAATGGCTGAACCTTGTATCGACCATCGGCGCGTTCGTCCTTGCGGCGGGGGTGTGTCTGTTCCTCTACGATCTTGCGCGCCGGTTCCGGTTCACCACGGACGAGGACGCGGGCAATACCTATGGCGGCGGCACGCTGGAATGGTTGCCGACCGGGATGTATTCGACCCGTTCGATCCCACTGGTAAAAAGCCGGGAGCCGCTCTGGGACGATCCGGAGCTTGGCGACGATGTGGCCGCGGGCCGCTATTTCCTGCCCAATAGCGCGACGGGCCTGCGCGAAACGCTGATCACTTCGCCCATCAATGCGGAGCCGCAATATATCCAGCTCATGCCCGGTCCATCGGCATGGCCGGTGGCATCGGCGGTGTTCACCGCGGGCTTCTTCCTCGCGCTCACGGTGCAGGCCTATGTGTTTTCGGCGGTGAGCGGCGTGCTTGCCGTTGCCTGCATCCTGCGCTGGCTGTGGGAAACGGACCGTCCCATCGAACAGGACCATGCCGACATCGGCGGCGGTATTACCGTGCCGATCGCCATCACCGGGCCATCGTCCCACTGGTGGTGGGCGCTCAATACCGTGATGGTGGTGATGGGCATGATCGTGTTCATGGCGCTGTTCAGCTATCTCTATCTTTTCGGCATCAATCCCGAATTCTGGATCGCACCGCCGGATGTGTTGCAGACAGCGGGCATCGCGGCGCTTCTGGTCGCGGCCTTTGTGGCGGCGTGGCTGTCGCGGCGGATCTTGGCGTCGAAGGCGCGCGGCGAATTTCCGGGACAGGGCCCATGGCTGATGGCGGTTGTCGCAGCGGCGCTGCTCTGCGGCGCGGGGTGGTGGGACTGGACCGGGTGGCGGGGTGCCGGGCTCGATCCCGCGGCAAGCGGGCAGGGCGCGACCGTGTTCGCGCTGCTCGCGTTTCAGGCCTGCGCCGTGGGGATTGCGGGCCTCATGGCGCTCTATCTCGGCTATCGCAGCGGCAGGGGGCTGCTCGTCGCGCCGTCGAGTGTGACGCTCGACATCGTGGTGCGCTTCATCGGCTATACCGCGGTGCAGGGGCTTGTCATCGCGCTGGTCGTGCGACTGTTTCCGGGGGGCTGAACGGGTGGCGGATTATCGCAACGACGTCGACTGGCTGACCCCGGCGCTCGCACTCGCCGTATGGGCGGCGCATTTCTCGCTCGCATGGGCGGGGAGCAGCATCTTTCCGGGGCACCCTGCGGCGCGGGTGATCGGGGCGGGTCTGGCGCTGCCTGCCTTGTTCGCGATGGCATGGCTGTGGCGGCGGACCGGGGCGGGGCCGATGCGCGCCGTGCCCCGGCTCGGCATCGCGATTGCGGCCACCGGCGTGGTGTTCACGGTGCTGCCCGCCCTTTTCGGATAGCGCGCTATTGCGACTTGCCGCCGAACAGGTCGCTACTTCCTGCAAAGCCGAGCCCGGCGCCGATCGACACCACACCGACCCCCAGCGCGATGAGCATGAGCAGGCCGTCGCGAACGAGCAGGGCAAGGCCGAATGCGATGATGGCGGCCATCGGCGCGGTGCTGGCAAACGGCACGAATTCGAGCGGCGGCACCGTCAGGCACAGGAGAATCACGATGGCGGCGGCAATCCGCGGCCAGATGCCGGTCACGAAACGCGGCATGCGCCCGTGGAACCACCGGTCCAGCCATGTCGCCAACCCGTCGAGCTTGTCCGCGGCCTTGTGGAGCTTGCCGCCCGAAATCGCGCGCTTCTGAACGAGTTGCGGAAGCCACAGATGCTCCTTGCCGATGAGCAATTGCGCGGCGACCAGCGCGACGATCGTGGCGAGAAAGGTCGGAACGCCGGGGATCCCGCCGACCGGGCTGATCTCGATCATTGCGGGGAGCATCATCGCCGGGCCATAGGACCTGTCGCCGATGGTATCGAGGACATTGCCGATGGAAACCTCGTCCTGCCGGTCCGCCAGCTTGCGCAGCGCGGCGAGGATTTCACAGACCGAATGGACCTCTTCGCCCGTGTCTTCTCCCGTATTCCCGGTGTTCATCGCGGCGTTCTCCTTTGCCGATCGGATGGTTATACGTGGGAACAGGCCGTGCAAGAAAGTTCGAGCGTCGAGGTCTTGCGAAAGCCTGTCAAGGGTCCGATCGCGGCGACCCGCGCGGCGAGGGACGGCATCGGCATCGGTGCCTATCCGTTCGACATCTTAAGGTGGTGCCCAAATGCCGGGATGGCATGGCAGGCCTGCACAGTCTGCGGCGCGACGGGCATTATGCGGCCCGTCGATCCGCGCGGCGCCTAAAGGGGGCGGGGTCAGCTGGCACGCCCGCCGGCCGTACGCATGGTTTCCACATGCAAACGCCGTGTCGGGCCGGGGCTATCGTGGTAAACCCACGCTGGCACCCGGGTAATGGCGAAACTATCCTGCGCGAATCGCGACCGTTTCCGACCAGATCCCATTGGCAGATCTTACGGGTGCGCTATCTCACGACCCGATCCGTGCGCGATGGGATCGATTCCGGCGCGCCGATCAATGGCTGTCGCGCGGGATGCCTTTCGTCTGTGCGATGCGCTGATATTGCTCGGCCCCTTCCAGGATGGCGCCAGTGTCCATCTGTCCGACGAATTTGCGCTGCAACTCCTGCCAGGGCGTCTGGGATGCGGGATATTCGTACCCGCCTTTCGCCTTCAACGCCTCGCGCCGCTCCTCGATCTCCTGATCCGGGATCAGCACGTTGACCTGTCCGGCACGCAGATCAACGCGCAGACGATCGCCCGTCCGCAGGATCGCCAGCCCGCCCAGAACCGCCGCTTCCGGGCTGGCATTCAGGATCGACGGGCTTCCCGATGTGCCCGACTGGCGTCCGTCGCCGATGCACGGCAATGCGTCGACGCCGCGCCGGATCAGATAGGATGGGGGCCGCATGTTGACGACCTCCGCCGATCCTGGATAGCCGACCGGTCCGGTGCCGCGAATGCACAGAATGCTGTTTTCCGTGATGTTGAGCGAGGGATCGTCGATCCGCGCGTGATAATCTTCCGGCCCGTCGAATACGACCGCCTCGCCTTCGAACGCGTCGGGGTCGTCGGAATCGGAAAGATAGCTTTTGCGGAAGGCCGCGGTAATCACGCTGGTCTTCATGATGGCCGCATCAAACAGATTGCCCGTCAAGACGCGGAAGCCCGCATTGTTGAGCAAGGCGTCGTCGAAACGCTTGATGACGCGATCGTCCTCGATCGTGGCATCGCGACAGTTTTCGCCGATCGTCTTGCCATTCGCGGTGATCGCATCGGCGTTGATCAGGCCCTTTTCGATCAGCTGCGCAACGACGGCGGGCACCCCGCCCGCGTGGTAATAATCCTCACCGAGATATTCGCCCGCCGGCTGCAGATTGACCAGAAGCGGGATCGCATGCCCGACATCCTCCCAATCGGTCAGGGGGAGATCGACGCCGGCGTGGCGCGCGATGGCGGCAAGATGGATGGGCGCATTGGTCGACCCGCCGATTGCGGAATTGACCGCGATGGCGTTGTGGAATGCCTCCTTCGTCATGATGTCGCATGGTTTCAGGTCTTCGTGCACCATTTCGACGATGCGCTTGCCCGTGTGATAGGCGCATTCCTGCCGGTCGCGATAGGGGGCGGGGATCGCGGCCGAGCCGGGAAGCATCATGCCCAGCGCTTCGGCAAGCGAATTCATCGTTGTTGCCGTGCCCATCGTGTTGCAATATCCGGTCGACGGGGCCGACGATGCGACCAGCTTGATAAAGCCGTCCTCGTCCAGCTCGCCCTTGGCCATCAGTTCCCGGCCTTTCCACACGATCGTGCCCGAACCGGTCCGCTGCCCCTTGTACCAGCCGTTCAGCATCGGACCCACCGACAATGCGATGGCCGGGATGTTGACCGTCGCCGCCGCCATCAGCAACGCTGGCGTCGTCTTGTCGCACCCGGTCGTGAGCACGACGCCGTCGAGCGGATAGCCATAAAGCGCCTCGACCAGCCCGAGATAGGCGAGGTTGCGGTCCAATCCCGCGGTCGGACGTTTTCCCGTTTCCTGAATGGGATGGACGGGAAATTCGATGGCGATGCCGCCCATTTCACGAATGCCTTCACGAATACGCTGCGCCAGCACGATATGGTGACGGTTGCAAGGCGAAAGATCGCTGCCGGTTTGCGCAATACCGATAATCGGACGCTCGGAGCGCAGTTCCTCGAGCGAAAGTCCGAAATTAAGATACCGCTCCAGATAAAGAGAGGTCATATCGATGTTGTCGGAATTGTCGAACCACGCCCTGGAACGAAGGGCCGGCTTTTTGTTGTCAGTCACGATCGACATCTCTCACGTTTAGGAAACGGTTGGTGCAAATGGGGGATCAGCGGGCCACCGACACGCGATAGACCATCACGTGCCGATAAGGCTTGCCCGGATCGACGCGCGCCGACGCGAAATCCGGCTGATTCGGGGCGTCCGGAAACTTCTGCGGTTCGAGCGCGATGCCGTCGCCCATGCGATAGAGCGTGTCGTTCTTGCCGACATAAGTCCCGTCGAGGAAATTGCCGGAATAGAACTGTACCCCAGGCTCGGTCGAAAGCACTTCGAGAACGCGGCCCGATACGGGGTCCTCCAGCCTTGCGGCGAGTTCGGGGCGGCGCGTCACGCCCTTGTCGAGCGCGAAATTATGATCGAAGCCGCGGCCATAGACGATCTGCTGATTGCCGCCATCGCGCAAGCCTTGCCGGATGGGCTTCGCCTTGCGGAAATCGAAGGGCGTCCCCTCGACCGGTCGCAGTTCGCCCGTCGGGATCAGGTTCTCGGTGACGGGCGTGTACCGGGCGGCGGGGATGGTAAGGATGTTGTCCATCGCACCTTGCGGGGCGCCCTGTCCCGCCATGTTGAACAATGCGTGGTTCGTCATGTTGATGATCGTCGGCTTGTCCGTACTCGCATCGAACGTGATCGTCAGGGCGCCATCATCGTCCAGCGTATAGGTGGTCCGGGCCTCGACCCGGCCGGGATAGCCGGAATCGCCATGCTCGCTCACGAGCGTGAAAACGGCCTGCGCTTTCGAGCCCTGCGTGACCTTCGACACGGTCCAGTTCTGCACGTCGAAACCATTGCCGCCGCCATGAAGCGTGTTTTCGCCATCGTTGGTGGGAAGCTGATATGTTTTGCCGTCGAGGGTGAAGCGCCCGCCATCGATGCGATTGGCGAAACGGCCGACCGTCACGCCCCAGTAATTGGGACGGGTCTTGTACGACTGAATATCGTCGGATCCGATCGTGATGTCGGCCATGACACCGTCGCGATCGGGCGCCATGAATTTCCACAATGTCGCGCCGAGGCTGAGAAGGGTCACGGACACGCCGTTGTCGCCAGACAGGGTGACGGCCTCGACAATCGTGCCGTCGTCCAGCGTTGCGGCAATCTCGCGCTCGGCTTCGGCGGCGAGGGCCGGATTGGCGCCGCCCAGTGCCAGCACGGCGAGCACATTTGCAGCCATCCGGTATCCAACCATACCCAACACTCCCTTGGTCCATTCTTACGCAGGCCGCGTCTAACGCGTTGACGCGCGGTGCGAACTGCATATAGTCCGACAAATAAAGCCATTGCAAGAAAGATCGGTCAAGATCTTTACAGCATGAGGAGATGGATAAGATGAATGCAAACCAACCGGACGCGGCGCCTGCCGCGGTTTCGGCCGATGGGAAAGTCGTGCGCTACGGCCCGGCGCTTACGTTGCTTGCAAGCCTGTTTTTCATGTGGGGCTTCATCACCGTCATCAACAACACGCTGCTTCCCCATCTGCGCAGCGTTTTCGATCTGAACTATACGCAGACGACGCTGATCGAATCGGTCTGGTTCATCGCCTATTTTGTCGCTTCCATCCCCTCGGCAAAGCTGATCGAGAAGGTCGGTTACAAGAATTCGCTGGTCTGCGGCCTCGGCATCATGGCCGCGGGTGCGGTTGGCATGATGCTCGCGGCCAGCATACCCTCCTATGGTGTGACATTGTTCATGCTCTTCGTCATCGCCAGCGGCATCACCTTGCTGCAGGTTGCCGCCAACCCTTATGTCGCGGTAGTGGGCAAGCCCGAAACGGCGTCGTCCCGGCTCAATCTCGTGCAGGCGATGAACTCTGCGGGTACCATGCTGGCCCCACTGTTCGGCGCCTTCCTTATCCTGGGCCGCACGCGGGGCGGAACGGTCGAGGCGGGCACGGTGTTGACGCCGGCCGAACGGCTTGCGGATGCGCAATCGGTCATTCTACCCTACGGGCTGGTGGCTGCGGTGCTCGTCGTGCTGGCCATCGTGATCTGGCGCTTTCCGCTTCCCGACATGGGATCGTCGAACCGCCGCGCGACAAAGGATGAACGCAAATCCCTCTCGCTCTGGAAGCACCGGAACCTGGTCTTCGGGGTGCCGGCGATCTTCATCTATCTCATTGCTGAGATCGGCGTCGCCAATCTTTTCGTAAACTTCGTCAGCCGCCCCGATATCGCCAATCTCACCAATGAGCAGGCCGGTCGCTATCTCACGCTCCTGTGGGCCGGCATGATGGTCGGCCGGTTCGCAGGCTCCGCCATCATGCAGCGTTTCGACGCGGCGCATGTGCTCGCCGTCGCATCGATCGGGGCGTTCGTCGTCATGGTCGCGACGGTGTTCCTGACCGGACCCATGGCGATGTGGGCCCTGATTTCGGTCGGATTGTTCCACTCCATCATGTTCCCGACGATTTTCACGCTTGGGATCAAGGGGCTGGGCTCGCTTACCGAGGAAGGTTCCGGTCTTCTCGTGATGGCGATCGCCGGCGGTGCGCTGGTGGTGGTTCAGGGCTGGATCGCCGACAGCTACGGCCTGCAGAACTCGTTCCTGCTGACGGCGGCATGCGAGCTTTACGTGCTGTTCTATGCCCTGTGGGGCAGCAAGCCGACCCATGCGGTCGCGCACGAACCGCTGGCGCAATCGACCGGCTGAATTCGCTCCGTCCTGTCTTGGGGAAGGGGCGGCCGCGTCGCGCGCCGACCCTTTTTCGTATGGCGTGGCGGGCCTATTCCATCGAGCCGTGCGTATCTTCGAGGGCCAGTTCGACAAGGACCGTCATCGCCGCCGCAGCGCCATCGGCATCCTGCGCCGCGATGGCGTCGTAAACCTGCGCGTGGTCGGGGATCGGATTGCGGGGCAAGGCTCTTGCCCGTTGCTTGAACTGCGTGGTCCAGTTGACCGCAGCGCCGATGCTTGCCGATAGCACGATCAATGCGTCGTTGCGGGTCGCTTGCAGGATGGCGGTATGGAAATCGCGATCGGCCGAACGGCCCGCCTCGGTCATCAGGCCATGTTCGCGCATCCCGGTCAGCGCCAGCTTCATCGCGGTCAGCTCGGTCTTTTCGCGGCGCTCCGCCGCCAGTCTCGCGGCCGAAGGCTCCACGATAAGGCGCAACTCGAAAAGGCTGCGCACAAATGCGATATCCGGCTCCCCGGCAAAGGCCCAGCCCAGCACATCGGGATCGAGCAGGTTCCAGCGTTCGCGCGGGAGGACGCGCGTGCCCGCCTTGGGACGGCTGGCGACAAGCCCCTTCGCCGTGAGCACCTGTATGGCCTCGCGATAGGCGCTGCGCGAAACGTGGAGTTCCTCGGCAAATGCGACCTCGCCGGACAGTATATCTCCGGGCTGATACTTCCCGGCGAGAATATCGGTGCCCAGACGATGCGCAATTGCCCCATGCAGCCGGCGACCCGGCCCGTGTGCCCGTTTCGTCCGCTTTGCCGATACCGTCGATTTGTTCACAGCTTGCGTATCTTCCACCATTTCCGTCACCGACCGTGCTTAACGCAAGGCAGGCCATTGCGCAAAGCGCGACGACATTCGACGTTGCGTTTAGGCCGAAGTCATAATATGTCGGAGTAAATAAGGAGACATATTATGACCCAGTTCCAATCCGTAAAGGCGGAAACCGGTGAAACCTTCGGCGACCCGATCGCCGTCAACGACGTGTCCGATGTCGCGGTCGCCTGTCAGAAGGCGCAGGACGCATTCGACGTGTATCGCGCCACCACTCGTGAGGACAGGGCCGCCTTTCTCGAGGATATCGCAGATCAGATCATGGCGATTGGCGACGCGCTCGTCGACGCCGCGACCAGCGAAAGCGGATTGCCCACGGCCCGGATCGAAGGTGAGCGTGGCCGGACATGCGGGCAGCTTCGCATGTTCGCCGGCGTCGTACGCCGCGGCGGATGGCAGCAGCTTCGCATCGATCCGGCCATGCCGGACCGTTCGCCGCTTCCCCGCCCGGACCTTCGCCTTCGCATGGTGCCGCTGGGGCCTGTGGCCGTGTTCGGCGCGTCCAATTTCCCCATCGCATTCTCGACCGCGGGCGGGGATACCGCATCGGCGCTCGCCGCCGGTTGCCCGGTGGTTGTGAAGGGCCACCCGGCCCACCCGCAGACGGGCGCGCTGGTGGCCGACGCGATCGCAAAGGCCGTCAGGAACGCAGGCCTGCCCGAAGGCGTGTTCCAGCATCTTGTCGGACCTTCCAATGAGCTTGGCGCGGCGCTGGTGCAGGATCCGCGCATCGCGGCCGTCGGCTTTACCGGTTCGCGCGCTGGCGGTCTTGCGTTGCAGTCGCTCGCGCAGAAGCGCGAGGTTCCGATCCCGGTCTACGCCGAAATGTCCAGCATCAATCCGGTGCTGCTGCTTCCTCACGCGCTCAAGGACAAGGGCGCGGCGCTCGGCACTGCGTTCGTGGGTTCGCTGACCATGGGTGCGGGGCAGTTCTGTACCAATCCCGGCCTCGTGCTCGCGATCGAAGGCGAGGGCCTCGACGCATTCATCGATGCCGCGCAGACGGCTGTGAAGGATGCCGCGCCGCAGACGATGCTGACGCCTAATATCCGCGATGCCTATGGCAAGGCCGTCGATACGCTTTCGCAATGCGACGGGGTCGAGGAAATCGCCAAGGGCGACGAAGGCGACAAGACCCACGGCGGCGCCGCCGTGTTCCAGACCGCCGGCGACAAGTTCCTGTCCGACAAGAGCCTGCAGGCCGAGATGTTCGGCTCCGCCTCGCTCATCGTGCGCTGCAAGGACGAGGACGAGCTCGTGCGCATCATCGACAGCCTCGAAGGGCAGCTGACCGCGACCCTGCACATGGATGATGCCGATGCGGCCATTGCCGGGCGCATGATCCCCCATCTGGAGCGCCGGGTCGGGCGCATCCTCGCCAATGGCTGGCCCACGGGCGTCGAAGTCGGTCATGCCATGGTCCACGGCGGGCCGTATCCGTCGACCACCGATGCGCGCATGACCTCGGTCGGGAGCCTCGCGATCGACAGGTATCTGCGACCCGTCAGCTATCAGAACATCCCACAGGATCTGCTGCCGCCCGAACTGCGCGACGCGAACGCCGGCGACGGCGTCCCGCGCCTGGTCGACGGCGAGCCGGCCTGATTCCGCGCGGCAATCCCTGAACACGTGATGCGGCGGCCCGGCAGGATCCGGGCCGCCGCCCAGAGAGGAACGAATTGATGACCCGATCGCGACTGTTGCAGCATCGCGCCGACGATGGCGCGCGGCGCGTAATCCTGGCCGAGGGCGACGAGGCTTTCGTGCTGGAGAATACGTCGACCGTACTCGACCTGGCGAAATCCGCCATAGCGGCGGGCACGACGCTGAAGGATGCTGCGAAAAACTGCACGCGCGGTCGGGACATCGATTTGCAGGCGGAACTGGCCGCGGGGCGTCTGTTGGCCCCTGTGGATCATGCCGATCCTGCGCATCTGCTGCTGACGGGTACGGGTTTGACGCATCTCGGCTCTGCGGAAGGGCGGAACAAGATGCACCTCGCCGCGCAGGCGAAGGAAGACGTCACCGATTCCATGCGCATGTTTCTCGAAGGGCTGGAAGGCGGAAAGCCGAAGGAAGGCGAGACGGGGCAGCAGCCTGAATGGTTCTACAAGGGCGACGGGTCGCAGCTGATCGGCCCGCGCGACAGTTTCACCATGCCCCATTTCGCGCAGGACGGCAGCGAGGAGCCGGAATTGGCCGGCATCTATCTCATCGGCGACGATGGCACGCCGCATCGGCTCGGCATTGCGATCGCCAACGAATTTTCCGACCATGTGACCGAACGGCACAACTATCTCTGGCTCGCCCATTCGAAGCTGCGCCAGGCCGCACTCGGCGCGGAACTGTTGCTGGGTGATCCGCCCTCCCATGTCGAGGGTACGAGCCGTATCCTGCGCGATGGGGAGGTTCTGTGGGAAAAGCGCTTCCTGTCGGGTGAGGACAACATGTCGCACAGCCTGCACAATTTGGAACAGCATCATTTCAAATATGCGCAGTTCCAGCGGCCGGGCGATGTGCATGTCCATTTCTTCGGCACGGCGACGCTATCTTTTGCGGAGGGCGTCACGACCCAAGAAGGCGATGTGTTCGAGATCAGCGCCGAGCCGTTCTCCCTGCCCTTGTCCAACCCGCTTGCCCGTGCGGAGCACGCGCCGGTGACGGTCATGGTTCTCTGAACCGTGGAGCCTATTCGCATAGCGGTCGTGGGCGTGGGCAAGATCGCCCGCGATCAGCATCTTCCCGCCATCGACGGCAATTCGGCTTTCAGCCTCGCCGCCACGGTCAGCCCGGACGATCCCGGCCCTTGCGACCTGCCGCATTTCGCCCGGCTCGAGGAGCTGCTTGAAAACGGGCCGGCGATCGATGCGGTGGCCTTGTGCACCCCGCCGCAGGTCCGTTACGAGCTGGCGACCATCGCGCTGAAAAAAGGCGTTCATGTCTTTCTGGAAAAACCGCCCGGCGCCACGTTGAGCGAAGTCGTCGCGCTCCGCGAACGGGCGCAGAAGGTCGGCGTCACCCTGTTCGCGGCGTGGCATTCGCGCTTTGCCGCCGGGGTTGCGCCCGCGCGCGCATGGCTCTCCGACCGGAAGGTCGAAAAGGTCTCCATCGTCTGGCGCGAGGATGTTCGGGTTTGGCATCCCGGTCAGGCCTGGATCTGGGAACCGGGCGGGCTTGGCGTGTTCGATCCGGGCATCAATGCGCTTTCGATCGTGACGCATATCCTCCCGCGAACGGTCTTCCTCAAGACGGCGACGCTGAGCTTGCCGGAAAATCGCGCCGCGCCGATCGCGGCCGATCTCGACATGTACGATACAGGCGGTGCGTCGGTGCATATGGACCTCGACTGGCGTCAGACCGGCCCGCAAAGCTGGGACATCACGGTGGAAACCGATGCCGGCACGCTGAAACTGACCAACGGGGGTGCCGTGCTCACCCTGCCCAGCGGCACTGAGCATAACGAGGATCTGGAATATCCGGGTCTCTATTCGCGTTTCGCCAATCTTATCCGCGGCGGCCGCAGCGATGTCGATATCGACCCGCTCCGGCTGGTTGCCGACGCGTTCCTGCGGGGCCGGAGGGACGCGGTCGAACCTTTCTACGATTGAAGAATGAATATTGTGGGAGAGTATCAATGCTGAAACGAACCGCCCGCCGGGGGGGCGTAGCCATCCTGATGGCGGCGACCATGCTGTCGAACGCCGCCTTTGCCGACACCAACGGGCAACCCACGCGCGCCGCCATCGCCGCCGACACGCCAGGCCCCGTCTATCACAAGGAGATGTTCACGCAGTTTGCCGAACATCTTGGCAACGGGATATATGGCGGCCTCTGGGTCGGGCCGGACAGCACCATTCCCAACACCAACGGTTTTCGCAACGATGTCGTGGGCGCGCTGCGCGATCTTTCCGTGCCGGTCATCCGCTGGCCGGGCGGGTGCTTTGCCGACGAATATCACTGGCGCGACGGCATCGGACCGCAATCGGAACGCCCGACCCGGATCAATACCCATTGGGGCGGCGTGACCGAACCCAACACGGTCGGGACGCACGAATTCTTCGAACTGACCCGTCAGGTCGGGGCGGAGGCCTATGTCGCCGGCAATGTCGGCAATGGATCGCCTGCGGAAATGGCCGAGTGGGTCGAATATATCACCTCGCCCGCCGGAACGCTGGCGGAAGAGCGCGCCGCGAACGGCCATCCCGAGCCCTGGGATATGGCCTATTTCGGGGTCGGCAACGAACTTTGGGGGTGCGGCGGGAACATGCGGCCCGAATATGCGGCGGATCTGACGCGCCGCTATTCCACCTTCGTCAAGGTGCCCGAGGGTACGAAGGTGATGAAGATCGCCGCCGGCGCCAATGTCGACGATTACAACTGGACCGAGACCATGATGAAGGTCGCGGCGCCCATGCTCGACGGCGTGTCGCTGCATTATTACGTCCATCCCGCGGGCGGATGGCCGCCGCGCGCACCTGCCGTCGGCTTTGACGAAAACGGTTGGGCCGACGCGCTGGAACGGGCGTGGCACATGGACGAGCTGGTGACGAAGCACAGCGCGATCATGGACAAGTACGATCCGGAAAAGCGGCTTTTCCTGGCCGTGGACGAATGGGGTTCCTGGTACGCACAGGATCCGGGCACGACTCCCGGCTTCCTGCGGCAGCAGAACACGTTGCGCGATGCGCTGATCGCGGCGATCAACCTCGACATCTTTGCAAAACATGCCGACCGCGTGCGGATGAGCGCCATCGCGCAGATGGTGAACGTGTTGCAGGCGATGATCCTCACCGACGGGGACCGCATGGTGCTCACCCCGACCTATCACGTGTTCGAAATGTACAAGCCGTGGCAGGATGCCACCGTGCTGCCGATCGAGATCGATACGCCGACCTATAGCAGCGGGGAATATGAATTGCCCGCCGTCAGCGGATCGGCCGTGCGGGCGAAGGACGGGACGATGCATGTCGCGCTGTCGAATGCGGATGCGACGGAGGAAAACACAGTCACCATCGCACTCAACGGGGCGAAGGCGTCGCGTGCGACCGGCCGCATTCTTACAGGCGACCGGATCGATGCGCATAATACGTTCGACGCACTGCAAACCGTTCGTCCCATGCCGTTTCGCGGCGCGCGCGTGAACGGCGACCGGCTCACCGTCACCCTGCCGGCGAAATCGGTCGTCGTGCTGGAGCTGAACTGATGGCGGGCGTGGTGGCAAGGCTGGCGGTGCACGGCTGGCTAATGCTTGCCGCGGCGTCGGCCTTGCCGCTGGGCGCCTGCGCGATCGCGGGGGAAAGGCCGGCCAACGCACAGCCGCAGCCGATGAACCCCCGGATGAGCGGCGATCTCATCACCCATGATCCGGTGATAATCCGTCAGGACGACACCTATTATCAGTTCGCGACCGGCGGCGAATATGTTTCGGTCAAGACATCGCCCGATCTCCTGCGGTGGACCGATGCGGGCTCCGCCTTGCCGGCCATGCCGGACTGGACGAAGGATGCCGTTCCCGGTGCCCAGGGCATGTGGGCGCCGGACATCAGCTTCGTGAACGGGCAATACCGCCTTTATTACTCGGTCTCGAGCTTCGGATCGAACCGGTCGGCGATCGGTCTTGCGACCAGTCCGACGTTGGACCGGGACGATCCCGATTACAAATGGACCGACCGCGGCCGCGTCGTGCAATCGATGCCCAATGACGATTACAATGCGATCGACCCCAATCTCGTCGTCGATCGCGAAGGGCGGCAATGGCTGTCCTTCGGCAGTTTCTGGAGCGGCATCAAGCTGGTTGCGCTGAACCCCGAAACCGGAAAGCCTGCCGCCGGTGCCCCACTCCACGCGATTGCGAGCAGGCCCGCACCCGATGGCGGACCGGCGCCGGTCGAGGCCCCGTTCATCTTCGAACGGGACGGCTGGTATTATCTCCTCGTCTCGTACGACTATTGCTGCAAGGGCGTGAACAGCACCTATTATACCGTCATTGCCCGGTCGCGCGACATTACGGGGCCCTATCTCGGCCGGGATGGCAGTTCGATGATGCACGGCGGCGGTACGATACTTCTGCGTGCCGATCTTCAGGAGAAGGAACGGTTTCGCGGGCCGGGCCACCCCGGCGCCTTTACCGATCGGGACGGCACGACCTACGTGACCTATCACGCCTATGACCGGGAGCAGGACGGCGCGCCGAAACTGCGGCTCGCTCCGCTGGTATGGGACGCGGATGGATGGCCTACCGCGTTGAAATAATAACGATCCGGGTCGAGGCCCGACAGGAGAGCTGACATGAATCTTGCGCTATCACGCCGGGCCTTCGCGGCCGCCGCCGCCGCCGTTCCCATGGCCTGCACCAATGCGGGCGGGGTCGCCATGCCGGGGCGGCCGACCTCCGGTAACCGGTCGAGCCTGTCCATGACGCGCAATCCGCTGGTGAAAAACCGCGCCGATGCGCAAATCTTCCGGCACGAAGACGGCATGTATTACATGACGGGCTCGGTTCCCGAATATGACCGGCTCGTCCTGCGCCGTGCATCCACCATTGCCGGGCTTGCCGACGCGGAAGAGCGCGTCTTGTGGCGGCACGCGGAAAGCGGTCCGCTTTCGGGATTTATCTGGGCGCCGGAAATGCACCAGATCGACGGACGCTGGTATTTCTATTTCGCGGCCGGGCCAAGCGGCGGCGGCGAGGACGTGTTCCGTATCCGCACATATGTCGCGCAATGCGATAGCGCGGACCCGATGTCCGGCAACTGGACCATCGCAGGCGAATTCAAGACGCCCTGGGACAGCTTCAACCTCGATTCGACCATTTTTCAGCATCGCGGCACGCGCTACTTCGTTTGGGCGCAGCGCGAACCGGGGATCGAGACGAACTCGAACATGTATATCGCCCCGCTCGCGACGCCGCTCACGCTGGCGGCGCCCGCCGCACGGCTTACGGTTCCGACGCTGGATTGGGAAATTCGCGGGTTCAAGGTCAACGAGGCGGCTGCCGTGCTCGAACGCAACGGTCGTCTCTTCATGACCTATAGCGCGAGCGCGACCGATGACCGCTATTGCCTCGGCCTGCTTACGGCGGACGCGGATGCGAATATCATGGACCCGCGCGCATGGACGAAATCGTCCGATCCGGTGTTCGTGACGAATGTGTCGACCTCCGTCTACGGGCCGGGCCACAACAGCTTTACCACGGATGAGGCGGGCAATGACGTCCTCGTCTATCATGGGCGCGATTATCGCGAGATCGAGGGGGATCCGCTTTTCAACCCCGACCGCCACACGCGCGTGCAGAAACTCTATTACAAGCCGGACGGTTCGCCCGATTTCGGCGTTCCGGTCGGCAACGGACCCTTGCCGGAACGCTTCTCGCCCGTGGGTCGACCGCAGGTCTTCCTCGCGCATCAGGCGGAGCGGCCGCTGGTTGCCGGCGGACCGCTGGCGCAGACGCAATATCGCGCGATTGCCGAAGCGGACGGCAATGTGAGCCTCTCGCCCATATTGCTGCGCGATCACAGGCTCGTGGCCGGCGGCGACGGATCCGTGCGGCTGCTCCCCATGTCAGAAATCGGCGGCAACGGGCGCGGCGCCCAATTCAGGCGGATCGAGAATGCGACCGACGGCACGGTCACATTCGCGATCCCCGGCATGCCCGGCAAGGCGCTCGGCTTCGTTGATGGGAAACTGGCCCTCGCATCGTCGCGCGGGCCGCAAAGCCAGTGGACGGTGAGCTAAGCCCGAAACAGGGCGGGGCATCTACCTTGGGTAGTTGGCCCGCCCACACGCGCCGTAAGCATCGGAAATGCGCCGATATTCGCCGCGATGAAATTTTCCTTGCGTAAAATTACTCCTACAAATAAAAGTCCCTGATTGGATGGTCGCCGTAGAGCGGCCCGTAACAGGAGGGGTTTCCCAATGGCGTTCAGACCGTTCGTATTCGCATCCGCATCGTGCATGGCCATCTGCCTCGCGACCAGCGCGCAGGCGCAGACCACCTCTGCCAATGACGGGGTCGGCGAAGAGCCGGATACCCGCATTGTCGAGCAGCCCGTCGCCGATGAACCGGTCGTCACCAATCCCATCGTCGTCACCGGCGTGCGCGCATCCATTGTCGGAGCGTTGAACGTCCGCCGCGACTCGACGCAGATCGTCGATTCCGTCGTCGCCGAGGATGTCGGCAAATTGCCCGACAATAATGTCGTCGAAGCATTGCAGCGCGTTACCGGCATCCAGGTCACTGACCGCGCCGGCGGCGAGGCGGCCACGGTCACCATTCGCGGCCTGCCCGATCCGCTGACCACGTTGAACGGCCGCAACATCTTTACCGCCGCCGGACAGTCCTTCGCGCTTCAGGATATCAGCGCGAACCTCGTCAAGCAGGTCAATGTCTACAAGACCCGGTCCGCAGACCAGATCGAAACCGGTCTTGCCGGACAGATCGACGTGCGCACCCGCCGCCCGCTCGATTTCGACGGCTTCGCGATTTCCGGACTGGCCCGCGGCATCTATAACGAGCAGGCGGACAGCTATAATCCGAACGTCGCTTTGTTGATCAGCGATCGTTTCGAAACGGGCATTGGCGAGATCGGCGTGCTCGTCAACGCAAGCTATGCCAAGACCGATTATCGCAACATGTCGACCACGGCGGGCGCGTTGATCCCCTTTGCGACCGAAAATCCGCCCGCGGGTTCGGGTCTGGCGCCGCTGGAACGGATTTTTCCGGGCGAGGGCAACGTAAACTGGCAGCCGGGGCTGGATGCCGGCCTGCCGACCGCGCCTGGTTCGACCCTGTCGATCAACGGTGTCGATACGCCTTATTATCTTTCGCGCGACGCGGTTTTCAACTCCGACCTTTATGGCGAGCGTGAACGTCCCGCCGTCAATGCCGTGGTCCAGTGGCAGCCCAACAACAGCTCGGTCTATACCGCCGAGGTTTTCTATGCCGGTTTCCGCGGCAACACGTTCAACTCGTTGCAGTTCAGCTTCGTCGACTGGTGGGGCAACCCTGGGCCGGTCGAGCTTTACGACGGCACCAACCTGATCAAGTCGCGCGTCGTGGACGACGTGTTCGGCTTTAACAGCGGCGATTACAGCACGGCGAGCACCGACAGCTACGTCTATGCGTTGAACGGGCAATGGGATGTCGGCACGAACGGCTTCATCACCGCCGATATCGCCTATCAGGACAGCACGAACGAAACCGATTTCATCGCGCAGCGCGTGTCCCGCACGGCCGATCAGATCACGGTCGACTTCAACGCGGGCGACGATATTCCTTCGTTCCACTTCGCCGACGATTCCCTGTTGCGCGACCCGTCGGTCTGGAACGTGGGCGAATTGTACGACAGTGCGGGCCGCTCCGAGGGCAGCGCCTTCACCGTGCAGATCGATGGCGGATATGAATGGGATTATGGTTTCCTGCGCGGCGTGAAGGCCGGGTTCCGCTATGACAATCGCGATGCCTCGACGTTTACGCGGACGCAGGACGCCGCGCCGATCGGCGGTACGCTCGCCGAGCTCGGCGAAGATGCGCAGTTCTACAATTCCGATTTTCAGGATGGTCTCGCCGACGTTCCGCGCAGCTGGGTCGTGGCGAATGGCTATTACCTGAGGGACAATGCCGACACGGTGCGCGCGCTTTACGGTCTGCCGACATCGGACACGCTCGAACTCGATCGCGTGTTCGACATCAACGAGGTCAGCATGGCGGCCTATGCGCTCGCTGATACGGAGGTCGAGATCTTCGGTCGCCCGCTGCAGATGCAGGCCGGCCTGCGCTATGTCGCCGTCACCACGAAATCGGATTTCTTCGACCGGCTCGACAATGGGTCGCTGACCCGTGCGAGCACCGGGACCGAAGAATTCCTGCCAAGCTTTACCGCGCGGTACGAGCTGACCGACGATATTCGCCTTCGCTTCAACTATGGCGAAACGCTGCGGCGGCCGGCGTTCGGCGATCTCAACCCGAACTATACGCTGACGGGCGATCTTACCAACCTTGGTTATGGCAACGGGACGGCGGGTAACGCGGATCTGGAGCCGACGCGTTCGAAGAATTTCGACGCAGCCATCGAATGGTATTTCGAGCGGAACAGCGCGATCTATGTCACCGCGTTCCGGCGTGAGATCGACGGGTTGGTCGTGCCCCTGACGGCGCTGACCTTCATTCCCGACAATGATATCGTGGCCGGTGCCACCGATACCTTCGCGATCACGCGCCCCGTCAACGCGTCGAGCGGCGTGCTGAAGGGTGTCGAGGCTGGTCTGACCTACTTCCCAACCTATCTTCCGGGTTTCCTGGACGGCCTGGGTTTCAACGGCAGCCTGACGGTTCTGGATTCGAATCAGAACATTCCCCAGTCCGACTCGGCGGGCAATATCGTCGGCGAGCGGCAGTCGGAATTCTTCAACGTTTCCAACCTGTCGTATAACGCGACCCTTGCCTATGACCGGGGACCGATCAGCACGCGTCTGTCGTATATCTGGCGTGAGGAATTCCTTCACAACAACGAAACGCGTCAGTTCGCGAACCCGATTGGCATCTGGTATCAGCCGGAGGACAGCCTCGATTTTCAGCTGACCGTGTCACCGACCGACAATATCGGCATCACCTTCGACGCGGTGAACCTGCTGAAATCCAATCAGCAGAGCTATTACAAGTTCGAGGATGCAGGCGGGCCCGAACGGTTCAATCTCGGCACCCTGCAACTTGCGCGCACGTTTGCGCTGGGTGTGCGCTTCACCTTCGATTGATCGTTTGTGGATGCTGGAACGGGGGCGTGTCGGTCAGGCCGGCGCGCCCCCGTCGCGCAATTCGCGGCCACCTCACCGCAAGGTCTGTTTTTCGCCGGGAGCGGACCGACCTTTATCGCCCGCTATCGGGGTTTGCGTATCCGCAATCACCCCGTTGGATGGCGGCTATCGTTTCGGTAGATAGCGGGGCATAGCTTTGGTGCCCCGGTTGCGCGGCAGTAGCGTGTCTTTTGCACGGACCGAGAGGCGAGGCAGCAGCGTTCTCCCCGATCGGGTAAACGGGCGGCCGGTCAATTTGCCGATATGAACGCATATGAAAGCCTCTTTCGTCATGCATTGGCGGGGGCGCCTAACCAGAATACGGAAACGAAGCTTGGGGCCATCGCAGGAGCCAGTACCGCTCGCGCGATTTAGGCCGGAAACGCCTTGGCACCGGGCGGAAGGTTCGCCGCTATGTGCTGACGATCGGCTTGCGCCGGTGCCGTGCAGCATCAGAATGCCGCGGGTAGCCACGGATCGAAAGCAAGCGCTTTGCGTTCGCGTGTTCCTACCCAATTCGAGTAGGCGCCCCGATGACCGATATCGCGACTTCACCGTACCCATCCGGTGAGCCCCGCCTTGTCCGGCGGGTGAACGACCGGTCTTAAGGGCGCTCGTATGAGCGAGCTTAGGAGCG
>NZ_JAIQCI010000033.1 GCF_022378335.1 Croceicoccus hydrothermalis
CCCGCGACCCATGACTGGCCCTCAAAAAGCAGGCTCGAATCACAACCAAGCAAATTTGCCAATTCCTTTTGTCAACACGGCCTACGCGGCGTGGACAAAGTCCGGGCGGGCTGGATGCCTATCTGGGTTGATCGCCCGTGACGAATTGCACGATAAAAAACAGCACCGCGCATCCGCACCAGAAGATCGCCCAAGCGGAGAAGACTCGGCGGAACGCTATCGGGTATTCTGGTTTCTGGATGAACCAAACGAAAATATACGGGCACCAGAAGGTCAGGAACCCCATCAGCGCCAGTTTCGATGTCGATGCCTGTGGCGCGGCTTCGTCTATTGGCACGGCAGTCATAGGTGAACTTATTTCCCATAAGCGCGGCCTTCGCCATCGAACTGCTGAAGGAAACACACGGCGAGATTGACGCGAAGCGATGAGGTTGATTCAAGGCTGCCTTTAGGAGGCAGGTTTGAGCCGCGGCGATCTCACCGAAGCGGCATGGCGTGTTCTGAAGGGCTTGCTGCCCATAGAAGCGGAGAACCGTGGTCGCGGCAGGCGGCCCGAGCAAAACCGCTCAATCATCAACGGCATCCTGTGGCGGCTTCGCTGCGGTGCTCCATTGCGCGACGTGCCACCGAAGTACGGTAGCTGGAACACCATCTATCGGCGGTTCCGGCGATGGAGCGAGGCCGGCGTCTGGGAGACCGTTGCCGTGACTTTGGCCTAGATCATGGCGGACAGCGGCCACTACAGCATCGATAGCACCACCGTTCGCGTCCATGTCTCGGCAGCGGGCGGAAAAGGGGGACTCATCGACGCGCTCTTGGCCGCTCGCGGGGCGGGTTCACCAGTAAGCTTCACTGCCTGGCTGATGCCCTTGGACGACCGCTCGCCTTCATTCTGACCGGCGGCGAGGCGGCAGATTGCAAGGCGTATGATGCCTTGACCGGACTGCCCGAACGGGCACCGGAAGCGCTGCTTGCAGACAAGGGCTACGACGCAGACGTGATCCGCGCCGACCTTGCCGCAGGGAAAATCGAAGCGGTCATTCCCGGCCGGTCAAATCGCCGCGTGAAAATCGAGTATGATCGGGCGCTCTACCAGCAACGCAACCGCATCGAGCGCATGTTCGGGCAGATCAAGATCAACCGCGCCATCGCCACCCGCTACGATCAATTGGCCAACAGCTTCCTCGGAATGGTCCATCTCGCCAAGGCCAGATACTGGCTCAAATTTGTCCACGCCGCCTAAGGCCGTGTCGACCGCTTGACGTCCTTCGAGCGTGAAGGCGGCCAGAACAGAAGGAGACTCTCCAGACGCATATATTTTTAAACCATTAGGGCAAATTTAACTGTCTCCAGGCCATTATTCGAATGACCGCGCAATCGCATTCATAGTTAATTTTGCTTGGAGCCGACATGAGCAACCCTTTTGTGATCGAGAATCAAGAAAAGATTGGTATCGGTACATGGCCTGTACACGGTAGCATCAGTATGATTATTGATGCTCAGACCGTGTCTGCCGATTGGTTCTACAATTGGATGCCTAATGTAGATCTCGGGAACATAAATAGCTGGTTATCCGGCAATGGCGTGAATCTGACGGTCAAGCATGATGACACTTCAATTTTATTGAGCGGACAAAATGGATGGGCTGTTCAAGAAGTGCTATTGGGCAATAGTACCTCTTGGTCTTTCCAGTTCGATGGCCAATTGCTTCTGGGTTCCGCCGGTGTGGAGCTTAAGTTCGAAGACGCGCAGGGATCGTTACTGGCATCGAGATGGGTGGGGATCAATGCGATCGATCAAGATTATGTTCTGAATGGTAGTACGCCCGAAGGTGCAGTGAATGTAAAAATCACGGTCTATACTGAGAAGAGCGGATTAGCCGAGTTCGATGATTTTGTGTTTTTCGGCAATGAAAAAAATCTTATTGGCAACGGGGACTTCGAATCGAGTGGGATGGCGCAGAGTGCACCCGGCTTTATCCCCATGATCTGGTCGGCCGCTGATATGGGTAAGCTGGATAGCCTTGCCGCTGCAAATCCGGGCGGGCCGTTGCTGACTTTCAATGAGCCCGATCATCCCAATCAGGCGAACATGAGCGTCGAACAGGCGTTGGCTGAATGGCCCGAGTTAATGACGAGTGGGATGCGGCTTGGATCTCCCGCTGTAACGACATCAAATACCCTGAAAAGCGGCGGCTGGCTCGATCGCTTCATGTCTGGTGCTGACGCGCTTGGGTATGAAGTAGACTTCATCGCTGTGCATTATTATACCACAAATACCGACGTAGGCGCCTTCAAGTCTTTCCTTGAAAAGGTGCATGAGAAATATGGCAAGCCGATTTGGGTCACCGAATGGTCACTCGCGGACTGGTCCAACGAAGGTCGCTTTAGCGCTGAGGAACAGCAGGCGTTTTTTGAAGCTGGCACACATATGCTTGACGACCTTGCATATGTTGAAAGGCAAGCCTGGTTCTCCGCCTACCCTAATCTCGACGGTCTCAACCTCAACACTGAGCTCTACGACGAATTCGGCGCGCTTACGCCATTGGGAGAAACCTTTTTCGATCTCGCTCAAAACCCGGGTGATGCCAAGCCTGTGCCGAAGGTGATTGAGGGGGGGGCGCCAACTAACACTTATGTTGGCTCTTCGGAGATCGATACCGTCGATTTTTCGGCGGCATTGGACGCAATTGTTGCGGATCTATCCAGCAAATATTTCGTCGATATTGAAAACCTTATCGGTGGTATGGGAAATGACCGATTGTATGGAGATGCAAAAGTAAATGAAATAATCGGCGGACCAGGCGATGATCGTTTGTATGGCCGTAGTGGCAATGACGTCTTAATCGGGGACACAGGATCTGACCGCTTGGATGGAGGTGAAGGCCAAGATATTTTGCGCGGCGGGGCTGGTAACGATCTCTATATCGTGAATGATCTCAACGATATCATCGATGAAACCGATCAGTTCGGCAACGATGCTGGCGGCTACGATAAAATCATCAGTTCCGTAGACTTTGCAATGGATGGTCTCGCTAGGTTTGCCGAGCAAATAACGCTCACCGGCAACGCAGACATCAATGGTATCGGCAACGGCAAAGGCAATAAAATCTACGGTAACACCGGGAAAAACGTCATTAATGGAGGCGCAGGCCGAGACCAACTTTATGGGCGGGGCGGCGACGATAAATTAGACGGCGGTTCGGGAAATGACGGGCTTTATGGTGATGACGGAAATGACGTTCTCATCGGCGGATCGGGTGACGACCGTATCTATGGTGAGGATGGGGATGACGTTTTAATCGGCGGATTGGGCACCGACCGTCTTTACGGCGGAAACGGGAGCGATATTTTTGTCATCGATAAAGGTTTTGGACGAAATACGATCGTTGATTTTCAATTTGGGAAAGAGGGTCACGACGTAATACAAGTATCGTTGGGAACGACGTTCGATACCTTCGATGAGGTTTTTGCTGCTGGTAAACAGGTCGGATCCGATGCAGTGTTCACATTTGGAGGTCAGGGTGTTCTTACAATCGCCAATGTGTCAATCGAAACACTGACTGCAAATGACTTCAATTTCGGATGATCCTCGTTACAATTTATCAGGTAATCAAAATGTTGGTTCTGTCTGCCGTCAGCACTGACGGCACAGATTTCAGGTTGTGATTTAAGGAGGGTTGGGGCTTCGTCGTTGTACCAAATTACCCAAGAAGTCCCAACCCTCATTGAAAAAGCGCTGGCCAAGTTCCTGCTGAGCCGGTGGTTAAGGATATTCGGCGGCAGACGCGGCGCGATTTCTCGGCCGAGGACAAGATCCGCATCGTGCTGGATGGTCTGCGCGGTCATGGCAACATCGCCGAGTTCTGCGAAGGAAGGCATCGCAGAGTCTTTATTACAGTGGTCGAATGAGTTCATGGAAGTGTGGAACCGAATCGGCGTTGATACCAAGACGAGATCGTGACACTGGCGCTGGAGGAACGCGATCTGAGAACCTGCGAACTGGCGGGGCGCTTGACCGATAAGAAGCACGGCTTCGTATCAGAATTCACGGTTGCCTCCTGCTGAAAGGCCCACGATCGGATCACCCGCCCGGCCTATGTCGTGATCAAGGCCGCTGATCAGTTCCATACCAACACCACCCGTCCAAACGAGATGTGGCAGACTGACTTTACCTACTTAAGATCATCGGACTGGGCTGGATGTATCTGTCGACCGTGGTCGACGATTTCTCGCGTTACATCATTCCCTGGAAGCTATGCACCGACATGCGCGCCGAGGAGATGGCCAACACGCTGAACCTCGCGCCTTTGTTGCCCGACAAGCCGCGCGGTGTTCCCCGGGTGGATGACCGGCGGGTGCTTAACGGAATCATGTGGCGCTT
>NZ_JAIQCI010000034.1 GCF_022378335.1 Croceicoccus hydrothermalis
CTGCGGCTGGGTGATTTGGTTGCGGGGGTTGGATTTGAACCAACGACCTTCAGGTTATGAGCCTGACGAGCTACCGGACTGCTCCACCCCGCGACGGGCGCTATGGCGCCGGGTTGACCGAGGAACGACCAACGTGGAAAAAGGGCTGCCCTTTTGGGGTCAGCCCTTCGACATGTGAATGGGTTATGCCTCGTAACACGCTGGCTTCAATGCCTGGCGACGACCTACTCTTCCAATGCTTGAGCATTAGTACCATCGGCGCTGTCCGGTTTCACGGCCGAGTTCGAGATGGGATCGGGTGGGTCACAGACGCTATGGTCACCAAGCAATGAAGCTGGCGTGTTACGGGTTTCAATCGATGCAGTTTACTTGGGCGTATCTGGCTGGATGACCGTCCGGTCGATGATGCCTGGGGTTGCCCAAGGCTGTCATTGATGGTGCAGATTCATCAAGCATGATCAGAGTTATTAGGACCGGTTAGCTCCATGCGTTACCGCACTTCCACACCCGGCCTATCAACGTGATGGTCTATCACGACTCGAAGATACCTAATCTTAAGGGAGGCTTCCCGCTTAGATGCTTTCAGCGGTTATCCCGTCCATACATAGCTACCCTGCGGCACCCTTGGCAGGATGACAGGTACACCAGAGGTATGTTCACCCCGGTCCTCTCGTACTAGGGGCAACTCCTTTCAAGTATCGACGCCCACGGCAGATAGGGACCAAACTGTCTCGCGACGTTCTGAACCCAGCTCACGTACCACTTTAATTGGCGAACAGCCAAACCCTTGGGACCTGCTCCAGCCCCAGGATGTGATGAGCCGACATCGAGGTGCCAAACGATTCCGTCGATATGAGCTCTTGGGAATCATCAGCCTGTTATCCCCGGCGTACCTTTTATCCGTTGAGCGATGGCCCTTCCACGAGGGACCACCGGATCACTATGACCGACTTTCGTCTCTGCTCGACTCGTCAGTCTCGCAGTCAGGCAGGCTTATGCCATTGCACTCTTGCAGACGGTTTCCAACCGTCCTGAGCCTACCATCGCGCGCCTCCGTTACTCTTTAGGAGGCGACCGCCCCAGTCAAACTACCCGCCACAGAGGGTCCCTACACCGGCTAACGGTGCGAGGTTAGACATCAGAAAACAACAGGGTGGTATTTCACCTATGGCTCCACGTCAGCTGGCGCCAACGTTTCAAAGCCTCCCACCTATGCTACACAGTTCTTTCCTAATGCCACTCTGAAGCTGCAGTAAAGGTGCACGGGGTCTTTCCGTCTAACCGCGGGTACTCCGCATCTTCACGGAGAATTCAATTTCGCTGAGCATATCCTGGAGACAGTGGGGAAGTCGTTACGCCATTCGTGCAGGTCGGAACTTACCCGACAAGGAATTTCGCTACCTTAGGACCGTTATAGTTACGGCCGCCGTTTACTGGGGCTTCAATTCGGAGCTTGCACTCCTCCTCTTAACCTTCCAGCACCGGGCAGGCGTCAGACCCTATACGTCGTCTTGAAGCCGACTTAGCAGAGTCCTGTGTTTTTGCTAAACAGTCGCTACCCCCTGGCCTGTGCCCCCTGCAAAGACTTGCGTCGATACAGGGCCTCCTTCTTCCGAAGGTACGGAGGCAATTTGCCGAGTTCCTTCAGGATACTTCTCTCAAGCGCCTTGGTATACTCTACCTGACCACCTGTGTCGGTTTCGGGTACGGTCTATATGAAGAGGCTATTTCCTGGGACTGCTTCACCGCCCGATCAATCCAATAAGATCGAACGACTGCCACAATCCGTCACACATCTTCAGGCCCACGAATATTAACGTGGTTCCCATCGACTACCCCCTTCGGGCTCGTCTTAGGGGCCGGCTAACCCTACGCTGATTAGCATTGCGTAGGAACCCTTGGTCTTTCGGCGAAAGGGCATCTCACCCTTTTTGTCGCTACTCATGTCAGCATTCGCACTTCCGATACGTCCACCCTCGGTTACCCTCGAGCTTCACTCGCCTACGGAACGCTCCGCTACCGCTCATAGTAAACTATGAACCCTAAGCTTCGGTGCATCACTTTAGCCCCGTTACATCTTCGCCGCAGGAACCCTTGTTTAGACCAGTGAGCTGTTACGCTTTCTTTAAAGGATGGCTGCTTCTAAGCCAACCTCCTGGTTGTTTTGGGATTCCCACATGCTTTCCCACTTAGTGATGACTTGGGGACCTTAGCTGTAGGTTAGGGCTGTTTCCCTTTTGACGACGGACCTTAGCACCCGCCGTCTGTCTGCCGGATAAGACTCGTTGGTATTCGGAGTTTGGTTAGGTTTGGTAGATCTCGCGACCCCCTAGCCCATCCAGTGCTCTACCCCCAACGGCATACATCCGACGCTCTACCTCAATAGATTTCGCGGAGAACCAGCTATTTCCCGGCTTGATTGGCCTTTCACCCCTAAACACAACTCATCCGATAATTTTTCAACATTAAACGGTTCGGTCCTCCAGTGCGTGTTACCGCACCTTCAACCTGGTCATGCCTAGATCGCCGGGTTTCGGGTCTAATTCATCATACTCTGGCGCCCATTTCAGACTCGCTTTCGCTGCGCCTACACCTAACGGCTTAAGCTCGCATGATAAATTAAGTCACTGACCCATTATGCAAGAGGTACGCTGTCACCCCCTAAAGAGGCTCCAACTGCTTGTAAGCATTCGGTTTCAGGTACTGTTTCACTCCCCTAATCGGGGTGCTTTTCACCTTTCCCTCACGGTACTAGTTCGCTATCGGTCATGTACGAGTATTTAGGCTTGGAGGGTGGTCCCCCCATGTTCAGACAGGATTTCACGTGTCCCGCCCTACTCGAGTCTTCTCACATCATTTTCGCATACGGGGCTGTCACCCGCTATGGCCACTCTTTCCAAAGTGTTCTGCTAATTGAATGAGAAGCACTGGCCTGGTCCGCGTTCGCTCGCCACTACTAACGGAATCTCGGTTGATGTCTTTTCCTCCAGGTACTGAGATGTTTCAGTTCCCCGGGTTCGCTTCACCAAAGCTATGTATTCACTCTGGTAATACCTTTTCCACCTCACTCACCCGCTGGCCAATCCGAAGATCAACCAACAACTGAGAGAAATGGTGAAGGTGGGTTCCCCCATTCGGAAATCGCCGGATCAAAGTTTGCTCACAACTCCCCGACGCTTATCGCAGCGTGCCACGTCCTTCATCGCCTGTACATGCCAAGGCATCCACCAAATGCTCTTACCTCACGCTTGAGAATCCACACCATCAACGACAGGCTTGCATAAACCCTGTCGCATCCAACTGGTGCGGACGATAATCTCAGCCAGATATTTCATCTGTAAGTGCCGCATACATACCAACCATACGGTCGATACAATGCGCCACGGCATCGATTAAAAACCCATTCACAATGTCAAAGATCGGCAGCGCAGATCGCCGCCTACCGGCGTAAGCCGGATCGCTTTTCTCTTCATCCCTGGAATAACCATTGGCAAACGCAAACCACCTTACGGCAACCATACCCGTCTGGTGGAGCCTATCGGGATCGAACCGATGACCCCCTGCTTGCAAAGCAGGTGCTCTCCCAGCTGAGCTAAGGCCCCTTATCAGACGTAGAATGGTGGGCCTGGGGGGATTCGAACCTCCGACCTCACCCTTATCAGGGGTGCGCTCTAACCAACTGAGCTACAGGCCCGTTGCCACCGCCGGCCATGAGGCCGCGAGGGCGTGAGCCAGCTCAGGCGTCGAAAGCAAAGGCAAAACCTTCGCTTCCAATTTCCAGTGATGAAGGGACATGAGGACGACGGCAATGTTCTTTAGAAATCCGCGAAGCACTTCCGATGGCTCGCATCGGCGCTTTCGCAAATATCCTTAGAAAGGAGGTGATCCAGCCGCAGGTTCCCCTACGGCTACCTTGTTACGACTTCACCCCAGTCGCTAAGCCCACCGTGGTCGCCTGCCTCTCTTGCGAGTTAGCGCAACGCCTTCGGGTGAACCCAACTCCCATGGTGTGACGGGCGGTGTGTACAAGGCCTGGGAACGTATTCACCGCGGCATGCTGATCCGCGATTACTAGCGATTCCGCCTTCATGCTCTCGAGTTGCAGAGAACAATCCGAACTGAGACGGTTTTTGGAGATTAGCTAGCCCTTGCGGGATCGCTGCTCACTGTCACCGCCATTGTAGCACGTGTGTAGCCCAGCGTGTAAGGGCCATGAGGACTTGACGTCATCCCCACCTTCCTCCGGCTTATCACCGGCAGTTTCCTTAGAGTGCCCAACCAAATGATGGCAACTAAGGATGAGGGTTGCGCTCGTTGCGGGACTTAACCCAACATCTCACGACACGAGCTGACGACAGCCATGCAGCACCTGTCACTCATCCAGCCGAACTGAAGAAATCCATCTCTGGAAATCGCGATGAGGATGTCAAACGCTGGTAAGGTTCTGCGCGTTGCTTCGAATTAAACCACATGCTCCACCGCTTGTGCAGGCCCCCGTCAATTCCTTTGAGTTTTAATCTTGCGACCGTACTCCCCAGGCGGATAACTTAATGCGTTAGCTGCGCCACCCAAGCACCATGTGCCCGGACAGCTAGTTATCATCGTTTACGGCGTGGACTACCAGGGTATCTAATCCTGTTTGCTCCCCACGCTTTCGCACCTCAGCGTCAATACTTGTCCAGTGAGTCGCCTTCGCCACTGGTGTTCTTCCGAATATCTACGAATTTCACCTCTACACTCGGAATTCCACTCACCTCTCCAAGATTCTAGTCTAATAGTTTCAAGGGCAGTTCCGGGGTTGAGCCCCGGGATTTCACCCCTGACTTGGCAGACCGCCTACGCGCGCTTTACGCCCAGTAATTCCGAACAACGCTAGCTCCCTCCGTATTACCGCGGCTGCTGGCACGGAGTTAGCCGGAGCTTATTCTCCAGGTACTGTCATTATCATCCCTGGTAAAAGAGCTTTACGACCCTAAGGCCTTCATCACTCACGCGGCATTGCTGGATCAGGCTTTCGCCCATTGTCCAATATTCCCCACTGCTGCCTCCCGTAGGAGTCTGGGCCGTGTCTCAGTCCCAGTGTGGCTGATCATCCTCTCAGACCAGCTAAAGATCGTCGGCTTGGTAGGCTCTTACCCCACCAACTACCTAATCTTGCGCGGGCTCATCTAAAGGCGATAAATCTTTGGTCCGAAGACATCATCCGGTATTAGCGTCCCTTTCGGGAAGTTATTCCGAACCTAAAGGTAGATTCCCACGTGTTACGCACCCGTGCGCCACTAAGCCCGAAGGCTTCGTTCGACTTGCATGTGTTAGGCATGCCGCCAGCGTTCGTTCTGAGCCAGGATCAAACTCTCAAGTTTGTGTCCAATCCATCACAACCCCCGTAAACGGGAAAGCCATGACGAATGAATTCAAGGAGCCGATACCTGCACTTGTCAAACGCAATGGTTACGTAAGGACATGTTCATCCCATCAGCATAACGCCAACAGAACTTTCGGCATCGACTTGGTTACCGGTCACTCGCGCCTTGAAGCCGCGAAACCGGGCGCCGTCGCCCACATGTCCCTTCATCTAAAACCAACAATGTCAAAGAACCAACCAAAACATAAAGCGGACAACCAATGTTCCCCAATCCCTAAGACCGGGGGACTAGCTGTCCTATATGTCGGCGACCGAACCTCCGAGAACCCAGTGAAGAGCGTCTCGCCGTCCGGTGAGAGGGCATATATGGGGGCCCAACGATTCGGTCAACAGCAGGATT
>NZ_JAIQCI010000035.1 GCF_022378335.1 Croceicoccus hydrothermalis
GAGCAGTCCGGTAGCTCGTCAGGCTCATAACCTGAAGGTCGTTGGTTCAAATCCAACCCCCGCAACCAAATCACCCAGCCGCAGCACATAAAATGATCGTGCTCTCATGATTTGAGTGCCGGTCCATGGCCCCACTCGCTAAGGGTTCATGCATGAGCACGGCTAAGGATAATGGCGGAGGTTCGGGCGGCGTCTTCGCCCCGATCATTCCGTTTGCCGCATTGCTGGCTGCCATGATGTCGCTTGCGATCGGCACTTCGATCGGAAAATCGCTGTTTCCGCATGTCGGCGCGGCGGGGACGGTGGCCTACCGGGTCGGGTTTTCGGCGCTGTTTCTCCTGACGATCTGGCGGCCCTGGCGTCGTCGATACAGTGCGCCGGAATGGCGGCTATTTGCTGCGTTCGGCGCGTCTCTTGGCCTGATGAATCTGTGCTTTTACCTGTCGCTTCGGACCGTTCCACTTGGCATTGCGATCGCGACAGAGTTCATGGGGCCGCTCGGGGTCGCATTGTGGAGCACGCGTCGTCCCCGCGATCTTGGCTGGCTCGGGCTGACGCTCGTAGGCCTTGCGCTTTTGCTTCCGATCGAGAAAACGGGATCGCGGCTCGATCCCACAGGCATGGCGTTCGCCGGGTCGGCGGGCGTGTTCTGGGCGCTCTACATCGTGCTGGGCGGTAAGCTCGCGCAACAGCATGCGGGGCATAGCATCGCAATCGCCATGGCGGTCGCTGCGGTGATCGTGGTGCCGGTCGGCGTGTTCAGCGCGGATGCGGCGCTGCTCGACCCGCGGTTCATCGTGACCGGCATGGTCGTGGCGGCCATATCGAGCGCGATCCCGTACTCGTTGGAGATGGTGGCGCTCAAACACATTCCCGCGCGTGTTTTCGGCACGTTAACGAGCGTGGAGCCGGCCATCGGCGCCGTCGCAGGCTTTTTCTTCCTGCACGAATTGCTTTCGGTGCGCCAGGGCATCGCCATCGTCTGCGTCATTCTCGCCTCCGCTGGCACGGCGATGGCCGCACGCCGGGAGCCAGATCCGATGCTCAACGAATTGCCGCCTGCCTGATGACGACGCCCACTATCCGTGATTCGCGACCGGTGGACCCACCCCGCACGTCATGACTCGTGCGAATGGTCATGCGCCAGCCGGTGCGCCCGTATCCTGCGATTCCGGCAGGGGGAGCGGCGTCGCGGCGCAAATGGTCCGCAAAGCGGATTTCAACCCCTCCTCGATCGTGGGATGATAGAACGGAAGCTCCAGCATCTCGCTCGCCGTGACGCGCCGTTCGATGGCCCACGCGATCGCATGCGCAAGGTGATCGCCCGCAGGCGCGACGAGATCGGCCCCGATCAGCCGGCCTTCGGGCGCCGCGGCATAGAGGGTAAGAACGCCTTCGTTGCGCCCCTCCACGCGTGCGCGCCCCTGATCCGAATAATCGGCGCTCCCGCTGACGGCGCTGTCGTCCTCCGCGACGCCGATGCTGGCCACGGGCGGGTCGGTGAAGATCATGGTGAATTTGACATGACGTTCGATGGCGATCGGCGCGGGCAGGGCGGCGGCATTGCGCCCGGCGATCCGGCCATCGTGCGATGCCTCGTGCAGGACGGGAACATCGGCGGCGACGTCGCCCGCCATGAAAATCGCGCTCGTACCGCATCGCATGGTTTCGCGGTCGTGACAGGGCACGCCATCTTCGTCGCATTCGAGTCCCGCATTCTCGATATCGAGCCCGTCGAGCAGCGGCGGACGGCCGAGCGCGGCGAGCAGCATGTCGAACTCCGCTTCGCCCTCGTTATCGTCGCCGCTCCATTTCACGCGCACGCAATCGCCGTCGCGCGACGGTTCGACATCGACGCCGAGGTGGACGGTCATGTCGCTCTCGATAATCCCGCGCAGGGCTTCGTGCACCTTGTCGCAGCGCAGGTTTCCCATGCGATCCGCCCTGTCGAAAAGGCACACCTCGGTCCCCAGCCGCGCAAACGCCTGCGCCATTTCGAGCCCGATGGAACCCGACCCGACCACGGCCAGCCGCCGGGGCAGATCGCGCAGTTCGAAGATATTTTCATTGGTGAGCAGTAAATCGCCGAGCGCGGCGAAGGACGGGGGCACAACCGCCTTCGATCCCGTGGCGATGACGATGGCCTTCGCTTCGACAAAGCGCCCATCGGACAGGGCGAGGCGGTTTTCGCCTTCGAAACATGCGCGGGCCTGCACCCGGATGTCGTCGGGCAGATCCATGATGGATTCGCGGGTGAGCCGGACGAAACGGTCGCGTTCGGACCGCACCCGTTCCATCACGGCGGGTCCGTCGATGCGCAGGTCACCGACTTCGATCCCGAACAGGCCGGCCTTGCCGATGCGGTGGGCTTCCTTCGCCGCGGCGAGCAGCAGCTTGGACGGCATGCAGCCTGTGTTGGCGCACAGGGTTCCCCGAAATTCCGGGTCGATCAGCAATGTCGCCGCACCGCTCCCGCGGGCGGCGCGTTCGGCGGCGAGCCCTGCGGTGCCCGCCCCGATGACCGCTACGTCGCAGTTTAGGGTCTCGCTCATTTGCTTTTCGCGATCCGGATCGACTTCACATTGACGAATTCCTTGATCCCCTCGGGCCCGTGTTCGCGACCGTAACCCGAATTCTTGACCCCGCCGAACGGCATGTTGGGCGACGCGATGTCGAACGTGTTGATGCAGACCATGCCCGTATCGAAATGCTTCGCCGCCAGTTCGCGCGCGCGATCGGTGTCGCGGCTGAAGATTCCGCCGCCAAGGCCGTAGCGGCTGTCATTGGCGATGCGCATCGCATCCTCGTCGTCCTTCGCCTTGATGATGGAGGCGACCGGACCGAACAGCTCGTCGTCATAGGCCGGTTGTCCCGGTGCCACATCGGCCAGCACGGTGGCCGGATAGAACCAGCCTGCCCGATCGGGAACGGTCCCGCCGGTGACGAGCCGGGCGCCCTTCGCGACGCTCTCGGTCACCTGCTCGTGCAGTCCGTCGCGCTGCGATTTCGATACCATGGGCCCGAGTTTCGTGTCGTTTTTGGTCGGATCGCCAAGTTCGATCCCGGCGAATTGCTTGCCATAGGCCTCGACGAACGCGTCGTAATTCTTCTCGGTCACGATGAACCGCTTTGCATTCACGCAGGTCTGACCATTGTTGTAGATGCGCCCCGCGACACAGGTTTTGACCGCAAGGTCGAGATCGGCATCGTCGAGCACGATATATGCATCGTTGGAGCCGAGTTCGAGCACTGTCTTCTTGACGGCCTCGCCCGCTTTCTTCGCGATGTGGCGTCCGGCCTTGTCGCTGCCGGTCATGGTCACGCCGCGCACCAGATCGTGGGCGATGATCGTATCGGACTGATCATGGGTGATGCGCAGCACGCCGAAGAGCCCCTTCGGCAGGCCCGCCTCTTCATAAAGCCGCCCGAGATATTCGCCGCTCCCCGTGCAGTTTTCGGCGTGCTTCAGCAGGACGCCATTGCCGGCCATCAGGCTCGAAATCGAATAGCGCACGGCCTGATACGCGGGGAAGTTCCAGGGCTGAATGCCGTAAACCACGCCGATCGGCGCATGGGTCACGATGGCGGTGGCGTCCTTGGCCTTGCGCTCCTCGTCGGCGAGCACGTCGGGGCCATGCTTTGCGGTATAGTCGCAGATCGCGGCGCAAAGCTCGATCTCGTCCCGGCTGTCACCGATCAGCTTGCCGACCTCGCGCGTCATCAATTGCGCGAACTCCTCCTTCTTGTCGCGAAGCGCCTTGCCGATGGCGGCAATGACGCTCGCGCGATCATCGAGGCTCTTCAAGCGCCAGTCGAGGAACGCCTTGTGGCTGTCCTCGACCACGCGGGCGGCGTCCTCGTCGCTCATGTAGGAATAGGTCTCGATAACCTCCTGCGTGAGCGGGTTGATGGTGGTGAAGTTCTGGTCGGACATGAATGCAATCCTCGGTTCGTATGATGTTCGGTGTATTCGGTCGGGGTCAGCCGTAAGTGCCGCGATGGCTGGCGAGGGCTTTTTCCGCATCGGCAAGCGCGGCAAGAATTTCGTTGCGCCAGCCGCCGGGCGGGAGCTGCCGAACCGCGGAGTGGGCCGCGCAAACCGTGGGCGTATCGGCCCATTTTTCGGCCAGATCGCGCGCCCACGCGGCAAAGTCATCCGCCGCACCCGCCCGTTTTTCGAGCGCGCCGGACATGGTCGGGTGAAACTTGAGCCGGGATGGCGGAAGCATCGACTTCAACACGCCCGGCGCCGCGAGCACGTTGATCGTATCGTCGACATGGACGATCCGGCTTTCCCGATGCCGCACCAGCACGGACGCGGCATGCACCCGATCGTTATCGGGCACGAGTTCGAGCCCGGCCGGCACCGAAAATTCCAACTCCTCCGCAAACTCGGCCTGTGTCGCAGGATCCTCGATCAGCGCGTCGTCCCATGGCAGCGACGGCACCTGTTCGCGATGGCGCCGCGTGCCGAGCAGGCGCGCATCGGGCGCGATCCGGTGTGCGGTTTCGCAATGAAGCGTGTGAAACGGATGCACGTTGATGATGGCGTCGATCTTCGCGCCATTGTCCGTCAGGCCGAGCAGCGCGCCGCGGTCCTCGCCCTCAACGCCATAGCTGTCGATCAACAAATAGCGTCCGTTCGCCCGGCGGATGAGCGACGTCTGCGTGCCCACGTCGATCACCCCGCCGATGCGGAACTTGCCACGGAAATTGATGAAGTCGGTCGCGAGCTGTTGCATGATCGCCGAGTGTCCTTTCCCGGACTGGCGCCCGGTGGGATGCGAGGAGAGTTCGATGGAGGAATGAGCAGCGGCGCCGATTGTTCCATTGTGTGGGATTGCTTTGCACGCAATATGATTTCGTGTGCAGTGAATTGACGGCTGTTGCTATGCAGGCCCGCGATGATCGACAGCTTCACTTCATACCGCATGGGCGGCAAGGCCGTATGAGCGCGCGGGATGTTTCCCCTTCGCCCGCCACCGGGCGGCGCGATCCGCTGCTGCTCGATTCGCAGCTGTGCTTCAAATTCTATGCGGCGAGCAATCTGGTGAACCGGCTTTACGCGCCGGTGCTGTCGCAGCTCGGCCTTACCTATCCGCAATATCTGGCGATGCTGGTTTTATGGGAATGCGACGATCAGACGGTCGGCGCGCTGGCCGCGCGGCTTTATCTCGACAGCGGGACGATCACCCCGCTGATGAAGCGGCTCGAGAGTGCGGGGCTTGTCTCACGCATGCGCGATCCCGCGGACGAGCGGCGCGTGCGCATCCGGTTGACGCAGGCGGGGCGCGACCTGCGGGAGGCGGCGCGCTCGGTTCCGGCCATCATGCTCGCCGGGCAGGACGAGGACCGGGTCGACGCCTTGCGCGAAACGCTGGGCGAAATGGTCGATACGCTCGCCGCGATGCAGGCGGCGCGCTAAGGGCGGGGCGGGGCGCCGTTTCCCCGCCCGCCGCCCCGCCTAGACGCGATCAGAAACGAAGCCCCATCCCCGCGCTCACCACCCAGGGGTCGAGCGTGTGCTCTGTCCGGATGGCGAGCGTGTCGCCCGCATACCAGCTCGCCGTGGTGTCGATGAAATAGCGTTTTGCATCGAGGCTCACCATCAACCCTGCATCATTGACCGGAAGGTCGACGCCCGCCTGAAGCGCGAAACCCAGCTCGTCCGAAAGATGGAAATCGGTCACGCCGAGCGGAAGCGTCGCAGCGCCCGGCTTTTCGTCGATGAAGATGAAATAGGCCGGTCCCGCCCCGACATAGGGTTTCGCCCCGCCGAGATCGAAATGATATTTCGCCGTCAGCGTCGCGGGCACCAGCTTTGCATCCGAGACGAGTTCCGCGCCGGGCAGGCCGGTCGTGCCATCGACATCGTGCTGCGTCAGGCAACAGATCGTCTCGAGTGAAATCGCGCTCGTGACGAAATATTCGATGCCGACGGTCGGCACGACATTGTCGTTCGCCTCCGTCTGGGTGCCCGCGGGCAGGCCGACGATGTCGGTCTCGACATCGATGATGGCCGCATCCGGCAGGACGCCGGTGACGAAGCCGCGGATCTGAACCGATCCGGCACGGTCCGGGGCCTGCATCTGGGCGAGGGCGGGAGTGGCGGCGGCAAGCGGCAGCGCAAGCGCGGCAATTGCCGCCATACCGTGCGCGACAGGAAGTTTCATCGATCATATCCCGGCAGGGCGGCGGCCGCCCGGTGCGGCCAAGGGTTTTCGCGCTGCCATCGACGCCCTGCACCCGCGCCGGATCACCTGCATTGATCCACGTCAATGCAGGTGATCCGTGCGCGCGGCCCGCCATGTTTTCGCGCAATTTGCGATGGATCAATGAACGGTCGCCGCGCCCGCCCTAGCGAGCCGGCGAAACCAATGGAGATTGCGATGCAAGCGGAAGCTGCACTCGGCCGGGCGATATTTTGGTTCGCGGTATTGCTGATGTCGATCATCGTGGCGGCGACCGCAGCCGACCACGGATTTGCCGTGCAGGCGGGGATCGTGGCGCTCGCCGCGCTCGTGTTGATGATGATGAGCGCGACGCGCTTTGACCCGGTGGGCCGGGCGCGCGGGTTTTTCCGCATGCCGGATGGGCCTTCGCGTTATGACGATGACGTGATCCGCTGGGGCGTGATCGCGACGATGTTCTGGGGCATCGTCGGGTTCCTGGTCGGCGTCTTCATCGCAGCACAGCTCGCCTTTCCGCAGCTCAATATCGAGCCTTATCTGAATTTTGGCCGGGTGCGTCCCTTGCACACCTCCGCCGTGATCTTTGCCTTTGGCGGCAATGCGCTGATCGCGACGAGCTTTTACGTGGTGCAGCGCACCTGCCGTACGCAGCTTGCCTTCCCCGCGCTCGCCCGGTTCGTGTTCTGGGGCTACCAGATGTTCATCGTGCTCGCGGCGAGCGGCTATCTGCTCGGCATCACGCAGTCGAAGGAATATGCAGAGCCGGAATGGTACGTCGATATCTGGCTGACCATCGTGTGGATCGCCTATGGCGCGGTGTTCATCGGCACGCTGGTGCGGCGGCACGAACCGCATATCTACGTCGCGAACTGGTTCTATCTCGCCTTTATCGTGACGATCGCGATGCTGCACGTCGTCAATAACCTGGCCGTGCCGGTCAGCTTCCTCGGCTCGCGCAGCTACAGCGCCTTTGCCGGGGTGCAGGATGCGCTGACGCAATGGTGGTACGGGCACAATGCGGTCGGGTTCTTCCTGACGGCGGGCTTCCTCGCCATGATGTATTATTTCGTGCCGAAGCAGGCCGAACGCCCGGTCTATTCCTATCGCCTGTCGATCATCCACTTCTGGTCGCTGATCTTCCTCTACATCTGGGCGGGCCCGCACCATCTGCATTACACCGCGCTGCCCGACTGGGCACAGACGCTGGGCATGGTGTTTTCCGTCATGCTGTGGATGCCGAGCTGGGGCGGCATGATCAACGGTCTGATGACGCTCAACGGTGCATGGGACAAGGTACGCACCGATCCGATCATCCGCATGATGGTCATGGCGCTCGCCTTTTACGGGATGAGCACGTTCGAAGGGCCGATGCTGTCGATCAAGAGCGTCAATTCCCTGTCGCACTATACCGACTGGACCATCGGGCACGTGCATTCGGGCGCGCTGGGCTGGAACGGGATGATCACCTTCGCCTGCGTCTATTACCTCGTGCCACGGCTGTGGAAGCGGGAGCGAATGTTCTCGCTGCGCATGATCAACTGGCACTTCTGGCTCGCGACCATCGGCATCGTCTTTTACGCCGCCAGCATGTGGGTCGCCGGCATTACCCAGGGCCTGATGTGGCGCGAATACGGGGCCGATGGCTATCTGGTGAACAATTTCGTCGACACCGTTGCCGCGCTGCACCCGATGTATGTGATGCGTGCGTTCGGCGGGCTGCTCTACCTTTCGGGCGGGGCGATCATGGCCTGGAACGTGTGGATGACGATGGCGGGCCGCCTGCGCGATGAAAAGCCGATGCGCGATGCCGCCTACGATCCCGCCGCCGACCGACCCATCGTGGCCGAGCCGGCCGAATAGGAACTGCGCCTGTCATGTCTATTTCCGATCCTACGCCCGACAATCTGCCGCTGTCGCAGGAACCGCCCGACGTCGAGGCGACCGTGCGCGGTCACAAGCGGCTGGAGCGCAATATCACCCTGCTTGCCATCGCGACCTTCGTGACGGTGGCGATCGGCGGGCTGGTCGAAATCGCGCCGCTGTTCTGGATCGACAACACGATCGAGCAGGTGGAAGGGGTGCGCCCCTACACCCCGCTCGAACAGGCGGGGCGCGACATCTATATCCGCGAAGGCTGCTATGCCTGCCATAGCCAGATGATCCGACCGTTCCGCGACGAGGTGGAACGTTACGGCCATTACAGCCTCGCTGCGGAAAGCATGTACGACCATCCGTTCCAATGGGGGTCGAAGCGGACCGGGCCGGACCTTGCCCGCGTCGGCGGCCGCTATTCCGACGAATGGCATGTGCAGCATCTGACCGACCCGCAAAGCGTGGTGCCGCAAAGCGTCATGCCGCAATATGGCTTCCTCGCCGAAAACGATCTGGAAATCGCGGATGCGGGCGCAATGCTGACCGCGCTGCGCCGGGTGGGCGTACCCTATTCCGATACCGACATCGCGCAGGCGGACGGGGATCTCATCGTGCAGGCCAATCCGGAGGCTGGCGATGCGGCCGATCTCCTCGCCCGCTATCCCAAGGCGCAGATCCGCGATTTCGATGGCAATCCGGGCCGCGTAACCGAAATGGATGCGCTGCTCGCCTATCTGCAGATGCTGGGCACGCTGGTCGATCTCGACAGTGCCGCCGCGCAGGAGGAACTGGCCGAGGAGAAGGGGCGATGAGCGTTTACGAAACATTGCGCCATTTCGCCGACAGCCACGCGCTGATCGCGATGTTCGGCGTGTTCGCATGCCTTTGCGCCTGGCCCTTCCGCCCCGGCGCGCGGGCGCACAACCGAACCGCCGCCAATTCCATTTTCAAGGACGAAAACGATGGCGAATAGGCGCGTCGACGAGGCCACCGGCACCGAAACGGTGGGACACGAATGGGACGGGATCGAGGAACTCGACACCCCGATGCCGCGGTGGTGGCTGTGGACCTTCTACCTCACCATCGTGTTCGCGATCGGCTATGTCATCGCCTATCCCGCCTGGCCCATGGTCGACCGCGCTACGCAAGGCGTGTTGAACTGGTCGAGCAGGGGCGATCTGGCAAAGGATCTGGACGCGGCCAATGCTGCCCGCACCGGCGTGCACGATGCGCTCGCCCGTGTGCCGGTCGAACGCCTGCCGGATGATAGCGCGCTGCTCGCGCAAGCGGTGGCCGGCGGGCGCGCCGCGTTTCAGGTGCATTGCACGCAATGCCACGGTTCGGGCGGTGCGGGGAGCCACCGTCTCGGCTATCCCAATCTCAACGACGATGACTGGTTGTGGGGCGGCGATCTACGCGCCATCGAATACACGCTGGTCAACGGTATCCGCGCGCCGGGCCACGACGACACGCGGCAAAGCCAGATGCCGCCCTTCGAAGGGGTGTTCGAGCCTGCGCAGATGGAGGCCTTGATCGACCACGTCCTCTCGCTCAGCGGGAAGGCCGAAGCCAACCGGCAGGGCGCGGCGACCTTTGCCGACAATTGCGCCGCCTGTCATGGCCCGGCGGGCGGGGGGAGCCGCGAACTCGGCGCGCCCCGGCTGAACGATGCGATCTGGCTGCGCGGCTCCACGCGCGAGGATATCCGGCGGCAGATCCTGAACCCGCGCATGGGGGTCATGCCGGCATGGGAGGACCGGCTGGATCCTGCGACGATCCGCATGCTGGCCGCCTATGTCCATTCGCTCGGCGGGGGTGAGGATTTCATCGAGAAAGCCGAAGATCCGGCGGTAGAGGTCGATGACCATCCCTGATCCAGACGCCCGTGCGCCCGACGCGCGCGACCCGGCGGACGCGCAGAAGCCGCGGCCCAAGCCCGACCGTCCGGTCAGCAGCGCCGTCGCCGATCCGTCCGCCACGACCGTGCGCCACGAACCGCACGAGCCGGGGCGCGCGCATCTGCCGCAAAAGATGTACGAGAAACGGGCCGCTGTGCATAACAAGCGCATCGACGGCCGGTTTCGCCGCTTCAAATGGGCGATGATGGCGGTCACGCCCGGCATTTATTACGCGGCGCCGTGGCTACGCTGGGATCGGGGACCGTATGCGCCGGATCAGGCCGTGCTGGTCGATGTCGCGAACCGGCGCTTCTACATGTTCGGGATCGAGATCTGGCCGCACGAATTCTATTTCGTCGCCGGGCTGCTGGTAATGGCGGGTTTGGGGCTTTTCCTCGTCACCTCGGCGGTGGGGCGCGCCTGGTGCGGCTATGCCTGTCCGCAGACGGTGTGGACCGATCTGTTTCAGCATGTCGACCGCTTCGTCGATGGCGATCGCAATGCGCGCATGCGGCTCGACGCGGCGCCGTGGACATGGGGAAAGGTCGCGCGCCGGGCGTTCAAATGGACGATCTATCTCGCCATCGGTTTCGCGACCGGCGGGGCATGGGTGCTCTATTTCGCCGATGCGCCGACCTTGTGGCGCGAATTCTTCGCAGGCGAGGCGGCGCCGGTCGCCTATGTCACTGTCGCGATCTTGACCGTACTGACCGTGACGCTGGGCGGGTTCATGCGCGAACAGGTGTGCATCTACATGTGTCCCTGGCCGCGGATACAGACCGCGATGCTCGACGAAAAATCGTTGATCGTGACGTACAAGGACTGGCGCGGCGAACCGCGCGGCAGCGTGAAGAAGGCGGAGAAGAATCCCGCCCATTTCGGCGATTGCATCGATTGCCGCCAATGCGTCGCGGTGTGCCCCACAGGGATCGACATTCGCGAAGGGCCGCAGGTGGGCTGCATCACCTGCGCGCTCTGCATCGATGCGTGCGACCGGGTGATGGCCGACGTGGGCCGCCCGCGCGGGTTGATCGATTACGCCACGCTGGAGGATTGCGAGGCGGAGGCCCGCGGCGAAAAGCCCCGGAGCCCGTGGCGCACGATCCTGCGTCCGCGCACGCTTGCCTATGGCCTGATCTGGGGCGCGGTGGGCCTTTCGCTGCTGTTCGCGCTGGGCGTGCGCAGCCATACCGGGTTGACCGTGTCGCCGGACCGCAATCCGCCTTTCATGATGATGAGCGATGGGGGCTTGCGCAATTCCTACACATTGAAGCTGCGCAACATGGAAAGCCGGCCGCGCCGTTTTCGCATCGCCGTCGAAGGTTTGCCCGGTGCCGTCCTGTGGTCCGATACCGTCGGCAAGGATGACGCCGCCAAGGCGCAGATAATCAGCGTGCCTGCCGATCAGACCCGCACGATGCGTGCCTATGTCGCGGCTCCGCCCGGCGCGTCGGCGCAGGATTTCACCTTCCGCCTGACCTCCCTCGACCAACAGCATGAAACGGCGGAGGCTCTAACCCACTTCTCCGCCCCACAAGGAAACAGCCCATGAAGCGCGAGTTCACCGGACGGCATATGAGCGTGATTCTCGTCGCCGGGTTCGGCATTGTCATGGCGGTGAATTTCACGATGGCGACGCTGGCGACCCGTGGTTTCGGCGGGGTGGTCGTCGAAAACTCCTATGTCGCGAGCCAGAAGTTCAACGGATGGCTGCAAACCGCGCGGGCGCAGGATGCGCTGGGCTGGGACGCCGGGGTGGCGCGCGCGGGCGATGGCCGGATGATCGTGACCACGGCGGGGATTCCAAGCGGGGCGCGGGTGTCCGCCGCCCTGCGCCGCCCGCTCGGCGATCCGGCGGCGTCGGATATTGCCTTTACCGAGGTCGGGCCGGGGGCGTTCGTGTCGACGCGCCCCGTGCCGCCCGGACGCTGGATCGCGCGCGTTTCCGTTCTCGCCGAAGGTGAGGAATGGAGCCGGGAAATGCGGTTCGAATGAACGCGCCCGCCGTCTTTTCGCCACATGCCATGGCGGATCTTTCGGGCACGGCTGTCCGCGATACCCGGCTGACCGTGCCGGGAATGCGCTGCGCCGGGTGCATCGCGACGATCGAACGCGGGCTAATCGCGCTCGACGGGGTGGGGGAGGCACGGGTCAACCTCTCGGCGCGCCGCGTCGCCGTGCGCCATGACGAGAGGGTCGATCCCGAGCAGCTGGTTACCGCGTTGCGCGACCTCGGGTTCGAGGCGCAGGTGACGGGCGCCGCGCGCACCGGCGCAGGCGAACCATCCGGCGCGGAGGACGGGCAGATGCGCGGCCTGCTCCGCGCGCTCGCGGTGGCGGGGTTTGGCATGATGAATGTTATGCTTCTCTCGATCAGCGTGTGGTCCGGCGCCGAAGGGGTGACGCGCGACATATTCCATTGGCTTTCGGCGATGATCGCGCTTCCGGTACTCGCCTATTCGGGGCGGGTGTTCTTTGCCTCGGCGGCGCGGGCGCTGCGCCGCGGAAAGACGAACATGGATGTGCCGATTTCGATCGGGATCGCCCTTGCCGCGGCACTCAGCCTCTATGAAACGGCGACGGGCGGGGCTCATGCCTATTTCGATGGCGTGGTGATGCTCCTGTTCTTCCTGCTCGCGGGGCGTGCACTGGACGAAGGGATGCGCGGGCGCACGCGGGCGGGGATCGGCGCGCTGCTCAGCCGCATGGGCCGCGATGCGGGCGTGATCCGGCCGGACGGATCGGTGCGGCGCATGCCGGCCGGCGATCTGAAGCCGGGCATGGTCATGCTGGTCGCGGCGGGGGAGGCGCTGGCTGCCGATGGCGTGGTGGAGAGCGGGACGGCCATGCTCGACAATGCGATGCTGACGGGGGAAAGCGCGCCCGAACATGCCGCACCGGGCACCCCGGCCCATGCAGGGGCCATCAACATGCATGGACCGATCCAGGTTCGTATCACAGGGACCGGCGATGATACCGCGATTGCCGAAATCGCCCGGTTGATGGACGAGGCGGGGCAATCGCGCAGCCGCTATGTCCGCATCAGCGAGAGAGCCGCCCGCATCTACGCCCCCGCGGTGCACACGCTCGCCGCGCTGGCATTTGCAGGGTGGATGATCGCGGGGGCGGGGTGGCATCAATCGCTGACCATCGCGATTGCCGTGCTCATCATCACCTGCCCGTGCGCCATCGGGCTTGCCGTGCCCGCCGCGCAGGTGGTGGCGACGGGCGCGCTGATCCGGCGTGGCCTGCTCATCAAGGATGGCAGCGCGCTCGAACGGCTGGCCGAAATCGACATGGTATTCCTCGACAAGACGGGGACGTTGACGCTGGGCGAATTGCGCGCCGACATTGCGGGGCTCGATACGCGTGCGGCCTCCATCGCGCTCGCACTCGCGCAGGCAAGCCGCCATCCGCTTAGCATCGGGCTGAGCCGCGCGCTGACCGACGTGGGGGTCGTGCCCGCCATGGTCGATGCCATTGTCGAGCGTGAGGGGGAGGGCGTGACGGGGTGGCACGATGGCGTATTCGTGGCGCTGGCCCGCCCGGCCGACGGCCCGCGTGATGGCCCGCGTGATGGACCTCCGGGCGGCAACGAAGGGCCACGCGTGCAACTGCGGATCGGCGACGAGACCCATGCCATCGGCTTTGCCGACCGGCTGCGCGGCGATGTGGAGGCCACGCTCGATGCGTTGCGCGCGATGAACCTTGTGCCGCGCATTCTTTCGGGCGACAGCCGCGCCGCGGTGGATCGCGTGGCGCAAATGCTGCACCTGTCCGGCGAAGGTGGAGCGACCCCGGCGAAGAAGCTTGCCATTCTCAACCATGCAAAGGCGCAGGGACATCGCCCGCTCATGGTGGGGGACGGGTTGAACGATGGTCCGGCACTGGCCGCGGCGCATGCGGCCATCGCACCCGGCACGGCCAGCGACGCGAGCCAGCAGGCCGCCGATGCCGTCTTTACAGGAACGCGGCTTTTTCCCGTGGCGCTCGCCGTCGCTACGGCGCGGCGCACGATGCGGATCGTACGGCAGAATTTCGCGCTCGCCATCTGTTACAATGTGGCGGCGGTACCCCTGGCGCTGATGGGGCAGGTCACGCCGCTCGTCGCCGCGATCGCCATGTCGTCGAGCTCGCTTCTCGTGGTGGCGAACGCGCTGCGGCTGGCGCGCGTGCCGGCGATGCCGGGCATGCCATCCATGCCGGGAGGGGCGGCGGCGTGAGCGTGCTCGTCTTTCTCATCCCCATCGCGCTCGGCATGGGCGGCGCGGGGCTCGTGCTGTTTTTCTGGGCGATGCGCGATGGGCAGTTCGACGATCTCGACGGGGCGGCCCATCGCATCCTGATCGATGACGAGGAGGATCAGGCATGAGCATCAGCCTGTCCGCGGTGCCGGCGCTTATCGCCCTTGCCGCGCTGTTCCCGCTGGCCGCCGGGCCGGGGCCGGAGCCGGACGCATCGGCGGGGCGGACACTGCGCCTGACGCTGTGTTCCGGGGCGGCGGGGCGCACGATCGACATTCCCGTGCAAGAGCGCGATCCAGCCGCGCCGCCGCGGTGCCCGCCCAAACCCTGCCATGCCGCATGCGACCGCCGCAAATTTGACCCATCGCAATGACGGCCGCCGCCGCCGGTGACACACGGGCGGCATGTGGCCCTATCATCCCGATCTGCTCAGCGTGCCCGTGCCGCGCTATACCAGCTTTCCCACGGCGGCCGAATTCGGCGCCATAGAGGGGCGCGACTATCGCGAGGCGCTCGAAAACGTGTCGGGCGATGTCTCGCTCTACGTCCATATCCCGTTCTGCGAGAAGATCTGCTTCTATTGCGGCTGCAATACCGGCGCGGCGGGCCGGCGGCAGAGGCTGACGGCGTATCTCGACGCGCTGCACCGCGAAATCGCGGCCGTGTCCGCGCTTCTGCCCGCAGGCACGCGGGTCACGCGCCTGTCTTTCGGCGGGGGCAGCCCCAACGCCATCACGCCGACCGATTTCACCCGGCTGGTCGACCTGCTGACCGTCCGGTTTGCCCTTGTCGATCCCGTCTGCTCGATCGAGCTCGACCCGCGCACGATGTCCCCGCAATGGGCGCAGGCGATCGAGCGCATCGGCATCGCGCGCGCCAGCCTCGGCGTGCAGACCTTCGCGCCCCATTGTCAGCACCGCATCGGACGGGTGCAGAGCGAGGACATGATCGTCGCGACGACCGACATGCTGCGCGAAGCAGGCGTGACCTCGCTCAATTTCGATCTCATGTACGGATTGCCTGGTCAGACACGCGACGATCTTCTCGACAGCCTGTATCGCACGCGCGTGCTTCGTGCCGACCGGGTGGCGCTTTTCGGCTATGCCCATGTGCCGCATATCGTGCCGCGGCAACGCGTGATCGACACCGCCGGCATGCCCGATCAGGCAGAGCGTTTCGCCATGGCACAGCTCGGTTTCGATTATCTCGTGACGCACGGCTATCCCGTCGTATTCACCGGACCGGTCCTAAAGGGTTAGCGGGAGTGGCCTAAGCCTCTGATCTGAATTAGGAACTGGGTGTCTAAG
>NZ_JAIQCI010000036.1 GCF_022378335.1 Croceicoccus hydrothermalis
GACACCCAGTTCCTAATTCAGATCAGAGGCTTAGGCCACTCCCGCTAACCCTTTAGGACCGGTCCGGTGAATACGACGGGCTAAAACTTCTCGAGCAGGTAGCTGAATTGACTAAAGAAAATTCCCAATTGAAAGACCGATCAATAAATAATTCAGGAACAGAAATCGACCACTATCTTCAATCGGGAAGTGATCCGCTGAAAATTTTTGGAGAGTGGCGTTTGTTGAATGATGAGACTGAAACTTGGGCGGATCACACTTGGGAAATTAACTCCACATGGGATGATATTTTTAAACTCATTGGTCCTGCTTTAATCGGTGAAGCAAACGAGTGAGAGATCCGGAGTATTCTATCAAACTTGCAAACGGCCTCGAAGGTTGAAGGGCCTTATAGTTCATACCGCCCAGGGGGGTGTTACCCTGGAATGCTGGAACGAGGTTATCACGCAATTTCGGGCGCTAGATTTGATTAAGGAGGGTGAGCGACGACGCGCGGTCGCTGATCGCCAAACGTATTGGGGTATCACGCCGCGTGGCGACAAGCATTTGTTGACTTTGTTGGCTAAGCGAAAAGAAATTACGGATTGACCGCAATGGGATCGCCCTTGACCCCGCGGCCATTCTCCCCTAGGCGCGGCGCACGAAAGGTTGGATTCGTCCAACAGTCATAGAGCTGAACATTGCCGGTGAGGCGCGCACATGCGCGAATATCCGTCAAAGTAACCCTGCGGGCCATGCGTCGGGGTGGAGTGTTTTTCGGCTCACCGAACGGCGTCGGGCGGCGTATTTTATACACCGCCGTTTTCGCGCGTGACGTGAACCACCGAAACCAACATATCCGCATACCGCGCATGCCTTGCCATGCAGGCGAAGGATTGCGGCGTGTCGTCCCATTGGGGCAGCGCGCAACAGGAAGAAATTGCCCTTTCCCATCCGCCGAAACGCGCGGGGAAGGGCGGAACCGGCGGGAAACCTCCTGTCGGAAACAAGGAAGATACTATGCCGACGATCAATCAGCTGGTCCGCAAGGGCCGCGTGCCGCAAAAGGCGAAGTCCAAGGTTCCGGCGATGGAAGCCAACCCGCAGAAGCGCGGCGTTTGCACCCGTGTCTACACCACCACCCCGAAGAAGCCGAACTCCGCGCTTCGCAAGGTGGCCAAGGTGCGCCTGACCAATGGCCGCGAAGTCATCACCTACATCCCGGGCGAAGGCCACAACCTTCAGGAACACTCCGTCGTGCTGATCCGCGGCGGCCGTGTCCGCGACCTTCCCGGCGTGCGCTACCACGTGCTGCGCGGCGTTCTCGACACGCAGGGCGTGAAGGATCGCAAGCAGTCCCGTTCGAAATACGGCGCCAAGCGTCCGAAGTAAGCCGCGCGGGGTGCAGGCCGCATGCCCGCGCCCCCGGCTGCTCTTTTCAGGAGTTAATGTAACATGTCACGTCGTCGTCGCCCCGAAAAGCGCGTCATCCTGCCCGATCCCAAGTTCGGTGATCAGATCCTGTCGAAGTTCATGAACAATCTCATGTACGACGGTAAGAAGTCCACCGCCGAATCGATCGTCTATGGTGCGCTCGAAACCGTCGAGACCCGCGCCAAGACCGACCCGGTGCAATTGTTCCACGATGCGCTGAACAACATCATGCCGCAGATCGAGGTCCGCAGCCGCCGCGTCGGCGGTGCCACCTATCAGGTCCCGGTCGAGGTTCGCCCCGAGCGTGCGCAGGCGCTGGCCATTCGCTGGCTCATCACGGCGGCCCGCAACCGCCCCGAAACGACCATGGCTGCCCGCCTTTCGGGTGAGCTGATGGACGCGTCGAACAACCGCGGCAACGCGGTCAAGAAGCGCGAAGATACCCACCGCATGGCCGATGCCAACCGCGCGTTCAGCCATTACCGCTGGTAACATGCGCCGATGAGGCGAAACGGTGGATAGACATGGCGGATCGTCTCCGCCCTGTCTTCCGCCGGTCATATTTATAACTATATGGGGCAGGTCCGGCCACCGCAGGCCGTCCATCCCATAGCACCCGAGGAAACTCCCATGGCCCGCGAATATCCGCTGGAACGCTATCGCAATATCGGCATTATGGCGCATATTGACGCTGGCAAGACCACGACCACCGAACGCATTCTCTACTACACCGGCAAGTCCTACAAGATCGGCGAAGTCCACGACGGCGCCGCCACCATGGACTGGATGGAGCAGGAGCAGGAGCGCGGCATCACGATTACGTCCGCCGCAACGACGACCTTCTGGGCCGCCGAAGACGGCGCAGGTCCCAAGCACCGCATCAACATCATTGACACCCCCGGCCACGTGGACTTCACCATCGAAGTCGAACGTTCGCTGCGCGTGCTCGACGGTGCGGTCGCAGTATTCGACGGCGTTGCCGGCGTTGAGCCGCAGTCGGAAACCGTGTGGCGCCAGGCGGACAAGTACAAAGTTCCGCGGATGTGCTTCATCAATAAATTGGACCGCACCGGCGCCGACTTTTATTATTGCGTTAATTCCATCGTCGAACGTCTCGGTGCGACCCCGCTTGTTCTGTATCTCCCGATCGGTGCAGAGGCGGACTTGCAGGGTGTTGTCGATCTCGTGAACAATCGCGGCATCGTTTGGGAAAACGACGGTCTGGGCGCGACCTTCAACTATGTCGACATCCCGGCCGACCTCGCCGACAAGGCTGCCGAATATCGCGAGAAGCTCATCGAAACTGCCGTGGAGCAGGACGATGAGGTCATGGAAGCCTATCTCGAAGGGCAGGAGCCCGATGCCGCGACGCTCAAGCGTCTGATCCGCAAGGGTACGCTGGCGCAGGCATTCGTGCCCGTCATCTGCGGCTCGGCGTTCAAGAACAAGGGCGTGCAGCCTTTGCTCGACGCCGTCGTCGATTACATGCCCTCGCCGGTCGACGTGCCCGCCATTCGCGGAGTGCTCCCTGACAGCGACAAGGAAGAGACCCGTCCGTCGAGCGACGATGCGCCGTTCTCGGCCCTCGCGTTCAAGATCATGAACGATCCGTTCGTCGGCACGCTGACGTTCACACGCATCTACTCCGGTCAACTCGCCAAGGGTTCGGTCCTGAACTCGGTGAAGGACAAGAAGGAAAAGATCGGCCGCATGCTGCTGATGCATTCCAACAACCGCGAAGACATCGATGAGGCGTTTGCCGGCGATATCGTCGCGATTGCGGGCCTGAAGGAAACGACGACAGGCGACACGCTGTGCGCATCGTCCGCGCCGATCATCCTCGAGCGCATGGAATTCCCCGAGCCGGTCATCGAACTGTCGGTGGAACCCAAGACGAAGGCCGACCAGGAAAAGATGGGCGTCGCGCTCAATCGCCTCGCCGCCGAGGATCCCTCGTTCCGGGTGACCACCGATCACGAATCGGGTCAGACGATCATCAAGGGCATGGGCGAGCTTCACCTCGACATTCTCGTCGATCGCATGAAGCGCGAGTTCAAGGTCGAGGCGAACGTCTGCGCACCGCAGGTGGCGTATCGCGAGTCGCTCGCCAAGGAAGTCGAAGTCGACTACACCCACAAGAAGCAGTCGGGTGGCTCCGGTCAGTTCGGCCGCGTCAAGGTCGTCGTCACCCCCGGTGAACGCGGCCAGGGCGTTGTTTTCATCGACGAGATCAAGGGCGGCAATATTCCGCGCGAATATATCCCGTCCGTTGAAAAGGGTTTCCGCGAGCAGGCCGAAAGCGGCTATCTCGTCGGCTTCCCGATCATCGACTTCACGATCAAGCTGGTCGACGGCGCGTATCACGATGTCGACTCGTCCACCGTGGCGTTCGAAATCGCGGGTCGCGGCGCAATGCGCGACGTTGCGCAGAAGTCGGGCATCAAGCTGCTCGAGCCGATCATGAAGGTCGAGGTGATCACGCCCGAGGATTACCTCGGCGACGTCATCGGCGATCTCAATTCGCGGCGCGGTCAGATTCAGGGCACCGACACCCGCGGTATTGCGCAGGCGGTCGATGCCTTCGTGCCGCTGGCGAACATGTTCGGCTACGTCAACGAGCTTCGTTCCTTCACGCAGGGGCGTGCGCAGTACTCCATGCAGTTCTCGCACTATGACGAAGTTCCGGCAAATGTCGCAGCCGAGGTGAAGGAGAAGCTTGCCTAAGCGGCAGGTTCGGTTTAGGGGCGGCGCCTGATTCAGCGGGTGCCGTCCTTCCCGCAGTCAATTTAAATCAGACGAACAGAGGTTTTACATCATGGCGAAAGCTAAATTTGAGCGGAACAAGCCGCACTGCAACATCGGCACCATCGGTCACGTCGACCACGGCAAGACCACGCTGACCGCCGCGATCACCAAGGTGCTCGCCGAAACGTCGGGCGGCACGGCCGTCGATTTCGCAAATATCGACAAGGCGCCCGAAGAGCGCGAGCGCGGCATCACGATCTCGACCGCGCACGTCGAATACGAGACCGATGCGCGCCACTATGCGCACGTCGATTGCCCCGGCCACGCCGACTATGTGAAGAACATGATCACCGGCGCGGCGCAGATGGACGGCGCGATCCTGGTGGTGAACGCTGCTGACGGCCCGATGCCGCAGACCCGCGAGCACATCCTGCTCGCACGTCAGGTCGGCGTGCCGGCTCTGGTCGTGTTCATGAACAAGGTCGACCAGGTCGACGACGAAGAGCTGCTCGAGCTCGTCGAACTCGAAATCCGTGAGCTGCTGTCCAGCTACGATTTTCCGGGCGACGATATTCCGATCGTTGCCGGCTCGGCTCTCGCCGCCCTCGAAGGCCGCGACGACAACATCGGCAAGGAAAAGATTCTCGAGCTGATGAAGGCTGTCGACGACTACATCCCGCAGCCCGCTCGCCCGGTCGATCAGGCATTCCTGATGCCGGTCGAGGACGTCTTCTCGATCTCGGGTCGTGGTACGGTTGTGACCGGTCGCGTAGAAACCGGCATCGTGAAGGTTGGTGAGGAAGTCGAGATCGTCGGCCTCAAGGACACCACGAAGACCACCGTGACCGGCGTCGAAATGTTCCGCAAGCTGCTCGATCAGGGCGAAGCCGGCGACAACATTGGTGCTCTGGTTCGCGGTGTTGCCCGTGACGACGTCGAGCGCGGCCAGGTTCTCTGCAAGCCCGGCTCGATCACGCCGCACACCGAGTTCAACGCCGAAGTCTACGTCCTGTCGAAGGACGAGGGCGGTCGTCACACGCCGTTCTTCGCGAACTATCGTCCGCAGTTCTACTTCCGCACGACCGACGTCACCGGCGAAGTGATCCTTCCCGAGGGCACCGAAATGGTTATGCCGGGCGACAACGTGACCATCGCGGTCAAACTGATCGCGCCGATCGCGATGGACGAAGGCCTTCGCTTCGCAATCCGTGAAGGTGGCCGGACTGTCGGTTCGGGGGTTGTCAGCACGATCACGAAGTAATATACGCGCTCCATCGACCGGGTCGTAACAGATTCGGTCGACCGGAATTTTCGGAAGGGCCGCCCCTTCCCACGCCAGAAGCCTTCGGGATATGGCGATGGAGAGGTGGGGCGGTTCTTTCTTTGTTATGGAATGGCATTTGTCATTCTCGGCTCTTTCGCATCGGTAGTTGGAAATGGAAGCTCAGAATATTCGTATTCGCCTCAAGGCGTTCGATCATCGCGTTCTCGACCAGGCGACTGGCGAAATCGCAGAAACCGCGCGCCGCACCGGCGCACTCATTCGTGGCCCCATTCCGCTGCCGACGCGTATTGAGAAGTTTACCGTGAACCGCGGTCCGCACATCGACAAGAAGTCGCGGGAGCAGTTCGAGGTTCGCACCTACAAGCGTCTGCTCGATATCGTGCAGCCGAATGCCTCGACCGTCGATGCTTTGATGAAGCTAGACTTGGCCGCTGGTGTGAACGTGGAGATCAAGCTCGCTTGATTTTCCTGTCCTCGGGTAACCGAGGGCGAAGATTTCGGGATACCGCCGGGCAACCGCCCGGGCTGCGTCCCCCGTCTCGCTTCGTTCGTGAAGCACATCGGCCCGGACGGGGCGACGCATGACAAATTGGGCCGATCAAGCCTGCTGGATGGTCCGGCAGGCCTCTGTAAGGAGATTTGATCATGCGCACTGGCGTGATCGCCAAAAAGGTGGGGATGACCCGCCTTTTCCAAGAGGACGGCCGGCATGTACCGGTGACGGTCCTGGCGTTGGAAGATTGTCAGGTTGTTTCGCACCGCACCCTTGACCGCGACGGCTATGTCGCGGTGCAGCTCGGTGCCGGCGAAGCAAAACAGAAGAACGTTGCGAAGCCGCAGCGCGAGCATTTCGCGAAGGCCGAGGTTGGCCTCAAGATGAAGCTCGCCGAGTTCCGTCTCGAAGGCGAGGACGGCTTGCTGCCTGTTGGCGCATCGATTTCTGCGGAGCATTTCGTTGCCGGGCAGAAGGTCGACATCACCGGGCATACGCAGGGCAAGGGCTTTGCCGGTGCGATGAAGCGCTGGGGCTTCGGCGGTCTGCGCGCAACGCATGGCGTATCCATCTCGCACCGTTCGCACGGTTCGACGGGTAACCGTCAGGATCCGGGCCGCGTCTTCAAGAACAAGAAGATGGCCGGTCACATGGGCGATCGCCAGCGCACGCAGCAGAATCTCGAAATCGTGCGTACCGACGCAGACCGCGGCCTGCTCTTCGTCAAGGGTTCGGTGCCGGGTGCGAAGAATGGCTGGCTGATCGTGCAGGACGCGGTGAAGCTTCCGCTTCCCGAGGGCGTCCCGTTCCCCGGCGCGCTGCTCGAGAAGAAGAACACGCAGCCCGATCATCAGGAAGCCGATGCCGGCATGGTCGAGACGGCTGCAGAGCACGCTGTCGTCCCCGAGGTCGATGCCGAGCAGCAGGCAAAGCTGCTGAACGAGCAGGAAGCCGGCGCCGATACGCTGAGCAATGACACCACCGCCGGCACGTCCGACGGTGCAGCCAAGGAGTCCTGATCGTGAAGGTCAATGTTAAGACCCTCGAGGGCAAGGCCAATGGCGATGTCGAGCTGTCGGATGCCGTGTTCGGTGTTGAGCCGCGCGCCGACATCTTGCACCGCGTCGTTACCTGGCAGCTTGAAAATCGCCGCGGCACCGCCCGTCCCACGCGTGAGCGTTCCGACGTTGCGCGCACCGGCAAGAAGTACGGCAATCAGAAGGGCGGCGGTACCGCGCGTCACGGCGATCGCAAGGCACCGATCTTCATTGGCGGCGGCAAGGCTCACGGTGCGCGCAAGCGGGATTTCGATATCTCGCTTCCCAAGAAGATCCGTGCGCTCGGCCTGAAGATGGCGCTTTCTTCCAAGGCGCAGAACGACAATATCGTCGTTCTTGACAGCCTCGAGATGAAAGACGCCAAGACGAAGGTCCTGCTGTCGAATTTCGAGAAGCTGGGCTTTGGCCGCAAGGTGCTGGTCATCGATGGCGAGAGCGTCGACGAAGGCTTCCGCAAGGCATCGGGCAATCTGATCGGGGTGGACGTGCTCCCCGCGATCGGCGCCAATGTCTATGACATTCTGAACCACGACACGCTGGTGCTGACGAAGTCCGCTGTCGAAAAGCTGGAGGCGCGGTTCAATGGCTAAGCAGCAGGACATCGACGTGCGGCATTACGACGTGATCGTTGCGCCGCACATTACCGAGAAATCGACGCTGTTGTCGGAAAACAACGCCGTGGTCTTCAAGGTCGCCGATTCGTCGACGAAGCCCGAGATCAAGGCGGCCGTCGAGGCGCTGTTCGACGTCAAGGTCACGAATGTGAACACCGTCGTCCAGAAGGGTAAGACGAAGCGTTGGAAGGGCAAGCCCTACAAGCGCACCGACATGAAGAAGGCGATCGTGACGCTGGCCGAAGGCCAGTCCATCGACGTCACCAGCGGGATCTGAGGCGCGGAACATGGCACTCAAGAATTACAAACCGACGAGCCCGGCACGCCGCGGCCTCGTCCTCGTCGACAAGTCGGCGCTCTGGAAAGGTCGCCCAGTCAAGGGGCTGACCGAAGGCAAGCGCAAGACCGGCGGCCGTAACAACAAGGGGCATGTGACCTCGCGCGGTATCGCAGGCGGGCACAAGCAGAAGTACCGCTATATCGACTTCAAACGTCGCAAGTGGGACATGCCGGCTACGGTCGAGCGCCTTGAATATGACCCCAACCGCACGGCGTTCATCGCCCTCGTCAAGTACGAAGACGGCGAGCAGTCCTATATCCTCGCGCCGCAGCGTCTCGCCGTTGGCGACACGGTCGTCGCATCGGAGAAGGCGGATACGAAGCCCGGCAATGCCATGCTCTTGTCCACCATGCCGGTCGGCACCATCTGCCACAATCTGGAGATGAAGCCGGGCAAGGGCGGGCAGATCGCCCGTTCGGCAGGCACCTACGCCCAGGTCGTTGGGCGTGACCGCGGTCTCGTGATCGTTCGCCTGAATTCGGGTGAGCAGCGTTACCTGCGCGGCGATTGCATGGGTACGGTCGGGGCAGTTTCGAACCCCGACAATTCGAACCAGACTCTGGCGAAGGCCGGTCGCAAGCGCTGGATGGGTCGTCGCCCGCTGACGCGTGGTGTGGCCAAGAACCCGGTCGACCACCCGCACGGCGGTGGTGAAGGCCGGACCTCCGGCGGTCGTCATCCGGTGACCCCGTGGGGCAAGCCGACCAAGGGTGCTCGTACCCGCAAGAACAAGCAGACGGACAAGATGATTATCCGTTCTCGCCACGCGAAGAAGAAGAGGTAAGCCATGGCACGTTCCGTCTGGAAAGGCCCCTTCGTCGATCTTCACCTTCTCAAGAAGGCCGAGGCTGCGCAGGACGGCGCAACCCGGGGTGCGATCAAGACCTGGTCGCGTCGTTCGACGATCCTGCCGCAGTTCGTCGGCCTGACGTTCAGCGTCTATAACGGCCACAAGTTTATTCCCGTGTCCGTCAGTGAGGACATGGTTGGGCACAAGCTCGGTGAATTCGCGCCCACGCGCAGCTTCCCGGGTCACGCCGCTGACAAGAAGGGCAAGCGCTGATGGGCAAGCAATCCGCTCCCCGCCGCGTAGGCGACAACGAGGCTCTCGCCGTGGGCACGACCATTCGTGGTTCCGCGCAGAAGCTGAATCTCGTTGCCGGCCTGATCCGCGGCAAGAAGGCCGAGGATGCGTTGAACATCCTCTCCTTTTCGAACAAGGCGATGGCGCGCGACGCGCAGAAGGTTCTCGCATCGGCCATCGCCAATGCCGAGAACAATCACAATCTTGACGTCGACGCTCTCGTTGTCGCCGAGGCCAGCGTCGGCAAGTCGATCACCATGAAGCGTTTCCACACGCGCGGTCGGGGCAAGAGCACCCGCATCCTGAAGCCGTTCAGCCGGCTGCGCATTGTGGTTCGCGAGCAGGAAGAAGAGGCGTAAGATGGGTCAGAAAAGCAATCCGATCGGCCTGCGCCTGCAGATCAACCGCACCTGGGACAGCCGGTGGTACGCCGAAGGCGGCGATTACCGTCAGCTGCTCAAGGAAGACATCGAGATCCGCAAGTATATCGTCGATACGCTGCCACAGGCCGCCATTTCGAAGGTCGTGATCGAGCGTCCGGCAAAGCTTTGCCGCATCTCGATCTATGCTGCCCGCCCCGGTGTCATCATCGGCAAGAAGGGCGCGGACATCGAAAAGCTGCGCGCGAAGCTGTCGAAGATGACGTCGAGCGAGGTCAAGCTGAACATCGTCGAGATCCGCAAGCCGGAAATCGATGCCAAGCTCGTCGCGCAGGGCATTGCCGATCAGCTGGTTCGCCGTGTGGCCTTCCGTCGTGCGATGAAGCGCGCGGTGCAGTCCGCGCTGCGCCTTGGTGCCGAGGGCATCAAGATCACGTGTGGCGGCCGTCTCGGCGGTGCCGAGATCGCCCGCGTCGAATGGTATCGCGAAGGTCGTGTTCCGCTGCACACGCTGCGCGCGAACGTCGATTACGCCGATGCCGAGGCGCTGACCGCCTATGGCATCATCGGTATCAAGTGCTGGATCTTCAAAGGCGAGATCCTCGGCCACGACCCGATGGCGCAGGACCGCCTGATGATGGAAGCCCAGACTTCCGGCGTCCGTCCGGCACGCTGAGAGCTTGGGAGCTGAGTAGATAACATGCTGCAACCGAAAAAGACCAAGTTCCGCAAGGCGTTCAAGGGCAAGATCCATGGCACGGCCAAGGGTGGCACCACGCTGAACTTCGGGTCCTATGGCCTGAAGGCGATGGAACCCGAGCGGATCACCGCGCGCCAGATCGAGGCGGCTCGCCGTGCGATCACGCGCCACATCAAGCGTCAGGGGCGTCTGTGGATCCGCGTGTTCCCGGACGTTCCGGTTTCGAAGAAGCCTGCCGAAGTCCGTCAGGGTAAGGGCAAGGGTTCGGTCGAATACTGGGCCGCTCGGGTGAAGCCCGGCCGTATTCTGTTCGAGCTGGACGGCGTTGCCGGTCCGCTCGCGGCCGAAGCGTTCGAACGCGCCGCAATGAAGCTGCCGATCAAGACCAAGGTCGTTGCTCGCCTCGGCGACAGCTCCCACCTTGGTGGCGAATAAAGGAAGTCGAGAAAATGGCAAAGATTGAAGATCTTCGCGGGAAGACCGACGACCAGCTTTCGTCCGATCTCGCTGAGCTGAAGCGCGAGGCATTCAACCTCCGTTTCCAGGCTGCAACCAACCAGATCGAGCGTCCGGCGCGGATCAAGGAAGTTCGCCGCGACATCGCCCGCATCAAGACGCTTCAGACCGAACGGACCCGTTCGGCCGAAGCGCAGGCTTGAGGAAACACCGATGCCCAAACGTATTCTGACCGGCACCGTGGTGTCCGACAAGACAGACAAGACCGTCGTGGTGAATGTCGAGCGCAAGGTGAAGCACCCCCTTTACGGGAAGATCATCCGCCGTTCGAAGAAATATCATGCACACGACGAAGAGAACGCCTACAAGCCCGGCGAAGTCGTGCGGATCGAAGAGACGAAGCCCATGTCCAAGCTGAAGACGTGGCGTGTCATCGACCGGATCGTCGCCGGCAAGGGTGAGGCCGTCGAGGCGGATCTCTCCGAAAACGCCTGAGGCGTTAGACAAGTTTGTGGAACTGCCGGACATATCGTTCCGGCAAGCCAATTGAGAAGGAACCGGATCCATGATCCAGATGCAATCCAACTTGGATGTCGCTGACAACAGCGGCGCCAAGCGCGTCCAGTGCATCAAGGTGCTGGGCGGCTCGAAGCGGCGCACCGCGAGCGTTGGCGACGTGATCGTCGTCTCCGTGAAGGAAGCGCAGCCGCGTGCCAAGGTGAAGAAGGGCGACGTGCACCGTGCCGTGATCGTCCGCACCCGCAAGGATGTGCGCCGCCCGGACGGCAGCGTCATTCGTTTCGACGGCAATGCCGCCGTGCTGGTGAACAAGAACGAAGAGCCGATCGGCACGCGTATCTTTGGCCCCGTCGTGCGCGAACTGCGCGGACGCGGTTTCATGAAGATCGTCAGCCTGGCTCCGGAGGTGCTGTAATGGCTTCTGCAAAGATCAAGAAGGGTGACAGCGTCGTTGTCCTGTCTGGTAAGGACAAGGGGCTGACCGGCACTGTGCTGCAGGTCATGCCGAAGGATGGCAAGGTGCTCGTGGACGGCGTGAACGTCGCCACCCGTCACCGCAAGCCGACGCAGGCGAACCCGCAGGGCGGCATCGACCGCAACCCTGCGCCGATGGCGATCTCCAAGGTTGCCGTCGCCGACCCGAAGGATGGCAAGCCCACCCGCGTCCGCTTTGAAGAGCAGGACGGCAAGAAGGTGCGTGTCGCCGTCAAGTCCGGAGAGAAGATCGATGGCTGATTATACCCCCCGTTTCCGCGCCAAGTACGATGACGAAATCGTTAAGGCGATGACCGAGAAGTTCGGCTACAGGAACGGCTTCGAGGTTCCGCGGATCGAGAAGATCACGCTCAACATGGGCGTCGGCGAGGCGAGCCAGGACAAGAAGAAGGTCCAGACCGCCGCAGCCGAAATGGAGCTGATTGCCGGGCAGAAGCCGGTCATCACCAAGGCAAAGAAGTCGATCGCACAGTTCAAGCTGCGCGAAGACATGCCGATCGGTTGCAAGGTCACCCTGCGCCGCGAACGCATGTACGAATTTCTCGACCGGCTGGTCACCATTGCCATGCCGCGTATCCGCGACTTTCGCGGACTGAACCCGAAGAGCTTCGACGGGCGCGGCAATTACGCGATGGGCATCAAGGAGCAGATCATCTTCCCCGAGATCAGCTACGACCAGATCGAAACGGTGCGTGGGATGGACATCATCGTCACCACCACTGCCAAGACCGACGAGGAAGCGCACGAGCTGCTGCGCCTGTTCGGTTTCCCGTTCCCTGCCGATGAGCAGGACAAGAAGGAGGCGGCGTGAGCCGCCCCGGAAAGAGAGCTTAAGTCCATGGCGAAACTGAGTTCCATCAACAAGAACGAGCGTCGCAAGAAGCTCGCTCTGAAATATGCTGCGAAATACGCGAAGCTCAAGGCTATCGCGGACGACGAATCGCTCGAGGAATCCGAGCGTTGGGTCGCGCGGCTTCAGATGGCCGAAATCCCGCGCAACGGTAATCCGACGCGCATCCGCAACCGCTGTACGACCACCGGTCGCCCGCGTGGTTATTACCGCAAGTTCGGTCTCAACCGTATCGAACTGCGCGATCTTGCCAACAAGGGCATGATCCCGGGCGTAACCAAGTCGAGCTGGTGAGGATCTGAACGATGGCAATGACCGATCCCCTGGGTGACATGCTCACCCGTATCCGCAACGGCCAGCAGGCGAAGAAGGATTCCGTCCTTTCGCCGGCGTCCAAGCTGCGCGCGAATGTCCTGTCGGTTCTGGAGCGCGAAGGCTACATCCGTGGCTATAGCGAAGACGAAACCGGCAAGCACAAGGCGCTGCGGATCGAACTGAAATATTTCGAAGGCGAACCTGCGATCAAGCATGTCGCCCGCGTGTCCAAGCCGGGCCGCCGCATCTACTCGGGCAGCAAGGAGCTTCCCAGCGTGCGTGGCGGTCTTGGCATCACCATCGTCTCGACGCCGCGTGGCGTGCTTTCGGATGCCGAAGCGCGCAACGAGAACGTCGGCGGCGAAGTGCTTGCGGAGGTGTTCTGATGAGCCGCATCGGTAAACGTGCCGTCCCCATGCCCAGCAATGTCGAGGCGAAGATCGCCGACGACGTGCTGACGGTGAAGGGGCCGAAGGGCACGCTGACCCTCGGACTGGCCGACAACATTTCCTACGAAGTGCGTGATGGCGAGATCTCCGTGCAGCCTGCCAATGATTCCAAGGAAGCACGCGCTTTCTGGGGTATGCAGCGCACGCTCGTTTCGAACCTCGTCGAGGGTGTGACCGAGGGTTACACCAAGGTCCTCGAAATCAATGGCGTCGGCTATCGTGCGCAGGCTTCGGGTCGCAAGCTCAAGCTGCAGCTCGGCTTCAGCCACGACGTCGATCTCGATGTGCCTGAGGGTGTTGAGGTCAAGACGCCGGATCAGACCACGGTCGAGATCAGCGGCATCGACAAGCAGGCCGTCGGCCAGTTCGCCGCCGAGATCCGCCGCTGGCGCAAGCCCGAACCCTATAAGGGCAAAGGCATCAAGTATCGCGGCGAGTATGTCTTCCGCAAGGAAGGGAAGAAGAAGTAAGATGGCAAAGCTTTCCCTTTTCGAACGTCGCCGCCGCCGGGTCCGTACCGCGCTGCGCGAGCGTGGCAATGGCCGCCCGCGTCTCTCGGTGCACCGCACCGGGCGTCATATCTATGCCCAGGTTATCGACGATGCGCAGGGTCGGACCCTGGCCGCGGCATCGACGCTGAACGGCAAGACCACCGGCGCCACCGCGGATGCCGCCGCTCAGGTGGGCAAGGATATTGCCGCCGCCGCCAAGAAGGCGGGCGTGACGTCCGTTGTGTTCGACCGTGGCGGTTTCCTTTTCCATGGCCGCGTCAAGGCGCTGGCCGACGCCGCACGCGAGGGCGGGCTGGAGTTCTGATGATGGCTGACGAAAACAACAACGAAGCGACGCAGGTCGACAACGCGGGCACCACGCCCACGCCGACGACGGCAAGCACCGAAGCGGCCGACAATCAGTCGTCCGCCGCCGGTGATCCCTCGCAGCCGCGCGAACAGCGCGGTCGCGGCGGACGCAACGATCGTGGCGGCAACGAGCGTGGCGGTGGCCGCGGTCGTGGGCGCGGCGGGCGTGACGATCGCCGTGGCGGTCGCGGCAACAATGACGATGGCGAGGAACTGATCGAAAAGCTCGTTCACATCAACCGGGTTTCCAAGACGGTAAAGGGCGGCAAGCGCTTCGGCTTTGCGGCGCTGGTCGTGGTCGGCGACGGCAAGGGCCGGGTCGGGTTCGGCAAGGGCAAGGCCCGCGAAGTTCCCGAGGCGATCAACAAGGCCACCGCCGCCGCGAAGAAGACGATGGTCCGCGTTCCCCTAAAGGAAGGCCGCACCCTTCACCATGACGGCAAGGGCCGTTTCGGTGCGGGCAAGGTCAATGTCCGCACGGCTCCGGCCGGTACGGGCATCATCGCGGGCGGTCCAATGCGCGCCGTGTTCGAGAGCCTGGGCGTTGCCGACGTCGTGACCAAGTCGGTCGGCACGTCCAATCCCTACAACATGATCCGTGCGACGTTCTCGGCACTGGCGAACCAGTCGTCGCCGAAGTCCGTGGCGCAGCGTCGTGGCAAGAAGGTCGCCGACCTGCTGGGCCGCGGTGGATCGACCGAGGCCGAGGCAGAAGCCGAAGCCGCGGCAGTCGTGGAGTAAGCGATCATGGCCAACACCATCAAGATTAAGCAGACCGGTTCGCCGATCCGCCGCCCCGAATCGCAGCAGAAGATCCTTGTCGGCCTGGGGCTGGGCAAGATGCACCGCGTAGTCGAGCGTCAGGACACGCCCGAGGTTCGCGGCGCGATCGCGAAGATCCCGCACCTGGTGCAGATCATCGATTGATCGACACCGGACGTGACGATTGAAAGGCCGGGCAACTGCTGCCCGGCCTTTTTCGTGAAGACGACAATACCGCGGGGACAATCCTTCGGCGCGGGGGGTGACATTTCCCTGCGCTATGGCTAAGGCGCCCACTTCCGACGGTTCCTTCCGGGACCGAAAGCGCGAATCAAAGCGAAAGCGAGTGCAGATTATGAAATTGAATGAAATTCGTGACAACGATGGTGCCCGCAAATCCCGCATGAGGGTGGGCCGTGGTATCGGCTCCGGCAAGGGCAAGACCAGCGGTCGCGGTCAGAAGGGTCAGAAGAGCCGTTCGGGCGTCGCCGTCAAGGGCTTTGAGGGCGGTCAGATGCCGCTCCACATGCGTTTGCCGAAGCGCGGCTTCAACAACCCGTTCGGCAAGGATTATGCCGAGGTGAACCTTGGCATGATCCAGAAGTTCATCGACGCCGGCAAGCTCGATGCGAGCGGCGTGATCGATCACGCCGCACTGAAGGCCGCCGGTCTCGCGCGCGGCGGCAAGGACGGTGTCCGCCTTCTCGCCAAGGGTGAGATGACGACGAAGGCGCAGTTCAAGGTCGCCGGTGCGTCGAAGGGCGCGCGTGAAGCGGTCGAGAAGCTGGGCGGCTCGGTCGAGACGCCCGCGGCGGCCGAGTAAGGTCTTGCAACCGGCCCGGGCGGAAACGTTCCGGGCCGGTTCGTTCGTCCGTCGATATCGGCTATCTTTCAGGTGCCGCGACGCAGGAACATTCTTTCGCCCCAACAAGGCATTTGAACGATCATGGCATCACGAGCCGACAATCTTGCAAGCAATCTGAGCCTCGCCAATTTTTCAAAGGCGACGGAGCTGAAGAACCGGATCTGGTTCACGATCGGCGCGCTGATCGTGTTCCGTTTCCTGAGTTTCGTTCCGCTTCCCGGGGTTAACCCGCTGATCCTTCAGGATCTCTACGCACAGACGCGCGGCGGTGTGCTCGATCTGTTCAACACGTTTTCGGGCGGTAGCCTCGAGCGCATGAGCCTCATCGCGCTCGGCGTCATGCCTTACATCACGGCATCCATTGTGGTGCAGCTCGCCGCGTCGCTTCACCCTGCGCTGGCCGCGCTCAAGAAAGAGGGCGAGAGCGGGCGGAAAAAGCTCAACCAGTATACCCGCTACGGCACCGTCGGGCTGACAGCGGTGCAGGGCTATTTCCTTGCGGTCGGCCTTGAAAGCTACGCCGCTGCGAGCGGTTTGCAGGCCGTCGTCGATCCTGGCCTCATGTTCCGCATCGGTGCGGTCATCAGCCTTATCGGCGGTACGATGTTCCTGCTGTGGCTAGGTGAACAGATCACGTCGCGCGGCATTGGCAACGGCGTTTCGCTGATCATCATGGCGGGCATCATCGCGCAGTTCCCGACGATCACCGCACAGCTTTTCGAAGGCGGCCGTTCCGGGTCCATCTCGCCGTTCCTGATAGTGGCGCTTATCGTCGTGATCGTCGGACTGGTGCTGTTCATCTGTTTCATGGAGCGCGCGAACCGGCGTTTGCTCATCCAATATCCGAAGCGTGCGGGGCAGCGCGGCATGATGCAGGCGGATCGCAGCCATCTGCCGCTCAAGCTCAACACCGCCGGCGTCATACCTCCGATCTTTGCGAGTTCGCTGCTGCTGCTGCCGCTTACAATCACGCAGTTCGCCGGCAGTTCGGTCACGCCCGACAGCACGATGGGCGGGATTTTGGTGACGCTGAACCAATATCTGCAACATGGTGCGCCGCTGTACATGCTGCTCTATGCGGCGGGGATCATCTTCTTCACCTTCTTCTATACCGCGGTCGTGTTCAATCCAGAAGAAACGGCGGAAAACCTGAAGAAGAACGGCGGCTTCATTCCGGGGATCCGTCCGGGGCGGAACACGGCGAACTATCTCGATTACGTGCTTACACGCATCACGGTCATTGGCGCGGCCTATCTGACGCTGGTCTGTGTCCTGCCGGAATATGTGATTGCGCAAACGGGCTTGCCTTTCTTCCTTGGTGGCACCAGCCTGTTGATCGTGGTCAACGTCACTGTCGATACGATCGCGCAGATTCAAAGCCATCTGCTTGCGCATCAATACGGCGATCTCATAAAGAAGGCGAAGCTGAAAGGCCGCCTGCGATAGCCGGCTCAGCCGGACGGTTTGGGGAAACCTCGCATGAACATCATCCTTCTCGGCCCTCCCGGAGCGGGCAAAGGCACCCAGTCCCAGCGGCTCGTCGATCGGCATGGCATGCGCCAGCTTTCGACCGGCGACATGCTTCGCGCCGCGGTGAAGGCGAAGACGCCGATCGGGCAGCGGGCGAAAGCGGTGATGGATGCAGGTGAACTCGTTTCGGATGAGATCGTGTCTGCGCTGATTTCGGCCGAACTCGAAGCGATGGACGAGGGCACGGGCGCGATTTTCGACGGCTATCCCCGCACAGCGGTGCAGGCCGCCGCGCTGGATGAAATCCTGGCCAAACACGGCCGCGAGCTCGATCATGTCATCGAACTCGAGGTCGACGAAGACGCGCTCGTCGAACGGATCGTCGGGCGGTTTTCCTGCGCCAATTGCGGCAAGGGCTATCACGATATCTTCGAACGGCCGAAGGTCGAAGGCATCTGCGACGCCTGCGGTTCGACCGAGTTCAAGCGCCGGCCCGACGACAATGAGGAAACCGTGCGCACGCGCATGGCGGAATATCGCGCCAAAACCGCGCCCATCCTTCCCATCTATGATGAACGGGGGATCGTGTCGCGCGTGGACGGTATGGCCGATATCGAGGCTGTGACCGATCGGATCGAAGCCATTCTTTCCTGAGCGCTGCGCGTCATGGCGCGGGCCTGGTCACCATGTCGGAGCGCCGGGCGTTGACAGTCCCTGCGAATCTGCGTAAGCGCGCCCTTCGCTCGCTATGAATTCGGATTTGTCCGCTTTCCCGTATCGCCGGGGTTGCCGGCTATCCGGTGTTCGTGCGGGCATCAACGCTATGAGATGGGGAGTCGCCGCACTGCCTTCGGTAATAACCGAAGGGTCGGCAACGGCCCTGTGGAGCAGGAGAAAAAAGTGGCTCGTATTGCCGGGGTGAACATCCCCACCAACAAGCGCCTGATTATCGCGCTGACCTATATTCACGGTATCGGCCCGCAGTCCGCCAAGGACATCGCCGACAAGCTCGATATCGATCACACCCGCCGGGTTCAGGATCTGACCGACCAGGAAGTCGTGCAGATTCGCGAAACGATCGACAGCGACTACACGGTCGAGGGCGATCTTCGCCGTGAAACCGCAATGAACATCAAGCGCCTGATGGATCTGGCCTGCTATCGCGGTCTTCGCCATCGTAGGGGCCTTCCCGTTCGCGGCCAGCGTACGCATACCAATGCACGCACCCGCAAGGGCAAGGCAAAGCCGATTGCCGGCAAGAAGAAGTAAGCGGGCGTAGGCCCAGCTTTCCCTTCCCAGTTCTACGACAGGAATTTCCATTATGGCACGCGAACCCCAGCGCATTAAGCGGCGCGAGCGCAAGAATATCTCCAGCGGCGTCGCGCATGTGAACGCCAGCTTCAACAACACCATGATCACCATCACCGACGCGCAGGGCAATGCGATCAGCTGGTCCTCGGCCGGCATGATGGGCTTCAAGGGCAGCCGCAAGTCGACGCCCTATGCCGCGCAGGTTGCCGCCGACGATGCCGGCAAGAAGGCGGCGGAGCATGGCGTCCGCACGCTCGAGGTCGAGGTCAAGGGCCCCGGTTCCGGCCGTGAAAGCGCGCTGCGCGCACTGCAGGCGGTGGGTTTCACCATCACCTCCATCCGCGACGTGACCCCCATCCCGCACAATGGCGTGCGCCCGTCCAAGCGCCGCCGCGTCTGATCCGAACGCGCGAGGGCGAGCCGGAAGGATCCCCGGCCCGTCCTTCGGATCATCTGCCTGGCGGCCGTCATCCGGATGGCGCCGCAATTCATGTTAAAACCCTAGGGGAAGTCCATGTCCGTCAATAACAAGAACTGGCAGGAACTGAAAAAGCCCAACAGCCTCGAAATCAAGAGCGGTGGCGATGCCAAGCGTCGCGCGACCTTCGTCGCCGAACCGCTGGAACGCGGCTTTGGCCTGACGCTCGGCAATGCGCTGCGCCGTGTGCTTTTGTCGTCGCTGCAAGGCGCGGCGATCACGTCGATCAAGATCGACAACGTCCTTCACGAATTCTCGTCTCTCGCCGGCGTGCGCGAGGACATCACCGACATCGTGCTCAACATCAAGCAGGTCGCACTGAAGATGGAAGGCGAGGGCGCGAAGCGTCTCAACCTGTCCGTCACCGGCCCTGCCGAAGTGAAGGCGGGCGATATTGCCGTGACCGGTGATATTGAGGTGATGAACAAGGATCTCATCATCTGCCACCTCGACGAGGGTGCGACGCTGAACATGGAACTGACTGCCGAGAGCGGGAAGGGCTATGTTCCCGCGGCGCAGAACCGCCCGGCCGATGCGCCGATCGGCCTCATTCCGGTCGACGCGCTCTATTCGCCGGTGCGCCAGGTGTCCTACAAGGTCGAGAACGCCCGCGTCGGGCAGGAGCTCGACTATGACAAGCTCAATCTGACGGTTGAGACCGACGGAACGGTCACGCCCGAGGACGCCGTGGCCTATGCCGCGCGCATTCTTCAGGATCAGCTGACGCTGTTCGTGCATTTCGAGGATGGCATTCCGCAGGGCGTGCAGCAGACCGCCGGCGTCGCCGCGCAGCCGGAGGAATCCGACGCCAACCAACTCAACCGCTACCTGCTCAAGAAAGTCGACGAGCTCGAGCTGTCGGTGCGTTCGGCCAATTGCCTCAAGAACGACAACATCATCTACATCGGCGACCTGGTGCAGAAGACGGAAGCGGAAATGCTCCGCACGCCGAATTTCGGCCGCAAGTCGCTGAACGAGATCAAGGAAGTGCTGTCCAGCATGGGCCTGCGTCTCGGTATGGATATTCCGGGCTGGCCGCCTGAGAATATCGAGGAAATGGCGAAGAAGCTGGAGCAGGAACTGCTCGGCTGATCGCAATCGCGTCCCGGTCCGGTCCGGTCCGGGGCGCCACGGGTTAGAAGGCTGCCCGTATGACAGCCTGTACCGGGGTACCTTGTACGGCCCCCTTACGAACCAGGAAGAACGAAATGCGTCATAAAATCTCCGGCCGTAAGCTGCAGCGCAAGACGGGCCACCGCAAGGCCCTCCTGCGCAACATGGCCGCCGCGCTCATCAAGCATGAGCAGATCAAGACCACCACGCCCAAGGCGCGCGAACTGCGTCCCTATATCGAAAAGCTGATCACGCTGGCGAAGAAGGGCGGCCTGTCCAATCGCCGGCTCGCGCAGGCGCGTCTCATGGACGATGCGCAGCTGGTGAAGCTGTTCGATACGCTGGCAACCCGCTACGCCGATCGCGAGGGCGGTTACACGCGCATCGTGAAGGCCGGCTTCCGCGCGTCGGATGCGGCACCGATCGCGATTATCGAACTCGTCGACCGCGATGTCGATGCCAAGGGTCAGGATTCCGGCCCGGTGCAGACCGAAGACGAATTCGAGGACGCCTGATCGCGTCACGAAACGCACGACCGGAGGCGCCGCGGAACATCGTTTCCGCGGCGCCTTTTTCATGGGCTTCATTCTCGTTTCATCTGAAATCTTGTATTCGCGACACAGATTGCGCATCTGAAGCGCAGTACAGATCGAAGAGGGAATGATTGCATGATTTCAGGCAAACGCATGGCCGGCCTGCTCGGTGCCGTATCGCTTGCCGCGATCGCGGTGCTGCCGTCGCAGGTGTCGGCTCAGGGAGCGCCCTCCGCTATGAAAACCGATGAACCTGCCCGCCCCGACTACCCCGAAACGAAGCGGGGCGATGTGAGCGAGACATTCTTCGGCGAACAGGTCGCCGATCCTTATCGCTGGCTCGAGGTGGATGTGCGCAACGACGCCGAGGTGGCCGATTGGGTCGCGCGGCAGAGCGCCTACGCCGATGATTATCTCAAGCAATTGCCCGAGCGTGCGTTCTTCGAAAAGAAGCTTTCGCAATTGCTCGACTACGAACGGTTCGGCACGCCGGTCAAGGCGGGCGATGCGCTCCTCTACGAACATAATACCGGGCTTCAGAATCAGAACGTGCTGATGATCGCGGACGCCGACGCGGAGTCGATCGACGGGAACGCGCGCGTCCTGCTCGACCCCAACGCGTGGTCGGACGATGGCACGACCGCGCTCGCCGGATGGAAGGCGTCGAAGAGCGGCAGTTCCTGGCCTATCTGGTTCAGGAGGGGGGCAGCGACTGGCGCACGATCCGTTTCGTCGATACCGCCACGGGCGAACCGCTCGACGACAGCATCGAATTGGCCAAATTCACGGGGCTTACCTGGCTTGGCGACGATGCCATCCTCTATTCACGCTTTCCCGAACCCGAGGCAGGACAGGATTTCCAGGCGCTGAATTACAATCAGGCGGTGTATTATCACAAGATCGGTACGCCGCAGTCGGAAGACCGTTTGGTCTATGCGACCCCCGACATGCCCAAGCTGGGCCATGTGGCCAGCACGACGAGCGATGGCCGCTGGGTCGTGATTAACAGCAACGAAGGCACCGATCCGACGTCCCGCGTCCACCTTATCCCGGTCGGGCGTGGCGACTGGACGCCGATGACGCTGATCGGGGAGGCCGAGGCGCAGTGGGATCTGATCGACGGGATCGGCGACCGGCTGTGGTTCGTGTCGAGCAAGGGCGCGCCGCTCAAAAAGATCACGATGGTCGATCTGTCGGGTGACGCGCCGCAATTCACTGACGTGGTCGCCGAGGCGGAACAGAACCTAGAAGGTGCGGCGATCGTGGGCGACCGCATCGTGGCGAGCTATCTCGTCGATGCGGCTTCACAATTGCGGCGCTATACGCTGGATGGCGATAATGCGGGAACCGTGGAACTGGCCGGGATCGGGTCCGTCGGCGGGATCAGCGGCGAGCCGGGCGACGACGATGCCTGGTTCGGTTTCTCGTCCTTCACGACGCCCGGCACGATCATGAAGCTTGATCCCGATACCGGGGTGACCCGCGAATTCGCCACGGTCGACCTGGCCTTCGATCCCGGTAATTACAGTGTGGAGCAGGTGTTCTACCCCTCCAGGGACGGGACCGAGATCCCGATGTTCATCGTCAAGCGCAAGGACGTGACCGGACCCGCGCCGACGATGCTTTACGGCTATGGCGGGTTCAACATCTCGCTGACCCCGTCCTATAGCGCCACGCGCATGGCGTGGCTTCAGGGGGGCGGCGTTTATGCGATGGCGAACCTGCGTGGCGGCGGGGAATATGGCGATGCGTGGCACGATGCCGGGCGGCGCGCGAACAAGCAGAACGTGTTCGACGATTTCATCGCAGCGGGTGAATGGCTTAAGGCGAACGGTGTCGCGGGTAAGAACCAGCTCGCGATCGAGGGGCGGTCGAATGGCGGTCTCCTGATGGGGGCCGTCACGAATCAGCGTCCCGACCTGTTCGACGCGGTCCATGCCGCTGTCGGGGTGATGGACATGCTGCGCTTCGATCGCTGGACCGCCGGGCGGTACTGGGTCGACGATTACGGCTATCCGGATCGCGAGGCGGACTGGCGCGTTCTGCGCAGCTATTCGCCGTATCACAATATCCGCTCCGGCACCGACTATCCTGCCATCCTCACCACTACGGCCGACACCGACGACCGCGTGGTTCCGGGGCACAGTTTCAAATATGTCGCCGCGCTTCAGAATGCCGAACTCGGCGAACGGCCCCGTATCATTCGCATCGAAACCAATGCCGGGCACGGCAGCGGCAAACCTGTCGCGAAGATCATCGAGGAGTTTTCGGACATCATGGGCTTCCTCGCCCACTGGACCGGTTTCACGCCGAGCGAGAATCGATAGGATTCAGGATAAACCCCGCGAATATGAACAAATCCTATCCGCGGGGTTCAGTGAGGACACATTGAAACGGGTGTAGAACGGTTCCCGACGGGCAACCCTGCCCTCGACCCTTGCCAAAGGAAGGAACCGCCATGCCCCCTGTAATGAAAACGCCCATGATGAAGGCGGTTGTCGGGACTGCCGCCGCCGCAACCATGATGGCGGGCAGCATCACTCCCGCATTTGCCGATCGGCGTGATCGCGGTATCGACACAGGCGACATTATCGCAGGGGCCCTGATCCTTGGCGGGATTGCGGCCATCGCAACCTCCGGCGGGCGCAATGACCGCTACCGCGACCGTTACGACGATCGTTATGACCGGCGTTACGATCGCCGTTACGACAATCGCGATGGCTATTACAGGGGCGGTTCGGCGCGCGATGCCGTCGAACGTTGCATCCGCACGGCCGAGCGCGAAGCCTATCGCCGAGGCTTTCGCCGCGTGGACGTGACCGACGTTCGCGATGTCGACCGCCGCCGTGACGGATATCGGGTAAAGGGGCGTATCGCGGTCGACACCGGCTATCGCGGGGGGCGTTATGGCAATGGCTGGGGCGGCGATTATCGCGGCTATCGCAACGACATGCGTGGCTGGGATTCGGGCCGCTTCGAATGCCGGACCGATCGTGGGCGCGTGAATTACCTCGATTTCGATAATATTCGCGGACTGCGTTGATCCGCATTGCGCCCGGTCGGTCTTGTTCCGTCCGGGCGCTTTTTGCCGCGTCAATCGTCGCGAGAATAGGCCGGAAGTTCGATTCGCCAGATGAGCGCCGCGCCGCGAAGGGCGAAACCGGCAAGTGCCGAGATGCTCCACACGGCCCCCTGTGGCAAGCCCGTCATCGTCAACAATGCGCAGCCCGACGCCGCCAGCGCCGCCGCCGTGACGTAAAGCTCCGGCCGCATCAGGATCGACGGCACGCCGGCCAGAACGTCGCGGATGATCCCGCCGACACACCCCGATACCACGCCCAGCACGATTGCCGGCAATAGCGCCACCTCATAGGCAAGCGCCTTTGCCGTGCCTAGCACCGCAAAGGCGGCAAGCCCGGCGGCATCGGCCCATTCCAATAGACGGCCCTCCCACCATCGCGACGGCGTGAACCATGCGACCAGCGCGACGGCGAACACCACCGGTGCGACCTGTCCCGACCGGATCCAGAACGCCGGCACATCGATGAGCAGATCGCGCACGGTCCCTCCGCCGACCCCCGTGACCAGCGCAAAGAAACACACCGTCACGAAGCTTTGCCGCAATCGCGCGGCGAGCAGTGCGCCGGTCAGCGCAAAGACCGCCGTGCCCGCAAGGTCGAGCAGCGGCGGCAGGGCGGGGCCGTCCATGGGGCGCGGCCCGATCAGATGTGGATGGGTTTGCCGCGCACGGCCATGGCCGCTTCCTTGATCGCCTCCGAATGGGTCGGATGCGCATGGCAGGTATAGGCGATGTCCTCGCTCGTCGCGCCGAATTCCATGGCCTGCGCGATCTGTGCGATCATCGTGCCGGCGAGCGACGCGATGCACCATGCGCCCAGCACACGATCGTTCTTCGCATCGGCGATGACCTTCACGAAACCCTCGGGTTCGCGGTTGGTCTTCGCGCGGCTGTTCGCCATCATCGGGAAATTGCCGACCTTGACCTCGTGGCCGTCTGCCTTCGCCTCGGCCTCGGTCATGCCTACGCCTGCGATCTCCGGCATGGTATAAACGACATTGGGAATGATCGCGTGATTGACGATGCCCTGCTCGCCGGCGATGTTTTCGGCCACGGCGATACCCTCGTCCTCGGCCTTGTGGGCGAGCATGGGGCCGGGGATCACGTCGCCGATCGCCCACACGCTGTCGACCTTGGTGCGGAAATCGTGATCGGGCACGATCTGGCCGCGTTCGTTCGGCTCTAGACCGATCGCATCGAGGTTCAGCCCGTCCGTATTCGGCCGGCGCCCGATCGCGACAAGCACGCAATCCGCCTCGATCGTCTCGGCATCGCCGCCGTTGGCGGGCTCCATGGTCAACGTGGCGGTCTTGCCCTTGACCTCGACGCCGGTGACCTTGGTATTGAGCTTGAGCTCCATGCCCTGCTTCTTGAAGATCTTGCCCGCTTCCTTGCGGATATCCTCGTCCATGCCGGGCAGCAGCTTGTCCAGATATTCGATGACCGTGACCTTCGCACCGAGCCTGCGCCATACGCTGCCGAGCTCCAGACCGATGACCCCGCCGCCGATGACGACCATGTTCTCCGGCACGCGGTCGAGCGCGAGACCGCCCGTGCTGTCGACGATGATGCCGCCCTCATTGTCGATGTCCACACCGGGAAGCGGGGTTACGGACGAGCCGGTGGCAATGACGATGTTCTTGGCCGAATGCTGCTCCTCGCCCACCTGCACGGTGTGCTTGTCGACGAAGCTGCCACGCCCCTTGAGCCAGGTGACCTTGTTCTTCTTGAACAGGAACGCGATCCCGCCGGTCAGCTCCTTGACCGCGGTTTCCTTTTCGCCCTGCATCGCCGGCAGGTCGAGCGTGACATTGTCCGCCATGACGCCGAACTTCGCCATGGTGCCGCCATGCGCTTCCTCGAACAGCTCCGAGCCGTGCAGCAACGCCTTGGACGGAATGCACCCGACATTGAGGCAGGTCCCGCCCAGCGTCTCGCGGCTTTCGACGCAGGCGGTTTTCAGCCCGAGCTGCGCTGCGCGGATCGCGGCGACATATCCGCCGGGGCCGGAGCCGATCACGATAACGTCAAAGTCGAATTCAGCCATGTTCCATCTCGTTCATCTTGTCGGGCCAGTGCTGGCCGGTATCGGGTGCGCGCGCCACCGGGCGCGAACGATTAAAGGTCGATAAGGAGGCGCGTCGGATCCTCGATCGCGTCCTTGATGATCTTGAGCGCGGTCACCGCCTCGCGCCCGTCGATAAGCCGGTGATCGTAGGACAGCGCGATATACATCATCGGCCGGATCTCGACCTTGCCGTCGATGGCCACCGGACGGTCCTCGATCCGGTGAAGACCGAGCACCGCGCTCTGCGGCGGGTTGATGATCGGCGTCGACATCAGCGACCCGAACACACCGCCGTTGGAAATGGTGAAGGTGCCGCCCTTCATCTCTTCCATGGTGAGCGTGCCGTCCTTCGCCTTCTTGCCGAAATCGGCGATGTCCTGCTCGATCCGGGCAAAGCCCTTCTTGTCCGCATCGCGCACGACCGGCACGACCAGCCCGTTCGGCGCCGACACGGCCACCGAAATATCGACATAGTCGTGATAGAGGATCTCGTTCCCCTCGATCTGGGCATTGACCGACGGTACGTCTTTCAACGCAAGGCACGCCGCCTTCGCGAAAAAGCCCATGAAGCCCAACCGGATGTCGTGCTTCTTGGCAAAGAGATCCTTGTACCGGGTGCGCGCCTCGATGACCGCGGTCATGTCGACATCGTTGAAGGTGGTGAGCAGCGCCGCGGTGTCCTGCGCGCTCTTCAACCGCTTGGCGATGGTCTGGCGCAGGCGCGTCATCTTCACGCGCTCGACATTGCGGCCGCCGGCGTCTCCCGTCGCGCTGGGCGCGGGGGCAGGGGCGCTGGTGCTCGCGCCGCCCGCATCGCGAGCCTTCGCGGCGGCCAGCACGTCTTCCTTGGTCAGGCGTCCGTCCTTGCCGGAGCCCTTGATCCCGGCGGGGTCGATCCCGTGTTCCAGCACCGCGCGGCGCACCGCCGGCGACAGGACCGCGGCATCGGCGCCATCGCCGCCCTGCGCATTGTCGCCGCCATCCTGTTTCGCGGGCGCGCCCTGCTTCTCCTCGTCATTCGCCTGGGCGGGCTTGGGGGCCGGCTTGGCACCGCCGCCGCTGCCTTCCTCGATCGTCGCGATGAGCGCGCCGACTTCGACATTGTCGCCGACCTCGGCCATCAACTCGCCCATGACGCCGGCGGCGGGCGCGTTCACGTCGATCGCGACCTTGTCCGTCTCCAGGCTGCAGATCGGCTCGTCTGCCTCCACCCGGTCGCCCGGCTGTTTCAGCCATTCGCCGACGGTGGCTTCGTTGATGCTTTCACCCAGGGTGGGAACCTTGACTTCGGTGCTCATCGCTTACGCGTCCTTTCGCGGCGTCATGCCGGTCATGCTGATGGCGGGGAGGGGGCCTGCGCCCCTCACTTGCGCCGCCGGATTTCGTCTTCGACCGACAGGCCGAGGGCATCGGAAACAAGGGCTGCCTGCTGCTCCGCATGGCGCGAGGCGAGACCCGTCGCGGGCGAGGCCGCAGGCTGTCGCCCGGCATAGCGGGGCCGGCGCACCGGCGCTTCGGCTTCGGCGAGCGCCTGCTCGATCTGGCTTTCGACAAAGAACCATGCGCCATTGTTGCGCGGCTCTTCCTGACACCAGACCACTTCCTCCACGTTCTTCATGCGGGCGATGCGGGTCGCCAGCGGTTCGCCGGGGAAGGGGTAAAGCTGCTCGATGCGCACGATGCTCGTGTCATCCTGCCCCGCGGCATCGCGCGCCTCGATCAGGTCGTAGGCAACCTTGCCCGAGCACAGTACGAGCCGCTTCACCTTCTCGTCCGCGATGTCCTTCGTGTCGGACAGGATCCGGCGGAAATGCCGGTCGCCAAGGAATTCCTCGCGCGTCGAGCGTGCCATCGGATGCCGCAACAGCGATTTTGGCGTCATGATGATGAGCGGCTTGCGAAACGGGCGCAGCATCTGACGGCGCAGGACATGGAAATAATTCGCAGGCGAGGTAATGTTGCACACCTGGATATTGTCGCCCGCGCACAGTTGCAGGAACCGTTCCAGACGGGCGGAGCTGTGTTCCGGCCCTTGCCCTTCGTAACCATGGGGAAGCAGCATGACGAGGCCATTGGCGCGCAGCCATTTCGCCTCGCCCGCGGCGATGAACTGATCGATCATGATCTGCGCGCCATTGGCGAAATCGCCGAACTGCGCCTCCCACAGCACGAGCGATTTGGGATCGGCGAGCGCATAGCCATATTCGAAGCCCAGCACGCCATATTCGGAAAGCGGGCTGTCGTAGACCTCGAACCGCCCATGCGGCACCTGGCACAGCGGGATATATTTGCGCTCGTCCTCCTGATCGACCCAGGCGGCGTGCCGCTGGGAGAACGTGCCGCGGCCCGAATCCTGACCGGACAGGCGCACCGCGAACCCTTCGGATACCAGCGACCCGAAGGCCAGCGCCTCCGCCGTGGCCCAGTCGAAGCCCGCCTTTCCATCGAACATCTCGCGCTTCGCGTCGAGCACGCGGCCCAGCGTGCGATGGATCTTGAGATCGTCCGGCACGGTGGTGAGCGTGCGGCCAAGGCTGTCGAACAGCTTGCCCTCGATACCCGTGTCGACGCTGCGCCGCGCGGTTTCGGGGTCGGCCGGCTTGTTGAGGCCGGACCAGCGCCCCGCGAACCAGTCGGCCTGGTTCGGCTTGTAGCTCTTTGCCGCCGCGAACTCTTCCTCGAGGTGATCGGTGAAGCTCTTTTCCTGCTCCTTTTCCCAATCGCCGTCGATCACGCCTTCCTCGCGCAGCCGCTGGCTATAGAGCGCGGCGACACCGGGGTGGTTCTTGATCTGCTTGTACATGAGCGGCTGGGTAAAGCTCGGCTCGTCACCCTCGTTATGGCCGAACCGGCGATAGCACCACATGTCGATCACGATGTCGCGCCCGAATTTCTGACGATATTCGATGGCCAGCTTGCAGCAGAAGGTGACCGCCTCCGGATCGTCGCCATTGACATGCAGGATGGGCGCCATGACCCCCTTCGCCACATCGGAGGGATAGGGGCTCGACCGCGCGAATTGCGGGCTGGTGGTAAAGCCGATCTGATTGTTGATGACGAAATGGATGCAGCCGCCGGTATTGTATCCGCGAATGCCCGAAAAGCCGAGGCATTCCCATACGATGCCTTGCCCCGCAAAGGCCGCGTCGCCGTGGATCAGCACGGGGAGCACCTGCTTGTGCTTGCCGCGGCCTTCCTCGTCGGTGCCAATGTCGTCGTGGAACGTCTGCTGCGCGCGGACCTTGCCCAGCACGACGGGATCGACCGCTTCGAGATGCGACGGGTTGGGCACCAGGCTCATGTGCACCTTGATGCCATCGAATTCGCGGTCGGTGCTCGTGCCGAGGTGATATTTCACATCGCCCGAACCGCCGACATCCTCGGGGTTCGCGCTGCCGCCGGAAAACTCGTGAAAGATCACCTTGTACGGCTTGCCCATCACATTGGCGAGCACGTTCAGCCGGCCGCGATGCGCCATGCCGTAGACGACCTCGCGCACGCCAAGCGCGCCGCCATATTTGATGACCGATTCCAGCGCCGGGATCATCGCCTCGCCGCCGTCGAGACCGAAACGCTTCGTCCCTACATATTTCTTGCCGAGGAATTTCTCGTATTGCTCGCCGCGGATCACGGCGGACAGGATCGCCTTCTTGCCCATCAGGGTGAAGTCGATCGACTTGTCCGCGCCTTCCATCCGGTCCTGAAGGAAGCGGCGCTCCTCCACATCCGAAATATGCATGTATTCAAGGCCGACGCTGCCGCAATAATTGGCGCGCAGAATGTCCACCATCTCGCGAACCGTGGTCCATTCGAGGCCCAGATTGCCGCCGATATAGACCGGCTTGTCGAGATCGTCGCCCTTGAAGCCGTGATATTCCGGCTCAAGATCGGCGGGAAGCTCGCGGTGCGAAAGACCCAGCGGATCGAGATCGGCGGCAAGGTGCCCGCGCACGCGATAGGTGCGTAGCAAAAGCATCGCACGGACCGACGCATCGGCGGCGGCCTCGACCGCCTTTTCATCGACCGGCGCGCCCTTTTTCTTGGCCGCGTCCTTGACCTCGGCCTTCATGCGCGTGGGGTCGAGCGCCTGCGTCAGGTCGTCGAACGCCCCTTCGCCCGTCATGGGCCAGGCCTTGCGCGCCCAGCTCGGACCTTGCTGCGGTCCGTCGTAATCGAGGTCGGGAAGGGGGGACGAATTCTCGTTAGCCATGGCGCTCAATCTCGCAGCCTGCCGGGCGTTCCGGCGATAATATGAAAATCGTGGCGGGCCGGATCACGCAGCGCACGACGCCGCGTGCCGCGATCCGGCCCACCCGCGGCCTCAGGCCAGTTCCTTCAGCAGACCGTCGAGCGTTTCGCCAAGCTTGGACGGCGAGGGCGAGACGCGGATGCCCGCATCCTCCATCGCCGCAATCTTGTCGTCCGCGCCGCCCTGACCGCCCGAAACGATGGCGCCCGCATGGCCCATGCGCCGGCCCGGAGGCGCGGTGCGGCCCGCGATGAAGCCGACCATCGGCTTCTTGCGGCCCTTGGCGGCCTGGTCCTTGATGAACTGCGCGGCTTCTTCCTCGGCGCTGCCGCCGATCTCGCCGATCATGATGATGGACTTCGTCTCGTCGTCGGACAGGAACAGATCGAGCACGTCGATGAAATTCGTCCCATTGACGGGGTCGCCGCCGATGCCGACCGCGGTCGTCTGGCCAAGGCCCACCGCCGTCGTCTGATGCACCGCTTCATAGGTCAGCGTGCCCGAACGCGACACGACGCCGACGCTGCCCTTCTTGAAGATGGAGCCGGGCATGATGCCGATCTTGCACTCGCCGGGGGTCAGCACGCCGGGGCAGTTCGGCCCGATGAGGCGCGACTTGCTGCCTTCCAATGCGCGCTTCACCCGCACCATGTCAAGCACGGGAATACCCTCGGTGATGGCCACGATCAGTTCCATCTCGGCGTCGATCGCCTCGAGGATGGAGTCGGCGGCGAACGGCGGCGGCACGTAGATGCACGATGCGGTCGCGCCGGTTTCGGCCTTCGCCTCGGCGACGGTGTTGAAATTGGGCAGGCCGATATGCGTCGTGCCGCCCTTGCCCGGCGTCACGCCCGCAACCATCTGCGTGCCGTAATCCAGCGCCTGTTGCGTATGGAACGTGCCGGTGGAACCGGTCATGCCCTGCGTAATGACCTTGGTATTCTTGTCTACGAGAATGCTCATCCCGATCTCCTTGTATTCTGTTCGCGATCCGCGTTCAGGCGAGGTCGCCGTCGAGACCCTTGCACGCCTCGAGCAGTTCCTTCACCGCATCGACGCTGACCTGAAGATTGCTCTTTTCCTCGTCGTTCAATTCGATCTCGACGACATCCTCGATGCCGTCCTTGCCGATGACCGCGGGCACGCCGACATAAAGCCCGTCGACGCCATATTTGCCGGTCAGATGCGCGGCACAGGGCAGGATGCGCTTCTGATCGCCGAGATAGGCCTCGGCCATGGCGATCGCGCTGGTCGCAGGCGCGTAATAGGCCGACCCATTGCCGAGCAGGCCGACGATCTCGCCGCCGCCCTTGCGCGTCCGGTCAACGATTTCGTCGAGGCGCGCGGTGTCGACGCCCTTGATCTTCGCCATGTCGGCAACGGGGATGCCGCTGATGGTGGAGTAGGACAGCACGGGCACCATGGTGTCGCCGTGACCGCCGAGGACGAAGGCGTTCACATCCTTCACCGACACGTCGAATTCCCACGCGAGGAACGTGGCAAAGCGCGCCGAATCGAGCACGCCAGCCATGCCGACGACCTTTTCATGCGGCAGGCCCGAAAATTCGCGCAAGGCCCATACCATCGCGTCGAGCGGGTTGGTGATGCAGATGACGAAAGCGTCGGGGCAATTGTTCTTGATACCCTCGCCGACCGATTTCATGACCTTGAGGTTGATGCCGAGCAGATCGTCGCGGCTCATCCCCGGCTTGCGGGGAACGCCGGCGGTGACGATGACCACATCAGCGCCGGCAATGTCGGCATAGTCGTTCGTGCCTGTGATCTTCGCGTCGAAACCCTCGACCGGGCCGCATTGCGAAAGGTCGAGCGCCTTGCCCTGGGGCATGCCCTCGGCAATGTCGAACAGGACGACGTCGCCCATTTCCTTCTTCGCAGCCAGGTGGGCGAGCGTTCCGCCAATCATGCCCGAGCCGATCAGGGCGATTTTCTTGCGTGCCATCAGGTCGATATTCCTCTTCGCATTCGCGGGTCCGGACCAGTGCGCGCAGCGACAGCCCGCGAACAATCGCGGCACGGCCTTCTGATAGGGTGGGTAGGCGTCACATCACTCGATTGCAACCGCCAAAACGATAGGCTGAAAACAATCTTCGATAACACTTCGCAATAGCAAGAGGGGGTTTTGCACGCAACCATGCGCCGGGGGCTGGTCCGCTTTTGTGGCTCGGGCTAGACCGGGTCGTATATGCGGCGAGACGAACTCGAAACCATCTGGCTACGGCTTACGCGGGTGGATTTGCCGGGCGTGGCGGCGTCGCATGGCTGGCCGGTGCGGCACGATCACTGCTTTGCCCGCATCCTGCTCGACAATGCGTGTGGTGGGCGGTGGTGCGATCATGTCGCGGGGCGCCCGGCCTATCGGCACGCACCGCCCGAGATGCTGAACCGTGCAATCGCATTTGGGGAGGCATGCCTTGCCGATTCGGCGTTGCTGCCCTTGCTGAACGCGCGTTCGCTTCGCTGGTGCGGGAAGGGTGGCGGGTCGTCCGGCTTGGCTTGAACGGCTTCCTGCCACACGCTGGCCCACCGCGACCGCCCCCGTCGCGCATGGCCTTGCTCCGACAGGCGGGCGGCGTTCTTCCCGGCTCACCCTCATCGTGCGGACCGGCTTGCGCCGGGGCCGTTTCTTCCATGCCGCATCGCGCATATCGGCGGCCATCATGCAAATCGGACCGGCGCGGGTCGCCCCGGCCGGTCCGATAATCAATCCGCGAATGCAGCGATCAGCCGGTTTCATCCGCATTGGTCGGTTCGGCATCGCCGGGAACGAAACCGCGCGCCTCCAGCATCGGCTCCACGCGCGGGTCATGGCCGGTCAGCGTGCGAAACGCCGTCCCGTAATCGAGCGTACCGCCGCGCGACAGCACCACGTCGCGATAACGATCGCCATTCGCGCGGGTCATGCCGCCATTGGCATCGAACCAGGTACCGACATCGTGATACAGCATCTCGGTCCAAAGATAGGCGTGATAGCCAGCGGAATAGGAGCTGCCCCCGAACACGTGCCGGAAATAGGGCGAGCTGTAGCGCGGCGGCACCATGCCGGTATTCAGCCCGGTATCGGCCAGAGCCCGCGACTGAAACGCGGCCACGTCGGCCGGAACCTGCGCCGGGGTCAGCGTGTGCCACGACATGTCCATCATCGCCGCGGCAAGCGTTTCGCCAAGCGCAAAGCCCTGGTTGAACTTCGCCGCGGCGTCGATCTTGTCCATCAACTGCTGCGGGATCTGCTCGCCCGTGCGGTAATGCTTGGCATAATTGGCCAGCACGCGCGGCTCGCTCGCCCATTTTTCGTTCATCTGCGACGGAAACTCGACGAAATCACGCGCAACCGCCGTGCCCGACATCGATGCATATTCCTGATCCGCGAAAAAGCCGTGCAGCGCATGGCCGAATTCGTGGAACATCGTCGTGGTTTCATCGAAGGTCAGCAGCGTCGGCTCACCCGCGCCGGGTTTGGGGATATTGAGCACGTTGTAGATGACCGGCTTCGTGCCGTCGCGATGCGATTGATCGACGAAGTTCGACATCCACGCCCCGCCGCGCTTGCTCTCCCGCTGATACGGATCGAAATAGAACAGGCCCAGTTCCGACCCGTCGCGGTCGAACACCGTATAGGTGGTGACATCGGGGTGATAGACCGGAATGTCGTCCCGCTTTGCGAAGGTCAAGCCGTAAAGCTGGTTCGCGGCGTAGAACACCCCGTTTTCGAGCACGTTGTTCATCTCGAAATAGGGTTTGATCTCATTTTCGTCGAGATCGTATTCCGCCTTGCGCACCTTCTCCGCGTAATAGCTCCAGTCCCACGGCTGCACCGTGAAATCGCCGCCCTCGGACCGGATCATGGCATTCAGCTTGGCGGCCTCGCGGCTCTGCGCCTGCGCCGTGGCGGGGGCGAGGCCGCGCATGAATTCGATCGCCGCATCCGGGCTCTCGATCATGCGGTCGTACATCTGCCACTCGGCGAAATTGTCCTCGCCGAACAGCGCCGCTTTCTCGGCGCGCAGCTTGACGAGTTCGAGGACGATTCCGTTGGTGTCGTCCTCTCCGCCCTGCGAATTGCGCGTCAGGCTCGCCTCGAACAGGCGGCGGCGCGTTTCCCGGTTGTCGAGGCTGGAGAGGAGCGGCTGCTGCGTCGTGTTCTGCAGCACCAGCGCATATTGCCCGGCCTTGCCCCGCGATGCCGCCGCATCGGCCGCGGCCTCGATCTGCGCGTCGCTCAAGCCTTTGAGCATCGCCCGGTCCGACACGATCAGCGCGGCATCGTTGGTGCCCGCGGTAACCTTCTGCCCGAATTGCGTGGTGAGCGTCGACATGCGCGTGTTGAGATCGCGCAGGCGCGCCTTGTCCGCATCGGACAGGTTGGCGCCGGCGTGCACGAACTGTTTGTACGTTTCCTCCAGCAAAGCGGCATCGTCGACCGTCATGCTCATCGCGGCGCGATTGTCGTAAACCGCCTTCACCCGCGCGAACAAAGGCGCGTTGAGATAGATGGCGTCGGAATGCGCGGCCATTTCGGGGCTGATCTCGGTCTCGACGGCGTCCAGCGTGTCGTTCGTATTGGCCCCCGTCACGGCATAGAATGCCCGCGCCGCACGGCCAAGCAAATCGCCCGAAGCGTCGAGCGCGGCAATCGTGTTGGCGAAGGTCGGCGGAGCCGGGTTGTTGGCGATCGCCTCGACCTCGGCTTTCTGAATCGCCATGCCCTGGCGCATGGCCGGAAGGTAGTCGCCGTCTTCGATTTCGGTGAAGTCGGGCGCGTGAAAGGGGAGGTCGGACGGGGCCGCGAATACGCCGGTCGCCTGCGGAACCGCACTCATATCCGGCATGCCGCCGCTTCCCGGAAGCGCCGCGGCGCCGGTCGCGGGGTTCATCGTATCATTGTCCATCGTCGCGCATCCCCCAAGGGTCAGCGCAAGAGCTGCGCTCGCCAGTAATCCTGTCCGCGTCAAATCGTTCCTCCTGTCAAACATGAACGGCGTGATAGCGCTTCATGGTTGAACCGGGCATTGATAGCAAATGAAACGACCGCAACCGTTTCGCGAAAGGGCGGCGGCGATGCGATCTCCGACAGCGATGGGCACTGGACGAAATCGCAAAACCCGCGCCGGTCGATGCGCCGATGGCAAAGGCGATCATGCGCGTGCGGGCCTCGATGACCTGCGGCACGAACGCCATGACCATCTGACCCTTGTTACCATCGTTGGCCAGTATCCCGCGCCGTGCACCGCATCGCTCGAACTCTCTGGGCCATCGCGTGTAGCCACGTTCCCGACCCGAACCGCTTTGCCGTTTCAACGATATCCATTCAAGGCCGTGCTATCCATCTGTTTGATCGCTATCTTCGCTTTACGGCAGAACACGGACATTGCGCAGTCGGCAAATTAACAGAACCGGGCAAAACCAGTATTACAGAGGAGCGTTGCAGGCGGCGCATTTCGGCAAGGATGCCATGCAAATTGGCCGAAAAACGCGTTCACACCCTCGATAAGGCGCGCAGGCGCACCCGCCCGCCTCACCGCATCGGCCTCACCGCATCGGGTAGGACACCGCCGGCTCGTAAAGCGATCCGGCGCGGCTCAGATGGCTTTCGTACAGGACGAAGCGATCCACCTCGAACTGCGGCGTGCGAAGCGTGGCGTGCGCGCGCAGGAAATCGCCGATCGGGCCGCTCGCCAGATTCAGCCGGGCAAGCGTCACATGCGGCACGAAGCGCCGGGTTTCAGGGTCGCACCCCGCCGCGCGGCAGGCCTGCTCGACCTTGCGCTGCAAGGCGAGGAGTGGCTGCGAACGCGACACACCGGCCCATACCGCCGTCGCCCGCCCCTTGCGCGCGAAATGGCCGATCCCTTCGAAACATAGCGGGAAGGCGGGATGTGCCACGCGGGACAGCGCATCCGCGACATCATTGCCAAGCGGGCTGTCCACCTCGCCGATAAAGCGCAGCGTGAGATGCAATTGCGCGTCCGATTGCCAGCGCGCATTCTCGATCCCGTCCATCGTATCGATCAGCGCATCACCGATCGCTTCGGGAAGGGGGATACCGACGAAAAGCCTGTGCACGGTGGCCGTTACGGCGCAGGATCGCCGCGCATCAACGCGGCGGCCTGCGCGGCGAGTTCGGCAAATTCGGCGCGAAGCGGGCCGGTGCCCCCTTGCGTCCGGGCCAGCGCGGCGCTGTCGTCCAATGTCCACGCGCCCAGCCTGTCATCTCCGCGCAGGGTCTGCGCATATCCCGCCACGGCGAGCGCGAAGGCCATGTCCCCGCGCGCCGGTTCCGCATCCGCGATCATGCTCGCGGAGATCGCCCGTTCGATCAGCATGGATCGCGTCCCCTCCGGCATTTTATAGCGCAGGCGGACCACCGCCATTTCGCCCGACCGGTCGCCGCGCGCGGAGGGGCGCGCATTGGCTTCGTACCGGCGTTCGGGGAACCACCCCTTCGCGCCCGTCGGCACGATTTCATAGAGCGCCGTCACCTGATGGCCCGCGCCGATTTCGCCCGCATCCACCCGGTCATTGGCGAAATCCTGTTCGGCGAGTGCGCGGTTCTCATAACCGATGAGGCGATATTCCGCGACATGGGCCGGGTTGAACTCGACCTGTATCTTCACATCCTTCGCAATGGTGACGAGCGTCGCGGCCAGCTCTTCGTCGAGCACCTTGGCCGCTTCCTCCGCGCGGTCGATATAGAAATAATTGCCGTTCCCGTGGTCGGCGATCTGTTCCATCATCGCCTCGTTATAATTGCCGGTGCCATACCCCAGCGCGGTGAGCGAAATGCCGCCCTCCCGCTCGCGCTCCACCATGTCGATCAGCGCATCCCTGTCGGTCAGCCCGACATTGAAATCGCCATCGGTGGCCAGCATGATGCGATTAACCTCGCCCGCGCGGTAGTTCTGCCGCGCCAGATCATAGGCGAGCTCGATCGCCGCGCCGCCTGCCGTCGCCCCGCCCGCGGACAGCCCGGCAATCGCGTCCATTACCGCCCGCTTGTCGTTTGTCGGTTTCAGAGCGACTTGGGTATAGCCCGAATAGGTCACGATGCTCACCCGGTCGTCGGGCCGCAAACGCTCCGCCGTCAGGGCAAGCGAACATTGCACCAGCGGCAGCTTGTTCCGCGTCGCCATGGAACCCGACACATCGACGAGGAACACCAGATTGACCGGCCCGCGCGTGTCCCGGTTCGGCGCCACGCTCGACAATCCGATGCGCAGCACGCGCGTGTCCGCGTTCCACGGCGTGCGCGCCATGTCGGCGGAAATGGTGAAGGGCGGCCCGTTCGCATCCGGCGCGGGATAGGCGTAGCGGAAATAGTTCAGCATCTCCTCCGTCCGCACCGCGGCCTGCGGCGGAAGCTCGCCATCTGTGATCATGCGCCGCACATTGGCGTAGCTTCCTGTGTCGACATCGACCGCGAAGGTGGACACCGGCGCCTCGGCGACGCGCTGCACATCGGCGACTTCCTCGCCCGCATAGCGCTCGCGATTCTGCGCCGCGGGGGCATAGCCGCTCTGCGGCTGGACCATCGGCGCGGCGCTGGCCATCGGTGGAGGAGGCGGCGGCGGCGGCGGCGGAGGCGGGAGCGGCGGCGACCCGGCGGTCCGGTTTACGGGCGGCGCGCCCGGTGCCGGTCTGGCCATTCGCACGCCGGTCGTCACGATCTGATCCGCCTCTCCCGGATCGAGGAACGGCGCACAGATGTGTGCGGCAAGGGTCGCCTGCGATGCCGAGTGCGACAAGGCAGCGGCATCGCCGGGCGTCGCTGCTGCCGGCATCACCGGCGCCTGTACGGACGATGCGGGCACCGGCGTCGTCGCACAGCCGCCAAGCGTCATCGCCACCGCGCCAAGCCAGAGCGCATGTTTTCCTGTCATCGCGTATCTCCCTTTCCGCGCGCCCATGCTGAACACCGCAGCCGCCGAGCGCAAGCGCGATTATTGCGCAGCGTTCTGTTCCCCGCACGTGACATAGCGACGCACATCCTCGCCCTCACCGGGGCGATACCGCACCGTCCCATCGCCGTTCAGGGCAAGATAGATCGCGCGCGTATGTTCGGCCGGTCCCACCGTTTCGCGCAGGGTGATGGCAATCGCGTCGCCGTCCACCGCGACATGGGTGACGGGGCCGCCGGTCTCGAAAAAATTCACCCGGTCGCGCCCGACCGTCACCGCCTGGAATGATGGGGCATATTCGTGATCGCCGCGGCATGCACCGGGGTCGAGCGCGTAGGTCGCCCGGAACCGGACCGGCACCTCACGCGGGGCATCGGGCCCGGTCGCGATGTCCTGGCTCTCTTCGGCGTCATCGATGCCCGCCGCCTCACCGCCGGGCATCGACGGATGATCGCCTGCAGAAGAACCGGAGTCATCGCCGGAGGAAATTTCGCCGGTCGCATCGCCTTGCGGGGCGTCTTCTTTGCCGTCGCCCGCAGAACAGGCGCACAGGAAGAGCGCGGCAAAGCAGGGCAACGCGTATCGCATGCTCCTCAAACCGGGCGGGGCGTGGATCGGTTCCGCGTCCGCGCGATGGAACGGCCATGCGTTGCAATCGTCAAAACCCCGCCCACATGAACAACGACCATTTTCACCCTGCGCCGGATGCGAGGCATCGTCATGCTGCATGGCTTTGTCGGCCATCGCTTGACTGGCGCGAACATTTGCGGAACACGATCGTCCATGGCCCTTACCAAGATATCCGTGCGCGGCGCGCGCGAACACAACCTCAAAGGTGTGGACATCGACCTGCCGCGCGACAGCCTCATCGTCATTACCGGGCTGTCGGGGTCGGGCAAATCCAGCCTCGCCTTCGACACCATCTATGCCGAGGGGCAGCGCCGCTATGTCGAGAGCCTGTCCGCCTATGCGCGGCAATTCCTCGAAATGATGCAGAAGCCGGACGTCGAACATATCGACGGCCTCTCGCCCGCCATTTCGATCGAGCAGAAGACGACGAGCCGCAACCCGCGTTCGACCGTGGCGACGGTGACGGAAATCTACGATTACATGCGCCTGCTCTGGGCAAGGGTCGGCGTCCCCTACAGCCCGGCGACGGGCCTCCCGATCGAGGCGCAGACGGTCTCCAACATGGTCGACCGGGTGATGGAATTGCCGGAGGGGACGCGGCTCTACCTGCTGGCCCCCGTGGCGCGTGGGCGAAAGGGCGAATATCGCCGCGAAATGCTCGAATGGCAGAAGGCCGGCTTTACCCGTGTGCGCATCGATGGCGAAATCCACGAGATCGCCGACGCACCCAAGCTCGACAAGAAATTCAAGCATGACATCGAGGTCGTGATCGACCGCCTCGCCGTGCGCGAGGGGATCGAGACGCGGCTGGCCGACAGTTTCGAAACCGCGTTGAAACTCGCCGATGGTCTGGCCTATGTCGACCTCGCCGATGGTGTCGTGCCGGGACGAGAGGAAGAGAGCGAGGGCGCCGCCAATGCCACCGGCGGCCAATTGAAGGGCGCGGGGCTGCCCGCCAATCGCATCGTCTTTTCCGAACGTTTCGCCTGCCCGGTGAGTGGCTTCACGATCGAGGCGGTCGAACCGCGCCTGTTCTCCTTCAACGCGCCGCAGGGGGCGTGCCCGGCCTGCGACGGGCTGGGCGAAAAGCTCCTGTTCGATCCGCAGCTTGTCGTGCCGAACGAAAACCTCTCGCTCAAAAAAGGCGCGGTCGTGCCCTGGGCGAAGTCCAACCCGCCATCGCCCTATTACATGCAGGTGTTGTCGAGTCTCGCCGCCGCCTATGACTTCGACCTCGCCACCCCGTGGGCCGAATTGCCCGAAACCGTGCACGACACCATATTGTTCGGCACGAAGGGGAAGGCGGTCCCGCTCACGTTCAAGGACGGGCGCAAAAGCTATACGGTGAAAAAGCCGTTCGAAGGGGTCATCGGCAATCTCAACCGCCGCATGCTCCAGACCGAAAGCGCCTGGATGCGCGAGGAACTTGCCCGCTATCAGACCGCGCAACCGTGCGAGACCTGCGGCGGCGCCCGCCTCAAACCCGAAGCCTTGTCGGTGAAGGTCGCGGGCGAGAGCATTTCCGGCCCCGTGCGCCTGTCCGTGTCCGACGCGCTCGCCTGGTTCAAGGATCTGCCCTCCAAATTGACGGATCAGCAGAACCAGATCGCCGCCGCCATCCTCAAGGAGATCGACGAACGCGTCGGCTTCCTCGACAATGTCGGCCTCGACTACCTCAACCTCGACCGCACCAGCGGCACGCTGTCGGGCGGCGAGAGCCAGCGCATCCGCCTCGCCAGCCAGATCGGCAGCGGGCTTTCCGGCGTGCTCTACGTCCTCGACGAGCCCAGCATCGGCCTGCACCAGCGCGACAATGACCGCCTGCTCGAAACATTGAAACGCCTGCGCGATCTCGGCAATACGGTGATCGTCGTCGAACATGACGAGGATGCGATCCGCGCCGCCGATTACGTCGTCGACCTCGGCCCCGGCGCGGGCGTCCACGGGGGCGAGATCGTCGCCGAAGGCACGTTGAAACAGGTGCTGAAGTCCAAAAAATCGCTCACCGCGCAATATCTCAACGGCACGCGCGAAATCGCCGTCCCGACCGAGCGGCGCAAGGGCAACAAGAAGAAGATCACCGTCCACGGCGCCCGCGCCAACAATCTGCGGAACGTCACCGCGTCGATCCCGCTCGGCACGTTCACGTGCATCACCGGCGTGTCGGGTTCGGGCAAATCCAGCTTTACCATCGACACGCTGCACGCCGGCGCGGCGCGGGCGTTGAACGGCGCGCGCATCATCGCGGGCGCCCATGACAAGATCACCGGCCTCGAAAATTGCGACAAGGTCATTCAGATCGACCAGTCCCCCATCGGCCGCACCCCGCGTTCGAACCCGGCGACCTACACCGGCGCCTTCACCAATATCCGCGACTGGTTCGCCGGTCTGCCGGAGGCGAAGGCCCGCGGCTACAAACCCGGCCGCTTCAGCTTCAACGTGAAGGGCGGCCGGTGCGAGGCATGTCAGGGCGACGGGCTGATCAAGATCGAGATGCACTTCCTCCCCGACGTCTATGTCACGTGCGAGGAATGCGGCGGCAAGCGTTACAACCGCGAAACGCTGGAGGTGCGGCACAAGGGGCACTCGATCGCCGACGTGCTCGACATGACGATCGAGGATGCGGAAACATTCTTTGAAAACGTGCCGCCCATCCGGGACAAGATGCGCATGCTGAACGAGGTGGGGCTGGGCTATGTCAAGGTCGGGCAGCAGGCGACGACCCTGTCCGGCGGCGAGGCGCAGCGCGTGAAACTGGCCAAGGAACTGGCGCGCCGCTCAACCGGGCAGACGCTCTATATCCTCGACGAGCCGACGACCGGGCTTCATTTCGAGGATGTGCGCAAATTGCTGGAGGTGCTGCACCGCCTTGTCGATCAGGGCAATTCGGTGGTGGTGATCGAACACAATCTGGACGTGATCAAGACCGCCGACTGGCTGATCGACCTCGGCCCCGACGGCGGCGTGCGCGGCGGCGAGATTGTTGCCGAAGGCACGCCGGAGGATGTCGTGAAGGAAGAGCGCAGCTTTACGGGGCATTATTTGCGGGGGATGTTGTAAACTAACCTCCGATTATTATTTCGAATGCTTTCCCACCAAATAGTTATTCACCTTTCAAGTGACCTCCCTAAATATCAAAAGCGGGGTGACGGCATGTGCCGCAGACGGTCGCCCTAAAGAAACGCGAACCAAGGGAGAAAGCATTTTCGATATCTGCCCTACAAGGCTATGCGTCAGTCCCAAGTCGTTTTCGTCGAACTGGTTGCTCAAGTCTGGAGTTAAGTACTCAGGTTTTGCGCTGAGTATTCCTAACATCGACCATTCCCCGGATAACATCTCGCCGTAGGTGAGCGTAATGTCGCTTGCTAAGCCAACTAGATGGTCCTGATTTATCACGCTCCATACAAGGCGATCGTCCTCGCCTTCACTCGTAATTAATCGTGCATAGACCGAGTGAGGCATAAGCTGAATCATATCGAGGAATAATTCGGTATTTTCTTGTTGTTCTTTAGCCGCGGCTTTTTGCGCAGCGGTCATACTTGGAGATTTTCTGCCGTTTGGCACGTTACCCTTAATTTTCCGTTGTATCGAAGGGGCTTTCCAAGCTTCCCTCATCATGGCTAAGTCTTGGATACTTAAATAGCCTTTAGTAAGCACAAACTGTCCAATGTGCGCTTTGTCTACATTGCGTTGTATCATGTTCCGTTCGTCTAGAACGTCTAAAAACTGTAATGCGTTAGCCCAATACGGATCGTAAACCCGCGTCATGCTTTCGCTTCCCGACTCGCCGGGGCCGATCTCGAGTTCCACATTGCCACCACCTAAAGGTGTATTGCCGCCAATTCCGAAGCGTTTCCCTCGTTTTGAACCCTTCGCAACCCCTTCCGACTGTGTAACTTCATTCAAAAGTCCACTACTATCAAACTGCGAAAGATAGGATGCTATTCGCCTGCTATCGTGGTAAAGAAAGTCAAAAACGGAAGCGATTTCGGCTTCTTCTTGCGCCTCGGCGGATGCTATCGCGCCTTTCGTTGACATATTTCTTTACCTCTTCGTCATCACGCTTTATTTTTTCAGCAATATTTCTGGCCTCGTCGGCGCGAGATTCGATAACACCAGTAAGGGGCTCCTCAACCCCCGTGTTGGAAAGCTTTTTATTTTTCTGTTCAGGTTTCGGGTCGCGCTGGGTCATGCCACAAGCTCATGATAAAGATTAGCAATTATTGCGCAATAAGGTAAATGTTTGAGTGTCATGGTGATCGAAGGTCAGCTACCGCCCAAATTTTATTTTCCTACAACTCCGCACATCCCTAAATCCCCCGGTTCCCTGCAACAAACTCACAGGTGAACCATGCCCCTCTACATCCCGCCGCCCGGCGACATCGACCATCTCGACCATGCCCGCCGCTGGGCCGATCATGTCGCGCACGGGCGGATAGGGGAGGGGCCGCGCACCACCCCGGCCTTGCTCATTCAGCATATGCGCAATGAGGAAGTGCTGCTCGGCACCGCGCGCACCGTCCGCACGCGCGACGATTCCGCGATCCGGGGGCGCTGGTAATGGCCGCATCCTACACGCACGAAACGCCGCCCGCCGACCCTCCCGCCGATGACGAAACCCCGCGCCGCGTCATGCGCACGCCGCGCCGCGACGCGTGGACGAAATCCTTGATGGCGGCGTTCCTGCGCGAACTCACCGCCTCGCAATCCGTGGCGCAGGCCGCGCGCAGCGTGGGCAAGAGCCGGCAATCCGCCTATCGCCTGCGCGCCCGGTTGAAGAACACGCCCTTCGATCTCGGCTGGGAAACCGCGCTGGAGGCCGGGCTGTCGCAGCTTGCCCACGCCATGCTCGACCGCGCGATCAACGGCGTCGAGGTGCCGCATTACTATCACGGGCAACGTATCGGCTCGCACCGCGTCTATGACGAACGGCTCGCCATCTGGATCGCCGAAAATCCCTGGCGCATCGGTCGGCATCAGATCGCCCGTGAATATAGCGCGGAAGGCTGGGACCGCTTGCTCGACCGCATCGAGCACGGCCCGCTGGAATGGGAGGACGGCGAACCCGTGCCGGGCCGCGATCCGGTCGAACCCGAAACCGCCGAACGGACGGAGACGCAATTTCTCCTGCGCAGCTGGTATGCCGACCGGGCGCAGGCGGGACCGCCTGCCACCGCGCCGGGCTATCCACCCCGCGGCCACCGCCGGTAATTTTTTCGCCCATGCGCCGATCCGTAACCCTCGCCCCCGCAAAGCCGCAGATTGCCGTGCGCGCCGGCGGGGCAAACACGCGGACGGCGCATGTTGGACGTGTCACTTATGTCCGCTTCGTCAATCATGCTAACCGGGCCTTAACCACGATGTGCAAACCATCGCGCATGGCCCGCCTGACCTGCATGACGATCCCGGCAATGATCCGCCCCGCGCTGGCCGCGCCGCTTGCGCTCGTCGCGCTCGCCGCCTGTGGCAGCGAAACGGGGGACGGGGTGATGACGCCCGCCCACGCCGCCGCGGTGGAGCGATGCACCGCCCGATACGAGGCGCGGGGCCTCGCCACGGCGCGCGCAAGTCGCCTGTGCCATTGCACGGTGGCGCGGCTGCGTGCCGAACGGCTGAACCCGGCCGACCCGGTCCGGGCCGACCGGGTGCAGGGGGTGCGCCAATGGTGCGTAACGCAAACGGGCGTCACCGCCCATGCGGCAACGCCCGTTTCGCGCAACACTGTTATGGGAGTTAGTTGAGCAGCGCCATCCGCACCTGACCCCGCCCACGCGACGCCAGCCCGATCGTGCGCGCGGCGGCCTCGGACAGGTCGATGACGCGATTGCCGTGGAACGGGCCGCGATCGTTGATGCGCACGGTCACCGATTTGCCGGTGCGTTCGCTGGTCACGCGAACCTTGCTGCCAAAGGGGAGCGTGCGGTGCGCGGCGGTCAGCTCGGTGGGGTCGAAACGCTCGCCGTTCGCCGTGGGGCGCCCGGAAAGGCCCGGCCCGTAATAGCTGGCCTCGCCCGTGCCAAGCTCGCGGCGGATGTCGGAGACATCGGCCTCGACTTGATGGGCGAGGGCGGCGAGGCGGTTTTTCGCAGGCGCAGCCTCTTCGGCGGGAACCGGGGATGCGGCGGGGAGTTCGGAATCTACCCCGGCCACGCCATTGCCGATGGCAACGGTCTGAGGGGCCTCATTCTCCGACACGGCCAGCGCGGCGGAGGCGGGGACGATGGCGGCGACGCCGAACACGAGCATAGCCCGCTGCCTGCGGAGGCGGATCAGCGTGGCAAGCCGTTTGCGGCGGGTTGGAAGCGTATGTGTGTCATCCATGCTCCGCAATATAGCATGCCGGCACGGCGATTTGGGGTCGACCCGTCCGACCTGATGAACAGCTTACCCTGCTTTCGCTGGTGCAACATGGTTAATGCCGCTTAACGCTTCCCCTGTCCGGCAAGGAGTCGCAGGCGCAGCGCATTGAGCTTGATAAAGCCCGCCGCATCGGCCTGATCATAGGCGCCGGCGTCGTCTTCGAACGTCACGTGGCGTTCGGAATAAAGGCTCACCGGGCTCTTGCGACCGACCACGTCGGCATTGCCCTTGTAAAGCTTCAGCCGCACGGTGCCGCTGACATTCGCCTGGCTGTGATCGATGGCCGCCTGTAGCATTTCACGTTCGGGGGAGAACCAGAAACCGTTATAGATAAGCTCGGCATAGCGCGGCATCAGCTCGTCCTTGAGATGCGCAGCGCCGCGGTCCAGCGTGATCTGCTCCATCCCGCGATGTGCACGGGCATAGATTTCTCCGCCGGGCGTTTCATACATGCCCCGCGATTTCATGCCCACGAACCGGTTTTCGACGAGATCCAGCCGCCCGATCCCATGCTTGCGACCCAGTTCATTCAGCGCGGCAAGCAATTCGGCGGGGTTCATGGAATTCCCGTTGAGCGCCACGCCATCGCCCTTTTCGAAGTCGATGGTGATATATTCGGGTGTGTCGGGCGCATCCTCGGGATTGACCGTGCGGGAATAGACGTAATCCGGCGTCTCCTCCCACGGATCTTCGAGCACCTTGCCTTCGGAAGAAGTGTGAAGGAGATTGGCATCGGTCGAAAACGGGCTTTCGCCGCGCTTGTCCTTCGGTACGGGGATCTGGTGCTGTTCGGCCCAGGCGATGAGTGCGGTCCGGCTGGTGAGATCCCATTCGCGCCACGGGGCAATGACCTTGATATCGGGCGCCAGCGCATAGGCGGACAGTTCGAAGCGAACCTGATCGTTGCCCTTGCCGGTCGCACCATGGGCGATGGCATCGGCGCCGGTTTCGCGGGCGATCTCGATCAGGCGTTTGGAAATGAGAGGCCGTGCGATCGAGGTTCCGAGCAGATAGTCGCCTTCGTAACGGGCATTGGCGCGCATCATGGGAAAGACGAAATCGCGAACGAATTCCTCACGCAGGTCGTCGATGAAGATATGCTTGTCGGGCACACCCATCATCTGCGCCTTCTTGCGCGCAGGTTCGAGTTCTTCGCCCTGACCGAGATCGGCGGTGAAGGTGACCACCTCGCAATCGTACGTCACCTGCAACCATTTGAGGATGACGCTGGTGTCCAATCCACCCGAATAGGCGAGAACAACCTTGTTGATATCGGAATGCGACATGCGACACTTCTTTCGATTACGGCAGATTTGCGCTGCGCCTATCAGCCGCGAACCGGGGCGGCAATATGCATCATCGGTCTACCTTGGTGCTTTTTGAATTCGCCAGACAGGTAATGCGGGACCGGCGGGGCTTTTCAAACGTTGCGGTCCGTGCAATCAACTATCGAGGTTGTTACGAAGGAAACGTTTTATACCTTGGCCGGCGTAGCAAACGTCCATCTATCAAGAGGCCCCATTTTCAAAGAGGCCTTACCAGACAAGAGTATGCCATACATGCGTATCCGTAGCCTGATCCTGTCGAGCGCCATGCTCGCCGCGCCCGCTATTCTTTCCGCACCCGCCATGGCAGAGGAGGGGATGTGGACCTTCGACAATTTCCCGACCGAACGGATGGAAGGGGAGTATGGTTGGGCACCGGATCAACAATGGCTGGATCGAACCCGCGCGGCGGCTGTTCGCCTCACCGGGGGGTGCTCGGCGAGCTTCGTGTCGGATGCAGGGCTTATCCTGACCAACCACCATTGTGTGGTCAGCTGCCTTCAGGATCTCTCCACGGCGGAGAACGATCTTATCGAAAACGGCTTCAACCCCGGCAGTCTTGCCGAGGAACGCATGTGCCCCGGACAGCAGGCCGAAGTCGTGACGCAGATCACCGACGTGACCGGCGATATTCAGGGCAGGATCGAAGGGCTTACCGGAGAGGCGCTCGTCAATGCGCGCAACGCCCGTATCGCAGAGCTGGAATCCGAGGGATGTGAGGATGACACAATCCGCTGTCAGGTCGTAAGCCTGTTCGGCGGGGGGCAGTACAAGCTTTACCGCTATCGCAAATATTCCGACGTGCGTATCGCCTGGGCACCGGAGTTTCAGGCCGCGTTCTTTGGCGGCGACCCCGACAATTTCAACTACCCGCGCTATGCCCTCGATGCCGCATTCCTGCGCGCTTACGAGAATGGCAAGCCGGTCACGCCGGCCAATCACCTGCGCTGGAACCCGCGCCGTCCCGAACCGGGCGAAATCACGTTCGTGGTGGGTAACCCCGGTTCGACCTCGCGCCTTTACACACAGGCGCAGGTCGACTTCGATCGCGACCTGCGTATTCCGGTCACCATCGCGACGATGTCGGAACTGCGCGGACGGCTGATCGCCATTGGGCAAACCGATCCGGAAAAGGCGCGGCAGGCCAAAGATACCCTGTTCGGCATCGAGAACTCGCTAAAGGTCTATCTTGCACGGCAGCGTGCGTTGAACGATGCCGCATTCGTCGAAACGCTCGAAAGCAGGGAGGCCGATCTGCGCGAACGCAGCGCCGGCAATGCTGAGATCGGCGATCCCTGGACCGCCATCGACAGTGCGATGGGCGATTATCGCGATCTCTATCTGTCCTACCGTTTCATCGATCCGCAGAGCTCGCTCTTCAGCTTCGCGCAAACGCTCGTTCGCGCGGCACAGGAACGGGAAAAACCGAATGCGGAACGTCTGCCCGGCTTTACCGAAAGCGCGCTACCGCTGCTGAGCAAGAATCTGTTCGACGAACGTCCGATCTATCCCTGGCTGGAAGAGGAAACGCTCGGTTGGAGCCTGTCGAAAGCACGCGAGTATCTGGGTGCCGACGATCCCGATACGAAGCTTTTGCTCGGGAACGAATCTCCCGAAGGGCTGGCCAGCCGGCTGGTGACGGGAACCCGCGTGGATGAGCCGGAATATCGTCGCTATCTTTGGGACAATGGCATGGCCGCGATCGAGGCGTCGGACGATCCGATGATTCAGTACGCGCTGCGCCTCGACGAACGCGAGCGCGAATTGCGGCAGGCCGTGAACGAGCGCGTGACCGGACCCATCTCGGTCGCGCAGGCCGATCTGTCTGACGCCCGCTTTGCAGCCTATGGCGACACGATCTATCCTGATGCGACGTTCACGCTTCGCATCAGCTACGGCCAGGTGAAGGGCTGGACCGAACGTGGTCGTGAGATCGACCCGGTGACGACTCTTGGCGGTGCGTTCGAACGTGCAACCGGAAACGAGCCTTATGACCTCGCGTCCCAATATCTGGCGAAGGAAGGGCAGATCGATAAGGCGACGGCCTATGATTTCGTGTCGACCAATGACATCATCGGCGGCAACTCCGGCTCGCCCACGATCGCGCGCGACGGTTCCGTCATCGGCGCGGCGTTCGATGGCAATATCCATTCCATCGGCGGCAATTACGGCTATGACCCCGAGTTGAACCGGACCGTATCGGTGTCCGCCGCCGCGGTGCAGGAGGCGTTGGAGACCATTTACCCGTCGCCGCGACTGGTTCGCGAGCTGAACGAAAATTGACGGGGCAGGGGGCGTTCAGCGCCCTCCGCCACCCTCGCGCGCGAGGTATAGGACGTCGCGCTCCTGAGCGAGCAGGTGCTGCCCGGAATCGAGAAACAATGTCGCGCCGCTGGCGACGTGACCCTTGGCGAGGAAAACCGCCGCCTGCGCCAGTTCGTCAGGGGAGGTCAGCCGGCGGAGCAGATTCATGCGGCCGCTTTGTTCGTGTTCGGCATCGTGCTGATCGTGGCTGGGCAACATTGCGCCCGGGCAAAGACCGTAGATGCGATCGGAACTGCGCGCAAAATGCATTGCCATCATGCGGGTTGCGGCAAAAAGCGCGTGTTTCGACATGGTATAGGAAAAGAAGTCGGGATTTGTGTTCGCGATCTTCTGATCGATAAGGTTGATGACGCGCCTTTGCGACCCTTTGCGCGTATGACGCAGGAACGCCTGAGACAACAGGGAAGGCGACGCCGCGTTGATGGCATTGCTTCGCCGGAAAATGTCGGGATCGAGATCGTCTGCCAGATCGGGTTCGAAAATTGCCGCACTATTGACGAGGACGGTCCAGTTGGGGACGCGTATGGCAAGATCGGCGACGAAGCGGTCGATCGTATCGAGCTTTGAAAGATCTGCCGAAACGACCTCCGCGCTTGGCAGCGAACGCGCCAGGGCATGCGCAGCCTCCGTCGATCGGTGACAGTGAATGAGGACGTGGAACCCCGCCTCGGAAAAATGGCGCGCGATCGTCGCACCCAATCGCTTGGCTCCGCCAGTGATCAGAACCGTCCGACGGTCATTCTGCTTCTGCTCGCTCAGAGACATTTGCCCTTTCTATACCAGCTGATCACAATGCCAAGCCATGGTGTCGTATCGCTGTGTTCCTGAGACGCGAAGAGGCCTTCGCGTCGAAGTTGTATTGACCGGGCAGTACATCCGGTGCATGGGAGCGTGCGAAGGTATGGATCGCGTCGCGACGCGATCCGCATCATTTTAGCGCCTTTCATTTGCGGGTGTAGCTCAATGGTAGAGCAGCAGCTTCCCAAGCTGACGACGAGGGTTCGATTCCCTTCACCCGCTCCATTGCCGCCTTCCCAAAACATCCCGGAAACGCTATAAAACCTTCGGAAATCCGAGGGTTTTTGGCTTGCGCTTGTCCTGCATTTGCTCGGCTAGTCTCGCCAGATCTCTCGAAACTGGGGGCCTTTTTGGGGGCCATGTAGGTTTCCGCCAATTCGAGAGGCCCCCAGTCTGGGGGGGGCTTTTCTGGGTAAAGGTCTGAAATCATGGCGCTTACTGACGTTGCAATTCGCAAAGCCAAGGCTGGTCCGAAAGCCTACAAAAATGAGCGACTCGTTGGGGCTCTTCCTTTTGGTGGAGCGAACCGGCGGAAAACTGTGGCGAATGAAGTATCGCATCGATGGCCGGGAGAAGAAGCTGGCGATCGGACGCTACCCGGAAATTGGGTTGGCAGAGGCCCGCAGAAGGCGCGACGCGGCGCGAGAGCAGCTGGCGCACGGCAAGGATCCTTCACGCGAAAAACAGCGTGAGAGGGCGCGCGCGAAGCTTGGTGCCGAAAATACTTTTGCGTCAATCGCCGCCGAGTTCTGTGAGAAGTGCAAACATGATGGTTCAAGGGCCTGGGCACCGGCAACGGCAAAGCGCTGCGAATATCTGCTGTCGGTCCTGAACAGCTCAATTGGCAATCTGCCGATTGCCGATATCGAGCCTACCGACATCCTGACAGTCGTTCGCCGGATCGAGAGTAAGGGCAAGCTAGAAAGCGCGAAGCGAACCTTGCAACTGGCAGGTTCGGTGTTCCGTTATGCGGTGGCCACGGCGCGACTCAAGTCCGATCCGACGCGCGACTTGAGAGGTGCGCTGATGAACCCGACAGTGACACATTACGGTGCAATTCTTGATCCCGTCGAGGCTGGCGAGCTGCTCAGGGCTATCGACGGGTACGAAGGTCAACCCATCACCAAACTGGCAATGCAGCTTGCTCCGCATGTGTTCGTAAGGCCAGGTGAGCTCCGCCATTCGGATTGGAGCGAGATCGACTTCGATGAGGCTCTGTGGACAATCCCCGCGAGCAAGACGAAGATGCGCAAGGATCACCTTGTCCCTCTCTCACGCCAAGCCCTCGCGATTCTGGAAGAGGCCTACAGATTGACCGGCCCCGATGGCTACGTATTCCCGTCAGTCCGAACCCGGAGGCGACCAATGAGCGACAACACCATCAACGCAGGCCTGCGCCGCTTGGGCTATACCACCGACGAGATGACCGCTCACGGCTTCCGAGCGATGGCCTCCACGCTGTTGAACGAAAGTGGCAAGTGGAACCCCGATGCCATCGAACGCGCGCTTGCGCACGGCGACAGCGATAAGGTCCGTGCAGCCTACCATCGCGGCGCACATTGGAAAGAGCGTTTAAAGATGATGCAGTGGTGGAGCGACTACCTTGATAAGCTCCGCGAGGGCGCGGAAGTGGTGCCGATCAAGGCAGCGAAACGCTGAAGGATTACGCTAAAAATCGCAACTCTTCTGCGACCCGCGAGAGCGCGGAGAGATATCTATTAATTACTGCTACTTATCGCAAAGTGAGTTGCCTGCGGTTCAGCGTAAACCCGCTCAACTCGTAGACGGGTTGATTCCGCCCAAAACGTTATTCCGAATAAATATCAGTGATTTATCTCCCGAAATCGCGGGGTAGGGTGTGCTCCCGTTTCCAGCTACGGTGAACCACCCAGAAAAAGGCGAGAAAAGATGCTGATGGGGCAAAGGCATTTCGTGCCGATGGATTTTGAGCCAAGCTGGCGTTTGAGGCTGTTTCTGGGCCGGTGCACGAACCGCTGCGCGGAGGGGTGCTTGCGGCGCGGTTGAGGTAGAACAGCGGGCGCAGCGCCTGGATTGAGCA
>NZ_JAIQCI010000003.1 GCF_022378335.1 Croceicoccus hydrothermalis
GGCGTGCGCCTTGATCAATCAGGCACCGCCACATCGCCGTCCGAACAACACGAAGCGGTAGCCTCATGAATAGGACGGGCTAACCAGCTTACCGGAGCATCATTCAGAGTCCTAGCGATCCGTGGCATCGAGAATGACGCGGATCGCTTAATCTGGCCGATCCCACATAGGGGAGTGTCCGCTGCGCTCGAACCAGTGCATTGTCGCTGCCGGGTAGGCAGCTTTCGCGCGGCTGGCCTGCTGCGGCAGACACAGGCGATCCTTGTGACCCGGCCGACGACCACCCGGGTCGACCGGGTCGCAGGGCCTTCCTGCATCTGGCCAGGGGCAAGGTCCTTCACCAACGAGTCGAACGTAGGCGTATCGGCAAACGACTGCAGTTCATTCAAGACGAAACCGGGATCGAGCGCCGAAGGTCTTGCGGAAAGCTGCAGCATTAATCCAGTCCGGCCGGTGACATTTCACGTGAGGGCGGGAAGCGCCGGTCGCAAAGCCCGTACCAGTGCAATCGATGCCGTTATGGTGGTCCGGAAGAACGTCCGCTCCCACCCTTGCCAGCTCGTCCGCCATCAGCCGTCGCTGTCCGACCGCTCCAGCAGCGACTTCTTCAACGGAATAGGCCCCATTCCTGACGTCCAGAAAGTTGTCTTGGATTTTTATGCGGGCCGGGCAGGGAACCTCAACGGCGAGCGGGTCCAAAGTCCTGTTACAGGTCAATTATTTGTAAGAACATTGCGGTATTTTTTGGGCATCAAATTCGAACTAGTTTTCTACATTTTATCAGATAGATAGGAATTCGGCCGACTCCAAAAAGCCCTCAAAAGGCCCTCAAAAGCCGTCTAATGCATTGGTTCGATACCTTTTTCAGGACTTAGATTTCGCCATTTTCTAGCTTTGGCATCGTCGATGGGGGTTCGCAAAAACGATCCGCAAACCCTCTCCGCAGAGCCATCCGAGCACGTTTTTATCCCGCAAATTCACATTTCCGTGAATTGCGGGATAAATCCGCCGGGAGCCTCTATTCGCCCATCGTAACCTCGTCGCGCACCTCCGGGCTGATAGGACGCTCGACCGCCTGTTCGGCTTCCTGCAATAGCTCTGGTGTGAGATCGGTCGTCCGCGCGGGGAGTGGCTCACCGTCGCCCATCTCACCGTTCCGTTCGATATCTTCGATCAGCAACTTCATCTCTGCAATCTCTTTGACCTGAGCCTCGATAATCGAGTCCGCCAGCTTGCGAACACGTGGATCGGTGATCTCAGCCCGCGCACTCGTCATGATTGCGATCGAATGGTGAGGGATCATGGCCGACATGTATTCTTCGTCGTTGACGGTCGCCTGGCTGCGGACCAGCCAAAGTGCAACGGCAAAGACCAGCGCGCCTACGCCCAGGATGATGAAGTTCTTGGTCTTGTCCTTGTACATGCCCCACATGAAGAGGAGCATGACGATCATCATCATGCCGCCCATGACGAACGTCATCCAGAAGCGCGTCTCGCTCCAGAACGCGTGATCGAGCTCGTACGTATTTAGATACATCAGGCCGAACATGATCGCGGTCGAAGTCGCCACCATCGCCATGAAGCGCCAGTAGTTGCCTCCACCACCATGCTCTTGGTGATCCGCGTTCTGGTTGTCGGCCATTCAATCCTCCTGTTGGCTCATCGTCTTGTATACGTACTGGGCTGTGCAGCTGATCAGGATGAAGCCCGTTAGCGACGCGATGCCCGCAATCACCCTAAGGTGATCGGTTGGATAGATGTCGCCCAGGCCCACTGTCGTCACGGTGATCAGGGCGAAGTAATAGTAATCCATGCGCGACATGGCCGGTTCCTTGGCGAACCCGCCAAGACCGAGCGAGGTGGCCCATGCAAAACCGGCCGCGAAAACAACGGCTACCATCATGTGGCTGATGAGAACGAGCAATGATCCGCCCGTCAGCCGCAAACCGGTCGGCGCAAGCCCCGGCGGTGAAAGCTTCTTCGCAAGTCTCAGCATGGCCAGGTGCAAGATCAGTGACGCAATAAAGAGTGAAATCCCGATTGCCGTTGCCGGGATCATGGCCGACCTTCGCTCAAGGTTGGAAGTTTGAGCCCACGAAGACGCAGGGCATTGGCGATGACCGACACCGACGAGAGGCTCATGGCCGCGGCAGCGATCATCGGATTGAGAAGAAGGCCAAAGGCGGGAAACAGCACGCCCGCCGCCACCGGTATGCCGAGCGCATTGTAACCGAACGCGAATACGAGGTTTTGGCGAATATTGCGCATGGTGGCGCGCGACAGCACGATAGCCTGGAGCGCACCGGTCAGGTCGCCGCGGACCAGCGTGACACCGGCGCTTTCGATTGCGACATCGGTGCCGGTTCCCATTGCAATGCCGACATCCGCAGCCGCCAGCGCTGGCGCGTCGTTGATGCCGTCCCCTGCCATTGCGACACGCTTACCGGAGGCCTTGAGCGCCTCGACCTTGCGATGCTTGTCCTCGGGCGAGACGTTTGCCTCGACCTCATCGATGCCGAGTTGGCGGGCCACGGCTTCGGCGGTGGCGCGGCTATCGCCGGTCAGCATGACCACTTCGATCCCGCGCTCGTGCAGCGCCCGAATGGCCGCAGCGCTGGTCGGCTTGATCGGATCGGCGACCGCGATCAGCCCTGCCGGTGCGCCATCGATGGCCACGAACATCACGGTCTGGCCTTGAGAGCGTCCGGCTTCTCCGGACGCGAGCCATTCCGCATCATCGATACCGAGCCGCCGCATCAGTTTCTCGTTGCCAATGGCGACCTTGCGCGGGCCTACGCGCGCCTCGACACCCTCGCCGGTAGTCGACGACAAATCAGACGCTGCCTCGAACGCCACGCCTCGCGCCTTGGCGCCTTCAACTATTGCATGGGCGAGCGGATGCTCGCTCCCCGCTTCGACCGCGGCGACGGCGGAAAGGAACCCGGCCTCGTCCAGGCCCACTCGGGGAGTGACGGCGACGAGATCAGGCTTCCCCATGGTGAGAGTGCCCGTCTTGTCGACTACCAGCGTGTCGATCTTTTCGAGCGTCTCAAGTGCCTCGGCGTTGCGAATGAGGATGCCGTGCTGGGCGCCCTTGCCGGTCCCGGTCATGATCGACATCGGCGTTGCGAGGCCGAGCGCGCATGGGCAGGCAATGATGAGAACGGCGATCGCGTTGACCAGCGCATAGGCAAGCGCGGGGAATGGCCCCCAGACCGCCCAGACGATAAAGGTAACGACCGCGATCACGACCACCGAAGGCACGAACCAGGCCGCGACCTGATCGGCCAGACGCTGAATCGGTGCGCGGCTGCGCTGAGCTTCGGCGACCATCTGGACGATCTTGGACAGCATCGTGTCCTTGCCAACCGCGCCCGCTCGCATAACGAAGCCGCCCGTCTGGTTTACCGTTCCGCCGATAACCTGGTCGCCGGCCTTCTTGGACACGGGCAATGGCTCACCGCTGATCATTGACTCGTCGATCGCGCTCGCACCTTCGGTCACTTCGCCATCGACCGGCACCTTGTCACCGGGGCGGACGCGGAGCAGGTCACCGCTTGCCAATTGGTCGAGCGACACTTCGCGCTCACCTCCGCTGCCGAAGATCTTGAGCGCGGTCGGCGGCGCAAGTTCGAGCAGTGCACGCAGCGCGCTCGAGGTAGAGCCCCGCGCCCTGAGTTCGAGCACCTGGCCCAGCAGCACCAGAGTCGTAATGACAGCCGCCGCCTCGTAATAGACGCCGACTCGGCCTGAGTGATCGCGGAACGCGGGTGGGAATATGCCGGGCAGGAGCGTCGCGATGAGACTGAACAGAAACGCGATCGCCACGCCGAAGCCGATCAGCGTAAACATGTTGAGGTTGCGGGTCCTGAGCGACTGCCACGCCCGCACGAAAAACGGCCACCCGCCCCACAGAACCACTGGTGTGGCGAGCGCCAGCTGCGCCCATTGCGCGCGTGCCGGTTCGATCAGCCGGTCGAAGCTGATCCAGGGCACCATGTCGCTCATCGCATAAACGAACAACGGCATGGTGAAGAGCGCGCTGACCCAGAACCGGCGCGTCATGTCGACGAGTTCGGGATCGGGTCCATCCTCGAGGCTGACCGTCTCAGGCTCCAGAGCCATTCCGCAGATGGGGCAGCTTCCCGGTCCTACCTGCCGGATCTCGGGATGCATGGGACAGGTGTAAATCGTCCCTTCCGGAACGTCCTCGACCTGCTTGAGATGCGCTCCGGATAGATAATGTTCCGGATCGCTGACGAACTTGTCCTTGCACCGCACCGAACAGAAGTAGTGCGTCGCGCCGTCGTGCTCGGCGATATGCGTAGCACCCTCGATCGTCACGCTCATGCCGCAGACCGGGTCGATGGCGGTAGCTTCACCTTGGCCTTTGCCTGCGTGGTGGGTGTCGCAACAGCTCATAGATTGGCTCCTCTGCTTCGCAGGTACGTATGACTGAAAATCAGGGATAGGACGCGAACACCTCGCGGCGACCGTTGCCGAACGCTATGACCTGATAGGGTTGCACTTTGCCCCCCGCTTCCATGCCGGGCGACCCGAGCGGCATACCGGCGACCGCGAGCCCTTCGACCCAGTCGGGTCTTTCCGCGAGCAGACGCTCGACTTCGGCGGCGGGTACGTGGCCCTCGATGACGTAGCGATCCGCGATCATGGTATGACACGAACGAAGGTCATCGGGCACGCCGTTCTGCGTCTTTACAGACGCCATGTCGGGGTGATCGAATGTGGCGACTTCATGCCGGTCGCGCTGCCGCATGTGCGTGGCCCAGGCTTCGCAGCATCCGCAGCTGGGATCGCGATACATGGTGAAGCTGGCTGCCTGCGCCGCGCCCGTACAGGCTGCGAGCAACATCGTGCCAAGTATGGGGAGAAGCGGGCGACGGGTCAGATTTCTGTGTTGGCTCATCAGTTGTGTCCCATTGCTTTCATTTCTTCGTCGGACATGGTGGACATGTCGTGGTCGGCATGCGGATCAGCGGCTGCAGTCGGCGTGGGAGTTGCGACGGGTGCCGGCGCAGCCTTGCGAGCGGAAGGCGCGGGCGCGCTGGTGGTTGCAGGCTGCGGAACCGATGCGGCGACTGGCGTGTCATCTGTGGGCTCAGCGACCAGTTCGGTGACCGGCTCGGAAGCAACCGGAGCCGGCGTGGCGCTAATTGAATGAGCTGCCGGAGTTTTCTCTTCCACCGGAGCGCCGGCATCACTGCAAGCTGCCAGCGGAAGCAAGAGCGCTGACGCAAGCAACGACTTTCCGGCGAGTGCGTGAGAATTGAATCGCATTGCAGGCTCCTTCAGAGTTTGAGGTGATTGAGGCCGTGAGCGAGTTCGCCGCCCATGTAACCCTGAGCGATCAGCAGCGCTGCAATCGGGAAAAGCATGAGGCGAAAAGCAAGGCGAGACTGCGGATTTTGAAACGCGATCCACGCTGCCACCGAGTTGAGGGCTGCGATCAACATCCCGTTCCACCGGTGAAGCTGCATGACGGTATCACCGCCGAACCACAGTCCGGTATGTATCCATCCGAACAGCGCTGCCACAACAGCTCCCGCAGCGCCGCCGTAGATCATGATCTTCACGGCAGCTTCGCGTTCGGGAGTGCGGCGCGCCATCACGAACAGCTCGGTAAGTGCTGCCATCAGCAAGAGCGCTATGGGAAAGTGGACGGTTGCCGGATGCAGGCTTTTCAAGGCACCAGCGATGCCACCGCGCTCCACCTGCTCGGCATCATGGCCTTGCGTGGTTTCTTCGGTAACTGCGGCGCGACCCATCGCTTCCATATCGTGAGCGGGCTGAGCAGCGACCGCTGTGGTTGCAGCAGGACGTTTCGCCTCCCTGTGCTTCTCGTCGCCATGCGCGAACGCAATCGTCGCAGAGAGAAGAAGAGCCAGGCTGGCCAAAAGGCGCAGAACGAAGTTCACCGCTTGGCCTTCTCGAAAAGGTCAACCAGTTCGCCGAACTTCTGCTTCTGTTCATCTGCGTCACCACTGGCGATCGCTTCAGCCACGCAGCAAGCCGCATGGCGCTTTAAGATTTCGCTCTCGGCGCGGCCGAGAGCAGCCTTGATCGCCTGGACCTGGTTCAGGACGTCGATGCAGTAACGATCATCCTCGATCATCTGCGCCACGCCGCGCACCTGTCCCTCGATCCTGCGAAGACGATTTACGATACGGGAACCATCGGTTGCTGACACGTTTAACGCTCCATCTGCGGGGAATACCCTGCGGGGTATCTTGCAATACTCTTGGGGGGTATATATGACAAGGGCAGAAGGAGTTGCAAGACCTATGTCTCAATTGCTGGTTTCCCGTCGAAGACTGATTGGAGCAGGAGCGCTTGGCGCAGGTGCACTGGCCTTGCCCGCCTGGGCACGCGGTGCCGATCTGCACGGCGGTGGATCGATCCGCCCTGGCTTCGACGCGGTGTCAGGCCGCGACATTGCCCTGACAATCGGCGAAGGCCCGCGCGTCGTGCAGGGCCGCCGCGGACACGCGGTTGCCGTGAACGGTAGCGTGCCGGGCCCGCTGGTGCGCCTGCGCGAGGGCGACCCGGTCCGCATCGCCGTTACCAATACGCTCGACGAGGACAGCTCGATCCACTGGCACGGACTGCTGCTGCCGTTCCAGTTCGACGGCGTTCCCGGTGTCAGCTTCCCCGGAATCAGGCCAGGCGAAACCTTCGTCTACGACATCCCTGCGCTGCGACAGAGTGGCACGTATTGGTGGCACAGCCATTCGGGACTGCAGGAACAGGCCGGACATTACGGCCCGATCGTGGTCGAACCCGCCGGGGCGGACCCCGTGCAAGCGGACCGCGACTATGTTCTACTCCTGAGCGACTTTACGCCTCTTCACCCCCATACGATCATAGACAAGCTGAAGAAGGGCGAAGGCTACTTCAATTACCAGCAGAACACCTGGACCGACGACTATCCGATTTCGGGCGATGACCGGCGGATGTGGGCGCGCATGCGCATGATGGCGACCGACATTCTGGACGTGACGGGATCGACCTACACCTACCTCGCCAACGGGCGCGGACCGCAAGAAGGTCTCGAGTTCCTGTTCAACCCTGGCGAGCGGGTACGGCTGCGCGTCATCAACGGCAGCGCGATGACCTTCTTCAACGTCCGCATTCCCGGGGTGAAGTTCTGGGTGGTCGGTGCCGACGGCCAGAACGTGCGCCCGGTCGAGGTCGAGGAGTTCCAGATCGGCACGGCGGAGACTTACGACGTCATCATCGAGCCAACCGGCGAAGCCCGCACGATCGTCGCTGAGAGCATGGATCGATCGGGTATGGCCGTCGCGACCCTGGCCTCCCGCCCTGGCGCGCGGGCAAGTGTACCACCCTTACGCGACCCGCCGCTCTTGACCATGGCGGACATGGGTATGAACCACGGGTCGGGCGGAATGGATCATGGCGGTGGCGACATGGCCGGAATGGACCATTCGGCCATGGGCCATGACATGCCATCACAAGGTGCAACTGCCGAGCCGATGTCGGGAAGGGATATGAGCGGCATGAACATGCGCGACACGTCCCTGCTGCCGCCCAGTGTGAAGGTCGGCCCCGGCATCGACATGGTGTCGATGAACCCGGTCGATCGCATGGGCGATCCGGGCCTCGGCCTGGACAACGTTCCCCACAAGGTTCTCACCTACAAGGATCTTGTGGCGCTCGAGCCGAACGACGATCTGCGCCGCCCGACACGTCAGATGGAGATCCATCTGACCGGCAACATGGAGCGCTACATGTGGTCGTTCGACGGCAAGAAGTTTACCGCCGTCAGCGACGACCCCATCCGCTTCGCCTATAACGAACGTGCCCGTGTGAAGCTCGTCAACGATACGATGATGGCCCATCCGATCCATCTGCACGGCCATTTCTTCGAACTGGTCAACGGCGCGCCTGCCGACCGGCAGCCGCAGAAGCACACGGTGATCGTGCAGCCCGGCGGCAGCGCCACCTTCGACCTCACCGCCGACGAACAGGGCGATTGGGCCTTTCACTGCCACCTGCTCTACCACATGCATTCGGGCATGTTCCAGATCGTGACCGTCGCCAAGCCGCCTTCGGCGCCCGATGTGAAACGGGTGGGAGAAGACTGATGCGCCTGATCGTCACCATGCTCCTCGCGAGCGCCGCAACCCCCGCAATCGCACAGGACCATTCGGGTCACGCGATGCCTAGCGCGCAATCGCCAGCCCAGACCGAATGCGAGAAGGAAGCCGCACGCCATCGCGCCATGGGCCACCCGGTGCCTGAAGGAGCTTGTGAGCCTGCGCCGCCACCGGGAGAACCAGTCTCCGCCGATCGGCACGAGGGCCATTCTGGCATCGATCATTCGCAGATGGACCACGCTCAAATGGAAGGAATGGACCATTCTGCCATGGACCATTCGGCGATGGATCATAGCGAGATGCCGAAGATGGAACATTCCAATATGGAAAGCATGGACCACGCGGCGATGGGCCATGAAAGGATGCAATCGCCCGGCCAAGCGCCGATGGACCATCAGACGATGGACCACGGAGCCATGGACCATGGCACTATGGACATGACCCCCATCCCACAAGGGCCGCCTCCGGCTGCGGCGGGATCGGGACCGGCCCGCGCCGCCGATGCGATCTGGGGCGCCGAAGCGATGGGCGCCTCGCGCGATGCTCTGCGCGCCGAGAACGGAGGGATGAACGTGTTCTGGTTCCAGGGCGACCGCGCCGAATATCGCGCAAGAGAAGGCGGCGATGGATACCTATGGGATGTACAGGGCTATTTCGGCGGCGACCTCGACAAGTTCTGGTTTAAGAGCGAGGGCGAAGGCACCTTCGGCGAGAGCCCCGAATCCGCTGAGATACAGGGACTTTGGAGCCACGCGATCGGCCCATGGTGGGACCTGCAAGCCGGCGTACGGCAGGATCTGACGGGCCCCGAACGGACCCACGCCGTCCTCGGCGTGCAGGGTCTGGCGCCCTATATGTTCGAGGTCGATGCGGCCGCTTTCCTGTCGACCAAGGGCGATCTGACGGCACGTGTCGAAGCCGAACTGGACCAGCGCATAACGCAGCGCCTTATCCTGCAACCGCGCGCTGAGGTGAACCTGTCCGCGCAGGACATTCCCGAACTGGGTGTCGGAGCCGGTCTCGATTCGGTCGAATTGGGGCTGCGGCTGCGCTACGAATTCGCCCGTGAATTCGCTCCCTATGTCGGAATCGAACAGGAGTGGAAAGTTGGCCAAAGCGCGGATTATACTCGCCTAGCGGGCGAAGATCCGAGCGTGACCAACTATGTGGTTGGGGTCCGGTTCTGGTTTTGATGTCCCGATGACCGGGTTGGCTCAGAATAGCCCCCCGTTATGCCAACCGACAACGGCCCCAACGTCAACCGGTTCAAGTCTGAGACGACTGATCGCGAAGATGGTGCCAAAGTAAGGGACGCCCCTTTTTGCACATGCTTATCTCTTCTCGATCGAAGTAATCTCGCTCCCTGCATCCGACATGCGAAAGCCGAAGGCGACTTCGTCGCCCACCTTGACCTTCATCCGCTCACTTTCATCAGCCTCGAACGCCATGGTCATGACAGGCCAGTCGACCGCTTCGACCGGGCCGTGATCAATTGTGATCGTTCCGGCCTCATCGTCGATAGCTGTCACGGTGCCTTGCGCATTGGCCGTTTGTCCCATGGCATCGAAGTATTCGCACAGGCACGCCGGGAACTGGCCCATGAATAGCAATACCATTATCAGCAGGGATAAATTCCTCGCAGAAGAATACCGACGCGCAGCGAAGGCTTCGGACGAGCAGAATTTCGAGGAAGCCTGGCACCATCTCGAGCGGGCCCACGTGGTTGCCCAAAATCGCTTGGGACCGCACTGCGTCTCGCATTGGCGTATGCTGGAGCTTGCGTGGAGGACGCGTGATTTGCGCGAACTTGTCGGTCAGATATTCCGGCTTTTCCTTGCCCCCATAGGCAACATCACCGGAAGACTTCCAACCGGAAACAGTGGTCGTTCGAACGTAAGTGCATTCGCCCGGATGGAAATAGAGCCGGAGATCAGACGTGTGCTAGGTCTACCAACAAATCGAAATGATGGGTGAAAAAGACACGCGCCAGAGAGGACTACCGCTTTGTGATGACATCACATTTCCTCGTTCAAAATAATTCTTCCGTAGTGGAGTTCGCGCTGGTATCGGACACGCGATGACCCGGCTCTTCGCCCGCTCCTTCTTGCTGCAGCTGATCACGCTGTGCACTGCATTCGGTGTCCTGTGGGCTCCGGTGGCGGAAGCGGCCGAATGCGCGGGAGAGCCTCCGGTAGCATCCCAACTCGAGCAGCACGACGAGCCCAGCGATGATGACCGTGGCCCGGAGAAGCACGGCGCATGTGCGCATGGCCATTGCCATCATGCTTCGCAGGCCGTCGGGCGGTCGCCTGACGCCTTTGCCTTGGGCTCGGTCATGAGCGGCCTGCGCGCTGGCGACCAGCCCTCGTTCGCGTCCAATCTGACCGAACTGGCAACGCCTCCTCCTCGCGCCTGACGTTCGCCGCGCGTCGGACCTGTTTTCCGACGCCGAACTGAACGTCAGCAGAGGAATACCCATCCATGTTCGCCATATCGTGGCGAGCAGCCCCCGTCTGGGGGCTGATACTCGCCCTGTCCACGGGACCTGCCAGCGCGCAGGACCCGCGTGTCGTCACGCTCGACGACGCCCTTGAGCTCAGCGGGGTCGCCGCTGAGGCCGACACCGCCATCACCAACCCCCGCCTCGTGGGGCCCCGCGCTGAAACCGACACGGCGGTCGCGCTTATCGATCAGGCTCGTCTGAGCCCGAACCCCGAAATCTCGTTCGACGTCGAGAACGTCGCCGGCAGCGGCGCATTCTCGGGCCTCCAGTCTACCGAATATACGCTCTCCGTCGGCCAGCGTCTCGAACTCGGCGGCAAGCGATCCACGCGGATCGGGGCGGCCGAAGCCCAGGCCGAACTGGCATTTCTCAGGGCCGACCTTACCACGATCGAACTGGGACAGCTGGTGCGCGAACGATATCTCGCAGCTGCTGCAGCGGCTGCTCGGGTCGAACTTGCCGAAGATGTCGTGGCGCGTAACGAGGAACTGGCTCGCATTGCTGGTGTCCTTGTTGAGGTCGGCCGTGAACCGCCTTTGCGCGCATTGAGGGCGGATGCGGCCCTTGCCGAAGCGCGCGCTAGCCTGGTTGAGGCAGAGGCGGAGAGCCTGGCGGCTCGGACTGCGCTTGCCGCTTTGTGGGCCGGCGATGAAGCGCCTCTCGTTCCGGCGCAATTTCCGGATATCCTTCCGCCCGCATCGCTTATGTCCGAGGCGCAGGAAAGCCTCACCTATAGGGTTGCGCGTGCCGAGAGCACGGCTGCTGCGGCGGAAGTCGAGCGGCAGCGAAGTTTGCGTATTCCCGATCCGACAGTCTCTGCGGGAGTGCGGCGCTTCGGGGAAAGCGGCGACAATGCCTTCCTCGTCGGCGTATCGATCCCCCTTCCTTTTCGCGACCGGAACTCGGGTAACATCGCCGCTGCCGAGGCTCGGTTGCGTGCAGCGAACGCTCGCGAGGCTGTAGTTCGCGCGGATTACGAGCAGGCGGTCGCCACGGCCCGGGCAAGGTATCTTGGTGCGGAAGCGCGCGTCGAAACCCTGTCGCAGACATCGCTCCCGCAGGCGGAGGAGGCATTGCGCCTCGTTCGCATCGGATATCGCAACGGACGTTTTCCCCTGATCGAAGTTCTCGCGGCCGCAGAGGCACGTGACACGATCCGCGAGGCGCTCATCGCCGCCCGCGAGCAGAGGGGCCTGGCCGCAGCCGAACTGATCGGGCTGGCCGCACAATGAAAGATACATCAATGACACGCAAAAAGCTGGCGATCCTCATCGGTATCGTGTTCGCGGTTGGCGCTATGGCGCTGATATTCTGGCCAACATCCGAGGTCGACGAGCATACACAGGAGGAAACGGCGGCCGAGACACCCGAAGGGGTGATCACCCTTAGCGAAGAGCAGATCAGCGAGGCCGGGATAGAGCTGGCCACCGTCCGGTCTGGAGCCGCTGTCGAGCTTGTCTTTCCGGCGACTGTCGCGGCGAACCCCACTTCCACCGCCCGCATCGACGCCCGCGCTTCGGGTGTCGTCCGCTCGGTGGGCAAGACGCTGGGCGACTACGTTGCAAGCGGCGAGACCGTAGCGCGCATCGAGAGCGCGGATGCCGCCGCGCTTGCCTCGCAACTCAGCGCGGCACGGGCCCGAGTGACCGAGCTGTCCTCCTCCTACGAACGCGAACGGCGTTTGTTCGAGGAGAATGTCACGGCCCGCCAGGATCTGGAAGGCGCGCAGGCCAATCTCAGCGTAGCCCGTTCTGAACTTCAGCGGGCGCAGGCCGCGGTAGCGGCTGCTGGCGTCAGCGGCGACGGGCGTTCGCTGGCAGTCACCTCTCCCCTGGCTGGCAGGATCACCGCGGCACCGATCGTGCTGGGTGCCTTCGTAAATGCCGGCGAGGAACTCTACCGCGTGGTCGACCCCAACGGGCTCCAGATCGAGGTGGCGCTGCCTTCCGCCGAAGCCTCTCGCATCCAACCTGGTGACGAGGCCGTCCTGGTGGTCGGCGACGGTCGGGAAATCGGGGCCCGGGTGCGTTCGGTCACGCCTTCGCTCGATCCGGAGAGCCGCAGTGCGACCGCGGTCCTGTCGTTATCACGCGGCGTGCCGGGGCTTCAGCCGGGTGCCTTCCTTCAGGCACGCATCAGGCCTTCGGGCGAAATCGACCGCGACCGCATCGCGGTGCCGGAAGACGCTGTCCAGGTGGTGGAAGGACGCGACGTGGTCTTCGTCCGGACGAAGACCGGCTTCCAGGCTCGCGACGTGGAGCTCGGGACACGGTCCGCTGGCAACGTGACGATCCTTTCGGGCCTTCAGGAGGGATGGCAGATAGCTGTCGCCAATGCCTTCCTGATCAAGGCCGAACTCGGGAAGGAGGGCGCGACCCATGGTCACTGAGACTCAGAACGAGCCCGCCGTGGATACCCACACCGATACGGCCAGCCATCGCCACGGTTTGATCGGGGCCATCCTCGACATCGCTGTGCGGTTCCGCTGGGCGGTCATCGTCCTCACCGTTTTCGCAGCCATCTACGGCGCCATGAACCTTTTGCGCCTTCCGATCGATGCGGTGCCGGACATCACCAACACGCAGGTGCAGATCAACACCAGCGCGTCTGCGCTCTCTCCCTCGCAGGTGGAGACGCAGGTGACCTTCCCTATCGAGACCGGGCTTGCCGGGATCGAGGGGTTGGAGATGACCCGCTCGATCTCGCGTAACGGCTTCAGCCAGGTCACTGCGATCTTCGAAGAAGGCACCGACATCTACTTCGCACGGCAACAAGTGAACGAACGGCTGGCCCCGATCGGAGCCTCGCTGCCGGAAGGAGCAGAGCCCACGATGGGACCGATCTCGACGGGCCTGGGCGAAGTGCTCATGTATACGATCGAATACGAGTATCCGGGAGGTCGCGATGCGCCGAAGGGTAGTCGGACAGGCTGGCAGTCGGACGGGAGCTTCATCACCGAAAGCGGTGATCGCCTCGACACCGAGGTCGCCAAGGCAGCCTATCTTCGCACGGTGCAGGACTGGGTCGTGGCTCCGCTCATGCGCTCCATTGACGGCGTTGCCGGGGTGGATTCGATCGGCGGCTATGAGAAGCAGTTCCTCGTCCAGCCCGATCCTGCCCGTCTCACCGGCTACGGCCTGTCGTTCGACTCCCTGATCAATGCTTTGGAAGCGGCGAACCTCGCCGAAGGCGCCAACTTTGTCGATCGTGCCGGAGAGGCTTTGCTCGTCCGCGTCGATGCGCGGCTTGGGGGCACACAGGACATCGAACAGGCAGTGGTCGCGACCCGCGAGGGCGTTCCGATCCGGATCGGGGATGTAGCGTCGGTGCGCATCGGCGGCGACCTCAGAACCGGTGCTGCCTCGCTCAATGGCGAGGAAGCGGTGGTTGGCACGGTCCTGATGCGCAGCGGCGAGAACAGCCGCACCGTGGCTGCCGCCTCGGCCGAGCGACTGGAAGAAGTTCGCGCCTCGCTCCCTGCCGGTGTCGTCGCCGAGATCGTCTACAACCGCTCGTCGCTGGTCGATGCGACCATCGCCACAGTCGAGAAGAACCTCGTCGAGGGCGCGCTTCTGGTGATCGCCGTCCTGTTCCTGATGCTCGGCAATATCCGGGCAGCGATCATCGCCGCATTGGTCATTCCGATATCTATGCTGATGGCAGCGGTGGGAATGAACAGGCTTGGTGTCTCGGGCAACCTGATGAGCCTCGTGGCACTGGACTTCGGCCTAATCGTCGATGGCGCAGTTATCATCGTCGAGAACAGCGTCGCGCGGCTCGCCGCCAGGCAGCACCGCGAAGGTCGATTGCTCAGCCTCGGCGAACGGCTGACGGAGACACGGCTGGCTGCCCAGGAGATGATCAAGCCGACCGTCTACGGCCAGGCGATCATCCTCTTGGTCTATGCGCCGCTGCTCACCTTCACGGGGGTCGAGGGCAAGACGTTCTCGCCCATGGCCATCACGGTCATGCTGGCACTCGCCTCCGCCTTCGTGCTGTCGCTGACCTTCGTGCCGGCGATGATCGCGGTGCTTCTCAATCGCAAGCTGACCGAGAAGGAGGTCAAGCCCGTTCGGATGGCGAAGGAACGCTATGGCCCGGCGGTGCGCCGCGCCATCGCACGTCCCTGGCCGGTGATCGGTGCGGGCGCCGGGCTCTTCGCCGTAGCGGCTTTCGTGTTCACCTTCCTCGGCAGCGAGTTCACACCGCAGCTCGATGAACGCGACATCGCTGTGCAGTCGCTGCGGATACCGTCAACCTCGCTCGAGCGATCGCTCGCCATGCAGAGACAGGTGGAGGACAGGCTCGAGACCTTCCCGCAAGTCGAGCTGGTTTTCTCGCGCACCGGCACGGCCGAGGTTGCGAGCGATCCGATGCCGCCGAACGCGTCCGACGCCTACGTGATCCTGAAGCCGCGCGAGGAGTGGCCCGATCCCGACCTGTCGAAGGACGAACTCGTTGCACAGATGGAGGAGTCGCTCAGCGGTCTGGTGGGCAACCTCTACGAGTTCAGCCAACCCATCGAACTGCGCTTCAACGAGCTGATTGCGGGTGTTCGCGGCGACGTGGCGGTCAAGCTCTACGGAGACGACCTTACCGCGCTGACCCGGTCAGCCGGAGAAGTGGCCGGGGTGCTGCGCGGCGTCGAGGGTGCTGCCGACGTCAAGGTCCAGCAGGTCACTGGCTTTCCTACGCTGGACATCGCCTTCGATCGCCCGACGATCGCCCGCTACGGTCTGACCGTGGAGGAGGTCGCCCAATCAGTGGCCATCGCGCTGGGTGGTCGCCCGGCGGGACTGGTATTCGAGGGTGACCGCCGTTTCGATGTCGTCGTGCGGCTCGAGGATGCGACCCGGGACGATTTCGATCAGCTCGGCGCTCTGCCCATAGTCCTCGAAAGCGGGGTCACGGTTCCGCTTCGCACGCTGGCGGATTTCCAGGTGGTCGATGGTCTCGCCGAGGTTCGCCGGGAGCAGGGTCGCCGACTGGTGATCGTGTCGGCGAACGTGCGCGAACGCGACCTCGGGTCGTTCGTCGAGGAGGCCCAGGCAGGCGTCTCCGAAAGCGTCGAACTGCCGGCCGCATCCTTCATCGAATGGGGCGGGCAATACCAGAACCTCCAGGCCGCGCAGGCGAGGCTCGCCCTCGTCGTTCCTGTCTGCTTCGCGCTGGTATTGCTGCTCCTGTTCATGGCGCTCGGCGGATGGGTTCCGGCACTCGCGGTCTTCAGCGCGATCCCGATGGCACTGGCAGGCGGGGTTTTCGCGCTTGCTTTACGGGGGATGCCGTTCTCGGTGTCCGCCGCAGTGGGTTTCATCGCCCTATCGGGCGTCGCGGTATTGAACGGTCTCGTGATGATGACCGCGATACGCCAGCGCCTCGACAAGGGAATGCCTCTCGATGAGGCGATCTCCGATGGCGCACTGGCGAGGCTGCGGCCGGTGCTGATGACAGCGTTGGTGGCCTCGCTCGGCTTCGTGCCTATGGCCCTTGCGAGCGGCACTGGCGCGGAAGTGCAGCGTCCGTTGGCTACGGTCGTGATCGGCGGATTGATCACCGCGACCGCGCTCACGCTCTTCGTCCTTCCCGCCATTGCCCGGCTGGTGCTGCGCGAGAACGATCAAGATGTCGGATGGCGTGAAAAATGGCGAGCGATGCTCCGCCTCAACCTGACTCGCGACGAACGCCGCGAATATTCCACAAGGGAGATCTGAATATATGGCTGAGAATCACGATCACGCGCATGGAACTGCCAAGCTTTTCGGACTCCCCATAGAGCTGGCCTTCGCACTCCTTTCCGGGATCACACTGGCCGTGGGGTTTGCGGTGGAAAAGCTGGTGCCCACCGCGCCGCACTGGTTGCCTCTGGCAGGGTATGTGGCCGCCTACTTTTTCGGCGGACTGTTCACGCTGCGCGAAGCTATCGGGAATGCGCTGGCGCGCCAGTTCAAGATCGATTCGCTTATGCTCGTCGCGGCGGCGGGGGCGGCGATCCTGGGCGAGTTCGCGGAAGGCGCACTGCTGCTGTTCCTGTTCAGCCTGGGTCATGCGCTGGAAAGTTTCGCCATGGGCCGCGCGAAGCGCGCGATCGACGCGCTGGCCGAACTTGCACCCGAACGCGCGACCGTGCTGCGCGACGGATCGCCGGTCGATGTCGCGGTCGAGGAACTTGTCGTCGGCGACGTCGTGCTGGTCCGTCCCAACGAGCGCCTGCCTGCCGATGGTTTCATCATCAAGGGTCAATCTGCCATCAATCAGGCACCCGTGACAGGCGAGAGCATTCCGGTCGACAAACGTCCGGTTGAGGATCGTGCCGCAGCGCGCACGGCTGCCGGCGCCGTCGATGCCGTCTCGCGCGCCTTTGCCGGGACCATCAATGGCAGCGGCGCGCTGGAAATCGAGGTAACGCGTAAATCGAACGAAAGCACGCTCAGCAAGGTTGCCGCGCTGGTGGCTGCAGCGGAAACCGAACGCTCGCCCACCCAGCGTATGACCGACAAGTTCGAACGCATATTTGTTCCTCTCGTGCTACTGCTGGCCGCGCTGTTGCTCTGTGCGCCGCTGGTGATTGACGAGCCTTTCAGCGAGAGTTTCTATCGTGCCATGGCCGTGCTGGTCGCGGCCAGTCCCTGTGCCCTGGCAATCGCCACGCCCAGTGCCGTGCTGTCCGGCGTTGCCCGCGCGGCACGTGGCGGCGTGCTGGTGAAAGGCGGTGCAGCGCTGGAAGATCTCGGCACGCTGAAGGCCATCGCCTTCGACAAGACCGGCACGCTCACCGAAGGTGAGCCGCGGATAACCGATGTGATCCCGGCCCCGGGCATTGATGAACGTGAGTTGCTGCAAGTCGCCGTGGCGGTCGAGGCGCTGAGCGACCATCCGCTGGCGCAAGCGGTCGTTAGGGATGGCAAGGCGCGTCTGGACGCACCAGCGGATCGGAAAGCCGAGGGCCTGGAAAGCCTGACCGGACGCGGCGTGAAAGCCATGCTCGAAGGTAAGACGGCATGGATCGGAAAGGCGGAGATGTTCGGCGCGGATGGGCTCGAACCACTCGGCACACCGTCAGCCGACGCCATAGAGAAGCTGCGCGATGAGGGGCGCACGACGATGGCCGTGCGCTACGGCGGACGCGATCTCGGCGTAATCGGGATGATGGATACGCCGCGCGACGGCGCGCAGGAGACGCTGACGGAACTGCGCAAGCTTGGCATTGAACGGATGCTCATGATCTCGGGCGACCACGCCAAGGTTGCCGAGGCTATCGCCGCCGAGGTGGGGCTGGACGAGGCGCGCGGCGACCTCATGCCCGAAGACAAGGTCGCGACTATCGAGGCGCTCAGCCGGGAAGCAAAGGTCGCCATGGTCGGCGACGGAGTGAATGATGCGCCCGCCATGGCGCGCGCCACAGTCGGCATCGCCATGGGCGCCGCCGGATCCGACGTCGCGCTTGAAACGGCGGACGTCGCTTTGATGGCGGATGATCTGCGCCATCTGCCCTTTGCTGTCGGCCTGTCTCGCAAATCGCGCAGCATCATCCGCCAGAACGTCTATGTCAGCCTGGGCGTGGTCGCTCTGCTGGTTCCCGCGACCATATTCGGCCTTGGGATCGGGCCCGCTGTCGTAATGCATGAAGGATCGACGCTTCTCGTCGTGTTCAATGCGTTGCGACTTCTTCGCTACGATCCATAGTTGAACGTGCGCTCCGGACAGGCCAGCTTCCCCGCAAGCCAGTAGCAAGCAAGCATCGAGCTTAAGACGATTGTGACGTGACGGCGCCTGTTGCGATAACTGCCTGCAACCATGGTGGTCCGGACAGGATCCCTTGCCCTAATCCACGCGAAAACATGGGGTCGGCTTCGATAAGGATTATCCGGGTCTCGACCCGTCTGCGAAGATTCCTGCGCAGGACCCCAAGCCCCGTCCGCTTCTGCAATTCCGAGATTCAGATCCAGATCGTCCATGAATGGACTGTTCGCCTTCATTTCAGCCGCGTCGCTATCCAGGCCTGTACCTCGTCTTCCGCCCATGCGACCGCATAACCACCGAGTTGCACCGGCTTCGGAAACTTGCCTTCACTCATCCAGCGATAGATCGTCGAACGGCCAAGCCCGACGCGGTGCTGCACTTCGGGCAAGCGAATTAGCCGCGTCACCCTGCGAGACTCCGTCGCTCCTTTGTCGATCTCTTCACCCACGATGGCCTCCTTCGGCACCGGCGAAGACATCGCCAAGCAGCGCGTCCTTGCGTTCGAGCTCATCGATGTGATCGGAAAGCAGGCGGGCGACACGGTGCGCCGTACCCTTGGCCCAACGCGGCTTCACGTCATGAACCTGATTGCCGAGGACTCGTTCGAGTGCTGAAGGCAGTTCGCCGGAAAAGTCCTCGAAGAACTGCGCGAGGTCCGATTGCAGCCACGCAATCGCGTGATCGCCGCTACTGACGAGGAACAGCAGCAGGTGCGCATGCGGAGCGACGCCGCACGCCGCGAGAATACGCAAGGCTTCACCGAGGCTGGCCGAGCGTTCGCCGGCAAGGACGCGGCGCAAGGCATCCTTGTGGATCTGCGCGTCGCGTGCGATGTCGCAGCGTGCACGACCGCTGCCTTCGACAGCGGCCAAAAGCAGCCGCGCGAGGTCGGCGCGAACCTGTTGTTCGGCAAAGAGCGTCATGTCGGTCATCGACGAATCCTTATCTCAAGATGTGATCGACTCATCGGCTAACCGCGAAGGAAGCCTGTAGGAAAACGAAAAGAACATTAAGAGAACATAGAGGAAGGAGCGAATCGGCTTCCTTCAGTGATTCGCGCAAATTCCGGCCGCATTTGCGCGTATCACGGCACGCTTCGCTCAGATGCCGCCACAGTCGGCGCTGCTTCGCGATCAGCCTGCGCGAATCCCGGCCAGCGCACCTCCCGATGTCGCTTTTTGCTTGGTCGGCAGCCCCAAAATCCAATTCCCGATTTCCTACAGGCACATGTTCTTTTTATGTTCCATTGTGATTCGAATCAATGGAGCACCACTCGAGATGACCTCTCTCAATTGTCGGACCGCGATAGCGGTCGCCTGCCTGGGGATGATCGCGACCTCCTCTCAGCAAGTCCGCGCCCAGGATTTCACCCTGTTCGAGCACGCGATCGTTCCGCCGAAGACGGACCAGCAGCCGGCTAGACAATATCTTCCTGCAATCTACCCGGCCGGGCCAGCAGACGTATCCTACCGGGAAGGCCTGTATATAGCGGCGATAGCCGAGGCTGAACGCCGTTACGGGCTTCCGACCAACCTGCTTCGTGCTCTTATCTGGGCTGAGTCCCGCTTCAATCCGATGGCTGTGAGTCCAGCTGGTGCTGCCGGGCTGGCTCAGCTTATGCCAGCCACGGCGCGAGAACTGGGCGTCCGGAACCGTCATGACCCTCTTGCATCGATCGACGGTGGCGCCAGGTACCTTCGCGACATGTTGGACCGGTTCGACGCGGTCCACCTGGCCTTGGCTGCTTACAATGCGGGCCCTGGTGCCGTCTCCCGATCACGCGGCATTCCGAAAAATGGTGAAACGCCGCAATATGTCCGGACTGTGTTGGGACGTTGGCAAGCAATTGGTACGTACAATTGACGAAACTACCTGATTTCCGGCTATTGTCTGAAATCATGTGCCGGAATGAAGACGGACAACGCTAGTGAGTGAGACCCCCGGTGAGCCGTTCGACTTTCGCAAGGCGTTGAAGGCACAAAAGCGCCGGAAGCTGAGAAAGGAGATCGCATTGGGTTTGGGAGCATTCGCGATTGTATTTGCTGGAGGGATGCTGGCATTCACCTGGCCAGTCCATGATGCCAATCTTGCTAACGACGATCAGCAGCCGCAGGCTTTATTCCAGCAAGCGAGCTCCCGACAATTCGACATCTGCGGATCGATCCGGCGCACATGCGTCGTGGATGGAGATACTTTCTGGCTTGATGGCGTGAAGATCCGCATTGCCGACATCGACACTCCCGAGATCAGCGAGCCTCGTTGCGACTATGAGTACCAACTCGGCATGCGTGCGACGCACCGCCTTGTCGAGTTGCTGAATGCCGGGCCCTTTGAACTGAGGACCATCGGGAACAGAGATGAGGATCAGTACGGTCGCAAATTGCGGGTTGTTACGCGCGGCGGCCGCTCGCTTGGCGATCAGCTGGTCAGCGAAGGCTTGGCGCGAACCTGGACCGGGAGACGTGAACCATGGTGCTGAACCGCGACCAGGAATTGTGGGCGGTCGCGCTCTGGGTCGAAAAGAACCATGGCAAAGAGGGACCCGCGTATATCGCGCAGCAAATCGAGCGGCTATCCAACGAAGGGGACGAAGCAGGCATAGCAACGTGGAAGACTGTTGCTGAGCGCTTCGATCAGCTTAGCTGCCAAAGCCCTACGAGCTGAGGCTCAGCACGATGCGGAATTGGCTTAAAGTCTGGGGCATCAGAATTGAGTTCGCCTTGCTCGCGTCAGTGTCCCTGATAGGGCTAATCCTGAGCCTTCGGTCCTGCATTGGCTGAGAAAAAATTCCTTCTTCCTATCAACCCTTCGCAAACTTTCCCACGATGACCTTTCCTCCTGTCCGGAGCTCATCAAGGTAGTCGCTCCACCATTGAGCCATGCGCACCCGCTCGTCCCAATGTTTGCCGCGATGGTAGATGCCACGCACGACATTGCTGTCGCCATGTGCCAGGGCGCGCTCGATCGCATCCGGATTCCAGAGTCCCGACTCGTTCAGGAATGTCGATGCTGTCGCCCGGAGTCCGTGCGCGGTGACTTCTTCCTTCGAATATCCCATGCGACGGAATGCCGCATTGAGCGTGTTTTCACTCATAGGACGCTTGGAGCTGCGCGCAGACGGGAAGACATAACCTTCGCGGCCGAGCATCTCGGCCAGATCAGTAAGATAGCCTCTAACCTGCTTGGAAAGCGGGACAGCATGCGCTCGACGCGCTTTCATTTTACCGGCAGGAATTTTCCAGACCCCATCGACAAGGTCGATCTCATGCCATTCGGCGTGCCGGAGTTCGCCGGGGCGCACGAACACATGCGGCGCGATCTGCAAAGCTAACTTCGTCACCATGTAGCCAGTGAAGTCGTCGATTGCGCGCAGCAGCCCGCCTAACTCGGTGGGCTCAAGGATGGCTGCATAATGCGTGGCTCTCGGCGTTACGAGAGCACCCTTCAGCATACTGGTCGGATCGGATTTGCAGCGGGTAGTAGCAACACCGTAGCGAAACACGCGGCCTGCGAACGAGCGGCATTTCTTCGCAGTCTCGTGCTTGCCAGTGGCTTCCAGTCGTTTGAGAGGAGCCAGGACTTCGAACGGCTCGATCTCGTTGATGGGTCTGTTCCCGATGGCAGGCGCAAGCTTGTCGAGGAAATAATTGGCCTTGACGATCGTGCCATCGGCACGGCCATTCTGGACCATCATCTGTTCGATATACTCACGTGCGACTGCCTCGAACGTCTGTGCAGAAAGGAACTCGGCGCGGATTTTCCGCTTCCGCTTCTCAAAGGCCGGGTCGCCGCCAGAAGCAACAGTTCGTCGTGCCTCGTAGGCCACGTCTCGCGCTTGCTTGAGGCTGATTTCGGGATAGCTGCCGATGCAGAGCTTCTTTTGCGCACCGCCGATCCGGTATCGGAATCGCCAAAGCTTGCTGCCGGTCGGCGTGACCTCAACATATAGGCCGCGCTCATCGGTTACCTTGTACGGCCTATCTTTGGGCTTGAGTGCGCGGAGGCGAGTATCTGTCAGCGGCATGTGGGGGCCTTTTCATCTGGGCCTTTGCGAAACGGCCTCAAAAGGCCCACAAAAGTGTCTGGAACCCCCGAGAACAGGCGGGACGATCCGGAACGATCCAAGGGCCAAATCCCTAGGATTTCTGCGGGTTTTATAGATTATTTGGGAGAACGTGAGAAGAACAAATGGTGCCCAGAAGAGGACTCGAACCTCCACGCCCTTGCGAGCGCCAGCACCTGAAGCTGGTGCGTCTACCAATTCCGCCATCTGGGCACGGGTGCAAGTCATCAGCCAAAGCGCTGTCTTGCGGGTAGGAGGGGGCCACTATCGGGGGCGGGTCGCGGTGTCAACGCAATCGTGCCGCAAAACTTCAAAAATTTTTCCGCCCCCTGTATCCACCCGTCTGCACAGCCTGCTTGCCCAACCGGCGCGCGCTGTGCCAAAGCAGGCCGCAATTGAGCGCCCCTAGTATCGCAGCGGGCGGCAAACGATCGACAGAGAAAGGGTGGGGCATGGCGTCCTCCAATTTTGCGGATACGCGATATGCCGGGGCGAAAGACCCGGCGCGGCTTTCGGGGAAGCTCGTCACGCTGATCGGCGGAAGCGGGTTTTTCGGGACCCATGTCGCGCAGGATCTTCTGTCAGCCGGTGCGCGCCTTCGCATTGCGAGCCGCAATCCGGAACGCAGCCATTCGCTCAAGCCGCTGGCGAATCTGGGGCAGATTCAGTTCGCCCGGTGCAACATCACCAATGCCGACAGCGTCCGCGCCGCGGTGTCCGGCGCCGATGCGGTGGTCAATCTCGTCGGTGCGTTCGAAGGCGATCTCAACGCGATCCAGGGCGAAGGTGCGGGCCGCGTCGCGCAGATCGCGCGAGAGGCCGGCGTCATGGCGTTCGTGCATGTTTCGGCGATCGGTGCGGATGAAAATTCGCAGATCCCGTATCAGCACAGCAAGGGCGTGGGCGAACGCACCGTCCTCGAAGCCTTTCCCGATGCGACGATCCTGCGCCCCTCGATCCTGTTTGGCGGCGATGATGAATTCCTCAACATGTTCGGCGGGCTGATCTCGAAATTCCCGGCCCTCCCCGTGTTCGCGCCCGAAGCGGAGTTGCAGCCGCTTTACGTCGACGATGCCGCCGCCGCCGTGCTGGCCGCGTTGCAGGGCAGCGATGCACATGGCGGAAAGATCTACGAAATCGCCGGGCCGGAACGGTTGAGCATGCTGGAAATCAATCGCCGCATCGCGCAGGCGCAAGGGCGCGATCCGACCTTTTTGCCGCTGCCCGACGCGGTGGGGAGGACAATGGCGAAGGTGATGGGCGCGCTACCGGGCGGGCCGATCAATGCGGACCAGTATGCCATGCTCGCGCAGGGAAATGTGGCGAGCGGCGATAAGCCGGGACTGGACGCGCTCGGCGTCACGCCGCGCCCGATGACGCTTTACCTCGACCGCTGGATGACGCGCTTTCGCAAGCACGGGCGCTTTACCGAAACAGACAGCTGAATTGCAGGGCCGAACGGCATCGCGTTGAAGCCGGGATCGCGCTCAGGCCGGAATCGCGTTCAGGCATTGACGTCGGAATAATGGCGCGGCGGGTGGACCCCCTCCATCCGGTCGGACAGGAGCGGCTGAAAGCTCGGCCTGCTCTTGAACACGGAATACCAGCTGCGGGCCTGTTCGTGCCCGGACCAGTTGATCCCGCCGAGGTAGTCCGCCACAGAAATTTGCGCCGCGGCGGCAAGATCGGCGAGGCTCATCGTCGGCCCGGCCAGCCAGGGGCGGTTGTCGATCAGGTAGTCGACGTAATCGAGATGTTCGTCGCATAGCCGCATCGCGGCGCGCAGGATCCGCGAATCCGGCGCCTCCTTCAACACGATGCGCTTCGTCATCCGCTCCATCGTCAACGGCGCGACCACGTCGCCATAGAAATTTTCATCGAACAGCGCGACCAGCCTGCGAATTTCCGCCCGCCCGGTCGCGGTGCCGTTGATCATCGGGTTCTTGTCGACCGTTTCCTCGAAATATTCGGCGATCGCCTTGCTGTCGACAAGCACGATGCCCTTCTCGCTATGCCGTACGACGGGGGTGCGCCCGGTCGGGTTCATGAGATAGAACGCCTCACGCGTGTCCCACGGGTTCTCCCGCTCCAGCGTGAAGGCGATGTTCTTCTCGCTCATCAACAGGCGCAGCTTGCGGCTGAAGGGGCACAGGGGGAATTGGTAGAGCTGCCACATGGAAGGAGCCTTGCGCCTTTCGCGTCGGGTGAAAGCATCGATGCAATGCGAGGGGATTGACCCGATGACATGGCATCCGTCAACAACGAACACCGGGACCGGCGGTCTATTGCGCCGCATTCGGGCGATTGGGCGGGGAAAGGCGAATGATGGCGGACATGTTGATGGGATGCGTGCTGGCCGGCGGGCAATCGCGCCGTTTCGGCAGCGATAAGGCGCTGGCCCTGCTCGATGGCGAAACACTGATTGACCGGGCGGTGCGGCAATTGCGGGCGTGGTGCGGCGATGTCGTGGTGGCGGGCCGTGTCGAGGCGCCCGCCACCACGGTCGCCGACTGGCCGGCGGCCGACATGGGCCCGCTCGGCGGGTTGGCGGGGGCGCTGCGCCATGCGCGCGATGGCGGTTATGGCGCGGTGCTGGCGTGCGGGGTGGACAGCGTGGGATTGCCCGCCGACACGCCGGCGCTGCTCTCGCCCGGGCCGGCATGCTTTTCGTCGCAGCCGGTCGTGGGGCTTTGGCCCGTTACGACGCTGCCGGTGCTCGAACGCTTGCTGACCGGGCCGGGGCGGAACAGTTTTGTCCATTTCGCGCAATTGTCGGGCGCGCGCATGGTCGATGCCCCCTGCCCGCCGGCCAATATCAACACGCCCGCCGACCTCGCCGATATTGGAAAGACGGTGGAGTAGCGACACCAGCGCTTGTGCCGCATCGCTGCATTTGCAATGGCTGTGTCATAATGGCCGACCCCCGCATCATCGACGTCACCCTGGACGAAGCGACGATATTGTGGCGCAACCCCGATATCGAGCAGGAACGCAGGATCGCGATCTTCGACCTGATCGAGGAAAACAGCTTCAAACCGCTGCGCGCCTTCGGCAACGGGCATGTCGGCCCGTACAGGTTGAATCTGGCCGTGGTGGACGGGCGCCTGTCGATCGAAATTTCGGACGAATCGGAAACATTGCTCGAAACGCTGCTTATCGGGCTGGCCCGGTTTCGCCGTCCGATCCGCGATTATTTCGCCATTTGCGACAGCTATTACCAGGCGATCCGAAAGGCCAGCGCGCAGGAAATCGAAACCATCGACATGGCGCGGCGCGGCGTCCACAACCGCGCGGCGGAATTGCTGGTCGAACGGCTAGAGGGCAAGGTGGAAACCGATTTCGCCACCGCGCGCCGTCTCTTCACGCTGATCTGCGTGTTGCACATTCGCGGTTGAGGCGCGCATGGCCCGGCGAAAATCCCGGCGCATCTGGCGCACGGTCGTGCTTGCCGCCCTCGCGCTGGCGCTGATCGGCGGGGCGGCGGCATGGTGGCGGGCATCGCACTGGGCTCCGGACCTGTCGGAATATCCGTTGCAGGGCGTCTGGCTTGGCGAGTAGGAGCGCGACATTCGCATGGAGGCGCTCCCGACGCTGGGCGCGCGCTTCGCCTATATTACCGCGAGCATCGGCGCCGACGGTCGCAATCCCGCCGCCTCGGGCGAGATGGAGCGGGCGCTCGCCGCGGGGCTTTCGGTCGGCGCGGTGCACATCTTCGACCCCTGCCGCAGCGCCGACGCGCAATCGGCGAATTTCATGACGCTGGTGCCGCGCGCATCGGTGCTGTTGCCTCCCGCCGTCGTGCTGCGCGGCAATGGCGAGGCGTGCACACCGCGCGTGCGCGATGCCGCGCTGGAGGCGGAACTCGTCACCTTCCTCAACCAGATCGAGATGCACGCAGGCAAGCGCGCGATCCTCGCCCCCGATGCGGCATTCGAGGCGCAATACGGCTTTGCCGCGCGGTCGCAGCGGCCGTTATGGCTGACGCGCAACTGGATGATGCCGGAATATGGCAGGCGGGCCTGGGATTACTGGACCGCGAACGATGCGCGTGAAACGGGGCCGGTGGATGTTCCGCTGCGCTGGATTGTGGCGCGATAGCCAAACGGATTGCACCGCGCGCGATGATGCGGCATCGCAGGCGGTCGCGAATACGGGCAGAGGCAGGAGGGATACCGGATGGCGATACAATCGGACCGCTGGATACGCGAACAGGCGCAAAGCCATGCGATGATCGAACCCTTCACCGAGGCGCAGCGCCGCGACGGGTGCATATCCTACGGCCTGTCGTCCTATGGCTATGACGCGCGGGTGGCGGATGAATTCAAGATCTTCACCAATGTCGATTCCGCCGTGGTCGACCCCAAGGATTTCGCCGCCAACAGCTTCGTCGACCGCAAGACGGACGTGTGCGTCATCCCGCCCAACAGCTTTGCCCTGGCCCGCACGGTCGAATATTTCCGCGTGCCGAAGGACGTGCTGGTCATCTGTCTCGGCAAATCGACCTATGCGCGGTGCGGAATCATCGTGAACGTGACCCCGCTCGAACCCGGCTGGGAGGGGCATGTCACGCTCGAGTTTTCGAACACCACGCCGCTTCCGGCCAAGATCTACGCGAACGAGGGCGCGTGCCAGTTCCTCTTCCTTCAGGGGAACGAGCCGTGCGAGATCAGCTATGCCGACCGCGCGGGCAAATATATGGGGCAGCGCGGGGTCACCCTGCCCCGCCTGTGACGCTTCCCCGCCTGTGACGCTTCCCCGCCTGTGACGCTTCCACGCCTGTGACGCTTCCCCGCCTGTGACGCTTCCCCGCCTGTGACGCTTCCCATGTGACGCGGCCCCGGATCACGAGGGTCAGAACGCGGTAAAGAGCGCGAGCGCCAGTATCGTGCCGAGCACCGGCACCACCACCGTGGTCGCCCCCACCGCGGTATAGGCGCTGGCATGGGTTTCGCCGCACACCGCGCGGATCGTCGTCACGACATAGCCATTGTGTGGCAGGCTATCGAGCGCGCCCGACGCAATTGCCACGGTCCGGTGCAATTCCGCCGGGTCCGCCCCCGCATCGAGGTAATGCGGCGCGATGAGAGGCAGGGCAATCGTCTGTCCGCCGGACGCGCTCCCGGTAAGGCCGGCGATCACGGTCACCGCGACCGCCGCCCCGATGAGCGGGCTCCCCGGAATATCCTGCACCGCGGCGAGCGCATCGGCAAAGGCGGGCGACAGTTTCGCGACCGAGCCGAACCCGACAACGGCGCAAGTGTTGGTGATCGCCACGACCGCACCGGTCGCCCCGCGGGAGAATACGGCGGGAAACTGCCCCCGCTGCGCCCATCCCACCATGCAGGCGAGCGCCACCCCTGTCAAAAGCGCGGCGACCAGTGCCCATTTGCCCAAATCCTGCGTCGACAAAAACATGCCGAGCACGCCCACAAGCGGCAGCATCGCCAGCAACGGTGACGGCAGCCGCGTATCCACGGCGAAATCCGCATCGGTCGCGCGGGCGGCGAAACGCTCGCCACCGGCGACGGCATGCCGCACCATCCGCGCGATCCACGCATAGCCGAGTGCGGCCATGAACGCGGCGACGACAATACTGACCTGCCACCCGGCATAGGCATCGGTGCCGAGGAAGGGCATGGGGATGAGATTCTGAATCTCAGGCGATCCGGCGCTCGTCATCGTGAACGTTACCGACCCGAACGCCAGCGCGCCAGGAATAAAGCGGCGCGGCAGGTCCGCCTCCCGAAACAATTCGACGGCAAGGCCGTAAACCGCGAAGGCGACGATGAACACGCTGACCCCGCCATAGGTCAGCACGGCGCAGGCCAGCACCGTCGCGGCCAGCGCATAACGGCTGCCGAGCCGCCGCGTGATCGCCCGCGCCACCGATGTGGCCGCCCCGGATGCGGCCATCACCTCCCCGAATATCGCGCCCAGCAGGAACATGAAGAACCAGTCGGCAAGAAAGCTCGCAAATCCGGCCATGTAGCTGCTGGCGAAATCGGGCGCTGCCCCCCCGCCTGGCAATGAACCGGCGAGCGGCGGCAGCAGCGGCAGCCCCGCCGTCACCGCCACGACAAAGGCGGCGACCGGCCCCGCGATCAGAATGTCGATACCCCGCACCGTCATCCAGATCAGCAGCGCCAGACCGCCGATCAGCCCGATCCAGCTCAGCATGTGTCGAAAGTCCCCTCGCCTCTTGTGCTTTGCAACCTTGTCGTCAATCGCACCGTTCGCGTCGAGAGGGTTTTGCGAATGATGGGCATGTCACGCCCAATTCGCCGGCGAATGCCCGCATGGATGGCCAGCGTTACCGCACCGATTATCGCTCTCATGCGAAATGAGCGTAGAAGGGGTGGCCGGACCCGTAAGGTTCCGGTCACTCCGTCATCGTGCGGACGACGCCGTCATCATCATGGGTAGAGCGGAGCGTAGCAAAGCCATCTTGCCCGCTCACCCATATCGACGCCTAGGTATCGAGTGCGTCGAGATCGGCGGCATCGTGCCGTTCCGCGATGCCGCCGACGCGGTCGCTCACATCATTGACGAGCCGGCCGCGGCGCACCGCCTTGCGCTCGCCGATCATCCTGGCCCAGCGGCGCACATGCTCGTATTCCTCGACCTGAAGGAACGTGCCCGCGTCATACGCCTTCCCCATGACCAGCGCGCCATACCACGGCCATGTCGCGATATCGGCAATCGAATAGTCGTCGCCCGCCAGATATTCGCGGGTGGCGAGATTGCGGTTCAACACGTCGAGCTGGCGCTTCGCCTCCATCGCGAAACGGTCGATGGCATATTCGATCTTTACCGGCGCATAGGCGTAGAAATGGCCGAACCCGCCGCCAAGATAAGGCGCGCTGCCCATTTGCCAGAACAGCCAGGACAATGTCTCTGCCCGCGCTTTCGTCTCGCTGGGCAGGAACATCCCGAATTTTTCGGCCAGATGCATGAGGATCGCACCCGATTCGAAAATGCGGAACGGTTCGGCCCCGCTGCGGTCGAGAAGCGCGGGAATCTTCGAATTGGGATTGATGTCGACGAAACCGCTGGAAAACTGGTCACCTTCCATGATGCGGATCGGCCATGCGTCATATTCGGCCTCCATCCCGGCGGCGAGCAGTTCCTCGAACATGATCGTCACCTTCTGCCCGTTGGGGGTGCCTTGGGAATAAAGCTGAAACGGGTGGTCGCCTGTCGGCAGGTCGCGTTCGGTCCGCGCGCCCGCCGTTGGGCGATTGACCGCGCCGAACGTGCCGCCGTTTTCCTTTTCCCATGTCCACACTTCGGGCGGTGTATACTGATCGGTCATGGTGTCCTTGTGCTCCTGTCGCTATGCGGATCGGGAAACGATTTGTACCCGCGCCGGTTGGCCCGTCATACGCCAACCCGGCCCTGCAGCTTGAGCGAGATTGCCCCATTTCCGTTCCCGAATTTCCGCATAACGACACCGCCGCCCTGCGTGCCGCCGCCGACGGGGGCGCGCTATGCACCATTGTCGAGATCGACGGCAGCTTTTCGCGCCGCCTCGGTGCGCAGCTTTGCGTGAAGTCCGATGGCAGCGTCGTCGGCAGCATGGCGGACGGATGCCTGGAGGCCGCGCTCGTCGATGCGGCGCGGCAGGGCGGGCCGGCGCGGGTGCTGCATTTCGGGGGGGCGGGCGATGCGATGGATCTGCGCCTGCCGTGCGGATCGCGGATCGCCATCTGCGTCGATCCCGCGCCCGACCGTGCGCTGCTGTCCCGCGCCGTCGCACGGCTGAATGAAAGACGGACGGCACGGATCACTCTTCCCTGCGACAAGGGCGCGCGCGACTATATCCCCGAATTGCGGATCGTCGCGGTCGGCACCGGGCCGGAGCTTTCCGCGTTCGAGCGGCAGGCAGCAACCTTCGGCGCGGCCACGGTCGCACTCCGCCCGCATGGGGAGGACGGCACGGGCCTTTCGCTTGGTCAGGCGCCTCAGCTGCCGCTCGATCCGTGGACGGCGGTCGTGGTGCTGTTCCACGATCACGAATGGGAACGCGCGATCCTGCCATGGGCACTGCGCGGTCCGGCGTTCTATGTCGGGGCGCAGGGTGGGCGCGCCGCGCGGGAGGAACGCGCGCTGTTCCTTGAAAGTTGCGAACTCGAACCCGGCGCGATGGCGCGCATGCACGGGCCGGTCGGCCTCATCGCACAGGCGCGCGACCCGGCGGTGCTCGCGCTGTCGGTGCTTGCCGAGATCGTCGCCGAATACGAACGAATCGAGAAACGCGCAGGTCCGGCGTGATTGCGCCCGAACAGGTCGTTGCCGTGACGTTGGCCGCGGGATTGTCGCGGCGCTTCGGCGGGGACAAGCTGTCGGCGCCGATCATGGGGACGCGCGTGCTGGACGCCAGCATGGCCGCGCTCGACAGCCTTCCCTTTGCGGGGCGTGCCGTGGTGCTGAACCCCGCGCGGGCAGACAGGTGGGACAGGGCCGATGTGGCTGTCATCCGCAACACGGCGCCGGAACGCGGGATGGGTCATTCGCTTGCCCTCGCCGCGCGATATGCCGCCGATAACGACGCGCGGTTCCTGCTCGTCACGCTGGCCGACATGCCGCGCATCTCGCACGAAACGATCGCCGCGCTGCTCCGCGCTGGGCGCGATCGCGGGGACGCGCTGGTCGCGGCGCGGCCGGACGACATGCCCCCCGGCCCGCCGGCGATTTTTGGGCGCGACTGGTTCGCGCAGCTTTCCGGGGCGGAGGGCGATACGGGCGCGCGCAACCTGCTGCGCGATCCCGCACACGCGATCGTCACCCTGCCCCTATCGGCCGCGGAGGCGCTCGATATCGACACCCCCGCGGATCTGTACGCCGCCGACCCCGAGCGGACGGAAGATTAAGCCATTTCGGCGATGATCTTGTCTAGCGTGGCGGGATAATCGCGCACGCGCACGCCGGTTGCGTTGAAGATCGCATTGGTGATCGCCGCCGCCGCGCCGCAAATGCCAAGCTCGCCAATGCCCTTCGCCTGGATCGGGCTCGATTCGCCGTCGCGCTCGTCGATGAAGATCACGTCCTGCTGCGGCACGTCGAGGTTCACCGGCACATGATATTCGGCCAGATCCCGATTGGTCAGATGCCCGTCGCGAAGATCGAACATCAGATCTTCGTGCAGCGCGATCCCCAAGCCCCATGTCATCCCGCCGATGCATTGCGAACGCGCGGTCTTTTCATTGAGGATGCGCCCGCAACCGAACACGCCGAGCATGCGGCGCACGCGGGTTTCGCCGGTGACCGCATTGACCGCGACCTCCGCGAAATGCGCGCCATAGGTCGCACTCTGCACCTTTTCGGCCAGCTTCCCGCTTTCGATGCGGCCCTCGACGCAGATGTCGCTGTCGAGCAGTTCGGCGAGCGGTGTCGACCGGTTGCCGCAAATCGCCTGCCCGTCCTTGAGCGTAAGCGCGTCGGGTTTGCAATCCAGCCGTTCGGCGATCCTTTCGCGGATTTCCTCGCACGCGACGAAGACGGAGGACCCGGACGATGCCGCGCCCCACGACCCGCCCGAACCGGCCGCGGGCGGAAGGTCCGTATCGCCGAGGATGGTCGTGACCCGCTCGCTCGGCAGGCCTAGCATCTCCGCCGCGATCTGCGTCAGGATGGAATAGGTGCCGGTCCCGATGTCGGTCATGTCGGTTTCGACAATCGCGGTCCCGTCGGCCTTCAACGTGACGCGCGCCTCCGATGCCTGCAACATGTTGACGCGGGCCGCGGTCGCCATGCCCATGCCGACGAGCCACTCGCCTTCGCGCCGTGTTGCGGGTTTCTCGGGCCGCTTGTCCCATCCGAACGCGTCGGCCCCTGTACGCAGCGCCTCTTCCATCTTGCGCGAGGTATAGGGGATGTCCTTTTCCGGGTGCATGTCCGGGATGTTGCGAATGCGCAGTTCGACCGGATCGATGCCCGCCTCGTGGGCAAGCTCGTCCATCGCGTTTTCGAGTATCTGCATGCCGATCGCCTCCCCCGGCGCGCGGACGGACCCGGCACAGATGCGATTGACGCGGTGGAGGTAGAGATCGAGCTTGCGATTGTCCCCGCCATACAGGAAATGCGTCGCCTGCAGTACCGGCTCGGCAAAGCTTTCCTCAGGCAGGTTCGACACCCATGCCTCGTGGCCGAGGCCCGACAGCTTGCCGTCCTTGTCGGCGGCGAGACGCACGCGCTGCTTCGATTCCGAACGGCGCATGACGTTTTCGAACACCTGCTGCCGCGTCAATGCGACGCATACGGGGCGGTTCAGCGCCTTTGCCGCGATGGCGGCGGCGACCGCCTCCGGCGCGATGCCCAGCTTCGACCCGAAGCCGCCACCGACATAAGGCGACAGGATGCGCACCTTGGCCGGGTCGATGCCGAGCGCGTCGGCAATCTCGTTCCGGTTATATTTCAGCATCTGGTAACTGCCGCGCAGGATCAGGTTCCCGTCCTGCCATTCCGCGACGGAGCAATGCGGCTCCATCGCCGCGCTGTTGTGGCCGGGCGTGGTATAGGTCACGTCGATGCTGTGCGCGGCCTCCGCCATCGCGGCGGAAAGATCGCCCTGATCGACCGCCTCGTCCGGTTGCGCTTCGGGCGGGGACGATGCGGGGTCGAAAACGCCGTCGTCGTCCGCGTCGAGCCGGAGCTGAATCCGGGTCGCGCCATCGCGGGCCGCCTCGAACGTCTCTGCGACGACCAGCGCGACCGCCTGCCCGAAATAATCGATGTCGGTGCCCTGTACCGGTGCCTCGTTCGCGCCGCCCTGCGCCGGATTGCGCAGGAAACGCTCATCCGAATATACGCCCAGAATGCCGTCGATATCCGCCACCGACGTTTCGTTCACATGGGCGAGCCGGCCCGAAGACGTTGTCGCGCGCACCAGCACGCCATACGCCGTTCCGGGCAGGTTGTATTCATGGGCATAGGTCGCGGTGCCGCTGACCTTCAGCTTTCCATCGGGGCGGTCCATCGGCGTGCCGATGACGCCCTGCGCCGCCTCGTCGAGGATATTGCGGCGGTCGGGCCGGTCCATCGTTCTGGTCTCGGTCATGCCGGTTCTCCTGCGGCGTTGAGTCCCGTCGCATCGGCGAGCGTCGCGATCAGCATGCGGCGGGCGAGCGGTATCTTGAAATCATTGCCGCCAAAGCCTTTCGCCTCGGCGAGCAGGGTGTCGGCGGCTTTTTCGAACAGCGCCTTCGACGGCGCCTCTCCGACGAGCAGCTGTTCCACCCGCGGATCGTGCCATGGCCGCGTGCCGAGCGAGCCGAACGCCAGATCAGCACGGGCGATCTTGCCGTCCGCAACCTCGATCACCGAGGCGAGCGACACCAGCGCAAAGGCGTAGGACGCCCGGTCCCGCGCCTTGCGATAACCCTGCTTTCCGCCCACCGGTTTCGGCAGGAGGACGGCGGTGATGAGCTCCCCTTCGTCGAGTTCGTTGTCGCGTTCCGGCGCGTCACCCGGCAGGCGATGAAACTGCCGCACGGGCAGGAGGCGCGTGCCCCCGTCGGCGGCCTGTATCTCCACCGTCGCGCCCAACGCATACATCGCCACCGCCATGTCGCCGGGATAGGTCGCGATGCAATGCTCGCTCGTGCCCAGAACGGCCATGTTGCGGTTCTGCCCGCCACGTGCGCCGCAACCGGTGCCCGGCTCGCGCTTGTTGCAGGGCATCGCGGTGTCGTAGAAATAGCTGCACCGCGTGCGCTGACACAGGTTGCCGCCGGTGGTCGCGCGGTTGCGCAACTGGCCGCTGGCCCCTGCAAGGATCGCACGGGCCAGCACGGGATAATCGCGCAGGATGCGGGCATCCGCGGCGCAGTCGGAATTGCGGACCAGCGCGCCGATGCGCAGACCGCCCTCGTCCGTCTCGTCAATCGTGTCGAGCCCGATGCGGTTGATGTCGGCGAGATCGTCCGGCGTCTCGATCTGCAGCTTCATGAGGTCGAGCAGATTGGTGCCCCCCGCGATGAAGCGCGACCCATCGGCACCCGCCTGCCGCGCATCGGTGACGGTGTCGCAGCGTTGGAATTCGAACGGCCTCATGCCGATGCTCCCTGCTTTTCGTGCGCGATTTCGCGAATGGCATCGACGATGTTGGAATAGGCGGAGCAGCGGCAGATATTGCCGCTCATCCGTTCCGAAATTTCCTCGTCCGACAATTGGGATAGGTCGATGGCGCCATCCATCTCCTCGCTGACGAAGCTGGGCCAGCCGGCCTCCGCCTCGTCCAGCATGGCGCGTGCGGAGCAGATCTGCCCCGGCGTGCAATAGCCGCATTGATAGCCGTCGTGCCGCACGAACGCCTGTTGCAGCGGATCGAGATCGTCGGCCATGCCGATCCCCTCGATCGTGGTGACGGCATCGCCGTCGTGCATGCACGCCAGCGTCAGGCAGCTGTTCACCCGCCGGCCGTTCACGATCACGGTGCATGCCCCGCACTGCCCATGGTCGCACCCTTTCTTCGCGCCGGGAAGCCCGAGATGATTGCGCAGCGCGTCGAGCAGGGTGACACGCGGATCGGCGTCGAGGTCGCGATCCTGTCCGTTGATGATAAGCTTGGTCTTCACGTTAGATGGCTCCCGCTTCTTGCCCGCTAAGCGCATGAGAGAGCATCGGGTTCCAAATTCGTTCATCCGATCACCGCCCCCGATGGCGCGCCCGGCCATGATCGGCGGAACCTGTCCACCGGAGGCAGTCGCGGGGTGTCTTGGCGCTGTCATCGAGAGCGGCTAAGGCGGGCGCGGAAAATGGTTTCAAGGGTTATCATGATGGGTTCGGTCAATCGGCGCGGCTTTTTGCGCAACACCTCGGGCGCGTTCGGCGCGCTGCTCGCCACCGGGTGCATGGCCGGGCGCACCGGGTTGAACCCGGCGCCGGCGGCACAGCTTTATGGGCCACTCGTGCCCGATCCGGCCGGGTTGATGGATCTTCCGGAGGGGTTTTCCTACCGTGTCATTTCCCGGCTGGGCGATGCGATGGACGACGGCGCCCGCGTGCCCGACCGCGCCGATGGCATGGGCAGCTTCCTGCTCGCCGACGGGCGGATCGCACTCGTCCGCAATCACGAGCTTCAGCCGCAGCACGATGCCGCCGGCGATTTTGCCAGCCATTACGACCATATCGGCGGCGCCGCGCTGGCGGGCGGGACGACGACACTGGTGCTCGACCCCGAAACGTTGCGGGTGGAGCGGCAATATCGCTCGCTCGCCGGGACGATCCGCAATTGCGCGGGCGGCACGACCCCCTGGGGAAGCTGGCTGACGTGCGAGGAAAACACGTCCCGCGCGGGCGAGGGTTCGGGCGGCCGGGTGCTGTCGCGCGATCACGGCTATGTCTTCGAGGTGCCCGCCGCGCATGAAGGGCTGGTCGATCCGGTCCCGCTGACCGCGATGGGACGCTTCAATCACGAGGCGGCGATCGTCGATCCGGCCACGGGCATGGTTTACCTGACCGAGGACCGCGACGATTCGCTGCTCTATCGCTTCACGCCCACGACGCAGGGGCGGCTTGCGGAGGGCGGGCGGCTGCAGGCGCTGGCGCTGATGTCCGGGCCGCAGGACAGCCGCAACTGGACCGAAACGCTAATGCCGCCGGGCAGCGAATGGCGCGTCCGCTGGATCGATCTCGACAATGTGGAGGCGCCCGAGGACGATCTGCGCACCCGCGGCGCGGCGCTTGGCGCGACCGTGTTCGCGCGGGGCGAAGGCATCCACATGGGCGATGGCGAGATGTTCTTCTGCTGCACCTCCGGCGGGGCGAAGAAGCTGGGGCAGATCTTCCGCCTCGACCCGCGCAGCGACCGGCTGCAGCTGTTCTTCGAATCGAGCGATATCAAGCAGTTCAACTATGGCGACAATCTCACCGTGGCGCCGAACGGCCATCTCATCGTGTGCGAGGATGCCTATACCGAGGTGGTCGACAATCATCTGCGCGGGATTACGCCGGACGGGCGGCCCTATGCCTTGGGGCGGCTGCGCATACAGACGGAGCCTGCGGGCGCCTGTTTTTCGCCTGATGGCAAGACCCTGTTCGTCAATGCGTACAGCCCTGCGATGACGCTCGCAATACAGGGGCCGTGGGTCGCCTGATGCCCCCGGGCCGTCGCTGACGCCCGGTTCCTTCCGTCTGATCCCTTCCGAAAATCTTTGCGAACCTGCTTGCGGGGCTTGCGAAGATTTGCGCACGATCGTAATGATACAACATTACACCATGCAATTCATCGCTTCCGTAGAGGGATTTTCGATTCTCATGCCTATTTCGCGCACCCCGCGCTTTCTTGCCGCTGCCTCGCTCCTTGCCCTGTCCACCCCGGTTCTGGCGCAGGAAGCGGCGCAAATGCCGCCGCCCGCGGACACGTCCGCCGATGATTACGACATGGAGATCATCGTGTCGGTCGACGGGTTGCGCACGCTCGACGTGCTGTCGGCGCAATCGGTGGTGGAGGATGCCGAGCTGCTGCGGAACATGAGCGGTCAGGTCGGCGACGTGCTCGCGCGGCAGCCCGGCGTTTCGGCCACATCCTTCGCGCCGGGTGCCTCCCGGCCCGTGCTGCGCGGCTTTACCGGCTCGCGTGTCGCGGTGCTGACCGATGGGCTGGGCGCACTCGACCTGTCGGCCAATTCCGCCGATCACGGCGTGGCGATCGACCCGCTCACCGCTGAGCGGATCGAGGTTCTGCGCGGTCCCGCCGTGTTGCTCTACGGCAGCCAGGCGATCGGCGGCGCGGTCAATGTGGTGGACCGTCGCATCCCGCGCCGCATGCCGACCGGCGGCTTCGATCTTCAGGCGACCGGCACGCTCGGCACCAATGCGGACGAGCGGCGCGGCGGCGCGGCGGCGGATCTGGCCCTGTCGGAGCGGATCGTGCTGCACGTCGATGGCAGCTATGGCGAAACGGACGATTTCGAGGCCGGCGGCTATGTCCTCGGCCCCCGCCTCCGCGCGGAGCAGACCGCCATCGCCGCCGAGGAGCGCGCAGAAGGCCGTCTGGACGAAGCGGAAGAAGCGCTCGAACTCGCCAATCGCCGGGGCCGCGTGCCCGATAGCGCGAGCCGGCAATACACGCTGGGCGGCGGGCTGTCCGTCATCACCGACACCGGTTCGCTCGGCTTCTCGGTCGGATTGTTCGACAGCCGTTATGGCGTCCCCGAACGTCCCGGCGCGGAACATGCCCATGGGGAGGAAGAGGCCGGGGAAGATCACGACGATGAACACGATCACGACCATGATCACGAGGAACACGGCCATGGCGGGGACGGCGTGAGCATCGACCTGCGGCAGTGGCGCGGCGACGTCCGGGCCGAGGTCGATACAGGCGGCGGCATGCTCGACCGTATTCGCGTCCGCGCCGGATACGCCGATTACGAGCATACCGAATTCGAAGGCGCCGAAGTCGGCACCCGGTTTTTCAGCCAGGCGTTCGAAGGGCGGCTCGACCTCGTGCAGGCACAGCGCGGACGGTGGAGCGGCGTGACCGGCGCGCAAGCTTATACGCGCGATTTCGACGCGATTGGCGCCGAAGCCTTCGTCCCTGCCAGCCGAAGCGACCAGTTCGGCATCTTCACGCTCCAGGAATTCGATTTCGCCCCGTGGGAGCTGGACCTCGCCGCCCGGTACGAACGCAGCAGCGTATCCTCCAACGCGGTGATGACCGCGCTGGAAAGCGAGGAGACGATGGCGGTGGACCGGGATTTCGACGCGGTGTCGGGCGCGGCGACGGTGTCGCGCCGCCTGTCGCGTGGTCTGCGTGCGGGTATCACGGGATCGCGCGCCGAACGTGCCCCGAGTTCGGAGGAGCTATTCTCCAACGGCGCGCATATCGCGACTCAATCCTACGAACTCGGCAATACCGATTTCGGGACGGAGAGCGCATGGGGTCTCGAAGGGTGGATCGATGGCGATATCGGCCCTGCCCATGTTCATTTCGCGGCCTATGGCCAATGGTTCGACGATTTCATCTATGCGAGCGACACCGGGCGGGAGATCGACGGCCTGCCCCTGTTCGCCTATGCGCAGGGGGATGCGCGCTGGCTCGGGCTGGAGGGGCAGATCGCGGCGCCCTTCGTGGTGCGCGACGGGTTCACGCTGCGCGGCGATCTCGTGTTCGATTACATCGACGCGCAATTGGCGGACGGCACGCCGCTGCCGCGCATTCCGCCGCTGCGCATCCTGCCGGGGATCGAGGCGGAGGCCGGTCCGTTCTCGATGCGGGCGGAGGTCGAGCATGCCTTTGCACAGGACGACGTCGCCGGGTTCGAGACGCCCACCGACGATTACACGCTCGTCAACCTGTCGGCGGGATGGCACCCGTTCGGCGATACCAACGATACGCAATTGATCGTGTCGGCCAACAACCTGTTCGACGTGACCGCGCGCCGCCATGCCAGCCTGACCAAGGATTTCGTGCCCATGCCCGGCCGCGACATCCGTGTTGCAATTCGTTTCTCGATCTAGCTTGCGCCTTGGCCCTGCGGCTCCTTCCTGCCATGCATGGCAGGAAGGCAGACAAGCAGGACATTTATGGCAAAGCGGCTCCACCCACGCAGTATCATCCAGACCCTGCGCGAATTCATGCAGGTCGAGGCGGCCGGCGGCATTCTCCTCATGGGGGCCGCCGCCGCCGCCATGCTGGTCGCCAATACGGCGCTCGGCACCGGATATTTCGCGATAAAGGCGACCTATCTCGGCCCGTTGACCGTGGATTACTGGATCAATGACGGGTTGATGGCGCTGTTCTTCCTGCTCGTCGGGCTGGAGATCAAGCGCGAGTTCATCGAAGGGCAACTGTCCACGGGGGCGAGCCGCATCCTGCCCGCGCTGGCCGCGGGCGCCGGGGTGGCGGTGCCGGCGATCATCTACATGCTGGTGGCGGGCGGCGATCCTGCGCTCGCGCGCGGCTGGGCCATTCCGGCGGCGACCGACATCGCCTTTGCACTCGGCATTCTCGCGCTGCTGGGCTCGCGGGCGCCCACTTCGCTCAAGGTGTTGTTGACCGCGATCGCAGTGATCGACGATCTCGTCGCGGTGATGATCATCGCTTTGTTCTATACGGCGGATCTGTCGCTGCCATGGCTGGGCGCGGGTCTTGCGGGGCTGGCGCTGCTCATCGTGTGCAACCGGATGGGGGTCCGCAATCTGTGGGTCTATGCCATCGTCGGGCTGGGCGTTTGGGCGGCAGTGCTGTTGTCGGGCATTCACGCGACGCTTGCGGGTGTGGCGGTCGCGCTCACCGTGCCGCTCGCGGGGCCGGGCAATGCGGAGGGGCACGCCCCGCTGCACCGGCTCGAACACGGGCTCCATCCATGGGTGGCATTCGGCATCATCCCGCTGTTCGGCTTTTTCAACGCGGGCGTGGCGCTTGGCGGCATGTCGGCGGCGGCGGTTCTCACGCCGCTGCCGCTGGGCATCGCGCTGGGCCTCGTCGTCGGGAAACAGATCGGCATTTTCGGTGCCATCTTCGCCGCGGTGCGGTCGGGGCTCGCGCCCTTGCCCAAAAATGCGGGGTGGCTGCATGTCTACGGGCTGTCGCTCCTGTGCGGGATCGGCTTTACCATGAGCCTGTTCATCGGCGGCCTCGCCTTTGCCGATCCGACGGATCAGAACATGGTCCGGCTCGGCGTGCTGGGCGGGTCGGTCATCGCGGCGATCGGCGGCTGGCTTGTGCTGCGGCTCGCAAAACCGGTGGGTCCGCCCGCGGCCATGCCCGGATAAGCGAGCGCGGCGCGGCGCTTTTTACACGCCGGCTTTGCGCGAGGCTGTTTTGACCCTAGACACGCAGGGATGAACCATTCCGCCGCGCCGCTTTCCGCTTTCGACCTCGCCGCCATCGTCACGGTGGCCGCCGCCGTTCTGGGCTGGGTGAACTATCATGTCCTGCGGCTGCCCAATGTGATCGGGCTGACCGTGATGGGGGCGGCGGTGTCGGTACTGCTGCTGATCTCCAACGCGATCGCGCCCGGCCTCGCGATGGACGACTGGGTCGCGGACATGCTCGTCCGGATGAATTTTTCCGACACGCTGCTCGAAGGAATGCTGAGCTTCCTGCTCTTTGCCGGGGCGCTTCACGTCGATCTTGGCGCGTTGCGGCGCGAATGGCTGCCGGTGTTGCTGCTCTCGACCATTGGCGTGGTGCTTTCGACCGTGCTTGTCGGGCTGGCGCTTTATGGCTTCGTCATGCTGCTCGGCATGGGATTGCCGATGATCTGGTGCTTCGTGTTCGGCGCGTTGATCGCACCGACCGATCCTGTTTCCGTGCTCGGCATCATGAAGCAGATGAAGGTGCCACCCTTGTTGCAGGCGACGGTCACGGGCGAAAGCCTGTTCAACGATGGTGTTGGCATCGTCGTCTTCACCATCTTGCTGGGCGCGGCGGTGTCGGGTGCGGATTTTTCGGTGGCGGAGGGTGCGCGCCTCTTCGCGATCGAGGCGGGCGGCGGCATCCTCGTCGGCCTCATCGCCGGAACGGCGGCGTTTTATGCGATGCGGTCGATGGACGATTACCCGATCGAGGTGCTGATCAGCCTGGCCGTCGTCATGGGCGGCTATGCGCTGTGCACGCGTCTTCATATCTCCGGCCCGCTGGCGATGGCGGTCGCCGGGCTGCTCATCGGTAATCAGGGGACGCTTCACGCGATGAGCGACACGACCCGCGATTATCTCATCAAGTTCTGGGAGGTGATCGACGAATTGCTCAATTCCGCGCTGTTCCTGCTTATCGGGCTGGAGGTGATCGCCATCGTGCCGGCCTGGAATCAGCTTTGGGTCGGGATGGCGGCGATCCCCATCGCCCTTCTCGCCCGCGCCATCGCGGTGCGCGCTTCGCTGCTGGCCGTGCGGCTGCGGCGCGGCACGAATCAGCCTGCGGCCCGCCGCGTGCTCATCTGGGGCGGATTGCGCGGGGGCATTTCCATCGCGCTCGTGCTGACCCTGCCGGCCGGGCCGATCCGGGACCTGCTGCTCGCCGCGACATTCGCCGCCGTGCTGTTTTCGGTGCTGGTGCAACGCGCGACGCTCGGCCCGCTCATCGACAAGGCGAAGGACGAGATGAACGCGATGCAGGCCGCCGCGCCGCATGACGACGGGCGATAGGCGCGCTTCGTTGCGCGAACGCCGCAATTGCCATAAGGGGCAGACCTTCGCCCCGGCAGGGTGCGCCGCCGCCGAATCGGTGGACCTGCATGCCGAAACCGACGATTGACCAAGGAACTGCAATGTCGCGACGTCGCCAGATCTACGAAGGCAAGGCCAAGATCCTGTATGAAGGCCCGGAACCGGGCACCATCATTCAGTATTTCAAGGACGATGCCACTGCCTTCAACGCGCAGAAACGCGGCACCATCAACGGCAAGGGCGTCATCAACAACCGCATCAGCGAGTTCGTGTTCACCCGCCTGACGCATATCGGCATCCCGACGCATTTCATCCGCCGGCTGAACATGCGCGAACAGCTCGTGCGGCAGTGCGAGATCATCCCGATCGAGGTCGTCGTGCGCAATGTCGCGGCCGGCTCGATCTCCAAACGGCTGGGTCTGGAGGAAGGCGAACCGCTGCCGCACACCCTGCTCGAATATTATTACAAGGACGATGCGCTGGGCGATCCGCTGATCGCGGAGGAACACATCGCCTGCTTCGGCTGGGCCTCGAACGAGGAGATGCAGGACATCTCCAGCATGGCGATCCGGGTGAACGATTTCCTCGTCGGCATGTTCGCCGCGGTCGGCATCCGGCTCGTCGATTTCAAGCTGGAGTTCGGGCGGCTCTGGGACGGGGATTATGCGCGCGTGATCCTCGCCGATGAAATCAGCCCGGACGGGTGCCGCCTGTGGGACATGACCACCGGGGAAAAGCTCGACAAGGACCGGTTCCGCCGCGACATGGGCGGCGAGGAAGATGCCTATCAGGAAGTCGCCCGCCGGCTCGGCGTGTTGCAGGAAGACGGGCCGAGCGAGGTCGCCGACCTTTCGCACCACCGCAAGCTGCGCGGCAAGAAATAGCGCCCACTTGCCCTTCCCCGCCGGTCGCATTACCGGCGGGCCAGTTACAAAGCCCATTCGCGAAAGGCCCGCCATGAAGGTAAATGTCCACGTCAGCCTGAAACCGGGCGTGCTCGACCCGCAGGGCCGCGCCATCCACCACGCACTCGAAGGGCTGGGCTTTGCCGGCGTCAACGACGTGCGCGCCGGGCGCCTCATCGCGCTCGACGTCGCGGATGATACCAGCGACGCGCAACTGGACGAGATGTGCCGCAAGCTGCTCGCCAACATGGTCATCGAGAATTACACGATAGAGAAGGCGTAATGGGCTTTACCGCAGGCGTCATCACCTTCCCCGGCTCCAATTGCGACCGGGACATGGCCGTGGCCATCGAAACGATCACGGGCCGCGCACCGACGCGCATCTGGCACGGCGATGCCACCTTGCCGGACGGACTCGATTTCATCGCGGTGCCGGGCGGGTTTTCCTATGGCGACTACCTGCGTTCGGGTGCGATGGCGGCGCGAAGCCCCATCATGCGCGCGGTTGCGGATGCGGCGGGTCGCGGCGTTCCGGTGCTGGGCGTGTGCAACGGGTTTCAGGTGCTGACCGAAACGGGGCTTCTGCCGGGCGCGCTGATGCGCAATGCGGGCATTTCCTTCATCTGCCGCGAGGTGCCGCTGATCGTGGAAAATGGCACATCGCTGTTTACCGCGCGCTATGAAACGGGCGCGCGCATCACGATTCCGGTCGCCCATCACGACGGCAATTATTTCGCGGACGAAGACACGCTCGACCGGATCGAGGGGGATGGCCGCGTCGCCTTCCGATATGCCGAAAACTGCAACGGTTCGGCGCGCGACATTGCCGGCGTGCTGAACGCGGGTGGCAACGTGCTGGGCATGATGCCGCATCCAGAACGCAGCGTGGACCCGGTGCATGGCGGCACCGATGGCCGCGCCCTGTTCGAAGGGGTTATGGACGGATTGAGCGTCGCGTAACCGCCGCGGCGCGGGGCTTCAGGTGACGGCCTGCGCGCCGAACAGGGCAAGCGCCTCGCGCGCATCCATCGGGCTTCCGAAAAGAAACCCCTGAATCCGGGTGCAGCCGAGACGGCGGATATTTTCAAGCTCGCTGTCGTTTTCGACGCCTTCGGCCGTCGTCGTCATGTCGAGCGCATCGGCCAGGGCGACCACGGCGCGCAATATGGCCACGCTCTCCGCGCTGTTCTTCGTCGCGCCCTGCACGAAGCTGCGGTCGATCTTGATGGTCGAGAAACGATGCGTGCGCAGATAGCCGAGCGAGGAATAGCCCGTCCCGAAATCGTCGAGCGCGATGGTGCATCCCATCGCCTCGATCCGGCGGAAGGTCGCCTGTACCGCCGCCCCGTCGCGCAGGAACACGCTCTCCGTCATCTCCAGTTCCAGCCGCGCGGGCGCAAGCCCAGTCCTGTCGAGCGCATGGGAAAGGGCCGGCGTGAAATTTTCATTGAGCAGCTGCTCGGGAGAGACATTGACGGCAAGCCGCACATGCGCAGGCCATTTCGCCGCCTCTTCACAGGCGCGGTTCAACACCCATTCGCCGATCGGCACGATCGCGCCGGTACGCTCCGCAATGGGGATGAAGACATCGGGCCCGATGCGCCCATGCGCCGCACTGTTCCAGCGCAGCAACGCCTCGAACCCGACGATGCTCTCGCTTTGCGTATCCACGACCGGCTGAAACTGCAGGTCGAGTTCCGCATTTTCGATCGCCTGGTTCAAGGCATGCTCCAGCGCGCGGCGCTTGTCCGCCTCGGCCTGCATGCCCGGCTCGTAAGCGAGATGGATGCCCCCGCCCGCCTCCTTAGCGCGTTCGAGCGCGAGATCGGCACGCCGCATGAGCGACTGCTCCGTATCCCCGCCCCCCGAATAGGTCGCCGATCCGATCCGCAGGCCGATATGCACCGCATGCCGGTCGATATCGTAGGGCCGGGACAATCGCTCGATAATGGTGGCGGCCATCGTCTGCACCGCCTCCGCGCTGACGTCGCCGGTCATGACGATGCCGAATTCGTCGCCGTCCATCCGCCCGCACATGTCGCCTGTACCCATTATCGCGCGCAGGCGCTGTGCCATCTGCCTCAGCAGTCCGTCGCCGATGCCATGGCCGAGCGTATCGTTGACCGTCTTGAACCGGTCGAGGTCGATGATGAGGAACGCGCAACGCCCGTGCGGCGATGCCGCGCCGCTCATCGCGCGGCGCAGGCCTTCGTTCAGCATCATGCGGTTGGGCAGGCCGGTCAGCTGATCATAGCGGGCAAGCCGGGCGACCTTCTGCGCATTGTCAGTGCGTTCGGTGACGTCCGACCCGACCCCGCGAAACCCCGCGAACCTGCCGCCTTCGTCACATAGCGGCGTGCCCGACAATGCCCACCATCGCGCCGCCCCATTCACATGCACGCGGACGATCATGTTCGAAAACGGCTTCCGCTCTTTCAAGCATTCGGCAAGATCGCGCAGCGACGCGGGCAGCGCGCCGGTTTCCCACCCCTCACCCGCAATCGCCTGGATCAGGGGCAGCCCTTCGGCCGCCAGCGCATCGATACCGAGCGTTTGGGCGAAGCGGGGCGATACGTGGCGCATCCGCCGCGCACCGTCGATCTGCCAAAGCCATTCCGCGCGGTCATCCTCGGCCTCGCGGAGCAGGAGCGAAAGCGTCTCCTCCCTTTCCCGCGCGCCCGCCCGCGCCGTATCCAGAGCGGTGACGAGCCGGCCCGCGATAACTGCCCCCGCCGCCGCAAGCGCCGCAGTGCAAAGCTGTGCCGCCGCGGCGCCCGCCCCCCATTCCAGCCCGCCGCCGACGAGCAGTCCGGCCGCCCCGCCGATGCCGAAGATCGCGGCGAAAAGCAGCGCGGTGCGCGCCGCCCTCGCCAATGCCACGACATAGATACACAGCAAAACCTGCATCGCCGCGAAATGCGGCCCCGGCCCCGCCATCGCGGTGCCAGGGAAAAGCGCGGTCGGCAGCGCGAACGCCAGCGCGGCAAGTCCGATCGTGCCGCAATGCTGGTGCCGATCCGGCGCGGGTGGCACGATATGCACTTGCTGCACAAACCCCCGTTCCATCCGGATCAGTGCCGCCGACAATGCGCAGATGATTGCGAACCATGCCCCCATGACCCAGGGTCCGGCCCGATCCGAAAACACGGTGAATACAGGGATCGTCGCCGCAAGCAGCAGGCAGACCCGTCCGCCCGCCCACCGGCCGAGGGCATGGTAATCAGCCGGCGCGAGGATCCGGCGAAGCCCGGCACGCCCGGACGCGAAGCGCAGCGGGGGCAAAAGCGCGCGGCTCACGCGGTCGTTCCCGGCCCGGCCTTGCGCGGCGCTTTCCTTTGGCAGGAGCGAGGGTCGAACATTCGCGCGCATCGCCGCATATGTGGATAAAGAAGGTTTATAAACGGTAAACGCCGCGCATGCAGCATGCTGTTCAGAACCCGCGCACCGCCGCTTGACTGTGGCGGCGCATGCGGGACACTACGCCCGTCCGGCAAAGGACTTGCTTGCGCGCCGCGGCCCGAACAGCGCCGCTGCGCCACAATGGGGAAAGGGCATTGCCTTGCATGTCATGAACATCTTCGATTCCATGAAACGGGCCGGCGCGTCGCTGGCCGCGATCGCGATGGCGGGCGCCGTGTCGGCCTGTGCCACCACAGGCGGCGAAACACCGCGCGGCGCGAGCGCGAATGGCGAGGTGCCCTATGCCTCCACCTATCGTCCCTATCCCGGTATGCCGACCGCTCTCGTCGGGGCGACCGTGTTCGATGGCGCGGGCGGCCGGATCGAGAACGGAACCGTGCTTTTCGAAAATGGCGAGATCGTCGGCATCGGCGATGCCGGCCTTGCCGTGCCCGCCGGCTATACCCGGATCGACGGGACCGGCAAATTCGTGACGCCGGGCATTATCGACATCCATTCGCATCTCGGCGACTATCCCTCCCCTTCCGTCGATGCGCATTCCGACGGGAACGAGGCGACCGCGCCGACCACGCCCAATGTGTGGGCCGAACATTCGGTGTGGCCGCAGGATCCGGGCTTTTCCCGCGCGCTGGCCAATGGCGGGGTGACGGCGTTGCAGATTCTTCCCGGTTCGGCGAACCTGATGGGCGGGCGTTCGGTGACGCTGAAAAACGTGCCGTCGCGCACGGTGCAGGGGATGAAATTCCCCGGCGCGCCCTATGGCCTGAAAATGGCGTGCGGCGAAAATCCGAAGCGTGTCTATGGCAGCCGTGGCCGCATCCCCTCGACCCGGATGGGCAATTTCGCGGTGAACCGGCAAACCTGGATCGAGGCGCAGGAATACGCCGCCGGCGACCGGAAGGACCGCGATCTGGGCAAGGAAACGCTGGCCGGCGTGCTCGACGGCGATATCCTCATCCACAACCATTGCTATCGCGCCGACGAAATGGCGCTCGTCATGGATATGGCGAAGGAGTTCGGCTACAGGGTTTCGGCGTTTCACCACGCGGTCGAAAGCTACAAGATCGGCGATCTGCTGCGCGAAAACGACGTGTGCAGCGCAATCTGGGCCGATTGGTGGGGCTTCAAGATGGAAGCGTATGACGGCATCCCCGAAAACGCCGCCTTGCTTCAGAACGCAGGCGCCTGCGTCGTCATCCATTCGGACGATCAGAACGGCATTCAGCGCCTGAACCAGGAAGCCGCCAAGGCGCAGGCAGACGGCCGCCGCATGGGCATCGATATTTCGGATGCCGAGGTGATCCGCTGGCTCACGCTCAACCCGGCAAAGGCGATGGGCATCGACGCCATGACCGGCAGCCTGGAAAGCGGCAAGATGGCCGATGTCGTCTTGTGGAACGGCGACCCGCTCTCCGTCTATTCCCGCCCTGAAAAGGTGTGGATCGACGGCGCGCTGATGTACGATGCGCGCGACCCCGCCCGCCGTCCGGTGAGCGATTTCGAGCTGGGACAACCCGGCGAGGGAGATTTCAAATGAGCCGTCTGAAAAGCGCGTTTCTGGCGCTGGTCGCCTCCGCCGCGATCGTTGCCCCGGCGGTGGCGCAGGATTTCGCCATCACCAATGCGACGCTTGCCACCGGCGAAGTGCGCGACCCAATTCCCAATGCCAGCGTCGTCGTGCGCGGCGGACAGGTCGTCGCCGCCGGGCCGAACGTGGCCGTCCCCGCCGATATTCGCGTGATCGACGGCACCGGCATGTGGGTGACGCCGGGCCTGTTTTCCCCGCTTACCGATCTTGGCCTGTGGGACGTGGCGGCGGTCGATGAAAGCAATGACCGCTCCGCCGGGCGCTCGCCGTTTTCTGCCGCACTCGATTTCTCGGTCGCGATCAATCCGATGAATCAGCATATCATGAGCAGCCGCGCCGGCGGCGTCACCCGTGCATCTGTGATCGGCTATCCTTCGGGGTCGATCTTTGCAGGGCAAGGCGCGATCATCGACCTTGGCGCGGATCGCGATGTCGTGACCCGGCCCCGCGCGTTTCAGATGGTTGCCATCGGCGAAACCGGCGGCAGGCTCGCAGGCGGAAGCCGGGTGGCGGCCCATGCCCTGCTGCGCAACGCCCTGCGCGAGGCGCGCGATTTCGGCGAACGGTCGGGCATTCGCGGGGGCGAGCTTCGCCCCGAAAACGTGCGCACCGGCGACGATCTCCCGCTTGATCCGCGGCTGGCCGACGATGCGACCGATCGCGGCACCGACGTGGAGTTGAGCCGGTTCGATGCCGCCGCGTTGGTGCCGGTGGTGAACGGGACGCAGCCGCTTTACGTGCAGGTAGACCGGGCCGCGGACATTCTCGCCGGGCTCGCATTGAAAGAGGAGTTCGCCGCGCTCGATCTCGTGCTCGTCGGCGCAGCCGAAGGGTGGATGGTCGCCGAACGGATCGCCGCCGCCGGCGTGCCGGTGATCGCGGCGGCATTGCTCGACCTGCCCGAACGGTTCGAGCAGCTGGCCTCCACGCAGAGCAATATCGGCCGCATGGTCGATGCCGGGGTGACCGTCGCGATCGGCCCATTCATGGACATGGAGCAGCCGCGTTACGCCCCGCAGTATGCGGGCAATCTGGTCGGGCTGTCCCGGCTCGACGGGGCCACGGGGCTGAGCTGGGGCGAGGCGTTCGCGGCGATCACCTCGATCCCTGCGCAGATTTCGGGACAGGGGGGCCGCTCCGGCGTGCTCGCGCCCGGCGCGCATGGCGATGCGGTGCTGTGGGATGGCGATCCGCTCGAAATCTCCTCGGCCCCGGTGCGGGTGTTCATCGACGGGGTGGAACAACCGCTCGACAATCATCAGACGCGGCTGCGCGAACGCTATCGCAATCTCGATGAAAGCCAGCTTCCCAAGGCCTACGTCCACTAGGGCAAAGCATCACCTGCCCCGGCCGCGATTCGCGCGGCCGGGGCGGATGTCACCGATCTGTCTTGGAACAGAACGCGCGCCGTCCGCGTTCGGAATACCATGCAGAATACAACCGCCGACTCCACCGCGCCTGACCACGATGCGCAGGATAATGCCCCATGGGACATGATCGTGCAGTCCGGCCCGGTCATGATCACCGCGATCCACGCCGGGCACACCATCCGCAAATCGCTGCAACCCTGGCTCGAACTGGGCGAGGTCGACCGCCTGCGCGAGGAGGATCCGCTCACCGATTTCTTCCTGTCGGCGGGCGACACACTGTTTCGCGCCAACCGTTCGCGGTTCGAATTCGATCTCAACCGCTCCGCCGACATGGCGGTGACGACCGACCCCGACGACACCTGGGGCCTGAAGGTCTGGAACCCGGACATGCCGCAGGCGGAGAAGGACGCTTCGCTCGCCCTTCACGCCGAATTCTACGCCACGATCCGCGCCCGGATCGAGGCGATGATCGCCGAACACGGGCGTATCCTCATCCTCGACCTCCACAGCTATAATCACCGGCGCGACGGGCCGGACGGCGAACCGGCGAGCCCTGCGGACAATCCCGACATCGACATCGGCGCGACCACGATGAACAAGGATGTGTACGGCGGCCTCCTCGACGCGTTCGTCAAAACGCTCCGCGCCGCGCCCCTGCGCGGGCGGGAGCCGCATGTCGCGGTCAATGTCCGGTGGGAGGACGGGGGCAATTTCCCCGAAACCATGCATGCCGAATATGGCGATGCGGCCTGTATCATGACGCTGGAATTCAAGAAGGTGTTCATGGACGAATGGGGGCAGAGCGCCGACATCCTCGCGATGCAGGACCTGCGCGCAGGGTTCCTCGCCGCGGTGGAAAACGCCCGCCGTCACCTCTCGCAAATGCCCGCGCCCGCGAAATGACCCATAGCGAAGTGAAAGAAAGACGGGCCGCCGCCCTTTGCGATGCCGCGATCGAGGTCGACAAGCGGCTCGCCAAAATGGACATGCGGATCGACTGGCTGACCCGGCTGACGCCTGTGAATATCGATGATATCGCGGTGGAATTCCAGGCGTCCGGCTTTCGCACCATGCCGGACAGCACCTATGGCGAAGGGCTCGTCGACGATGCACCCGGTTTTCGTAAGGAGCTGTTCGACCTCCCCGTGCGGGACATCGCGAACCCGCGCGTGCAGGCACTGCTCCTTGAAAAGCAGCGCGAACTCGACCGGCAGATCGAGCTTGTCCGGATGCGCGATTGCGACGGCTTCATCATGGCCAGCATCGACCTGTTCGGCCATGTCGACGAACAATTGCTCGACACGGCAAAGCGCATTCTCGCCGACGTCCCGGTGATCCCGCGCGACAATTCCGACGTCGATGCCGAACATGTCCGCGACGCCGCCGAGGCCGAGGTCGCGCGATACAAGGCCGCGGACGAAAGCTTCGAATGCCGGGTCATCGTCGATGAAACGCCGGGAACCTCGCTCTACACCTCGATGGGCAATTTTCACATCGCGTTCGATTATCGCACGCATCATGCCCGCGTCGCCCCGCTCATCCAACACGAGGTCGGCACCCATGTCGTGACCCGGCACAACGGGCGGATGCAACCGCTGCTCACGCTGGCGGGCGGGCTCGCCGATTATGACGAGTTGCAGGAGGGGATCGCCGTCCTCGCCGAATATCTCGCCGGATATCTGCCCGCGGCGCGGCTGCGCCTGCTCGCCGCGCGGGTGGTCGCCGCCCATATGGCGGTGAAGGAGGAGAGCGGCCCGAACATCTACGCCTGCCTGACCGAAGAACACGCCATCGGCAATGAAATGGCCTTCGACACTGCCGTGCGCGCGAAACGCGGCGGCGGGCTGACGAAGGATGCGCTTTATCTCAAGGGGCTGGCCGAATTGCTGGCCCATCTCCGCCATGGCGGCGACTTCGAAATCCTGTTCCTCGGCAAGTTCGCGTTGAAGCAATTGCCCACGCTCGAACATCTGCTGGACGAAGGCATCGTGCGCCGTCCCGCGATCCTGCCGACCTATGTGACCGATCCCCCCGCAATCGAACGACTGGCACGGGTGCGAAACCTGTCGCTGGAATCCCTTTACCAGGAAAGACCCGAAACATGAGCGAGACCATTCGCATCGCCTTTGTCGTCAACGATCTGATGACCGAGCAGGACAATTACACCACCATCCGCCTCGCCCGCAAAGCCATCGCGCGCGGGCATCAGGTCGCCTTCGTCGGGCTGGGCAATTTCATTTACGACTGGGCCGACGGCATCTGCGCGATGGCGCATGTGAGCAAGAACGCGCAATTCGATACCGACAGCGAATATCTCGCCTATCTGCACGGCGGCGAACCCGACCGGCGGCGCATCGTGCTCAAGGACTGGGACATCCTCATGCTGCGCGGCGACCCGGCGGTGGAAATGGGCAAGCGTGACTGGGCACCATCGTCCAGCCTCCTGTTCGCGCAGCTCGCCTCGCTCAACAATACCATCGTATTGAACGATCCGAAACATCTGACCGACGCGGTCAACAAGACCTATTTCCAGAATTTTCCCGAGGAAATCCGCCCCGAGACCACCATCACCCGCGAACCGTCGGAAATCGAACGTTTCCTCGACGCGCATGACAACAAGGGCGTGATCAAGCCGCTGCAAGGCTCGGGCGGCCAGGGCGTCTTCATCATCAACGAGGAAAACCGGCAGAACCTCAACCAGATCGTCGAGGCGGTGATCCGCGACGGCTATGCCATCGTGCAGGAATATCTCCCCGCCGCGAGCGAGGGCGACCTGCGCATGATCACGCTCAATGGGCGTCCGCTCAAGGTCGACGATACCTACGCCTGCCTCCACCGCTTCAGCCAGACGGAGGATCACCGCTCCAACATCTCGGCCGGCGGCGGGGTGGAAATGGTGACCCCGCCAGATGCCGCGCTGCGCATTGCGGAAATCGTGGGACCCAAACTCATCGACGACGGCATGTATCTCACCGGCCTCGACATCGCAGGCGACAAGATGATGGAGATCAATGTCGATACGCCGGGGGGCCTGAACTTCATCGAGGATATGAGCGAGGTCAATTTCTCGGGCGCGATCCTCGACGATCTGGAGCGCAAGGTCCGGCTTCAGAAGCAATATGGCGGCACGCTGTCCAATCGCGAGCTCGCGGTTCTTTAACACCGTCTGCCTGCTTCAAGAAAAAAGGGCCCCTGCCATCGTGGCGGGGGCCCTTTTTCATGTGCGGGAGGGATATGCGGCGATCAGTCGTCGTCGTCGAGCCTGCGCCCGGTGTCGAATACGCGCCGCTCGGCCAGCATCCTGAGCAGGCCATAGGTCATCGCCAGCAGCACCAGCGCAAAGGGCAGGCCGGTCACGATGGCCGCGGTCTGCAACGCGCCCAGCCCGCCGCTCCACAACAGGGCACCGGCCAGCACGCCGATCGCCACCGCCCATGTCACGCGCGGGGTAAACCCGGCCTCCTGATGCCCGCCCGATGCGATCATCGCCGTCACCAGCGCGCCCGAATCGGCCGAGGTCACGAAGAATGTCGCGACGATCACGATGGCAAGTCCGGATGCGACCTGCGCCAGCGGATAGTGGCTGAGGAAGGCGAACAATGCATCAGGCATGCTGGCCGCGACCGCTTCCGACAAGCCGCCGGCGCCGAACAGCTCGATATAAAGCGCGCTGTCGCCGAAAATCGTCATCCAGGCAAAGGTGAACAGCGTCGGCACCAGCAGCACGCCGAGAATGAATTCGCGGATCGTGCGGCCATAGGAAATGCGCGCGATGAAGATGCCGACGAACGGCGACCAGCTGATCCACCAGGCGTAGTAGAAGATCGTCCAGCTGCCCTGCCATTCGCCGTCCGTATAGGTTTCGGTCCAGGTCGAGAGATAGACGAATTGTTGCAGGTAATAGCCGATATTTTGCACGAACCCGTCGAGCAGGAAGACCGTCGGCCCGGCAATCAGCACGAACAGCGCCAGCCCGACCGCGAGCGCCATGTTCACCTCCGACAGGATGCGGATCCCCTTGTCGAGGCCCATCGCGACCGAGATCGTGGCAAGCGCGGTGATCACCGCGATGAGAATTGCCTTTACCAGCCCCGTTTCCGGCAAGCCGGCGAGCAGGGCGAGCCCCGCGTTGATCTGCGACGCCCCGAAACCGAGCGAGGCGGCAACGCCGCACACCGTCGCCGTGATGGCCAGCACGTCGATCAGATCGACGAGGAAGGTCGGCATGCGCGGAAACGCTTCCTTCAGGAAGGACCCGATGCTGAGCGTCAGCTCGCGATTGTAGCAGATATAGGCGAGCGACAGGCCGATGATCGCATAAATGCCCCACGCATGCAGGCCCCAGTGCAGAAAGGTCAGGCCCATCGCATGCTGTGCATTGCCGGCCAGCCCGCGCACCAGTGCCGCATCGGGATCGGAAAACGCGCTCAACGGCGGGGCGGAAAAATGAAGCACGGGCTCGGCCACGCCATAGAACAGGAGGCCGATGCCCATGCCTGCGCTGAACAGCATGGCGAACCAGCTCGGCAGCGAATATTGCGGCTTTGCCTTCACCCCGCCAAGCCGGACATTGCCGCGCCGCGTGAACGCGAGATAGCCGCAGGTGATGAGCATCACGTTCACGGTGAGCACGAGCAGCCAGCCGAAATTGGTCGTCGCCCACGCCTGCACCGCGTTGAACCGGTCCGCCGCATCGTCGGGATCCAGCACCGCCGCCGCGATCAGCAAGGAAATGGCCGCGATCGCGCCAAAGAAGACCGTTGGTTTGAAAGTGGCGGGATTCGTATCCGCCGTGCCTGTTCCTGCCATAAAACCTGTCTTTCCAACTGTTCGGTCCGGATCCGGACACGCGATGCGAACCGACCCTCTATCGAAAAAGGGATGGTTCGTAAGCGCAATGCGTAAATTCACGCGCTTCTTCGTTTGTATAGGTCCGGTGTGACGCCGCGGATAGGCGGTGTGTGTCGATTTTGCAACAGCCATCGAAGACATGGCAAATGTTATGGTGCGACGGGTGGTCATCCTCCGGAACCTTCCCTAGCCCACCGCCATCGCGAGTGCGGACCACCTGCGCAATGCTGCGCCTTGTCCCTCGCGATCGATTCTGAACGCTGTGGCCGTTCGCGCCGCAGACCGCAAAAAACGGGGAAGAAAATATGTTCAAGCTGAGCAGCGGCGTGTCCGCTGGTGCGATGGCGATTGTGCTGGCGGTGCCGGCCATCGCACAGGACGTGACCACGCCGACACCCAATCCGCCCGTGCCCGCCGCCAGCGCCAAGCCGAAGGCACCGCGTCAAGGCGGCGTGACGGAGATCATCGTCACCGCAACGAAGCAGTCCGAAAGCCTGCAGGACGTCGCCGTATCGGTGAACGCCATCGGCTCCGAAGAGCTGGAAAACCTGGGCGTTGCGACCTTCGACGATTACCTCGCGCAGCTTCCCAATGTGACGGCGGGCGGCAGCGGGCCGGGGCAGAGCACGATCTACATTCGCGGCCTTGCCTCCACCACGCCCAACCTCACCACCGCGGGCGTTGCCGGGCTTGCCCCCAACGTGTCGCTCTATCTCGACGAGCAGCCCTTGTCGCAGCCGGGCCGCAATCTCGACGTGTATGCCGCCGATCTTGAACGGATCGAGGTGTTGTCCGGGCCGCAGGGCACGCTGTTCGGCGCAAGTTCGCAGGCGGGCGTCGTGCGCCTCATCACCAACAAGCCGCGCCTGTCGGGCTTTGACGCAGGGTTCAGCGCGGAAACCTCCTTCACCAAGGGTGGCGAGACCAGCTACAAGGCGGAGGCGATGTTGAACGTGCCGGTGACCGACCGGCTGGCATTGCGCGGCGTCGTCTATCTCGACGATCAGGGCGGCTATATCGACAATGTCGCGGGAACGCGTTCGGCGCGCGACAGCGCCCGTTTCCGCGCCGCCGGCACCCCGCGCGACAATGGCGTACCCGTCAGCGAACAGCGCGGCGGTTTCCAGGCCGGGGCCGATCTGTCGGACGTGAATTTCATCGACGCCAACAATGACGGCCTGGTCGAGGAAAACTTCAACGACACGCAATATGCCGGTTTCCGGGCCAGCGCGCTCTATGAATTCACGCCCGACTGGCGCCTGACCGTCGCGCATACGCGGCAGAGCGTGGAATCGGACGGCGTGTTCTTCGCCGATCCCGAACTCGATCTCGACGATCTGGAGATTCAGCGGTTCGAGGACGACCGGCTGGAGGACGATTTCTCCAACACCGCATGGACGGTCGAAGGCCGTCTCGCCATGCTCGACATCGTCTATACCGGTGCCTACACCGACCGCGAGACCGAGCAGCGCATCGATTACACCGATTACCTGTTCGCCGGGCAGTATCTGCCCTACTACATCTGCGACGGTTCGGTGTCCTACCCCGGCGCGAACGCGCCGTCGGGCACGTGCCAGGCGCCCAACCTGTATGTCACCTCCGACACCTCGGCCAAGACCTTCACGCAGGAATTCCGCGTCAGCACGCCGCAGGAAGACCGCCTGCGCGGCACGGCGGGCGTATTCTACTCCGATCTCACGCTCAAGGAGCGCAACGACTACACCTATCCCGGCAGCGAGATGATCGACCTGTTCGGCGGGTCGTTCCCCGACAATTTCCCCTTCCCCGGCGCGTATCAGTCGGATGCCGGTCCGTTCCCCTATGGCGTGATCTTCCGCAACGATGTGAAGCGCACGGATGAACAGTTCGGCCTGTTCGGCGAGGCGTCGTTCGACATCATTCCCGACGTGCTGACCATCACCGGCGGCGCGCGTTACTATGACGTGTCGGTCGGCTTTGCGGGCACGGCGAACTCGTCCTTCTGCAACAGCAGCGGGGTCGATGAAAACGCGTTCGGCACCAACCTGTCCGACCTTTACGACGGGGACGGGCAATATACCTTTATCGGCAGCTGCAGCGAAGACCTGCGGCAGACGTTCAATGTCGGCGACAGCGTCGAGGACATCATGGCTGCCGGACTGTCCGCCACGCAGGCGCAGCAGGTGTTCAACGCCCTCACCGCGCCGGACGAAGCGCGCGCGAAGGGCACGATCTTCAAGGGGACGCTGACCTACACGCCGACCGAGGATCTGCTGTTCTACGCCACCTATTCCGAAGGGTTCCGCCCCGGCCTGCTCAACCGTCCCGGCGGCACGCAGGGTCCGAACGGGTTCACCGTGCCGTTCGAGCTCGACACCGACGAGGTGCAGAATTACGAGATCGGCTGGAAGATGGAGCTTCTGAACCGCGAGCTGCGCTTCAACGGCAGCGCGTATTACGTCGACATCAGCCGGTTGCAGACGACGATCTTCGACCCCAGCATCACCAATCTGTTCTTCTCCGACAATGCGGCGAATGCGGAGATCTGGGGTGTCGAAGGCGATCTGACCTATGCGCCCTATGCGGTGCCGGGGCTGACCGTGGCGGGCGCGTTCTCCTTCCTCGATACCGAGATTACCGAGGTGCTGACCCCGACCGACGACGTGCAGGCAGGCGAACCGCTTGCCTACGCCCCCGGTTTTCAGGGCAATCTGCGCGCGCGTTACGAATGGGATCTCAACAGCGAGCTGACCGCCCATGTCATGCCGCAGATGACCTATTCGGCGTCGAAATACACCGACATCATCCTGATCAACCGGCTGGAACTCGACAGCTATGCGACGTTCGGGGCGACGGCAGGCGTGACGAACGGGACGTGGTCGGCCGAATTGTTCGGGGAGAACCTCACCGATACGCGGGCCGAGATCGCGGGCAATTTCTACTACGATCGGGCCCGGATCACGACGAACCGGCCATTGACGGTGGGCCTGCGCGTGTCCTTCGATTATTGAGGATGGCGCGGTCCTGAGGGATGCAAGGGCGGCGGGGCGGCTTCGGCTTGCCCCGCCGCTTTGCATTCGGGCACGAGCGGTGGCACGGGATGCAGGCGATGACCGACGATAAAGACACGATGAAACAGGCGCAGGACGCGCTGCGCGAGGGGCGTTTTGCCGATGGGCTGACGCTTGCGCGCACGTTGCTCGACGCGAGCGAGAATGCCGATGCGCTCTATATCGCCGCGGTCGCCGCGCGCTATCTGCGCGATTATGCGAGCGCGGAGGATTACCTCGCCCGGCTGCACGCCGCATCGCCCGAATATGGCCGCGGCTGGCAGGAGCAGGGCCACCTCGCCCGCGCGCAGGCGGAGGCGGAACGCGCGCTCGATGCCTATCGCCGGGCCTGCAGGTTCAACCCCTATCTTGACGCGGCATGGCGAGCGCAGGGCGAATTGCTGACCGCTGCCGGAAAACCGGGCGAGGCGGCACAGGCCATGGCGCAGGCGGAGCGGCTGCGCGCCCTGCCCCGCGAGCTGATCGCGGTGGGTCACCATCTGCACGAAGGACGCCTGTTGCGGGCCGAGGAAATCTGCCGCCATTACCTGCGCCGCCATCCCCGCGACGTGGAGGCGATGCGCCTGCTTGCCGAGATCGGCAGCCGTCTGGGCATTGTCGACGATGCGGAATTCCTGCTCGAAAGCGCGGTCGCCTTTGCGCCGGACAACGTGCAATTGCGGCTCGATTATATCGCCGCTTTGCGCAAGCGGCAGAAGTTCGCCCGCGCACGGGAGGAGGCCGAGGCGCTTTACCGCACCGATCCCGACAACCCGCTGTTTCAATCGCACCTTGCGATCGAGGCGATGCAGACCGGCGATTACGAGCAGGCCTTCGACCTGTTCGATGCCGTGCTGGCCCGCCTTCCGGACGATCCCGCCACGCTGACCTCGCGTGGTCATGCGCTGAAAACCCGGGGGCGGCAGGAGGATGCGGTCGCGTCCTATCGCGCCGCGATCGCCGCCGCGCCCGCGCATGGCGATGCGTGGTATGCGCTCGCCAATCTCAAGACCTGGCGTTTCGACGATGCCGACCGGGCGAAGATGGCCGCGCTGCTACGTCGCGGCGATCTGGCGTTCATGGACCGGGTCCACCTCGAATTCGCGATGGCGAAGGCGGCGGAGGACGCAAAGGATTACGACACCGCCTTTGCCCATTACGCCGCCGGCAACGACCTCAAACGCCGACAGACACGCTATGACGCGGACCGGATGAGCGAGGAGCTGAACCGTCAAAAAGCCGCGTGCACGCCCGAACTTTTCGCAGCGCACGACGGCAGCGGCGACCCCGCGCCCGATCCGATCTTCATCGTCGGCCTGCCGCGCGCGGGTTCGACTCTGCTGGAGCAGATTCTCGCCTCGCACCCGATGGTGGACGGGACGATGGAACTGCCCGACATCCTCGCGCTCGCCCACCGGTTGCGCGGGCGGCGGGCCGGGCAATCGCGCTATCCCGAAATCCTGCATGAGTTGAGCGATGAACAATTCGCCAAGTTCGGCCATGACTATATCGAGAACACGCGTATCCACCGGCAGCGCGCGCCGTTCTTCATCGACAAGATGCCGAACAATTTCCGGCATATCGGGCTGATCCATCTCATCCTGCCCAATGCCAGGATCATCGATGCGCGCCGGGCGCCGATGGATTGCTGCTTTTCCGGGTTCAAGCAGCTTTTTGCCGAAGGGCAGGAATTCACCTACGGCCTTAAGGAAATCGGGCGCTATTACCGCGACTACGTCGATCTGATGGCGCATTGGGACGCGGTGCTGCCGGGCCGCGTCCTGCGCGTGCAGCACGAGGACGTGCTCGACGATCTGGAGGGGCAGGTGCGCCGCATGCTCGACCATTGCGGCCTGCCGTTCGATCGGGCGTGCCTCGATTTCCACCGCACCGACCGCGCGGTGCGTACGGCGAGTTCGGAACAGGTGCGCCGCCCGATCAATCGCACGGGCGTCGATGCCTGGAAACCGTTCGAACCCTGGCTCGACGATCTCAAGGCGGCGCTTACTCCTCGATAAACTCGCTTTCCTCGGAAAACGGCTCCAGCGCGGCGGACATGGGGGAGGTGCGCGGCAGGATCTGATACGGCTGCTGCTGATCGTTGGGGACGGCCTCGCTGCGGAAGATGCGCCAGATGGCGAACACCATCGCCCCGCCGATGACCCCGGCAATGAACAGATAGAGCCCCGCCGGCCCGATGAGCTGCATGGCGAGCGAGCCCGTGATCGGCCCCGCCGCCGCCCCCGCCGAATAGACGAGGATGAGCCCGCCGCTCGCGCTCAACTGCTCCTCCTCGGTGAGGCGGTCATTGGTATGCGCGACACAAAGCGGGTAGAGCGCGAACACCATCCCGCCCAGCACCGCACCCGCCAGCGCCATCGCCCACACCGCCGCGCCCGCCACCGCGAGCGCGACCGCCGCCAGCGCACCGCCAACCGTCGCGGCCAGGATCACGAGCCGGCGATCGAACCGGTCGGAAAGATGACCCATCGGATATTGCAGCGCGACCCCGCCGGCGATCACCGCGCTGATGAAAAAGGTGATGTTGCCGATGGCGAGGCCCGATTGCCGCCCCGCGACGGCGGCCAGGCCGTAAAACGCGCCCAGCGCCAGCCCCGTCGCCCCCACGCCTACCAGGCCGAGCGGCGATGCCCGGAACAATGCGGGCAGCGCGATATGGCTCTGCGCCTCGATATCGGGGCTCGCGATGCGGGTCAGCGCGACGGGGATGACGGCAAGCGACACCAGCACCGAAGACACCACGAAGGGCAGCATCGGCGACCCTTCGAGATTGACGAAGAACTGCCCCGCGGCCTGTCCGGAATAGAGCGCGATCATGTAGGCGGCGAGGATCGTGCCCCGCGTTTCGACCGTCGCGCGCCGGTTGAGCCAGCTTTCGATGCACAGATACACGCCCGCGATGCAAAGCCCGTCGATAAAGCGCAGCACGATCCAGAGCACCAGATGCGGAAAGATCGCATAGGTCAGCGTGCTCGCCGAAAGCAGCGACACCACCGCACCGAAGGCGCGAATATGCCCGACCCGCGCGACCAGCCCGCCCATGCGGAACGAGCCCGCCGTCAGCCCGGCGAAATAGGCCGTCGTCAACAATGCGATGAACGGCGCGGACACCCCCGCCGCCTCCAGCCGGATCGACAGCAACGTGCCGACAAACCCGTTGCCCAGCATCAGGAGCGCCACCGCGATCAGCAGGCTGCCGACGGCGCGAACGGGTTCGAATTGTCGCATCGCAGATCTCCTTCGCCGCCAGCCATGCCGGGTGCCCCGACGCGCGAATCACGCCCGCCGTGCGAAAGCGCCCCTAATGCGATGCGATGATGACGTATATAGCGTTGCGGGCAATGCGCCGGCGTCAGGGTGCCCTATCGGACAGCGCGGGAGGGTTCAGCGCTTGCCGGCCCCGCATGGCCGCGCCGCCCATTGATAGGCGGGCACGGCCACGCCGCGCGGCAGATAGGTGATTTCCCGTTCCCGTCCGCCGCGCTCTATACGCAGGGTCAGCGTCGCGCTCTGATCCGCCTGCATCGCATCCTGCGGGAAACGGTTCATGATGCGGTCGCCATTGCGCAGACCGGCGCGTTCGGCCTCAGACCCCTGTTTCAATCCGCGCACGATCCGATCCTGCGACACCAGCACAGCCGGGTCGAAGCCGAGATCGAACCGGCGCAGCTCCGCGACCGTCCGGGTAAAGCACGGGCCGAACGCGTCCGACGGCGGCACGACGACCGCGCCGTTCAACATGTCGCGAAATCCGTCGACGCCCTCCTCGCCCAAATCGGCGCGCAACAAACGTTCGAAAAGGGCCTGATCCATCGGCCGCCCGCACGGCGTTCGGCCAGCATCGCGCGGACCAGACCGTCGAGGTTGCGCGCGTTCGCGGATGCTGCGCGAATGTCGGCATCCAGCTTCGCGAAATAAAGCGATCCGCGGTCATAGGGCAGGACGCGCACCCGCGTATCGCGCCAGAAACCATCGGCGATCGCATCGTTCGGCGTCGCGATCAGCGCATTGGTATAATAACGCCCCGCCGTCGCGTTCAGATCGTCGAGAAACGCCGCATCGTCGATCAGCCCGGCCCGCCAGGGCAGCGCCCGTTGATAATATACGGCAAGCCCTTCGCCGAACCATGCCGATGACAGCCCATGCGCCGCATCCATCGTATCGCCGAGCGAGCGGACGAAAGCATGCAGCATTTCATGCGCGAGCAACCCCTTGAGGTCGGCCTGCGTGCTGCTCTCATCGAAGGTGAAGGCGAAACTGTCGGTAAGGCCGATCCCGCTTCCGGGGTTCAGCGGGTTGGTACGCCCGAACACGCCGAAACTGTCGGGTGCGTGGCGAAAGAATTCGCCGTAATAGCGATGAAGCTGCCCCGCCCATTCCATCAGTCCTTCGCCGGCAAAGGCCATATCGCCCTGCCACGCGGCGAAAAACGCACCGTTGTCGACCATTTTTGGCGTGCCGGCCATCACATAGGTCGAACCGATTTCCACAGGACGCAAGGGACGCGCGGATCGCACATCGCCGATGCCAAGACTGCTGAGCGCGCGTGCGGAGGGTTCCATCGCGCCCAGATGCCATGCAATCGTGACGTCGCGCGCAATATCGTCGTCAGGCAGGATCAGGAAAGACAGTGCCGCGCCGGAGAATCCCTCTGTACCCGTGCGCAGCTCGTATTGGGGAAGCGCGAGCGCGGCCCGGTCCGGGTCGAGCGTCACGCGATAGGCAATCGACAACGGCGCCTGCTGCCCGTTGGCGACATGCCATAGGCGCACCGCGTTCGATGCGTCCTCCTGCCTTGTCTCGACCCGCGCGGCGACGGGCGCATCGGCCCGGGTGAATACAGGCGCCGTCATGTCCGACGCGGCGGTCGGCACGTTGTTGGCCAGCGTCTTCATCGTGAATGCATCCGGCGGGTCGGCGATCGTGATCGCGACATCCATGCGATCGACGATGCCATCACCGTCGCCATCCGCCGGGGTCAGTGCGATGGCAAGCGTGCCGGTGTCGCGCGAGCTCGCCCATGTCGGCGAAAAGAGTGCCAGTGCGGCCAGAATGGCGCCGCCTGCACGCATCACCGCGCCGCCCATGATCGGGTTACGCAACGCCATCACAATTCGGGAAGCGGGAGGCGGTGAGTGTTCTTCAGTTCGGACAATGTTGCGGTCGAACGCACATCCTCCACCCCCGGCAAGCGCAGCAAGCGGCGAAACGTGAAATTCTGATACCACGCAATATTGGGCGCCAGCACCTTCAACATGACGTCCATATCGCCGAACAGCGTATACGCCTCGGTGATTTCGTCGATATCCTGTATCGCATTGACGAACCGTTCGCGCGCATCGTCGGACAGGCGCGACATCTTGAGCTGCGCGAAAATATACATGCTTTCGCCGAATTTCTCACGGTCGAGAATGGCGACCTGCCGCTTGACGAAACCGTCGGCCTTCAATCGCTGTATCCGGCGCCAGCACGGCGATTGCGAAAGCCCGACATGGTCGGCGATTTCGCTGGACGATTCTCCTGCGTCGATTTGCAGGCGATCCAGAATCTTAAGGTCGAGGCGGTCGAGTTCGGCGGGCAACATATGCTCCCATCGGGTCTGATAAAGATAATCTATGCATCTTATCGAATGTATCCGGCCCACAACGCAAGACTGCAATATCAACTTTGATTAGTTTACGAGTGCCGACATCTGTGTGAGGAGCTTCCCATGGACAAGCGTGAGCTGACCATCATCGACAGCAAGGCGGTGGCCGCCCATCTCGACTACCCCGGATGCATGGCGGCGATCCGCGACGCGATGATCGCGCTTTCGAACGGACGCACCCGCCAATTGCTGCGCACCATGATCCCGATGAGACAGGGCCGGACCTTCGCGCAGATGCCCGGCGCATTGGGCGACGACGCGATGTTCGGGGCCAAGATGATCAGCGTCTTTGCCGACCCCGACAATCCCGGCACGCGGCGACATCGCGGGATCATCGCAATGTTCGAACCCGAACACGGCATGCCGGTCGCGATCGTCGATGCCGAAGAAGTGACCCATATCCGCACCGCCGCCGCCACTGCGGTCGCAACCGATGCACTGGCGCGCGTCGACGCGCGCCGGCTGCTGATCCTGGGCACCGGGGGGCAGGCGCACAGCCATCTGGCGGCATTGCGGGGCGTTCGTCCGTTCGAGCGCATCGCCATATGGGGCCGCGATGCGGACAAGGCGAGCGCCATCGCGCGGCGATATGCCGATGAATTGCCGATCGAGGCGATTGACGATCTGCCGGAGGGGGCGGCACGCGCCGACGTGATCTGCACGCTGACCGGCGCGCGCGAACCGATCTTGCGCGGCGAATGGCTGCGCCCCGGTTGCCATGTCAATATCGTGGGATCGAGCGGGCCCGGACCGGTCGAGGTCGATACCCCGCTCGTCGTGCGCAGCCGTTTCATCGCCGACAGCCGCACCTCCGCTCTCGACGCGGCGGCCGAATTTCTCGTCGCGAAAGCCGCAGGTGCGGTGAGCGACGCGCATATCGTCGCCGAAATCGGCGAAGTGCTGTCGGGTACGGCGCCGGGCCGGCAATCGGACGAGGACATCACCGCCTACAAATCGCTCGGCCATGCGGTGCAGGATCTTGCTGCCGCCGCCTATCTGATCGAGAGGATCGCACATTGAAATTCCGCCGTCTGCACACCGCCCTGTTTCTGTCCGGCGCGATGCTGGCCTTCCCGCACGACGCGGCGGCGGACACGCAATCGTATAGCGTCATCGCCAATGGCGAAAACGTGGGCCGCGTGCTGGTCGAAATCGACGGCCCGACGGCGCGGATCATCCATGATGTGAAGAACAACGGCCGCGGCCCCACGATGGAAGAGGAGGTCACGCTGGATAAGGACGGCCTTCCGCTGCGCTGGCGGCTGGATGGTACATCCACGTTCGAAAACGCGATTGCGGAGCGTTTCGCACGCGAAAACGACGGCGCGGGATGGACCGCGACATGGACGGACAGCACCGGCAGCGACACCGCCACGACGCGGGAACCGGCCCTCTATATCGCGCAGGAAGGCAGCCCCTGGTCGCTCGGTATCTATGCGCGTGCGCTGCTGGCCGATGCGGACCACGCGATCCCCGCCCTGCCCGGCGGCCGGTTGACGTTGAGCGAGGACGCGCCCGTCACACTGAACGGGGTCGAATATCGCGCGGTGTCGATCAACGGCATCGGGCTTTCGCCCGACACCATTCTGCTGGATGCGGACGATGCGATGTTCGCCCGTCTTTCGACCGGAACCGTGGTCGTGCGCGAAGGATACGAAGCGCTGGCCGATGATATCGCGCAGATTGCCACCCGGCGCGGGGCGCAACGTTTTGCCGATCTCGCCAAAAAATTGTCGCATCGTCACGATGCAGCGGTGCGGGTGCGAAATGTGCGTATCTTCGACCCGGAAACGGGCCGCGTCGGCGAGCCTGCCTCGGTCCTCGTCTACGGGCAACGCATCGCCGCCATCGAACCGTTGGACAGTCCCGCCACGCCGGGCGAAGTCACGATCGACGGCGCGGGTCGGATCGCCATGCCCGGCCTTCACGACATGCACGCGCATGTGTCGCAGCAATCGGCCCTGCTCTACATCGCGTCGGGGGTGACGACGGTGCGCGACATGGGCAATGACAATGCGTTCCTGCTCGACCTCACCGACCGCATCGACGCGGGCGAGGTGATCGGCCCGCGCATCGTGCGCAACGGTTTTCTGGAAGGGCGCAGCGAATATTCGTCGCGCAACGGGTTCATCGCCGATAGCGAGCAGGACGCCATCGACGCGGTGCGCTGGTACGCGGCGCGCGATTACTGGCAGGTGAAGATCTATAATTCCATGAACCCCGCCTGGGTTCCCGCCATCGCGGCGGAGGCAAAGCGGCTCGGGCTGGGGGTTACCGGCCACATTCCCGCCTTTACCGATGCCGATGCGATGATCGCGGCCGGCTATGACGAGATTACCCATATCAATCAGCTGATGCTGGGCTGGGTGCTACAACCGGATGAGGATACGCGCACGCTGCTGCGCCTGACCGCGATGAAGCGGACCGCGGGGCTCGATCTGTCCCTCCCACGGGTGGAGGAGACGTTGCGCGCGATGGAGGCGCGCCACATCGCGCTCGACCCCACGGCCGTCACGCTCGAACTGTTGATGTTGAGCAGGGATGGCGAGATCAGCCCGGCGGTCGCGAGCTATTTCGATCATCTGCCGATTGCGCTGCAACGGCGACGGCGGCAGGGGATTGCGAAGATCGCCTCGCCGCAGGACGATGCCGCCTATCGCGGCGGGTTCGATGCCATTCGCCGCACGCTTGCCGAATTGCACCGGCGCGGCATCACGCTTTTACCCGGCACCGACGACGGGACCGGCCTGTCCGTCCATCGCGAACTTCAGATTTACGAGGATGCAGGTATCCCGCCTGCCGAGGTGCTGCGCATGGGCACGCTCGGCCCCGCAACCTATATGGGTAGGGATCAGCAGTACGGTTCCATCGCCAAGGGGAAGCGGGCCGATTTCGTGCTGCTCGACGCCAACCCGCTCGACGATATGACCGCATTGCACCGGATGGCCATGGTGGTGAAGGACGGGACGATCTACTATCCCGCCGAAATCTGGCGCGAATTGGGGGTCGAACCGTTCGCCGCCGCGCCGGATGTGACGCTTCCGCCCCAAACGGCACGCGCGATCGCCGCGCCCCGGCCCCACGCCGCGCACGACGAATTCGCGCTATAGCCGGGCCGAGCGGCGCACCGGGCGCAACCAGTAATAGGCAGCGCCAATCGCCCCCCATGCGACCAGCAGCACGTAGGGGCGCCAATCCGCCTCCAGCCCCGTAAAAATCAGCGCGGCGGCACAGATTGCCCCCGCCCGGCCAAATGCGACGACCTTGCCGCGCGACGGGCGGAATGCCGCCTGTTCGTACAATTCGGGACGATGGGTTGCGACCTTTGCCGCGGCGAGACAGATGCTGCCGTATTTTACCAGATTGGGAATGTTCACCGCCAGGAACAGGAACGTCAGTTCCATCGGCAGCAGCAACCCCAAACAACCCAGCGCGAACACCGCGAACAACGCGCAATGCGGCACGTGCCAGCGCGGATGCACCCGGCCGAGCGCGCGGGGCAGGACGCCTGCCTGCCCCATCGCCATCAGGCTGCGGCTGAACAGGGTGAAGATCGCGTTGAGGCTGGTCCCGATGGCAACCACGGCGGCGAGGACGATGACCGGCACCGCCGCCGGCCCCATGAACACCTGCGCCGCATCGAGTATGGGCGCCTCGCTCGCGCCGAGCGCCGGACTGCCCATCACGCCGAGCGCCACGAACGCCACGGCCAGATAGAGCAGCGTCGCCGAACCGATCGACAGCGCAATGCCGAGCGGAATGCTGCGCCGGCTTTCGGCGACCTCCGCGCCCGCTTCGGTGGCCGCCTCGATCCCGAAGAACAGCCCCATGAGCAGCGGCGCGGCCGCGAGCATGCCCGAAACACCCTCGGGAAAGAGCGGGTCGAACCGCACCGCTTCGACCGCGCCCGCGCCCCACACGACGAACCCTGTGAACAAAAGCACGAGCAGCCCGATCATCACCGTCTGGCTGCGCGCGGCGGTGCGCACCCCGAACAGATTCGCGATCAAGGCCAGCAACAGCACCACGAACATCGCCGGCTTGACCGGAACCGGCACCACCATCGCGATATAGCGCGTCAGCACCAGCGCCAGCACGACCATCGCGCCCATGTTCGCGACGATCCGCATCCACGCGATGAAAAAGCCCAGCGCCGGATGCAGATAGCGCGAAGGCCACACGAAGGACGCCCCCGACACCGGATCGGCCGAGCCGAGAAAAGCATAGCTGACCGCGATAAGATACATGGGCAGCGCCGCCACCATGACCGAAATCAGCATGGCCGGTCCCGCCAGCGCGGCGGCCGGCGCGATGCCGGAAAAGATCGAGACCCCGACCGCCGTGCCCAGTCCGAGCGACACCACGCCCCAAAGGCCGATGCCCTTGCGCAAGCCGTCGTGTCTCACGCGCATTTGTCCTGAGCAAGAAACCCGCGCAGATCGGCAAGGAATTCCGACCGCGCCGCAGGATTGGAATAGAACATGTGCCCGCCTTCGTACACGCGTGCCGTGGACCGCTCCGGCGCGAGGATCGAGCGGGCGAGCAGGTAATCCGCCGCCCCGACCGTCGTCGTCAAATCGAACAATCCTGTACCGACGAACAGGCGCAGGCAGCGGTTTTCTTCGGCGGCCCGTTCGACGCTTTCCATGAACGGCCAGTCGGCAAAGGGCGAATCTGCTCCGCCATAAGCCCACGCCCCCTCGGGCTGGGAATGAATGGCGTAGGCGGCGGGATCGTCCACGATCTGAAAACGCGTCAGATATTCGCGCATCGCATCCTGATAAAGCGCGGAGACGGCCGAGCATGCGTCCGGCCCGACAATGTCGCTCGCATCATCGGACAGCGGCGCGGTATAGCGTGCGTCATAGCGGCCCGTGACCATGCCGTCGGCCCGCATCAATTCGACGCGAAACGCTTCCTTGGAAATGGCGAGGTCGTGGTCCAGAAAGTAATCCGCCGCCACACCGGTCAGCGCGGACAGCTGTGCCGCAACATCGCGCCGCTCCTCTATGGGAAGGCGCGTACCGGCAAACAATGCCCGGAGATAACGATCGGCCGCGAACTCCATCGCCGCGCGGGCCGCAGCCCGTGGATCGCATGCCGGTGCGACGCGCCCGTGGTAACAGGCGATCGCCGCCATCGTCGGCAACGATACGGCATGGCTGACGATATTGTCGGGACGCTGCGACGTTTCGATCATGTTCAACGCCTGCCCCAAAAGGATGACGCCGCGGATATCCGGCGCTTCTTCCATTCCGGCAAAAGCATCGAGCATGGCCGCCGCGCGGATCGTGCCATAGCTTTCACCCAGGATATAGACCGGCGCCGCAGCGCGATCATGCATGGAAAGCCAGCGAACGACCGCCTCTGCCATGGCGGATGCATCGGCCGCGACGGTATTCAATGCCGCCGGATTCGCCCCGCGGTCGGACAGACCGGTTCCCGGCGGGTCGAGAAACACGACATCCACATTGCCGAGCACGCCGCCATCGTTCGGCGCCAATCTTGCCGCAGAAGGCAAAGCCTGCGCGGGATCGGCCGGAACATCGGCACGCCAGGGGCCGAGAACGCCAATATGAAGATAGGCCGCCGATGCCCCCGGCCCGCCGTTGAACGCGAACAGCACGGGACGGTCCGCGGCCGTCTTGTCGACATAGGATATGGCACCGACGCTGACGGGTTCGTCATCCGTGACAGGGATCACCGTGCTTTCCACCCGATAGTCGCCCTGTGCCGCAACCGGCACGACCGATGCGCAAAGCGCGAGCGTCAGCCCGAAAGCCATTCGCAAACTCGCGCGGATCATGCGCCGATCGCCGTATGTTTGCGGGAAGATTCGATATCGCGAAATTTTGTCATCCCGTCCGTCAATGCCTGCAATCCATAATCCAGCCGCGCCGCCTCGATCCCGAAACCGATGCGGATATGCCCGGGCGATCCGAAATATTCGCCGGGCGCGACAACCACGCCGCCGCGTTGCGCCAACCATTCGGAAAAGGCCCGCGTATCTTCGATGCCGATCAGCCGGGGAAACACGATGCATCCATGTTCCGGCAGCACGCTGTCGACCAGCCCTTCGCCTTGCCAGATATGATGATAGGATTCGATGATCGGCCGTGCCCGCGCGATGATCGCGTCGGTGCGCTCCCGCATCGCTTCGGGTTTTTCGAGCACGAGCGCCGCCACCGCATGCGACAGCTTCGAAATCGAAAACTCGATCTCGTCACTGAGCGCGCGGATCGGGTTCATCACCTCCGGATCGCCGATGATCCATCCGCAGCGAAGCGAGCTCAGCCCATAGATCTTCGTCAGGCTGTTGATGGAGATCAGTCGAGGCGAAATCCTTTTCGTCGCCGCCGCCGCGGCATCCACCCCGGCATAGGGCAGATAGACCTCGTCCACGATCACGGTCAGGTCGCGCCGTTCGGCCAATGCGGCCAGTGCGCGCAGCTCATCCTCGCCCAGTTCGAAGCCCGACGGGTTGTGCAGGTTCGACACGACGATAACGCGCGTTTCGGGGCGCAGCGCCGCCTCCACCCGGTCGGGATCGACGGCGAAACGCGGGCCGACGCGTTCGAAACGGTCCACGCCAAACCCTTGCGTCTCGGCCAGGATGGCGAACAGGTCGAAACCGGGGTTTTCGATCAGGACGCGTTCGCCCGGCTTCATCAACGCGCGATACACCAGCGACAGCGCCCCCGTCGCACCGGTGGTGGTGACGATGGCGTTTTCGTCGACCTCATAATCGCGCGCCAATGCGGCGGTGACATAGGGATTGCCGCCCACGAACGCACTTTGATAGCGCGAGGTGATTTCTTCCCCGAAACCGGCGCCGACCATGCGCGACAGCAATTCCACAGGTTCAGGGACGCTGCTTTCGAACAACCCGACGAGCAGGCTTTGCGGGGGACGCAGGCGCGAAATCATGCGCCGCACCCATTGCGAATAAGACGCCGGGGCGTTGTGTAAAAACGGGGTTGCCATGTCTATCCTTCTGACCGGGCTTTCGCAGCGGGCGAACGGGGCCGGTCACATGCGGATTTTCGCGCCAACCCAGAACCGACGCCCCAGGATGTCGCCATAGGATATCTGGGGGTAGGACGGTTCCTCGTCGGTGAAATTGTCGACGCCGAAGCGGAACGTCATCGCGCCTGCATCGAGCTGCGCCGAAATGCTGTGCGTCAGATTGCTGTCGATGAACGGGTTCGGATTGTTCTCGATCGTGGCGTCGGGCGCGGCTTTCGCATCGTCGAGATAGAACGCCTGATAACTCACCCGCACCGGACCATCGGCCCAGTCGAGATTGAAGCGCCCCTGCCATTCGGGCCGCTGGATCGTGCCGTCGGTCCGCACGAAGGTTTCGCCCGTCACCGATGTCGTGGCCAGCGTGTTGTGCGTCGCATTCGCCCCGACATGGAACCGGCCATAGGCGCCATCGCCGGGCGCGAAGCTGTAATCGATCGCATAGACCTCGCCCCGATATTTGACGATGCCCGCGTTGAAGGTCGTCGTCGTGCCCGTCAGAATCGTGCCGCCCGGGCTCAACCCGTCCGGACTGGCGAGGCGGGTGAACGCATCGCAGACCGCCGGGTCGGGATCGACATTGTCATAGCAGGCCGCCGCGAAATCGGCCGTGGTAAAGGGTGACAGCCCATCCTCCAGATCGATCTCGATCCGGTCGGCACTGATCGTCAGGCCGGGGATGAAGGCCGGTTGCACCACGATGCCGTAGGTCAGCGTGTCCGAAACTTCGTTCCGCAGATCGGGATTGCCGCCGGTGGTGATGTCGGCACGCGAGAAATTCTCGGTCGGGCTCTGGAACCCGGCCAGCCGTTCGGCCGCGCTGTCGCCTGCATTCGCCCCGTCGGCATCCACGCCAAAGCCTGGGTTCGCCTCGAACAGGGCCAGGCAATTGGCGTAGCGCACATCGGGGTTCGGGCCATTATTGATACGATCGGCATCGCACGGATCGCGGCCCGCCGAATCCAGGGTCACGCTCGTCGGCGCGAACAGCTGCGTCAGCGTCGGCGCACGGAAATTGCGGCTGCGCGACGCGCGCAGGGTCACCCCGTCCACCGGCCGCCAGCGCAGGCCGAGATCCCATACCTCTTCCTTGCCCGCGATCGAATTGTCGACATAGCGCCCCGCCGCACTGAGCTCCAGCATCTCGATCAGCGGCACGCCCATGCCATAATCGACGATCGGGATCAGCAGTTCGCCGGAAATTTCATCGGTATTATAGCCGCCCGATTGCGCCTGCTCCATCGTGCCGCCCCCGAACAGGCCGAGCCGGTTCGCCTCCAGCGGGATGAAATCCACGCTTTCGTCGCGATGTTCATACGCGAGCGAGAATTGCGCGGTGCCGCCCGGCAATTCGAACAGATCGCCGCCCAGCGTGGCAAGCAGATCGACCTGCTCGTTCGTGTAGTCGAGCCCGGCGCGCACGCTGACATATTGCTGTGCCGCGGCGCTGACATTGCCGTTGCCGAACGGGTTGATCGGCGCGCAGGCGGGATCATCGTTCGACGGGTCGTCGTCGGCATTGATGGCGCATACGATGTCGCCGCCCGAGGTCACCGCGTCGATCGCATTGGCATATTTCGCATTGTCCACGTCCCAGCGGCGCTGCGCCCCGTCGACCCGGGCGTAGCTGCCCGACACGGACCAGTAGAAATCGCGCCACCCGGCAGAAAAATCCCCCTCCACGCCCAGCACGCCGCGGTAGGTTTCGGCCTTGTTCGTCTGCGTATTCGATGGGGTAAGGTCGAAGAAATATTTGGACAGGAAGATCGGCGCCCCTTGCGCAAAACCGGGCTTTGCCGCGGACAACGTGGCGCGCGCCTCGTCCGACAGGAACGGATTGGCGATGTTAAATTGGACCGGCCCCGCATAGGTTCCGAAATTGAGGATGGAGCGGCTCTGCCCCTGCGGGATTTCATCGCCTTCGGTGCGGGCATAAAGCCCCTCGGCACGGACCGTCACGGTATCGGAGATGTCGTATCGCGCGATCAGATTGCCCGTAATCCGTTCCACCCCGGTGCGCAGCCCGACAAGATCGGTATAGCTGAACCCGTCGCCGCCGCTGGCGAAGGGAATGCCCACGTCGTTGCCGGGGTCGAATGCCTGCAAACTGCCGTCGGGCGCGAATTGCAACGGCACGCCATCTGCCTGCACCAATGATGTGGTGAACGGGGCGGGCGTGTTGAACAGGACGCCATTGGCGTTGAACGGCCAGAATGCCGCATTCAGCAATTCGCGGACCGAGGGGATGCCGTCGTTGGGCCCGGTGTCGAGCGGATTGGTGACGGTCAACCGGCCCAGCGCCGACAGAGGCCGGTCGCCAAATTGCAGGATCGGGCTTTTCGCGTAACCGAGGTCCACCGCCACATTGCCCCGCCCATCGGCGAAATTGGTGCCCGCGGTGCCGCGCAGGCTGTAGGTGTGGTAATCGCCGCGCGATGAAATGCCGGTCTGTCCGTCAAGCTCGATGCCCTCGAACTCGTCCTTCAGCACGTAATTGACGACGCCGGCGATCGCGTCGGAGCCATAGACCGCCGCGCCGCCGCCCTGCACGACCTCGACCCGGTCCAGCAGGCCGAGCGGGATGATGTTCGCATCGACCTGCGCATCGCCCAGCCCCGACGATGTCGTCACCATGCGCCTTCCGTTCACCAGCGTCAGCGTGCGTCCGGTACCAAGCCCGAAGAGATTGGGAAATTGCTGCCCCGAACCGCTGCTTTCGCCGCTGTTGTCCGCCTGGTTCAGCTGCGGCGTATTGGCGGTAAGCTGATTGAGGGCCTCTGCGGCGGAGGTAAAGCCGCGATCCTCGACCACGCCTTCTTCGACGACGGTACGCGGCGCGCTTTCGGCCGACGGGTCCCGCCGGATGCGCGAACCGGTGACCACGATCGCCTCGCTTTCGACCACGCCGTCCTGCGCGATGGCGGTATCATCCTGGGCAAGAACGGGCGCCGACCAGGCCAGCAGCGCAGCGCTCGCCGATCCTGCGAGCAGGCGCCTGCGCGCAGGGCCGCGAAACGTTCGATGAGTGGAAATGGCCATGATAACCCCCTTGCCTTCAGATTGTTCGTCGAAATCCCCGGAACCCTCGCACCCCAGGGCACCCCCGGCTCCAAGGCTTATGGATACACGCACGCACCGGGGAAATTCTTCTCAAACAGACGTCCTGCCCGGTCCGTTTCGCATAATATTTTCTTGATTTCGGAGAATCGTGGTTATTCTGGATGCATCGGACCATTACGGCGCATCGGTGAGGAAGCTTTCAAGGTTCGCATTGAATACCTTACGTATCGCAGGCGTGTCGTACATCATGTGTCCGCCGGGATAGCAGTGAAGCGCGATGCGATCCCTGACCCCGGGCGGCAGGGTGGAGACGCGCGCCTCATTCGCGAGGCAGGAATTGAGCGAATCGTACAATCCCGCGGCAACATGGGTGCGCATGGCTGGCATTTTCTGCATCGCGCGAAGGGTCCACGGCTGCGACGGGCTTGGCGGGCCTTCGCCGGCCATCGCGCGGGCCAGCGATCGTTCGGTGATCGGCGATTGGTCATATTGCCACCCCTCGCCCACCGGAATGGCGGGCGCCTCGATCCCGGCGTAGGTCCCGGCGCGATAGTGCAAGCCGTTGCGATAATACGCGATGATCGCATTGTCGTCCGCGTCATCCCCGGCTATAAAGGCGCCTTGCCCCTGCCGCACCCGGCGCATGTCAAACACATCCAGCATGCGTGACGGGATCAGACCGCTGCGAAAATCGCGCGGCGACACCCACAGCGTTTCGGTATCGATCTGCGATAGCTCCATCCCATGATAGCGCGCGAGATCGGCGGCGACCTGCATCCGCTGCTCCGCGCTGAGCGAGGACGGGTCGGCGAGCGCCGGATACCACACCGTGCGCGCCCAGTCTGCGGCCGCGTCCACCGCCGCCTGCCCCTGCGCCTGCAATTCCGGGTCAAGCCGGTTCAGCATCAGCGCCGCCGCCGTCCTGTTCGGCAGGGACAATGCGCGCGATAGCGCCTGGTCCGGCTCCTCCCCCAATGGTATCCCGCCCGAAATCAGTCCGATACCCGCCACCTTCGTACCCGCATCGGCCAGCGCCTCCGCCGTGCCCGATGCGCGCCATGTGCCGAAACTCTCCCCGATCAGGTAGAGGGGCGCGTTCTCCTGCGCATAGGTCCGGCGAAACTGCGCGATGAAACGCGCGGTCGCGTCTATATCGCCAACCGTTCCATAAAGCGCATTGGCCGCCTCTTGCGACGAGGCGCGGCTGAAGCCCGTGCCCGCGGGATCGAGGAAGACGAGATCGGCGGAACGCAGCGGCGTATCGGGGTTGTCGATCAACACGCCGTCTTCAACGATGCGCGGACCCATCGCGGAAAAATGGAGGAGGCGCGAATCCGCCCCCGGCCCGCCGTTCCACACGAAGGCCAACGGACGTTCGCCGCCCTCCCCGTTCGCGCCCCGATCGGCGAAATAGGCGGTGTAGAAGAGATCCGCCATCGCGTCCCCCCCCGGCCCCCGCACGGTCAGCGTTCCGGCGCATGCGTCGTAATTCAACCGCCCGTCCGTCGTCACCACCGAATGCCGCGAATGCACCGCATCGGCGGCACAGGCGCCGACGCTGCGCGAGATCTGCGTCCCCTCGCCGCCGAACGATGTGCAGGATGAAAGGACCGGCACGATCGCCAGCACCGCGAATAGGGTCGTGTTCTTCATAAAAAGCACCTGTCATGCCAACGCTGTCATCGCCAAGAATGCCGCATCCAAGGCAATTCTTCGCGTCTTTTCATCCACTGCGAAGGCCGTTTTTGCAAAATCCTGACGCGGATTGCCCCATCAATGCATAAAATATCAGCCGAAACCGCATAATATGGCCCCATGAATGCGAAACGATTTGGTGACGCTGTGCCCCTGACGCGGCGGCGCATGATGGCCGCGGCGCCGGCGGTGCTGCCCCTTGCCGCGACCCCGGCATTCGCGACGGGGCGGGTGACGCCGCGCCCGGTTCGCCCGCGGCGCTGTTCTCCCCGCGAACCGATGTCTATCTCGACAGCGGGACGATGCACCCGGTGCCGCTGGCGGCGCAGGCATCGGTGCGTGCCTATCACGACATGCGGGCGCGCGGCGAACACTGGCCGACCAGCGCGGTGGAGGCGCGGGTCAAGGCAGCATTCGCCACGCTGGTGAACGCGTCGAGCGATGAGCTGGCCTTCGTGCAAAGCACCACGGCGGGCGAGCAACTGGTGATCGACGCGCTCGACATTCCGAGCGTCGGCGGGCGGATCGTGACCGATACGCTGCATTTCTTCGGTTCGTTCTGGCTTTATGAAGAGCTGGCGAAGCGCGGGATGGACGTGGTCTGGCTGCGCCCCGAAAACGGTCGCATCGATCCCGCCGCCTACGAAAAGGCGATCACGGCCGATACGCGCCTGGTCAGCCTGTCGCAGGTATCGACGTATAACGGGTTCGAGCAGGATCTCGCCGCCGTCACGCAAATCGCCCATGCGCGCGGGGCGAAAGTCTATGCCGACATCATCCATGCCGCCGGCACGGTGCCGCTCGACCTGCATCGCAGCGGCGTCGATTTCGCCGCCACGGCCAGCTACAAATGGCTGATGGGGGATTTCGGGCTCGGTTTCCTTTACGTGCGGGGCGATCTGATCCCGCGATTGCGGCGATCCCGCTTTGGCTATTATCAGCTGGCGAAGTTCAGAAGCCATGTTTACCCCTATGATCCGCCGGGCGAAACGGTTGCCGACATGGCGCCGCGCGACGATGCGGAGGGGCTTTTCGCCATGGGCACGCGCTCTCACGCCGTGCTGGCGCAGCTCGACGCGTCGCTGCCGATCCTGCTGCAACAGGGGGTTTCGAACATGACGGCACGGCGCTTGCCGCTGCTGCGCCGTCTGCACGACGCCTTGCCGGCGATGGGATACGATGTCGTCACCCCCCGGGACAGCCGGACCCCGCTTGTCACCTGCGTTCTCGAAGGGGCGCGAGAACGGCTTTCGGAACCACTGGAACGGGCGGGGGTGCGCATAACATTATCGCGCAACCGGTTCCGGATCTGTCCGTCCTTCTTCAATGGTCCGGACGACATCGAACGGCTGCTCGATGCTCTTCCCACGCTATGACGCACCCACGACATGACTGCCTCGAGGCGCGAAGTGCGCCGGACACGAAAGGTTGCACGATGAAAATGCTGCACACGATGCTGCGGTTCGCGCCGGTGGCGCTTATGGCCGGAATGGTGCCCGCCCTCCCCGCCGCGGCGCAGCAATCCGACAGGCCTATGCCGCCCGCCTTCCTCCGCGCGATGGAACCGATGGTCGAACGCCCGGAACCGAGCGCCCATGTCATCACCACCGGCCATCGGGGACGCTTCGCGAACCGGCCCGTCGCCTATGACGCGATCGTGACCGAAACGCCGGTGGCGAATGCGGCGGGCGAGGTGGCGGCGGTGGTCGTAACCTACGCCTATGTCGCGAAGAATGCCGGCGATCCCGGCACGCGCCCGGTGCTTTTCTTTTTCAACGGCGGGCCGGGCGCGTCGTCGTCTCCCCTGCATATGCAGGCGTTCGGTCCGCGCGTGGTCCGCGACGGGGATGCCGGCGCAACCCTCGTCAACAACCCGCACAGCCTGCTCGACACGGCCGATCTCGTCTTTATCGACCCGCCCGGGACCGGGGCAAGCATGCCGGTCGCCGGCGTGGATGCCAGCAGCCTGTTTTCGGTGGACGGCGACGCCGCCGCCGTGGCGCAGGTGGTGCAGCAATGGCGCGTCGACAACGGACGCACCGGCTCCCCCTTCGCCTTGGTCGGAGAAAGCTACGGCACCGCCCGCGCCGCCGCCATGTTGCACAGCGCGGCCGAAGCGGAACTGCCGTTGCCTGATGGCGTGGCGCTTTTGTCCATGTCGCTCGGCGATACGGCGGCACCGGTGATTTCGGACATGGCGATGCTGCCCACGCTGGCGGCGGTGAACTGGTATCACCACCCTTCGCGCCGCGATGGGCAAAGCGTCGTGGATCGCTACAACAGCGCGCTCGATTTCGCGCAGGGCGAGTATGCGAAGGCGCTGATCCGGTGGCAGGTGATGGACGCGCCCGCCCGCGCGGCGGTGGCGGAGCGGATGGCAAGGTTGATCGGCATTCCCGCCGCTAAATTGCTGGCATCCGATTTGCGTATCGACAAGACGACGTTCATGTTGAGCCTGCTGGCCGACCGGGGCCTGCGTACGGGGCAGCTCGACGCGCGGGTCACGCGCCCCATCGCCGATTCCAATTTTCAGCCGCCCTTCGACGACCCTTCGATGACATTGGGGACCTCGACCTCGGCAACCCTCGAAAGCTATCTCGCCGAAGAGCTGGAATATCGTTTGCCCAGTGCGTATCGCAGCCTCAATCTCGGCATCAATTTCAAGTGGGACTGGGGCGAGAATGAGAGTTACCGCAGCCGCCGTTTCGCCCCTCTGATTGCCGAGGCGCTCGAACGGCGTCCCGACATGGCGATCTTCACCGCGGGCGGGCTGTACGACATCACGACGCCGACCTATGCCGGCATCTTCGCTCTGGATCACGCGGGCATCGCGCGCGACCGGCGCACGACCCGCCTCTATGCGGCCGGACATTCCGTGTTCGAGGATGAAGGCGAACTGGCAAGGATGAGCGCGGATCTGCGCGAATGGGCGCACACGCTGGGACGGAGCGGGGATGCGCGCTAGGCCGCGCCGGTGACGGCCTTGCCGGGCTCCGGCCCGAAAATGGCCGGCGGGTCGCCCGGTGCCCATGGTTTGCGCTTTGTCATGATCGCGGCGAACAGCGGCGATTGCAGATGACCGTCGAGCCATTTGCGCACATGCGGCACCGGGGCGGCGGCGAACCATTCGCGGTCCACCGCGGCAAATTGCCGGACGAAGGGAAATATCGCCGCATCCACGATGCCGCGCGTATCCCCGCAAAGCTGCGCAGCGTGCGACAAGCGCGCGTCGAGCTCGCTTAGAAATCGCAATCCCGCCGCGCGATGCGTCAGCGGATCGGAGCCGTGCCGTTCGGGATATTTGTAACGGTCGAGATCATGTTTGAAATCGCCGTCATTCGCCGCGATCAGGGCGGGATCGTCACGGTCGAGCCATCCTTCGGGATCGTGACTTCCCAATGCGGTGCGCATGATGTCGATGCTTTCATCGACGACCGTGCCGTTGGCCAGGACCATCACCGGCACGGTTCCCTTCGCCGACGCGGCGAGCAGCGCATCGGGCTTCGCACTCAGCTTCACCTCCCGCAATTCACAGCGTGTTCCCGTCACCATCAGCGCCAGCCGCGCCCGCATCGCATAGGGGCACCGCCGAAAGCTGTAGAGCACCGGAAGTCCGGTTTCGCCGCCATGCATATTCATCGGTCAGCCTCCTCCATGCTTGCGCCAACGTGAGCGCGCCCCTGGGCTGCGGCGAGTGTTTCCTGACGGTGGCGTTCCCGCGCCGATGCTTTCTGCGCCTCGGTCCGCGCGGCGTGGCATGCGGGGCACGACACCCCTTCCTCGAACAGGGGGGAACGCATGTCCGCCGGGGCGACCGGCTCCCGGCAGGCATGGCATAGCGCATGGGTCCCCAAGGATAGCCCGTGCCCCACCGCGACGCGCTGATCGAAGACGAAGCATTCGCCCTGCCAAAGGCTCTGCGCCGCCGGAATCGTTTCGAGATAGCGCAGGATGCCGCCCTTGAGATGGTGGACGTCCTCGACCCCTTCGCTTTTCAGGAACGCGGTCGACTTTTCGCAGCGGATGCCCCCGGTGCAGAACATCGCCACCCTCGGCGCCTTCCCCTCGCCCAGAAGGCGCGCGCGCTCCTGCCGGAACCAATCGGGAAAATCCCGGAAACTCGTGGTTTTCGGGTCAATCGCACCCTCGAACGTGCCGATGCGAACCTCGTAATCGTTGCGCGTGTCGATCACGATCGTGTCGGGGTCGCGGATCAATGCGTTCCAGTCCTCCGGCTCGACATAGGTGCCCACGCTCGCGCGCGGGTCGATGTCCGCCTGTCCCATGGTGACGATCTCGCGCTTGATCCGCACCTTCATCCGGTGGAACGGCATGGCGGCCGCGGCGGAATATTTGACGTCGAGCGCGTCGCAATCGGGCAGGCTGCGAATATGGCGCAGCACCGCCTCGATCCCCGCGTCGGTTCCGGCGATGGTTCCGTTGATCCCCTCCGGTGCGAGGAGCAGCGTGCCGCGAATGCCCCCTGCCCGGCACAGGGCGAGCAGCGGCGCGCGCAATGTTTCGCAATCCTCGAACCGGGCAAAGCGGTAGAGCGCGGCGACGCGGACGGGCGGCGTATGAGGCGCCGGGGCAGCGGCAGGGACGGTCGGGAGGAGAGCATCGGTCATGGCAAAGCCCCTAGCCGCATTCCCGCCGCGCGTCAGCATCCGAACCGCCCTCCGCCGCGCCAGGTCCGGCACCGCGTGCATCGTCAAGCCCCGCATTCGGCACCGCCAGCACATCGCCCAATGCCCGCACCGCGGCGGAGCCCGCCACACGTCCCATCGTCTCCTGCTCCGCCACGAGGCCGATGCGCCGCCGCATCGCGAATCCGTCGAGCGGGACCAGCCGAAGCCCCGCCGCCGCGTGGCACGCCGGCACCACCGTCATGCCCAGCCCCGCCCGCACCAGCGCGGCGGCGGTTTCGTCGTTCGTCGTGCGCGACGCCATGAAGGGGCGGATGCCGGCCTGCGTGAAAAAGCGGCTCGTTTCCGGCAGCGCCTCGCACCAGCGGCGCACGATCATCGGTTCGCGCACCAGCTCGTCCGCCGTCAGCGTCGCGCGGTCCGCGAGCGGATGATCCTCCCGCATGGCGAGGCGATACGGCTCCTCGAACAATGTGCGCAGGCACAGCGCATCGTCCGGCACCGGCCCCGCGACGAGATCGAGCCGCCCGCGCCGCAGGCTCTGCATCAAATCGCGCATGCGGCCATGCGCGACCTCGATCCGGATGGCATCCTGTGCCCGAAGCGCGGCGGCCACCGCCCGCCCGGTCAGCGCCGCCGGAAGTGTCGAGGCGATGCCGATGCGGATGAGCTTTGACGGGGCATCGTCCGCCGCGCCCCGTTCGGCCGCGGCGAATTCCCGCTCGATCAACCGGGCATGATGCATGAAACGTGTGCCCGCCGTCGTCAGCTCGACCCGGCGATTGTTCCGCTCGAACAGAACCGTGCCGAGCAGACGTTCCAGCTTGGCAATGCCGGAGGACAGCGTAGGCTGCGACACCTGAGCGGAGGCGGCGGCCGCCGAAAACGTGCCCTGTTCGACCACGGCGAGGAAATAGCGCACGAGATAGCGTTCGATCATAGACGACACCTATCGTATCGATAAGGCCGTATCAATTGCATCCCCCCGCCCGATCGGATTAGAACGCATTCAAACGAGATCCGAGAGGAAGACGATGGCTCCGCAATTCGAATTCGACATAGATGAAAATGCGCGGATGATCCGCGACACGGTGCAACGCTTCGCCCGTGAACAGATCGAACCGCTCGCCGCGAAGATCGACGCGGAGGACAGCTTCCCCCGCGCGCTCTGGCCGCAGATGGGCGAACTGGGCCTTCACGGCATGACCGTGCCGGAGGAATTCGGCGGGCTGGGCCTCGGCTATCTTCACCATGTCATCGCGTGCGAGGAGGTGAGCCGGGCCTCCGCCTCGGTCGGTCTGTCCTATGGCGCGCATTCCAACCTCTGCGTCAATCAGATCGCGCGTTGGGGAAATGACGCGCAAAAGGCGAAATTCCTGCCGAAGCTGGTCAGCGGAGAGCACGTCGGCTCCCTCGCGATGAGCGAGACCAACGCAGGCTCCGACGTGGTGTCGATGAAGCTGAAGGCGGAGAGGGCCGAGGGGGGCTGGACCCTCAACGGCAACAAGTTCTGGATCACCAACGCGCCTTATGCCGACACGCTCGTCGTCTATGCCAAGACGGACATGGACGCAGGGGCGAAGGGCATCACCGCATTCCTGATCGAGAAGGATTTCAAAGGGTTCTCCATCGGTCAGAAGATCGACAAGATGGGCATGCGCGGATCGCCCACGGCAGAGCTGGTGTTCGACGATTGCTTCGTGCCGGACGACAACGTCATGGGCGGCATCGGCGAGGGCGTGAAGGTGTTGATGAGCGGCCTCGATTACGAGCGTGTCGTATTGTCGGGCATTCAGCTCGGCATCATGCAGGCCTGCCTCGACGTGGTGCTCCCCTATCTTCGCGAGCGTCAGCAGTTCGGCAAGCCCATCGGCGAGTTTCAGCTGATGCAGGCGAAGATTGCCGACATGTATGTCGCGCTGCAATCGGCGCGGGCCTATGTCTATGCCGTGGCAAAGGCGTGCGACGAGGGGCGCACCACGCGGTTCGACGCGGCGGGCGCGATCCTGTTGTCGAGCGAGAATGCGTTCCGCGTCGCGAACGAGGCGGTGCAGGCGATGGGCGGCGCAGGCTATACCAAGGATTGGCCCGTCGAACGTTTCCTGCGCGATGCGAAATTGCTCGACATCGGGGCGGGCACCAATGAAATCCGACGCATGTTGATAGGGCGGGAGTTGATGAAATCATGAGTGGACCGGTTCTGACCTCCAATCTGGACATGGCGAGCCCGGAGGCGCGGCAACGCGCCGCCCATAATCGCAAGCTGGCCGAACAATTGCGCGACCACGTGGCCACCGCCGCGCTGGGCGGGAGCGAGAAGCACCGCGAACGGCACGTGGGCCGCGGCAAGCTGCTGGCCCGGGACCGGGTGGAACGGTTGCTCGATCCCGGCTCGCCCTTCCTCGAAATCGGGCAACTGGCCGCGCATGGCATGTACGAAGGCGACGTGTCGGGCGCGGGCATCATCGCGGGCGTCGGGCAGGTTTCGGGCCGGTGGGTGATGATCGCCGCCAACGACCCCACGGTAAAGGGCGGCAGCTATTACCCGATGACGGTGAAAAAGCACCTTCGCGCGCAGGAAATCGCCCGCGAAAACAGGCTGCCGTGCATTTACCTTGTCGATAGCGGCGGTGCCAACCTGCCCTATCAGGCGGAGGTGTTTCCCGACCGCGACCATTTCGGGCGCATCTTCTATAACCAGGCGCAGATGAGCGGCATGGGCATCCCGCAGATCGCCTGCGTCATGGGAAGCTGCACCGCCGGCGGGGCCTATGTCCCCGCAATGTCCGACGAAACGGTCATCGTGCGCGAACAGGGCACGATCTTCCTCGCCGGGCCGCCATTGGTAAAGGCCGCCACGGGCGAGGAAATCAGCGCCGAGGATCTGGGCGGCGGCGATCTGCACACGCGCAAGTCGGGCGTGGCCGATCATTTGGCCGAAAACGACGAACATGCGCTGACCATCGTGCGCGACATCGTCAGCCATCTGGGTATCAACAATCCCGCCCCGCTGGCCTTTCAGGAACCCCGCGAACCCAAATTCGATGCCGAGGATCTCTACGCCCTGATCCCCGACGACGTGCGCGCGCCCTATGACGTGCACGAGGTGATCGCCCGGCTCGTCGACGGGAGCGAGTTTCACGAGTTCAAGCCGCTCTACGGCAATACGCTGGTCTGCGGGTTCGCGCATGTCATGGGCATGCCGGTCGCGATCCTCGCCAACAATGGCGTATTGTTCAGCGAAAGCGCACAGAAAGGCGCGCATTTCATCGAACTCGCGTGTCAGCGGCGCGTCCCGCTCCTGTTCCTGCAGAATATCTCAGGCTTCATGGTCGGCGGGAAATACGAGGCGGAAGGCATCGCCAAGCATGGCGCGAAACTCGTCACCGCGGTCGCATGTGCACAGGTGCCGAAGATCACCATCGTCATCGGCGGCAGTTTCGGTGCCGGGAATTACGGCATGTGCGGCCGGGCGTATCAGCCCCGCTTCATGTTCACCTGGCCCAATGCCCGCATCAGCGTGATGGGCGGCGAACAGGCGGCAAGCGTGCTCGCGACCGTGCACCGCGACGCCGACAAGTGGAGCGAGGAGGAGGCCGAGGCGTTCAAGGCCCCGATCCGTGAAAAATACGAAACCGAGGGCAGCCCCTATTACGCGACGGCGCGATTGTGGGACGACGGGGTGATCGATCCTGCGCAAACGCGCGAGGTCATCGCGCTGTCGCTGTCCGCCAGCCTCGAAGCCCCGATCCCCGACCGTGCGCCCTTTGGCGTGTTCAGGATGTGAGCCTTATGATGAAATCCCTTCTCATCGCCAATCGCGGCGAAATCGCATGCCGGATCATCCGCACCGCCCGCGCCATGGGTATCCGCACCGTCGCGGTCTATTCCGATGCCGATGCGAACGCGCTCCACGTGCGCATGGCGGACGAGGCCGTGCATATCGGCCCGTCGCCGGCCAATGAAAGCTATCTTGTCGGCGAACGGATCATCGCCGCGGCAAAGGATACCGGCGCTGAGGCGATCCATCCCGGCTATGGCTTCCTGTCCGAAAACGCCGGCTTTGCGCAGGCGGTCATCGATGCGGGGCTGATCTGGGTCGGGCCCAAACCGTCCAGCATCGACGCCATGGGGCTGAAGGATGCGGCCAAGAAGCTGATGCGCGATGCCGGCGTGCCGGTGACGCCCGGATACGACGGCGCGGATCAGATGCCCGAACGGTTGAAGGCAGAAGCGGACAAGATCGGCTACCCCGTATTGATCAAGGCGGTCGCGGGCGGCGGCGGCAAGGGCATGCGCAAGGTCGACGATGCGGCCGATTTCGACGCCGCCCTGCAATCCTGCCGCCGCGAGGCCAGCGCCAGCTTTTCCAATGACGAGGTTCTGCTCGAAAAATGGATGACCGCGCCGCGCCATATCGAGGTGCAGGTGTTCGGCGATTCGCACGGCAATGTCGTCCATCTGTTCGAGCGTGACTGTTCGCTTCAACGCCGCCATCAAAAGGTGATCGAGGAAGCGCCCGCCCCCGGCATGGACGAGGATACGCGCGCCGAAATCTGCGCCGCCGCCGTCCGCGCGGCCAAGGCCGTCGATTACGAGGGCGCCGGCACGATCGAATTCATCGCCGATACGAGCGAGGGCCTGCGCGCCGATCGCATCTTCTTCATGGAAATGAACACCAGGCTTCAGGTCGAACACCCGGTGACCGAGGAAATCACCGGCGTCGATCTCGTCGAATGGCAATTGCGCGTCGCGGCTGGCGAGAAGATCCCGCTGCGTCAGGAGGACCTGTCCATCGACGGCCATGCGATCGAGGCGCGGCTCTATGCCGAGGATCCCGCCACCGGCTTTCTGCCCAGCACGGGGCGGCTGGAGCATTTGTGGTTTGGCGAGGCGGACCGGATCGAAACCGGGGTCGAGGAAGGGGGCGAGGTGTCGCCGTTCTATGACCCGATGGTGGCCAAGGTCGTGTGCCACGGCGACACGCGGGAGGAGGCGATCGACGCGCTCGCCCTCGCCCTGTCGCAGACGGAGGTGTTCCCGGTGCGCACCAATGCCGGGTTCCTGGTTCGCGCGCTGAACGATGCGGATTTTCGCGAGGCCGATCTCGACACCGGCTTCATCGCCAACCGGGGCGATGCGCTGATCCCCGCGGGCGAGCCGGACGATGCCGACTGGCTGGTGGCGGCGCGCATCGCGGCGGAGGATACAGACGATGGGGCGATGCTGCCGGGTTTCCGGCTGAACCGGGCACCCCGGCGCGAGGTCACGCTGTCGTTCAAGGGCGACGTGCGCGCCGTCGACCTTGCCCATGCCGATGACGAAACCGTGTGGGTGGGCGAGGAAGATGACGATTTCGACTTCGCCGACGATATCGGGGCCGATGCGGTGGTGTCGGGCTATCGCGATGCGGGGCGCGTCGTGCTCTTCAACGCAGGGACCGCCTATGCCTTCGATACTGCCATTCGCGGCACCGGCGCGGCGGCGGCAGGCGACGGGGCGATCCTGGCGCCGATGCCGGGCAAGGTGTTGTCCGTGGATGTGGCCGAAGGCGATGCCGTCACCGCCGGGCAAAGGCTATTGGTGCTGGAGGCGATGAAGATGGAGCATGCCCTGACCGCGCCGTTCGACGGGACGGTCGCGCAATTGTCGGCCAGCGAAGGCGCGCAGGTGCAGGTGGAGGCCGTGCTGGCCCGGATCGAGAAGGGGGATGGTTGATCGCGGGTCGCGCGTTCGGCCCATCGCCGATCGGCGACCGCATCGAATACGACATTCGCCGCACTGTTACGGAGACTGACGATCTGCTCTCCGCCACGATGACCCACGATCCGCCGCCGCTACATCTCCATGCGGAGGCGGGAGGGGCGCGCGTTTGGCGGGATTCTCGTCAAAGGCACTTTTACCGTCGCGCTTATGGTCGGGGATACGACGCTGGGCAGGCTGGTGGCGAATTTCGGTTATGACGCGTTGATGCATCCCGATCCGCTTTGCATCGGCGTCATGGTGCGGGCGCGGACCAAGGTTTAAGGTTTACGCGAATTGAAATCGCGGTTCGATGCAGGGTTCATCGCCTTTTGCCGCGAACTGCTCCGTCGACGGGGCGCGATCGTGCGGCGCTGCCTGCGCGGCAATGCTGGGAAAACCGGGATGATGGGGCGGCGGCGGGTCGTTTCGGCCCGCGCCTATCCCCGCCCGCGATAGGATGCGACGCCCTGATCCGGTGCCCACAGCCCACCGGGCACCGGCCCGCTCTGCCAGAACACGTCGATGGGGATGCCCCCGCGCGGATACCAGTATCCGCCGATGCGCAGCCAAACAGGCTTCATCTCGTCGAAGAGGCGCTGTCCGATGCCGACGGTGACATCCTCGTGAAATCCGCAATGGTTGCGGAACGATGCCAGGAAAAGCTTGAGCGATTTCGATTCCACGATGGTATCGCCCGGCGCGTAATCGATGACGAGATGCGCGAAATCGGGCTGTGACGTGACGGGGCACAGCGAGGTGAATTCCGGCGCGGCAAAGCGCACCATGTAAAGCGCGCCCGTCCGCGGATTGGGCACGTAGTCGAGCACGGCGTCCTCCGGCGAGGTGGGGAGCGCACTGCTCTGTCCCAGATGCAGCGGAGCGTTTTGCGATTGATCGTTCGATGTGTCGGCCATGTCCCGCCCTTTGCACCGGGCCGCGCCGATGCTCAAGCCCTCCCGCACGCCGAACGGTGCCCACGTGCCGCCATGCCAATGGACAGCAGGGGGTTGCGCCCTGTAACCTGTTCCGGAAAGGGCCGCATCCGGCGGCCTCCAAAGGAGCAGAACGCATGGACATGCTGATTACGACCGAATGGCTGGCCGAACGGCTGGGCGAGGACGATCTTCGCGTGCTCGACGCGAGCTACCACATGGGCGGCACCGGGCGGGACGCTGCGACGGAGTTCGAGGCGCTGCACATTCCGGGCGCGGGGTTCATGGACCTTTCCGCGCTGTCCGACCATGATGCCGAACTCGACAACACGATACCGCCGGCACAGCAATTCGAACGCGCGATGCGCGCACTGGGCATTTCGGCGGATACGCGCGTCGTGCTTTATGACAATTCCCCGCTTCATTCCGCGATGCGCGGCTGGTTCCTCATGCGCCTGTTCGGGCATGGGCGTGTCGCCGTGCTCGACGGGGGGCTGCATCGCTGGAACATGCAGGGCCGCACGATCGAGCGGGGTGCGGCGAAAGCATGCGCATCCGGCGATTTCATGGCCCGGCTCGATGAAACGATGCTGCGTGACAAGCAGAGCATGCTCGACAATCTCGACAGCCGTGCCGCGCAGGTGGTCGATGCGCGCAGCGCCGCCCGGTTCACAGGGCAAGATCCCGAACCGCGCGAGGGCGTCGCATCGGGCCATATTCCGCGGGCGAAAAACGTGCCCATCGCCATGCTCTTCGAAGGCGACGGGCGAATGAAGGACATGACCGAAATCCAGGGCGTATTCCAGGCCGCCGGGCTGAATCTCGAAAAACCGTTCGTGACGAGCTGCGGCTCTGGCGTGACGGCGGCGGTGCTGTCCTTCGTGCTGGAACTGCTCGGCACGAAGGACGTCGCGCTTTACGACGGAAGCTGGGCGGAATGGGGCAGCAGTCCCGACACGCCCAAGGCGCAGGGGCTGGCCTGATCTTGGCAAAGGATACCGATTACAAGACCGCGACCCGGCTCGTGGAGGCCGGGCGGCGATCCGCCTATACCAGCGTGCCGGGGCTTGCCGGCGGGGTCGTCAATCCGCCCGTCTGGCGCGCGAGCACGCATCTTTACGAAAATAGCGCCGCGCTCGCCGCCGGGCCGAAGACGAACGAGGATGGCCGGTTCTTCTACGGACGGCGCGGCGGGCCGACGCAATGGGCGTTGGCCGAGGCGTTGACCGCGCTGGAGCCGGGGGCGACGGGCACCATGCTGTATCCGTCCGGCGTGGCGGCGATCGCGGGCGCGCTGCTTGCCGTACTGCGGCCGGGCGACAGGCTGCTCATCACCGACAATGCCTATGATCCCAGCCGGAATCTGGGGCTGGGGCTGTTGAAGACATTCGGCGTCACGACGCAATTCTTCGACCCATTGGATCACGCCGCCTTTGCCGAGGCGTGCAGCGAAGGGGTTGCGGCCGTATTGCTCGAAAATCCGGGCAGCCTGACGATGGAGATATGCGATGTGCCCGCGCTCGCCCAAATCGCGCATGATCACGGTGCGGTCGTGCTGATCGACAACACATGGGCGGGGCCGACCGGGTTCGCCGCCCTGCCGCACGGGTGCGACGGGTCGATCCTTGCCCTTACCAAACATGTCGGCGGGCATTCCGACCTCATGATGGGGTCGGTGACGGCGAACGAACGCCTCTACCCCCGCATTCGCCGCACGGCGCAGGCCCTGGGCCATGTGGTGTCGCCCGACGATGCGGCGCTGGCGCTGCGCGGGCTTCGCACGCTGGACCTCAGGCTGCGGCAGCAGGCGGCCTCGGCCCTGCGCATCGCGCAATGGCTGTCCGCGCGGGACGAGGTTGCCGCCGTGCTGTGCCCGATGATGGAGGGCGCGCCGGGCCACGATGTGTGGTCGCGCGACTTTACCGGCGGCTGCGGTCTGTTCAGCTTTATCCTCAAAGGCCGGGTCGCCGCCGCGCGTGCCCGTTTCATCGACGCGCTGTCCCTGTTCGGCATCGGCTATAGCTGGGGCGGGTATGAAAGCCTCGCTCTCCCGGTGGATCCGCGCGCGAACCGCTCCGTCCGTCCGTGGCCGCCTGCCGGGATGGACACGGGCGATACGATGGCGATCCGGCTGTCGATCGGGCTTGAGGATACAGACGACCTCATCGCCGATCTTGCGGATGGTTTTGCCGCGATGGAGAACGATTGATGTCCGGCAACCCGCTCGCGGTTCCCACCCCTATTCCCACGCCGACGGACATGCCCGCCGATACCGATGCGGCCAGTGAAACCGTCATGGAAACGGCCACCGCCGTCAGCCGCGCCGCCGACACCGCGAGCCAGGCGGTCGGCGGCGAACCGCTCATCATGCCGTCTCCCACCCCCACGACCGAAGCGCCCGACGCCGTCAGCGGCGCCGACGAAATCCGCGAGGCCGTCGCGAGCCAGAACCTGACGATTGGGGAGATAATCGGACAGCTCGACGCGGTCGGCTTTACGGTGGGCGATACGCGGTTCTCGCTATGGACCGTGCTGCTCGTGGCGATCGTGATTGTCGGCGTGTTCGTGCTCGCCCGGCTCGGCAGCCGTCTGGGGTCGAGCGCGGTGGGCAAGCTCAACCGGTTGAGCCCGACGCAGACGCTGCTCGCCGAAAAGCTCATCACTTTGGGCGTTTGGGCGATGGCGATTTTGATCGGGGTCGATATCCTCGGCATCGATCTTACCGCGCTGGCCGTGTTTTCGGGCGCGTTCGGTCTTGCCATCGGTTTCGGGCTTCAGAAAACCTTCGGCAATCTGATCGCGGGGATGATCCTGCTCATGGACCGGTCGATCAAGCCGGGCGACGTGATCGCCGTCGCCGATCAGGCCGGCAATGAAAGCTTTGGCCAGATTCGCAGGATCGGCATTCGCGCCGTGTCGGTGACCACCCGCGACGAACGCGAATATCTGATCCCGAACGAAAACCTGATGATCAACCAGGTCGAGAACTGGTCCTATTCCAGCCGGAACGTGCGGTTTCAGATTCCCGTCGGCATCTCCTACAGCTGCGATATCGCACTGGCCGAGGAATTGATGCTTGAGGCCGCGAAAAGTTCGAAACGCGTGTTGCAGATGCCCGCGCCGTCGGTGTGGCTGTCGGGATATGGCGACAGTTCGGTCGATTTCATCATCCATTGCTGGATCCGCGATCCGGAGGAAGGCGTCGGCAATGTGAAATCCGAAGTGCTGAAAAAGCTGTGGTATCTGTTTCAGGATGCCGGCGTGGAAATTCCCTTTCCCCAGCGCGACATCAACCTGCGCAACAACGAACAGTTCGAACAGATCATCGCCGCGCTGTCGCAACGCATGGAGCAGCGCGCACAGGACACGAAAAACGCGGGCGAGCCCCCTGTATAAAGCGCAGCTAGCCCCCCGCCAAACAGTTCTGGCTGGCGTTCCTCGCCGGCTGCGCCCATTTTGCCGAGCATGAGCGAAAACGCAAACCCTGGGCGGGTCTATCTCGTGGGTGCCGGACCGGGCGATCCCGAATTGCTGACCCTGCGGGCCGCGCGCCTGTTGATGGCGGCGCGCATCGTCGTGCATGACGGGCTGGTCGATCCTTCCATCCTCGCCATGGCGCACCGCGATGCGCGGCTGATCTCGGTCGCGAAGCGCCGCGCCTACCATTCGGTACCGCAGGACGAGATTTGCGCCCTGCTCGTGCGCGAGGCGCTCGCCGGCCGGGACGTGGTGCGGTTGAAGGGGGGCGACCCCTTCGTCTTCGGGCGCGGGGGCGAGGAGGCGGAGGCCTGCCACGCCGCCGGCGTGCCCGTCGAAATCGTGCCGGGAATCAGCGCCGCCAACGCAGCCGGCGCCGCCGCCGCGATCCCCCTCACCCACCGCGACCATGCCAGCATCGTCAGCTTCGTCGCCGGACAGTGCAAGGGATTGAGCGAGCAGGACTGGACCGGGCTGGCCGGCGTGGGCCGCACGCTCGTCATCTACATGGGCGTAAAGACCGCGCCGCAGATTGCGGAAAAGCTGATGGCGGACGGATTGTCTCCGGAAATGCCGGTGGCGGTCATCGAAAACGCAGCGCGCGCCGACATGCGCGTGTTGCGCGGATCGCTGGCCGGATTGCCCGGCATGGTCGAGGATGAAAAGGTCCGCAGCCCCGCGCTGATCGTGATCGGAGAGGTAACGCGGGACCATGCGGACGTGCCGCTGGTCGCGATGGCAACGGGAATGGCATGATGAAGATATTGACGGGCAACGATCTGAAAACCGGCGATGTCGTGTGGTGGGACGGTGCGGAATGGGTCCGCGACGTGGACGCATCGGTCGATGTCGGCGATCGCGCCGATGAAATCGCCGCGCGCGAAGAGGCGGAGCGCCGCGTCAACGTGCCCTATGCCATCGATGCGGAGCGGACCGGTGACGGTATCCGCCCCGCCCATATCAAGGATCGCGTTCGCGCGCTCGGCCCCACGGTCCGCATGGACCTGACCCGGCGCCCCGATGACGCCAATGCCGCAGACTGGGTGGTTTGAAATGTACCAATACGACACTTACGATCAGCAGATGGTGGACACGCGCGTCGCGGAATTTCGCGATCAGACGCGCCGCCGCCTATCCGGCGAACTGACCGAGGATCAGTTCAAGCCATTGCGGCTGATGAACGGGCTGTATCTGCAATTGCACGCCTACATGCTGCGCGTGGCGGTGCCCTATGGCACGTTGAATGGCGAGCAGATGCGCATGCTCGCGACGATCGCGGAAAAATATGACCGCGGTTACGGCCATTTCACCACGCGCCAGAATGTTCAGTATAACTGGATCAAGCTGGAGGATGCGCCCGACATTCTCGCCGATCTGGCGACGGTGGAAATGCACGCCATCCAGACCAGCGGCAATTGCATCCGCAACATCAGTTCGGACCATTTCGCCGGCGCCGCCGCGGACGAGGTGACGGACCCGCGCCCCTATGCCGAATTGCTGCGCCAATGGTCGAGCTTCCACCCGGAATTCAGCTATCTGCCGCGCAAGTTCAAGATTGCCGTCATCGCGTCGGACACCGACCGTGCGGCCATGCGCCTGCACGACATCGGCATTCAGATCGTGAAGAACGACGCGGGCGAGCTTGGCTGTGCCTTCTATGTCGGCGGGGGCATGGGCCGCACGCCGATGGTTGCGCCGCTCATCCGCGATTTCGTCCCGCTCGACGAGATGGTCACCTATTGCGAGGCGGCGCTGCGCGTCTACAACCGTCATGGCCGCCGCGACAACAAGTACAAGGCGCGGATCAAGATCCTCGTCCATGAAATGGGCAAGGACGAATATGCGCGGCAGGTCGAGGAAGAGTTCGCCCATCTGAAAGGCGAAGGGATCGAACCGCCCTTCGCCGAGCTGGAACGCATTCGCGGCTATTTCGCCGACCCTGCGTTCAAGAGCGACCTGCCTGACGACATCGACCGCAACGATCCCGATTTCGCGCTCTGGGCCGACCGCAACACGGTTGCGCACAAGGCGCCCGGCTATGTCGCCGCGGTCATCAGCCTCAAACCCGTCGGCGGCATCCCCGGCGATGCCAGCACCGAGCAGATGCAGGTGATGGCCGACCTTGCCACGCGCTACAGCTTTGACGAATGCCGCGTGACCCATACGCAGAACATCGTCCTGCCGCATGTCGAAAAGGGTCGGCTCTACGATCTGTTCAAGGAGCTGGACGCTGCTGGCCTCGCCACACCCAATCTCGATCAGATCGGCGACATCATCGCGTGTCCCGGCCTCGATTATTGCAGCCTTGCCAATGCGCGTTCGATCCCGCTCGCGCAGAAGATCGCGACCCGCTTTGCCGAAAACGGCAAGGGCGACACGCTGGGCGAGCTGAAGCTCAAGATTTCGGGCTGCATCAATGCCTGCGGCCACCACCACGCGGGCCATATCGGCATTCTGGGCGTCGATCGCAAAGGGACGGAGAATTATCAGCTCCTGCTCGGCGGGAGCGAGGCGGCGGATACCTCGCTTGCCAAGATCACCGGCCCCGGTTTCGACGAGGACGGCATCGTCGACGCGATCGAGACCACCACCGATGTCTATCTGGCACAGCGCGAGGACGGCGAACGTTTCCTCGACACCTATCGCCGCATCGGCATGACCCCGTTCAAGGAAGCGCTTTATGGTTGAGCAGACGCAGATGGAAAGCGAAGGGCGCGGGCCGGATACCGGCCCGGATACCGGCCCGGATACCGGCAATGTGTTGCGCCTTCGCGAGGATGAAGGCACCGCCGAACCCGCCGTCACGGTCGAGGCATTCGCCGGGCAGACCAACGCCACCGCCGTCCGCATCGAACCGGGCGAGGATGCGCGCGAGCTGATCCCGCATATCGACCGCATCGCACGGGTCGAGGTGAACTTCCCGGCGTTCGGCGACGGGCGCGGCTATTCCGCGGCGCGTATCCTGCGTGAGGCGGGCTATGACGGGGAGATCCGCGCGGTCGGCGACGTGCTGGTCGATCAGATCGCCTATATGCGTCGTTGCGGTTTTGACGCGTTCGAACCTGATGCGCCTCTGAACCCTGAGGATGCGGAGACCGCGCTCAACCGCTGGAACGATGTGTATCAGGAAACGGTCGATGGCCGCACGCCGATCTGGGCGCTGCGCCATGGGCGGAAGGACGGGGCCGTTGATGGCTGATGCTGCCCGCCGCCGTGACCGGATCGACACTGCGCCCCGCTTTACCGAGGCGGACGCCGCCGCGCTGAATGCGCGATATTCGGGCGCATCGGCGCAGGATATCCTGCGCGCCGTGTTGAAGGATGGCGTGGCGGGGCGCGTTGCCATGGTGTCGAGCTTTGGCGCGGAGAGCGCAGCGCTGCTGCATCTCGTGGCCGAGGTGGATGCCGAGACGCCAGTGCTGTTTCTGGAAACGGGGAAGCATTTTCCCGAAACGCTTGCCTATCGCGATACGCTGGTCGATGCGCTTGGTCTGTCGGGACTGGTCAATCTCTACCCCGATGCGGGCGCGCTTGCGGCCAGGGACGATACCGGGCTGCGCTGGTCCTACGATCCCGACGGCTGCTGCGAAATCCGCAAGGTGTTGCCGCTGGCCGAGGCGCTGGCCGAGTATGATGCGTCGATCACCGGTCGCAAGGCGTTTCAGTCCGAAACGCGCGCCGATCTGCCCGTATTCGAGGTGGACACCTCCGACACGGCGGGGCGTTTGAAGGTGAACCCGATCATCGGGTGGTCCAAGGACGATATCGAGGCCTATATGACCAGGCACGATCTGCCTCGCCACCCGTTGGTCGAGCAGGGCTATCCCTCCATCGGCTGCTCTCCCTGTACGAGCAAGGTCGCACCGGGCGAGGATCCGCGGTCGGGCCGTTGGCGCGGATGGGACAAGACCGAATGCGGCATCCATGCGGTGCCGGGCGCCGACGGCGACGAATTGCCACCGGGTTTCGAGCCTGCATTCTAAGGCTTGACGGCGCGGGCGGTCAAAGCCAGCCTTGCGCCCGGTACCAGCGCGCGGTTTCGGACAGCCCTTCGCGCGTGTCGATCTGCGCCTGCCATAGCGTAGGCGGCGGCATGCATTCCGCCCGCGCGGTCCAGTCGGGATGCGTCATGTAGCCCACCCTGTCCGGCGTGAGCTTCGCCCCTGCTCCGCGCATCATCCGGTCGCCCCATGCCGCGAGCCGCAGCAATGCCGCCGGTACATGGACGGGCCGCACCCGGCGCCCGATCGCCGCGCCGATCGCCCGCGCCATATCCGCATGGCTCCACCCGTTTTCGCGCCCGTCATCGGGTTCGAACACGGCGCCATGCTGCGTCCCGTCCTCCGCAAGGGTCAGGAGCAGGCGCGACAGATCCGCCACATGGATCATCGAGGCTCGCCCCGGCGGCGGCAAGGGGACGATGCCCGTCTTCGCCGCCTTGAACAATTCGAACATTTCCGTGTCGCGCGGTCCGTATACGGCGGGCGGCCGCACGACAGACCAGCCAGGCTCACCCGCGGTGACAAGCGCTTCTGCCGCGTATTTCGATTGGCCGTAGAGAGAGAGCGACGGTTCACGCGCGGCGAGGGAAGACACGTGGACGAACCGCACAACCCTTTCGTCCCGCGCGGCGCCGAGGACATGGCGCGTCCCCTCGACATTTCCGGCGTGAAAGCCCGCCGCATCGGGCGCATTGACCACCCCGGCGACATGAATCACCGCATCGGCCCCGGCGCATAGCCCGCGCAAGGCCGACCGGTCCGCAAGATCGCCGCGAACCCAGTCGACCCGCACGCGGGGTGCCTGTTCCCGCCGGGTCAGCGCCGCGACGGAATGCCCCTCCCCCGATGCGAGATCGAGCAGCGTGGACCCGACAAAGCCCGTCGCCCCGGTGATGGCGATCCGCATCGCCGTCCTACCGGGTGGCGAGGGTCAAAGCAGAACCATCTGGTCGCGATGCACGACCGCCGATTTCGGCTCATAGCCGAGCAGGCTGGCCTGATCGCTCGAATGGCTACCGAGGATGAGGCGGCATTCCTCCGCGTCATATTCGGTCAGGCCCTTGGCGATGTCGCGGTCGCGATCGTCGCGGATCATGACGGGGTCGCCCTTGTCGAATTCGCCCGATACCGCCGTGATGCCCTTGGCGAGAAGGCTTCCGCCCGCCTGCAACGCAATGGCCGCGCCCGCATCGACGATAAGCTCGCCCTTCATCTGCATGCGCCCGCCGATATAGGCCTTGCGCGCGCCGTCGCTGCGCCGGGGCAGGAACAGCGTGCCGATCCCTTCCTCCAAAGCGCGGCGGACGGGATGGTCGTGAAACCCGTTTGCAATGACGAGCGCGATGCCGGCCCGCTCCGCGATTTCGGCGGCTTTCAGCTTGGTCGTCATGCCGCCGGTGCCCAGGCCCGAGGCGCTGCCGCCGTCGGCCATGGCGTGCAATTCATCGGTGACGCCGCGCACCACGGGCACGCGCTTTGCCTTCGGATCCTTGGGATTGCGGTCGAACAGGCCGTCCACGTCGGAAAGCAGCACCACCGCATCGGCATCGGCGGCCTGCGCCACGCGCGCGGCGAGCCGGTCATTGTCGCCGAAACGCAGCTTTGCCGTCGCGACCGAATCGTTTTCGTTCACCACGGGCACGACGCCGGCCTCCAGCAGGCGGGCGATCGCGGCGGCGGCGTTGAGGTAACGGCGGCGGTCCTCCAGATCCTCCAGCGTGACGAGCAATTGCGCGGCGATCAGATCATGCCGGCCCAGCACTTCGGACCAGATACCGCCCAGCTCGATCTGCCCCACGGCGGCGGACGCCTGCGCATCGGGGAGGCTGCCGCGCCCACCCTTGTCAAAGCCCAGCCGCGCGGCGCCCAGTGCGGTCGCGCCGGAGCTGACGACGATCACTTCCTGTCCGCGGGCGCGCGCATGGGCGATTTCGTCGGCCAGCCCGGCGAGCCATTCGCGGCGCGGCTGTCCCTCCGCATCGACGAGCAGGGCGGACCCCACCTTGAAAACGATGCGCGGGCATGAAGAGGACCGGGCCAGATCGCCCAGCGTGGTGATGGTGTCGCGAGTCACGTTCATAATGAGTGCCTAGAGCATGGGTGTGTTAACTTAAAGTCAATCGAGCGGCGACCAGTCACGGTCGGTCGCGCCCGGCGCGGTGGATGTATCTGCATCGTCCTCGATCGCGGCGCCGCCGGTCTCGGTCTGCGTCTCGATGGGAAGGTGGGTCAGGACGGCGTCGAGCAATTCGGGAATGCCCTCGCCCGTGGCGCCGGAAATCGCGAACACCTCGTCCGCGCCCGCCGCCATCAGCTCCTCGGCAAAACCGGCGACCAGCTCGCCATCGGCAAGGTCGATCTTGTTGAGCACGACGAGGCGCGGTTTGTCCGCCAGTCCTTCGCCATATTCCTCAAGCTCGTCCTGCACGATACGCAGTGCGTCGCCCGGCTCCTGCCCCTCGCCGAAACCGTTGATGTCGATGAGGTGGAGGAGCACGCGGCACCGCTCGATATGGCCGAGGAACCGGTCGCCGATCCCCGCCCCCTGCGCCGCACCGGCGATGAGGCCCGGAATATCGGCGAGCACGAATTCGCGCCCCTTGTGCCGCACCACGCCAAGCTGCGGGCGCAGCGTGGTAAAGGCATAGGCGCCGACCTTGGCCTTGGTATTGGATAGCTGGTTGATGAAGGTGGACTTGCCCGCGTTGGGAAGCCCGACAAGCCCTACATCGGCCAGCAGTTTGAGCCGCAGCCAGACCCACATTTCCTCACCGGGAAGGCCGGGCTGATGCTGCCGTGGCGCACGGTTGGTGCTGCTCTTGTAGCTTGCATTGCCGCGTCCCCCCATCCCGCCTTCGAGCAGGGTGACACGCTCGCCCACTTTGGTGAAATCGGCGATGACCTCCTCGCGGTCCTCCGACAGGATCTGCGTGCCGACGGGAACCTCGATCACGAGATCCTCGCCCGCGGCGCCGGTGCGGTCCTTGCCCATGCCGGGAATGCCGCGCTGCGCCTTGAAATGCTGGGTATAGCGAAAATCGATGAGGGTGTTCAGGCCCGCGACCGCGACGAACACGATGTCGCCGCCGCGCCCGCCATTGCCGCCGTCAGGCCCGCCATATTCGATATATTTTTCGCGCCGGAAGCTGACCGCTCCGGGTCCGCCGGCGCCGGAGCGCAGGTAGATCTTGGCCTGATCGAGAAAATGCATGAAACGGCATGTAGCGACCCCTTCGCCAAAGGGCCAGCGCAGATACGGCGATTATCGCATGTCTTCGGCGGTGGGCACCGCCGTGCCCCCGCGCAGGGCCGCGCTGAAATGCCGGCGGCACAGCGCGACATAGCGGTCGTTTCCGCCGATCTCGGTCTGCGCGCCGCTTTGCACCGCGCGCCCGCCCGCATCGACGCGCAGGTTCATCGATGCCTTGCGCCCGCAATGGCACACCGCCTTCAATTCGATCAGCGCATCCGCAATGCCGAGCAGCGCCGCGGATCCTGCAAACAATTCCCCCTGAAAATCGGTGCGCAGGCCGTAGCAAAGCACGGGAATATTCGCCGCATCCGCAACATCCGCCAATTGCCAGACCTGCGCCTTGGTCAGGAACTGCGCCTCGTCGATCAGCACGCAGGCGAGCGGGGTTCTTGCATGGCACTCACGTATATCGGCGCCAAGGTCGGTGTCGGCGCCAAAACGGTGGGCATCCGCCGCCAGCCCGATGCGACTGGCAATCGGCATGCCGGCGGCGCGGTCGTCCACCGCCGCGGTCCACAGCATCGTTGCCATGCCCCGCTCGCGATAGTTGAAATCGGCCTGCAGCAGCGTGGTCGATTTGCCGGCGTTCATGCTGGCGTAGTAGAAATAGAGCTTCGCCATCCGCGGCTTCGGGCGGTCTATTCGTCGCCGAGATCGCGGCGGACGCGCGGATCGTTGAGCAGGCGATCGATACGGCCCGCCTCGTCAAATGTCTCATCGCCGCGAAACTGCAGTTTCGGTGCGAATTTAAGGCCGAGCCGTTTGGCGACTTCCTTCTGGAAGAAGGCCGTGTTGACCTGCAAGGCCTTCACCACCGCGTCTTCCTCCGCGCCGAGCAGCGGTTTCACGTAGACTTTCGCCTGGCGGAGATCGGGCGACATGCGCACCTCGGTCACGCTGACCGACGTGGCCGAAAGCGTATCGTCATGCGCCTCGCCGCGGGCGAGCAATTCGGACAAGATGTGCCGGACCCGTTCGCCTACCTTGAGAACGCGGACCGATTGCTGTTCGCCGGATGATGAGTTGCGTGCCAATTGTTTGCGTCTTTCCCGGGCTCGCCCCGCCATGGTGGAAGGCGCGGCGCCCTTTTGTATTCCTAAGCGTCCATTTTGGCGAGAACCCGGCGCATGGAGCGCAGGTTCCGCGCCGTGCCGCCCATCCCCAGCCGCCGTTCGATGAACGGCCCGGTCAGACGTCTTTTCCCCACACCCTCGCACCAATCAATATGGACCGCGCGCGTGCCGGGGGCGATCCGTTCGGGCCCGCGCCCGTCATAGGCGGCGACGAGATCGGCAAAGGCCTCTGGCTCCGGTTGCCCGGCGAGGAACATGGTGTGCACCTTCGTCTCCTCGCCATCCGCGGCAAACGGGTTTTCGGCGATCGCGGCGGCAAGCTCGTCTCGCGAACGCACCGCCACCATCCCGTCAATGTCGAACCGGTCGAGCAGGATATAGCGGATCTTCTCCGCCAATCCGTCCGTGGGCCGATCGTCATGGTCGAGCAGCACATTGCCGCTCGCCACGACGGTCTCGACATTGTCGAACTCCTCACGCTCCAGTTCGTGCCGCAGCTCGGCCATGGAAAGCCGGTTGCCGCCGACATTCACACTGCCGAGAAATGCGACGTAGCGCGCCATGCCCCGCTCCTTTTACAGCGTGCGTTCGCGTTCCTCGACCTCGAACACCTCGAGCATGTCGCCCGCCTTGATGTCGTTCGTATCCTCGAGCACGACACCGCATTCGAGCCCGGCGCGCACTTCGGCAACGTCGTCCTTGAACCGGCGCAGCGATTGAATCGTCGTGGCCGAAACGATGACGTCGTCGCGGGTGAGACGCGCGAAAAGCCCCTTGCGAATGGTGCCTTCGGTGACGAGCAGACCCGCCGCCTTGTCCCGCTTGCCGGCGGGGAACACCTGCTTGACCTCGGCGCGGCCGACGACATTCTCGATCCGCTCGGGACCAAGCTCGCCCGCCATCTCCTTCGCGATCTCCTCGGTCAGGTGATAGATCACGTCGTAATATTTCAGCTCGACCTTGTTCTTCTCGATCTGCTGACGCGCCTTGGCGTTCGGGCGGACGTTGAAGCCGATGATCGGCGCGCTGCTGGACGAGGCCAGCGTCACGTCGCTCTCGGTAATGGCGCCGACACCCTGATGCAGGATGCGGACCTTGATGAGATCGTTGGACAGGCGGGTGAGCGCGGTTGCGATCGCCTCGACCGAACCCTGCACGTCCGCCTTGATGACGACCGGGAATTCCACGACATCGTTGTTGAGCGCAGAAAACATGTTGTCGAGCGTGGCAGGCGTCGCCGCGGTGCGCTTCTCGGCGGCCTTCTCGCGGCGATATTCCGAAACCTCGCGGGCGCGCTGCTCGTTTTCAACCACGGTCAGCGTATCGCCGGCTCGCGGCACACCGCTGAGGCCCAAAACCTCGACCGGCATGGATGGTCCGGCTTCCTTGACCTGGCGCCCCTTGTCGTCGTGCAGCGCGCGGACCTTGCCGCTCTCGCTGCCGACGACGAAGGTGTCGCCGCGCTTCAACGTGCCGCGGCTGACGAGGACGGTGGCCAGCGGCCCCTTGCCCTTGTCCAGCTTCGCCTCGACCACCGTGGCCTCCGCGTCGCGGTCGGGCCGCGCCTTGAGCTCAAGCAATTCGGCCTGCAGCGCGATCGCATCGAGCAACTTGTCGAGATTGGTGCCTTCCTTGGCCGACACCTCGACATCCTGCACATCACCGCTCATCGCCTCGACAATGATCTCGTGTTCGAGAAGGCGTTCGCGAATCTTCTGCGGATTGGCCTCGGGCTTGTCCATCTTGTTGATCGCCACGATCATCGGGACGCCGGCGGCCTTGGTATGATTGATCGCCTCGATCGTCTGCGGCATCAGCCCGTCATCGGCCGCCACCACCAGGATGACGATATCGGTGACATTCGCGCCGCGCATCCGCATTTCGGTGAACGCTTCGTGGCCCGGCGTGTCGAGGAAGGTCACGACATCGCCGCTCTTCGTCTTCACCTGATAGGCGCCGATATGCTGCGTGATGCCGCCCGCCTCGCCGCGGGTCACGTCGGTCCCGCGCAGCGCGTCGAGCAGGCTGGTCTTGCCGTGATCGACATGGCCCATGATGGTCACGACCGGCGCACGCGGCTTCAGCGTATCCTCGGGATCGACATCCTCGGCGGTGTCGATGTCCACGTCGCTTTCCGACACGCGGGTGATGTTGTGGCCGAATTCCTCGACCAGCAACTCGGCCGTGTCCTGATCGATCGTCTGATTGACGGTGACCATCATGCCCAGGTTGAAGAGCGCCTTTACAAGGTCCGCACCCTTTTCGGCCATGCGAACGCCGAGCTCCTGCACCGTGATCGCCTCGGGCACGACGACGTCGCGCACCTGCTTCTCACGCGGCTGCGACGGGCCGCGGCTCTGCGAACGGCGTTCCTTTTCGCGCGCACGTTTCAGCGCGGCGAGGCTGCGGGCGCGGGCGCCTTCGTCCTCGTTCAGCGCCTTGTTCACGGTCAGCTTGCCGCCCTTGCGGCGATCGCCGGTATTGGCACCACGCGTCTCGCGGGCAGGCGCGGGCTTCTTTTCTTCCTTCGGCTTCTTGATCTCGGGCCGCTTGACGGGCGTGAACTTGCGCGGGGCGGGCGCCTTGGTGGCGGTGTCGGCCTTGTCCCCTTCGGGCGCGGCGGTCGCTTCGGGCGCAGGCTCGCTCGCCGTTTCGGCGGCATCGCTCTTGACCGCTGCATCCTTGACGGGCGCGTCGTCCTTCGCCTCGGCCGGTTCCGGCGCGGCTTCTGGAGCGCTCGCCTCCTCGGCGGCCTTCTTCGCGGCCTCTTCCTCAGCCTTGCGGTTTTCCTCCGCCCGGCGCTTTTCTTCCTCGAGTGCCTTCTGCTTTTCCTGTTGCTCGCGGCGGTTCGCTTCCTCGAGCGAAGCGAGGCGTGCCTCTTCGGCTTCGCGCAGCAGGCGGGCCTGCATCTCCTGACGCGTCTCCCGGCTCACCGGCGGTTTCTTCGTGGCGGGTGCCGGGCGCGGCGCAGGGGCGGGCGCAGGTGTCGGCGCCTTTGCCTCCGGCGCCGCGTCGGGCGTCGGCGCGGCCTTCGGAGCCTCGGCGGGCGTTTCGCCGGGCTTCAGGATCTTGCGCTTGCGCTTCACCTCGACCGCGACCTTGTTGGTGCGGCCATGGCTGAAGGTCTGCTTCACCTCGCCCGATTCCACGGACCGCTTGAGGCCAAGCGGCTTGCGGGTGCGGGTGGTTTTTTCGTCTTCGCTCATCTGGTCAGTACGCCCTTGAATAATTCGTCTCGTCATCTCGCGCATGTTTTGAAAAGCGTGCGCACGCTCGTGTCTCGTATGTCCCGCCGCGTCGCGGGTGCGCGGCAGGCCGCTAGCTCGCCGCCTCCGCCGGTTCGGGTCCAGGTGGTGCGACCCCGTGATCGCGACCCAGGAAATGAAGCAGCCGCGCCAGTAGAGCGGACACCCGCCCCGCCGCGGCGCGATCGGTCAGCGCCAGATGAACGGCATTCTCGCGGCCCAATGCCACAGAGAGGGCCGCCCGGTCCAGTGGCAAGCGTATGCCGCGCATGCCGGACCCTTCCTCGTCCTGTCCCACGCGCCATGCCTGGTCGAGCTTGCGCGCACCGTCCTCGCCCGCATCGCTTGCATGGGCGAGCCAGTGCACGCGGCCACCGCGCGCTTTTTCCGCGATACGGTCCGAACCCGCAATCAGATTGCCGGTCCGCCATTCGAGGCCGAGCCGGTCGGTAAAGCTGCGCGTCAGGGCCGCCTCCGCCCGTTCGGGCAGATCGTCGGGCACGGTCAACGCCGCCCCCTTGAACCCACGGGCCAGCGCCCCCATCAAATGGCCCTTCGCCATCGCCTCTTCAAGAGCGGGGCGCGACACGCCGATCCATGCGCCGCGACCCGGCGCCTGCGCACGCGGATCGGGTACGACCGTCCCATCGGGCGCAATCGCAAGACGCAGCATGGTTTCGCGCGAGGCGACCCGCCCCGTCAGGATGCAGCGGCGTTCGGGCGCAGCCTCAGCCGGAGAGGGCTTGCCGCCCTTCCCCGCCTGTACGTCGAAGCTGTCGGAACCTAGCGGCGGCTCATTGGGAGGATTCCGCATCGGCGGCCTCCTCTGATGCGGCCGTGTCGGCGGCCTGTTCGGTGGAAGCGTCTTCCTCGTCGTCGAACCAGTGCGCGCGGGCGGCCATGATGATCTCGTTGCCCTGCTCTTCCGAAAGACCATAGGCGCCGAGCACGCCGCCCCTGTCCTCGCTGCGCTGCGAGGTGCGGCGTGGCGGGGGCGAGTTTTCGCGGCGGCGCGGTTCGGCACGCCGCTTCTGGATGAGTTCGTCCGTGGCGAGATCGGCCAGATCGTCCAGCGTCAGGATCCCGGCACGGCCGAGCACGACGAGCATTTCCTCGGTCAGATGCGGCAATTCGGCCAGATCGTCCTCGACGCCCAGCTCCCGGCGCTGCGTCCGGTAGACCTCTTCGCGCCGTTCGAGCGCCTCGACCGCGCGCGATTGCAATTCCTCGGCGAGTTCCTCGTCGAAACCCTCGATCGCGGCGATTTCGTCGCGCTCGACATAGGCGACTTCCTCAAGCTCGGTGAAGCCTTCGGCCACCAGAAGCTGCGAAAGCGTCTCATCGACGTCGAGCTCTTCCTCGAACACCTTGGAACGTTCGGCGAATTCCTTCTGCCGCTTCTCGCCCGATTCCTGTTCGGTCATGATGTCGATCTGGCTGTCGGTGAGCTGGCTGGCCAGCCGCACGTTCTGTCCGCGGCGACCGATGGCCAGCGAAAGCTGATCGTCGGGCACGACCACCTCGATGCGGCCCTCTTCCTCGTCGATGACGACGCGGCTCACGGTGGCGGGCTGCAACGCGTTGACGATGAAGGTCGCGGTGTCCTCGCTCCACGGGATGATGTCGATCTTTTCGCCTTGCAATTCCTGCACGACGGCCTGCACGCGGCTGCCCTTCATGCCGACGCAGGCGCCGACGGGGTCGATGCTGCTGTCGTGGCTGATCACGCCGATCTTGGCGCGGCTGCCGGGGTCGCGGGCGGCGGCCTTGATCTCGATGATGCCGTCGTAGATTTCGGGCACTTCCTGCGCGAACAGCTTGCGCATGAAATCGGGGTGTGCGCGCGACAGGAAGATCTGCGGCCCGCGATTGTTGCGCTCGACCTTGGAAATCAGCGCGCGGATACGCTCGCCGGTGCGGGCCATTTCGCGCGGGATCTGCTGATCGCGGCGGATGATGCCCTCGGCCCGGCCGAGGTTCACGATGACATGGCCGAACTCGACCGACTTGATGACGCCGGTGATGATCTCGCCGGCGCGGTCCTTGAACTCGTCATACTGGCGTTCGCGCTCGGCATCGCGGACCTTTTGAAAGATCACCTGCTTGGCCGATTGCGCGTCGATCCGGCCAAGGTCGACCGGCGGCAGCGGATCGACGATGAAATCGCCGACCTTCGCGCCATCCTGAAGCTTCTGCGCCTGCTCGACATTCACCTGCTTGAAATAATCCTCAACCTCCTCGACGACCTCGACCACGCGCCACAGGCGCAGGTCGCCGGTCTGCGGGTCGAGCTTTGCGCGGATGTCGTTCTCGGCGCCGTAACGGTTGCGCGCGCTTTTCTGGATCGCCTCTTCCATCGCCTCGATCACGATGGACTTGTCGATCATCTTCTCGTTCGCGACCGAGGTGGCGATGGCGAGAAGCTCTGCGCGATTGGCGGAAATTGCACTGGCCATGGTCAGTCTTCCTGTTCTTCGAATTCTTCGTCGTCGATTTCGTCGGCTCCGCTGGCGTCCAGCGGGCCGGTCGCGGCAATCAGCCGGTCGGTCAGGACCAGCTTCGCCGCGTGAATGTCCTTGAACGGCAGAACGGTCCGGCCGTTCTTGCGATCCTCGATCGTGACCATGCCGTCCTCGATCCCGGCGAGATCGCCGTGGAACGTGCGGCGATTGCCGCCCGGCGCGTCGGCCTTCTTGTCCAGCGTGATGCGCGCCTCATGCCCGGCCCAGTCGGCATAATCCTTCTCGCGCGTCAATGGCCGGTCGATGCCGGGGCTGCTCACCTCGAGCCGGTAGGCACCGTCGATCAGATCGTCGCCTGCTTCCTCGCGCGCGTCGATGGCGTCGGAAATACGGCGGGACAGCGCCATGCATTGTTCGATCACCAGCTGCCCGGTGGCGGGATCTTCGGCCATAACCTGCAAGGTGCGTTCATCGTCCGATCCGAACAGCTTCACGCGCACCAGTTCGAAGCCGCAGCCTTTCGCTTCGGCTTCGCATATTTCGGTCACGCGGGTCAGATCGGCCAAATGTCGCTCCTTCTCGTCGGCCAGGGGGCCGGAAAATCGCCAGAACCCGAACGCATGCCACGTAGCGGCCATCGCGCCGGAGCCTTTCGGCTTCGGCCCGGACGTTGCCATGACAATGTCGGGATGAATCGCGTTTACGCCGCCTGCCGGTAAAAGGCAAGGGGCGCGCATCATTCTTCGGCTGGGAGAAGATCGTCCATCATCGGCACCGGTGTCGTGACCTCTCCGCCGATCACGGGCCAGATCACGTCGCCCGTGACCACCCCCATGCTGAACGGCAGGCGCCGGCTGAGCAGCATCAGCACCGCGTTGGGATGATCGTCGAGCGTGTGAGCGAGGACGAACACCTGCTTGTCCAGTTCGGGATCGTCCACGTCCCATCGCGCGTCCCGGCAGCCGCCGGCCATCACGCGCCATCGCGCAACCGCGCCCGCCCCGTCGATGTCGAAGCGGTAATGTCCGCCTGTCGGCAGCACGCCCGCGTCCCGGCGCGCACTCATGACGTAGACCGGGACGGTGCCATCCGCCCCGGTCGACAGGATGATGGTGCGGGGCGGCCGTTCGGAACACAGCGGCAGCCCCCTGATTTCCCGCTCTTCAAGCGCAGCGGCGCGTGCAGAGGCCAACCGGCGCTCCACCGGGGAAAGCGTACGTTCCGCCGGATCCTCGACCATGCCGCCCGACAGCGCCCGCCCCGCCCCGACCCGGTATCGTGCGACCGCCCGGGTAACGACCGCCTGCGGAACCGGCGTGTCCGAAAGGACGACGGCGCGAAATGCATCCTCACCGTCCGGAACGACGATGACCGGGACATTTGCGTCAGGATCCGCGGACCGAAATGCATCCTCCGCCACCATTGCGGCCCGGTCGAAAGCATCCATCATCTCCGCACGCGATGCGGCGGACCGGGCATCGGCGACCCGCGCTTCCTCGCCGCGCGGGGCCATGGTGCGTTCCTGCGCCTTTGCCGGAGCGGCGTTTACGATATGCGGCAGCAACGCCGTTCCCATCGCGATCGCCATGAATGCCGAAATCTTCATCGTCCCCCTCCCGGTGCCGATCGTGCCGGGGCTGGTCTAGGACGCCTGCTGTGCCGGGGACAGCGAATGTTTCTTGAGACAATGGCGCAGCTGATCATAGGTCAGGCCGAGCGCGTCCGCCGCACGCCGCTGATTCCAGCGATTTCGCTCCAGCACCGCCTCCACGATGGCGCGTTCATGCGCATCGACCGCACCGCGCAAATCGTCCACCCCCGCAAAATCGAAGACCGGCGTTTCGGCCACCACCTTTGCCGGCACGGCGGCCTCTTTCGCATCATCACGCGCACCGCCCTCCCCCTTTGGCGCCCAGGGCGAATCGAAGGGGTCGAAGATCATCTCGCCCACCGCGTCGCGCCTGTCGTCCCAGTGATAGACCGCGCGTTCCACCACATTGCGCAATTCGCGCACATTGCCGGGCCATTCATACGCTTCCAGCGCGTCGAGCACCTCCTCGCGAAACCCGGGCCATCCGTCCCAGTGCAATTCGGCCGCCATGCGCCGCCCGAAAAAATCGGCAAGCACGACGATATCGCCTTCCCGCGCGCGAAGGGGGGGAAGCGTGATGACCTCGAAACTCAACCGGTCGAGCAGATCGGCACGAAACCGGTGCGCCTGTGCCATGGCGGGAAGGTTTTCGTTCGTGGCGGCGACGATGCGCACATCGACCCGGCGCGGGCGGGAGGACCCGATGCGCGTGACCTCGCCATATTCGACCGCGCGCAGCAAACGCTCCTGCGCCGCCATCGACAGCGTGCCCAGCTCGTCGAGGAACAGCGTGCCGCCGTGCGCTTCCTCGAACCGGCCCTCGCGCGCCTTGGTGGCGCCGGTGAACGCGCCCGCCTCGTGCCCGAACAATTCCGCCTCGATCAATGTTTCTGGCAACGCCGCGCAATTCATCACCACCAGCGGTTCACCCCACCTGTCGGACAGGCGGTGCAGGCGTTCGGCAATCAGCTCCTTGCCCGTGCCGCGTTCGCCCACGACCAGCACGGGGCGCGACAATGCGGCGGCGCGGCTGGCGCGTTCGACCGCATCGAGAATGGCCGAGGACTGGCCGACGAACTGGCTTTCGCGCTCCATTCCCAAACATTGGCATATTTCACCAAGTGTGGGCAATACGGACCATGGCGCCCGGCAGCGAAAAAATTGCAACCCCCTGTTTTATCGCCCGAAAATGAAACTGGCACGCTGGTTGCAATGATGGGGCCACACATCGAACACAGTGAGGAAATGAAAGATGATTGAACGTTTTCGCAGCACGCCGGTAGGATGGTCCGCCGCCGCCAGCCTGGTCGCGATGCTGGCGCTCAACGTCTTTGCGCTGAGCCAGCAGATGCAGGCCAGTTCGCAGGGGCTTCATTTCGTCGCCGCCACCGCCGGATATCTTGCATGACCGAACCTTTCGATCTCGAACCCGAAAAGGACGAGCGCCGCCGCGAGGCGGACAGGCTCCACGCCGAACGGGCACAGCAACGGCGCGCATCGCGCGACAATGCGGCGGCCTCGCGCTTTGAAAACGAGGTCGCCCGGCTGCGCCGCCCCCAGGGCGAACGGTCCGGCGAACCGGCGAACGGCAATGACCGTCAGCCGCGCGGTGCCGAGGGCCCGCGCCGCTTCAACGACCAGATTTCGCAATATGGAGCACCTTTGATGGGCATATTCAACCGGACCCGCGACATCATCGCCGCCAATTTCAGCGATCTGCTCGACAAGGCCGACGATCCCAACAAGATGATCCGCATGATCATCATGGAAATGGAGGAAACGCTGGTCGAGGTGCGCGCCAGCGCCGCCCGCACCATCGCCGATCAGAAGGAAATGCAGCGCCATTGCGGCCGGCTCGAACGGCTTCAGGACGACTGGAGCGAGAAGGCACAGCTCGCGCTGTCGAAGGACCGCGAGGATCTCGCCCGCGCCGCACTGACCGAGAAGAAGAAGGCCACCGACCTTGCCGGAAAACTGCGCGAGGAGATCGCCGTGCTCGACGACAGCCTGCGCGCCTGCGAGGAGGACATCCTGAAACTACAGGGCCGCCTGCGCGAGGCACGCAGCCGCCAGACGCAGATCGCCGCCCGCCTGGAAAGCGCGGAAAACCGGGTGAAGCTGCGCACGCTGCTCTCGACCGAAAGGGTGGACGAGGCGATGGCCCGCTTCGATCAGCTGGAGCGCCGCGTCGATTATGCCGAAGGGCGCGCCGATGCGCTGAAATACGACCGGGGCGGCAATCGCGAAACCAGCCTCGCCGAACAGATCGAGGCTTTGGGCGGCGACGACAATGTCGATGCCGAACTCGAGGAACTGAAGCGCGCCATGAAGGGCGGCAACGACAACAAGGGGGATTGATCCGTGGAAGACATGCTTGCCATATTGTTGATATTCCTCGGCCTGCCGTGGCTCCTGTTCCACTACATCACCAAGTGGAAGACCACGCCGAAACTGACCGACAATGACGAGGACATGCTGGAAGAACTGTATCAGCTTGCCCGCCGCCTGGATGATCGGATGGAGACGGTCGAACGGCTCGTCGCCAGCGAAAGCCCGGAATATCGCCGCGAACATTTCGATGCCCCGCGCCTCGATGCCGCGCGCAATGCCGACAATGCAAAGCTCGACGAGCTGGACCGGCTGATCAAGGAAAGGAATGCACGATGAACACGCCCCGCACCCGATTCTATCGCGACAAGGCCAATGGCAAGTTGATGGGCGTGTGTTCCGGCATGGGCAATTACGCCGGGATCGACGCCTTCTGGATCCGCCTCGGTTTCATCATCTTCACGCTTACCATGGGCTGGCCGCTGCTGCTCTATTTTGCCGCCGGGTTCATCGCGCCGAAAAAACCGGAGCAGCTCTATCACGACCGGCAGGAGGAGAAATTCTGGCAGGACGTGCGCAAATCGCCGTCCGCATCGGCCCGCCAGGTCAAGGGCAAGTTCCGCGACATCGACCGCCGCCTCGCCCGCGTCGAGGAACATTACGTGAGCTCTAACCGCGCACTGTCCGCCGAAATCGAGCGGCTGCGGTAAGGCACAGGGGGCAAGAAGGGGGAAACATCATGGATATCGTTGCAATTCTGGGCATCATGATACCGCTGGCGCCGTTTCTGGTCGCCGCGCTCGTGATCTGGACCCGTCACCAGGCGAAGATGGCGGAGATGCAGGTGGGCGCCACCGCCGAGAAGGCCGCGCAATATGCGCAGCATACCCAGGCGCTGGAGGAGCGGATCCGCGTCCTCGAACGGATCGTCACCGACAGCGGCTATCGCCTCTCCGACCAGATCGAGGCGCTCCGTCACGAGGACAGCGATGCGCGGCTCGATCCCAAGGTTACCAATCCCCGGCACGAGGTCTGAACGATGGAGGACATCATCACACCCGCCGTCGCCGGAATCGCCGCGGTATCCTTTGCCGCCGCGTGGGTCGTCAACACCTTCATCCGCGTGCGGCACGGCTACCCGCTCGAAAACAGCTGGGGCAAGTCGGTTTACCCGAAGCACGACGCGCAGGCGGAGGAACGGGTAAAGCTGGTGACGCAGGAAAACGCCGCCCTTCGCGCCGAGCTGGGTTCGGTGAAGGACCGGCTCGCCAATGTGGAACGGATCGTGACCGACACGGGATACGGGCTCAGTCACGAGATCGACGCCCTACGCTCCGTCGACAACGGGCGCGCCCCTGAACAGGAGAAGATGCAATGAGCTTCTGGGCCGCCATCGTGCTGATCGTCGCGATCGTATCCATTGCGCAGGTCATGCGCGCGAAACACAATGCGAGCGCAGGCTATGCCACCGATGAGGATGGCAATCCCGTCCGGCTGGATCGCGGGGACGAGGACCGGCTGCGTGCCGAGATCGCCGAGTTGAAGGAGCGCATCCACGTGCTCGAACGCATCGCCACCGACGATAGGCAGAGCGTCGGCCTTGCCGAAGAGATCGAGAAGCTGCGCGACCGGCTCGAGGTCTGACCCCCGGTCCATCAGGAGGAGCGATAGATATGGCATTCGAATATCTGCCAGTCGCCATTTGCGCGTTGATCGGGCTGTGCCTGACGCTTGGCGCACTTTTGAAAGGGTGGGAAGGCTGGCTCGACCTCAAGCGCCGGGAGATGGAGCGTGGCGAGACCGAACAGGACACCTCGCCCACCGGCGCGCGGATCGAACTTGCCGCGATGCGCGAACGCATTCGCCGGCTGGAGGCGATCGCGGCGGGCGTCGACCTTTGACCATGCGCGGCGGCAGGGCGATTGTAATGGGCGCCGCATCGCGCTAGCAGCCGGTGCCATGCGCACCATTGACGACATTCGCGAGGAATATGAATTCCTCGAAGGGGACGAACGCTATCGCCTGCTCATCGAGCTGGGCCGGGAGCTGGACCCGATGCCGCCCGCGCTCAAGACCGAAAGCACGCAGGTCAAGGGATGCTCGGCCGCGGTATGGGTCTACCCCACGCAGAGGGACGACGGGCGGCTCCATTTCCTCGCCGATTCCAACGCGGCCATCACCAAGGGTATCATCGCGCTGGTGCTCGCCGCGGTGCAGGACCGCCCGGCGGACGAGGTGCGCGATACCGATGTGGAAGGCGCGCTCGAACCCTTCGACCTTAAAAATCAGCTGTCGTCGAACCGGACGCAGGGCGTGCCGAACATGATCGCGCTCATCCGCGAAACCGCGACACGCATCGCGGCGCAGGATTGAATTAACGCGCGCTGCGGCGACGGCGTCTCGAACGCCGTTCGCGGGTCGGCGGCGGGCTGGTGACGAAGGCGCCGCTTTCGCTTGCCGATTGCGCACCCTGCGCGCGGCGAAGTTTCACCTCGCTGTCGCGCTTTTGCCGCATGAGATCCTGCTTCAGCCGGTTCGGATCGCGGGCGAACACGAAACCGAAGCTCACGCCGCCCTCCCTCGAATGGGTGGCATGGTGCAGATGATGGGCCTGCACCAGCCGCTTCATGTAACCGCGGCGCGGAACATAGCGGAACCAGCGTTGATGGACGAGCCCGTCATGGATCAGCGTATAGACGATCCCGTAAAGCAGCACGCCCATCCCCATATAGGTGCCGGCCTCCCAATAGAACGGCCCCGCCATCGCGCGATCGCCGATGATGAACAGACCGAGCGAGAGCGCCGCGCCGAACAGCGCGTAAAGATCGTTCTTCTCGAAAAATCCGTCATGCTTGCGATGATGGTCCCGGTGCCAGCCCCAGCCGAACCCGTGCATGATGTACCGGTGTGCGAACCACGCGACGAATTCCATCGCAATGGCGCTGGCCAGCACGATGAGGATTTTGTGAACCAAAGTCATATCGCGCCATATTATTACACACGCGGATGAACCGCCAGTGACTTTTGCAGGACTTACGCGACCTTGCATTTCGCGCAGCAACGCGCCAATGGCTGCAACATTATGGCAAGCAAACCCCGCACGATGTACGAAAAGATCTGGGACGCCCATGTCGTGGAACGCCGCGACGATGGCACCTGCCTGATCTATATCGACCGCCACCTCGTCCACGAGGTTACCAGCCCGCAGGCGTTCGAAGCGTTGCGCAGCACCGGGCGCAGCGTGCGCCGCCCCGATCTCACCCTCGCGGTGCCGGACCACAACCTGCCCACGACCGCGCGCCGGACCGCCGACGGCAGCCGCATCCCCATCGCCGACCCGGCGAGCGCGACGCAGCTTGCCGCGCTGGAGGCCAATGCCCCCGCGTTCGGCATACGCTATATTGGCGATGCGGACCGGGAACAGGGTATCGTCCATGTCGTCGGGCCGGAGCAGGGCTTCTCCCTTCCCGGCGCCACGATCGTGTGCGGCGATTCGCATACGGCGGCGCATGGCGGAATGGGCGCGCTCGCCTTCGGTATCGGGACGAGCGAGGTCGAGCACGTGCTCGCGACGCAGACATTGCTGCTCAAGCAATCGCGCACGATGGAGGTCGTGGTGGAGGGGCAGCTCGGCCCCGGCGTCACGGCGAAGGATGTCGTGCTGCACATCATCGGCACCATCGGAACCGCCGGCGGCACCGGCCATGTCATCGAGTTTCGCGGCAATGTGTTTCGGGATATGAGCGTCGAGGCGCGCCTTACCGTGTGCAACATGGCGATCGAGGGCGGTGCGCGTGCCGGGCTCATCGCGCCCGACGAGACCACGTTCCGCTATCTCAAGAACCGTCCGATGGCCCCTGCGGGCGAGGAATGGGACCGCGCGCTGGCATGGTGGAAGACGCTGCCGAGCGACGAAGGCGCGCGGTTCGACCGATCCGTCCATATCGACGCCGCGGACATTCCGCCCACGGTCACTTGGGGCACCAGCCCGGAGGATACCGTTCCCATCGACGGCACCGTGCCCGATCCGGACAGCTTTGCCGACGCATCGAAACGCGCCGCGGCGCAAGCCAGCCTCGATTACATGGGCCTGACGCCGGGCACCGCGATGACGGATGTGACGGTGCAGAACGTGTTCATCGGATCGTGCACCAACAGCCGGATCGAGGATCTGCGCGCCGCTGCCGCCGTGCTCAAGGGCAGGCGCAAGGCCGATAGCGTGACCTGGGCCATCGTCGTGCCCGGGTCCGGCCTTGTAAAGGAGCAGGCGGAGGCGGAAGGCCTCGACCGCATTTTCACCGAGGCCGGGCTGGAATGGCGGGAGCCGGGCTGTTCGGCCTGCCTCGGCATGAACCCGGACAAGGTGCCGGCGGGCGAACGCTGCGCCTCGACCTCCAACCGCAATTTCGTCGGGCGGCAGGGTCCGGGCGCGCGCACGCATCTGCTCTCCCCCGCGATGGCGGCGGCGGCGGCGGTGACCGGCCGGCTGACCGATGTGCGCGACCTGGCGCCGGTCGCAATATCCGAACCGGCCTGAGCGCATCGGCATTGCCGGTGGCGGCGGGGAAACGGGCGGACGGGCCGCGCAAATCGTCCTTTGCCGCGGTCACGACGCCGGAAACCCGCGTCCTCCTGCTCGGCAGCCTGCCGGGAGAGGCGTCGCTGCGTGCGCAGCGTTATTACGCGCATCCCCGCAATCAGTTCTGGCACCTCGTCGGTGGGGCGATCGGGGTCGATCTCGATGCTCTGTCCTATGATGCGCGGCTGGCGGTGCTGCGCATCGCGGGCATCGGGTTGTGGGACGTCGCCCGGACCGCGCGCCGTTCGGGCAGCCTCGACAGCGCAATGCGCGATGTGGAGGGCAATCCGCTTGCCGCGCTTGCCGCCACGCTTCCCGCGCTGCGGCTCATCGGGTTCAACGGCGGGACCGCGGCGCGGATCGGACGGCGGATGCTGCGCGGGGATGCCCCTGCCCTCCTCACCCTCCCGTCGAGCAGCCCTGCCTATTGCCGGGTGACGCGGGACGACAAGGCGCGCGAATGGAATGCGATTCGCGATTATCTGCATCCGGAATGCTTGCATTCGGCGCGCATTGCCGCAGATAGGACCGCACACGGGCACGCCACACCGGATATGGGAAAGGATGAGGAATGAGCGACGACAACAGCCTGACGGGCAAAGCGGCGATGGCGGGCGCCGCGATCGGATCGGCCGCATTGGCCGCCGCGCTGCTCTATGCCTCGCGGCGCCGCGAACGGGCGCAGGCGCGAAACGCGAAACCCTCACCGGGTGCCAACCCGCCGGAAACCGATTGATGCCGATTTCGGTTGAGGCGCAGGGCGCGCCTCGGGTAGGCTGAGGCTCATGGAACCGATCAACGAAATCGCCGGCCGCGCCATCCCCTATGGCGCGAAGAACGTCGACACCGACGTCATCATCCCCGCGCACTGGCTGAAAACCGTTTCGCGCGAAGGGTTGGGCAAGGGGGCGTTCGAAACCGTGCGGGCACGGCCGGGCAATGTGTTCGACGATCCGCGCTACGCAGGCGCGCCGATTCTCATCGCGGGCGACAATTTCGGATGCGGATCGAGCCGGGAACACGCGGCCTGGGCGCTGCTCGACATGGGCGTCCGCGTGGTGATCGCGCCGAGCTTCTCCGACATATTTTCGGGCAATGCGTTCAAGAACGGGATCCTCGCCGTCGAATTGCCGCAGGAACAGGTCGACCGTCTGCTCGCCGTGGCGGAGGAAAGCGAATTGTTCGTCGACCTCGAAAATCAGACCGTCGGCACCGAGATGCAGGACCGCTTCCATTTCGATGTCGACCCGTTTCGCAAGAATTGCCTGCTCCACGGGCTCGACGAAATCGGGCTGACGATGGAACGCGGCGATGCGATCTCGGCCTATGAAACCCGCGCTGCATCGCAGCTTTCCTTTCTTTCCGGACCGCGCGCGGCCTGACCGCCGCCTTTATCCAAAAGGTGCCTCACATGACCGATTTCAATGACCGCCGCCGGGCCGAGGAAGCCAAGAGCGCGCAGGACGAGATGAACATGTTCCGCGTCACCGCGCGGCGCAATCGCCTGCTCGGCATATGGGCGGCGGAGAAGATGGAATTGTCGGACGCCGAAACCGAATCCTACGCCAAGGCGGTCGTGCAGGCCGATTTCGAGGAAGCGGGCGACGAGGACGTGATCCGCAAGGTGTTCGGCGACCTGGTATCGGCCGGTTGCGACATTGACGAGGCGGCGGTGCGCGTCGCGCTCGAGAAAAAAGCGGTCGAGGCGCGCCGCCAGCTTATCGGCGAAGCGTAAACCCATTCACGAAGGACGAAGCTTATGCCGATGCAGGCCGACGAAATCGAAACCATGATCCGCGAGGCGATTCCCGATGCGGAGGTCACCATTCGCGATCTCGCCGGCGACGGCGACCATTATGCCGCCCACGTCGTCAGCCCCAGCTTTGCCGGCAAGAGCCGGGTGCAGCAGCACAAGGCGGTGTATTCCGCGCTCGATGGAAAGATGGGCGGCGTGCTCCACGCCTTGCAACTGACGACCGCGGTTCCCAATTGAGTTCCGGCAACGGATTCATAGCAATAACGGAACGCATCGATAATGTCTGACACGAACACCCGCATCGAAGAAATCGTCAAGGGGGATGACGTCGTCCTGTTCATGAAGGGCACGCCCCTGTTTCCGCAATGCGGTTTTTCCAGCCGGGCGGTCGCCATTCTCGACCATCTCGGCGTGAAATACGGCAGCGTCGACGTGTTGCAGGACATGGAAATCCGGCAGGGGATCAAATCCTACTCCGACTGGCCGACGATCCCGCAGCTTTACGTAAAAGGCGAATTCGTCGGCGGCAGCGACATCATGATGGAAATGTTCGAGGCCGGCGAACTTGGCACGCTGATGGCCGAAAAGCAGGTCGCGAAGGCGGATTGATGCAGGCCGCGGCGATCGTCGCACCTGCGAGATCGCCGCGTCCGCGCACCGGGGTTTTTCGCAGACGATGAGCGGTTCGCCTCGCGAATGGACGGCAGCTCTTCCCGACGAACCGGCGCCCGAGGCTGCGATACCGGCCGCCACGCTCATGGTGTTTCGGCGGCAGGGTGATGCCTTTGAAATATTGATGGTGAAGCGGGCGCGCAAATTGCGCTTTGCCGGCGGAGCCATGGTGTTTCCGGGCGGGCGGATCGACCCCGGCGACGCCGCGCTGGCGCAGGACATGCTGCCCGGCATGCCCGCGGGCTGGGCCGCGGCGCAGGTCGCCGCGATCCGCGAGACGCTGGAGGAAACGGGCCTGCTCGTCGGGCTGGCGCAGCCGGTGACGCGGGCCGATGCGATACGCGCGCGGGCGCGTCTCTTTGAAACCGGGGACTTTGGCGCTTTGCTGCGCGGCGAAGGCTGGATCCTCGATCGCGATGCGCTCACCCCGTTCGCGCGCTGGTGCCCGCCCGATGGAACCAGCCGCATGTTCGACACCCGCTTCTTCCTCGCCGACATCGGCACCGGCGCAGTCGCGGTGAGCGCCGACGGCACCGAGAGCGACAGCCTGCTTTGGGCCACGGCGGATACACTCCTTGCGCAACATGAACGCGGCGACATCGCGCTGGTGCATCCCACGATCCGCAATCTGGAACGGATCGCACCCTTTGCCGATTATGCCGCGATTGCCACGCATGCGCGCACGATTCCGCCGCGCATCGTTCGCCCGGTGATCAGCGAAACGGACGGTGTACGATACATCGCCGTGCCACCCGGCCTTGGCTATTCCGCAGAACGCTTGCGGTTTCGCGCGATCTGAGCGCCCGCCTCTACCGCATTGCGCCCCCGTGTTGCAGAACGATGACCATGCGGCGGCATGTTTCACCGTTTCATCACGGCATCGACGCATTGCTGTATTAATGCATGCCTAAGGGCGTCCCCAACGCAATCGAGGGGGACCCGTTCATGTCATCATCCATCCGCAAAACACTCGCAATCGGCACCGCCGCCGCCGCGATCCTGGTCGCGCCCGCCGCATGGGCCGGCACGATCGAGGGCAGCGTCGTCGACGATACTGGCACGCGCGCGCTGCAATCGGCGCAGGTGCGTATCCTCGAACTCGACCGGGTCGCATCGACGATGCGCGACGGGGCGTTTCGCTTTGTCGACGTGCCGGGCGGCACCTATACGGTAGAGGTGCGCTATGTCGGCGCGGAGCCGGAAACGCAGAGTGTTACCGTGCCCGAAACCGGCACCGTCCGCCCGATCTTCACCCTCGGCGGGTCGGAGCAGAACATCCTCGTCATCGGACAGCTCGCCAATCAGGCCAGCGCCCTTTCGCGCAAGCGTGAAGGCGACGGGGTAAGCTCGGTCCTCACCCGCGATGCCATCGGGCAATTCCCGGATCAGAACGTCGCCGAATCGCTGCGCCGCCTGCCCGGTCTCAACATCCTCAACGATCAGGGCGAAGGCCGCTTCGTCTCCGTGCGCGGGCTCAGCCCCAATCTCAACAGCAGCTCGATCAATGGCGCGCGCATTCCTGCGCCCGAAAGCGATACGCGCTCTGTCGCGCTGGACGTAATTTCGAGCGATCAGATCGAATCGATCGAGGTGAAGAAATCGCTGACCCCGGACATGGACGCGGACACCATCGGCGCCAGCATCGAGATCAACACGGTCAGCGCGTTCGACCGCAAGCGCGACCTTTACACCGCGCGGGTCGAGGGTAGCTACAACCGGCTTGCCGATACGCTGACGCCGAAACTGGGCTTCGACTTTTCGACGAAGCTGTCGGACGACTTCGGCATCGCGGGCGGCGTGTCCTACTACAAGCGCAAGTTCGAGACCGACAATGTTGAGGCCGAGGACTGGAAACTGGACGATGACGGCAATGCCCTGTTCGAGGAAATCCAGTACCGCGATTACGACGTGGAGCGCGAACGGCTGAGTGCGTCGCTGTCCTTCGACTGGCGCGCAAGCGATACGACCGAGCTTTACCTGCGCGGCCTGTATAGCCAGTTCGACGACCATGAATTCCGCCGCCGGCTGACCTTCGACCTCGGCGATTTCGACACGGTGTCGTTCGGCGGCGGCAATGCGCTGGGCTTCACCGCGAGCGACGATGCCGAAATTCAGGTCGAGCGCGACATCAAGGATCGTGCCGAAAGCCAGAAGATCCGCTCGCTCGTGCTGGGCGGCGAAACCAATGCGGGCGACTGGCGCTTCGAATATGCGGGCAGCTACGCCCGCTCGACCGAGCGTGAGAACGACAGCATCGACCCCACCACCTTCGACCGCGATTTTGCGACCGAAGGCGACGGCGACAATTTTGGCCTCGTCTTCGACCTCACCAATCCGCGCATCCCGACCTTCACCGTCGATTCCCGTGCGGATCTGTTCGTGGACCCTGCGCAATACGCGCTCAACGATGTGGAGGTCACGCGCCTGTCCGCATCGCAGGACGAGGAGTTCGCCGTGTGGGCCGACATCGGCCGCACCTTCGCGCTGGCCAGTGGCGATTTCACGGTGCAGGCGGGCGCGAAGGCACGCTGGCGCGAGAAGAGCTACGATTTCAACGTGCAGTTCTACGAGGATGCGACCGGCGAATACACGCTGGCCGATGTTCTGGGGCGCAGCACCTATCGCCTGCAAGGCATCGACCCGGTTGCCGATTTCACCGCGCCAACCCGCTATTTCTTCGACAATTTCGGCGACTTCGAATTGCAGGAGATCGACAGCACCTTCGATTCCGCGGTCGAGGATTACGTCAACAAGGAGGATATCTACGCCGGATACGCGCTCGGCCGCTGGGACAGCGAGACATGGCGCATCATCGCCGGCGTGCGCATGGAACACACGCGTAACGACATCTCCGCCAATCTGACAGAGCTGATCGAGGAAGGCGCCGAATATGATGGCGAGGTGCTCGAAGACGACATCGTGGTCATCACCCCCAACCGGTTCGAGCGCGATTACACCGACTGGTTACCGAGCGTGAACATGCGGTATGAACCGGTGCGCAATCTGGTGTTTCGCGCGGCGGGTTACAAAAGCCTGGTCCGGCCCAATCTCGCCGATCTCGCCCCGCGCTTCATCGTGGAGGAGAACGACGACAACGAACGCGAGGGCGAATTCGGCAATCCCGGACTGCGCCCGTACAAGGCGTGGAACCTCGACGCGGCGGCGGAATATTATTTCACCGGCAATGGCGCGATCACGGCCAATGTGTTCTACAAGGACGTGAAGAACTTCATCGTCGACCGACAGCTCAACGAGGAAGACAGCCCCTATTCCGGTATCGATTTCACCGAGGCGGTCGTTCCCGTCAATGGCCGGTCGGCGACTGTGTTCGGGGCCGAGTTCGGCTTTGCCAGCGCGCTTGCCTTCCTGCCCGCCCCGCTCGACGGATTGCTGGTGCAGGCGAACTACACCTATACCGATGCCGAAGGGACGCTGGACGACGGGCGCGAGATACCGCTTCCCGCCGCGTCGAAACACACGTTCAACGCCGTGCTCGGCTATGAAAAGGGGCCGCTCAGCCTGCGGGTTACCGGCACGTTCCGCGACAAATATCTCGACGAGCTCGGCAGCGAGGCGGAGGAGGACCGCTATGTCGACGATCTGTTCCAGATCGACGCGAGCGCGCGCTACCGCCTCACCCGGCAGTTGCAGCTGTACTGGGAATGGGTGAACGCGAACGATGCCGATTTCTTCGCCTATCAAAATTTGGGCGGTGCACGCCGCCTGCTGCAATATGAGGAGTATGACTGGACCATGAAATTCGGTGCGAGGTTCACTTTCTGATGCGCTATCCATTCATCCTGACCGCCGCGGCGCTGATGTCCGGCTGCGCGAGCGTTCCCGCCATGTCGCCATGGCCGACGCAACAGATCACCGCCGATGTTGAAACGCAGTCCGTCGGCACGACGGGCGAGGATGCCGCCGACGATCCGGCGATCTGGCGCAATGCCGCCGACCCCGCCCGCAGCCTGATCGTGGCGACGGACAAGAAAGCGGGGCTGTATGTCTACGGCCTCGATGGGGCGGTCAAAAGCTTCGCGGCCAAGGCGGGCGTGAACAATGTCGACATCGTCGAGGTCGGGGGCGCCGTGCTCGTCGGGGCGAGCGACCGCGAAGATCCGTTGCAACCGCATATCGCGCTCTACACGCTCGACAAAGATACGGGCACGCTGACGCCGGTGGCGCGCATGCCGGTGGGCGTGGGCGAAGGGTATGGTTTCTGCATGGGGCCGGGCCGGGCCGCCGGCGAACTGGCGCGCGCCTATCTCAATACCAAGGACGGGTTGATCGTGGAGGCGGCGCTTACCGGCACTCCAAATGCGCCGACGCTCGGATCTATGCGCGAGATGCGCGTGCCGAGCCAGCCCGAAGGCTGCGTCGTCGATCCACGCACCGGCATGCTCTATGTCGGGGAAGAGGACGCAGGCATCTGGCGCTTCGACCTTTCGCAGGGCGCGCCATCGGGCACGCTGGTCGCCGAGGCCGACGGCATGGCCATGGTCCCCGATGTCGAAGGGCTGACCATCGCGGCGGAGGGAGCCGATGCAGGTTTCCTCATCGCGTCGAGCCAGGGCGACAATGCCTATGCGCTGTTCCGCCTGCCCGACATGGCCTATCTCACGCGGTTTCGCGTGGTGGACGGCAACGGGATCGACGGGACGAGCGAGACCGACGGCATCGCCTTCCACACGGGCAGCTTCGGGCCTGCGTTCACGGACGGTCTGTTCGTGGTGCAGGACGGCGACAATGGCGCCGGGACGCAGAATTTCAAGCTGATCGACGGGGCAAAGCTGCGCGCGCTCGTGCCGTAACCCCCTTTCGCCGTGTCATGAAAAACGGCCGGTTCCCCATTGGGGCGCCGGCCGTTTTCTTTGGTGAAAGCGTTGTCCGATCAATAGGTGCGGAACAGACGCTCCCAAAATCCTGGCTCTTCCATCGGCTGAATTGCGCCGAATTTCGCAAAACGAAGCGACGGGTCGGTGAACGGGCGCGGCTGTGTCCATTTGTCCGGAGCACTGCTACGAAAACTGGGTTTGAACATGGCACGGTTCCTTGTTTTTCATTCGCTATTTGCCAGGACAATCCGCCAGTATGCATCGCGGTTCCCGCACGTTGGCCGCGACCGGTTCGACGGTTGGTCGCTCGATATGCTCAATTCGCCGCAAATCCGTCGTTTTTCACGATTCCGAAGAGGTTATAAATTTGCAAAAATAAATTTGCCGCATGTCGGCTTTCGGGTGCATGGCGCGGCAAATCCGGCGCGCGCGGGCGTGGCCTCGGAACAGACACGCAACAGGAGCCATGACATGAAACCGCTCGAACCGCTGGGCCGTGCGCAAGTGCCGGGGGGCGAGGAATTGCGCCTCTATCGTCGCGGCGACGATTTCATGATGCAGCTCGACCGGAACGAGCTCATGAACAGCAGGATGAGCGGTTCGGAAGAGGCGCTCGCGGTGATGAGCATTGCGCGTATCGCCAATCGGGTGAACCCGCATCTCCTCATCGGCGGCTATGGCATGGGCTTCACCCTTCGCGCGGCATTGGCGGCGCTGAACGAAAAGGCACAGATTACGGTGGCCGAGCTTGTCCCCGAAATCATCGCATGGGCGCGCGGGCCGATGGCGGCGCTCACCGCGGGCGGGCTGGACGATCCCCGCGTGACCGTGGTGCAGGATGACGTGGGGGCGGTGATCGCGCGGGGGCGTGCGACCTATGATGCGATCCTCCTCGATGTCGACAACGGGCCGGACGGGCTGGTGCGCGAGGGGAACGACCGGCTTTATACGCGCGCCGGGTTGCAGGCGGCCCGCGCCGCGCTTCGCCCCGGCGGCGTGCTCGCCATATGGTCGGCGGCGCCGGACGCGGGTTTCGTCCGGCGGTTGCGGGCCACCAGCTTCGCGGTCGAGGAAACGATCGTGCGCGCGCGCAGCAACGGCAAGGGGCCGCGCCATGTCATCTGGTTCGCGCAATAGGCCCGCTTCGCCGGTTCAGCGCCCGGCCAACAACCGCGGCGCCCGTCGCGCCACCATCAACAGCAAGGTCGGCAACGCCATGGTCAGCGCAATATCCATCGCGGATGTGCCCGTTGCCCCCGGCCTGTCCCAGCCATTGAACATGAGATCGTTCGCCTCGTTCAGCAATTCCAGCACGAACGCGAACAGCCATGGCCGCCAGCGCGCAACGCTCGACCGCAGGACGAACGCACCGATCAGTTGAAGCACCACACCCACGGCGACATGCAGCGCATCGTCATGGAACGGCAAGGCCGCCTCGATCCATGCCTTGTACGCCGAAAACTCCATGCCCCAGCCAGCGATGGTATCGCCGATATCGGAAAAGGACATGACGCGGGCCTGTTACAAGAAATAGGAAAATATGGCGCGCCCTGGTGGATTCGAACCACCGGCCTCAAGATTAGAAGTCTCGTGCTCTATCCAGCTGAGCTAAGGGCGCGTCGGCATTCGCCAATAGCGCGGTTTTCCCGTCTGGCAAATGCCAGCGCATCAATCGGCAATCAGGCCGATCATGATATAGATGAGGATCAACGATCCCAGCCCCAGCAAAGTGCCCAGCACCCAGCCGATCCGGATTATCGTGACATCGACGTCGAAATAATCGGCCATGCCCGCCGAAACGCCCATCAGCTTGCCGTTGGGCTTGTCGAGGTGGAAACGCCGCGGCGGACGATCGTCGGAATGGGGGAGCCGGCTCACGCCAGCATCCCCGAGGTCGCGACGGTGGAACCGGTGTTCGACTGCGGCGCGACGGTCACGCCGATCAGGGCGAGCGAAAGCGCGAAAGCGGCGGCACCGGCGGTAAGACGCGAGCGGATGGTGGCGATGTTCATGGTCGTAAATCCCTTCGTTTGGTTGGTTCGGCCGTCCCGGTGACGACCGTGCCAACTGTATTGCAGGGAGCGTGCCAGTTTGAAAAAACGCGGTTTCTGAACGGTTTATGAAAATGGCGCCGCGGGAACAAAAGGGCGCAATGCCGAGAATTGGGATCTGACGCCAGATTATGGGGCGGAATTTTGTCGTGGCCAGCACCGCGCTTGCCCCCTACTCCGGCGCCATGGCGCTCGACCGGATACAACTTGCGAATTTCCGCAATCACGAAGCCAGCAGGCTCGACGGGGCACGGCGGTTCAACCTGTTGATCGGGGCGAATGGCGCGGGCAAGACCAACCTGCTGGAGGCGTTGTCGCTCTTTGCGCCGGGCCGGGGACTGCGGCGTGCGCAGTTGTCGGAAATGGCGCGGGACGACAATGCCGCCCAGGGTTTTGCCATCGGCGCCGATCTGGTGAGCGGGCAGACCCCGGTCCGGCTGGGCACGGCGGTGCGGCCCGACCGTCCGGGGCGTCGGCTGGTGCAGGCGAGCGGCGCGCCGCTCCCTGCGGCGCGGCTGTCCGAATGGTTGAGCGTATCGTGGCTGACCCCGGCGATGGATCGTCTGTTTACCGACAGCGCAGGGCCGAGGCGCCGCTTTCTCGACCGGATGGCGCTGGCCGTGCATCCCGAACATGCCGCCGAATCCTCGCGTTACGACCGGGCCTTGCGCGAACGCAATCGCCTGCTTTCGCGTGAAAATCGCCCCGACCCCGCCTGGCTCGACGCGCTCGAACGCGAAATGGCCGATGCGGGTGCTGCGGTCTGTGCCGGGCGGTCGGAACTGGTGGGCATGCTGTCCGACATGCTCGCGCAATTGCCCGATGCGCCTTTTGCGCGCCCCGGCCTTGCCATCGCGCCGCAATCGCCGGCGGACCCGGCCGCGCTTGCCCGCCTGTGGCGCGAGGGGCGGGGCGCGGACCGGGCGGCGGGCCGCACGCTATCGGGGCCGCATCGCGACGATTTGCGCGTGACCATGGCGGCGACGGGACGCGCGGCATCCGAATGTTCGACAGGCGAGCAGAAGGCGCTGCTCATCGCGATCATCCTTGCTCATGCGGAGCTTGCCGCCGGATCGCGGCCTCTCGTCCTGCTGCTCGACGAGGTGGCGGCCCATCTCGATCCGGTGCGGAGGGAAGCGCTGTTCGAGCGGCTGGAGAGGAGCGGGGCGCAAGTCTGGATGACGGGGACGGAGCGCGACCCCTTTACCGCGATTCGGCAAATGGCGGCGGTGTGGGAAGTGGAAAAGGGCGCCCTGCTCGCACCGGGCTGAAAACCCGGCGATCAGATCACGACATCGTCCGCGATTTCGGCATCGATGGTAATCGATTGCAGGAATTTGCGCATCGTCGCCCAGCCCGCCTCCGTAAGGTCGAGCACGATCATGCGATGATCGTCATCATACGGGGCACGGCTGACGAGTTCGAACGCCTCGAGCCGGTCGATCTGGCGCAGCGCGCTCGTCTGCGGCAGGCCGCTCGTCGCGATGATCTGTTTGACGAAAACGGTTTCGCCGCGCGCCCGGTGAACGAAAAGATCCAGAATCAAGTCGAAGGTCATCGGTCGGAAAAATCCGTCCGGGAAATAATGTCGCCGCGCCGCCCTGGACTTGATGACGTAAAGCGCCGGAGCAATAAGTTCGGTATCGTCCAACCGGGTACCTCCGTTGTTCGAGCCGATACGCCCATCATCGCGCGAACCCGCGTCTTTGTTCAGATAAGGCATTCAAACCCCATGCCCTGCAAACTTTCCGCGGCGACAGGTGCCGACGAGAAATCTGAATGCAGGTCCGTCAAATCAAAACATATCCTATCCAAATAATCAGTATTGGTCCGAAACCGGAAGCCATAGAAAGTCCACAACCGGATTAATCGCGAACCGCCCCCTGTCCGATACGCGATGCCCGCACCAATCCCACCGCCGCCCCGACGCAGGACGGTTCCGATGCGGCCAACCGGTTTTGGCGCAGCCTTACTCGGCGACGGCGGCCTTTTGCACCACCGGCGCGATCGTATCGATTGTCAATGATACCATCGCGGCGACGCCGTTGCGAGTGGGGTGAATCTGATCCGCCTGCACCAGCGTGCGATCCTCGATCAGGGGCGCAATGAACATGGGAACGAGCGCCGCATCGTATTTTTCGGCAAGTTCGGGATAGATTGCGTTGAATTGACGGCGATATTCGGAGCCCGCGCTCGGCGGCGCCTCGATCCCCATGATGACGACGGGTATGTCCTCCTCGGCAAAACGGGCGAGCATCGCATCGAGATTGTCGCGCGCCAGGCTGGGCGACAATCCCCGCAGCAGATCATTGCCGCCAAACTCGACAATCGCCAGCGCAGGCTTCTGCTCCAGCCCGTCGAGCACGAAATCCAGCCGTTGCAAGCCGGCGGCGGTGGTGTCCCCCGAAACGCCCGCATTGATCACCCGAGCATCGATCCCGCGCGCGCGCAGCGCGGCCTCCAGCTGCGCCGGATAGGCATCGCTGCGTGGCAGATTATAACCCGCCAGCAGGCTATCGCCGAATGCGAGCACCTGTATTTCGCGCCCGTTCGGAACCGCGGGAAGCGCGCCATCGGGCGTTTCGCGTTGCGCGGCGGCCGGGATCGCGGTGTCCTGCGGAATGGCATTTGGCGCAGTTTCCCCGTCGCTGCATGCGGCAAGCCCGGACAAAGCGGCCAAAATCAACCATTTGTGCATTCGTTCAATCCCGTCGTTTCATTCGCGACCTGCTTATGCCATGTGACTATGTGGAAAACATGAACAAAACCAACAAGTCCGAACCCGATGCCGCCATTCTCGCAGAGCGGCTCATGCTCACGCTGGGCCGTGGCGATGGCGCGGTCGACATATTGAACGGTATCGATCTTACCGTGCCGGCGGGGCAAACGGTGGCGCTGCTCGGCCCGTCGGGTTCGGGGAAGAGTTCGCTGATGGCGGTGCTCTCCGGCCTTGAACGTGCGAGCGGCGGCACGTTGCGCGTCGCGGGCGAATATTTCGCGAGCGACGACGGCGGCGTCATGGACGAGGATGCGCTCGCCCGTGCGCGCCGGGGCCGGATCGGCATCGTGTTGCAGGCGTTCCACCTCTTGCCGACGATGACGGCGCGCGAAAACGTGGCGACGCCGCTCGAACTCGCCGGACATGCCGACCCCTGGCCGGTTGCGGAGGCGGAGCTTGAAGCCGTGGGCCTGGGCCACAGACTGGCGCATTATCCCGCGCAGCTTTCGGGAGGAGAGCAGCAACGTGTCGCCATCGCCCGCGCACTCGCCCCGCGACCGCCGCTCATCTTCGCCGACGAACCGACGGGCAATCTCGACAGCGCGACCGGCGAAAGCGTGATCCGCCTGCTGTTCGACCGGACGCAGGAAACGGGCGCGACGCTTTTCCTTATCACTCATGACCCGGCACTCGCGCAGAAATGCGAGCGCGTGCTGGAACTCGCCGACGGGCGCATCGCGCGCGATACGCTGCGCTGACATGACGGTACGGGGAACCGCGCAATCATCGCGATGGGGCGTGGCGCTGCGGCTTGCGCGGCGGGATTTTTCCTGGCGATTCAAGGGTTTGCGACTGCTCATCGTGTGTCTCTTCCTCGGCGCGGGGGCATTAGCGGCGATCGGCACGCTCGAAGGGGCGATCCGCGCCGAACTGTCCGACCGCGGGCAGGAAATCCTCGGCGGCGATGTCGAATTCGCGGTCTATGCACGCGAAGCCAGCGCCGAGGAGTTGACCGCCATGCGTGCCATGGGGGCCGTGTCGGGCGGGCGCCGGGTGCAGGCCATGGCCGCGGCAGGCACGCGCACCGTGCCGATACAGCTGAAATCCGTCGACGCGTCATGGCCGCTTTACGGTACGTTGACGCTTGCCGACGGGCGCACCGCGCGCGCGCCGCCCGACGGCAGCGCATGGGCGGGACAAGGCGCGCTGGACCGGCTGGGCATCGGGGTCGGCGACACGATCCGGCTGGGCGAACGCGACGTGCGCGTGGGCGGCGTCATCGCGAACGAGCCGGACCGCCTTTCCGAAGGGTTCGCCCTTGGCCCCGCGGTGCTGATCTCAGATCAAACACTCTCGCGCACCGGCCTCGCCGCCTATGGCAGCGCGGTGCGCAGCAAATATCGCGTCGCCCTGCCCGCCGACGTCGATCCCGCCGACGCGGTCGAGGCGTTCGAGACGCGCTTTCCCGAAGCGGGATGGTCCACTCGCACGCGGGAACGCGCCTCCCCCGGGGCCGATCGCCTGCTCGCCAATATGGGACAGTTTCTCAGCCTCGTCGGGCTGGCGGCGCTGGTGATCGCGGGGATCGGAATTGCGGGCGCGGTATCCTCCTGGCTGGAAAGCCGGCGCGGGACCATCGCCACGATGAAAGTGCTCGGCGCGGATAGCAGCGATGTGCTGCGGATCCATGTGTTGCAAGTGATGGCGGCGGCGCTGGCCGGCATTTCGGCGGGTCTGCTGGTCGGCGTGTCGATCGTGCCGGCACTTGCGTCCTTGCTGCGCGATCTGTTGCCGGTGTCCTCCGGGTATGTATTCGATGGCGCCGCGCTGGCGCGGGCGGCGGCGTTTGCCTTGCTGGTCGCGCTGGTATTCTCCGCGCCGCCGCTGATCGCTGCGCGGCGGGTGACGGCGATGGCGTTGTTGCGCGCGCGTGTCGCCCCGCCCGCGCATATGTGGCGGGATGCGGCCCTGCCGGTCGGGCTTGGCCTTGTCGCCATCGCGGCGCTTGCCTTGTGGACGAGTTACGAGCCGTGGCTGACGGCAGGTTTCCTTGGTGCGGCGGCGGCGGTGCTGGGGTTGCTGGCGCTGATCGGGATCGGGGTCCGGCGAATCGCCGGGCGGATTGCGGGCGGCACGGGGCGGCGCGGGGCTGCGCTGTCGCTGCGGCTCGGGATCGGAGCGCTCGACCGGCCGGGGTCGCCGACGGTGGCGCTGGTGACGGCGCTGGGCTTTGGCCTGTCCGCCTTTGCTGCCATCGCCTTTATCCAGACGGCGCTCGACCGTTATATCGCAGGCACCGTGCCCGACCGTGCGCCCGATTATTTCGTGCTCGACGTGCCGCAGGACGATGTCGCGGGGTTTACGCGGCTGGTGACGCGCCATGTTCCCGGCGCCGAGGTGCGCACGGTTCCGGCCCTGCGCGGGGCCATTCTCGCCTATGGCCCGGCGGGCGCGATGACGCGCGTGGCGGACATGGAGAATATTCCCGAGGGCGCATGGGCGCTGCGCGGCGAACGCGGCCTGACCTATTCCGCGCGCCTGCCCGTCGGCAACCGAGTGACGGCGGGCGAATGGTGGCCCGCCAGTTACGACGGCCCCGCGCTGGTTTCCGTGGACGAGGAACTGGCCCGTGCGCTCGACCTTTCCATCGGGGACAGGCTGGCAATCGGTTTGCTCGGCATCGAGCGGGAGGCGACCATCGCATCGTTCCGCGCCATTGAGTGGGACGATTTCGGGTTCAATCACGCGCTGGTTTTTTCGCCGGGTGCCATCGACGACGCGCCGCATAATTACGCGGCCTCGATCATCCTGCCGCCGGGCGCGGATAGCGGGCGGCGCGGCGATCTGCTCGGCGCGATGGTCGCGGCCTATCCGTCAAGCTCGGCGATCGAACTCGGCCGGGTGCTGGCGCAGGCGCGCGACCTGCTGCGCAGCGTGGCGGCGGCCGTGCTCGGCGCGGCGGCGGTGGCGGTGCTGGCGGGGATGGCGGTGTTGCTGGGCGCGATCGCGGCGGCCCGCGCGCGGGAAACCTATGATACGATCGTGCTGCGCGTGCTGGGCGCGAGCCGGCGGCAATTGCTGGGCGCGCTTATTCTGCGTTATGCGGTGCTGGCCGCGCTTCTGTCGGTGGTGGCGCTGGCGCTCGGCCTTGGGGCCGGGTGGTATGTGATGGTCGAAATGTTCGAATTCACCTTCGACCCCGACTGGGCCGTCGTGGCCGCCGTGCTGCTCGGCGGGGCGGCGGTGGTGGTGATCACGGCGACGCTCGCCTCGCTCCCGGTCCTGCGGGCTCGCCCGGCCCGCGCGCTGCGCAGCCTTTAATTCCGGCCCGTCCACCCGGCCTTCGGGTCCGGTCCGTAATGGTTGGGGCCGCGCGTCCCCTCGAACAGCATCATTACCAGCACGACCAGACTGCCGAACGGGATCAGGTTGAGCAGGACGAGCAGGCCGGTCTTGCCCTGATCGTGAAAGCGGCGGACCTGCACCGCGATCGACGGCACGAAGGATATGGCCGCAAACACGAACCAGCCGATGATCGCCAGCCATGCGAACGGGCCGGGCGTCGCGCCCATGCCCGCCTCGAACGTGGCGGCCCCGATCAGCATGATGGCGAGCAGCACGACATTGGCGATGAGCTGAAACAACAGGAACATCCAGTATTCCCGGCGCCGCGAACGCCCGTCGAATTCGAAATAGCGCCGATACGGCAGCAGCATGTAATACATGGTGAAGTCCCCCCTTGGCGCCCCGGATCGGGTCGTCCGGATGAAACTGTAACATCCGGTGCCCGCTTTGCCAGCCCCGGCGCCGAACATGCGAAAAGGGGGCCGCTGGACGACCCCCCCCCGTTACGATGTCCCGACGCTCAGAACTTGTACCGCGCCGTCACGCCATAGGTCCGCGGCTGGTTGGGGTAGCCTGAAATGCCGAACTGCTGCACCGGCGAATCGAAGATCGATTGCAGGTAACGGTCGTCGAGCAGGTTGCGCCCCCATGCCGTAAGTTCAAGCCCGCTCCGCATCGCATAGGTGACCGACGCGGCGAGTTCGTCCACCTGCCGCGTGAACGGGCGCGCGGCGGCAAGGGCGGCATCGATCCCCTGCGAATTGAAGCCGGGCAGGCCCTCCACGATCTGCGTGCGCGACTGGTAATTATAGTCGCCGTGCAGGATCACGGCATCGCCGCTTGCCAGCTCATGCACGTAATCCGCCGCCCAGGTGGCGGAGATCGACGGAATGCCCGCCGGCGTCGTTCCCGAGATATCGCCGAACGCCGATTGCTGGAAATCCTTGTACTCGGGATCGAGATAGGTGACCGCCATGCGCAGCGACAAAGGCTCGACCGGGCGGACGGTGCCGTCGAATTCGAAGCCGATGACCTCCTGCTCGCCCGCATTGCCGAGGAAGAAGCCGGTGCCGGTAAAGATGTTCGACTGGAACCCGGTGATCGTCTGCTTGAACGCGGCGAAGCTGAAGGCGGCGGGACCGAAATCGCCCTTGATGCCGAGTTCGTAGACTTCGGATTCTTCCTCGTCCGCGAAACGGCTGCCGAAGGTCTGGTTGACCTGCAAAAGGCCTGCCTGCTGAAGCGCGGCGCGATTGCCCGGCAAGGGGCGGCTGTCGCGCGACAGGTTGACCGATGGCGCCTTGAACCCCGTTGCGTAGGAGACATAGACGTTGAGATCGTCCGTCACGTCATAGGCGGCGCGCAGCGTGTAGGTGAGGTTGTCCGCGTCGGTCTCGCCCGGCTCCACCGCGTTCGGCACGTTGAGGAACGGGCGCGAGAATTGCAGCGCCTGCAATGCGAGCAGCGGATTGACATCAGGATTGGCGGCGTTTGCCTGTGCAAAGGCCTGCGATCCTGCATTGATCTGCTGAAACGCGGCGGGGTTGCCGCCGGCAAAGGCCTGGATCTCGGCCTGCGATGCCGGACGGCCCAGCATCAGCGCATTGCCGATCGTGGTCGACAAGGCCTGCTGATAGATGGCGGTGCTGCCGACCTGCACCAGATCGACGCCCGCAAACACGTCGGTGGAGGTGACATTGGTCTGGAAGTCCTTCTTGTCCTTCGTATAGTTCAGACCGCCCGTCAGGGTGAGCCGGTCGGTGACATACACATCCACCTGACCGAACAACGAAATCGAATCGTTCTGCAGCGCATAGGCCTCGATCAGGCCCTGCCCATTGGCGAAGAACTGCCCATCGAAGGCACCGGGACGCCCGGTCAGCGCGCCAATGGTCTGCTCAAGCCCGCCGACATCGAAGGCACCGCCGGTCTGCGTCTGAATGATGGCATTGGCATAGGGGCGGAACTGCGAGCCGTAGAGAAGCTGCGCGTCCTGCTCGATATCCTCGTTGAAGTAGAACGCACCGAGCAGCAGGTCGACCGATTCGGCCAGCTGTGCCGTGGCGCGGAACTCCTGCGTGAAGGTGCGGATCTTCAAATCCTGCGAATTGCGGCCGAGCAGGTCCGCGCTCGTGAAATCGGAATCCTGATTGGTGAGCACGTTGGTGCCGCGATAGGCGGTGATGGAGGTCAGAGAGAAAGGGCCGAAGCCGAATTCGACATGGCCGGACACGCCGTAATTGTCGATGTCGTTCGACGATGCGAAATTGTTGTAGACGACATCGGCGAACGGATCGTTCGGATCGGTGGTATTGCCGCCCAGCGCATCGACGATCCCCGCCGTGGGCCCGCGGCGAAGCGTGACCACGCCGCAGCAATCCTCGTCGATATTGCTGTAATCGCCGATGATGCGAACCTTGAGCAGGCTGCTCGGTTCGAACAACAATTGTCCGCGCGTGAACCAGCGATCACGTTCGTTGGTGCGTCCGCCCGCGCCCAGATCGTCGATATATCCGTCGCGCTTGTTGATGCCGCCGGCGATGGACGCCGCAATATTATCGGTGAGCGGCGCGGTCAGCAGCGCCTTTGCGACCTTGCTGTCGAAATTGCCGTAGGATGCCTCGACCTGGCCGCCGAAGGTGAACTGCGGCTCGGCCGTGACGATGGAGATGACGCCCGCGCTCGCATTCTTGCCGAACAGCGTCGATTGCGGACCGTGCAGCACCTCGATCCGCTGAAGATCGGGGAGATCGCCGATCTGCGCGGCGGAGCGGGAGCGGTAGACGCCATCGACGAACACGCCGACCGACGGTTCGATACCGGCGTTGTTGGCACCGTTGCCGAACCCGCGAATGATGAAATTGGTGTTCGCGCTCGACTGCAACTGCGTCACGCGGAGCGAGGGCTGCACGCTGGTCAGATCGCGCAGGTCGCGAATCTCGGCACGCTCGATGGTGTTTTCATCGGTGACGGTCACGGCAACGGGCACATCCTGAAGCGTCTGCTCCCGCTTGGTCGCGGTGACGATGATGGCGTTGCCGCGCGTCGGCTCGGTCTCGTCGTAGGCTTCGGCGGGCTGCGCGTATTGAATCTCGCTCTCGGTGGCGTTCTGCGCGGCGGCGTCCTGGGCGGCGGCGGGGGCTGCAACACCAAGGGCGGCGGCCATGCCGGTACCGATAAGCAGGGCATTACGGCGGCGCGAACGCTCGGTACGAATCGATGTCATGCGATTTTATCCTCTCAACAGGGCCAGTCATTCTATCCGACAGCATCGAGCCGGCCGGCCTGGTTCTCCTATAGGTAAACTACAGGCACAACCGTGCGCAAGCAACCGAAACGCCGTGACAAAATGCGGGGCTACCCCTGTTTGTTGCATAATCATCACATCACCCGATACGTATTCCCCCCTTGCTGCATCGCACCACAACATGTAGGGGCGCCACGCGCGTCGGGTCACGACTATGCGACAACCCGCGAAGCGTTCCCGCATTTCCTGTTCGCCCGATCGAAGGCCCTTTCAGTATGTCCGCTCAAAAGCAGCGTAATATCGCGATCATCGCACACGTCGACCATGGCAAGACCACGCTCGTTGACCAGCTGTTCCGTCAGTCCGGCACGTTCCGCGACAATCAGCGCGTCGACGAACGCGCAATGGATTCCAACGACCTGGAAAAGGAACGCGGGATCACGATTCTCGCGAAATGCACCAGCGTCGAATGGAACGGCACCCGCATCAACATCGTCGATACCCCCGGCCACGCCGATTTCGGCGGCGAGGTGGAGCGCATCCTGTCGATGGTCGACGGCGTGATCCTGCTCGTCGACAGCTCCGAAGGCGCGATGCCGCAGACCAAGTTCGTGACCGGCAAGGCGCTGGCGCTCGGGCTGAAGCCGATCGTGGTCGTCAACAAGATCGACCGTCCCGACGGCCGCCCGGACGAAGTGCTGGACGAGGTGTTCGACCTGTTCGTCTCGCTCGACGCGAATGACGAGCAGCTCGATTTCCCCGTGCTCTACGCTTCCGGCCGCAACGGCTATGCCAGCGACGACATCGACGCGCGCGAGGGTGACCTGACCCCGCTGTTCGAGAAGATCGTCGATCACGTCCCCGCCCCGTCGGCGGACCCCAACGGCCCGTTCAAGTTCCTCGTGACGCTGCTCGACCGCGACAATTTCCTCGGCCGTATCCTGACCGGTCTGGTGTTCAGCGGTACGGTGAAGATGAACGCGCCGATCCACGCACTCGATGCAGATGGCAACGTCATCGAAACCGGCCGCGCGTCGAAGCTGATGGCGTTCCACGGGCTCGAACGCGTGCCCGTCGAGGAAGCGCGCGCCGGCGACATCATTTCGCTGGCCGGCCTGACCGAGGCGACGGTGGCCAACACCATCTGCGACCCGTCGGTCACCGAACCGCTGCAGGCGCAGCCGATCGACCCGCCGACGCTGTCCATGCGCTTTGCCGTGAACGATTCGCCGATGGCGGGCCGCGAGGGCAGCAAGGTCACGAGCCGCCTGATCCGCGACCGTTTGAACCGCGAGGCGGAATCGAACGTCGCCATTCGCGTCACCGAATCCGCGGACAAGGACAGCTTCGAAGTGGCGGGCCGCGGCGAATTGCAATTGGGCGTCCTGATCGAGACGATGCGCCGCGAAGGTTTCGAACTCGGCATCAGCCGCCCGCGCGTCCTGTTCGACAAGGACGAGGACGGCAACCGCACCGAACCGTATGAAACCGTCGTCATCGACGTGGACGAGGAACACTCCGGCACGGTCGTCGAGAAGATGGCGGCGCGCAAGGGTGAGATGACCGACATGCGGCCCAGCGGCGGCGGCAAGACGCGCATCACCTTCTCCGCCCCGTCGCGCGGGCTCATCGGCTATCACGGCGAATTCCTGTCCGACACGCGCGGCACCGGCATCATGAACCGCCTGTTCGAGAAATACGGCCCGTACAAGGGCCCGATCGAAGGGCGTGCCAATGGCGTGCTGATCTCCAACGGCACGGGCGAGGCGGTCGGATATGCGCTCAACGCATTGGAAGAGCGCGGCGAACTGTTCATCGTGCCGCAGCAGAAGATCTACGAAGGCATGATCATCGGGGAAAATGCGAAACCGCAGGATCTCGAGGTCAACCCGATGAAGTCGAAGCAGCTGACGAACTTCCGTTCGACCGGCAAGGATGACGCCATCCGCCTGACCCCGCCGCGCGCGATGACATTGGAACAGGCGATCGCCTATATCGACAATGACGAGATGGTGGAGGTCACCCCCGAAACCATCCGCCTGCGCAAGGCGATCCTCGACCCGAACGAGCGCAAGAAGGCGAGCCGCAAGGTCGAGGCCTGACGCCTTTACCGGCAGTGCGACAACGAACGAAGGGCGGTTCCGAACACGGGGCCGCCCTTTTTCATGACGCCCGGCGCCCGCATTTACAAAACGTGACATTTGGTTCCGAATTTGTATGAACAAGGCCCATGCAGACCGGAACACTGATTTCACTCGCCCTGTATTTCATCCTGATGATCGCCATCGGCCTCTACGCCTGGCGTAAATCCACGGAGTCTTCGGAAGGCTATCTGCTGGGCGGGCGCGACCTGCATCCGGCCGTTGCCGCCCTTTCGGCGGGGGCGTCGGACATGTCGGGCTGGCTGCTGCTCGGCCTGCCGGGCGCGCTTTACGCCGCCGGGCTGGTGGAGGCGTGGATCGGCATCGGCCTGTTCGTCGGGGCGTTTGCCAACTGGATCATCGTGGCGCCGCGACTTCGCGCGCAGACCGTGGAATATGGCAATGCGCTGACGATCCCCGAATTTCTCGCCAATCGCTTTCCGGACAAGGCGATTGCCTTGCGGGTCGTATCCGCGATCATCATCGTATTGTTCTTCACCGTCTATACCGCGGCCGGTCTTGTCGGCGGGGGCAAGCTGTTCGTGACCAGCTTTGCCGGGCTGTTCGGCGATGTGGGGATGAGTGATTACATGTTCGGCATCTGGCTCACCGCCGGGGTCGTGCTGGCCTATACGATGGTCGGCGGGTTCCTGGCCGTGTCGCTGACCGATTTCGTGCAGGGCTGCATCATGGTGGTCGCGCTGATCCTGATGCCGATCGTGGTGATGAGGGGCGATGGCGGGCCATCGGCGGTGGGCGATACGCTGCGCGCCATCGACCCCGAATTTCTCAGCCTGACGAACGGGCTGTCCATCATCGGGTTTCTGTCGGCAATCACCTGGGGTCTGGGCTATTTCGGGCAGCCGCATATCATCGTGCGCTTCATGGCAGTGCGCAGCGTCGCGGCGGTCGCCACCGCGCGCAATATCGGCATGAGCTGGATGTTCGTGTCGCTGATCGGGGCGCTGGGCGTCGGGCTTGCGGGCCGCGCCTATGCACAGCGTAACGGCATTCCGCTGGAGGATCCCGAAACGATCTTCATCATGCTGGCCGATACCTTGTTCCACCCGCTCATCACCGGGTTCCTGCTGGCCGCGCTGCTCGCCGCGATCATGTCGACCATCAGCTCGCAATTGCTGGTTTCGTCCAGCTCGCTGACCGAGGATTTCTACCGGCTTTTCCTGCGCAAGAACGCGAGCGAGCGCGAAACGGTGAACGTGGGGCGCGTATGCGTGTTGCTCGTGGCGCTGGCCGCGATCCTGATCGCGCGCGATCCCGATAGCGAGGTGCTCGGCCTCGTGTCCAACGCATGGGCCGGCTTCGGCGCGGCGTTCGGCCCGCTTATCGTCCTCTCGCTCACGTGGAAGCGCATGACGGGCGCGGGCGCGGTGACCGGGCTGGTCACCGGTGCGGCGGTGGTCATCGCATGGATCGCGCTGGGCTGGAATGCGAGCTTCGCAGGCGGCGAAGGGGTGTACGAGATCATTCCCGGCTTTATCGCGGCGTCGCTGGCGATCTGGGGTGTGAGCAAGGCGACATCCGTCGGCCCGGCGAACCCCTATCGCGCCGAAATCGCCTAGACCATCGCCCGCTCGCCCAGCATCAACGCGGCATAGATTCCCGCGCCGCCGAGAAAGGGCAGGAACCGGCTTTCGCGATCCTCGGGAAGCTCTTCCTTCAGCACGTTCAAGGTGATGCCGCCGGCGAGGAACGCGAACAGAAAGCCCACCACCACCGCCGGCAATGTGACGATCAGCCCGATCAGCCAGCCGGCAACCACGGCGGCCGAAATGACCCAGCGTCCCCGCGCGTCATAGGCGGCGGTATGATCCTCCCGCATGCCGAAATCGCTCGTCATGAAATGCAGGCTCATCGCCACGAAATAGAGGAGCAGCGACCACGTGCCGTATTCCTCCCGGTGCATCAGCAGATAGCCGATGAGCAGGTTGAGCAGCGCATAGCTTCCCACGTGCACCCATTCGAGGTGATCCTCGATCCTGTCGCCCTCGCCCGCCTTGCGCGAGCGGGCGCGCGACCGTTTCACCGCGCGTTCCAGCCCGTAAAACGCCGCAAGCCCGACCAGCGCCAGCGAATAGACCAGGCTTTCCGCCAGCGAATCCCCCATGCCCAGCGCGGTGGCAAAGGCCCGTTCGTGGACGCCAAGATCGGGCAAAACATGCAGGAACACATAGGACACCGCGATCCCGCCCGAAAAGGAAAGCCACCGGCTGCGCGGGGCAGCGGACAGGAATTTCAACCGCCCGATGAACAGATGGACGAGGGCGAATACCGCGACCATCGCGGCGGTCACGAAGATATCGGAATCGTGCATGGCCCCTGACTGCCCCGTCCCTGCCGCGCATACAAGCCCGCCGCCCGGCTTGCGAAGCGGGGCCGTGATGACCATTTCGCGTTTGCAACGATGGAAGGACGAAGCATGCTGACCGAAATCACCTATCACCACGACTGGAGCGACGAGGCCATCGCCGACTGGATGGTGGAGACGCTCTGTGCCGACCTGATGCAGCGTGAGGGAGAGGTGGCTGTGACCGTGCCGGGCGGATCGACCCCGTTTCCCATCCTCGCCGCGATGGCGGGCAAGGATCTCGACTGGGCGCGACTGGCGTTCTGGCCGGGGGACGACCGCATGGTGGACCCCGATCACGAGGCAAGCAATTTCGGCCGCCTGCGCGAGGTGCTGTCGCAGACGGATGCGAAGATCATGCCATTGGCCGAGGATAGCACGCCGCCGCATTTCGCGCTCGCCTGGCTTGGCATGGGCGGTGACGGACATGTCGCCTCGCTCTTTCCCAACACCGACCCGCGCATCGACGATTCCCGAACCGTGCGCCGGCTCACCCCGGATCCGCTGCCGCCCGAAGCGCCTTTCGACCGGGTCACGCTGACCCTGCCGAAATTTCTCACCGCCGAACATCTCGTCTTCGTCATTCGCGGGGAGGAGAAGCGCACGGTTTTCGAGGCGGCGGCAAAGGGCGAGAACGACCTTCCCATCGCGCGATTGTTGCAGAATGCGCGCGCCTCGGTGACATGCTTTGCCTGATGTGCCGCTGATCGGGCTGTTGCCGGCGGGGGTGCACCGGGCGGTACTGCGCGTCGCCGAACAGGCCCGGCGATGCTGGTGGCGGCTGCGCAAGCCGACCTTGCGCGGCGTGGCCATCGCCGCGTTCGACGATAGGGGGCGCGTGCTGCTCGTGCGTCATTCCTATCGCATGCGCGACGAATGGCATCTTCCCACAGGAGGATGCCGGCGCGGCGAGGAACCGATGGAGGCCGGCATGCGCGAACTTGCCGAGGAAACCGGCCTGCGCGCCAAAAACATGCGGGAGGTGGGGACCGATTGTTTCAACCTTCACGGCGCGACGAACAATGTGACGATCCTCGCCGCCCAGACCAGCGGGGAGGCGCGGGCCGACGGACGCGAGATCCGCGAGGTTCGCTGGACTGACCCGGCCGCGCTTCCGGCCAGCGTGCCGCAATGGGCGCGCGCCTATATCGAACGGGCGGCAGGCTAAAGCAGGTCGAGCTGCGCGCGCGCGTCGCCCTTTTTCTTCGGCGCGACCCCTTCGAGCTTCGACAACGTCAGCCCCATGAGCCGGATCGGCCGCGGCAAGGGCAGCAGCTCGTCAAGCAGCGCGTGGCCGATTTTCGCGAACTCCGCCTTGTCCGCGACCGGGCGAGCGAGCGAGCGGGCGCGGCTTTGCAGCCTGAAATCATTGTATTTCAGCTTGATCGTCACCGTTCGCCCCCGCGCCTTGTTATGGGTGATCCGGTCCCAGACGATGTCGACGATCCGGTCCATCGCCTCGGCCAGTTCGCGCGGGGCGAACAGGTCCTCGTGAAAGGTGCGTTCGCCGCCGACCGATTTGCGCGTGCGGTGGGCGCGCACCTGCCGAAGGTCGATCCCGCGCGCCGCACGGTAGAGATAATCGGCGAAACTGCCGAAATTCGCGCGCAGGAACGGAAGGTCCTTTGCCGCAAGATCGGCGCCGGTCACGATGCCGAGGCGCGCCATCTTCTTCGCGCCCACCGGCCCGATCCCGTGAAAGCGCGTCACCGGCAATTGCGCGACGAAGGCCGCCCCCTCCCCCGGCCGGATGACGCAGATGCCGTTGGGCTTGTTCTGATCCGACGCGAGCTTCGCGAGGAACTTGTTATAGGACACGCCCGCGCTCGCGGTGAGCTGGGTCTCCTCGGCGATGCGGCGGCGGATCGCCTGCGCAATGCGGGTCGCGCTGCCCAGGGCATGGCGGTCCTGCGTCACGTCGAGATACGCCTCGTCGAGCGACAGCGGCTCGACCAGCGGGGTATAGTCGTGGAACACCGCGCGAATCTGCCGCGACACCTCGCGGTAGACGTCGAAGCGCGACTTGCAGAAGATGAGATCGGGGCACAGCCGCTGCGCCGTGACGGACGGCATGGCGGACCGCACGCCGAACCGGCGCGCCTCGTAACTGGCCGCCGCGACCACGCCGCGCCCGCTCGACCCGCCGACGGCGACAGGGCGCCCCCGCAATTCGGGATGATCGCGCTGCTCCACGCTGGCAAAGAAGGCGTCCATGTCGATATGGATGATCTTGCGCAGGCCGGCCGCCTCGCTGTCGTCCTGCGCATCCGGCGAATCGGGAATATCGTCGCGGTCCGCGGTCATGTCCCGTTTTAATCGGAGCGGCTCGCGCTTGCAAAAACGGACCGATGGCAAAGCGATAATGGGGCTTGTGCGAAGGGATCAAACCGGCGCAAAGGCAGGGTGTGACCCTTTCCAAGAAAAAACCGATCGTCCTGGGCGATGTCGAATTCGTCGCGATGCTGGCGATGATGATGGCGCTGCAGGCGCTGGGCATCGATACGATGCTGCCCGCGCTCGGCGAGATCGCGTCGGATCTGGGGACGAGTGACCCCAATGACCGGCAGCTCGTCGTGTCGACCTATCTTCTGGGCATGGGTATCGGATCGCTGGCGTTCGGCTTTCTCGCCGATCGGTTTGGGCGCAAACCCGTTCTTCTGGGCGGGATCGCGTGCTATTGCGCGCTGAGCTTCGCCTGCGTGCTGGCGCAGGATTTCGGCGTGATGCTGATCTTGCGTTTCTTCCACGGGGTGGTGTCGTCGGCGGGCGGCGTGGTGGCCAATGCGGTCGTGCGCGACCGGTTCGAAGGCGACCGCATGGCGCGCACCGTATCGCTCATCGCGATGGTGTTCATGATCGTGCCGATCCTGGCCCCCACGGTCGGGCAGGGGATCCTGCTCATCGCCGACTGGCGCTGGATCTTCGGACTTCTGGCGGGATTGTCTGGCATGATGTTCGTGTGGACCGGGCTGCGCCTGTCCGAAACGCTCGCGCCCGAAGACAGGCAACAATTGCAGCCGCGCCGTATCGCGCATAATTTCCGCCTCGTGCTCACCAATCGCGATGCGCTGGGTTATGTGTTCGGCGCGATGCTGGTGTTCGGCGGGCTGTATGGCTTCATCAACATGAGCGAGCAGCTCATTGGCGGGCATTTCGAGCAGGGGCGGCGTTTCCCGTTGATCTTCGGGCTGCTCGCGGTGTCGATGGCGGCGACCAATTTCATCAATTCGCGCATCGTCGAACGTTTCGGCGCCCGCCCGGTGAGCCATGTCGCGCTGCTGATCTTCGTGGCGTCGGGCGGCGGGCAATGGGCGGCGGCGACGTTCTATCCCGATTCGCTGGCGCTGTTCCTGCCGTTCATGATGGTGAACATGGCGCTGATCGGGTTTCTCGGCGCGAATTTCAGCTCCATCGCATTGCAGCCTTTCGCGCGGATCGCGGGCTCTGCGTCGTCGCTCCAAACGTCGATCCGGGTGGGCGGCGGCGCGCTCTTGGGCGGACTTATCGGCGCGGCCTATAACGGCACGGCGCAACCGCTCGGCGCGGCGCTTTTTCTCCTGGGCGCGACGGGGCTCCTGCTCGTGCTCATCAGCGAGAGTTTCCGGCTTTTCCGCCGGCGCAGCGCGAAGATCGACCTCGTCTGAACGCCATTCAATCGGTTGCGAAGGCGAAGGGTACGCCGGTCTCGCGATTTTCATCGGGGCGCATTTCGCGGCCGATCGGCGGCGCGGCGCGGGCGATGCAATGCGGCCGGTGGCACAGGTGACAGGCAACGCCAATGGGCGTCGGTGCGATGTTCGGCCCGCGCGCATAGACCAGCCGATCGGCGTGTTCCGCCGCGCAGGCAAGCGCCACGGCCCGGACCGCACGCGGCGCATCATGCGCCCCGCCCCCCGCCTCGACAGTTCGCGCGATGGAAAAGAACCGCTGCCCATCGGGAAGTTCGAGCGATTGCGTCACCACCTGCCCCGGCGTGCGAAAGGCCGAATGCACGTTCCACAGCGGGCACGATCCGCCCGTGCGCGCAAACGGGAACCCCGCCCCGTCGAGCCGTTTCGACACATTTCCCGCCTCGTCCACGCGCAGGAAGAAGAACGGCACGCCTTCCTCCCCGCTGCGGCCCATGGTGGTCAGGCGGTGGGCGATTTGTTCAAAGCTGCATCCGAACAGGCGGGAGAGAACCTCGATGTCGTGCAGATGTTCGCGCGCCGCCCGTAAGAACGCGCGATACGGCATCAGCACCGCCGCGGCCCAGTAATTGGCCAGCGCGCGCCGTGCCATGCGCTGCGCATTGTCGCCGGTAAAGCGTCCCTCGGACAATTGCGCGGAAATCGCGGGCCGCGCCTCCAGCAAAGCGAGTTGCAGCGCGAGTTGATAGCGCCGGCCCGACCCGTTCAGCCTGTCGGAAATCAGCACCTGTTCGCGATGCCTGTCGTGCCAGCGCAGCGCGCCCAGCATGACCGCAGGGTCGATGAAACGCACCTTGCGCCCGTGCCTTTTGTCGAGCCTGTCCACCAGCGCGGCGAGGTCGGGCGCGCCCTTGCCCATTTCGCGCGCCGCTGCCTCCGCCGCCTCGTCCAGCAGGGGAAAGCAGTTGCGCCGCGCGGCGAGAAACGCGCGCGCCTCTCCCACCGGGTCGGGCAGCGCTTCGCCCGCCCCGTGCGCCTGCCGCTGCGCAAGCGTCATCTGTTCCTCGCTGAACGCGGTGTGGAGCCGCAGGAACGCCTCGGCAAAGCCGGGATAGCTCGTGGCGATATCCGCCATGTCGAGCGCGGGCAGGTCGATATCGGCGAACATCGGCTCACGCATGATACCCTTGAGCCGCTTGCCCAATTCCTCGCTCCCGTCGTCGGCGAGGCTGGCGATGTCGATCTTGTACGTCGCGGCCAGGCGGAGCAGCAGTTCCGCCGTGACCGGCCGCTGATTGCGTTCCATCAACGCGACATAGGATGCGCTGATCTCCAGATCCGCGGCCATGTTCGCCTGCGTCAGCCCCATGTCGCGCCGCACCCGTTTGAGGCGCGGGCCCATGAACAATGCCTTGCGTGTCACGATGGTTCTCCCCGGCGGCGATGGCGATGCGCTCTGTCCACAACCTTACAACAATACAGGGAGCATTTGTAAAGTTTGACATGGTGACACCGCACCCGATGTCGCCGTCGCTCGCATGCAGGCATCACCCTGGACAGACACAGGATTTACCGAGGAATCGATCATGGGCTATCAGAACACAATCGCCGGTTTGCAGGACACGATCGCCGGCAATGGCGCGCCGTGGACCGCCATCGATGCGCAGAGCGCGGCCCGCATGCGCCTGCAGAACCGATTCCGCACCGGGCTGGACATTGCACGGCATACCGCCGCCGTCATGCGCCGCGACATGGCCGCCTACGATGCCGACCCGTCGCAATATACGCAGTCGCTGGGCTGCTGGCACGGGTTCATCGCGCAACAGAAGATGATCAGCATCAAGAAGCATTTCGGCAGCATGAAGGGGCGCTACCTCTACCTTTCCGGCTGGATGGTCGCCGCCTTGCGCAGCGAATTCGGCCCGCTTCCGGATCAGTCGATGCATGAAAAGACGACCGTTCCCGCGCTGATCGAGGAGATCTACACCTTCCTGAAGCAGGCCGATGCGCGCGAGCTCGGCATGATGTTTCGCGATCTCGACACCGCGCGCGAGGGCGGCGACACGGTCGAGGCGAAGCGGCTCGAACATGCCATCGACAATTACGAAAGCCACGTCGTGCCCATCATCGCCGACATCGACGCAGGCTTCGGCAATGCGGAGGCGACCTATCTCCTTGCCAAGCAGATGATCGAGGCGGGCGTCTGCGCGCTGCAGATCGAGAACCAGGTTTCGGACGAGAAGCAGTGCGGCCACCAGGACGGCAAGGTTACCGTCCCGCACGAGGATTTTTTGCAGAAGATCCGCGCGATCCGTTACGCGTTCCTCGAAATGGGCGTGGATGACGGGATCATCGTCGCGCGCACCGATTCGCTGGGCGCCGGGCTGACGAAGCAGATCGCCTATACGCGGGAGGAAGGCGATCTGGGCGATCAGTACAACAGCTTCCTCGATTGCGAGGAGGTCGATCCCGCCAGCATCCGCAACGGGGACGTCTTCCTCAGCCGCGATGGAAAGCTGCTGCGCCCGCGCCGCCTGCCGTCGAACCTGTATCAGTTCCGCGCCGGATCGGGGGAGGACCGCGTCGTGCTCGACTGCATCACCAGCCTTCAGAACGGCGCCGACCTGCTCTGGATCGAGACGGAGAAGCCGCATGTCGAACAGATCGCCGGCATGGTCGACCGCATCCGCGAGGTCGTGCCCGATGCAAAGCTGGTCTACAACAATTCGCCCAGCTTCAACTGGACGCTGAACTTCCGTCAGCAGGTGTTCGATGCGTGGGAGGCCGACGGCCGCGATGTCGCGCAATACGACCGCGCCCGGTTGATGAGCGCGGATTACGACGCGACCGAGCTTGCCGCCGAAGCGGACGAGAAGATCCGCACGTTCCAACGCGACGCGGCGGCGCGGGCCGGCATTTTCCATCACCTGATCACCTTGCCGACCTATCACACCGCGGCCTTGTCGACCGACAATCTGGCGCGCGAATATTTCGGCGAGGCAGGGATGCTCGGCTATGTGAAGGGGGTGCAGCGCAAGGAAATCCGCGAGGGTATCGCCTGTGTGAAGCATCAGAACATGTCGGGCAGCGACATCGGCGACGATCACAAGGACTATTTCGCGGGCGAGGCCGCGTTGAAGGCCGGCGGCGCCAATAACACCATGAACCAATTCGCCGCATAAGGCACAGCGAAGGAGAGACCATCATGAGCGACGACATCAAGACCGCCGAACGCCCCCGTGCGATTTTCTCGAACTCCGATTTTCCCTTACTGAAAACCGCGGTTGCCGCCTATGCCCGCAATTGCGAGGATCCGGCGGAATCGCAGAAATACGCCAATTTGCTGCACCGGCTCGGCCGCGCGGGATAAGAGGGCGAAAACCCCCACCGCATGAGGCGTATCCTTGGGAGAGGATGCCCCCACCGTTGCACGACAGCGCGCGAACCGCCCGGGTTCGCGCGCTGTTTCTTTAGCGCTTCGACGGGGGCAACGGGATTATTTCGCCGTTGCACGAATTCACCGCTGACGAAGCGGGGGCGGATATGCTTTACGCAGGGGCGCTCCCCGGTTCGGGCACGAATGGCCGCCGCGTCCGTTCGCTGTTCGACCGCCCCTTTCCCGCGCCCGCCGGACACCGGCATCGCGGGACCAACAGATGCGAGAAAGCCCGACATGACCAGCCCCTCCCCCCTCGACCCTGTGACTCATCGCGATCTTCGCGTGCGGACCGGCGTGTCCGACGATCTTGGCGATGGCATCATGGCCTGTCTCGCCGTGCCGAGCGAGTTTCGCCGGGTGCAGGATTGCTTCCCCATTCTCTTCCGCCTCGACGTGGAACGCGACAGTTTCGATGCGATCGCGCTGTTCGGATTCGAGGCCGGGGAAAACCTGTTCGTCGAAAACGGCGAATGGGACGCATCGTACAAGCCGCTCGCCCTGGATGTGCAGCCGTTCCTGATCGGACGGTCGGGCGATGGCGATAATCGCGACGAGTTGCAGGTCGACTCCGCCCATCCCCGCATCGTCGGCGCGGACGAGGCGCAGGGCGTGCGCGTGTTCGACGACGATGGCGCGGCGACCCCGTTCCTGGATTCGGTGCGCGAAAAACTGGCCGCGCTCGACGCGGGCTATCGCGATTCGTCGGGGTTCTTCGATGCGCTGCGGCGGCACGACCTGCTCGAACCGTTCACGCTCGACATCACCTTCGCCGATGGCAGCGTGCAGCGGCTGGACGGCTATCACGCCATTAACGAGGAGCGCCTGCGCCTGCTCGACGGGGCGGGGCTTGGCGGGCTTCACATCGACGGGCACCTCGAACCGCTGTTCATGGCGCTGGCGTCGCTGTCGCGGATCGGGGCGCTGATCGACAGGCGCAATGCGCGGATCGCGGCTGGCTGAAGTCTTGGCGAAAGGGGAACGCGGCAAACGCGCCCCTTCACCGGTTCAGGGCGCGGGCGTTTCCGCCTCGCCGAACCCACCGCCCAGAGCGACGAACAAATTCACGTCGTTCTGATAAAGCGCGCGCCGCGTGGACAGCAATTGCTGCTGCGCCGAAAACAGGCTGCGCTCCGCGTCCAGCACTTCGAGATAATCGGCCACCCCTTCGCGATACCTCAGCCGGGCGATGCGCGCGATCCGCTGCTGTGCCGCGACGCCGCGCTGCAACGTCTCGACCTGCTCGGCCAGATAGCGGCGCCCGGCGAGCCCGTCCGAAACCTCGCGGAACGCGGTCTGCACCGTGCGGTCGTAATTGGCGAGCAGCTCCGCCTCCGTCGCGCGGGCAAGCGCGAGATTGGCATCGCGCTGTCCGTTGTCGAAGATCGGCAGGTTGATCGACGGGCCGAACGTCCAGGTGAGCGCATTGCCCGTATCGAACAAGTCGCCAATGTCGGCAGAGGCGAGCCCCGCCGTCCCGGTGAGCGATATGCTGGGGAAGAACGCGGCCCGTGCGGCCCCGATATCGGCCCGCGCCGCGCGCAGCGTTTCCTCCGCCGCGACGATGTCGGGCCGGGCCAGCAGCAGATCCGACGGTAAGCCGGCATCGATGCGCACCGGTGCCGCCTGCTCGTCCAGCGACAACCCCTCGGGAAGCGATGGCGGCAGGCGCCCGCCCACCAGCACCTGCAACAGATTGCGCAATTGCGCGGCGTTCAGCTTCTCCGCGACGAGCTGCTGCTGCGCCGAGGTCAACAGGCTTTCCGCCTGCCGGTACGGAAGGCCGGATGTCACCCCCGCATCGAGCCGCAGCGCCGCGATGCGCAAGCCTTCGGCCCGGCTTTCCACCGTCTGTTCGGCGAGCGCGACCTGCTCCCCGCTTTCGATCAGCTCGAAATAGCGGGTCGCGACATCGGCGATGAGCGAGAGATAGAACGAACGCTGCGCCGCGATGGTGGACAGGTAACGCGCGCGTGCCGCTTCGCTCTGATTGGCGACGCGGCCCCAGAAATCGAGCTCGAACGCGCTCGCCCCGATGCCGATGTCGTAACGATTGAACGTGACGGAGCCGGAGGCCGGTGTGCCCGCACCGACCGGCTGCGTCTGCAACGGGGTGCGCGTGCGCGTGGCCGAGCCGGTGGCGACGACCTGCGGCAGACGGTCCGCATTCTCGATCCGGTAGCGTGCGCGCGCCTGCTCAATTCGTGCCGTCGCGGCGACGAGATCGCGATTGTTTTCAAGCGCGCTCGCGATGAGCATCTGGAGCCGCGGATCGGTGAGATATTCGCGCCACCCCAACCGCGAGGCCACGACCGTCCCGTCGGGGCGATAGGCATGGTCGTAGCCTGCGGGCACGGGCGGTTCGGGCCGGACATGTTCGGGCGCGAGATTGACGCAGCCCGAAAGCGCGCTCGCCAAAAGTCCGGCGATCAGAAGCTTTTTCATGCGCGTTCCTCCGCTGCCATGGCATCGTGCGGCCCGGCACCGACGGGTTTCTTCCGGCTGAGGTATTGCCGCACGAGCAGGTAAAGCACAGGGATCAGGAAAATGCCGAGCGCGGTGGCGAAGATCATCCCGCCCATGACGCCCGTGCCGACCGCCTGCCGGCTGGCCGCGCCGGCCCCTGTGGACAGCACCAGCGGCACCATGCCCAAAATGAACGCGAGCGAGGTCATGATGATAGGGCGCAGGCGCAACCGCGCCGCGGCCTTCACCGCGTCCAGCGGCGATTTGCCCGCCTCTTCCTCCTCGATCGCGAATTCGACGATGAGGATCGCGTTCTTTGCCGCAAGGCCGATAATGGTGATGAGGCCGACATTGAAATAGATGTCGGCGCTATACCCGCGCAACCAGGTGAAGATCACCGCGCCCAGAATACCCATCGGCACGATCAGCAGCACCGACACCGGCACCGCCCAGCTTTCGTAAAGCGCGGCCAGCAGCAGGAACACGATCAGCGCGGAAAGCCCGAGCAACAGGCCGATCTGCCCCGATGCCTGCTGTTCCTCGAACGAGAGGCCGGTCCATTCGTACCCGATGCCCTCGGGCAATTCCTGTGCCAGCCGCTCCATCTCCGTCAGCGCGGCGCCCGAGGCATAGCCTTCGGCCGCCTCGCCCGAAAGCGTCATCGCCGGATAGCCGTTGTAGCGGGCCAGCGCGGGCGGCGCAGCGGTCCATTCCGCATCGGCAAAGGCGCTGAAAGGCACGAGGTCGCCCTGCGCATTGGGGATGCGGAGCGCCAGAATATCCTCGGGCGAACGACGGCTCTCCCCATCGGCCTGCGCGAGCACCTGCAGCACGCGGCCCTGCCGGTTGAAGTCGTTGACATAGGCGGAGCCGAAATTGGTCGCGAGGGCATTGTTCACATCGCTCATCGAAAGACCGAGCGCGCGGACCTGCAGCCGGTCGATGTCGAGCGCGACCTGCGGGGCGGGTTGCTGATCCTCGGGCCGAAGATTGCTGATCACCGGGCTTTGCGACGCGGCGGCAAGCAATTGGTCCCGCGCGGAGGTCAGCACGTCCCGGCCAAGCCCGGCGCGATCCTCCAGCTTCATGGAAAAGCCGCTCGCATTGCCGAGCGCGCTGATCGGCGGCGGCTGCACCGGAAAGGCCAGCGCATCGTCGATGGTCATCAGGAACCCGCCCAGCCGTTCGGCAATGGCGCCGGCCGAATGTTCGCCGCCGCCCCGCTCGCTCCAGTCCTTGAACACGGCGAACATCATCGCATTGTTCTCACCCTGGCCGAAAAAGCTGAAACCGTGGATCGTGACGACGTCGCGAACCTCCTCCTGCTGTGCCCAGAAATCCTGGATCCGTTCGACCGCGGCATCGGTCCGCTCCGCCGTGCTGCCGGCAGGCGCCTGCACCACGGTGATGAGATAGCCTTGATCCTCCGTCGGGAGAAAGCCGCCCGGAATGCGCGTGAACAGGAACGCCGTCACCACGACCAGGGCGCCGAACACGGCCAGCGCCCGCATGGGCCGCGACAGGATACGGTCATTGGCGCGGGTATAGCGGCGCGTGGTCCTGTCGAACCAGTGGTTGAACCGTTCGAGCACCCTGCCCGAACGGGCCGTGACCCGGCGAACCCGTCCGCGCCAGCCGGCCGGCGCGTCCTGCGGTTCGTCCGCCGCATCCCTCGCCGCCCCGCCGCGCCCCGGTTTGAGGAAATGCGCGCACAAAGCCGGGGTCAGGACGAGCGCCATCACGGCGGAAAAGAAGATCGAGATCGCGAGCGTGACGGCGAATTGCCGATAGATTCCACCCGTCGATCCGGGGAAGAACGCCATCGGCACGAACACCGCGACAAGCACCAGCGTGATGCCGATGATGGCGCCGGTAATCTGGTCCATCGCCTTGCGCGTGGCGGGGATCGGGCCGAGCCCTTCCTCGTGCATGATGCGTTCGACATTCTCGATCACGACGATGGCGTCGTCGACCAGGATACCGATGGCCAGCACCATCCCGAACAGGGTCAGCACGTTGATCGAGAAGCCGAACATCAGCAACCCGGCGCACGCGCCCGCCAGCGCGATCGGCACGACCAGCGTCGGGATCATCGTCGCACGCCAGTTCTGAAGAAACAGGAACATCACGAGGAAGACGAGGATCATCGCCTCGATCAAGGTCTTGACGACCTCCTCGACCGAAAGCGCGACGAACGGCGTCGTGTCATAGGGGATCGACCATTCGACATCGTCGGGAAGGTTCTGCCCGATCTGCTCCATGCGTTCGCGCACGCCCTCCGCCGTGGCGAGCGCGTTCGCCCCCGTGGCAAGCTGCACCGCCATGCCGGCCATCGGCTGTCCGTTGAGTTCGGCATTGCGGGTATAGGTCTGCGCGCCCAGTTCCACGCGCGCTACGTCGCGAAGCCGGACCGCCGCGGCCCCCGTGGTGGAGCGCAGGATGATGTTCTCGAACTCCTCAACCTTGGTAAAGCGGCCCTGCGTGCGGATATTGGCGGTGATCTGCTGCCCCTCCATCACCGGCGCGGCGCCGATGGAGCCGCCCGCGGCCTGGCTGTTCTGTTCCGAAATGGCGGCGACGACCTGGCTCGGCGCGATGCCGTAGGATGCCAGCTTGTCGGGATCGAGCCAGACGCGCATGGCATAGGGCGAACCGAACAGCTGCACATCGCCCACCCCTTCGACGCGGCGCAATTCGTCCACTACCCGGACCGAGGCGATATTGCCAAGCTCGACACTATCCGTCTCACCCGATTTCGAGGTCAGCGCGAGGATCATCAGAAAGCCGGAATTGGCCTGACGCACGGTGATGCCCTGCCGGCGCACGGCTTCGGGAAGACGGGCCTCGACCGTGGAAAGCCGGTTCTGCACTTCCGTCTGCGCGATATCGATATCAGTGCCCGATTCGAAGGTGAGCGTGATGCTGGCCGAACCGTTGGAGGAGCTGCTCGACGCCATGTAGAGGAAGCCTTCGACCCCGTTCATCTGCTGTTCGATGACCTGGGTGACGTTTTCCTCGAGCGTTTGCGCATCGGCACCGGGATAGACCACCGAAATGGAAAGCGATGGCGGAGCGACCGACGGATATTGCTCGATCGGGAGGGCGCGCAGGGCGATGAACCCCGCAAGCAGGATGAAAAGCGATACGACCCATGCGAAGACGGGCCTGTCGATGAAAAAGCGTGGCACTGGCGCTTACTCCGCCTGGGCCCGGGGCCGGGCGGCGGCCGCCCCGCTGCGTTCGCCGGGGGCATCGGTGCGCGTCGCGGCGGAAGCGGGCGCCGGTCGTCGCGCGGGCGCATTTTTCGGGGTGGGCGCAACGGGCATGCCGGGACGCAGCTTTTGCAAATTATTGGTAATGACCTCGTCGCCCGGCTCCAGACCGGAAGTCACGATCCATTTGCCGTCGACCATCTCGCCCAGCTCCACAGGCCGCGCCATCACCGTATCGTCCGGCGATACGAGCAGCACGCTGCCCCCCGTCTCGCCGATGTTCACGACCGATTGCGGCACCGCGATCGCATTGTTGAGATCGCCGACCCGGAACCGCCCGCGCACGAATTCGCCGGGCTGCAACAGCCGGTCGGGATTGGCGAAGCGCGCACGCAGCGCGACCGTGCCGGTTTCCGCATCGACCGAGAAGTCGAGAAAGTCGACAAGCCCGGGCACGCCATATTCCGTCCCGTCGGGCAGGGTCAGGTAAACTTCGATCTGCTCGTCATCGGCAAAGTCAAGCTCGCCCGAGGCGACGCGGCGGCGGACCGTCTGCAATTCCGAGACCGATTGCGAGAATGTCACATAGACCGGGCTGACCTGTTCGATACGGGTCATCAACGTGCCCTCCGCCTGGCTGACGAGCGCGCCTTCGGTGACCTGGGCGCTGCTCGCCCGGCCCGAAATCGGGGCGCGCACGGTGGTATAGCCCAGTTGGAGCGAGGCCGCCTGAAGCTGTGCCTCGATCTGTGCGACATTGGCGGCCGCCTCGCGCGATGCGGCGAGTGCGGCGTCGTATTCCTGACGGCTGATGGCGTTTTCTTCGACCAGCGGGCGATACCGCTCGACGACGGCGCGGGCATTGGCCGCGGTCGCGCGGGCGCGCTGCAACGCGGCATCTGTCTGATTGTAGCTGGCGCGCAATTCGGCCGGGTCGATCCGGAAGAGCGGCTGCCCTTCGCGCACGTCGGTGCCTTCCTCGTAAAGGCGACTCTGCACGATGCCGGTCACGCGGGCCCGGACCTCCGCGGTGCGCATGGATTCGACACGCCCCGGCAATTCGACGATGTTGGGCACGGCCTGCGCCTCGACAATCAGCGTTTCGACAGGGATCGCCTGAGGCTCCGGCGGCGACTCGGTTCCACAACCGGAAAGGGCCACGACGGCGGCGACGAGAAAGGATTTGATTTTCAAGGATTATGCCCAGCTATTGTGCAAATGCGAGATATGTAATAGGCATTACATAAGAAGAAGGCAATGGGGGCTGTACGGTGAACGACGAACTTTGTCCGACAGGGTGCGAGCCGGGCGCCGTCGATGGGCGGCTACACGCCCGTCACGACGCCTTTATCAAAGCGGCCCACGCGCTCTTCATCGAAAAGGGCTTCGAGGCGACCGCGCTGTCCGACGTGGTCAAACAGGCCGGCGGGTCGCTCACCACCTTGTACAAGCTGTTCGGGAACAAGGACGGGCTGCTCGCCGCGGTGGTGCTTCGTGCGCCCAATTCCGGCGAGCAGATCGTGGTCTCGGTCGCCGCGCTCGATCTCGCGCTGGATGAGAAGCTTCGCCTGCTGGCGCAGCAGCTGTCCGCCCACATGCTGGACCCCGCGACCATGGCGATATGGCGCATCGTGATCGCGCGCAGCATCGACGACCCCAAATTCGGTCAGGCGTTCCACGAGGCTATCCTGAGCAAGTTGCGGACGCGGCTCTCGCAGCTTTTCAGCGAGGTCGAGGCGGGCGGGCAATCGCTTGCCGCGCCGCCCGCGCTGCTCGCCCGCGTGTTTTTCAGCATCGTCTTTCACGAATTCCAGATCGAGGCGATTACCGGCGGGCCCCATTTCGCCAGCGGCGCGCTCGACCTCGACGAACGGGTCGATTTCTTCCTGCGCGGCGCGGGCATCGTGCCGGCGGGAGCGGGCGCGCCCTCCGGCAATGATGACAGCGGAGCCGCTTCGGGCTAAGGCGGCGAAAAGGTTTCATTCGAGAGGATCGCCGATGAAAGGAAACAATCCGATGCGTCTCGCGCTCGTCCCCCTGTTGCTTGCCACCGCCGCCTGCGCGGGGCACACCGCCCCCTCCCCCGCCACCGCGCCGATCGCCCCGGTCGCGCCGGCCTCCGACGGATATGCCCTCGATACGCAGCTCGGCAAGCTGGCGGTGATCGACATGGCGCCCGAGACGGCGTTTTTGAATGCGGAGGAACGCGACGTCGTGAACCTCCTCATCCAGGCGTCGGACCTCATGGACGAGATTTACCTGCGGCAGCGCGATCCGAACAATCCCGCCGTGCGCGCCGCCATCGCGGCCAGCGACCGGCCCGACCGCGATCTCCTGCTCGAAATGTTCGACCGCAATTTCGGGCAATATGACGCGATCGAGGAATTGCACCCGTTCTTCGGCGGCGCGCCGATGCCCGAGGGTGCCGGCTTCTATCCCGCCGACATGACGCGCGCCGAATTCGACGCCTATGTCGCGGCCCACCCGGATCAGGCCGATGCGCTGCGCAGCCCCTATACCGTCGTGCGGCGCGAGGGCGACCGACTCGTCGCGGGGCCCTATTCGGTGGCGTATCGCGAATGGCTTGAACCGGCGGCGCGCCTGCTCGAACAGGCATCCGCGCGGACGAGCAACGCCAGCCTCAAACGCTTCCTCGCCCTGCGTGCGGAGGCGTTCCGCACCGACGATTATTTCGAGAGCGAGTTGGCCTGGATGGATCTTTCCGGCACGCCGATCGAGGTCGCGATCGGGCCGTACGAGGTCTATACCGACCGGCTGTACGGCACGAAGACCGCGTTCGAAAGCTTCGTCACGCTGAAAGACCCGGAGGAATCCGCCGCGCTCGACCGGTACAAGGGCTATCTGCGCGACATGGAAGCGAACCTGCCGATCGAGGATCGCTACAAGAATTTCAGCCGCGGTTTCGAAAGCCCCATCGCGGTCGCCGAACAGATTCACGGCGGCGGCGACAACGTGCCGGGCGTGCAGACCATCGCCTTCAACCTGCCCAATGACGAGCGTGTGCGCGAGGCAAAGGGCGCGAAGAAGGTGATCCTGTCCAACGTGCTGGGCGCGAAATACGATCGCATCCTGTCGCCGATGGCGCCGCTCGTGCTCATGCCGCAGCAGGCCGGGATGGTCGCGCGCAAATATATGCAGCTGTCGACGTTGTTCCACGAATTGTCGCACAGCCTCGGGCCGGGCACGATCACCGTGGATGGCCGCCAGACCACGGTGAACGAGGAATTGCGCGATCAATATTCCGCGCTGGAGGAGGCGAAGGCCGACGTCATGGGCGTGTGGAACCTCCTCTACATGATGGAGCGGGGCGAATTGCCGGCGGCGGAAAAATCGCAGCTTTTCGCGACCTACATGGCCGGGATCTTCCGTTCGGTGCGCTTTGGCGTGCAGGAGGCGCACGGCAAGGGCGCGGCGCTCCAATATGGCTATCTCAAGGACAAGGGCGCCTTTGCCTTCGATCCCGCATCGGGGCGCTTCGTCATCGACGACGCCGCGATGGAGGCGGGTTTGCGCGATCTCCTCCACGATCAGCTCATGCTGCAGGCGCGCGGCGATTATGCGGGGACGAAGGCCTTCTTCGACCGCTGGGCCCGGCTGGACGAACCGGCGCGTCGGGTAATCGGCACGATGGATGCGATTCCGGTCGATATCGTTCCGGTGTATCCCGAACGCATCTGATGTGACCGGAAAAGCACGCGATGCGCGCATCGTTCATCGCGGATAAGGGCCGGTTTCGATATGGGACATCGTGCCGGCCCCATTCGCACGACCCTTGCGGATGGCCCCGGTGTCGCCATCTCTTGCGGCGGCGATGATATTCGCGATGGGACGTATGGATAATGGAACTGTCGAAAAACCTGGTGCGCGACGTACCGCATGGTGACGTGACGGATCACGGCGCGGCGGCCCCCGTGCGGGTGCGCCCGGTCGTCGCCGACGATCGCGACATGCTGCGGCTCGCCGCGACACTGGCACGCGATCTGGCGCGGCACGATGCGCGCATCTACTGGGCCGACATGCTGGGTTCCGCACTTCTGGGCTATGGTGCGCTGCTCGCTACGATGGTGGTGGACGGCGTTGCGGCGCGGGTGCTGCTCGGCCTTGTCGCCATGCTTTCCCTTTATCGCGCGGTCAGCTTCATTCACGAGCTCAGCCATATGAAGGAGGATTCCGTGCCCGGTTTCCGCCTCGCATGGAACGCGCTCGTCGGCGTGCCTTTGATGGTGCCGTCCTTCATGTACGAAGAGGTGCATACGCAGCATCACGCCCGTACCCGTTACGGCACGGCGGAGGATCCCGAATATCTGCCGCTCGCGCTGATGAAACCGTGGACCTTGCCGCTGTTCGTGGTGATGGCGCTGCTGCTTCCGGTCGGGCTGATCCTGCGGTTCGGCATGTTGGCGCCCTTGGCCGCGCTTTTCCCGCCGGTGCGGCGTTTCGTGCGCGAACGGTTTTCGTCGCTTGCGATCAATCCCGCCTATCGCCGCCGCGCGCCGGCGGACACACTGCGGCGCCGCTGGATCGCGCTCGAAATTGGCGCCTGCCTGTGGGCCTGGGCACTCATCGGGAGCGTGTTCGTGTTCGGGTGGGTGCCGCTCGCCTGCTTCATCGCCGTGCATTCGGGAATCAGCGTGCTCAACCAGCTGCGCACGCTGGTCGCGCATCTGTGGGAGAACGAGGGCGAGGCGCTGTCGGTGACCGCGCAATATCTCGATTCGGTGAATGTCCCGCCGCCAAGTGCGCTCGCCCCGCTGTGGGCGCCGGTGGGCCTGCGTTACCACGCGCTGCATCATCTCCTGCCGAGCGTGCCCTATCACAACCTCGGCCGCGCGCATGCCCGCATGGCACGCGAGCTGGAGGCCGCCTCGGTCTATAACAGGGCGAGCTATCCCGGCATGATGCCGCTCGTCGGGAAGATCGCGCGCAGCACGATGCGGCCTGTGCGCTGACGCCTCGCCGCCGCGGGCGGGCCCGGCTGGGCACAAGTCCACTGGACAAGCGGCGCGCACGCGGGCCATAGCGGCCCGCATGCACGACATTCGCCTGATCCGGGATAATCCTGAACAATTCGACGCCGCCCTCGCCCGCCGCGGTGCCGGTCCTGCCGCCGCGCAGATCCTCGCGCTCGACGAGGAACGGCGCAAGGTGACCACCGCGATGCAGGACGGTCAAAGCCGCCGCAACGAGGCATCCAAGGCCATCGGCAAGGCGATGGGACAGGGCGACACCGAAACCGCCGACCGGCTGAAGGCGGAGGTTGCCGCGCTCAAGCAATCGCTGCCGCAGATGGAGGCGGAGGAGCGGGCGCTGAACGAGCAGCAGGCCGCCATGCTTGCAGCGCTCCCCAACCTGCCCGCCGACGATGTCCCCGCCGGTCAGGACGAAAGCGACAATGTCGAGCTTTCGCGCCACGGCACCCCGCGCGAATTCGCCTTCACCCCGCGCGAACACGCCGATTTCGCGCCCGCGCTGGGCATGGATTTCGAAACCGGCGCGGACATCGCCGGCGCGCGTTTCACCTTCATGCGCGGACAGATGGCGCGGCTGAACCGGGCATTGGGTGCCTTCATGCTCGACATGCAGACCGCCGCGGGCTTCACCGAATGCGCGCCGCCGCTGCTCGTCCGGGACGAGGCCGTGTTCGGCACGGGCCAGCTCCCCAAATTTTCAGAGGATTTGTTCCAGACCACCGATGGCCGCTGGCTCATCCCGACGGCGGAGGTATCGCTGACCAATGCGGTGCGCGACCGTATCGTGGAGGTGGATGCCCTGCCCATCCGCATGACCGCGCTCACCCCCTGTTTCCGGTCGGAGGCAGGTTCGGCCGGGCGCGACACGCGCGGCCTCATCCGGCAGCACCAGTTCGACAAGGTGGAGCTCGTCGCGATCACCGCGCCCGATGCATCGGACGCCATGCACGAGGCCATGACGCAGGCGGCAGAAGCGGTGCTCCGCGCGCTCGACCTGCCCTATCGCAAGATGTTGCTGTGTGCGGGCGACATGGGCGCCACCGCGCGCAAGACCTACGATCTGGAGGTCTGGCTGCCGGGACAGAACGCCTATCGCGAGATTTCCTCGATCAGCAATTGCGGCGCGTATCAGGCCCGCCGGATGAACGCCCGTTTCCGCCCCGACGGCGCGAAGAAAACGGAATTCGTCCACACGTTGAACGGGTCGGGCCTCGCGGTCGGGCGCACGCTGGTGGCGATCCTCGAAAACGGACAGCAGGAGGACGGCTCGGTCATTCTGCCCGACGCGCTGCACCCGTATACCGGCGGCATGGTGAAGCTGGAGGTGATGGGCTGATGCGCATATTGCTTACCAATGACGATGGTATTCATGCGCCGGGGCTTGGCGTGCTGGAACGCATCGCGCGGCAATTGTCGGACGATATCTGGATCGTCGCCCCTGCGGAGGAACAGTCGGGCGCGGGCCATTCGCTCACGCTCAACCGCCCGGTGCGCCTGCGCCAGCATGACGAGCGCCGCTTTTCGGTCAGCGGCACGCCCACCGATTCGGTGACGATGGCGCTGCGCAAGGTGATGCCGGAAAAACCCGATCTCATCCTGTCCGGCGTCAATCGCGGCGCCAATCAGGGCGACGACATCACCTATTCCGGCACCGTCTCCGCCGCGATCGAGGGCACGCTCGCCGGCATCCGCTCCATCGCGCTGTCGCAGATCTATGCCAAGGGGAAAGGCGGCGATGTATCGTTCGACGCGGCGGAACAATGGGGCGCGCGCGCGCTGCGACCGTTGCTCGACATGGAGTTTTCCGAACGCACGCTGGTCAACGTGAACTTTCCCGCGCGTCCCGCCGACGAGGTGGAGGGCATTCGCGTCGTGCGGCAGGGGTTCCACGATTACAGCCGTGGCACGCTCGTCGAAAGCGTCGATCCGCGCGGCTTTCCCTATTTCTGGTTCGGGCTGGAATCGGTGGAGCATACGCCGGGACACGAAACCGATCTGGAGGCGGGGGAGGATGGTTTCATCGCCGTCACCCCGTTGCAGCTCGACCTGACGCATTATCCATCGCTCGAACGGCTGCACGAACGGTATCGGGGCGACAGCTGATCCGATGATGCCCCCTGCCCGCCCCGACCGGCCCAAGATCCACCAGCCGCTTCGCCGCAGGGTGAAGGTACCGGTGTGGGCGGATGCGGGCATTCGGGTGTTCGCGGCGGTGTTCCTCGTCTTTGCCGTGGTCATGATCCACTGGTGGGACCGCAACGGGCTGGTGGACAATGTCGATGGCGAGGTCAGTTTCCTCGACGTCGTCTATTTCACCATGATCTCCATCACGACGACGGGGTTCGGCGATATCGCCCCGGTGTCCGACCGCGCCCGCCTGGTCGAGGCGGTGATCGTGACGCCGATCCGCTTTGCCGTGCTCTTCATCTTCGTCGGCACGGCGTATAATTTCATCATCAAGCGAAGCTGGGAGAAATGGCGTATGGCCCGAATTCAGGACCGGCTGACCAACCATGTCGTGGTCTTGGGCTTTGGCGTGTCGGGTTCGGAAAGCGTGCGCGAGCTGATCGCGCGGGGCACCGATCCCGATTGCATCGTGGTCATGGACCCAGACGAGGAACGGCTGAAACTCGCCGAACAGATGGGCTGCAACGTGATAAACGCCGATGCGACCCGCGACGAATCGCTGCAGGACGTGCGGATCAACCAGGCATCCACCGTGCTCGTGTCCGCCGGGCGCGACGATGCGTCCATCCTCATCGTGCTGACCGTGCGGCATCTGGCGCCCGACGTGCCGATCACGGTCGTGGTGCGGGCCGGCGACAACGAATTGCTCGCCCGGCAGGCAGGCGCCACCAACGTGCTGAACCCCGTGCGGTTTACAGGCTTGCTGCTCGCCGGGTCGGCCAGCGGGATGCATGTCGCGGATTATCTGGCCGATCTCGCCTCGGTGCAGGGGCGCGTACAGCTGGTGGAACGCGCCGCCCGGCAGGAGGACGTGGGCAAGCCGCTGCGCAATCTGGGATCGGGGAGCATCGGCGTGCGCCTCTACCGCGCGGGCGAAGCCTATGGCTATTGGCAGCCGGAGGCCGAATCGGTGCAGATGGGCGACATGATCGTCGTCATCAAACCCACGCCCGACCAGGGGCCGGGCATCCTGTAATCCCCTAGCTTCGCAGCCAGAACACCAGCCCCATCGCGAGATAGGCGAGGAACCAGAACCCCGCGTCGATGAACGCGATGGGCCGCGGATTGCGTTGATGGAGGTAATTGGTCCAAAGCGCGGGAATGACGAAGGCGATCGCGACCCCGCCGCTCATCATCGGGTAGAGCCACCATTTCGCAGGGTCGATCCGCGCGAACATATGGCCGAGCATGGATGCGGAAACGAGCACCAGCACGAAAGTGCCGAGCACGGTGACGAACGGCCTGCGCCGCAGTTCCAGCCCGCCCGGCCCGGCCCGCCGCACCAGCGGGCGTGCGAAGACCCGGTACCATCCCGCCGCGACCGCCATCACGGCCAGAGCGGCCAGAAACACCGCGAACCAATCTACCGGACCCATTCAATCTCCCGCCTTCTGCGCGTGACGTGTTACCGCATCCCGCCGCGCTAGACCACAGGACAACACATATTAAGTTCGCGGCGCTTTTGCGTTCCTGCGCTGCGACGAAACGATCGCGTACCCCTTGGGCGGTGCGACGGCTGGCATCAGCGCGCGCTTGGGTGTAGAGGCGCGGCGCAATGACTGAAACCATGAACCACCCCACCCGGATCGACGCCGCCCCGAAAATCGGCATGGTCAGCCTCGGCTGCCCCAAGGCGCTGGTCGATTCCGAACGCATCCTGACCAAGCTGCGCGCCGATGGCTATGCCATGTCGCCCGATTATGCGGGCGCGGACGTGGTGCTGGTCAACACCTGCGGCTTTCTCGATTCGGCGAAGGAGGAAAGCCTGGAGGCGATCGGCGAGGCGATGGCCGAAAACGGCCGCGTCATCGTGACGGGCTGCATGGGCAACGAGGCCGAGGCCATCCGTGCGCGCTTTCCCGACATCCTCGCGGTGACCGGCGCGCATCAGTATGAGCAGGTCGTGAGCGCGGTGCACGATGCCGCGCCCGCCGCGCGCGGTCCGTTCGTGGATCTCGTGCCGCAGCCCGATATCAAGCTGACCCCGCGGCATTATTCCTATCTGAAGATTTCGGAAGGGTGCAATCATTCCTGCGCCTTCTGCATCATTCCGTCGCTGCGCGGAAAGCTCAGCAGCCGCCGGATCGATGCCGTCCTGCGCGAGGCGGAAAAGCTCGTCGCCGCGGGCACGAAGGAATTGCTCGTCATCAGCCAGGACACCTCGGCCTATGGCGTGGACGTCCGCCACGAGGAACGCCAGTGGCACGGCGAAACCGTGCGCACCCACATGACCGACCTCGCCCGCGAACTGGGCCAGCTGCGCACGGGCGACGACATGGCGTCGTGGGTGCGGCTGCATTACGTCTACCCCTATCCGCATGTCGACCAGGTCATCCCGCTCATGGCCGAAGGGCTGGTGACGCCCTATCTCGACATCCCGTTCCAGCATGCCAGCCCGTCTGTGCTGAAAGCCATGAAGCGCCCCGCGAACGAGGCGAAGGTGCTTTCCCGCCTCGCCAAGTGGCGCGAAATCTGTCCCGACATCACCGTGCGCAGCAGCTTCGTCGTCGGCTTTCCCGGCGAGACGGAGGATGATTTCCGCTATTTGCTCGACTGGCTGGAGGAAGCGCAGCTCGACCGCGTCGGCGGTTTCCGCTTCGAACCGGTTGAGGGGGCGGAGGCCAACACGCTTCCCGGCGCGGTGCCCGAAGCGGTGAAGGAAGAACGCTACGCCCGGTTGATGGAAGTGACCGAGCGGATCAGCGCCGCCAAATTGCAGGCGAAGATCGGTCGCACCCTCCCCGTCATCATCGACGAGATCGGCGAACCGGACGAGGACGGCGACATCGGCGCCACCGCGCGCAGCCAGTCCGACGCGCCCGACATCGACGGCCACGTCTATCTGCGCAACGTGTCGCCCGCGCTGGTGCCCGGCGATATTGCCATGGCCAGTGTCGAGGATGCCGACGCGCACGATCTGTTCGGTTTCATCCCCGAATAATCGCGCGCAAACGACCCAGCGCGGCGCAGGGCGGGTTCCCGCCGCGTCAGTCGACGATATTGGTTTGACGGCGACGGGGGCGGCGGGCATCACCCCCGCATGGCCAGCACCGATCGCATCTATACCGCCGCGCTCATCGTCATCGGCGATGAAATCCTGTCCGGACGCACGCATGACAAGAATATCGCACAGGTGGCCAGCTGGCTTCAGGTGCAGGGCATTCGCCTTGCCGAGGTGCGCGTGGTCGCCGACACCATGGATGCCATCGTCGAGGCGGTGAACACGCTGCGCGCGCGCAACGATTACCTGTTCACCACCGGCGGCATCGGCCCCACCCACGATGATATTTCGGTCGATGCGGTGGCCCGCGCATTGGGCGTGGACGTGGTGATTCATCCCGAAGCCCGCGCGACGCTGGAACGCTATTACGCGAACAAGGGCGGTCTGAACGAAGGCCGCCTGCGCATGGCGCGCGTGCCGCAAGGCGCCGATCTCATTCCGAACGAACGGTCCGGCGCGCCCGGAATCCGGGTCGGCAACGTGTTCATGATGGCAGGCGTCCCGCATATCACCGCAGGCATGCTCGACGCGCTGACCGGCACGCTCGAAGGGGGCGCGCCGCTCATCTCTGAGACAGTCGGCGGCTGGATCCCGGAAAGCGAGGTCGCGGTCCTCCTGCGCGAGGTCGAGAAGGCCCACAAAAACTGCCAGATCGGAAGCTATCCGTTCTTTCGCGAAGGGCGCGTCGGTGCGAATTTCGTGATCCGCTCCACCGACGCGGACGATCTCGCCAGCTGCATGGATACGCTATGCGAGGGGCTGGGCGAGCTCGGCTACGATTTCACGCCCGGCGGTATCTGAAACCCGCTCAGCGGTCCTCTTCCCGGATTTCGCGATCGTGCTCGATATCCTCGCGCAGCGCGGCCGCGCCCGCGTCGGCGCGATGTTCCTGCGCGGCGGTTTCGTTCTTTCGATTCTTCGTGCGTGAATACAGAAGCGCCAGCAGCAAAAGCAGCGGCCCCCCGATCACGACGATAAGCCAGACGGTCGGCATGGATATATCCTTCGTTTGTGTCGTTGTGCTTGATCAACGAGTGTGGCGCCGCTTCTTTCCCGAACGGGCCCCGTCGCCACCCCGGCACGCACGAAAAAGGCCGGCGGAAACGCGTTCCGCCGGCCCCGTTCATTCAGGCATTGTCGCAGGAGCGATCAGGCGCCCTCGACCTCCGCCGTGTCGATCTTCAGGCCCGGGCCCATCGACGAGGACATGGCGACCTTGCGGACATACTTGCCCTTCGCGCCCGACGGCTTCGCCTTGACGATCGCGCTCACCAGAGCGTCGAAATTCGCCTTCAGCTGTTCGTCGGTGAAGGACATCTTGCCGATGCCGGAGTGGATGATGCCGGCCTTTTCGACGCGGAATTCGACTTGGCCGCCCTTGGCGTCCTTGATGGCCTGTTCCACGTGCGGGGTCACGGTGCCGAGCTTCGGGTTCGGCATCAGCCCCTTGGGGCCGAGCAGCTTGCCGAGGCGGCCGACGACGCCCATCATGTCCGGGGTCGCGATCACGCGGTCATAGTCGAGATTGCCGGCCTGCATGTCTTCCATGAGGTCCTCGGCACCGACCTTGTCGGCCCCGGCGGCGGTCGCCTTGTCGGCATTGTCGCCGCGCGCGAAAACCGCGACCTTCACGTCCTTGCCCGTGCCGGAGGGCAGCGACACCATGCCGCGCACCATCTGGTCGGCGTGACGCGGATCGACGCCCAGGTTCATCGCGACCTCGATGGTCTCGTCGAACTTCGTCGTCTTCACATCGCGCAGCGTCTGCAGCGCCTCGTCCACGCCGTACAGCTTTTCAGCGTCCAGCTTTTCGTTGAGCATCTTCTGCTTCTTGGTCAGCTTGGCCATGGGTTCAGCCCTCCACCACTTCGAGACCCATCGAACGCGCGCTGCCTTCGATGATCTTGGTTGCCTGGTCGATGTCGTTCGCGTTGAGATCGGCCATCTTCTGTTCGGCGATGGCGGACAGCTCGCTGCGCTTGATGGTTCCGGCCGAAACCTTGCCCGGCTCCTTCGAACCCGACTTCAGCTTCGCAGCCTTCTTCAGGAGGAAGGACGCGGGCGGCGTCTTCGTCGTGAAGGTGAACGAACGGTCGGCATAGACGGTGATGATCGTGGGGATCGGCATCGCCTTTTCCATGTCCTGCGTGGCGGCATTGAACGCCTTGCAGAATTCCATGATGTTCACGCCGCGCTGACCCAGCGCCGGGCCGATCGGGGGCGACGGGTTGGCGGCGCCGGCGGGCACCTGCAACTTGATGTAACCGGTAATTTTCTTGGCCATGGGGCCACTCCTTTTTCACACTGTCGGGCGCCCACGGGACGCCGTCATGTTAAGCGGTCAGACAGAAGACGAGCGCCTTCCTCCCGCATTCTTTCCCGCGCCGGTTTTCAACCCGGACGGGAAATCCCTTACTTGGAAAGCTCGACCTGTTCGAAGTCGAGTTCCACAGGCGTCGCGCGGCCGAAGATGGACACGCTGACCTTGACCTTGTTCTTGTCGAAATCGAGTTCCTCGACCACGCCGTTGAAGCTCGCGAACGGGCCGTCGAGCACCTTGACCGAATCGCCGATCTCGTAATCGACGTCGATCTCGCGCTTGGGCGCGGCGGCCATTTCGTCGCGCTGGCCGAAATAACGAGCGGCTTCCTTCTCGCTGATGGCCTGCGGCTTGTTGTTGGTGCCGAGAAAGCCGGTGACCTTGGGCGTGTTCTTGACGAGGTGGTAGACATCGTCGTTCATCGCCAGCTTGGCGAGGACATAGCCGGGCATGAACTTGCGCTCGGTCTGCACCTTCTTGCCGCGCTTGACCTCGGTCACGGTTTCGGTCGGAACCTCGACCGCCTCGACCAGCTGGTCGAGACCTGTCCGTTCCGCCTCGGCGAGGATCGATTCCTTCACCTTGTTCTCGAAACCCGAATAGGCGTGGATGATATACCAGCGAGCCATCAAAAAATCCTGTCATTAACCGTGTCGCGCGTCAGGCCAGCGTCAGCAGCCAGCGCACCACCGCGCCGAACAGCGAATCGATGCCCAGGAAGAACACCGACAGGATCAGCATCATGATCCCGACGAAGATCGCCGTGGTGACGGTTTCCTGCCGGGTCGGCCAGACGACCTTGGACCCTTCGGCCCGTACCTGCCGGATGAATTCGCCGGGGCTGGTCTTCGCCATTTGCGTGTTCCTCGCGCGGTTGAAATTGCCGGGTTCTCGCCAAGGGTTCATCGCCGCCCCGGCCGCATGGTCGGGGAGAGGCGATCTATTCCCATGTCGGAAAAACGTGTTGCCCCATAACCGGCCCTTGGCCCGAACGCAAGGGGTGCGCCGCGCGCGCTTTACCGCCCGACGGATCGCGCGCGATCGTTCCGCGGGCCGCATCGGTGCAAAAATTGCAATGCGTGCTTCCCTTCGCGCATGCCAACCGATAGCACTTGCAACCAATCGTTACAAACAGGGGTCAAGGGACAATTATGAGCGCAGCACCGCCCTCCACCGCACTGATCGACCGGGTCACCAATATTTCCGACTTCATCTGGGGCGGCAGCTGGGACGGGGTCGAGGTCAGTCCGATCCCGCCGATGGTGATCGTCCTGCTCGGCATCGGCCTGTGGATCATGATCGGCCTGCGCTTCTACCCCATCGTGAAGCTGGGCAGCGCGATCACCGGCCTGTTCCGCGGGCGCAAGACCGCCGGCGCGGGCGAGATCAGCCCGTTCGCCGCATTGTCCACCGCATTGTCAGGGCAGGTCGGTACCGGCAACCTCGCGGGCGTGGCCACGGCCATCGCGCTCGGCGGGCCGGGGGCGGTGTTCTGGATGTGGATCACCGCGCTCGTCGGCATGGCGCTGGGCTTTGCCGAAGGGTCGCTCGCCATCCGCTACCGCGAAAAGACACCGGACGGCACGTGGCGCGGCGGTCCGATGACCTATATCACGCAGGGGCTCGGCCCCAAATGGACGTGGCTGGCGATCCTGTTCTGCCTCGGCACGCTGTTTTCCGCGCTGGTGACCGGCAATTCGATCCAGTCGAACGAGGTGGCAAGCGGCCTCAACGAATTGTTCGGCATCGAACGCTGGCTCGGCGGGATCATCGTCGCGGTTGCGGTGTTCGTCGTCATCATCGGCGGGATCAAGTCGATCGGCTCCATTGCCGAAAAGGTCGTGCCGTTCATGGCGGCGGCCTATATCGCGATGGCGCTCGTCGCGCTGATCCTCAATTTCACCGACCTTCCCGAAACCTTCGGGCGCATCTTTGCCGGCGCGTTCAACACGCAATCGGCATCGGGCGGCTTTGCCGGCGCGGCGATCATCATCGCCATTCGCGCCGGCGTCGCGCGCGGGCTGTTCTCGAACGAAAGCGGCCAGGGTTCGACCCCCATCGCCCATGCCGTCGCGCAGACCGACGATCCGGAGCAGCAGGGCCGCATGGCAATGCTCGGCACGTTCATCGACACCATCGTGATTTGCACGATGACGGCGCTCGTGATCCTGACCGTGGAGGGGAATTTCACCCATACGCTGGCCGACGGCACGGTCGAACAGGTTCGCCACGTGTGGCAATCCGACCTCGGCACGACGCAGCTTTCGGGCTTCGTCACCACCTCCGGGGCATTCGCCGCGGCGTTTCCCTATGCGATCGGGGGCATTCCGCTCGGCACGCTGATCGCATCGGTGGCGCTGATCCTGTTCGTGTTCACGACGCTCCTGACGTGGAGCTATTATGGCGAGCGGGCGATCACCTTCATCTACGACCGCATTCCGGGTGCGAGCGCGGGCGGCGAGAAGATCCTGCACATCATCTGGCGCGTGATCTGGTGCATCGGCATCTATGTCGGCGCGACGCAGCCGTCGCAGCTCGTCTGGCGGCTGGGCGATATTTCCAATGCGGCGATGGCGTTGCCTAACCTCATCGCGCTGGCCGCGCTGTCGGGCGTGGTCTTCGCGCTGGCCCGCGGCAATCGCACGGCGGGCAAGGACCACCACATCGATCCGCGCGACGATTGATCGCGATACGGACGATGCGAGATGCGGGCCGCGGCGGGGATAATCCGGCGCGGCCCGTTTTCGTTGGTCTCGTCGTCCTGCTGCACCGGATCGACGGGCAGGGATACGCCGGTCTGGGATTCGATCCACGCGCTGCGCAGCGCTTCCATCTTGTCACGGATCGCCGGCTTTTCGCTTTCCCCCTCCTGGGCAGGCTGCATCTGCATCTGCGCGAGCACCGTCGGGATGCGCAAATCGTCGCGCTCGCGTTGCAGCGCATCGGCCTTGCCCACCGCCGTTAACACGAGGCTAAGCCCGGCCTCGAATGAACAGAGCTGGTGATACTGATTCACGTCGCGGATCATGTGGTGGTATATCGGGCGTTTGTCCGCCCGAACTTGGCGACGATCGTTTCGAGTGCGAGCGCGCGCTTTTCCCGAATGGCGGTGTTGATAACCTCGATCAGTGTGTCCTTGTACGCAAAGGACGAAATCTGGTCGGCGGAGCCGCTGGTGAACGCCGCGCCGCCCGAAAGGATCGATTTCGCAAGATCGCCGGTCACGACGGTCGATGCCGTGGCAAGCCCGGTCGTCGCGATACCGAGCCATCCGCCGACCTCGGCCTGATTCTGCATCAGGAGAGCGAGCTCGGACTGACAAATGGCGTTTGAACGGTCGATCAGTATGTTGGCGAGCCGGTCGCGCGCCACATTGTCTTCCGCCGCTTGTCGGTAAGCCAGCTTGTCCTCGACGCCGTCGCCGATGAATCTCATGCAGTTGAGATTGACGGCGCCGGGCCGCGCCTCGTTCTCTCGGCGGCGAAGAAACACGTCGGAACGCGGCGTATCGACGGTACAGGTGCGTCCATTCGCGTTCCTGTCGTGATGGGTTGGGCCCTACTGATCGGCGCCCGCGACAATCGGCTGCAACCGCGCCGCGCCCTCGTCGATGCAAGCCGTCAGGAAAAGCGATGCCCCCCGCCGCCGGCGGACACGCGCAGCTCGGGCAGCATCATCCGATGCGGCAGGCGGCGCAGGACGCAATCGCGGCCCCTGGTCAGGCACAATCCGGCGATGAAAGGGAAACTGGCAGGAGTGGCAGGATTCGAACCCGCGGCCCTCGGTTTTGGAGACCGATGCTCTACCAACTGAGCTACACTCCTGCAGGTGGTGGCTCCTCTATCGCCTTACCGCCGGGCTGACAAGCGTTCAGTGCCCGAAAATCATGACCATGCCGCCCCGACGGGTGACACGTGCGCGGCCATGCGTCATTATCGCAGGCCATGACCCGAACGCTCACCTCCGAACACACCGGGATCATCGACCCGCAATTGCTGCTCCTCGCCTATCGCAGCGGGGTCTTTCCCATGGCGGATGCGCGTGACGATCCCGAAATCATGTGGATCGAACCGCGCGAAAGGGCGATCATCCCGCTGAACGGGCTGCACGTGTCGCGCTCGCTCGCGCGGACGTTGCGGCGCGAACGGTTCCGCGTGACCTGCAATGCGGCGTTTGCCGACGTGGTCGATGCATGCGCCGCGCCACGACCGGACCCCGACAACGAAGACGGCGAAAGCTGGATCAGCCACCGGATCGCGGCGAGCTACCGCCTGCTCCATCGCCAGGGACACGCCCATTCCTTCGAATGCTGGCAGGACGGGCGGCTGGTCGGCGGGCTTTACGGCGTGGCGTTCGACCGGGTGTTCTGCGGCGAATCGATGTTCAGCCGCGTGTCCGATGCTTCGAAGGTCGCGCTGTGCTGGCTCGTCGCGGCGATGCGGGCCGCGGGCCTCGAATTGCTCGATTGCCAGTTCATGACGAGCCATCTGGAAAGCATGGTGGCGGTGCCGCTCCCCCAATCGCAATATCTGGAACTGGTGCGACAGGCATCGCGCGCCGGCGACGATCACATCCCGTTGCCGGAGGGTTATTCCTCGCTCGTTTCCGGCTCTTCCTCGCCGGGGAAGGACATTGCGCAATCCTTGACCCAGACATCGTAGATCGGATGTTCGACCACGTTCAGTGACGGGCTGTTCTTGAACAGCCAGCCCGAAAAGACGCGGCGGAAACGCGGATTGTCGTCGTCGCTTTCGGGCGTCTTGGTCAGGAATTGGACGAAGGCGCCGGTTTCCGGCTGCGCCTCCCACGGGGCGGTGCGTTCGCATGCGCGCAGGCGGATGACGACATCGTCGACCCGCTCCTGCTCCCCCGGCGACAGCGTGATGTCGCGCGTGATATTGTTGCGCTTGTTGAGCAGGCCGATCGTCGCGACGCGTTCCGCCATCGGCGTCCCGCCCGGCAGGTCGAGATCCGCCGCCATGTCGCCATCATCGGCGGAGATCATCTCGTTCTCGTCGGTCGAGGACTGCGGCGGGGTGGGCGATGGCGCAGGTTCGGCCGTCTCGGTCCCGGCGTCGTTGCCGGGGACATCCGCGCCGTCGCAAGCCGACAGCGCAAGCCCCGCGCAGCCGAGCCACAGCCATGCGAGCCGGACCGGGCGGCGAATCACTGGTCGGGCGACCATGCTTCGTAATCGCCGGTCGCCTTGGCGCGCACGCCGCCCTGCTCCAGCGCGCCCTTGGGGCGGTATGCGTCCAGCGTGCCGGTCCGGTTGGGGGTGTAATCCACCTCCCAGATGCGCGACGGCGGAAGATGGCTTTCGGGCACGCCGTCGAAGCTGCCGTGCAGCCAGCCGTGCCATTCGGACGGCACCCGGCTCGCGTCATTGGCGCCTTCGTAGATGACCCAGCGGCGTTCGCGTCCGCGGGCATCGGGCTTTTTCGCGCGGAAATAGCGATTGCCCTGCGCATCGGTGCCGACCTGTTCGCCGTGTTTCCAGCTATCGAACAGCGTGCCGATGGTGGCGCCGTCCCACCAGGTGAAGATCTTGGAAAGAATGCTCATCGTGCCTGTCCGATTAGCGGCATGTGACGCGGCGCGCAACACGCCATCGCGCCCCATGAAACAGCGCTATTGCCCCGGTGCGCGCCAGTCGATCGCGTCGCCCGGCGAAAGGCCCAGTTCCGCCGCGCGCCCCCCGGCCAGTTCGAGGACGCCCACGACCGCCCCTTGCGAAGGGATCGGGTCGAGCGAATAGGGCACCGCATCTGCGGCAATGGATTCGATCGTCCGGTCGGGCGCGATGAAGACAAGGTCGAGCGGAATGACCGTATTCTTCATCCAGAAGCTGCGCTGCTGCGGCGTCGCATTCGGGAACAACATACCTTCATCAGGGCCGAGTTCGGTGCGGAACATCAGGCCCTTGCGCTGATTTTCGTCGCTCGCCGCATATTCGACGGTGAAACGATGCGTCCGCCCGCCCGATTCAATGGTGAGGGGAACGAGCGGCAGCCCCGATTCGGCATGGACCGCGTTTTGCTGCGTCGCGGCGCTGCGCTCGGTCTGCGCGTCGCCGGGGGCGGAGCAGGCGCCGAGCGTCAGCGCAAAACCGGCGAAAAGAGCGAAACCTTTGCGCATTCGTCAATCCTCGAAACTGTGCACCGGGCCATCCACGCCATCGTCGAGCGCGCTGGCCCAGTCGCGCGCCGAATCCATGTCGCTCGCATCGACCAGATTGCGCGCGCTGTCCAGCGAATGCCCGGCACGCAGCATGGCGGCGACCTGTTTTTCGCGCACCGCCCGGTCCGCAGGCGGCACGCCGTCGCGGGCGAAGGGGCCGAAATGTTTCTTTTCCGCCATGCGCAGCGCGGCGGCACGCGCCTCGCCGGGGGCGATCCCCGCGCGGTCACCCGCGGCCACGCCCGCGGCGTCGAGCGCGGCATTCACCCGCCGCCCGCCATATCCGCGGCGCAGCAGGCTCCCCGATTTGGCGCGCGCGAATTCCTCGTCATTGACCCATCCGTTGGCGACGAATTTCGCGACCAGCGCGTCGATGTCCGGCGTCTCCTCCCCCTCGGCAAGGCCACGCTCGCGCAATTTGCGGCGACAGTAATCGTGCAGCTTGCGCGCCGTCGTCGCGAAACGCGCGACATAGGCCAGCGCCATTTCGTTCAGTCGCTGATTGGTGAGCGGGCTTGGCGGCCTCGGTACTCTTGCGCGTTGGCGCTGGCGTGGATAACGGGCGCTTTCGTCTTTCATCGTGCCATAATCGTGCCACACTGCCGCTGGAATGGGAACGCCGGTCGCTGCAATTATTTGCCCGGCAAGCGAATTTCGGGCAAACCGCGTGCAGGACCGGTGGGAGAGGACGACACGGATGCCGGTTTCATACGGCGTTCAGCGGTCGATAGGCTAAGGCCGGATGATGAAGAACATACTGGACGGGAAAAGCTACAGCGTCATGACGCACAACGCCGGGGCCGGGACCCGTGAAACTTCCGAATTGTCGCCCACGCCGAACGACGATGCGCTGCCGCGTCGTCTTGCGGATTTCGCGACCTTCGCCGATGCGATCGACTATGCCGCGCAAGGGGTTCGGGGGCTCAATTTCCACGATGCGCGCGGGCGTTTGCTGCGGCCCTATCCGTTTTCCGAACTGCGACGCGATGCGCTGTCCATGGCGCACAGGCTCGTCGCCGACGGTGTGAAGCCGGGCGACCGGGTCGCGCTGATTGCCGAAACCGGGGCGGAATTCGCCGCGCTGTTCTGCGGCGCGATCTATGCGGGCGCGTGGCCGGTGCCGCTGCCGCTCCCGACGAGCTTTGGCGGCAAGGACAGCTATATCGACCAGCTCGCCGTCCAATTGTCGAGCAGCGACCCGCTCGTCCTCTTCTACCCCGCCGAAATCGCGCAGATGACCGAGGCCGCCTGCGCGCGGCAGGGCGTGCGCGGCATCGCCTGGTCCGATTTTGCGACGCGCGACGTGATCGAAGGGCCGCTTCCCACGCTCGACCCGGACGATATCTGCTATCTGCAATATTCGAGCGGATCGACCCGTTTCCCGCACGGCGTCGCGGTGACGCACCGGGCGCTGCTCAACAATCTGGCCGGCCATTCGCATGGCATGCAGGTGACCGACGGCGACCGCTGCATCAGCTGGCTGCCGTGGTATCACGACATGGGGCTGGTCGGCTGTTTCCTCTCGCTCATCGCGAACCAGGTGTCGGGCGATTACCTCAAGACCGAGGATTTCGCCCGCCGTCCGCTTGCCTGGCTCGACCTCATCAGCCGGAATGCCGGCACGACGCTCTCCTATTCGCCGACTTTCGGATACGACATCTGCGCCCGCCGCATTTCGAGCCAGTCTTCGGTCGCCGACCGGTTCGACCTGTCGCGCTGGCGCGTGGCGGGCAATGGCGCGGACATGATCCGGCCCGACGTGATGCAGAATTTCGTCAACGCCTTTGCCGATGCCGGTTTCCGGGCGCAGGCGTTCAACCCCAGCTACGGCCTTGCCGAAGCCACGCTCGCCGTCACCATCATGCCGCCGGGCGAAGGCATCCGGGTGGAACTCGTCGAAGAGGAACGGCTTTCAGGCAGCCCGCGCGACCTGTCGCGCCCGGCCCGGTATCGCGCCATTGTCAATTGCGGCAAGCCCGTGCGCGACATGGATGTCGAAATCCGCGGCGAGGATGGCAAGCCGCAGCGCGACCACGTCATCGGCAAGGTATGGTGCCGCGGCCCGTCGGTCATGCACAGCTATTTCCGCGACGAGGAGGCGACCGCCGCCTGTCTCGTCGATGGCTGGCTCGACACCGGCGACATGGGGTACATGGCGGACGGCTATCTGTTCATCGTGGGCCGCGCGAAGGACATGATCATCATCAACGGCAAGAACCACTGGCCGCAGGATATCGAATGGGCGGTCGAGCAATTGCCCGGCTTCCACCAGGGCGACATCGCCGCCTTCTCGGTCGAGACGAAGGATGGCGAGGAAGCGCCCGCCGTGCTGGTCCATTGCCGCGTGTCGGATCCCGATGAGCGCGTGCGCCTGCGCGATACGATCCGCGACAAGGTGCGCTCCATCACCGGCATGAACTGCGTCGTGGAACTCGTACCGCCGAAAAGCCTGCCGCGTACGAGCAGCGGCAAGCTCAGCCGGGCGAAGGCGAAGAAGCTCTACCTCGAAGGCGAGATCGAACCCTACGCCATCGCGGCCTGAGCGCAGGATGACCGAGGGAACGCCGGAACCGCGGCGTTCCCCCCGGTCATGAGGGCACCGTCACCACGGCGGCGTTACGCGGCCGGCGGTGTCTCCGTCTCTTCCGCGATCACCGTATCGACGGGCGCCCATGTCGCCGTGACATTCGCGCCCCCGCCCGTCCGTTCGACGACGCGCACCGCCGGCGACAGCCGCTCCCGCACGGCGGCGATATTGTCCTCGCCCCCCGATAGCGCGATCGGCGCGTCGATCCTTTGCCCCGCCCAGCCGATGAGCGCGATCGCCTCGCGGCCCGCATCCGTCGGCGCCCCGTCCTCAAAAGCCACCTCCGGTAGCGCGCGGGCCGGCGGGATCAGCTCGATCCGCCATTCGGGCACGCTTTGCGCGATGCGCCGTTCGAGCTGCCGATAGGCGGACAGCGTCGCCCCGTCGAGCGGGCGCGCACGGACCGTGGCGCGGCGGCGGTCCCGGTCGATCAGCACGTCGTCCCCCGAAACCCCCGCGATGAGGGCCATGCGCTCGGTCAGGTCCTGCACCGTGCGGTCGCTCGCAGCCCGCTCCTGTGCATTGGCGGCGGCGATCTGCGCCTCCTCCGCCGCGGTGGCGCTGGTGCCGACGCGGAACTGGTCGAGCTGCAAGGTGACCGGCGCTTCGAGCAGGCGGTTGAGCCGGCGGATCGAGCGTTCCTCCGCCCCGTTCTCGATCTCCGGGGTGAGCACGGTCGCGGTGATGCGGATGGGGTCGGACTTGAAATCGATGTCGATCTGGGACACGCGCGCCGCATCGGGAAACGCATCGAGGATCGCTCCGTTGACGAGCCGCTGCGAATTGGCCTCCCACGCGATCTGACGCAGCGACAGGGCGAGCGGGATGACGAGCGCGATGAACGCGGCGACGACGATGAAATCCTGGAGCCGGGTCTTGTTCTCCGACAGGTTCGCGCGAAACCCGTAAAGCCGCGCCATGATCATCGCGGTCAGCGCAATGGTGACAAGGTTCGTCACATAGAGCAGCAGCGCGCCCGAAAACACGGTCCAGTTCCACGTCGCCAGCCCGAATCCCACCACGGCCAGCGGCGGCATCAACGCCGTCGCGATGGCGACGCCGACGATCGTGCCCGCCCGCCCGCGGATCATCGCATAGGCGCCGGCCATGGCGGAAAACAGCGCCACGAGCAGGTCGAACAGGTTGGGCCGCGTGCGGCTGGCGATTTCGGGGGTCACCGTCTGCAACGGCGAGAGCACCACGATCAGCCCGCAAAACGCAATCGACAGCACCGACCCGATGATGAGCGCGCGCAAAGCCTTGCGCAGCCAGTTGTAATCCCCCGTCGACAACGCGAAGCCCAGCCCGATGATCGGCCCCATGAGCGGCGAAAGCAGCATCGCGCCGATGACCACCGCCGGCGACGACAGCAACAGGCCGAGCACCGCAATGCCCGCCGACATGGCCAGCATGAACAAATAGCGCGCGGACATGATCGCCTCTTCGCGCCGTTCCTCGATCACCGCGCCCTGATCGACCGAGGCGACCACGGAATGGCGCCACCACAGCCGCCAAGACAGCAGCACGCCCTGAAAACTTTCGCGCGATTTTTCGATCGCGTCGGATTGATCGACCACTCGAATCTCCGTTGCCGCGCACGGGATATGGCGCGCGAATTGACGGGCATTTATCGCGGGCGCACGGCCCGTGTCCATCCGCGCGCACCCGACCGGCACAAAAACGCGGTTGCGACGTTCCGATACACAGATGGATGACAAGGCATTTTACGGGCTCGACCCCTATCACGTCACGCTGGCGACGGCCGGGGCGGCAATTATCCTCGCCTATTGGCTGCCGCGCTATTTCTCCAATCGGGAACCGGCCGCATCGGCGCTCCTGATCGGGCTGGGCATGGCGGGATTTGCGCTCATCCCCGGATTGCCCGATGTCGTCGACCCGCGCACATCGCCGCGCTTCTGGGAATTGACGAGCGAGATGGCGGTCATCATCGCGCTGTTCGGTGCGGGGATAAAGATCGACTGCGTGACCAATCTGGAGCGGTGGAAACCGACGATCCGGCTGCTTGCCATTGCCATGCCGCTCACCATCGCGGCGATTGCGCTGCTCGGCTGGGCGGCGGCGGGGCTGACCGTGGCGGGCGCGGTCCTGCTGGGCGCGGTGCTGGCGCCGACGGACCCGGTGCTCGCCGGCGATATTCAGGTCGGCCCGCCCACCGAAGGCGGCGAACATCCGGTGCGCTTTGCGCTGACCGCCGAGGCCGGGCTGAATGACGGGCTGGCCTTTCCGTTCGTTTATCTCGGGCTGCTGCTCGGTGCGACGGGCATTCCGTCTGCTGGCGAATGGCTGCAATGGCTGGCGCTCGACGTGGTCTATCGCATCGCGGTGGGCGCCATCGGCGGGGTTGCGGTCGGCTGGCTGCTGTCGCGGTTCCTCTTCGCGATGCCGCGGAACAATCCGCTGGCGAAGACGGGTTCGGCGGTGCTTGCGCTTGCGGGCGTGCTTTTTTCCTATGGCATTACCGAGCTGGTCGAGGGGTATGGCTTCATCGCGTGTTTCGCCGCCGGTGCGACCCTGCGCCGGGTGGAGCAGGACCACGAGTTTCATGGACGGCTGCATGCGTTCAACGAATCGATCGAGCATGGCCTGACCGCCATTCTCCTCGTGCTGGTGGGCGGGCTTTTCCCGGTACTCGTGGGGGAGCTGAGCTGGACCACCGCGCTCATTGCGGCTGCGCTCATCTTCGTCATCCGTCCGGCGGCGGGCATGCTGGCCCTGCTCGGCACGGGGATGAAGGGGCGCGACCGGCTCGTGGTCGCGGCCTATGGCGTGCGCGGGATCGGTTCGATCTACTATCTGGGCTATGCCGCCGCGCATATCGAGTTCGACAACGAGGGCGAGCTATGGGCGATCGTGTCGCTGGCCATCCTGCTTTCGGCGGTGGTGCACGGCCTGACCGCGGGTGCGGCGGTGGAACGCGCCGAGACCGAGGAGGATACAGGGCACGGCGCGCTGCCGTTCTGATCCCGGCCCGGCATGCTGCAATGCGATAAATTTGCCCCGGCGGCTTCACATCGCGGGCACGGCCCTTATTGCAGAGGGTAATGACCCAGACGAATCAGAACGCCGCCTTCCCCTCCGCCGAAGCGGATCTCGAACTTTGGCCGATCGGCAATTGCCAGGCTTCGGCACTGGTCGATCGTTTCGGCACGTTTGCCTGGGCCTGCCTGCCCCGGATCGACGGCGATCCGATCTTCTCCTCGCTCGTCGATACGCAGGACGATCCCGCGGCGGCAAAAGGGTTCTGGAAGATCGCGCTCGAAGGCGGCCGGGTGGTGCGGCAATCCTATATCCGCAACACGCCGATCCTGAAGACCGAGTTTGCCGACGATGGCGGCAATGCGATGGAAGTGCTCGATTTCTGTCCCCGCTTTCGGGACAAGGGCCGCATGTATCGTCCGGTCGCCTTCGTGCGGATCGTGCGCCCCACGGCGGGCAGCCCGCGCATGCGCATGGCGCTCCGCCCCGCGAGCGAATGGGGCGCGAAACAGCCGGAGCGCAGTTTCGGGTCGAGCCACATCACCTATCGCCACCCGGCCATGGCGATGCGGATGACCACCGACGCGCCGGTCGGGCTGGTGCAACAGGAAACGCCGTTCCGCCTTGAAAAGCAGATGCATTTCTTCTTCGGCCCGGACGAAAGCTTCTCCACCTCGCTGTCGAGCGGGATCGGCGACATGCTGGCCCGCACAGCGGACGAGTGGCGCCACTGGGTCCGCGGGCTTGCCATCCCCTTTGAATGGCAGGACGCGGTCATTCGCGCGGCCATCGGCCTCAAGCTGTGTCAGCACGAGGACACGGGCGCCATCGTCGCGGCGATGACGACATCCATCCCTGAACATGCGAATAGCGGCCGCAACTGGGACTATCGCTATTGCTGGATCCGCGATGCCTATTACACGGTGCAGGCATTGAACCGCATCGGCGCGCTCGACGTGCTGGAAAGCTATCTCGGCTATCTGCGCAATATCGTCGACAGCGCGCAGGGCGGGCATATTCAGCCGCTCTATGACGTACGCGGCAATGCCGAACTGCTGGAATGGGAGGCGGAGCATCTCGCCGGCTATCGCGGGATGGGCCCGGTGCGGGTCGGCAACGATGCCTGGCGGCAGATTCAGCACGACGCCTACGGGCAGATCGTGCTGTCATCGGCGCAGGCCTTTGCCGACAATCGCCTGCTGCGCATTTCGGGGGCGGAGGATTTCGCCTCGCTCGAACGGGTGGGGGAACGCGCGCTGAAGGTGTGGAACACGCCCGATGCGGGATTGTGGGAATTGCGCAATTCCAAGCATATCCACACCTATTCCGCGGCGATGTGCTGGGCCGCGGCGGACAGGCTCGCCCACGCGGCGCAGCAGCTCGGCCTCGATGAGCGGGAGCAATACTGGATGGGTCACGCCGCGACCATGCGGGACGAAATCATGGCCCGCAGCTGGAACGCGGAAACAGGCGCCATCGCCGCCACCTTCGACGGGGACGAGCGCGACGCAAGCCTGCTGCAACTGCTCGACCTCCGGTTCATCTCCAAGGATGACGAGAAGTTCCATTCCACGCTCGCCGTGCTGGAAAAGGCGCTGCGCCGGGGCGACAACATGCTGCGCTACGACACGCAGGACGATTTCGGCCTGCCGCACACCGCGTTCAACGTGTGCACCTTCTGGCTGATCGAGGCGCTGCACCTGACCGGGCGCAAGGACGAGGCGCGCACCTTGTTCGAGACGATGCTGGCGCGCCGCACCGGGGCCGGCATGCTGAGCGAGGATATCGAGCCGAACACGCTTGAGCTATGGGGCAATTATCCGCAGACCTATTCGCTGGTCGGGATCATCAATTGCGCCGTCATGCTCACGAAAAGCTGGAACGAATATCGCTGATCCGCTCCAGCTTTCGTAAAGCGCGTCAGATGGCGTCGTTGCCGGCCTGGCCGACGGACTGAATATCGCGGCCCGCGCCCTTGATGGTGTTGCACGCCGTCAGGCCAAAGGCGAGTGCGCCCAGCGCGGCGATCATTACGGTCTTGCGAATCATGATGGGTCATATCCGATCAATTGAGGAGACGACTGGCATAGCCCCGCGCGACATGAACCCAAAGCGAACGATGCGGCGCGCATTGCCGACGCCGCGTTTCGCTTGAATCATGTGTCTTACACCGCTAATACAGTAAGCCGAAACCGGGCGCGGCGCGCCCAAGCCGACAGGATGACCATGGCCGACACCAAGACCGCCACCGCCGACGAGCTGACGCTGGAGGCGCCTGCGCCCGTTCCCGAGGTGAAGCCGGAAAAGGCGGCCGGGCTGGTCCCTGTATCGGAGGAGAAGAAATCGAAGCTCGATGAAAAGGTCGACGATTTCGTGTCCGGCCTCATCGCCGAGGACGCCAATTCGCCCGAATTCGGCAAGAAGGTCGACCAGCTCACCAATATGGGCCGCAAGGAAATCGCCGCGGCGGCGGGGCAATCGAACCGCTTCCTCGACCGGCCGGTCCGCGCCATGGACAAGGATACGGGCGTCGGCAACGACCTTGCCGAATTGCGCCGCACGGTGGAGGAGCTTGACCCCGGCCGGCAGGGCAAGCTGTCGGGTCCGCGCAAGATTCTGGGCATCATCCCCTTCGGCAACAAGCTGAAGAACTATTTCGACAGCTATACCTCGTCCCAGGGGCATATTCAGGCGATCCTGGGCCGGCTCGCATCGGGCAAGGACGAATTGCTGATGGACAATGCCGCCATCGATGTGGAGCGGCAGAAGCTGTGGGCCGCGATGGGCGATCTGGAGCAGATGATCCATATTTCGAGGACGCTCGACGCCCGGCTGGAGGAGGCGGCGAACGATCTCGACATTTCCGATCCCGCCAAGGCGAAGGCAATCCGCGAAACGGCGCTGTTCTACACGCGGCAGCGCACGCAGGATCTGCTCACCCAGATGGCGGTGTCGGTGCAGGGCTATCTCGCGCTCGACCTTGTGAAGAAGAACAATGTCGAGCTGGTGAAGGGGGTCGACCGGGCCAGCACGACCACCGTCGCCGCGCTGCGCACCGCCGTCACCGTCGCGCAGGCCATGACGAATCAGCGTCTCGTGCTCGGCCAGATCACCGCATTGAACGAAACGACCGCGGGCCTCATCGACAGCACGGGCACGCTCCTGCGCGAACAGACCGGCAAGATCCACGAGCAGGCCGCGTCGAGCACGATCCCGCTCGAAACCCTGCAACGCGCGTTTCAGAATATCTACGACACGATGGACAATATCGACACGTTCAAGCTGAAGGCATTGGACAGCATGAAACAGACCGTCGACACGCTGTCCGACGAGGTGGAAAAATCGCGCGGCTATATCGCGCGGGCCGAGGGCGCCTCGCAGGCGCAGGTCGAGAGCGCCGCCTCCCCGCTGAGCATCGAGGGCTGATGGCCGACAGCACGCACGAGGCCGACCGGATCATGTCCGGCGCGCGGCAAAGCCTCGCCGACAATCGCGCGGGCGGGCGCCGGCGTTCGATCGGCGAGGGTTCGGCCCGGCTGAAGGCGAAACACGCCAAATCGCGGCTGACGCGGATATTCGTCGCGGTGTTCGCCATCGTCATCGCGGCGATGGGGTTCGGGCTGTTCGTGGGCGCGCTGGGGTTCGAGGGGCTGTTCCTCACCGTGCTGGTCATCATCGTCGTCATGGCCGTCTTGTGGAAGTTCCCGAAGATGGACATGCCGCGCCGCGAAACCTTGTCGCGCGGCGATCTGCGGCAGACGGTCGCGCGGACGGAGCTGTGGCTCGAGGGGAAGCGGGCCGCCCTGCCCGCCCCGGCGGTGCCCATCCTCGACACCATCGGGGCGCAGCTTGACGGGCTGGGCGTGCAGATGGAGGGCCTCGATGAAAACACGCCCGCCATGCGCGAGGTGCGCAAGCTCGTCACCGAGCATCTGCCGGAAATGGTGTCGAGCTATACCGCGATACCCCCGCATCTCAGGCAGGATGCACGCGACGGCGGCACCACGCCGGCGCAGCAGGTCACCGACGGCCTTTCGCGGATCAGCGCCGAGATCGACAGCGTGACCCGGCAACTCGCCGAGGGAGCGATCGACGATCTCGCCATTCGCACGAAATTTCTCGACTACCGCTATGGTCAGGATGTCGCCGCCCTGCCCGATGCATCGGCGACCGCACTGGGCGCGGACAATGGTGTGCCCTTGACGGATGCGGGCGCACGCGGCACCGCGCTTCCGTCGGCAACCGACCCGACCGACCGAACAAGGAATTGAACCCATGCGCGTTGCCGTCCCCCATTCGCTTTCCCGTGCCGAAGTGCGCAGCCGTCTTGACGCGAAGAAGGACGACATGGCGGGTTTCGTTCCGGGCGGCATGGCCGACATCGAAACCTACTGGCAGGGGGAGGACCGCATGATGATGGTCATCCGCGCCATGGGGCAGGAGCTCAACGGCCATGTCGATGTCGAGGATACGCAGGTCACGTTCGAGATCGACCTGCCGCTCGCGCTGTCCTTCGTCGAGCCGATGGTAAAGGGCGCGCTGGAGGAAAAGGGCCGCAAGCTGCTGAGCTAGAGGCGGCGCTCCCACTCCAGCAATTCCTGCGGAATGCGCAGCGACGCCGACGCGAGCCGCGTTTCGGTGAGGAACAGCCCGAGCGCCCACATCAAGAGCGCCAGCGCGATGAAGAAGAACAGCGCGTCGAGCCAGTCGTAGCGCGCGTGCCACACCGCCGTCATGAAGATCGACACCACGGTAAGCCCGATGGACAGCGCGCTGAGCACGAGGAGCAACATCGCCCGGTTGATGAGGTTGATCCGCCGGTCGAGAATGCGGATCTCGCGCACGACCTGATCGTGCTCCGACCCTTCGGTCGCGGCGTGGAGTGCCTGCACCGTGCGGGCCCGGTCGACCACGCGCCCCAACCGCCCGGCCAGCATGTTGAGCATGTTGCCGATCGCGACCAGCACGAACACCGGCGCAAGGGCGAGCTGAATGGTCTGTGCGATCATCGCTGCGCCATCGCAGCGTCGCTATATCCATCGCGCGCGGGTTTCAGCATGGCCGCGTCACCAGGCAAAGCCCGTCGTCTGCGAACCGCACCGCATCGATCCCGTTCGCCAGCGCACAGCCCCCCGGCGCCACCTCTTCACCATCGACGGTCACCGCCCCCTCGCGCGGGATGACGAGCAGCGGCCCCGTATATTGCGCGCGCAGTTCCGCGTCCGGCTGTCCGTCGAGGCGGTCGAGCACGAAAAACGGCCCTTCGACCAGCCGCTGCGTCCCGCGCGCAGGCACGTGAAAGCGCAGATGCGGATCGTGCGGCGTACCGCTGGCGACCGCGATCCCCTCGTCGAGATGCAGCTCGCGCGGGCGCCCGTAGTCATAGAGGCGGTAGGTGATGTCGCTGTTCTGCTGCACCTCGATCAGGCTGACGCCCGCACCGATGGCATGCACGGTATTGGCAGGGATGTAGAAGAAATCGCCCGCCCGCACCGCGTGCCAGACCAGCATATCCTCGATACTGCCGTCCTCGGCCGCCGCGCGCATCGTCTCCGCATCGACATCCTCGGAAAAGCCGATGCCGAGCGCCGCGCCCGGCTCGGCGTCGATCACGTACCAGCATTCCTCCTTGCCCTGACGGCCCTGCCCCTTCGCCTCGGTCTGGGCGTCGCTGGGGTGGTTTTGAATCGACAGTTTCTCGCTGGTGAAGATATATTTGACGAGCAGCTGATCTAGCGTTTCGGGCGGTTCGAACCAGATTTCGCCGATCCGCGTGCCCACCGGCGCCACGAACGGCGCCGGCAGCCGGTCCCGGCCCCAGGGCTTTTCGACCGTGCGGGTGGACAGCACCGTCACTGGTTGACTGCCCCGGACAGCTTGCCGACCTTTTGCGCACCGGCGGCCGTCGTGATCATCACGTCATTGCCGTCGACCACCACGATCACATCCTCCAGCCCGATGACCGACACGCGCGGCCCGTCGCTGTCCACCATGACGCGGCGGCAATCGACCAGCTCGACATCGCCGTGCGCCATGTTTCCGTCACCGTCGCCGCCCCGCGCCTCGTGCAGGGCTTGCCAGTTGCCGATGTCGGACCAGCGCATGTCGGCGGGCACCATCGCGGCGGAGCGCGTGTTTTCCATCACCGCGTAATCGACCGACTCCCCCTCGATCACCGAAAACGCGCCCGCATCGGGGTAGAAGCGCGCTTCCTCCTCGCGCCCCTCGGCAACCGATTTGCGCACCGCATCGGCAAGCTCGGGCCGGTGGCTGGCGAGTTCGTCCATGAACGTGCCGGCACGGAAAGCGAAAATGCCGCCGTTCCACGCATAGCCGCCATCGGCCAGGAACGCCTCCGCCGTGTCGCGATCGGGCTTTTCCACGAAACGCTCGATGCGATAGCCGGCCTCGTCGATCGGCGCGCCCTGCTTGATATAGCCGAAGCCGGTTTCGGGCGCGGTGGCGGCGATGCCGAACGCCACGAGCCAGCCTTCGCGCGCGAGCTCGCCGGCCTTCGTCGCGGCTTGCGCAAAGGCCGCGGGATCGCCGATGTGATGATCGCTCGGACAGACGAGCATGATCGCGTCCTCATCGAGGCGGCACGCGACGAGCGCGATGGCCGCAGCGGTGTTCTTCGCCGCCGGCTCCACGATGAGCGTGCCCCGCCCGTCCAGCTGCTCCTCCACCAGCGCGACATGCGCCGCGCCCGCAACCACGACCGGCGCACCGAAACAGGTTTCGTCGCCGCAACGGTCGAGCGTTTCACGAAACAGCGGCGTCCCGCCGATCAGTGGCAGGAACGGCTTGGGCCGAACCGCGCGCGAACGGGGCCACAGCCTCGTCCCGCTCCCGCCGCACAAGATTACCGGAATTATCGACGCCATCACAAAACCCTTCACATTACCCCATCACCACGAAAGCCGCCCCCCGCGGCCTTCGGTCATTCCATCATCTGCAGCAACCCATCGACCGTGCTCGTCGCGAAACCGACCGCGCTGTCCGAAATGCCATAGGGGATCAGGATTTGCTCCCCCATTTTCATCACGCCGCAGGTATAGACGACATTCGGCACGTAACCCGACCGGTCGTCGTCTTCCGCCGTCAATACGGGCGCCTTGCTGCGTGCGAGGACCTTCGACGGGTCGTCCAGGTCGAGCAAGGCACAGCCCAGCGAATATTTGCGCATCGCGCCGACCCCGTGGGTAAAGAGCAACCAGCCATGTTCGGTCAGCACCGGGCTGCCGCAATTGCCGATCTGAATGAACTCCCACGGATATTTCGGCCCCATGAGCAGCACGCCTTCGTCGTCCCACCGGTCGATCCTGTCGGAGCGGAGCAGGAACAGGTTCTTGCCGTCCTGCCGCCCGACCATCGCATAGCGTCCGTCGATCTTCTGCGGGAAGAGCGCCATGCCCTTGTTACGCCCCGCGGCCCCTTCGATCGGTTCGAGCGTGAAGCTGCGGAAATCGCGGGTGCGCAGCAATTCGGAACGGATCGCATGCCCGCTATAGGCGGTATAGGTGCCGATCCATTCGTAATCCCCGCCGCCATGGTCGAAACGCACCAGGCGCAGATCCTCGAGCCCGCCCGATTGCTGTTCGGTAATGGGGAAGATGACGGTATGCGACAGATTGCTGTCCGGGTTGCGGAACACGGTGACCGCGCCATCGCCGGCAACCTCGGCCTCGCCGCTGTCGACCGCGGTGGCAAAGGCGCCCTGCGGCCAGAGCGTGAATTCGCCGTCGCGGTCCATGATCCCTTCGCGAAAGGCGATGGAGCTGATGTGCCCCTCCCCCACCGCGCGGAGCGACAGGACGAAACGGCAGCTGTCCTCGTCCAGCCCGGACTGATCGGGATGGGGCACGATCGACGGGTTCATCAACGCCGCCGCCGCATAGGTATATTCGTGGCAGAAATAGCTGCCGATGAGCTTGCGCCGCATGTCGCCGAAACGCGCGGCGTCGAGGCCGAGCACGTCCTCCACCTCGCGATAACGCTCCTCGAACACCGCCTCCGTCTGCCAGTGGCGTTCGCTAAAATCGGTCAGCACGCGCTTGTATTCGGTCGCGACCGCCGCGTCGGACAGGTTCGCGATATCTTCCACCAGCCGCATGGCGCGATTGCCATCGGCGGTGCGGGCCTGCCAGCCCAGGTGAAACGGCCTTAGAACAACGCGCGACGGATCGGCATGAAGCCGCTTATCGGATATGTTTAGTGGACTTTCCGGATAGTCGCTGGTTCTCAAAAAGATCTCCCGTCGAATTGCCCGGCTGCGAACGCGCAAGAGCCGTCATCGCATAATAGGACAACTGGAATGCCAGTATCGACTCCGCTCCGCAATTGCGATTCGCGCCGCGCGGCGTGATTCCATCGCGGCAATGCCCGGTCCTGATGTCAGCCAGATGAACCCCGCGATCATTGCCGCCGAAAAACCAGCAATAGGCGATCCGCGCATGCTCGAACCAGCGCGCCTCGCCCGTGACGGCAAAGGCCGCCGCCGCCGCCTCGATCGCGGCAAGCGCCTCGAGCGGTTGTTGATCGAAGGGCAGGATTTCGTGGGCAAGGTTGAAACTGTCCGAACCGACGGGGCGGAAATTGCCGGTCGCGGAGCGTTGCTGCTCATTGATCCAGGCGAGGCTGGACAGCCCGGCCTCCAGCCATTCGTCGCGCCCGCAAATGCGTCCCGCCTCGATCAATGCCTGCGACAGGCGCGGATTGTCGTAGCCCACCACCGCCTCGAACCAGGCCCAGTCGGGCCGCCGCGCCGCCGCGATCAAGCGGCACAGGAACGCCCCGCCGTTTTCAAGCACGGCGCGCGCCTGTTCACGGTCCGGCTCCTGCGCAAGCCGCCCGGCCGCGCCCAGCATGGTGAACGCCACCGTGCGCGGCGAATCGAGTTCGGCCACGGCGGGCAAGGCCTCGTCAAAAAGGGTTTTCGCCCACCAGCGCAAATCCTCGTCCCGGCCCCGCGCGCACGTCTGACCAAGCGCCCAGAGCGAGCGGCCATTGCTGTCGTCCGACCCCTCCTCCTCGCACCAGCGGCGGTCGAAACCCATGAAATTGCGGAAACGGCGGCGATCGGGGTTCCACGCCTGCTGAATGAAGGAGGCAAAGCCCGACGCCATGCGCGCCGCTTCGTCGTCGCCCATCGCCTCGGCCACGTTGACGAGCATCAGCGCGCGGGCATTGTCGTCCACGCAATATCCGTGGCGCCGGTCGGGCACCCTTCCGATCGCGTGCTGATACATGCCGGTGTCGTCGCACATCGCGGTAAAGCCCGACATGCCCGGCATCGCGAGCAGCGGCACGGGCGTCGCCGCCTGCCGCGCGACCACGCGGTTGAGCAGGCTGGCCGTCGCATCGGCAAAGCGCGGCCAGATCGTCTTGCGCCCGCGGGCATAGGCGCGCCGTTGCATCGCCTCCAGCCGTTCGGGCTCGTCGAGCAGGCCGTTGACGGCGCGGGCGATACCCTCGCTGTCGCCCGGCGCCACGAACTCGCCCACGCCATCGCTCAGCAATTCGCGGGCGTGGAGATAGGGCGTCGACACCACCGCCTTGCCCAGCGCGACGGCATAGCTGAGCGTGCCGGAGGTCGATTGCTGCATATTGGGATAGGCGGTGATGTAGATGTCGCAGCTTTCCAGCTGATCGAGCAGCTCATCGGTATCGACGAAGCGATTGTCCCACACCACGTGATCCGTCACGCCCAGCCTCTCGGCCAGCGCCTTCAGCCCGTCGCGATAGCTCTCGCCCTCCTGCGCGACGAGATTGGGATGCGTCGCGCCGACGATGCGATAGATCGTTTCGGGATGGCGCGCGACGATGGCCGGCAACGCCTCGATCACGTTCTCCAGCCCCTTGCCCGGCCCGAGCAGGCCGAAGCTGGTCAGCACACGGCGGCCTTCGAGGCCCATGCGCGCCTTGAACTCGGCCTGCCGGCCAAACGGGCGGTCGGGTGCGCCATGTTCGATCACCGCGACACGGTCGGCCCCCACGCCATAGCGTTCGGCGAGAAGATTGGCCGAATGGCGCGACATCACCATCACCCGGCTCGCCCGGTTCAGCAGGTGATCGAGAATTTCGCGCTGCCGTTCCGACGGGTCGGCCAGCACCGTATGCAGGGTAAGCACCAGCGGCGCGGCCAGCCGGTCGACGAGGTCGAGGACCATCTCGCCCGACGTGCCGCCGAAAATGCCATATTCGTGTTGCAGCCAGACGGCATCGACGCCGCTTTCGTTGATACGCCGCGCCGCCCGGGCGTAGGACGCGGCATCGTGCGCCGCGATCGTGCCGGCCACGTCGTCATAGGAAAGACCCTGCGCCGGATCGTCCATGGCATAGATGTCGAGTGCAATTTCCGGGTGGAACCGGGCGAGCTGTTCGACGATGTCGCCGGTAAAGGTCGCGATCCCGCATTGGCGCGGGGTGTAGGTTCCGATGAGTGCGACCCGCCTGTACACCGGATCGCTACCCTCGTTCGCGGGATCGGCGCTCTTGCGCTCCTTCTGGAACAGGGAAACCACGTCGGATACAACGGGATTTTCGGTCATCGGCGCGAACCTTTAAATAAAGCGTTAACCTCGTTAATCCAGTGCCTTGCGAGTGGTTCCCGCGATTGCGAACATCGGTCCGAATACGGGCCAGTTTGCCCCCTCGCACCGGTCGAGACGAGTCGAAAAAGCGTCCACCACCAACATCCTACGCCCTTTTTTCGCAAAGCGCGAAGATTTTGTGCGGTTGCGAGATAACCCGCCGTCGCCACGCGCCGCCGCGCTTACTGCCACCACCATTGTTTCCAGCCCGTGCGCTCCGCCACCGGGTCGCCATTCGCCCCGATCGCGGGACGATAGCGGAACCGTTCCACCACCAGCCTGCAGGTGATGCGATCGACCTCGGCATTGCCGCTGCTGCTGCGCACGGAGCAATCGCGGGCGCGGCCGTCGGTGCCTACGGTGAAATACACGATGACGAAGGCGCCATTGCGGTCGGGCGCGCTGTTGCGGGGGAAATCACGCGCGGTGATTTCGCCGGCGATCTTTTCCGCCCCGCGGATCGCGGCGCCGCCCCCGCCGGGTCCCGTGCCGGAACCGCCGCTCCCCGTGCCGATGCCGCCTCCGCCGCTGCCCGGACCCGCCTCTCCTGCGCCGGAGCGGTTCTCATTGCCCTTTGCCGCCGCGGGGGGCGCGGGCGGCGCTGGCCTTTCCACGCGCGGCTTTGGCGCGGCGACTTCACGGGGCGTCGCCTCCGCCGCCTCGGGCGCGGCGGCACCGTCGGGTTCTGGCGCGGCCATGGTCGGTTCGGGTTCGGGTTCGGGCGCCGGTTCCGGCGTGTCGAGCGGCACGGCAAAGGACGCCACCGAACGCAGCGTGTCGGGTACGACGTCGATGTCGAACGCACGCAGAAGCGCGAAGATCGCCGCGATATGGAGCAACGCAACGACGACGACGGTCGCGACGCGGCGCCTGTCGGGCCGGCGGCGGCGGAGAGATGAAGAGGGCATCGGGATTAGAGGCCTCGAAAGCGCGGTTCGTTCCCGCGGCCCCTCCCGGCGGGCCGGGCGAGACGTTGGGTGCATGCCGGCCCCGCGACGAGCCGCGCGAAAAAAAAATGCGCTTTTCCGGGAACCAAACGCCAATCGAGGCCGCGTATGGTCCGTCAAAACGTTAACACGCGCTTGCGCTTGGCTAAGTAGTTGCATAGGCTACGAATCCGGGCTGGGAAGATAAGGGCGCACGGGTCGCGCGATTATCGTTATTCCGGCCTTCCATGTTTGGAGGGTTCATGAGCAAATATTACACGTCCGAAATCACGCCGCTCGATCATGAGGATCACGACATCGATCCCGTCGATTTCAGCCTCGATCCCTATGTCGGGGCCGGCTGGCGCGGCAAGACGGTCGCCGATCTCGATCAGGTGATCGACCAGATCGACAGCGGCCGGGCACAGAAAGTGACTGCCAACAACACGATCACCTACACCTTCCTCAAGGAAGGGCAGGACCTGATCGGCATCTACAACAACAAGAAATACGGCTTCACCGCCGGCGAAGGCCTCGCCGCCTTCTCGCCCGAGCAGCGGGACGAGGCACGCGAATCGATTGAGCTCTGGGACGACCTCATCGCACCCAGCTTCGTGGAATCGAACGGCCGCGGCGCCGATATTCAGTTCGCCAATTCCACCGATCCGGCACAGGCCTACGCCTATTACCCGAGCGAGCAGGGCGGCCAGAAATATCTGGGCGACGTGTTCGTGGCCGATCCCGAAGTGAACTGGACCAATGCCTGGCTCGGTTTCGGCGGCTATGGCGCGACGACGCTGATCCACGAACTCGGCCATGCCATCGGGCTGAGCCACCCCGGCGCGTATAATGGCGCGGGCGCGACCACCTATGCCGCGCAGGCCGAATATGCCCAGGATTCCGAGCAGTACACGCTCATGTCCTACTGGGGCATGGAGGCGACCTCGATCAACCAGTACAACGTCGACTGGAGCACGCTGTATTACAACAATCCGCAGACGCCGCTCGTCCACGACATCCTGACCATTCAGGACAAGTATGGCGCGGACATGACTACGCGGGCCGACGATACGGTCTATGGCTGGAATTCGACGGCGCGCAATGCGGTCTATGACTTCTCGCAGAACCTGTTCCCCTATCTGTCGATCTACGATGCCGGCGGCAACGATACGATCGACATGTCGGGCGCGGGCGCGGGCGTCTTCATCGACCTCACCCCCGGTTCGTTCAGCGCCGGTGCGGCCGACATTCCCGATGCGGATGTCATCAATGCCCGCCGCGACGTGATCGAGGACATCAATGGCAGCACGCTGCGCGACATCACCGATGCCAATGTCGCGGCGTACAAGGCGGTCTACAAGCCGTATTACGAAAGCCTGATCGAATCCGACACCGGCGTCGATGGCGTGTTCGCGACGGCCTATGACAATCTCTCGATCGCCTATGGCACCATCATCGAGAACGCCATCGGGTCGAGCGAGCGTGACTTCCTGCGCGGCAACGATGTCGACAACGTGCTGACCGGTCTTGGCGGCGACGACGTGCTCGAAGGCGGTCTCGGGGCCGATATTTTCGTGGTCGGCGACGGCAATGACACGATCCTCGATTTCAGCCTCGAGGAAGACATGCTCGACCTCTCGGCTCTCGGCCTCGATGCGGGCGCACTGACCTTCAGCGAAGGGCTCGTGGAAATCGACATCGACGGCGACAGCGTCACCGATGCGACCGTGACCTTTGCCAACAATGTCGAACTGACCGCGGAGCAGGTGATCTTCGCCTGATCCACGGATCGACTGAAACGGCGAAAGGGCCGGCGGAGCGATCCGCCGGCCCTTTTTCTTGATGCCGCACCGACGAAAGCGGCCCGTCGAGATCACTGCGTCACGCCCCGATCCACGCGCGCAGGATCATCGCCACCACGCCGAGCACCGCCACGCTCCCCGCCCAGATCGCCGCCATCCAGGCCAGCCTCTGCCACAAGGGCCGGCGTTCGGACGCCTCTCCCGGCCGCATCAGTGATAGCCCTCGTGCCCGACCTTCCCGCGAAACACCCAGTATGCCCAGCCGGTGTAGATCAGGATCAGCGGCATCGTGATCGCCACGCCGATCAGCATGAAGACCTGGCTGCGTTCGGGGGCCGCGGCCTCCCATATGTCGATGCTGCCCGGCACGATATCCGGCCACATCGTCACGCCCAGCCCCGCCATGCCCAGCAGGAACAGCGCGATGCCGAGCCAGAACGGCGTCGCCTCCTTGCGCTTGAACAGCGCGCGGAACAGGAAGCCTGCGATGATGAGCGTGAGCAGCGGCACCTGGCTCGTGAAGAACAGCGCCGGCGTGTCGAGCCAGCGTTCGCGATATTCGGGCCGCAGGATGAGGTTATAGAGGCTGATCACCGCCATCAGGCCGAGCGTCAGGATCGTGCCCCACCGCGCCAGCCGATAGGCGTGGTCCTGGCACTTGCCCTCCGTCTTCCACACGAGCCAGCACGCGCCGAGCATGGCATAGCCCGCCACCACGCCGATCCCGCAGAGCAGCGTATAGGGCGTGAACCAGTCGAACCAGCTTCCGGCATATTCGCGGCCCGACACCTCGATCCCCTGAAGCAGCGCGCCGAGCGTCATCCCCTGTGCAAAGGCGGCGATGAGCGAGCCTGCACAAAAGGCCCAGTCCCAGAACGGCCGATGTTTCGGATCGCGCCAGCGATATTCGAACGCCACCCCCCGGAACACCAGCCCCAGCAGCATCGCAATGACCAATGGATAGGTCGCGGGCAACACCACGGCATAGGCGAGCGGAAAGGCCGCGAACAAGCCGCCCCCGCCGAGCACGAGCCAGGTTTCGTTCCCGTCCCACACCGGCGCGATGGAATTCATCGCCTGATCGCGCTCCACACCGGGAGAAAAGCTTGGAAAGAGCACCCCGATGCCGAGATCGAAACCGTCCATCACGACATAGGCGAACACGGCAAAAGCGATGATGAACGCCCAGATGACGGTCAGGTCGAAATTCACGCTCATTCGCCGTCTCCCTGCGGGTGGCGGGGCTGGTCGGCGATCGCCTCGCCATGGCCTTCGCCGGTGGGGTCCTGCGTCGGGCCGGGGGTGAACCCGGCACTTCGGATCGGGCCGTCGTCGCCGCGCTTGACCCCCTCTTCGTGGGCATGCGGCGCGTCCTTCATCAGGTGCAGGATATACCACGCCCCTGCGGAAAACACGGTGAGATAGACGATGACGAAGGCCAGCAGCGAAGTCGCCACCGCCGGCGCGTCGAGCGGGCTCGCCGCCTCCGACGTGCGCATCAGATTGTAGATGACATAGGGCTGCCGCCCCACCTCCGTCGTGACCCAGCCGGCGATGACCGCCACGAACCCCGACGGCGCCATGACGAGCGCCGCCCGGTGCAACGGTTTCCAGTCGTAAAGTCGCTTGCGATAGCGCGCGAAAAGGCTCCACAGCCCGAGGCCCAGCATCGCGAAACCGATGCCCACCATGATGCGAAACGACCAGAACACGATTGCGACCGGCGGTTGTTCATCGTCGGGAATGGTGTCCAGCCCGGCCAGCGGCGCATCGAGGCTGTGCTTGAGGATGAGCGAGGACAGTTTGGGAATGCCGATCGCATAATCGAGCGTCTGCGTCTCGTCATCGGGGATGCCGAAGATGTAGAGCGGCGCGCCGTCCGGATGGCTTTCGTAATGCCCCTCCATCGCCATCACCTTCTGCGGCTGATGCTCCATGGTGTTGAGCCCGTGCATGTCGCCGGCAAAGATCTGCACCGGCGCGACGAGCGCGGCCATCCACATCGCCATTGAAAACATCTTGCGCGCATGGGCGTTGGCGCGGTCCTTGAGCAGGTGCCACGCCCCCACCCCGCCCACGACGAAGGCGGTGGTGAGATAGGCCGCGATCACCGTGTGCACGAGGCGGTAGGGGAAGGAGGGATTGAACACGATGTCCCACCAGCTTGCGCCCGGCAGGAATTGCCCGTTGGCGCCCATTTCGAACCCGGTCGGCGTCTGCATCCAGCTGTTGACCGACAGGATCCAGAACGCGGAGATGAACGTGCCGAACGCCACCATGCATGTGGCCGCGAAATGCAGCTTGCGCCCCACCCGCTCCATCCCGAAGAGCATCACGCCGAGAAAGCCCGCCTCCAGGAAAAAGGCGGTCAGCACCTCATACGCCATCAACGGCCCGATCACGGGCCCCGCCCTGTCGGAATAGACCGACCAGTTGGTCCCGAACTGATACGACATCACGATGCCGGACACGACGCCCATGGCAAACGCGATGGCAAAGATCTTCAGCCAGTATTTGAACAGGTCGAGATAAAGCGATTTCCCGGTTTTAAGCCACAACCCTTCGAGCACTGCCAGAAAGCTCGCCAGCCCGATGGAAAAGGCGGGGAAAATGAAATGGAAGCTCACGGTGAAGGCGAATTGGATCCGGGCCAGCACCAGCGCATCGAAATTGTCGAACATGGGTTCGCTCTTTCCTGACACCGGCGATTCGCGTGGGCAAATTCGGGGCGCATCGGGGCGCGCATGGCCATCAGGCCGGTGCCTTCGCACGATCAGGGCCGCGCATTCCCGGCTGCAGACATCGTGCAACCGCCCCTCCCATCGCGCATTCGCGGGCAAGTTTCAAACCCCAAAACGACAATCGCGGTTGCGCAAAACGACAGTCGTACGGGTTTTGCGCTTGTGCATGCGGCCCGCCATCGCGCACATGCCGGGCATGGAATGGCCCGACCTGCTTCACCGCCCCCGCCCGCTCCCCGACCGGCGCATCGCCTATGGCCGCGACAGGTTGCAGCATGTCGATGTCTGGCTTCCGCGCGCACGACCCCGAAGCGCGGCGGGCCATCCGGTCGTGGTGATGGTGCATGGCGGATGCTGGCAGACAGATGTCGCGCGGGCGGGCATCATGAATTACATCGCCGACGACCTGCGCGGGCGCGGGATCGCGGTGTGGAACCTCGAATATCGGGGCGTGGACCGCTCCGGTGGCGGTTATCCCGGCACGTTTCGCGATGTCGCGCGCGGGGCCAACATGCTGCGCGAACGGGGTGCTGCGCTGGGCATCGATACGGCGGCGCGCACGGTGTTCGGCCATTCGGCGGGCGGGCATCTGGCGCTGTGGCTGGCGGCGCGGCACGTGATCGCGCGCGGCGGTCCGCTGTTTCATCCCGATCCGCTGCGGTTCGACACCGCCATTTGCGCAGGCGGGCCGCCCGATTTGCGCGCGGCGCGGGTTGCGCCCGGCAATACCTGCGGGACGGAGGCGGTCGATGCGCTGCTTGGCGCGGACGTTCGCGATGCGGCGGACATGTTCGCCGATTGCTCGCCCGCCGACATGATGCCCTTCGCTACGCATCAGGTGCTCATCAACACGGGCAAGGATCATATCGCACCGCCGTCCTTCGCCGCGGCCTATGCCGCGAAGGCCGATGCGGCAGGCGCAGAGGTGACCTGCGTCACCGTCCCGGACGAGGGGCATGTCGAACTGATCACGCCGGGCACGGCGGCGTGGGGGGCGGCGTGCGAGGCGATATTTGATGCGCTGAAACCCGGGGACATCGCGCCATGACCATGACCATCGACGAAGCGCGGCAACGCGACGCCGCCGATCCGCTGCGTGCGTTTCGCGCACGCTTCGATCTTCCGCCGGGCATCGTCTATCTCGACGGCAATTCGCTCGGGCCGCTGCCGCGTGCGACGCGGGACCGGGTCGCGGACATGGTCGACCGGCAATGGGGCCGCGACCTCATCGCCGCGTGGAACGATCATGGCTGGATCGACGCGCCCCGCCGCATCGGCGCAAAGATCGCGGCGCTGATCGGCTCGGCGGAGGACGAGGTGATGGTGGCCGATTCCACCTCGGTCAATATTTTCAAGCTGCTGACCGCGGCGGCACGGGCAAATCCGGGCCGCAGGGAAATCCTTGCCGAGGCGGCCAATTTCCCGACCGACCTGCATATCGCAGCCGGGGTGGCGGACCTCCTCGGGCTGACGCTCGTGACCGCGTCACCCGACGATCTCGCCGATGCGATGGGGGCACATACCGCCGCGGTCATCCTTCCCCATGTGCATTACCGGAGCGCCGCGCGATACGACATGGCCGCGATGAACGCCCGCGCGCAGACGGCGGGCACGCACATCGTCTGGGATCTGAGCCATAGCGCGGGGGCGGTTCCGGTCGATTCGTCGGGGTGCGGGACGATGCTCGCGGTGGGATGCGGGTACAAGTTCCTGAACGGGGGGCCAGGGGCACCGGCCTTCGTCCATGTCGCGCGCGAATGGCAGGACCGGCTCCACAATCCGTTGCAGGGGTGGCTCGGCCACAAGGCGCCCTTCGACTTTGCCGACGCCTACGAACCCGCGCCGGGCATGGGACGGTGGCAGGCCGGCACGCCCCCGATGCTCAGCATGGCGGCGCTCGAAAGCGGGGTCGATCTCATGCTGGAGGCGGACATGGACGCGCTTTTCGCGAAATCGGCGGCCCTGTTCGATGCGTTTGCGGCGCGCATGGCGGAGAAATGCCCCGCCCTTACCCTCGCCTCCTCGCGCGAGGCGGAGCGGCGCGGGAGCCACATCTCATTTCTGCACGAGGATGCCTTCCCCATCGTGCAGGCGGCGATTGCGCGCGGCGTCATCGGCGATTTCCGCACGCCGGACATCGCGCGTTTCGGCCTGACCCCGCTCTATACCGGGTTCGAGGACATTGTCCGCGCCGCCGACACCATTGCCGAGGTCATCGCGACCGGCACATGGCGCGAGGCCCGTTTCCGCAAGCGCGGCGCGGTCACCTGAGGCTCAGGACGCGGGTTTCCACACCTGCGTCTTGCAGATGAAGGCGAGGCAGCCCTGCACCTTGAGCGAGCCATTCGCCATGCGGCTCACGACCGCGCGATATTCGTTGCCGTCCTCGGGATTGTAGATGTCGCCGCGCCACACGTCGTCATCCGCGGTCAGACCCATGAGGATCGGCAGGCCCAGAATAGGCCGGCTCCGAAGCGCGGGATCGTCATTGTTGATGTCGCGCGCGGGCACGCCCTTCTTCGGGCGCAGGATCTTGTCCACCTTGCCGCACATGGCCTTGCCGCACGTTTTCACGGCCACGACCGCACGCCCGTTTTCGGTGACGTAGCGCCCCTCGATCGGCGCGGCGGCCCATGCAGGGGTGGACAGCGTCGCCAGCGTGGCGAACAACAGCGCGGTTTTCATCGAGAGTCGTCGCATGGGCGCTCCTTAACAAACGGGACAGGGCGTGACGATACGCAACACGACACAATGGCGCATCGGCATCATCGGCGGTTCGGGTCTATACGCGATGCCCGGATTGAGGAATGCTGAATGGATCGAGATCGCAACGCCGTGGGGGCGCCCTTCCGATGCGGTGCTGACCGGATCATCGCACGGGGTCGAGCTTGTCTTCCTGCCGCGCCACGGGCGGGGCCATGTGGTGGCGCCCGGCGCGCTCAACGCCCGCGCCAATATCGACGCGCTCAAACGCGCAGGCTGCACCGACATTCTGGCGATCAGCGCGATCGGTTCGCTGCGCGAGGAACTGGCCCCCGGCCGGTTCGTGGTGGTGGATCAGTTCATCGACCGCACCGCGGGCCGCCCGTCCAGCTTTTTCGGGACGGGGATGGTCGCGCATGTGTCGATGGCCGATCCGGTCTGCCCGCGCCTTTCCGCCATGGCCGGGGCCGCGGTGCGCGACGCGGGCGCCGCGGTGACCGAGGGCGGCACCTATCTGGCGATGGAGGGGCCGCAATTTTCCACCCGCGCGGAAAGCCACATGTATCGCGCATGGGGCGCCGATGTCATCGGCATGACCGCCCTGCCGGAGGCCCGGCTCGCACGCGAGGCGGAGCTGCCCTATGCGCTCATCGGGATGGTCACGGATTACGATTGCTGGCGTGAGGAGACAGAGGCGGTCGAGGTGGACGCCGTCATCGCGCGCATGGCCGAAAATGCCGAGATTGCGCGCGGGGCGGTCGACGCATTCGTCCGCGCGCTTCCCCCGACGCGGGCGCCATCGCCCATCGACACGGTGCTGGACAGGGCGCTCATCACCGATCCGGCTTGCCGCGACCCGGCGGTGCTCGCCCGGCTCGACGCGGTGATGCGGCGCGTGAACGGCGGCGCTTGAAGCGGTCCGTTTCGACAATCGCGCGGCCGCGTCACGGCTCGCCCGCGGGCGGCTCCTCCTGCGCGGCGGCGTCGGTTTCGCTGCGCAATTTGCGGTTCGCGGCCAGCTCGGCATCGATCTCCCGCGCCTGCTTGCGAATATGCGCCTCCGCCTCCTCGTAGCGGGTGTCGAAATCCGGCTCCTGCTGGCACCCGGCCAGCAGGAGCAGCGCGACGAAGGCACAGACCCGCACCGCCCGCATCAGTAATTCTTGCGATAGCGGATGCTGGCATCGGTGCGGCCCGACCCGCCCGCCTGGCTCAGGATCGAGAGCGCCGGGGTCAGGCTGATTTCGAGCTGCGTCGCGGTGAACCCGCGCGCATCGGTGATCAGCTCGACATAGATATCGTCGGTAATATACTGCCCCGCCGCGAGCGCGGTGCCGCGCCCGCTCGCCTCATCCGCGCCGAGAATCCGCAGCCGGTCGACCCCCGTCGCCGAACGCAGCGTGCCGAGCGGGTTCAGCCCGCCCCCCGACCCGCGCAGCGAATTGAGCGATGCAGCAAGCTGCACCGCCTGGATCGTGGAGAGATTGCCGATCGAGCTTCCGAACAGGATGCGCGACACGATTTCGTCCTGCGGCAGGCCCGGCGTCGAGGCGAAGGAAATCTGCGGATCCATGGCCCGGCCCGCGACATTCACGCGCACGGTCACATCCTCGATCTCCTCGCTCGCCACGAGATTGAGCACCGGATCGATGGTGGACCCGCCGGTAAACCCGATCCGCCCCTCGACCAGCTCGAACGAACGCCCGGCAAAGCCCAGCGTGCCCCGGATGAGCGACACTTCGCCCGAAAGCCGCGGCGCGGTGCTGGTCCCGCCGATGGTGAGATCGGCGTCCCATTCGGATTCCAGCCCCATGCCCGAGACATAGAGCCGCTCCGGCGCGTTGAGATCGATGTCGAGCCGCAGCTGATCGAAGATGCCCGGCTGCGTCTCCGGCTCCTCGTCGCCGGTGATGCGCACCGGTCCGCGCGGCGGCTTGAACCGCACGCCGGTCAGTTCGGGCACCTCGGCGGCGCCCTGGCGGATGATCTGATAGCGCGTTTCGGGGAGCAGCAATTGCCCCGACAAAAGCGCGGTCTGTCCCGCACTCTTCGAGAGTCGCAATTGCCCGGTTGCCGATGCGCGGATCATGTCGCTGCGCGCGAGCCGCGCATCGTCGAGCGTGACCGACACGTCCATGGGATAGCCGCTGTCGGCGGCGAGACTGACATAGCCGCTCGCCTCCACCGAACCGTCGCCCGCCGTGGCGGTCATGCGCTCGATCCTGAGTTCGCTCCCGTCGAAACGCCCCTGCAACGCCATGTTGGTGAGCCGCGTCCCATAGGTCAGGTTTTCATAGGTCAGCGATTTGGCCCGGATGATCCCGGCAAGATCGGGGTCCGACACCCGGCCCGAAAAATCCGCCGCGACGCCGATGGGGCCGGAAAGCCGCTGATCCGGCTGTCCGGCGAAGGAGAACAGCGTATCGGCCGGCCCGTTATACCGAATGCCGCCCGACAGCGGCGCCATGAGCAGGCGCTGCGTCCACGGCCCCGCGCCGGGCGGGAGTGGGTTGAGCGAGGCGACCATGCGCCCGATGACGGTGCCGCGGCGCCGCATGACGGCGCGCGCCTCGCCCCCGTTGGTGAGCAGCTTGCCGACGAAATTGATGTCGACCGGCTGGCTCACCGAGGCGGCAGTGGTGCGGGTGAAATCGTCGATCGACAGGCGGGCATCGGCGCGGGGGAAGGCATTCGGCCCGGCCTGCGCGAAATCGAGGCTGCCGGTCGCGTTGCCGCCGAGGCCAAGGCCCGGAACGAAGGCGTTGACGATAGCCATGTCGAGCGAATCGAGCCGGCTCTGCACCTTGATCCCGTCACCGTAAGTGCCGGCGAGGCGGAGATTGCCGCTCCCGAAATCGATGCGCGTGGGCATGAGTTCATAGCTGCCGTTTCCGGGCACGATGCGGGCGGGATTGACCGTGGCGAAATCGATACCGCGCACCCGGCCCTTGACCGCCGCGCGCCACAATTGCGGCGTCATGTCGGCGTTGAGCGCGACGCGGAACGGCACGCCGCTGGTCCCTTCGGCCAGCAGCTTCGCCTTGCCCGTGCCGCCGCGATAATCGACGGTGGCGCGCGCGGCATTGATGTCGAACGAACCGTACCGCACGCGCGCCAGCTGCGCCGCGGCGACCACGTAAGGCTGATCGTAGAGCACGACGCGACCGTCGATCTTCGCCGAACCGATGGCGAGATTGGCCGGCCCCTCGAGCGTGGTATCGTTCGCGCGCAGGTTGAACAACGCTTCCTGATACCGCCCCTCGGCATCGAGGCGGACCACGCCCGTCAGCCCGCGCCCGTTGGCGAGCAGCCGCCCGGCAAACGGCCCCGCCGAAGTCTGACGCAGCGAGCCTGTAAAATCGATCCCGCCGAGATTGGCGCTGTTGATCTGCACCGTCGTCGCATCGCCTAGCCCCAGCGTGACATCCGCGGTCAGCGCGCCGTAATCGGTGTCGCCGGTGAGGTCGAGCCGGTAGCCCGTGCCATTGCCGGTCCCGCGAATCTCGGCATTCAGATTGGCAAGGCCGATCCCGAAATTGGGGTTTTCGGCGGTGATCGTCGCCTGCGGATCGGTGATGGTGCCCGCGACGCGCACGCCGACGCGGCCATAGGCATCGGTGATCGCGTCGGCATTGAACGCAATGCGCCCGTCGGTGCTGTAACGCCCGCTGCCGCCGGTAATGCGGACGAGCGGGGCCTCGAGCCTCAGATTGGTGAAATTGATGGTGCCATCGGGGGCATAGCGCACATTGGCGGACGCCAGCGCATTGCCGCCGAGGAAGTCGCGCACGCTTTCGTTTTCAAGCCTGCGCGAACGCACGCTGACCCGCCCGGCGAGTGCGTAGCCGCCCGCCTCGGTCCGCAGATCGACATCGGTCGTGATGTCGAAGATACCGACGCTTTCCACACGGTAATTGTCGATCCGCCCGTCGATCGCGCCGGTATAAAGCCCGGTCGACATGTCGGCGAGCAGGATGACATTCGCATCGATCCGGTCCGACTGTATCCGCATGTTGTCGGACAGGATGCGCGGACCCTGAATCGCAATATCACCCGCGAGCCGCACATCCGCGAGCGTGCCGCCCGCCACCGTGTCGAGCCCGGTAATGCGCGATGCGCGCGCCTGCACCGGGATGAGGATCCGGTCGGGATCGACCCGCGCCGCGCCCTCGGCCGCGAAATTGACGAGCGCCATGTCCGCCATCGCGATCCGGTCGGCTGCGAGCGCATATTGGACCGTCGGCGCCGCGAACGCGCCGTCGAGCGTGAGGTTGCCGCGCACGCCCGACCCGCTCAGATTTTCGGCGAGCACCGACGGGCGGGTGAGCGCCAGCGTGATCTTCATGTCGTCGAAACTGTTGTCGGAAAGATCGATGATGCCGTCCGCACCCACGCGCAGCGCGTCGCTTTCGATCGTGCCGATAAGATTCGCGCTGCGTTCGTTCAGCGCGCCGGTCATGTCGATGGTGGTCACGGGGCCGAGCAAGGCCGCCGTCTGCCCTTCGAACAGGCGCGCCACGCGCGTCGGCCCGCGCACGGTAAAGGTGCCGTCACGCGCCAGGATAGCGAGCCGTGCAAATTCCGAGCCGCCCAGATTGGCGGCAAGCCGGCCGTTCCACCGCGCCCAGTCGCCCCGGCCCGATAGGTCGAGCGCAACCGGCTGATCCAGCCCGGCGAGCGTGGTGACCACCCCGCCCTGCGGCGCGAGCAGCTTCACATCGATGTCGAGCCGGTTTTCCTCCGGCACCGCGTCGAGTGTGAGCGCAAGCCGGTCGCCGCCCGTCGCATCCGCCCCGCCGATCGTCCGCGCGTCGAGAGCGACCAGCGCGCGCCCGTCGGCGATATGCGCCTCGCCGCCGAGGGACAGCACGCGCCGCTCCCCCGTGACGGCCTCGCCGACGACGAACCGATCCACGCGCAGGACGCCAATATCGATGTCGAGATCGGGAAGCAGCGGGCCCTCGCTTTCCGTCTCGTTGAACTGGGGCAGACGCGCGAGCGTGATCCGCTCCGCCGTGGCGCTGCGCACGTCGACATGGTTGTTCACGAAGGCGAACGGGCGCCAGTCGACGCGCAATTCGGGCGAGGACAGGAACACCCCGCGCGGGTCCGACACGGTGAAATCGTGCAGCACCATCGCGCCATAGAGCGAACCGTCGATGCGGCCGATGTCGATTTCCATGCCGTTTTCGAATTCGAGCCCGGCGATCTGCTCGGCGACGAACCGCCGGCCCGGCTGCGTATTGAGGCCGAAGATCACCAGCGCGACCAGCACGGCAATACCGACGAGGACGATCGCAACGCCCTTCGCGACGCGGACGGGCCAGCGGCGATGCGTGCGGGTGTCCTCGCCGCTCTCCACCATGGTGTCGTCGCCGCGCACTTCTTCGGCGGTTTCGTCCGTCACCGGCTGCTCTTCCCCGTCCCGCATATCCGCCATCAGAACGCCTGCCCGATTGAAACATAGACCGCGACCGAGCTTTCACCCGGCTGCTTGTCGATGGGCATCGCCACGTCGAGCCGGAGCGGCCCGAAATTGGTATAGAACCGCCCGCCGAGACCGACGCCGTAACGAAGGCCCGAAAAATCGGGCACGCTGTCGAGGTAGACCTGCCCCGCATCGACGAAGCCGACGACGCCGAAATTGCCGAACCGGTAGCGCGCCTCGACCGCGAGCTCGTTGAAACTGAGCCCGCCGAGCGGCCGGAAGCGGAACGGATTGGCGGTTTCGTCCGGATCCTCGGGGTCGAAATTCGGGTTGGGCACCTCGACCTTGGGCCCGAGTTCATGGAACCCGAACCCGCGCACCGAACCGCCGCCCCCGGCGTAGAACCGGCGCGACGGCGCGAGGTCGAAGCGGTCGATCCCCTGAATTGTGCCGGCCGCCACCCGCGCCGCAAGCACGATGGAATCGGTCGCCGGGTAATAGGCGCTCGCCGCGAGACGGGCGCGTACGTAGGTGTCGAAGGAATCCTGCACCGAGGCTTCGGGTTCGATGAGCGCGGTGACGCGAAACCCGCTCGTCGGGTCGAGCAGGCTCTTCGTGCTGTCCAGCCCGACCTGCCCGGTCAGCCCGGCGATGCCGAAGGTGCGGCGCCGCACCTCGCCGAGGTCGAAATCGTAATCCTCCTCGATCGTGCCGAGCAGCTGCACGCCATAGGCATAGGTCAGCGGTTTCTGCCAGATGGAGGTGGAATCGTAATTCACCCGCGCGGCGAGCCGGCCGGTGAGCGCCTCGAACGCGTCGAAATCGCTGCGCAAGGCCTCGGCGGCGATTTCGAAGGTGCGGTCGCGGCGGCCGGCATTGGACCGGCGGAACGTCACGCCCGCGCCCTGCTCCTGCGTGCCGGCGATGGCGCGGGCGATCAATGCGCCTTCGGGCGGGAACAGATTGCGATGCGTCCATGTCGCCTCGACCCGCGCGCCCTGCCCGGTGCCGTAACCGGCGCTGCCGGCGATGGTGCGCGGCGGTCCGGCGTCCTGCTCGACCAGCACGGTGGCGTATTCCGCGGGGCCGCCCTCGACCGTGCCGGCATCCTCGCCGGTGCGCTGCGGCTCGACCGTGACGGTGTTGAACAAGCCCGTCGCGACGAGCGCCTGACGCAGGTCGTCGACCATGTCGCTATCGTAAAGCTCGCCCCGCTCGAAGCGGGCGAGCACGGCGACGTGCTCCGCATCGAAGGCAAGATCGCCCGTCGTCTCGATCCCGCCGAACACCGCGCGCGGCCCGGTATCGACCGGCAGGGTATAGACCCCGCCCCCCGTTTCGGCGTCGAGCAATATGTCGCGCTGGCCGACGGCGGCGAACGGATAGCCATTGTGCGGAAGTGCCACGGCCACGTTCGCCTCCGCCCCCTGCACCCGCGTGGCGACGATAGGCTCGCCGATGGAAAGGGGCAGGTTTTCGCGGATGAGATCGGGCGGCGTCGTGGGCTCGGCATCGATGACGATGTCGGCAAATTCGTAACGCTGTCCGGGCGTGACGTCGATCACGGCGGTCAGCGGCTGACCATCGGCGACGTCGGCGCGGTCGATGCGCGTCTCGACACTGGCGCCGAACCACCCTTCGGAGGCGAGGATACGCTCGATCAGGACGCTGTCCTCGGTCAGCCGGGCGGACACCTGCGCGACATTGTTCGCGGTGCGATCGTCCGACCGCAGGGCGGACAGATCGTTGAACATGTCGCGGATGTTCACATCCGTTTCCGCGTCGATTTCGTCGATCCCGTTGAGCGCGATTTCATACGAAACCTCGGTCACCTCGGTATCTTCCTCGCCCTCGGCAAATTCCACCGGCTCCACCTCGAACGCGGAAATGGGCGGGAGCGGCGCGGTCAGCTCCGCATCGCGCACGGGCGCATCGCCGATCTCCTCCACCGCGTCGCCATCGGCCAGCGCCGGATCGCCAAGCGGAGCGTCCGCGCCCATTTCGGGTTCCGCATCGGCCTGCTCCTCGGCAAGGCGGCGTTCGAACTCCGCAATGGATTCCAGCGGCATGTCGAGCGCGGGGTCGCTTTCGGCATCGAGGTCGGGAATGGATTCTGCAAATTCCTCGTCCGAGATGATCGTTTCGACCTCGGGCAGGGTTACATCGGCGGGCGGCGCGGGCACGGGGAGAGGGTCGGCCTCGGTGTTATCCGCCGCCTGCGGCCCGGCACGATCGTAAGGCACCTCGGCATCCTGTGCCGCGGCGGCACCGACCTGCGCCATCGCCAGAAAAGACGCGCTGGCAAGGACATGCTTGCCAAATCGACCGATATGCGTTCCTGTCATGTGCAACCGCAATTCCCGCAGCGTCAAAATAAAGAGGTCCGCAACGGATGATCGATCGCACGCCGACCGAACCACCATTCGCCGAAACCCCGAACGCCGAAACCTCGTATCCCAACCGTCTGCCCGTCGATGCCATGGAAAACAATAGCGAAAAGGACACAGACGCGCCCGATGCGGGCGAAACGATCGAAAACGGGGACCCCGGCGCGGTCGCGACCTGGCCGCATCACATCCCGTTTTCGGGATGGCTGGCGGTGTTGAAACGCGTCTATGTGATGGTCGGTTTTCACAACCTCGGCCTGCTGGCGGGCGGGGTCGCGTTCTTTACCTTTCTCGCCATCACGCCGCTCATCGCCGCCACGGTCATGATCTATGGCCTCGTCGGCAATGTCGATCTCGTCGAGAAACAGATGCGCACCGTGGTCGAGGTGGTGCCGTCCGATGCCGCGCGCCTGATCGAGGATCAGCTCCTTGGCGTGGTCAATACCAGCAGCGAAGTCGCGGGATTCGCGCTCGTCATCGCGCTGTTCTTCGCGATCTATGGCGGAATGCGGGCGGCAAGCGGGCTCATCCGCGCATTGAACGTCATTAACGAGGAACCGGAAACGCGCAATATATTGCGGCTGACGCTGCGGGCGGCGGTGCTGACGCTGGCGGCGATCGGCATCGCGCTGATCGGGGTGGTGAGCGGGGCGGCGCTGACCTGGCTCGCGCGGCAGACCACGGTGTTCTTCGGGCCGTGGACGGGGTTTTTCATCAAGCTGCTGACCTATGGTGCGGCGGTCGCGCTCGGCAGTATCGGGTTTGCCATGATCATGCGGTTCGGGCCCGACCGGCGCCCGGCGAAATGGCGCTGGCTCGCGCCCGGGGCGGTATTGGCGACGATATTGTGGATCGGCGTGTCCTTCGCCTTTTCCGCCTATGTCGCCTATGTGTCGGATTATAACGCCACCTATGGCTCGCTATCGGCGATCGTCGTGTTCCTGATGTGGCTGTTCCTGTCGGCCTACGGCATATTGATCGGCGCGCTGCTCAATGCAGAAGCGGAGCGGCAGACGATCCAGGATTCGACCGAGGGGCCGGACCGCCCCATCGGCCATCGCGGCGCCGTGCTCGCCGACAGCCATGTGAGCTTTGGACACAAGCAGGAACTCGCCGCGAAAAAGCGGGAACGGCGGGCGGAGCGCGCGGCGCAGAACGCGCGCGATACGCCCCGCCGCCCCGCCCTGCCGCGGATCAGAGGCGGCGGATGATCGAGGAGAAATCCTTGCCGCCGTTTCCGTCGGCGTCGTGATCCTCGAACAGTTCCTTGGCCCGCTCGCCCATCGGGGTCGCGCTTTCGGCCGATTTCGCCGCCGCCATGGCAAGGCGCAGGTCCTTCAGCATGAGATTGGTGGCAAAGCCGCCATCGTAATCATTGTCCGACGGGCTTTGCGGGCCGACGCCGGGCACCGGGCAATAGCTCGTCATGGACCAGCATTGCCCCGATGACACCGACGCGATGTCGTAGAAATTCTGCGCATCGAGGCCCAGCCTTTCGGCCAGCTTGAACGCTTCGCACGTGCCGATCATCTGAATGCCGAGCAGCATGTTGTTGCAGATTTTCGCGGCCTGTCCGGCGCCAGCATCGCCCGCGCGGATGACCGCCTTGCCCATCGCCTCGAGCACGGGGCGTGCGCGTTCGCAGGCCTCCTGCGTGCCGCCCACCATGAAGGTCAGCGTGCCGCCATTGGCCGCGGCGATCCCGCCGGACACCGGCGCGTCGACCATGTCGTGCCCCGCCTCGGTCGCCTTGGCGATGACGGTGCGGCAGGTTTCGACGTCGATGGTCGAACAATCGATGAGCACGGCGCTGCGCGGCGCATGGCCGATGACCGACCCTGTATAGACGCTTTTGACGATGTCGCCGTTGGGCAGCATGGACACGACCGCATCGACGCCCTCCACCGCTTCGCGCACGGTGCCATAGGTGGCGATGCCTTTGGCCTGCGCGGTCTCCAGCGCCTCCGCCGACAGGTCGAATGCGGCGACCTCATGGCCGTTCTTCACCAGATTTGCGGCCATGCCGCTGCCCATGTTGCCAAGGCCGATAAATGCGATCTTCATGTCAGCGTCCCTTCCACTGGGCTGCGCGCTTTTCGACAAACGCCTGCATGCCCTCTTTCTTGTCCTCGGTCGCGGTCAGAATCTGAAACGCGCGCCGCTCGAACAGCAATCCCTGATCGAGCGTGGTTTCAAACGCCGCGTCGACCATTTCCTTGTTCACCATCGCGGCGAGCGGCGCCATGCCGGCGATCGCCTCGGCCGCCTTCATCGCCTCGTCCATGAGCTCGGCGGCGGGCACCACACGGGATACCAGCCCGCTGCGCTCCGCTTCCTCGGCATTCATGTTGCGCCCGGTCAGGCACATGTCCATCGCCTTCGCCTTGCCGACCGCGCGGGTGAGCCGCTGCGACCCGCCCATGCCCGGCGCCACGCCGAGCTTGATCTCCGGCTGTCCGAACATCGCGGTGTCGCTGGCGATGATGAAATCGGCCATCATGGCAAGCTCGCACCCGCCGCCGAGCGCGAACCCGTTGACCGCGGCGATCCACGGCTTGCGCACCGCTTTGACAAGGCGGCTGGTCCAGCCGGCGAAGAAATCCTCGGTAAAGAATTGCGCGCTCGACTTGTCGACCATCTCCTTGATGTCGGCGCCGGCGGCAAACGCCTTCTCCCCGCTGCCGGTGAGAACGGCGCAGCGCTGGCTATCGTCCTCCTCATACTCCGCAAACGCGGCGATCAGATCCTCCAGAACCTGGGAATTGAGGGCATTCAATGCCTTGGGCCGGTTCAGCGTCATCAGCGTGACCGCGCCCTTCTGTTCGACGGTAATCGTTTCGTAGCTCATAGCGGTCTCCATTCCTCTTCCCCGTCCAGGGCTGCGAACAGCGCGTCGATGTCATCCTCGCGCACTGCGTCGGCCGTGGCCGGTTGCCATTGGGGATCGTTGTCCTTGTCCACGAGCAGGGCCCGCACGCCCTCTGCAAAATCGGGACGGGTGATGATGCGCCCGGCGGCGCGATATTCCATCGCCATGTTCGCGGCGAAATCCTCCGCCTCGGCGCCGAGCTGCAACTGGCGCAGCACCGCCTTGCAGCTTGTCGGGCTTTTCGTGCGAAGGGTCTTCAGCTCCTTTGCCGCCCAGTCGCTATCGTCGGCCTCCAGCGCGGCGAGGATCGTTTCCAGATCGTCGGAGGCGAAGAGCCGGTCGATCGCCTCCCGATTGGCCGCGATGCGGGCCTCGGGCGGGGTTTCGCTTGCCTCATCCAGGATGGCGGCGATGTCGCCCGGCTCGGCAATGATGCGGGCCTTCACCTCGGCGAGCTTTTCGGACGGGATGTAATGGGTGGCAATGCCCGCCCACACGCATTCCGCCCCGTCGAGCCGCGCCCCGGTCAACCCGATGAACTGCCCCACGCGCCCCGGCAGGCGCGGCAGATACCACCCGCCGCCCACGTCGCAGATAAGGCCGATGCCCGTTTCCGGCATGGCGAATTTCGTGTTCTCGGTCGCCACGCGGTACCGGCACGGCTGCGCGATGCCGACGCCGCCGCCCATGGTGATGCCGTCCATGAATGCCGCGATCGGCTTGTCATAGGTGAACATCAGATGGTTGAGCCTGTATTCGAGGGCGAAGAATTCGCGCCCGCGCACGCCCGCATCCTCCATCGCCGATCGGCGCAGCAGGGTCACGTCGCCGCCCGCGCAGAAACCCCGCCCTTCGGCATGGTCGAGCAGCACGGCCCGGATCGCATCGTCCCCGGCCCAGCCGCGCAGCGCCTCCGTCATCGCCTCGCACATGTCGAGGGTGAGCGCATGGATCGCCTTGGGCCGGTTGAGCGAGATATGCCCCGCCGCCCCGTGCGCGTGAATATGTACGTCGTCGGTCATGTGCAGCCTTCGCTTGTCTATCAATCGCGCAGGAGATCGCGGCCCACGATCATGCGCATGATCTGGTTCGTGCCTTCGAGAATGGAATGAACGCGAAGGTCGCGCCACAGTTTCTCGATCGGGTAATCCTTGAGATAGCCGTAGCCGCCATGCAGTTGCAGTGCATGGTCGACGACGCGCGATCCGGTTTCGGTCGCGATCATCTTCGCCATCGCGGCAAAGCGCGTCTTGTCCGGCGCCTCGTTCGTGACCTTCACCGCGGCGAGGTAAAGCAGCGCGCGCGCCGCCTCCAGCTCTGCGGCCATTTCCGCGATGGTGAATTGCGTGTTCTGGAAATCGGCGATGGCCTTGCCGAACTGCGTCCGGTCCTTGGTATAGGCGATCGCCTCGTCCAGTGCGCGCTGCGCCCCGCCGAGCGAGCACGCCCCGATATTGAGCCGCCCGCCGTCAAGCCCGGTCATCGCGATGGAGAAACCCTGCCCCTCGTCGCCGACGCGGTTTTCCTTGGGCACCTTTACATTGTCGAAGATGACCTGCGCGGTGGGCTGGTTCTTCCACCCCAGCTTCTTCTCGTTCGCGCCGAAGGACACGCCGTCCATGTCCTTTTCGATGACGAGGCACGAAATGCCCTTCGGTCCGTCGGCGCCGGTGCGGACCATCACGACGTAGATTTCATTCTCGCCGCCGCCCGAAATGAACTGCTTGGATCCGGTGACCTCGTAATGGTCGCCCTTGTCCACGGCCTTCGTCTTCAACGCCGCCGCGTCGGAACCCGAAGACGGTTCGGTCAGGCAATAGCTCGCCAGCCGGTCCATGCCGATGAGGTCGGGCAGATATTTCGATTTCACCGCCTCGCCGCCGAAACGGTCGATCATCCAGGCGGCCATGTTGTGGATCGAGATGAACGCGCTGGTCGAGGGGCAGCCATGGGCCATCGCCTCCATGATGAGCGCAGCCTCAAGCCGGCCGAGCCCGATCCCGCCCGATTCCTCCGACACGTAGATCGACCCGAAGCCCAGCTCTGCCGCCGCCTTGATCGTATCGCGGGGGAAGATCGCGTTCTCGTCCCATTCGCCGGCATGGGGCGTGATATTGTCGGCGGTGAAGCGCTGCGCCATCTCCTGAATGGCGATCTGGTCGCCGGTCAGTGAAAACTGGTCTTCCATCGTGTCTCGTTTCCTCTTCAGCCGCGAAGGCGCGGTCGATCATTCTTGTGGCCGCCGCCTTCGCCGCGCGGCGGGACGGGTGTTTCCTTACCTACGCATCGCGGGCCGCGCGGTTCACGCGCAACGCATATATCTTTGCTGCCCGCGCATGGCATCGGGCCCGGATTCGCGGCGCAGCAACGTGTCCCCCTCGCGCAGGAGCGTCATGTCCCGGCGCCATTCCATGCCTTCGCCCTCGAACGCAAATTCGGCGCGCAGATAATCGTCCGACCGTTCCCTCACATCGGCCAACGTGCCCACCGATTCGTAAAAGGTCAGCCTGTTCGTTTCGATAGTCAGCAAACCCTTGGCCACCGAAGCGGGTCCGTCGCAATCGTTGCGCGTCATGCCCCACCGGCCCCGCATCGATGCCGGTATCGCCATGGGGGCGCCGTCCCCCGACCCACGCACGCCGTCCGCAGGCGCGGTGACCGAACCGGGTGCCGGATCGGCCAGCGATTGGTCGCTTGGCTGGAGGGTCGCACCATCGTCCGCACCGTCCGCCACGACCTCGCTGTCGACCGGGGGCGTGTCGTCGTCGGCGGCGCCGCATGCACACAGCATCGCGGTGAGCAGGAGCGCGGGAATGGGTTTCATGGCGTGGCCTTTCGCTTTGTGGGAAATCCGCCCGGCATCAATCCGCTATCTCGAAATGGGCGCCAACCGCGAGATCGCCCGGACCATAGAGATAATCGGGATCGTATCGCGCAATGCTGCGCAGCTGCGCATGATCGAGCACGTTCACGCGCCCCCGGCGAATATCGACGACACCGCCGGCACGCAATTTCTGCACCATGCGGTTCATGTGGATCGCGGTCGTGCCGCACGCATCGGCAAGGTCGATCTGCGTCATGGGAAAGTCGAAACCCTGCGCATCGCCCAGCCCGACCAGCCGCAGCCGCTCCCATATCTCGGACAGGAGATGGGCGAGCCGGCCATCGGCGGGCAATTGCTCCATCTTCATGATCCACGCCCGGTGGATCGAGGCATCGAGCAGCGTCGAAAACCACATCAGCCGCGTCAGATGCAGATCGCCGCGCAACGTGTGGTTGAGCCGTTCATGGTCGACGAAGGACACGCGCACCGGCCCCACCGCGACGAGATCGTGGTCCAGCCGCTTGAGCGCATAACCATGCAGGTCGATGAAGTCGCCGGGCACCTGGATCCCGACGATATGGCGGCGGTCCCGTTCGACGACGGCCCGAATGACATAGCCGTCTACGAGGATCGTCGACCTGTTCACCAGCTCTCCGCGCCGGGACAGCACATGGCCATCGTCGAAACGCTCGACAGTATCGAACATCGCCTCGGTCGCGTCCGCCTCGTGCCGTGACATGGCGTGACGCAGCCTGCCCTGCAGAAATCGCCCGGTTACCGGATAGTCGGTGTCATCCGCCTTCTTCACTGATCCCCCTTCCGCCTCTCGCCCCGTCGGCATCGCGCAGCTTTCGCTATGTGAGGCGACAGATTATGGCAAGCCGGTCAACGCGCCTACCCCTCGCCCAGCGGGAGAAGCGCGCGGTAGCGCCCCTGAAAGAAGAGCAACGGCTCGCTTTCCTTTTCCAGCGCGAGTTCGCGCACCCGCCCCACCACGAACACGTGGTCGCCGGCGGGGTGCACCGCCTCGATGTCGCAATCGACGAAGGCCAGGCAATCGTCGAGAATGGGCGAGCCATTGTCCGACATGCGATAGCCGACCCCGGCGAAACGGTCGGCCACGGGCCGGGTGAACCGGGTGCACAGATCCATCTGATCCTGCGTGAGCACGTTGGCGCAGAACTTGCCCGCGTCGCGGATCCGCGGCCACGTGCTGCTGCTCGTAGCAGGGAGGAACGCGACCAGCGGCGGATCGAGCGACACCGACAGGAACGAGCCCACGGTCATGCCGACGGGGCCGTCGCCATCGGCGGCGCCGGGCGCGGTGATAACAGTGACCGCGGTGCTGCAGTGGCTCAGCACCTTGCGGAAGAAATCGGAATTTTCGGGATGCTCGCTCATCAATACCCCATCAGTGACAAGACTTCCTTGCGGCTGCGATCGTCGTCGCGGAACACGCCCATCATGCGGCTCGTGGTCATGCCGACGCCCGGCGTGCGCACCCCCCGCGCGGTCATGCAGGCATGGCTCGCCTCGATCACCACGGCGACGCCATGCGGTTTCAGATGGTCCCAAATGCATTCGGCGACCTCGGCGGTGAGCCGTTCCTGGATCTGCAACCGGCGGGCAAACCCGTGCAGCACGCGGGCGAGCTTGGAAATGCCGACGACATGATCGCGCGGGAGATAGGCGATATGCGCCTTGCCGATGATCGGCGCCATGTGGTGTTCGCAATGCGACTGAAACGGGATGTCGCGGAGCAGGACGACCTCGTCATAGCCGCCCACCTCCTCGAATATGCGGGACAGGTGGATCGACGGATCCTCCCTGTATCCCTGGCAATATTCGAGCCAGGCGCGCGCGACCCGTTTCGGCGTGTCGAGCAAACCCTCGCGCTCCGGATCGTCGCCGGTCCAGCGGATCAGCGTGCGGATCGCGTCCTGCACCTCGTCCGGGACATCGGGCTTGCCGAGCGGATTGTCTTCATCCGGTCCGACGAGGCTGCTCATGGGTCGTTCTCCTGTTTGCCGATCCGGGGTCTAGGGTATGGGCCGGGACAAATCCAGCGCCCGCTCACCCGCCGGGGTGATAGAAATCATAGATGGTGCGCGCGACCTGCTCCGAAACGCCGGGCACCCGCGCGAGATCGTCGAGCGATGCGGCCCGCACCTTTCCCGCCGTCCCGAAATGGAGCAGCAGCGCCCGTTTGCGCGCCGGGCCGATGCCTGGAATTTCGTCGAGCGGGCTGGCGCTGATCGCGCGGCTGCGTTTGGCGCGGTGGGCGCCGATCGCGAAACGGTGCACCTCGTCGCGCAGACGCTGAAGATAGAACAGCACCGGCGAATTGGTCGGCAGCATCTTTTCCCGCCCGTCGGGGAAATGAAACACCTCGCGCCCCTCGCGCCCGTGATGCGGTCCCTTGGCGATGCCGACGACGGCGACGTCCTCGATGCCCAGCTCCTCCAGCGTGTCCATCACGCTCGACAACTGGCCCTTGCCGCCATCGACCAGCACGAGATCGGGCCATGCCGCATCCTGCTTGCCCAGCGTTTCGCGGTCGGGATCGTCCTTGAGCGCGCGGGCGAAGCGGCGGTTCATCACCTCGCGCATCATGCCGAAATCGTCGTTGGTCTGCGCGCTCTTGATGTTGAACTTGCGATACTGGTTTTTGAGGAACCCTTCCGGCCCGGCGACGACCATCGCGCCGACTGCGTTCGCGCCCTGAATATGGCTGTTGTCGTAGATCTCGATGCGCGAGGGCACCTCGGCCAGTTCGAGGAACTCGGCCGTTTCGCGCATGATCCGGGCCTGCGTGCTGGTTTCGGCGAGGCGCCGGTCCAGCGCCTCGGTCGCATTGCGCGACGCCTGTTCGAGCAGGCGGCGACGGTCCCCGCGCTGCGGCACGGATATGCTGACCCGCCGTTCGGCGAGTTCGGACAGCGCATCCTCCAGCAATTCGCGCTCCTCCAGCTCCCGATCGATCAGCACGATGGGCGCGGGCGGCACCTCCTCGTAAAACTGCGCGAGGAAGGCGGCCATCACCGCTTCGGCATCCATGTCGCCGTCGTGCCGGGGAAAGAACGCGCGATGGCCCCAGTTCTGCCCCCCGCGGATGAAGAACGCCTGTATCCCGGTCTGCCCGCCCTTCACCGCCATGGCGAACACGTCCGCATCGCCGACCCCATTCGCATTGATGGCCTGGCTGCCCTGGATAAAGGTCGCGGCGCGCAGACGGTCGCGCAGCATGGCGGCCCGTTCGAAATCGAGATCGGCGGCGGCGCGCGCCATGTCGGCCTCGATCTCCTTTTGCACCGCGCCCGATTTCCCGCCGAGGAAATCCTTCGCCTGCCGGATGAGCGCGTCGTAACCCTCCGCATCGATGCGCCCGACGCAGGGCGCGGAACATCGCTTGATCTGATAGAGCAGGCAGGGCCGGTCGCGCCGGGAAAAAAAGCTGTCGGTGCAGGACCGCAGCAGGAACAGTTTCTGCAGCGCGTTGATCGTGGTGTTGACCGATCCGGCGCTGGCAAACGGGCCGTAATAGCTGCCCTTCGCCCGGCGTGCGCCGCGATGTTTCATGATGCGCGGAAAATCGTGATCGCTGCGCAGCAGGATGAACGGAAAGCTTTTGTCGTCGCGCAGCAACACATTGTAGGGCGGGCGAAACCGCTTGATCAGTTGCGCCTCGAGCAGGAGCGCCTCGGCCTCCGAATTGGTGGTGACGATCTCCATGCCGCGGGTCTGGCTGACCATGCGGCGCAGGCGGTTCGACAATCGTTCGACCTGCGTATAATTGGCGACCCGGTTTTTCAGCGCGCGGGCCTTGCCGACATAGAGCACCTCGCCCTTCGCATCGAGCATGCGATACACGCCGGGCTTGGGCTTCAACGTGCGCTGCACCTCGCGGATGGCGGCGACGCCGGCGGCGATGTCGGTGCCGCCACCCGACCCGCGCACGGTATGGGTCGCCTTCTCCTCGAGAAAGCGGTCCGACGATGCGTTTGCAGGCGGGGCGGCGGGGGTCTTGGCCATGGCGGAGGAGATAGGGGCGCAAGAGCCGGAATGGAACCGCCCTCGCGCCTCCCATTGCGCGTTCAGAATTGCTTGCGGAAATCGATCTCGAAAAACGTGCCGGCGGGATCGAGGAAATCGGGCAGGTAATTGACCGGCACCGCGCCGGTCGCATCGGTCACGCGTTGCTGTGCATCGAAGATATTGTCGATGCGCAGCGAAACCCGGCTGTTGTCGAGGAAGCCCCATTTTTCGACAAGGCTGTCCTGCTGCCCCAGATCGACGAAGATCCGCGCATCGAACCGGATGATCGGATCGAAGGTCAGCGTGGTGTCCCGCCCCGTGAGCGTGCCGTCGATCGCGCTTTTGCCCACGTAATCGCCCGAAAGCCGCAGGCCGATCCCTTCGTAGAAAAGGCCGCCGTTCATCTCGAACTGGTGCCGCGCGGTCGGATTGCCCGAAAGCGCCGCCCCGTCGAGCAGGTCCAGCCTTGGCCCGTTGTCGGAGACCAGCACGTCCTGCTGAAACCGGATCGTGTGGTAGAACCCCAGCTGCCAGCGTCCGCCACCTTCGTTCCGGCCGAACCCCGGCCCGCCGCCGCGCCCGCCCTTTTGCGCGCCGTCCTGATCGCGCGCGGCGATCCGGTCGGACAGGTCGAAGCCCAGGCGGAGGCGGCGCCCGTTCTGCTCGGCAAAGGTCACGGGGCGCTGGTCTATGGCGACGAGATTGCCCGCGCCATCGCGAATGACGCGGCCGGGAAATGCCGCCTCGGTCGCGGGGGTGAGTATGGGAAAGGCGCTGGACACGTTTTTGCTCGTCTCGTCGAAATATTCGGCGATGACGCGCGACCGGTCGAGGAAAGGGAGGTCGTAATTCGCCCCGAATTTCCAGTCGCCCTGCCGCTCGGCGACGAGGTCGGGATTGCCGCCCGAAATCAGGTTGGCCAGCACCGTCTGCCCGCTCGCGAAATCGAACACCGTCGCCCCCACGGTCACGATCCGCGGCGCGCCGAGCTGCGACAGCGAGGGCGCCGCCTCCCGATAGTTGAAGCTCGCATTGAGGCCCAGCCGCTCCGTCACGCCCCAGTTGACGCCGGCGCTCCCCGAATAGAGCATGCCGAAGTCGGAGAGATGGCGCGCCCCGCCCGACAGGTCGAGCGTGATGTCGCCCACCGCGTCGAGGAAGCCTGTCCGCCGGCTGGTGATCGGAATGCCGAGCGTCACGCCCGCATTGGCATCGCCCCGCGTCAGGTCGGATGCGCTGGCCGGGTTGCGCGTGTTGCGCCCCACGACATTCTGCCAGTCGTAACCGGCGGTCAGCGTCATGGTCATTTCCCCGCCCGGCAGTTCGGCGGGGCGGCCGACGAGGGTCACGAGACTGGTCGCATTCTCGCCATTGGTGCGGGACAGCTCGCTGCCGCCGGGGCGGATCAGCCCGGTGGCCAAAAGATCGCCGACCGGCGCACCGATCGCCACGTCCCCGGCCAGGGCCGCGGCGGCGAGCGCGCCCGTATCGGCGCCGACATCGCTGCGCGTGCGGTTTTCCGAATGGGTCCACTTGCCCGTCGCGGTCAGGTCCCAGTCGCCAAGGCGCGTGCTGAACGCAGTGCCGAGTTCGAAACCATTGCTCTGCACGTCGCGGACCCGCGCGCCATAGCCCAGCGCCGCGGAATAAAGCGCGCGATAGGCGCTCGCCCCGTCCGGCGCGGTGAGCGTCACCGTGTCCAGCCCGGCGAGCGCCACGCTGTCCGACCGCGTGATCGCCCCGTTGAACGAAAGCGAACCGCCGCCGCCATCCTCGCCCAGACCGGTGGACCAGTTGCCGTTGAGCGCGAAATCGCGCGTATCGGCAACGAGGCTGCGGAACCGGGCCGGGTTCGCATCATCGCCGAACACGGGCGCAGGCGCGGAGGATACGCCCCGCTCCGCCTCGGTGAGCCCGCTGCTGTCTTCGAGTTCGAGCGCGATATTGAGCCTGTTCCGTCCGTTGATCTGCGCGAGGCTGACCTCCTGTTCGTTGGTCGCATAGCCGCCATCTGTCGGCTGGCCATATTCGACCTCTGCGGTCAGGGCCGAAAAATTGTCCTTCAGGATGAAGTTCACGACCCGCTGCGTCGCGGGATAGCCGAAGCGCAGCGCGACTTCCTCCGGCAACACCTCGACCCGCGCGATCGCCTCGGGCGGATAGTTGAACAATTCGCGATAGCTCGACACGCGCTGTCCGTTGAGGAGAAAGACCGGCCTGCCGCCGCCGCGTCCGCTTCCCGATCCGACCTGCGTGGCGAGCTGCTCGACCAGCTCGGCGATGGAGCCGGCGCCGAAACCGGCGATCTCCTCCTCGTCGAGCACGGCCACCGGCGCTTGCGGCGCATCGACCGAACCGCGAAGGCGCGGGGCGATGACGACGATTTCGTCCAGCGTGACGGGCTCGCCCTCAACGCCGTCTCCGCCCGGCTGCGCATCGCTGCCGTTCTGTGCCAAGGCGGGGCTGCTGCATGCGATGACGGCGATGGCCGCGCTCGCGCCGAAGGTCGGACGAATGATCATGGGCCTGCGATAGAAGACCGCCCCTGCGTGAGATAGTCACGGGTGGTATTAATTTGTCGCAGTGCGGCACGGCACGACCAAACGGGCGTAATCGCTTGAATTTGCCCATGGCGCTTCCCATTTCGGCGCGGCGACGCTATGGGCGCGCATCGTTCCGGTTTCGGCCGGACGAACGAATTCATCGAACAGCAGCGGAAAGGAAGGGCGCACGAAGCCCGCACATGGCCAAAGAAGAACTCCTCGAAATGCGTGGCACGGTCGTCGAACTGCTGCCCAATGCAATGTTCCGGGTGAAGCTTGAGAACGATCACGAGATTCTCGGCCACACCGCGGGCAAGATGCGCAAGAACCGGATTCGCGTTCTCGTCGGTGACGAGGTTCTCGTCGAACTGACGCCCTATGACCTGACGAAGGGCCGCATCACCTATCGCTTCATGCCGGGTCGTGGCGGTCCGGGGCCGAGCTGAGCCGCTCCGCGCGCACCTGTTCCGTATCCGCGCCTGAACCGATGTCCGCGCCCGAACTGATCCTCGCCTCGGCCAGCCCGCGCCGGGCCGAACTGCTGTCGCGCCTGGGCCTCGCGCCGGCCCGCATCGCGCCCGCCGACATCGACGAAACGCCCTGCGATGGCGAGCTTCCACGCGCCTATGCCCGCCGCATGGCCCGCGAAAAGGCCGAAGCCGTCCGCGACGATACCGGTCATGTGCTGGCCGGCGACACGGTCGTTGCGCTGGGTCGCCGCATCCTGCCCAAGTCGGAGGATGCGGATACCGCGCGCGCCTGTCTCACGCTCATGTCCGGACGCCGGCACAGCGTCCTTTCCGCCATTGCCCTGCGCGCGCCCGACGGCACGATCCGCGAACGGTTGAGTGAGACGATCGTGCGTTTCAAGGTGCTCTCCCACGAGGAAATCGCCGCCTATATCGCCAGCGGCGAATGGGACGGAAAGGCCGGCGGCTACGCGCTGCAGGGCATGGCCGAGGCGCTGGTCCAGTGGATCCGGGGCAGCCATTCGGGCGTGGTCGGCCTCCCCCTTTATGAAACGCGCGCATTGCTGAAATCCGCAGGCTTCGCCATTGGCTGACTGGCTCGTCGAGGACGGCATCGCGGAGGAACGCGCGGCCTGTATCGAGAATGACGCCATTGTCGCTGCGCGCATCCGCTGGCCGGGCGAGCTGGCGGCGGGCGCGGTCGTCGCGGCCCGGCTGGTGGCGCGGCACGCAGGCGCTGCGCGGGGGACGGCGCGGCTCGCCGACGGGACCGAGGTGCTGGTATCGCGCCTGCCACGCGACGCGAGCGAGGGAGCCGAGATCACGCTGACATCACGCGCGCCGCGATTGGCGAGCCGGGCCGCGTGAAACGCGCGCAGGCCCGCCCGACCGACGCCGCTTTGCGCAGCGCACCGACATTGTTCGACATGCTGCGCGAAGAAGGGCACGATCCGGTGCGCGTGCGAAGCTTTCCCGGCGGCGAATGGGACGCGTTGATGGCCGAGGCGTTCGAGCGGCGCCTCGATTTCACCGGCGGAGCGATCGTCCTGTCCCCGACGCCTGCCATGACCTTGATCGACATCGACGGCACCCTGCCGCCGCGCGCTTTATCGCTCGCCGCCGTGCCGGCCATCGCGGCGGCGCTGCGCCGATTCGACATGGGCGGATCGGTCGGTATCGACTTTCCTACCCTGCCGGACAAGGCGGACCGCCGCGCGGTCGATGACGCGCTGGCCCATGCCCTTGCCGGGTTCGCGCACGAACGCACGGCGATGAACGGCTTCGGCTTCGTACAGATCGTTTCGCGCAGCGTCGGCCCGTCGATCCTGCACCGCGTGGCCCATCGCCGCATGGCCGCCGCCGCGCGCCAGTTGCTCCGCCGCGCGGAGCGGGTCGCGGGCGCGGGCCCCATCTTGATCGCTGCCCATCCTGCCCTTGCCCCGCATCTGTCGGAGGAGCGAATCGCCGAGCTTTCACGCCGGACGGGCCGCACGACGCGGATCACGACCGATCCTGCCCTTGCGCCCGAGGCCGGTTTCGCCCAAGCGGTGGAAGCATGACGACTCTCCGCAAATGCCCGATCTGCGCCAAGCCGCGCCATGCGGACCATGCGCCGTTCTGTTCATCGCGCTGCCGGGACCGCGACCTCGCGAACTGGCTCGGCGATGGTTACGCCATTCCCGGCCCGCCGGCCGACGTGCCGGTGCACGATCCCGACGAGGATGGTTAGAGCGCGCATAAAAAACCATGCGATTGGGGCTGGACACGCAGGCCAGCTTTGGCCATAGGCGGCGCTCCCGTCGCGGATGGTTCTTCGGACCGGTCGCGAACGCGGTGACGCTGTCACGACGGCGATGCCCGAGTAGCTCAGTTGGTAGAGCATACGACTGAAAATCGTAGTGTCGGTGGTTCGATCCCGCCCTCGGGCACCATTTTCCCGGTGTCTCCTTACCATCTTCAATTCCCGCAAATCGCGTTGACATGGCCGCCCGCGCGCCGCATGGCCGCGGCAAGACGGTGCTGCGGACGTGAAAGCGTCCGGAGCTAAGAGGGAAGCCGGTTCGATGCCGGCGCTGTGCCCGCAACTGTATGCCGGGAGCCTGGAACCACATGTCACTGGCCGCCTGCCTTTCGGGGCAGAACGCCGGGAAGGCGGTTCCCACAGGCGATGATCGGCAAGCCAGGAAACCTGCCGTCGCGTCGTTCGTCCGGGGCCGGGTTCAGCCATCGGGACAGGAAAAGCGTCTTTTCCGCAGAAGCGACAGCCAGGCCGGTTTTTCGGTGCCGGTGATTCGCCCATGGATCGCCGGCATGGCCATATGTCGATGTCAGGCCATGCGGGTGCCGGAACCGTCGCATGGCGGGGATTTGAACGCTCGCCATGCACCGCACCCGTCCCATCCGTACCGCGTACCGCCATGTCGCCGCCCGCTTGCCCGCGGGCGCCTTTGCGGCACGCCGCGGCGATCGCCTGACCGTGAACGCGGCCTGCGCCAACATGCGGTGTCGCCGATGATCGCGTTTCGCGCCATTTGCGCGTCATTGCTCGCCCTGCCGCTGTTCGCCTGCGCCCCGGCGGAGCGGCACGCGCAAGCCCCGGTGGCGCATGCGGAGGCGCCCCGGCGGATCGTCAGCCTCGATTATTGCGCCGATCAATATGTCCTGCGCTTTGCGGAGCGGGACGACATACTCGCGCTTTCGCCCGATGCCGGGGAACGGTTTTCCTATATGCGACACGAAGCCGCGGGCATTCCCACGGTGCGGCCGCGCACGGCGGACGTGCTGGCGTTGCGGCCCGATCTCGTCGTGCGGTCCTATGGCGGCGGGCCGGCGGTCGGGGCCTTCATGGAAACGGCCGGCGTGCCGGTGGTGCAGATCGGCTTTCCCGAAACGCTCGCCGATGTGCGGGAGGAGGTCGTGCGGATTGGCGGCGCCCTCGGCAACGGACAGGACGCGCGCGCCGTGGCCGCCGCGATGGACCGGCGGTTCGCGGCTGTGGCGGAGCAGGGCGGACCGGACCAAGCCACGCTTTACATGACCCCGGCGGGCGTGACCGCGGGCGAAGGCACGCTGGTCCACGAAATGATGCGGGCCGCGGGGCTTTCGAATTTTCAGGATCGGCCCGGCTGGAACCCGATCCCGCTCGAACGGCTCGCCTATGACCGCCCCGATCTCATCGCGGCGGCGTTTTTCGAAAGCGCGACGAACCATGTCGACAGCTGGAGCGCGGCGCGCCACCCGGTCGCGCAGGCGCAATTGCGCGAATTGCCGGTGGTCCCGCTCGACGGGGCATGGACGTCGTGTGGCGGCTGGTTCCTGATCGACGCGGTCGAGGCGCTGGCCCGCGCCGAAAGGGCACCGCGATGAGCCGCGTTTCGGGCGTTCTCGCGATCATGCTGGCGGGCGCGTTGCTGCTTTCGCTGCTGCTGGGATCGGTGGACCTACCACTTTCGCGCGTGCTCGCAGCGCTTGCCGGGCAAGGTCCGGCGGGCGACAGGCTGGTGGTGTGGCAGATCCGGTTGCCGCGCGCGCTGGCCGCCGCGATGGTCGGTGCGGCGCTCGGCATGAGCGGCGCCGCGCTGCAGGGGCTGCTGCGCAATCCGCTGGCCGAGCCGGGCATTCTCGGCGTGTCGGCGACGGCGGCGCTTTTCGCGACCTTCGTGCTGTATTTCGGGCTAGCGACGGCGGGGCCGCTCGTCCTGCCGCTCGCGGCGGTGGGGGGCGCGCTGCTCGCGACGATGGTCGTGGCGGCGGCGGCAATCGTCACGCGTTCGGTCGTGACGCTCATCCTCATCGGGGTCGGATTGTCCAGCTTTTCGGCGGCGGTCATGGCATTGTTGATGAATCTCGCGCCCAATCCGTTCAGCCTTGCCGACATGGTGAACTGGATGCTGGGCACGGTCGACAACCGCAGCCTTGCCGACCTTGCCTTTGCCGCGCCGTTCATGGCTCTCGGTGCGGCCATATTGATGGTGTCGCGCCGGGGCCTGGCCGCGCTCGCATTGGGGGACGAGGCGGCAGAGGGGCTCGGTCTCGACCTCGGGCGGCAACGCCTGTGCGTGATTCTGGGCGCGGGGCTGGCCACCGGGGCGGCGGTGGCGCTGGCAGGCGCGATCGGGTTCGTCGGGATCGTTGCGCCGCATCTCGTGCGGCCGTTCCTGCGCTATGATCCGGCGCGATTGCTCGTGCCGTCGGCGCTGCTCGGCGCGGTGATGCTGGTGATTGCGGATATTGGCGTGCGCGTGCTTCCCACCGATGCGGAGCTGAAGCTGGGCGTGGTCGCATCGCTTTTTGGCGCGCCGGTGTTCGTGTGGATCGCGGCGCGCAGGCGGCTGGCATGACGCTCCTTCGGGCAGATGGGCTGCGCTATCTCGCAGGCGACAGGCCGCTGGTGAAGGATGCGAGCTTCGCACTGGAGCCCGGAACGCTCAGCGTGCTGATCGGGCCGAACGGTTCGGGAAAATCGACGCTGCTGCGCCTCGCGCTCGGCCTGCTCAAGCCAGATGGCGGGGAGGCGACCATCGACGGCACACCGGTCGCAAAGCTGTCGCCAATGGCGCGCGCGCGCCGCATCGCCTATCTCCCGCAGGCCCGCCCGCTGGTCTGGCCGCAGCCTGTGGGCGATATCGTGGCACTGGGCCGGTTCGCCTTTGGCGCGGCGCCGGGGCGCTTGTCGCAGGAGGACCGGGCCGCGGTGGCGCGGGCGCTCGCCGCCTGCCATCTCCAAGGGTTCGAGGAGCGCGCCGCCGACACGCTTTCGGGCGGGGAGCTGGCGCGGGCCCACCTCGCCCGTGCGCTCGCGGCGGAAACCCCGCTCATCGTCGCGGACGAACCTGTCGCCGCGCTCGACCCGCGGCATCAGCATCAGACGATGCAGCTGTTCCGCGACATGGCGCGCGCGGGGCGGGCAGTGCTCACCGTGGTGCACGATCTCGACCTTGCACTGCGCTATGCCGACCGGCTGCTGTGGATGAGCGAGGGATGCCTCGTCGCCGATGGCAGCCCGCAAGCCACGGTTTCGGCCAGCCGCCTGCGCGAGGTTTTCCTCATCGACGCCGCGGTCGTGGAAACGGGGGATCGCGCGCTGCGGCTCGACATCGCGGGACCATCGTGATCCGCCGTCGCGGCGATCTTTCCTTGGCCTCGGCGTCCGCGATCCCTATTCGCCGTGCATGGACACGATAATTTCCGGTCGCCCGAACAATTTCTGCGCGGCATGCTCGGTGCGCAACCGGGCGATCTGCGCCGATCTCGACGATGAGGAGATCCGCCTGCTCAACACCATCGGGCGGCAGCGCACGCTCGCTGTGGGAGAGGCGCTGTTGTGGGAAGGCGACGATGCGGTCCTCGTCGCGAACGTGATCGACGGCGTGCTGAAACTGTCGACGCAGACGGCGGAGGGCAAGGAGCAGATCCTCGGCCTTGCCTATGCGTCCGATTTCCTGGGCCGGCCTTTCGGGCAGAGCACGCCCTATGACGTGGAGGCGCTCACCCCCGTGCAGGTCTGCGTGTTTCAGCGCGCGGATTTCGACCGTTTCGCGCGGGACCATCCCCGGCTGGAGCACAGGCTGCTCGAACGCACGCTGACCGAGCTTGACCGCACGCGCCGCTGGATGACGCTGCTGGGCCGCATGAACGCGGAGCAGAAGCTGGCGAGCTTTTTGATCGAGACGGCAGAGCGGATTGCGCCCGAACCCGGCGACGATGGCCCGGGCGCCGGGCCGGTCACGATCGCGCTTCCCCTCTCCCGGCAACAGATCGCCGACGTGCTCGGCCTCACCATCGAGACGGTCAGCCGCCAGTTCACCCGCATGAAGAACGAGGGTTTGATCGCCATTCCGTCCCGGCGCGAAATCGCGATCCTCGACCGGGAGGCGCTCGCCATCCGCGCGGGATAGGACCGCATCCCGCCTCTCCGCGCCCCCTTCAACAAAACGACGCCGTTCAACTCACGAGGTTTTCACCATGGCCCAATGGCAATTCTGGATCGACCGGGGCGGCACGTTCACGGATATCGCCGCGCGCGATCCCGATGGCGCGCTGCACACGACAAAGGTGCTGAGCGAAAATCCGGAGCATTATCGCGACGCCGCCACCGCCGGCATTCGCAAGATTCTCGGCCTCCCCTTCGATGCGGCATTGCCGGTCGAGCGGATCGATGCGGTGCGCATGGGCACGACGGTGGCGACCAATGCCCTGCTCGAACGCAAGGGCGCGCGCACGCTGCTTATCCTCGACGAAGGGTTCGGCGATCTCCTGCGCATCGGGCATCAGGCCCGGCCCGACCTCTTCGCGCTGGCCATCGAAAAACCGGCCGCGCTTTACGAAGCGGTGGAGGAGGTGGCGGGCCGCGTCGATGCCGACGGCGCACCGCTCTCCCGGCTTGACGAGGACGCCTTGCGGCAAAGGCTCGCCCATCACCGGGAAGAAGGGCTGGAGGCGGTGGCCATCGTGCTCGCCCATGCGTGGAAATATCCCGAAACCGAACGCCGCATCGCCGCGCTCGCCGCGGAGGCAGGCTTTGCGCAGGTGTCGGCGAGCCATGCTGTATCCGCCCTGATCGGGCTTGTCGCGCGGGGACAGACCAGCGTCGTCGATGCGTATCTGTCGCCCGTGCTGCGCGATTACGTCGGCCGGGTGGAGAGCGAGCTTGGCGATACGCCGCTCGCCTTCATGCGGTCGGACGGGGGCACGGCGGCCGCGGCGGATTTTCATGGCAAGGATGCGATCCTGTCCGGCCCGGCGGGCGGGGTCGTGGGCGCGGTCCGCACCGCCGCCGCCATTGGCGAGGACCGCATCATCGGCTTCGACATGGGCGGCACATCGACCGACGTGGCGCTTTACGCCGGCGAATTCGAGCGCGCCTACGATACCGAGATCGCGGGCGTCGCGATGCGCGTGCCGATGATGGACATCGAAACCATCGCGGCGGGCGGCGGCTCCATCCTCGCCTATGACGGGGCGCGCTTTACCGTGGGTCCGGACAGCGCGGGCGCGAACCCCGGCCCGGCCTGCTATCGCCGGGGCGGTCCGCTCACCATCACCGACGCCAATGCAATGTGCGGCAAGTTGCGGCCCGAATATTTCCCGGCGATCTTCGGCCCCGACGGCGACGAACCGCTCGACATTGCTGCCGCGGCCGCAAAGTTCGAGGCTTTGCGCGAGGACATCGCCGATGGCCGCACCGCGCACGAGGTCGCCGAAGGGTTCCTGCGCATCGCGGCGGCCAATATGGCGGCCACGATCAAGCGGGTCGCGCTCGAACGCGGGCACGACGCCACCGAATTCACCATGAACTGCTTTGGCGGCGCGGGCGGGCAGCACGCCTGCATGGTGGCGGACGCACTGGGCATGGAGCGTATCCTGATCCACCCGTTCGCGGGCGTCCTGTCGGCCTATGGCATCGGGCTGGCCGATCGGACGGCGGCGCGCGAAACCACGCTCGAAATCCCGTTCTCGGACGACAGGCGCGGCGAGATCGACGCCGCCGCCGACCGGCTGGAGCATGAGATCCACGGCGAGCTGGGCCATGACGATGCGGTGACGGTCACGCGCACGCTGCGCCTCCGATACGAGGGCAGCGATACCGGCCTGCCCGTGGCGATGGCGGGCCGCGAGGCGATGCAGGCGCAGTTCGAAAGGCTGCACCGTGCGCGCTTCGGTTTCTGCACGCCCGAACGCACGATCGTCGCCGCCGACCTCATGGTGGAGGGCAAGGTGCCCGGCCCCGACCTGCCCCGCCCGGCACGGGCGCCGAGTGAAACGGGCACGGGATCGCACCGGCCCGAACCGGTGGGCGCGGTCGAGATCTTCACCGATGGCGCCATGCACCGCGCATCGGTGCACGACCGCGATCACCTCACCCCCGGCCACCGCATGACGGGGCCGGCGCTGATCCGCGAAAACACGTCCACCACCATGGTCGAACCCGGCTGGCAAGCCGACGTGCTGCCCGGCGGCGAGATCTTGATGACACGCGCCGTGCCGGTGGAGCGCGCGCGGCCCCGGACCGACCGGGCCGATCCGGTCATGCTGGAACTGTTCAACAACCTGTTTACCAGCGTGCCGGAGCAGATGGGCGCGGTCCTGCGCAACACCTCGACCAGCGTGAATATCAAGGAGCGGCTCGATTTCTCCTGCGCCCTGTTCGATGCGACGGGCGCGCTCATCGCCAATGCGCCGCATGTGCCGGTGCATCTGGGCGCCATGGGCGAAAGCGTGCGGAGCGTGCTGCGCGCGCGGGGCGACGATCTTTGCCCCGGCGACAGCATCGTGCTCAACGATCCGTTCAACGGCGGCACCCATCTTCCCGACGTGACCGTGGTGACGCCGGTGTTCGATGGTGACGGGACGACGCTGCGGGGCTTTGTCGCCAATCGCGGGCACCATGCCGATATTGGCGGAACGACGCCCGGATCCACCCCGCCCGATTCCGCCCGCATCGCCGAGGAAGGCGTGCTGATCGACAATTTCCTGATCGTGCGGGGCGATGAATTTCGCGAGGATGCGTTCCGCGACCTGCTCTGCGGGGCGGAGTGGCCGGCACGCGATCCCGATACCAATATCGCCGACATCCGCGCGCAGCTCGCCGCCAATAATGCAGGCGTCGGCGAGATTGCGGCCCTTGCCGAACGCTATGGCTGGGACGTGCTCTCCGCCTATATGGGCTTTGCGATCGCCAATGGGGAGGAGCATATCCGCCGCGTGATCGCCGGGCTCGACGGCGGACGTTTCGAATATGTGATGGACGATGGCGCGAAGCTGTGCGTCTCGGTCGAGATCGATGCCGAAACGCGGGGCGCCCGCGTGGATTTCACCGGCACCGGCGCGCAGCATGCGGGCAATATGAACGCCCCGCGCGCGGTGACGCAGGCGGTCGTGCTCTATGCATTCCGCTGTCTTGCCGGCGGCGATCTTCCGCTGAATGAAGGATGCCTGCGCCCGCTCGACATCGTGATCCCGCACGGCTCCTTCCTGTCGCCCGAACCGGGGGCCGCCGTCGTGGCCGGCAATACCGAGGTCAGCCAGGCGGCGTGCAATGCGCTGCTCGGCGCGCTGGGCAAGGCGGCCTGTTCGCAAGGGACGATGAACAATTTCCTGTTCGGCAATGACAGGGTCCAATATTACGAAACGATCTGCGGCGGGGCGGGTGCGGGGCCGGGCTTTAACGGCGCCGATTGCGTCCACACCCACATGACCAACACGCGCATCACCGATCCCGAAATCCTGGAGGTGCGCTACCCCGTCATCCTCGAACGGTTTGCCATGCGCCCCGAATCGGGCGGCACCGGCCAATGGCGCGGCGGGCACGGTGCGATCCGCGCCATCCGCGCGCGCGAGGCGATGGCCGCCACGCTGGTCGGGTCGCGGCGCACGGTGGCGCCCTTCGGCCTCGATGGCGGGGGCGATGGCGCGGTATAGGCGGCGCCTGCCCCGTTCGGATATTCGCGGGTCACGGCACGCGCCACCGCAATCGCCCCCGCCGTATGGCCGGATGGGAACGAGCGGTAATCGCCGTCCTTGCTATGCCCCGGCTTCGCGTCATGTTCGCCATCCTCGTCGACCTTGCGCGGGCGGGTGCGGTCGACATTGTTCTTCGCCACGGTCTTCAGCCCCGTGGCGAGCGCATGGGACGCCACCATCCGCAGCCCCGCCCGGGCGAGCCGCGTGTCGCGCGCGGCGATTCCCGCCACCGTCACGGCCAGCGACGCGGCGACGAGCGGCGGTTGATCGGCCAGCTCGCTCGCCTTGGCCAGCGCGCGGATCGGCCAGAGATCGGCCAAAGGTTCCGCCGCGTCGGCAATCGCAAGGTCCGCACGCGCGATCGCGCCCAGATCCCCGTCCCGCGCCGCGTTTTCGAAATTGTCATGATGGTCCGTCATCGCCGTGCCTTATCACCGGGCCGCGCCGGCGGATATGCCCTATCCCTCCGCCCGCCGCATGCAAGATGCGCCGCCGCCCGCGCACTTGGCCTTTTCGGCGGGGGGAAACGCGGCTAAGGCCGGTTGTCCTCACCCCGCGTTGAATGGAAACGACAGGCTCCGTGCTCATCAATCTTGCCGGCATTGCCGCCATCCTGCTCCTGGCCTTTGCGCTGTCGACCGACCGGCGCGGCATCAGCCTTCGCATCACCGCCGCCGCCTTTGCGTTGCAGGCGTTGATGGCGGTGCTCGTCCTGCGCACGACATGGGGCGCGGCGGTCATCGCGGGCATGTCGCGCGGCGTGTCGCAACTGCTCGCCTATGCAGGCGAGGGTACGGCATTCATCTTCGGCCCGCTCGCCGACCCCGCGATCGGCGGCAACAGCTTTGCCATCGCGGCGCTGACGGTCATCATCTTCTTCGCCTCGCTGGTCTCGATCCTCTATTATCTCGGGATCATGCAGGTCGTGATCCGCTGGGTCGGGGGCGCCATCGCGTGGATCACGGGCGTCAGCCGGGTCGAGGCGCTCGGCGCTGCGGCCAATATCTTCGTCGGGCAATCGGAAAGTCCGCTGGTGGTGCGGCCCTATCTCGCCGCGCTCGCGCCGAGCCGGATCTTCACGCTGATGTGCGTGGGCATGGCGGGCGTGGCGGGCACGATCCTCGCCGCCTATGCCGGTTTGCTGGGGGAGGAGTATCTCCCCTTCCTGCTCGCCGCGGCGTTCATGTCGGCGCCGGGCGGTATCCTCATGGCCAAGATCATCATGCCCGACGAACGCGTCGCATCGGCCGCGGCGGAGGGCTATCCCGACCTTCCCGCCAACAGGGTCAGCGGCGAAGGCCCCGCCGCGCTCCTGCCCGAGGATCGCAGCCTGCGCGATGCCGAAATCGCCGAGGCCGCCCATGACGAGGAAAAGCCCGCCAATGTCATCATGGCCGCGGCACAGGGTGCGCAGACGGGCGTGAAGCTTGCCGTGGCGGTCGGTGCGATGGTCCTCGCCTTCGTGGCGCTCGTCGCGCTGGCCAACGGGATATTGAGCAGCCTTGGCGATCTCGTCGGGCTTGAGGGGCTTAGTTTTCAGCGCATCATCGGCTATGTCTTTGCCCCGTTCATGTATCTCCTCGGCATTCCGTGGGACGAGGCGCGCATCGCCGGCGGTCTGTTCGGGACGAAGATCGTATTGAACGAATTCGTCGCCTTCATCGACCTCGGCAATCTGGGACCGGCGGCGCTGTCGGAACGCAGCCGCGCCATCGTCACCTTCTCGCTGTGCGGCTTTGCCAATTTCTCCTCCATCGCGATCCAGATGGCGGTGACGGGCGGGCTCGCCCCGAACCAGCGTCCGGTGATCGCGCGGCTCGGCCTGCGGGCGCTGGCGGCGGGCTCGCTGGCCAATCTGATGAGCGCGGCACTGGCCGGGCTGCTCCTTCCATACTGACGGGTTTTGTCATGAACGATCTTTCGACCATCGCCACCGCCTCGCTCAACGAACCGGCGGAGCAGCTTGCGCAGAAGCTGGGGCAGAGTTTCGCCCAATACGGGTTCGCCATCGTCACCGACCACGGCATCGATCAGGCGCTCATCACCCGCGCCGAGGAGGCGAGCCGCGCCTTCTTCGCCCTGCCGGAGGATACGAAGCGCGCCTATTTCATCGAAGGCGGCGGCGGGGCGCGCGGCTACACCCCGTTCCGGACGGAGCGCGCGAAAGGCGCGTCGATTACCGATCTCAAGGAATTCTGGCACGTGGGGCGCACGTTGCCCGATGGCGATCCGCTCGAGGAATTCATGCCCGCCAATGTCTGGCCGGCGGAAATCGAAGAGTTTCGCGACATTTTCGAAACGCTTTACGACGCATTCGAAATCGCCGGGCGCCGGATATTGAGCGCGATCGCGCTGCATCTGGACCTGCCTGCCGACTGGTTCGATGCGACGGTGGAGCATGGCAATTCGGTCATGCGCCTGCTGCATTATCCGCCCATCGACGATTCGGAGGGGGCGGTGCGCGCCGCGCCGCATGGCGACATCAACACGATCACGCTGCTGCTGGGCGCGGAAGAGGCCGGGCTGGAGCTTTTGTCGCGCGACGAGGAATGGATTCCCGTGTCGCCGCCGCCGGGCGCGCTGGCCGTGAATATCGGGGACATGCTTTCGCGCCTCACCAACGACCGCCTGCGCTCCACCATTCACCAGGTGCGCAACCCGGTCGGTGACGCGGCGCGGCGCTCGCGCTATTCCATGCCGTTCTTCCTGCATTTCAGGCCCGATTTCACGATCCGCACGCTCGAAAACTGCGTGGATGCCCAGCACCCCGAAAAATACGAGCCGATCACCGCGCATGATTTCCTGATGCAGCGTCTGCGCGAGATCAACCTGGCCTGAGGCCGATCCGCGGCAGGGTCGGGATCGGGCGAAAGCCGGGTCAGGCCGCGCGTTTCTGCCGCGCGAGGATCATCGCCTCGACATGGTCGCCATCGCGGTCGTAATCGTCCGCGCGCCGGCACAATCGGTCGGCCGAGGCCGGATCGCGCCCCGCCATGTCGCGCAAAAGCCGCGCCTTCTCGCGCAGCGACCGCAGCGAATCGTAGAGGCTGCGCTCCAGCATTTCCTCCTGCCGCGCATCGAGGGACGCGCTCGAATAGGCGTGCCCCGTGTGACAGCGGAACCGGACCAGCGGCCCGTCCTCGATCTGCCACAGGACGCCATTGCAGTCCGGGCAGTTATAGGGCGACAATTCGCCCAAACGATCCTCGGTGGTCATGCTCGCACGCTCCAATCCTGCGACCATAAGCTCCAGTTTCACCGCTTCGCTGACCGTGCCGTCCGGCCCCGCCGCGGCGCCCACCGCCCGCGACAGCGCCCGGCCGAGCGCCGCTGGCGGCGCGATGTTTTCCGGCTCGCCCACGGCGCTGATCGCGGCGTGGGGCATGTCGGGGGAGGCCGCACTCGCCGGGTCCTGCACCATGACATGGCCGCCCGCCGCCACGATCGCGCGCGCGCCCGCCGCCCCGTCGTCGAGATAGCCCGACAGGATGACCCCCGTCGCCCGCGCGCCCGCGAGCACGGCGAGCGACCGGAACATCGGGTCGATCGCAGGGCGGAAATTGTTTTCGCGCGGACCGCGGCGCAAATGGAGATGCCCCTCGCCCAGCAGCAGATGTTCATCGGGCGGCGCGATATACAGGCAATTGTCGCGCAGCGGTTCGCCATCGTGCGGTTCGCACACGCGCAGGCTGGTGGAACGGCGCAATATCTCCACCAGATGCCCGGTTTCGTTCACCCGGTGCAGGACCAGCAGCACGATCGCCGGTCGGACCGGTTCGAAATGTTTCAACAGGTCGATGACCGCCGGCAAACCGCCCGCGCTGCCCCCGATCCCGATGATATTGCGCCGTGTCGTCATGCCCGTTCCCCGCCCCCGCCGGGTGTTGCCGCCCCTTCGCCGCGCATCATGCCGGCAATCCGGTTCAGCATGATCGCCGGCGAAACAGGCTTTGCCAGAAAGGTGATGGCGTCATCGTGCCGGTCGATTTCGAGATCGGAGCCATAGCCCGAAACGATCATGGTCGGCACGCCCCGCTCCTTCAATTCGCGCAGCACCGGTTCGATCGACGTCCCGCCGATATTGTAATCGAGCAGCGCGAAATCGAGCTCCGCGCCGCTCGCGAGGATCTTGCGCGCCTCGGCGATGCTGTGGACCGGGCCGACCACCTTGGCACCGGCGCTGACGAGCGTCTGCCCATGCTGCTCGGCGACGAGCCATTCGTCGTCGACCACCATGACATGCTTGCCGCGAAGCGGGCTCAGATCGGCCTGCGGCAGCGCTGGCCGTCGTGCCTCCGCCGTCGCCGGAACGGACCCGACGAGCCGGTCCATCGGCATGGTGCATTCCAGCCGCAATCCCTCGACCTCGTAACGGATCTGCGGTTCCGCGCTGAGCTGCGCCCGCAGGATGCGCTCGATCACGGTCGAGCCGAAACCGCGATGGTCGGGCGCCTTGACCGGCGGCCCGTTGCTTTCCTGCCAGCGGAAGAACAGGCGCGCGCCATCGTCGCCTTTCTCCTCGATATGCCATTCCACGCTCAACGCCCCGTCGGGCACGGACAGCGACCCGTATTTGAGCGCATTGGTACACAATTCGTGCAGTGCCATCGAAAACGCCTGCGCCGCCACCGCGGAAATCGCCACGCGGGGTCCGGCGATGCGCACGTTTTCCCGGTTTGCCGAATGGGCAAGCTCATCCTCGATCAGCGATTTGAGATTGGCCCCCTGCCAGCGCGCCTCGGCCAGGAGGCTATGCGTGCGGGCCATCGCCTGAAGCCGCTTTTCAAAGCCGGACAGGAAGCTGTCGAAATCCGCGGCGCCGCGCCCGGTGATCTTCGCAATGGACAGGATGATCGCGAGGACATTCTTCACCCGGTGATCGAGCTCCCGCATGATGAAGCGGCTCTGTTCCTCGTTCTGCTTGCGCGCAGTGATATCGGCATTCACGCCCAGCACGGTCGTGCGCCCGTTCTCGATCAGCCGTTCGCCCCGACCCGACAACCAGATGACGCGCCCGTCCGGCCGCCTGAACTTGAATTCCTCGTCAAAGGGGGCACCCTCCGCGATCGTCCGGTTCAGCGCTTCGGACACCCGCTCGCGGTCCTCCTCCACGATCATCGCGATGAACTGATCCGCCGTGGGGCGCTCCTTCTGATCGGCGCGGCCGATCATGTCGCGCAGGCTTTCGTCCCACACCGCCTCGCCATCCTGGGGATCGTAGCTCCACACGCCCATGTCGGCGCTGCGAATCGCGAGCGACAGCATCAGCCGTTCGCGCATCATGTTCATTTCGCGCTCGATCTGCATGATGGTGGCGCCCGCGACATTGGCCGCGGCCTGCAGGATAGACAGGTCGACATTGTCGAAGACGTCCGCGTCGCGGTCGTGCAGGCCGATCACGCCCCACGGCGTGCCGCCCACCTGGATGAGGCAGCTGATCCCCGAGGTCACGCCATGCGATACGAGCAGCGGCGGCGGATCGAACCGGCGTTCGCGCGCGAAATCGGCGACCAGCACGGCGCTCTCGGTCTTGAGCGTATAGCCGCCCTGGCTCGCCACGCCGGTATCCACCGACGCATTGCCGACCAGCCCTTCCTTCCACCCCGCCCCCGCGACGAGATCGAGCCGGTCCGTATCGCGGTTGAGGCGCAGAACCTTGGCATAGTCGCAATCCATCGCAAACCGCAGCGATGCGCACATCTCGTTGAAAAAGCCCGAAAGGTCGCGCGCCGCGAGCGCGGTCTGACCCAGCTCGGCGATGATCCGCTGCTGGCGTTCGCGCTGCTGCAACTGGGCCTGCGTCTCGGCCTGTTCGGTGATGTCGTTGAAGGTGACGACCACGCCGTGAATGCGTTCGTTCGACGTGCGATAGGGCTGTATCCGGCGTTGGAACGTGCGGTTGTCCTGGCTTTCGATTTCGGCGTGCACCGGGGCGAGATCGCGCAGCGTGCGGCGAATGTCGGGGATGAGGCATTCGTCCGAGACGCGAAAGGCCATTTCGGTGACCGGGCGGCCGATGTCGCTGTCGCGCAATTCCACGATTTCGTGGATCGCGGGCGTAAATCCGCTGATCCTGAATTCCGGGTCGAGGAACAAGACGGGCAGGCGCGTGCTGGTGAGCAGATTGCGCATGTCGTCGGAGGTCTTCTCGACCTCGCCGATCTTCTCTTCGAGCTGATTGTTGACGGTGATCAGCTCTTCGTTGAGCGATTGAAGCTCCTCGCGGCTGGTTTCCAGCTCCTCGTTCGTGGATTGCAGCTCCTCATTGGCGGCGACCGCCTCCTCATTGCTGGCTTTCAGCTCCTCGTTCGAGGTTTCCAGCTCCTCCACCGTGGTCTGGAGATCCTCGCGCACGATGGCGAGTTCATATTCGAACCGGTCCGAAGTTTCGCGCTGAACCTCCGTCTCCTCGTCCGCATGGGCGCCGACCGGATCGCTTTCGATAAAGCTGACGAGGAAGAGCTTCTCCTGACCATCCTCCATCATCTCGCATTCGACACAGACTTCGGCATCGCGGTCGGGCAGGCGGACCCGCACCGGACGATGGGACGGTTCGCCGCCCTTTGCGACGGCGCCGACCGCCTCGCGAACGCGGCTGCGCAGCGCGCCGGGTATCATGTCGTAGATATTGTTGCGCGGCTCGCCTTCGGGCTGGTCGATGAAGCGGCGCACCGGGCCTTGGAAATAGGCGATCTGCCCATCGGCGTGGAGCGCAACCGTCGCCGGGGCATAGCGTTCGAGCAGCGACCGCCGCACGCGTTCCGACAGGTCGTGCCGGCGATCGAACGCATGGCCCCGCCCGTTGAGCGGCACCACGACCGAGCTGTCCCGCCTTTCGCGCATGGATTCGGGAATATTCTGCGACCGGCCCGGCAGGCGGCGGTAGATATGCGCCTTGGTATCGATGGCGCGGAATTGCCGCGAACGCCCGTTCGTCGTCTCCGACGTGCCGAGCACGAGCACGCCATTCTCGACCAGCGCGAAATGCAGCCGCTGTATCAATTCCTGCTGATGGCTGGTGTCGAGATAGATCAGCAGGTTGCGGCAGCTGATGAGGTTGAGCCGGGAAAAAGGTGGATCGGTGAGCACGTTCTGCTGCGCAAACACGACCCGCTCGCACAGGCGCTTGTCCACGCGCCAGCCATCGGCCTCCCGCGTGAAATACCGTTCGAGCCGTTCCTCCCCGATGTCGGCGACGGCATTTTCGCGGTAGAGCGCCTCCCGCCCGTGCGCGAGCGCGTCCTTGTCGAGGTCGCTCGCAAAAATCTGCCACTCGGCCGTGCTGCCGAGCGCACGACAGGTCTCGTCGATCAGCATCGCGACGGTATAGGCCTCCTCCCCCGTGGAGCAGGCGGGAATCCACACCCGGACCGGGCCGTTGGCGGGGTCGTGGCCTTCGATCATCGGGCGGATCGCCTTGTCCACGACCGCGGGCCACACCGCGGGATCGCGAAAGAATCCCGTCACATTGATCAGCATGTCATCGAACAGGCGGAGCAATTCATCCGCATTGCCGCGCAAATGTTCGATGTAATCCGGCAAGGCATCGAACCGAAGCAGGTTCATGCGCCGCCGCATCCGGCGCTCGATCGTGCCTCGCTTGTAAGCGCTGAAATCATGGCCGAGCCGCGCCTTCAGCAAGCCGACGAGCACCGCCATGTCGCGGCGGGAATAGAGGCTGCCATCCGGCGTATCGTCCATCCTGCGGGAGAGATCCGCGACCGCCTCGACCAGTTCGCCGAGCGTGCCGACCCGGTCCACGACCCTTGCCGCAATCGCCGATTCCGGCATCCCGCCGTAAAGCGCGGTGTCGGGCGTCTGCGCAAAGGTGAGCCCGCCCGCGCCCTTGATCCTGGCAAGCCCTTCGGTGCCGTCCTTCCCCGTTCCGGACAGGATTATGCCGACCGCGTCACGCCCCACGCCCCGCGCCAGCGAGTCCATGAAACGGTCGATCGGCAGACGCAGGCCGCGCGCATCCATCGGCATCTCGACACGCAGGATGCCGTCTTCGATCGTGAGGTAATTGTCGGGCTGCAGGACATAGATATGGCCCGGCATCATGCGGGTGTCGGGCAGGGCCTGCTCCACCGGAAGCCGGCTGACCCGCTCCAGGATTTCGGTCATGCGGCTGTCCTGATCGGGGGCCACATGCTGCAGGATCACGAAGCTTGCGCCAATTTCGCCGGGAAGGAAGGAGACGAATTCCTTCAATGCCTCCACCCCTCCGGCAGAGGCGCCCACGGCAACCACAGGACGAACCGCTTGCGCCGTTTTCCGGCTCATCGGACGTGCGTCCGCCAGTCCCTGTTCGTCATGCTACCCCCCTGCCCACTCCGTCGCGGAGCCTATCCTGCTTTCGCCTTTTGACGTGCCGACACGGCGGCACCGGTGCCGCCCCCCCCGACGATACGCCGAAAGGAGCGATACCCCAGCAATTCCTTCTCCCGCTGCGGATCGCAGATCGTGTAGGTGCGGCGATAGCGCACGATCCGGCGTTCCTGCCGCAGGCTTTGTATCGTGCGGTTGAGATGCACCGGCGACATGCCCAGCATGTCCGCGATCTCCCGCTGCGTCAAAGGGACGGGAATCGATTTGCAATCGCCGCCCGTCACCGACAATTCGTCGGCAAGATCGATCAGTAGATGAAGCAACCTGTCCGCCGACTGCCCCACGACCAGCGTGCGGGTCCGCTGCGACGAGCGCAGGGCGCGCATGTGTTCGTGGCGCACGATCGCGTTCTCGATGCCGGGCACCGCGCCGAACTTCGCGATGAGGCGATCGGTCGGCAGCACGCCCAGCACGCTGCGTGCCTTGAACAGGATATTGGCCGGAAACGAGGGTTGCCGCGGCCGCGTCCAGTTGCAGATCGCGCCCGGTCCGAAAATATCGCTGATATAGCGGCGACCGTCGGGCAGAAGCGTGAAACTATAGGCAAAACCGCTTTGCAGGACATAGAAATTGTTGCCGCTGTCCTCCTCCGCCCAGATCGGGCGGTCGGAACCGATGACCCGCTGCGTCATCTCGAGATCGTCGAAATCAGCGAGCCGGAGACGACGCTCGAACGGCAGCAATCGGCGCGCAAACGAATCGGAGCCCGCAACTGAGCAAACATCCGCCGAGACATTCGGCGCGGTTTCAACGTTCGTTTGGCTGTTCATAAGCAATTGGCATTGTTAACTAATTACAATGAAAAAAGCAAGACCCCGCTGAAAAACCATTCCGCTACTTAATCAAGATCAAGTATTGGACGCGAGAGCGTCATACACCGCCCGCCGCTTCACCGAAGATCGGCATCGAGGGCCGCAGCGGCGGCTGCGGGATCGATGGCATTCTCCTCGCGGTCGACGGCGAGATTGGCCTCCCGCATGCGCGCGATCGATATGGCCCCGATGAGCGGGCGCAGCGCGCGCACCAGTGCGGCATCGTCCGCCGCCCTTGGCGAAAGGAGGATCACCGCATCGTAACGCGGCAACGCCCCGCGCGGATCGGCAAGCGTCACGAGATCGAGTGCGGCGATGCGCCCGTCGGACGAAAAGGCGGAGATCACGTCGGCGCGCCCGTTCGCCACGGCGCGATACATGAAGGTCGGACTGTAGGCTGTGCTGCCGCCGAACCGCATGCCGTAGGCGCCTTCGACCGCGCGCCATTCGGGCCGGCTCAGGAATTCGAGATCGCTGCCCAGCGTCAGCTCCGGCGCCTTGGCTGCAAGATCGTCCAGATCGGCGATGTTCAAAGCCCGCGCCCGCGCCGCCGGCATGGCGAAGGCATAGGCATTTTCGAAACCGAGCGAGCCCAGCACGCGCACGCCATCACGCGCCATCAACCCGCGCGAAAGGGCGCGCATCATCGTCTTGCGGTCGGGATTGTCGTTCCGGTTCAGGACATTGGCCCACAGCGTGCCGGTATAATCGACATAGACATCGATATCGCCCGCCGCCACGGCGCGATAGGCGATCGCGGAGCCCAGGTTGTCGCGCCGCTCCACGCGCATCCCCGCCGCCTCCAGCCGCCGTTCGAGCAGCGCGGCGAGGATGTATTGCTCGCTGAAATTCTTCGCCCCCACGACATAGGCGGGCCGGTCCGCGTCCCCATACCCGCCCGAAAGCGGCACGAACGCCAGCAGCACCGCGAAAAGCAGCGCGCCGATCCCGCTCAGCACCATGGCCTTCGATCGGCGCGCGATCCCCCGTTCGATCAGGCCGAGCAGCGCATCGGTCACCAGCGCCAGCACCGCCGCCGCGCCGCACCCGACCAGCACCCGGACCCAGTTTTCCGTCTGCAGCCCGGAGAATATCAGATCGCCGAGACTTGGCTGCCCCACCGTGGTCGCCAGCGTCGCGGTCCCGATGGTCCACACCGCCGCGGTCCGCAGGCCGGCAAGGATCACCGGCGCGCCCAGCGGCAATTCCACGCGCAGCAACCTTTGCCGCGCGGTCATGCCGATGCCGTCGGCGGCCTGCCGCAGGACGGGGTCCAGCCCGGCAATCGCCGTCACCGCATTACGCACGATCGGAAGCATCGCATAGATCGACAGCGCAAGAAGCGCCGGCAGGAACCCCAGCGCCGGAACCGCCCACCCCGTCGCCCGGCCAAGCAGCACGAGCGCGGGATAAAACAGCGCGAGGAGCGCCAGGCCGGGGATCGTCTGAAACACCCCGACAATGGCCAGCACCGGCGCGCGCAGCCGCGGGGCATGCGACGCCGCAATGGCGAGCGGCAACCCGATCCCCACCGCCAGCGCGATCGCCGCGAGGCTGAGCACCAGATGCGCCTGCAACAGGTCGGGCAGGTCGGCGAGCGCGCGGGACAGGGGCGCGGACATGGCCATCACCCCTCGCCCCGCATGGCGAGCAGCCGTTCCGCCTGCCGCAACGGTTCGGCGAGCAGGCCGCCCACGGTTTCGTCATCCCGCATCGACAGCAGCTCCGCCGGCGTCCCGCATGCCGCGATCCGCCCGCCCCGCATCACCGCGATCCGGTCGGACAGCAGCATCGCCTCCCCCATGTCATGCGTGACCATAACCGTGGTCAGCCCCATCGTGTCGTGCAGCGCGCGATAGGCCCGGCCAAGATCGCCGCGCGTCACCGGGTCGAGCGCTCCGAACGGTTCGTCCATCAACACGGTTTGCGGCTCTGCGGCGAGCGCGCGGGCAAAGCCGACCCGCTGCGCCTGTCCGCCCGAAAGCTGCGTCGCCATCCGCCCGGCCAGTTCGCGCGGCAGCGCCACCATGTCGAGCAATTGCGCCACCCGCGCATCGCGTCCGGCCCGTTCCGCCCCCGTCAAGGCGGGCACCAGCCAGATGTTCTGCGCGACCGTCATGTGTGGAAACAGGCCGATATCCTGAAACACATAGCCGATGGAACGGCGCAGATCCGCCGCCGACCGGTCCTGTACCGGCGCACCGTCGATGAACACCGCGCCCGCATCGCATTCCACGAGCCGGTTCACGGTCTTGAGCAGCGTGGTCTTGCCCGAGCCCGACGGCCCGACCAGCGCCAGAAATTCGCCCCGCCCCACCGACACATCGACATCGCTGAGCGCGCGATGCCCATCATAGGCAACCGTGACACCGCGCAGGGACAGCCGGGGAGAAGGTTCGGTCATGCCCCACCCTTCGCGCAGCGCGCCGCATCGTGCAAGCGCGGGCTAAGCGCGCCGGTCGGCCCCGCATCGCGCGCGTATCGCCCGGCACGCGGACGGATCATGGCCCGGCGTCGTCCTGCTTATGTTCGAACAGAAAAGGCAAATTCATGCGCCCGGTCGGCCAGGCGGGGCGTCGTCACCGGGGCCGCGTGCCGCCTCGATGCCAAGATGATGGTTGCGGGCACGATTGCGAGGAACGCCAGCGGGAGGCCGGGGGGCCAGGCAAAATCGCAAGGTTGGTCCTATCGCGCACCGACAGAATACGGCCCGGCGCAACCCGGCCATGCCGGAATCGTTTTCACCCCGCCACGACAAGGCGAAGCGGGCCGCCCGGCGCGCGGCCCTCTTCGCTCAGGATATGTCGGCGCGGATGCGTTTCTTGTCGATCTTGCCGACGCTGGTGCGCGGCAATGCATCGCGCAGTTCCATCCGCTCGATCGCGGCATAGCGGCTGAGCCGGCCCTCCGCGATCGCCTGTTGCAGCGGTTCGTTCACCGTTTCGAGCGTGGGGGTCGCATCGCCACTGGCGACGATCACCGCCGCCGGCCTTTCGCCCCAGTGCGGATCGGGCACGCCGATCACGGCCACTTCCGCCACGCCCCTGGTCCCCGCGATGAGATCCTCGATCTCGAGCGAGGGGATCCATTCGCCGCCGCTCTTGATCACGTCCTTCAACCGGTCGCGGATCTGCACCCGCCCCTCGGCATCGATGGTGGCGATGTCCTGCGTGTGCATCCACCCGCCCCGCCACAATTGCGCGGAGGCATCGGCATTGCCGACATACCCCTGCGTCAGCCAGGGCGCCCGCACGACCAGCTCGCCGCGCGCCACGCCGTCATGGGGCACGTCGTTCATGTCCTCGTCCACGACGCGGGCCGACACCAACGGCACCGTCACGCCCGCCATGGTCATCACATGCGGGTCGAGCGGCTCGCTCTCATCCCTGTATTGCGCGGCCCGCGACTGCGTCAGCATCGGGCCGGTTTCCGACATGCCGTAGCCCACATTGACGTTCATGCCGCGCGCGGTCGCGTCCTTCCACGTCGCCTCGGTCAGTGCGCTGCCGCCGATGATCATGGTCCAGCCGGCGAGATCGACCTCGCTCTCCGCCGCTGCGCCCAGCACCATCTGCAGGATGGTGGGCACGCAATGGCTGAAGGTCACGCCATGGTCGCGGCGCAGGCGGCAGATCATGTCGGGCTCGTATTTCCCCGGATATACCTGCTTTACCCCGATCATCGTCGCGACATAGGGCAGGCACCAGGCATGCACGTGGAACATCGGCGTCAACGGCATGTAGACATCGTTGATGCCGAAACCGGGCCGGCGCGTCGTCCCGAACGGCGCGTTGGATGCAAGGGTGAGCAGGACGATCTGCCGATGCGAATATTCCACGCCCTTGGGATCGCCGGTGGTCCCGGTGGTGTAGAAGGTGGTGGCGATCGCGTTTTCGTCGATGGGGCGGAACGGGAATGGCTCCTCCACCTGCGAAAGCAGCGCCTCATATTCGCCCGCCGCATATTCGGGCAGGGCCGCGCCGGCGCTTTCCTCGTCCTCCTCGATGACGATGATCGCCTTCACGCCGGTGAGCGTATCGCGCACCGCGTCGAGCAGGGGCAGGAAATCGCGGTGGACCACGATAATCTCAGTTTTCGCGTGGTTCAGCGTGTACTGAATCTGCGCGGTGGGCAGGCGCACGTTCGCCGTCATCAGCACCGCGCCCATCATCGGCACCGCGAAATACGCCTCCAGGTAACGGTGGCTGTCCCAGTCCATGACGGCGACGGTCGTCCCCTCGCCCGCGCCATGGTCGGACAACACGCGGGCGAGCCGGCCGATCCGCCCGCGCAGGTCGCGATAGGTCATGGTGAGCCGGTCGCGATAGACGATCTCCTGATCGGCGGAGGTCGCCAGCGCCGCATCGAGCAGATGCCCGATCGTCAGCGGAAAATCATAGGCCTCGTCCGCCCGGCTGGCATAGCGCAGCGCCATTGGTTCATTCTCCTCTCACACGCGGTCCGGGTGTTTTCATGCGCCCGGTCCCGCCTTTTCAATCATTCGCGCGAAATGCGCTTCGCCTGGGACAGCACCCATTGCGCGGTCTTGTCCGGCCAGGTCACGGGGATCATGTGCCCGCCCTCGATCACGGTCAGCTCGCCATTGGGGAGCGCATCGGCGGTGCGCGTTCCGTGGACCATCGGGTCGAGCAGCGTGTCGCCCTCCCCGAACAAGATGCCCACCGGCATCATGATCTCGCCATAGCGCGGAGAAATCGCCTCCATGTCGTCCTTCGCATGACACAGGTCGGACGACGCCGCGCGAAAGGCGGAGGGACGCAGGGCCAGTGCCCCGCCGCCCCGCGTCGCGAAATCGGCGGGCGGCGTATCGGGGGAAAAGACGAAGCGCTGCTGCTCCTCCGCCCGGCGCAGCGACATCGGCGTCGCCAGCGTCCACGCCACCGCCTCGCGTTTTGCAGGCGAGGGAATGGCGAGATTGGCGAACACGCCCGGCTCGTCCACCGGCTGCGTCAGCGGGGCCAGCAGGGCCAGCCCGCCCACCGCGTCCGGCGCGTGGAGCGCGAGCGCGAGCGACACCGCCCCGCCCATCGAATGCCCCACCACCAGCGGCCGGTCGAGATCGAGCGCGGCGATCACCTGCGCGATGATGGCGGCCTGCGCGCGCAGCCCCTTGTCCTCAGCCCCGGTCCACGTGGAATAGCCGCATCCCGGCCGGTCGATCACGATGACGCGGTGATCCTTCACCAGCCGTTCGGCCAGCGCATAGGTGAGGTTGCGCATCTGTCCGTAAAGGCCGTGGATCATCACGATCGGCGGGCCGGAACCCATGTCGACATAGTGAATGCGCGCATCGTTCACGCGGAGAAAGCGCCCGTCGCGCGGCACCATCTGTTCCGCCTTGCGCGCGGTCAGCGCGGTGAACCCGACAAGCCCCAGCCCGCCCAGCGCGGCGCCGCTCGCGGCCAGCGTGGCCATGCGTCTCATAAAACTCATGATTACAATCTCCGTCCCAGCAGGCGCCAGTATCCCACCGGCATGATGCGTTCGATCACGGACACGATTTTCGCGTCCTTCCCAACGAGAACGCGCGGACGCTGCGCTTCTATCCCGCGCGCGATGATTTCGCCCGCCTCCGCCGGATCCATGACGAGCGCCTTTTCGAACTTGCGCTTGTGCTTTTCCCGCGTTTCGGGGTCGACCCCCTCGCCGATGGTTGCATTGGCCGCGATATTGGTGCGCACGCCGCCGGGATGCAACACCGTCACGCCGACGGGCGAGCCTGCTGCCTCAAGCTCGTTACGCAAGGCTTCGGAAAAACCGCGCACGGCGAATTTCGACGCGGCATAGGCGCTCTGCCCCGGCGGCGCGATCAGGCCGAACAGGCTCGACAGGTTGACGATCCGCGCCTGCGTCCGTTGTTCAAGATGCGGCAGGAACGCGCGCGTCATCGACACCACCCCGTCGAAATTGACCGCCATCACCCGGTCGAACTGCGCCGTGCTGATCTCGCCAAAACCACCGCCTAGCGCGATGCCCGCATTGTTGACCACGATGTCGACCGCGCCATGCGCCGCGATCACCGCATCGGGAAGCGCGGCCACCGCGTCCCTGTCCGACACGTCGAGCACATGGACCGAATTCTGCACCCCATTGCCGACGAGCCGCGCCGTTTCGGCCAATCCCGCCTCGTCCACATCGCACAGCGCGACATTGCACCCCCGCCGCGCCAGCGAGCGGGCCAGCGCCCGGCCGATCCCGCCGCCCGCACCGGTGATGACGGCGATCTTTCCGTCCAGATTCATGGACCTGCTCATGCCTGATCCCTCGCCTTGCCATATTGCAATACGCCATCGCGCGGCTTCCCCTTGCGGAAGGCGCGAAGGTCGCGAAAATAGTTCTGCTCCACGCGCCAGGGCGGCCGGCGCCCCTGCCGCGGGAGTATCCCCGCCGAACGTTGCAGATAGCCCGATTGCAGGTCGAGCATCGGTTCGTCCGACGCATCGTCCGGCCCCGCGACGGGCTGCACGAAATCCGCCCCCGTGCTGTCCATGTGGTTGAGCAATCGCGCCACCAGCCGCGCGGTCAGGTCGCATTTCAGTGTCCACGACGCATTGGTATAGCCCACCGCAAAGGCGAAATTGGGCACCCGGTCCAGCATCGCGCCCTTGTAGACGAGCCGCGATCCGGGGGTCACCTCCTCCCCGTCGACGGCAATCGCCATGCCGCCCATCACCTTGAGCTTGAGCCCCGTCGCGGTCACGATCACGTCGGCCGGCACATGCCCGCCGGATGTCAGCACGATGCCATCGGCATCGAAACGCGCGATCTCGTCCGTCACGATATCGGCGGTCCCGGCATTCAGCGCCTCGAACAGATCGCCATCGGGCACGAGGCACAGCCGCTGATCCCAGGGGTCGTAATCGGGGGTGAAATGCCGCTCGATATCGAAATCGGGGCGGAGCGCGTCGCGCTGCATCGCCTTGACCCGGCGGCGCATCGCATCGGGGCGTTTGCGCGCGAAATTGTAGAAGAACGTCGACAGCCCGATATTCTTCCATCGAATGAGGAAATCGGCCAGTTTTTGCGGAAACACCCGGCGCAGCATCGCCCCGACCCGGTCGCGCGAGGGCAGCGACACGATATAGCCCGGCGAGCGTTGCAGCATGGTGACCCGCCGCGCCCCCCGCTGCGCCAGGGCTGGCACCATCGTCACCGCCGTCGCGCCTGACCCGATGACCACGAAACGGCGGCCCTCGACCCTGATATCCTCGGGCCAGAACTGCGGGTGCACGATTTCGCCTGCGAAGCGGTCCTCGCCTTCGAACTGCGGCCGATGCGCCTCTTCGTAATCATAATACCCGGCGCACAGGAACAGGAACCGGCATTCGATGCGCCCCGCCCCCGCCTCCGTTTCATATGTCACCTGCCAGCGGGCGGTGGCGCCCGACCATTCGGCGGCGATGACGCGGTGGCCAAAGCGGACTTTGCGGTCGATGTCATATTCGCGCGCGGTGTCGCGGATATAGTCCAGAATATCCGCCCCGTTGGCGATCGCCTTGTCGCCGCGCCACGGGCGAAAGGGGAAGCCCAGCGTCGTCATGTCGGAATCGGACCGGATGCCCGGATAGCGGAACAGATCCCACGTGCCGCCGATCGTGTCGCGCGATTCGAAGATCGCCCAGCGGCTGCGTGGACATTGGGTGATGAGCGCATGGGCCGCGCTGATCCCCGAAAGACCCCCGCCCACGATCAGCACGTCGAGCATTTCGCACGTCTCCCCACCGGACTGCACGCCGCGGTCGGCCCCATCGGGCCGGCCATCGTCGCGAGGCGTCGGGGGAACAGCGGTCATGCCCCTGTTTGAAAACTCGGTACGCCGATGTCAAGCGGCGCGGCCGGCACTCTCGCACCGGGCCGCGCCGCTTGAACACCCGGTTCAGGCAAGCGTGGCGAGATCGGCCGGATCGAACCCCTTCAAACCGTCCGCGTCGCCTTTGCGAATACGGTTCGCCCAGTCGGGATTGCTGATGAGCGCGCGGCCCACGGCGATGAGGTCGAATTCCTCCCGCTCCATCCGCGCGACGAGATTTTCGACGCCGGTGCTCTGCGATTTTTCGCCGCCGAACGCCGCGATGAACTCGCCCGACAGCCCGACCGAGCCGACGCTGATCGTCGGGGCGCCGGTGACCTTCTTCGCCCATCCGGCAAAGTTCAGCCCGTCCTCGCCGTCGATCTCCGGGAATTCCGGTTCCCAGAAACGGCGCTGCGAACAATGGAGAATATCGGCGCCTGCATCGACCAGCGGGCCGAGCCATGCCTCCATCTCCTCCGGCGTGGCGGCAAGACGGGCGTCGAAATCCTGCTGCTTCCACTGGCTCACCCGGAGAATCAGCGGATAGCCGGGGCCGACCGCCTCGCGCATGGCGGCGACAATCTCGGCGGCGAAGCGCGAACGTTCGGCAATCGTGGGGCCATTGTACCGGTCCTGCCGCGCATTCGTGCCGGGCCAGAAGAATTCGTCCACGAGATAGCCGTGCGCGCCGTGCAATTCGGCCGTGTCGAAGCCCAGCCGCTTGGCATCCGCGGCCGCACGGGCGAAGGCGGCGACCGTGTCGGCGATGTCTTCCTCCGTCATCGCCTTGCCGCGCGGCTTGCCGGGGGCGAGCAGGCCCGACGGGCTCTCCACCTCGGCATCGGGGGTCCAGCCGGCGTTCCCCTTGGTCGCGCCGGTATGCCAGATCTGCGGCCCCATCTTCCCGCCGGCATCGTGCACCGCGTCGATCACCTCGCTCCACCCGGCGAGCGCGGCATCGGAATGGAAGAGAGGAATATCCTTTTCATTGCGCGATGCCGGGCGGTCGATCACCGTCCCTTCGGACAGGATGAGTCCGACGCCCCCTTCGGCCCGGCGGCGGTAATATTCGGCATTGGCAGTGCCGGGAATGCCATCGGGCGCGGCGGCGCGCGTCATCGGCGCCATGACGATGCGATTGTCGAGCGACAGGCCCGCATGGTCGAAAGGCTGAAACAAAATATCGGTAACAGGGGACGGCATGGCGGCGGATACTCCGGAAAACTGGCGGGGGGCAGGACAGATCCAAAAATTCGGATCGATCCGCCAACTATGCCGCAAATGCGAAATTTCAAGGTTCCGGTATGTCGTTTCCATGCCTTGCAACGTCGTGCACCCCCGCCAGCCGCGCCGGCAGACGCGCGCGCAGCATGGCGACAAGCTGGCTGATTTTGGGCGAGAGATGCCGCCGCTGCGGATAGACGGCCCAGATCGGCTCGGGTGGCGGGGCCATGTCCTCCAGCAAGGGGATCAGCCGCCCCGCGGTCACATGGCGCCGGGCATAGAACGCCGGAAGCTGGCATATCCCCATCCCGTGCAGCGCAGCGTCGAGCACGGCCGCCCCGCTGTTGCAGCGCCACCGGCCCACTGGGCGCACCACCGCATCGCCGCGAAACCGCCACGCCCCCGACGACCCGCCGAGACAGGCGTGGTCCGAAAGCTCCGCCAGCGTGCGCGGATAGCCGTACGCCGCCAGATAGTCCGGCGCGCCACAGGTGATCAGTGCGCGTTCCGCCACCCGTGTCGCGATCAGGCGCGAATCGTTCAGCTGCCCTGTACGAATGGCGATGTCGTACCCCTCGGCAATGAGGTCGATCACGTCATTGTCGAGATCGACCGTCACCGAAAGCGCCGGGAACCCCTGCGTAAATTCGCGGACGAGAGGCGCGACGAATTGTTCGCCCAGCGCGTAGGAGCAGGTGAGCCGCAATTCGCCGCGCGGTTCGCCGTCGCGGGTGATGGCGGCGATCGCCTCCTCCCGCTCGTCCACGATGCGGCGGCAATCCTCGAAAAATATGCGTCCCGTATCGGTCAGGCGGAGTGAGCGCGTGGTGCGATGGAACAATTGCGCCTGTACCCGCGTCTCCAGCCGGGCGACGGCGCGGCTCATATGCGTGACCGACGCGCCGAATGCGCGGGCGCCGGCGGTAAAGCTGCCCGCCTGCGCGACCGCGACGAATTCCTCGATGCCGTCCCATCCGCCGATCATGGCCATTCGCCCATCGTCATTATAACCGTGCTGCGATAATCCTTTTCTCAAATGCCCCTTTATCACCATCCGGCGGGATCGCTACACTCGCGCGCAAAGCAGGAGATACCTTTATGAAAACCCGCGCCGCCGTTGCGTTCGAAGCGAAAAAGCCCCTCGAAATCGTCGAACTCGATCTCGAAGGTCCGAAAGAGGGCGAGGTCCTGGTCGAGATCATGGCGACCGGCCTGTGCCATACCGATGCCTACACGCTCGACGGGCTGGACGCCGAAGGGCTGTTCCCGAGCGTGCTCGGCCACGAAGGCGCGGGCATCGTGCGCGAAATCGGCGCCGGCGTCACCAGCGTGAAGCCGGACGACCATGTCATCCCGCTCTACACCCCCGAATGCCGGCAGTGCAAAATGTGCCTGTCGGGCAAGACCAACCTGTGCAGCGCCATCCGCGAAACGCAGGGCAAGGGGCTGATGCCGGACGGGACCAGCCGCTTTTCGTACAAGGGCGAGACGATCTACCACTACATGGGGTGTTCGACCTTCTCGAACTTTACCGTGCTGCCCGAAATCGCCGTCGCGAAAATCCGCGAGGACGCCCCGTTCAAGACAAGCTGCTATGTCGGGTGCGGCGTCACGACCGGCGTCGGCGCGGTGGTCAACACGGCCAAGGTGAAGCCCGGCGACAATGTCGTGGTCTTCGGCCTCGGCGGGATTGGCCTCAACGTCATTCAGGGTGCGCGGATGGCCGGCGCGGACCGCATTGTCGGCGTCGACATCAACGGCGACAAGGAAGAATGGGGCCGCAAGTTCGGCATGACCGATTTCGTCAATCCCAAGGATGTCGGCAATGTCGTCGAACATCTCGTCAACATGCTCGATGGCGGGGCGGATTATTCGTTCGATTGCACCGGCAATACCAAGGTGATGCGCGACGCGCTCGAATGCTGTCACAAGGGGTGGGGCACCTCGATCATCATCGGCGTTGCCGAGGCAGGCGCCACGATCGAGACGCGCCCGTTCCAACTCGTCACCGGGCGCAACTGGCGCGGGACGGCGTTCGGCGGGGCGAAGGGCCGGACCGACGTGCCCAAGATCGTCGACTGGTACATGAATGGCAAGATCGACATCGACCCGATGATCACCCACGTCCTCACGCTGGACGAGATCAACAAGGGTTTCGACCTGATGCATGCGGGCGAATCCATCCGCAGCGTCGTCGTCTACTGATCACCGGCGGTCCGTGCTCGCGACCTTTTTCGAATGGCGCATCCGTCCCGGCCGCGAAACGCAATTTCGCGACGCCTGGGACGCGATGACGCGGCTGCTGTTGGAGAAGAACAGCCACGGCTCCGCGCTTTTCACGAATGAGGCCGGGCATTTCTGCGCCTTTGCACGGTGGCCCGACCGGGCGGCGCGCGACGCGGCCTTTGCCGCGCTGGCCGGAACCGAAATCGCCGCCGGGCCTTATGATGCCATGCGGGACGCCATGGAACGCGAGGTGCAGCGCATGGATCTCGACCTCGTTTCGGACCTGTGGTGCCCGCCCGCCCCCGACCCCGTGAATGGCCCGACCCCGTGAATGGCCGGACCCCGTAATAAGGAGAGAATGCATGCTCAGCCACGTGATGATCGGCACCAACGATATCGACAAGGCGAAGGCCTTCTATGAAAAGGTTCTTGCCGTCGTCGGGTGCAAAGGCGGGATGGACAACACCGCCAACAGCGGACATCGCCGCGTATTCTTCGCGCACGGCGGGTCCATGCTGGCCATCACGCAGCCGATCAATGACGAGCCGGCCACCACCGCGAACGGCATGACCATCGGCATTGCCTGCGATTCGCCGGAACAGGTGAAGGAACTGCACGATGTCGCGGTCGCCAACGGCGCGACCAGCATCGAAAACCCCCCGGGCAAGCGCGAGGGGAGCATGGGCACGATCTACCTGTCCTATTTCCGCGATCTCGACGGGCACAAGATCTGCGGCCTCCACCGCCCCTGATACGATACCAGCGAGAAGGACAGAACCCATGGAAACCACAGCGCAGAACCGTTCGCACGGCGGCGTGCAGAGCGTCCACACCCATGCCAGCGCGGAAACGGGGACCGAGATGACATTCTCGGTATTCGTGCCCGATCATGCGCCGGGCGCGAAACTGCCGGTGCTGTGGTATCTGTCGGGGCTGACCTGCACCCATGCCAATGTCACGGAAAAGGGCGAATATCGCGCCGCCTGCGCCGAACAGGGCATCATCTTCGTCGCGCCCGACACCTCGCCGCGCGGGGACGACGTGCCCGATGACGAGGCCTATGATTTCGGGAAGGGTGCCGGTTTCTACGTCGATGCGACCGAGCAGCCGTGGGCGCAGCATTACCGCATGCGGTCCTATCTCGAAACCGAGCTGCCCGCGGTGATCGGGGCGCATTTCCCCGCCGACATGGACCGGCAATCGATCACGGGCCATTCGATGGGCGGTCACGGCGCGCTGACCATGGCGCTGCGCGATCCGGCGCGGTTCCGCTCGGTCAGCGCATTTGCCCCCATCGTCGCCCCGCTGCAATGCCCGTGGGGGGACAAGGCGCTCACCCGCTATATCGGGGCGGACCGGGCGAAATGGCGCGAATACGATGCCGTCGCGCTGATCGAGGATGGCGCGCGCGTGCTCGAAATGCTGATCGATCAGGGGACCGCCGATAATTTCCTGGTCGAGCAGCTGAAGCCCGAACTGCTGCGGCAGGCCTGCAAGGATGCGGGCATTGCCGCCGATATCCGGATGCAGGAGGGCTACGACCACTCCTATTACTTCATCTCCACCTTCATGGCGGATCACGTGGCCTGGCACGCGGAGCGGTTGAAGGCCTAACGCCTCCGCGTCACCCGGGGCAGCCGCCACCATGGCGTGCCGGGGGACAGATGATGCTCGTGATGATAGCCGCCGAAATGAAAGCAGGCGAGGAGCGAGCGCAGCATCGCGCCCCGCCCGCCCCCGCGCAGGCTGCGCGCATTGTGATGGTCCGCGAAACCGTCGGCGCCGTGGCGATGCGGCAGCCACGTGCCGAACACGAACAATTGCACCAGCGCCAGCACCGCCGGCACCGCCCAGAACGCCGCGATATTCACAAGAGACGCACCCAGCGCCATGTAGAGCAGCGCGACGAGCGTGATCCGGACGATCTGCCCATGGGTGTAATAGCGGCGGAAGAACGCGGCAAACCACGGCAGCAGCGCATGCGGATTGCCGGCGTGGAAATCGGGATCCTCCGATGAGCCGGGCACGGCATGGTGCCGGTGATGTGCGGGCAGCATCGCGCGATAGGACAGCGCCGCATAGGCACCGAGCGCAAACGTGCCGAGCGCATGCTGCACCCTGTCATGACCGGGCGCGAGCGAGCCGTGCATGCAATCATGCGCGATGATGAACAGCCCGACCGAGAGCCACGTCTGCACCGCGATGAGCAGCACCGCGAGCGGCGCGGTGCCCCATTGCCATTCCCACGCGAAGATCGCGCCGACATGAATGGCGAGCCACGCCGCCACGATCCCGGCGGCCAGCGCGATGCTGACCGCCGTATCGGGTATTGCGGAGAAACGAAGGACGAGGCGATGCGACATGGCCGGTGTCCTAGCACGGTTTCGCCGCGAAGGTGAGGCTTAGCCTTCTGCCTTTTTGTCGAGCGCGGCGGTCACCGATGCGGGCCACGTCACGGGGAACTGCTGCTGCGGGTTGAAGGTGTTGCCCTGGTCGGCGGCTTCGGCGGCGGCGATTTCCTCCGCGCTCAAAAACTCGCTCGGCTCCAATGCGAAAACGTCCAGCCCGCGCGTGATCTCGGTCGCGTAGATGCGCCCGTTGTACCAGTATGCGGACCAGTATCCGCCCGTCACCAGCTGATCCTCGTCAATGGGGCCGCGGTCGAAATAGGCAATCTCGAACGGGTTGGCCGGATCGGTGAAATCGATGACCGAGATGCCGCCCTGATACCAGGCCTGCACGAAGATATCGCGTCCCGGCACCGGAATGATCGAACCGTTGTGCGCGACGCAGTTTTCCTTGTCCCCCTGCGGCGCGGGCAGCTTGTACAGGCTGCGGAATTCGAGCTGTCCGTCCACGATTTCGTAGATCGCGTCGGCGCCCCAGTTCTTCGGGTCGGAGGCACGGCAGCGCGGGCGCCCGCCGCCGCCCCATTCGTCGGTGAACAGCACCTTCGTCCCGTCATTGTTGAACGTCGCGGAGTGCCAGTAGGCAAAGCCCTTGTCGACGACCTCGTCGATGCGCTTCGGCTTGCGGGGGTCGGAAATGTCGAAGATGATCCCGTTGCCCGAACATGCGCCCGCGGCGAGGTTCTTGGACGGGAACACGGTGATGTCGTGGCATTGGTCGGTGCGGCTGGTATCCTGCGTATCGTCGCCGTGGTCGCCGCCCTGCCAAAGGCCGGCAAGCCGCCCGGTTTCCTCATCCGCGAAAACGGCGGGGCTGTCGACGATGCGCGCCTGCGACGGATCGGCAAGCGGGATCTCGATCACGTCGATGCGGAACAGGGCCGTGCGATCGTCGCCCGGCACCTCCCCGATGCAACCGGCCAGCTCCTCCTCGTCCCGCACCCGCGATGTGCCGGAGTTATAAACGATGAGCGCGTCCTTCGTCTGCGACACGACCGAATGGGTGTGCGAGCCGCGGCAGGTCTGCACCTGTCCGACCTGCACCGGCTTCGTGATGTCCGAAATGTCGAAGATGCGCAGCCCGCGGAAGCGTTCGTCGCTGACCTTTCCGGACACGCCCTGCAATCCGCAATCCTTGCGGGCGCGCGTGTCCTGCACGCTCATCAACAACAGATCGCCGACGATCGACACGTCGCCCTGCCCGCCCGGACACACGACCGAGCTGACCAGCACGGGCACGCCATCCTCGCTCAGGCGATAGGCGTTCCACCCGTGGTAATTGCCCGCCACCATCAAATCGCCGGCAAAGGCCATGTCTGTATTGGCAAAGGAGAGCAGCGGGCTGCGCGTGCCGAACTGTGGCTTGTCCGCTTCCTCGTCGCGGGGGTCGGCGGCGACGGCGGCGTCTGCGTCCTCCTCGCCCGTCTTTTTGGGTTTCAGCGGCTGCAACTCGCCCGGATTGGCGGGGTCGAAGAACCCGGCGGGTTTCGGCAGGCTGGTGACGAGGCGCAGGTTCTCGATCGCCTGCCCCGCATCGGTCAGCCCTGCGGTCAATGTCGCGCGCGGATCGTCCGACAGGCTGGCGAGGACGGCGTTCATCCGCTCGATCTCGGCGTTCTGGTCGTTCTTCACATCGTCGGTGAATTCCAGCATGACCGGGTCATAGGCCGTGCCCGGCTGTTGCAGCAGGGCATCGACCATGTCGACCGCGCCTTCGTGGTGCGCGATCATGAGGGTGAGGAACTGCGCATCGAAATTCGCGCCGTTCGACGCGGCGAGCCGGGCCATCTGCTGCGGGCTGGCCATGCCTTTCATGTCGGTGTGGTGCGCATGGCCCATGCCGGCCATTTCCACAGGTTCGCCATGTTCGGCGAGCCAGTTTGTCATGAAGGCGATCTCGTCCGCCTGCCCTGCGTCGATGCGGCCCGCAACCGCGACGATCTCCTCCCGATTGGTGCGATCGGCAACGAGTGCGGCCATCTCGACCGCCTGCCGGTGGTGGGCGATCATTTGCTGCATGAAATCGACATCGGCGGGCGAATATTGCGCCCCTGCCAGCGCGCGCGCCTGCTCCGCCGAAAGATTGCGCGCACCGGCGCCCACGTCGCCGGGCTGCAAGATCGGCGCCGTCTGCGCCATGGCCGGGGCGAACATCGGAACCGAGGCGAGCAGCATGGCCGGCAATGAAAGGCGAAAAACGGCAGGCGTGACGATCATGCGGATGGTTCCTTCACAAGAGCGGGTTGGTCGGCGATAGCCGGGAATGAGGGCGTGTCATAGGCGAGACGCTGGCGTTCGCGGTCCGGGTCGACGATTTCGAACACGCGGCTGCGGCGGCGCAGGCGGCCATCGGCCACGAGCTTTTTCACCGTCCGGTTCACATGGACGGTGGAGGAGCCGAGGATGGTGCTGATCTCCTCCTGCGTCATCTGCACCGGCATCGGGTCGAAGCGGCCGAAGGTGCCGTGCGTCTCGAAGCTGAGATCGAGGAGGACATGCATGAGCCCGTCATGGATGGCCCCGCTGATGAGGGTGCGGCTGCGCTGGCGCAGGCGCCATTGCCGCGACAGGTCGAGCCTGCGGAATGCCTCCGCCAGATGAGGATCGCGCTCCATCTCGCGCAGGACGGCGGCATTGTCGAGCCGGGTGATCGTGGTCCCCGCCTTCAGCATGAGCGCATAGGGGAGCGCGGCGCGCAGGCTCTGCTTCCAGTTGCACACGCCGCCGCTGCCGAACAGATCCTCGACATGGCGGCGCCCGTCGGGCAGCGTGGTGAAGCTGTAGGCGAGGCCTTCCTCGATATGCAGGAGAGGTTCCGCCATGCGTTCGGCAAAGGAGATCTGCGTATCGCGCTGCACCCGGCGGGTGTCGAGGATCGCGTCCGACAGGTTCCAGCGATGACCATCGGGAAGATGGGGCCGCATCCGCCGGTCCATGGCGAGCAGTCCGCCGCAATGCTTCCCGGCTTTTTCAAGCGAACCGAACGATCTGCTCACACCAATCCCTTTCATCCCGTTGCATGTGTAATGAAGCGCGGGGCGGCGACAAGTCTAATTTCTCCTGTTTGCAGGCGCTTGCCAAATGCGGGGCGGACACGGATAGCAGCGATGGTGCCGACGCGCAGGGGGACGGGAATGACACGGTCGAGGCAACGGGGCGGCAAGGCACCGGCATGGATCGCCATGGCCGCGATCCTGCTCGGCACGGGGGCGGTGGCCGCATGTTCGCCGCTGCGCACGTTCAACAGCCTCGTGCCCAAGGACGGCGGCGCACGGCGGGTCGCGACCGGCGTCCCCTATGGCAGCGACCCGCGGCAAAGGCTCGACATCTATGCGCCGAGGGATAGCGCGCCGGGTGCGACCGCGAACGCCGGCGACCGGCCGGTGGTCGTGTTCTTCTACGGCGGGAGCTGGAGCAGCGGGACGCGGCGCGGCTATGATTTCGTGGGCCGGGCCCTGTCGGCGCAGGGTTTCGTGACCATCGTGCCCGATTACCGGCTGGTGCCCGACATACGCTATCCCGCCTTTGTCGAGGATGGGGCCGCGGCGGTGCGCTGGGCACGGGCGCATGCGGGCGAATATGGCGGGGATGGATCGCGCATCGTGCTCGCCGGCCATTCGGCGGGGGCGTATATCGCCGCGATGCTGGCGTTCGACGATCGCTGGCTCGGCAGGGACCGGGCCGCGGTGCGCGGGTTTGCGGGGCTGGCCGGCCCTTATGATTTCGCGCCCTTCGATGTGGAGGCCAGCCGCGCCGCCTTTGGCCAGTGGCCCGATCCGGCCGAAACGCAGCCGGTGACCTGGGCCGGGGCGGGCGATCCGCCGGCGCTGCTCATGTTCGGGGCGAAGGACGAGACCGTGCTCCCCCGCAACAGCGAAGCGCTCGCGCAAAGGCTGCGCGCGGGCGGGGTTGCAGCGACATTGCGGCGCTACGACGGCGTCGGCCATGTCGGCATCGTCACCAGCCTCGCCCGCCCGCTGCGCGGCAACAGCCCTGCCCTGTCCGACATCGCCGCTTTCGTGCGCGCCGTCGCCGGCCCGGAAAGCGGCGATGCGGCTCCGGGTGCTCCGGCAGCGGCTCAGCCCTCCGCCGCGTCCCCATCCCCTTCGGACGCATCGGCATCGCGGCGCAGGTAGAGCGTCTGCGTCGGGAAGGCGACGCCAATGTCCGCGGCATGCAGCCGGTCGTAAATGTCGAGCAGGAGCGCCTGACGAATGGCGAGGCTCTCGGCATAATCGCTCACCGCGATATAGGCGAACACCTCGATATCGAGCGAGCTTGCCCCGAAATTCTTCAACCGCGCACGCCAGTCGATCGCGACATGCTCGTTCTCCTGAAGCACGCTTTCGATGATGCGGATGCCATCGCGCAACTGCTCCGGCGTGAGCGCATATTCGAGGCCGATCGTCGGGTGGAACAGGAACTGGTCGCGCGCGGCGTAATTCTCGATCTGAAGCGAGCTGAAATCGCCATTGGGAATGGTCACCAGCGTCCGGTCCAGCGTGCGGATCCGGGTGGACCGCATGCCGATATCCTCCACCGTGCCGGTCACGTCGCCCACGCGGCAGAAATCGCCGACCTGCACCGGACGGTCGGCAATCACCATCACGCTGCCGACGAGATTCTCGATCGTCTTCTGCGCGCCGAGAGCGAGCGCCAGACCGCCGATGCCGAGCGCGGCGATCCCCGTCGTCACGTCGATGCCCAGCGTGTCGAGAATGGCCACCGTCGCGATGCCGAGCAGGATGATCTTCGCCGCGCGCCGCGCCAGCGTCACGACCGACACCGCCTGTCGCCGCTCGGCCTTCTCCATCCGGTGGGTGAGCGTGCGCGCGACCGTGTCGATCAACCGCAGGGCAAACCAGGCGAGCGCCACCCACGCGGCAATGCCGATATAGCGCAGCGCCGTCTGACGCGCGATGATGGAGATGGAGGCGCCCCCGCCCCAAAGCTGAAACACGATCACCGCGAGCAGGAGCGCGAACGGCGGCAGCGCGGCATCGAGAAAACGATACAATCCGTTCGTCGGCGGATCGGACAGCGCCGCGCGCAGCAGCCACAAGATCGCCGCCGCAACGAGACGAAAGGCAATGAACAGGCCGAGAAACACGCCGATCACCATCAGCCAGTCGCCAATCGGCGCGCCCGCAATCGCCCAGCCGCCCTCGATCTCGTCGATATTGCTGTCGGTCAGTTGCAGATCGCGCGATTGCCCCTCCAGCGCGTCGACCGTTTCGGGGGCGATGCGCCACACCATCGCGCCATCCGCCGATTCCGACCGCATCAGGATGATCGGCGTGCTGTCCGCATCGCCCAGCGTGCCGATGCGTTCGCGATCGGGCGGGAGGCCATCGTCGACGCGGCCCGCCGCATCGCTCGACAATTCGGAGAAGCTGCGCAGCTTGCCGCCGGCATCAAGCGAGGCCTGCAATGTCGCGGCCAGCACCTGCGCATCCGATTCGCCGGCGGTGGTGTCCGCATTCTCGAAATCGAAATAATGGGAGGCCTGCGCATAATCCTGCCCGGCGAGCGCGCGGATCAGTTCGGTCACCGCATCGCGCGGCGTTTCGCGGCCATAGGGGTCGGGCGCCTGCTCGGCGGCTTCTTCGTCGCCGCCCGTCGCGGGCAGCAATTGCGCCTGCGCCATGTGTGGCATGGCCACCAGGCACAGGATCGAGAACAGGAGAAATACGGGGCGCAGGATGATGGACATGCGCGCCCCATCCTACACCCGCGCGCCGGGTTCAACCATGGAATGCCACGGATCCGCCGTGCAGAGGCAGCGATACGGCGGTCTCAGATATCGATCGAACCGACCGAACCGCCATCCACGCGCCAGTTCGCGCCCGTCACGAAGGACGCGCGTTCGCTGCACAGCATGGCGATGACCGCGGCGACTTCCGCAGGTTTCCCGCGCCGGCCCAGCACGAGATACGGGCGTTCTTCCTTCAGAAAGCTTGCGACGGCCTCGTCCTCGGACACGTCCATCTCGTCGGCGCGCTTTTCCATCATGCCGTCGGTCATCGGCGTTTCGATGAAGGCGGGCGCGACGCAATTGACCAGCATGCCCGAACCCGAATGCTGCATCGCCACGCTTTTCGCAAAGCTGACGAGGGCGCTTTTCGCGGAATTATAGACGGTTTCGTCGGGATAGGGCTGCGCGACATTTTCGCTGGCGAGCATGACCACGCGGCCCCATCCGCGCTCCACCATGGGCGGGCACAGATGGCGGGCGAGACGGACCGCCGACAGGAAATCGATGGCGAGCGCGTCGTGCCAGTCGTCCTCGCTCATCCGCAGGGGGTCGCCCTTGGCCCCGGTGACGCCGGCGGCATGGACCCAGATGTCGATCGTCCCCACCTTTTCGGCGAGCGCGTCGCATCCCTCCTTGCTCGACAGATCGGCCACCGCCCGGTCCGCGCCGAACCGGTCGGCCACGGTATCGAGCGCATCTTCGTCCCGGTCGGTCAGGAAGAGCGCGACACCTTCGTCATGCAGAAACCGCGCGGTTTCGCTGCCCAGCCCGCCGGACGCCCCGGTAATCAGCGCGCGCTTGCCCGCAATCATGAGATCCATGTCGAATATCCTCGCAAGGCCGCAAAATAAAAAAAGGGGCGCGCCGGTCGTGCGGCGCGCCCCCTTCGATCAGTCATCAGCCCTTGGCATTGGCCGAATCGTAATGGGCCCCGATGAACCAGGCATCCTTGTCGATGCCGCGGCTGATCTCGGTAAACAGGTCGGCGGTGTCCTCGTCGCCGGCTTCACCCGCCGCATCGATCGATTCGCGCAGCTTTGCGCCGAAGGCCACGAAACGCTTGGTCAGCGCCTCGACATGGTCCTTCTGATCCGAGATGTCCTGCGGATAGGCTTCGAGCTCGCTTTTTTCGGCGACGGCCTGCGACGTGCCGGGCGTCTGCCCGCCGAGGATGATCGAACGCTCGGCAATGGTGTCGGTGCGCTCCAGCATGCGGCCCGCCACCTGATCCAGCAATTCGTGCAGGCCGATGAAGCTTGGCCCCTTGATGGTCCAGTGCGCCTGCTTCACCGCGAGCGTCAAATCGATCGAATCGGTCAGCCGCGCATTGAGCAGCGCGATCGAATTCTTGCGGGCATTGTCGTCGAGGCCGGCGGCATAGAATTGTGCCATGGGGGTATGTCTCCTTCGATTGGTTTTCATGGGGTCTGCGCCCTTTGACCAATCAACGGGTATCCCGCCGCTGCGTTCCGGATACGGGCCCGATACGGGCGACGATCACTCCACCGTGACGGATTTTGCGAGATTGCGGGGCTGATCCACGTCGGTCCCTTTGACGCAGGCGACGTGATAGGCCAGCAATTGCACCGGCACGGCATAGACCAGCGGCGCGATCAGCGGATGCACCTTCGGCATCTCGATCGTGGCGATGCACCCCTCGCCCGCCTCGGCCAGCCCTTCGGCATCGGAGATCAGCACGACCTTCCCGCCGCGGGCCCGGACCTCCTGCATGTTGGAGACGGTCTTTTCGAACAGGGGGCCGGACGGGGCGAGCACGATGATCGGCACATCCTCGTCGATCAATGCGATCGGCCCGTGCTTCATCTCCCCGCTGGCGTAGCCCTCGGCATGGATATAGCTGATTTCCTTGAGTTTCAGCGCCCCTTCGAGCGCGAGCGGATAATCCGGCCCCCGCCCCATATAGAGCACGTCGCGCGCCGGCGCGATGAGATGCGCCATCGCGGCGATGTCGTCATCATGGTCGAGCGCGGCATTGAGCGCGGCAGGCGCGCGCAGCAGATGATCGACGATCTCGCTTTCCCCCGCGGCATCGATGCGCCCGCGCACCTTCGCGAAATGGGCGGCCAGCGCGGCGAGCACGGCAAGCTGACACGTGAACGCCTTGGTGCTGGCGACGCCGATTTCCGGCCCGGCATGGGTGGGGAGCAACAGGTCCGCCTCCCGCGCCATCGTGCTCGTCGGCACGTTGACGACGACGGCGATGGTCTGCCCCGCCTCGCGGCAATGGCGCAGCGCGGCGAGCGTGTCGGCGGTTTCCCCGCTCTGCGATATGAAAAGCGCGAGGCCGCCCTCCTCCAGCACCGGCTCGCGATAGCGGAATTCGGAGGCGACATCGATGTCGACCGGCACGCGGGCGAATTGCTCGAACCAGTATTTCGCGACCATCGCGGCGTAAAAACTGGTGCCGCATGCCACGATCGTCACGCGATTGATCGCCGACAGGTCGAAATCGATCTGCGGCAGCGCCACCTCGCGTTCGAGCTGCCGGATATAGGAGGTCAGCGTCTGCGCGACGACGGTCGGCTGCTCGAAGATCTCCTTCTGCATGAAATGGCGGTAATTGCCCTTTTCCGTGGCCGCCGCGCTCGCCCCCGAAAGGGTGATGGCGCGCTCCACCGGGTGGTTTTCATCGTCATAGACCTGCGCCCCGTCGCGGGTGACCACGACCCAGTCACCCTCCTCCAGATAGGAGATCCGCTGCGTCAGCGGGGCCAGCGCCAGCGCGTCGGAGCCGAGATAGGTTTCCCCCTCCCCATGGCCGAGCACGAGCGGCGAACCGCGCCGCGCCCCGATGATGAGATCGGGATGCCGCCGGAACGCGATGCCGAGCGCAAACGCACCGCGCAGCCTCGGCAGCACCTCGCGCACCGCGTCCTCGGGCGATGCGCCGGTCTCGACCTGTTCGGAGACGAGATGGGCGACGACCTCGCTGTCGGTTTCGCTTTCGAACACGCGACCGCGCGCGATCATCTCCTCGCGCAGCGCCCTGAAATTCTCGATGATGCCGTTGTGGACGATGGCGACCTCGTCCGTGGCATGGGGGTGGGCGTTCGCCTCCGTCGGGGCGCCATGCGTGGCCCAGCGGGTGTGCGCGATGCCGACCTCGCCCGGCGCGGGATGATCGCGCAATTCGGCGACCAGATTGGCAAGCTTGCCCTCCGCCCGGCGGCGGATCATCGCGCCATCGTGAAGCGTGCACAGCCCTGCACTGTCATAGCCGCGATATTCCATGCGGCGCAGCCCATCGACCAGCCGGTCGGCCACCGGCTCGCGGCCTGCAATCCCGATAATTCCGCACATGGGCCTATCCGTCCTTCGCCTGGGCTTTCTTCTTTTTCTTCATCGCGTCATGGAATCTGTCGGCCCAGCCCGGCTTTACCAGCTGTTCGCCGCGCACCATGCGCAATTCGCCATCGCCGACGTCGCGGCTGACCGCGCTGCCTGCGCCGACGATCGCATCGGCCCCGATGGTGAGCGGCGCGATGAGCGCGCTGTTCGACCCGATGAAGGCGCGCGGCCCGATGGTGGTGCGATGCTTGAAATATCCGTCATAGTTGCACGTGATGGTGCCCGCGCCGATATTGGCGCCCTCACCCACCTCCGCATCGCCGAGATAGGTGAGGTGGCTGGCCTTCGCCCCCTTGCCCAGAACCGCCGCTTTCATCTCGACGAAATTGCCGACCTTCGCGCCTTCTTCCATGACCGCGCCGGGACGAAGCCGCGCATAGGGTCCGGCCACCGCGCCCTCGTGCAGCACCGCACCTTCCAGATGGCTAAACGCGCGGACGGTCACGTTGTCGTGGAGCACGACGCCGGGGCCGAACACCACGTTCGGCTCGATCGTGACGTCGCGGCCAAGCTTCGTGTCCCAGCTGAAGAACACGGTCTCGGGCGCGGGCATCGTCGTGCCCTGCTCCATCGCCTCCTCGCGGCGGAAGTTTTGCCACTGCGCCTCCGCGCTGGCGAGTTCGGCGCGGCTATTGACGCCTGCGACCTCGCCCGGCCGGTCGGTTTCGACCACGGCACAGGTGCGCCCGTCCCCGTTGGCGAGATTGACGATGTCGGTGAGGTAATATTCCCCTTGCGAATTGTCGTTCCCCACCCGGTCGAGCAGGGCGAACAGCTCATCGCCGCGCACCGCCATCACGCCCGAATTGCACAGCGTGCAGGCGCGTTCCTCCTCGCTCGCATCGCGATGTTCGACCATCTTTTCGATCCGCCCGTCATCCGCCGCGATGATCCGGCCATAGGCGCGGGTTTCGGGCGGGCGAAAGCCAAGCACCACGACCGCGGGCGTATCGGGACCATGCAGCCGTTCGCGCATCGCCCGCATCGTGTCGGCCCGCACCAACGGCACGTCGCCATAGAGGATGAGCACGTCGCCGGTGAACCCGCGCAGCGCGTCCTTCGCCTGCGCGACGGCGTGCCCGGTGCCGAGCTGCGGCTCCTGCACCGCATAATCCACGCTTTCGCCCAGTGCATCGTGCAATTGTTCGCGATATTCGCCCACGACCACGACGGTGCGGCTCGCCGAAAGCGAGGCCGCCGCATCCATCAGGTGGAGCAGCATCGGCCGTCCCCCGATCGGGTGCAGCACCTTGTGCCGATTGCTTTTCATGCGGGTTCCCTTACCCGCGGCAAGGACGATCGTGGCCAGTTCGCTCATGGCGACGCCTTGCCAGCATTTGCGCATCGTTTCCATAGGCATCGGCCCGCTATCCGCGCACAATCCGTGCCCGGGCCGCCCCCCGGCCCGACCCCCCGCCTCGCATGGCGTCCGCGTCGGGCCGCGTGCACCGTCCCTGTGCGGCCCACTGCGCGCCATTGATTGCCGCGCCATCCCCGTATAGCGTCGCGCAATCATCGAAGAACGGAAAGCCGCCCCGCCGCCATGACCGCCCCCTCCATCCTTCTGGTCGAGGACGATCCCTCCCTGCGCGTGCTGACCATGCGCGCGTTGCAGCAGCACGGCTATCACGTGCGCGCCGCCGAAACCGGGGCGGAGATGTGGGTCGCGCTCGACAATGCGCCGGCCGATCTCATCGTGCTCGACATCATGCTTCCGGGGACGAGCGGCATCGAATTGCTGCGCCGTCTGCGCCGCGACAGCGACGTGCCCGTCATCTTCATCAGCGCGCGGGTGAGCGAGCCCGACAGGGTCATCGGCCTCGAACTGGGCGCCGACGATTACCTGCCGAAACCGTTCGGCACGCGCGAGCTCATCGCGCGCATCGGGGCCGTGCTGCGCCGCCATTCGGGCGAGGACCGCGGCACCGAGGAGCGCGTCAACGAGGCCCATTTCGACGGCTGGACGCTGTCCTTCGCACGGCGCGAACTGCGCTCGCCCAGCGGGGGCATCGTCGATTTGACCTCGGCGGAATTCGACCTGCTCAGCGTGTTCCTCCACGAACCGCAGCGCGTCATCGGCCGCGAACGGCTGATCGAACTGTCGCGCAGCAGGCTCGGCAACAGTTCGGATCGCAGCGTCGATGTGCTCGTCAGCCGGCTGCGCCGCAAATTGTCGCGCGGGGACAAGGATGCGCCCATCGTCACCGTGCGCGGCGTCGGCTATCTGTTTTCCGAAGGCGTGACGCGCGGCTGATGCGCGGCTTGCCGTCGTTCGGCCTGCTGGGACGGTTGCTGGCGATTTTCCTGCTGGTGCTGGCGCTCGATTCGCTGGCCAATGCATTCCTGTTCGAACGGGCGAACAATTTCTCCCTGCGCGAGGAGGACGCCGCGCGCATGGCCGAGCATCTCGTGATCGCGCATCGCGTGCTCGAACGCAACGCGCCCGCCGATCGCCCCGCCATCGCGCGGGAGCTGAGCACCGAACGGTTCCGCATCGACTGGACCCCGTCGCGGCAACGCGCGGCGCGCAGTTTCGAACTCGACGCGCTGCGCGATCAGGTCGTGGATCTCGAACCCGATCTCCTCGGCACGAACCTGCGCCTGCAATTGCCCGGCGTGGCGCAATCGGGCGATCTTGCAGGGTCCATGCTGCTGGACGACGGGACGCAGGTGTCGTTCCGCACCTACACCCGGCTCGCCCGGTCGCTGAATATCGAGCGGATGGTGACCTTGTTGCTGCCGATCGGCCTGCTGGTGCTGCTCGCCGCGGTGCTGATGCGGGCGGCGCTGCGCCCGCTGCGCCGGCTGGTGGAGGCGAGCACGCGCGTCGGCGCGGGCGAACCGCGGCCCCTCGACGAAAGCGGGCCGGCGGAGATCCGCACGCTCATCAACGCCTTCAACGTGATGCAGGACCGCGTGCACCGCTCCATCCGCCGCAACGCCACGACCATGGCGGCCATCGGCCACGATCTGCGCACGCCGCTGTCCCGCCTGCGCATGCGGGTGGAGGATGCCGACATTCCCTATGCCGCGCGCCGCTCCATGCTGGCCGACGTGGATGAAATGAACGGCCTGCTCGCCTCGCTTCAGGATTATGCGAGCGGGACCGATACCCGCGTGTCGCGCGAACGTATCGACATCGCCGCCATGGTCGAAACGCTGGTCGATGACGCGCTCGATACCGGGCGCAATGCGCGCTATATGGGGCCAAGCCATCTGGAGATCATGGCCCGCCCGGTGCCGATGCGGCGGGCGATTTCGAACCTCCTCGAAAACGCGTTGCATTACGGCGGCAATGCGATGGTCTCGATCCGCATCACCGCGATGGAATACACCATTTCGGTGGAGGATGACGGCCCCGGCATCGACACGGAGCGACTGGCCGAGGCGATGAAGCCGTTCACCCGGCTCGACAATGCGCGGTCCCGCGACACGGCGGGGCTGGGCCTCGGCCTCGCCATCGTGAGCGACATCGTCGCGGCCGAAGGTGCGCGGCTCGTCATCCGCAACCGGCACGAGGGCGGACTGCTCGCCAAGATCGTCCTGCCGCGCCGCACGCACGAACCAAAAACGCCGCGCTGGTCGCGGGCGGCGGGCCGCCCTTCGCAACAATTTGTTACAGGCCCGCCAAACATCGTCGGACGCCTCGCGCTATATTGAGAGCAAGAGAAAACAGCCATCAAAGCGAAAGCGTGCCATCATGAACGAACTGATCGGACGGGTCTTCAATTTCGAGAAGACCAATTTCCCCAATCGCAGCGAGCTGTTCAACAAGCTGACCACCGATGGGCAGAGCCCGCAGGCGATGATCATCTCCTGCGCCGATTCGCGGATCGTTCCGGAACAGATCATGGAGGCAGACCCAGGCGACCTGTTCGTGTGCCGCAATGCGGGCAATATCGTGCCGCCCTATGTGACGCAGAACGGCGGCGTGTCCTCCACCATCGAATATGCGGTGGCCGCGCTGGGCGTGACGGACATCATCGTGTGCGGCCATTCGGGTTGCGGCGCGATGACCGCGCTTGCCGGGGATCCCGCCGATCTCGACCCCATGCCCAGCGTCGCGGCATGGTTGAAGCACGCATCGGCGGCCCGCCATATCGTCGATGGCTGCAACCCCGAACTGTCGGGCGATGACCGCGTGCGCGAGGTTAGCCTCGCCAATGTGGAGGCGCAGCTCACCAATCTTCGCACCCACCCCACCGTCGCCACCGCCATCGCGCGCGGCGAGATGACGCTGCACGGGTGGTTCGTCGACATTCACGAGGGCCAGGTGCTCGGCCTCGACGGTCGGACGGGCGAATTTCGCCCGCTGCGCGCCGATGAGGATCTTCCCGTCGCGCTGCCTGCCCGCCGCCCCGCCATCGCGGAGCCCGCCGAATAGGCCCTCTCTCGCGTCATAAGGCGGAAGCTTCGCTTTCCCTCGGTGCGCCGGCCCCCTTCTTTCTTGGCGCACCGCTCGCCCCGTCCCGCCGGAATGGCAGGGCGGGGCGAATGCCATTCAAGAGGCTTGCATCGTGCGGGCAAACGGGCATGTCCGTGGCCATGACCAATGCCGACACCATCCGTTTTTCCGTCGTGGGTTTCGATCTCGACGGAACGCTGCTCGACACCGTGCCCGATATTGCGGGCGCGTTGAACCATGCGCTCGACCATGCGGGGATCGCGCCGCTGCCGCTTTCGGAGGTTCGCGGCATGGTGGGCGGCGGGGCGAAGAAACTGCTCGCCCGCGCGCTGTCGGATCATCTGGGGGTTGCGGCGAACGGGCGCGTGGATCCGGCGATGCTCGACCCGCTCTATGACCGGCTGCTCGACCATTACCGCCGCAATATCTGCGTCGATACGCGCATGTTCGACGGGCTGGAACCCGCGCTCGACGATCTGGCGCGGCGGGGCATCCGGCTCGGCGTGGCGACGAACAAGCTGGAATCGCTCGCGCGCGACCTGCTGCACCGGATCGGCCTCGCCGACAGGTTCGACGCCATCGTCGGCGGCGATACGCTCGGCACCGACCGGGCCAAGCCGAAGCCCGACATGCTGCATCACATGGTGGAGCTATGCGGCGGCGGGCCGGCGGCCTTCGTCGGCGATTCGGTTTATGACACCGGTGCGGCGCGCGCGGCGGGACAGCCCTGCGTCGCGGTCAGCTTCGGCTATCGCGACGGGCCGGTTGCGGAGCTGAACGCCGATGCCGTCATCGACCATTACGATGCGCTGGTGCCGACGCTCGCCCGGCTCTAATCCCGCTCAGAAATCGATCTGCGCGCGCATGGCGATGACGTCCACGCCGTAGTCGCGGTTGCCCTGCGCATCGGGCAGCACCGATCCGGTATATTCCAGCCGCGCATAATTGGCGAGCAGGCGGGTAAAGGCCGTCGGCGTCCAGATCAGCGACAGCATGTAGCCATCCTGCGTGCCCCCGCGCACCCCCGCATCGGTGAGGTCGAGCCGGTCGTAGCGCGCATTGACCTGCCACGCGCCGATCCCCCCTTTTTCCAGCCCGTCGGTCGGCACCACGCGGTCGAACACGCCGCCCTTGTATCCGCGCCGGTCGGGGGTGAGAAAATAGCCGACTTCGACCGCCCCGCCAAAGAACGTCGGATCGGCAAGGCCCGGCCGCGATACGTGCTGCCAGAAGGTTTCGCCCATGACGTGGAGCCGCCCGAAAACCGCCGCCCCTTCGAGGCCCATGCCCGTTTCCGAATCGGCGGAGATCGACCCCGTGCTGATGAAGCGGGTGTCGCTGGGATGTTCGAACGGGCGCTGCCGATAGGTTACGGCGGGAATGCTGTCGCCCAGATCGCGATGATGGAACGATCCGCCGACATGCCATTGCGTGTCGCCGATGCGCGGCATGTACACCGCGCGAAGGTCGACCCCGTGCGAATTATTGCCATCGTCGTTGAGCGCGGCGCTGTTATCGGTGAACACGCCCCCCTGAAGCAGGACGTCGCCGCGGGAATATTGCCCGCTCAACCCCACGCGCCGGATGAAGAAGAACGCATCGGTAAAGGCCGCGCGTTCGATGAAGCTGGTGTGCAGGCTGGAGGTCAACTCCTCCAGCCCCTGCCACGGATTGTGCTGTCCGGCGATGATTTCGAGATCGCCGACCTCGTATCCGATCAGCGCATCGGTGAGGAACACCTGATCGCCGGCGAAATCGACCTCCACCTTGTAGCCGAAGCCGCCCGGCACCTCGCCCTGCATGCCGAGCCGCACCCGGCGCGCCTCGCTGGTAAAGCCGGTGCCGTCATCCTCCACCCCATCGAGGGCAGAGACATAGCCGAAATCGTAATTGAGCCGGCCGCGCGGCTTGAAGCTCCACCCGCCCTCGCCGCTGATCTGCGGGCCGCCCTTCCATACGACCGCCACGGCTGTGTCGCGGGCGGCGGGCGCGACCGGCACGGTCGGCGCGACACCCGGCGGCGTATCGACCGGCGCTTCGGCGGCGAGCTGCGTTTCGCTACGATTGTCGGCCTGTGCCTCGGCAAGGCGGGATTGCAGCGCATCCATGCGCGCGTTCATCGCCTGCATCTCGGCGCGCATCGCCTCGATCTCGCTGCGCAGTATGTCGACTTCGCTGTCCTGCGCACACACAGGCGGCGCGGTCAGCGCAGTGGCGGCGGCGAGCAGGGCAATAAGCGGTCGTTTATGCATAGCGAGAGGCCTTCGATGATCGAGAGCATCGCCGCTATGACGTTTTTGTTACAGAAATCTAACATTCATCCTACAGATTTCGTACAAACGGCACGATCACTCGACGATCTTGAGCAATCTGCGCTCTATCACCGCCAGCACGCCGGGCAATTCGTGCCCGCGTTTCAGCACCTGTCCCACCTCCCCGAAAAGCGTCCACATGCCCTGCCGACCGCGCAGCGACGGGCGCTTTTCCACGCGCATCTGCGGCCGTTCGGCGGCCCGGCGAAAGGCGGAGAAGCTGGCCGCGTCCTTGTCGAAATCCATCGCGTAATCGCGCCATTCGCCCGCCGCGACCATGCGCCCGTAAAGATCCATGATGCGCGACAATTCGATCCGCTCGAACCCGACCTGGCCGGCCTTGCCCAGTGGAAGGGGGACGATATTGCTCATGCGCCGCAGCCTTCGATTCGCACGCGCTCGCGATTCATCCGTGGCCTGCCTCGTCGGTCCGTCTTGGCTCGGCGTCCTGCGTCTCGGCACCGGCGCGGCGCATCGCGGATAGCTCGGCACGAAGCGCGGCGATCTGTTCCTCAAGATCCTCGATCCGGGGGTTGATCGGCTCGCACGGATCCTTGCACGGGGTGCCGTAGGGGACGAATTCGCGCTGCCACGTTTCGACAGGGACCACGGTGGAGCGGGCCTTGATACCGACCATGGTCGCCCCTTCGGGCACGTCGTCGGTCACGACCGCCGCGGCGCCGATCCGGGCGCGGCGCCCGACCGTCACCGGCCCGATGATCTGCGCGCCGGACCCCACGATCACCCCGTCGAGCAGGGTCGGGTGGCGTTTGCCCGCCTTTCCATTGGTGGGGTTGGTCCCGCCCAGCGTGACGCATTGGTAGATCGTGACGTTGTCGCCGATCTCCGCGGTTTCGCCGATCACGCTGAACCCGTGGTCGATGAACAGATTGCGCCCGATCGTCGCACCGGGATGAATGTCGATCCCGGTGAGGAACCGGGCGAGATGGTTGACGAAGCGCGCCGCGAAAAACAGCCCGCCATCGAAAAGCCAGTGTGACACGCGGTAGAGCCCCACCGCCAGCACGCCGGGATACAGCAGGATTTCCCAGCGCGAACGGGGCGCAGGGTCGCGGGCGCGAATGGAGTCCAGATAGGCAATCAGGCGTTCGAACATCGGCTCATTCTCTCATTTGCCGCGCAGGCTGGCAAGCGCGGGGCTATTTCGGCCCGTCCTGCACCGGCCCGCGCGGACGGGCCAATGCCTCCCGCCAGATGGCCAGCGTGGCGGAACTCTTACGTTCGAGGCTGATACGATCGATCCGCGCGACCAGTTCCTCGACACCCGCAAAGCTGCGGGTGCAGCGCGGAACCAGATAGGTGGTGGCCCCTTCGCCGAGGACAAGCCCCCTTTGCCGGGCATGCGCCTCGATCAGCGCGGCCAGCATCGCATCGTCCGGCTCCCCGATGGCGAGGTTGAGCGCCGGGGAAAGCCTGCTGCGCAGATCGGGCAGGCGTACCGGCCACACATCGGGCACCGGGCGCCCGATGATCAGCAACGGGACATTGCCTGCCTGCGCCCGGTTCCAGGCGTGGAAAATCTCCGCCTCGTCCGCATCCTCGGCATCGTCGATGGCGTGCCCCTGCCCCGATTCCATGAACCAGCGCGCGATCAGGGACCGGCCCGACCGCCGCGGGCCCGACAGCAATGCGGTGCGAAACGGCCAGTTCGCCGCATCCTGACACGCGCGCAGAACGGGCTCGTTCGCATTGCCGACGACGATGCGCTGCTCACCGTCGCCGGCGGCCAGCGGGAGGGGAATCTGACGGGCCAAGCGCGTGCCTACCGGCTGATCGAGAGCGCACCCGACCCTTGCGTCACGCGCCATCCCCGTGCCGAAAGCGACGCGGCGAGATCGGACAGATCGCCGGCATAGCCGACCCGCACGACCGACGTCCCGCCGATCGCCGTCGATCCGACCGTCGCGGATTGCACGCCCGGAACGCTGCGGATGGCGGAGAGGGCGCCGTCGAATGCGGCCGGATCGGGCGTGGCGACCTGCACGGTGTAATTCGCGATCGCCGGCGTGCTGGGCGCTGGTTGCGGGCTGCTCGTGCCCTCGCCGGCGGAAGATCCGGCGGACGGTGCGGGCTGCGGTGCCTGCGACGGCGACGGTGCGGAGGGTGCGGCGGCCTGGCGCAGGTCGCGGGCGAGCGCCTCGAGCACCGCGGGGTCGAGGGCCTGCTCCTGCATGTCGAGCGTATCGTCGACGCCGAGCCGCCCGGCCGCCAGCGCATTGGCATAGATCCGGTCGAGCCGCTGCGTCGCGCGTGCCAGCATGACCGGCAGCGCCTCTTCGCTTTCCGCCGTCATGGTGAAGCTGCCGAGATAATCGTTTTCCGGCCCGAAGCGCGCGGTGAACGTACCCTTCACCGGGCCGCCAGGATATTGCCGTTCGAGCCGCGCGACCGGGAACACGACGCTGCTCGCCCCGAATTCATCGAGCACGACCCGCCACCAGCTGCGGCTGCGCCGGCCCATCTGCCCCGCATTGAGAATAAGCGATTCGTAGCCCGAACCACTCGGCCGGACATAATCGATCGGGCTTTGCGCGGTGCGGAACTCGGCCCACGCACGCTGCCACGGGGTGCGCGTTTCGTACAGGGACGCCACGCCGCCCGAAAACGTGACCGGCACGACCAGCATCGGCGCCGACCGGGCCTGCGCCCCGCCGACGGAGCCGAGGATTTCGCCCGCACGCGCCCGATCGAAGATCACGCCGAGCCGCGCGACATAGCGGCGCGGGCCGATGCGTTCTTCCTCCACCACGACGGCGGAGACCATCGACGCGATTCGCGAATCGGGAAGTTCGGGCGCTTCGGCCCCGCCGTTGGAGCGGGCGTAGAGCACGCCCCACGCCTTGCGCTGCGCCTCGCGCCAGCCGTTCTGACGCGCGTCGGTCGCGTTTTTACCCGTGGTGTTGACGGTGATCCCACCGATCTCGAAATCGCCGGTGCTGGCGATGGGCGGAATGCCGCGGTCGCCATCGACCTGCGCGATGGCGCGCCACCCGATCAGGGCGAGCAGGACCACGCCCGCCACGACGAGCAAGAGCCGCCAGCCACGCAACGCACGCGTGCCAAGACCGGAAAATGCGGGGGTGGGGGCGGGAAAGGACAACATTTCGCGCCTCTTTGCCCAATGATGCGTGGAAATCCAAGCGCGAAAGCATTACCGGCGCAAACATGACCGACGAACCCAACGCCGCCCGCCCCGATGCCGCCCGCCCCGATGGCGCGCACGGCACGAACGAATCCTACAGCTATGCCAAGGCCGGCGTTTCCATCGCCGCGGGCAATGCGCTGGTCAAGGCGATCGGCCCGCTCGCGAAATCGACGGCACGCCCCGGCGCGACATCGGAGCTGGGCGGGTTCGGCGGGTTCTTCGACCCGAAGGCGGCGGGATATTCCGATCCGCTGCTCGTCGCGGCGAACGACGGCGTGGGCACCAAGGTAAAGCTCGCCATCGACCATGACCGGCACGACCATATCGGCATCGATCTCGTCGCCATGTGCGTCAACGATCTAATCGTGCAGGGGGCCGAGCCGCTGTTCTTCCTCGATTATTTCGCGACCGGAAAGCTGGAAAGCGATGTCGCGGTGCGAGTCGTCGCCGGCATCGCCGAGGGGTGCAAACAGGCGGGCTGCGCGCTGATCGGCGGGGAAACGGCGGAAATGCCGGGCATGTACGGGCCGGGCGATTACGATCTTGCGGGGTTCTGCGTCGGTGCGGTGGAACGCGGCGAGCAGCTGACCGGGGACCGGGTCGCGGCGGGCGACGTGCTGCTCGGCCTTGCCTCGTCGGGCGTGCATTCCAATGGCTATTCGCTGGTCCGCCGGCTCGCCGCCGACAAGGGGTGGAAGCTCGACCGCCCGGCCCTCTTCGATCAGGATGTCCTGCTCATCGACGCGCTCATCGCGCCGACGCGGATTTATGTGAGGAGCCTGCTTGGTCCCGTGCGCGCGAGGCGCATCCATGCGCTGGCGCATATCACGGGCGGGGGCCTGCTCGAAAACGTGCCGCGCGTCCTGCCCGAAGGGTTGCACGCGCGCATCGACGCCGACAGCTGGCCGCAGACGCGGTTGATGGCGTTTCTTCAGGCGCAGGGCAATATCGAGCCCGAGGAGATGGCGCGCACCTTCAACTGCGGCATCGGCATGGTGCTGTCGGTGGCGGCGGACGAGGTGGAAAGCCTCACCGCCGATCTGAAGGCGGCGGGCGAAACCGTGCACCGCATCGGCGAGATCGTCGAGGGCCAGCGCGGCTGCACCGTGTCGGGCACGCACTGGGCCGCGCGGGAGCCGTGGAGCGCCGTCCACGAGGCATGAGCCGCGCCTATTGCGGCTCGTCCTCGTCGACCTCCTGCGGAATCGCCTCGATCCCTTCCTCGCCGAGCGTATCGCGCAGGTAGATCTCGCGTATCCCGACAAACGCCACGACCAGCATCGCGGCAGAAAAGAACAGCCCGTAAATCCCGAACACCGCCCCCACGCCGAGGATCACGAAGAGGGTCAGCGCCGGCGGGATCGACACGACCGAGCGTGTGACGAAGGGGGTGATGAGGTTCGTCTGTATCATCCGCACGGCGAAATATACGACGAAGACGAGGCCGATCATCTGCCCTCCTTCGGGCGCGGCGAGCGCGAGCGTCGGCACCATCGCGGCCAGTGGCCCCACATAGGGCACGAATTCGGACAATCCGGCGAGCAGGCCGAGCATCGCCCACCCCTCGACCCCGATCAGCCACAGCCCACCCGCCACCAGCAGCCCCATCGACGCCATGCACAGCAATTGCGCGACGAGCCACAGCCGGAGCGCAAGCGCGATCTCCTCGATCACGATGCCGACCTTTTCGCGCGCGGCGGGCGGCGTCATCACCACCAGCCCGCGCTTGTACACATCGGGGCTCGCGGCAAAGAACAGCGCGCCCACCAGCACGATGATGGAATTGAGGAAGATCTCCACCACGCCAAAGCTCAGGCTGCCGAGCAATTCGCGAAACGCGGCGCCGTCGATCGCATCCCGCACCGCCGCCACCGCCGTCAGGCCGAGCGGCGTGTCGTCGACATTGTCGGCAAGTTCGGTGAGGGCAGCGGGCAGTTCGGTGCCGAGATTGCGGATCTGATACCCGAATTGCGAGGCGAACAGCCAGATAATCAGCCCCACCACCGACAGCACCAGCAGGATGCCGAGGATGAGCGAGGCGCCCTCCCCCCGGATCCCGATGCGCCGGAACAGCCGGGCCGCGGCATGGAACACCACCGCGCCCAGCACCGACCCGAACACGAGGATGAGCAGGCTCGCCGCGCGCCACACGATGAGCAGTGCCGCGCTGATCACCACGAGCCACGCGATCTTGCGCAGGAAGGGCATGTCCTCGGGCCGGGGGGCGAATGGCGTGCGGATCATCGGCATGTGCAGTTCCGCCCCCGCGATTGCATGGCGGCGCGGGCATGCAGCATATTGCCGCGCGGCGCCGCTGCGCATAGGTGTAGGCGTCTGATGATGATGATCCCTCGCTCTGCCGCGCGGCCGCTTCGCATGCGCCCGTCCTCCTATCCCATGCCCGTCCTCCCCCCGCAATGACAACCGTCACAAACGGGGGGCGAGCGCGCATCGGCGTGCTCATTTCGGGCAGCGGCACGAACATGGCGGCGCTGCTCTATGCCTCGCGCGCTGCGGATTGCCCGTTCGAGATCGCGGTCGTCGGGTCGAACCGTGCCGAGGCGCCGGGGCTCGCGCTCGCCGCGGGCGAGGGGATCGATACCTTCGCCATCCCGCATGGCGGCATAACGCGCGCCGACCACGATGCGGCCGTGGATGAACGGCTGCGCGGCGCGGGGTGCGATTATGTCGCGCTCGCGGGATATATGCGGATATTGAGCGCGGATTTCGTCGCCGGCTGGGCCGGGCGCATGGTGAACATCCATCCCTCGCTCCTGCCGGCGTACAAGGGGCTCGACACCCATGCCCGCGCGATTGCCGCGGGCGATTCGCATGGCGGGTGCTCCGTCCACCTGGTGACGCCGGAGCTCGACGACGGGCCGGTGCTGGGCCAGACGCGGGTCGCGATCTTGCCGGGTGACGATGCGGGGTCGCTGGCCACACGCGTGCTCATTGCGGAGCATCAGCTCTACGCGCGCTGTCTCGCCGCGTTGGTGAAGGCGGATCGCGCGCGGACCGGGCGATGAACGACATGCGCGATGCGCGCGATCCGCTGGCGCGCGGACGGCTGGCCGACCGGGCGAGCGATGCGCTGGCGGCGGCATGGCGGCGCGGCTGGCTGCCCTATCCTACACTCGACCCGGACGCGCTCTGGGCAAAGGCGCGGCGCGGATTTTCGGGCGATTGCGAGAATTTCGGGCGCAGCGCCGCCGACGTCGCCGATTTTGCCGAACGGGTGCGCCGCCTGAGCACCGCGCTGGAGGAGGAGGCGCGGCTCAATCCGCTGGGCCGGGCGATGGCGCATGGGCAGATCGTGCGGATCATGCGGCAGCATCTCGGCCTCGGCCGGCTGTGGCGGGACAGGCCGGAGATGGCGCGCACCCCGATGGCGCCGCCGATCATCGTGGTGGGGCAGATGCGGTCCGGCACGACGCGCCTGCACCGCCTGCTCGCCGCCGATCCGGCCCTGTCGGCGACCCGGTTCTGCGACAGCTGGTCGCCGGTGCCGCAGACGCCCGATCTGCGTCCGCTGATGGGCGGGGTCATGCTCTGGATCGCGCGACGGCTCGACCCGTGGATCGATTCGCTGCACCCCTTCGGCGCGGCGCGGGTGGACGAGGAGCTGGGCTGGCTCACCACCGCCTTGCTGCACCCCGCGCTCGAGGCGCAATGGCGCATTCCGTCCTTTTCGGCATGGAGCGAGGCGCGCGACCCCGCCCCGTGCTACCGCGAATTTGCCCGCATCCTCGCCAGTGATGCGGCGCATCGCGGCAATGCGGATCGCCCGCGGGTGTTGAAGGTCCCGCAATTCAGCGAAGACCTCGCCGCCGTCATGGCGACATTTCCCGACGCCCGCATCGTCACGATCGACCGCGCCCGCCGCGACGTCACGGCAAGCGCGGCCTCCCTCGTCGCGAACCAGATGATCGTGCAGTCGGACCATGTCGACCCGGCGTGGATCGGCGCGGAATGGACGCGCAAGGTCGCGCTGCGCGAGGCGCGGATGGAGGCGGCGTTGAAGTGTTGGGACGGCCCGTTCGTGCGCCTGTCCTTTGCCGAGTTCGATGCCGACTGGCGCGCGGCGATCGGGCGGTGTTACGCAGGGCTCGACCTGCCCCTCTCGGCTCAGGCCGAAGCCGCGATGGCCGCCCGCATGAAACGGGCGCGCCATTCGCCGCACCGGCGGCACCGCTACGACCCGGCGGATTTCGGCCTGCCACGCGCGGGCACGGCACGCTGAACCGAAAAAGGCCGCCCCGGTGGCGGAGCGGCCTTTCAATCGTTCAAACCGCGCGGGCGATCAGCCGACGATTTCGTTCTCGTCGAAGAAGAAGGCGATCTCGGTCTTCGCGTTTTCTTCGCTGTCCGAACCGTGGACCGAATTGGCTTCGATCGATTCGGCATAGGCCTTGCGGATCGTGCCTTCGTCCGCGTCGGCGGGGTTGGTCGCGCCCATGACGTCACGGTTGCGCTTCACCGCGTCCTCGCCTTCGAGCACCTGGACCACGACCGGGCCGCTGATCATGAAATCGACCAGCTCGCCATAGAACGGGCGTTCCTTGTGCACGGCGTAGAAGCCCTCGGCCTGTTCCTTGGTCATCTGGATACGCTTCGACGCGACGACGCGCAGGCCGGCATCCTCCAGCATTTTCGTGACGGCGCCGGTCAGGTTGCGGCGGGTGGCGTCGGGCTTGATGATCGAAAAGGTGCGCGTGGCAGCCATGGGTATATCCTTTTGCAGAATCGAAATGAAATTACGCGAATGGGTTGCGCGCGCCCCTAGCGGGGAGCGGCGCCACGGGCAAGTGCGCAGGGCAAAACGGGGATCACCCCATTTCGCGCCAGCCGCCCTCCTCCTGTTTCCAGTAGTGCCGCTCGACCCCTTCGCGGGATTTGAGAGAACGCCAAGTGTCGCGCGCCGCGTCGATCGCGCTTTCGTCGAAGAACAGCATCGCGCGCTCGAACCCGTCGGCCTCCCGCCATTGGCCATCGGCGAATCCGACGATGTGCGCGCCATTGGCCGCATCGACCCGGTCGGAAAGGAGCAACGGTTGCCGCGCATCGGCCGCGCCGCCCGCCTCCCCATGGGCGAGAAAGCCGGGCGCATTCCACAACGCCTGCGACACCGCGTAGCGCTGCTCCGCATGACCGCTCACGATCAGCATGCGCAGATCGCGGGCAAGCGCCTTGGGCGCGATTTCGGCGATGGCCTGCGGGGCGGGATCGCGGGTCAGATGGTAGAAATCGACGCGCATGTCCCGCCCCTTCCGGTCGTTCAGCCTTCCGCCGTGTCGCGCACGAACCGGTCGATCAGCCGCACGGCGAACCCGGTCGCGCCCTTGTCCCAGGTCGCGCCGGCCTTGTCCGCCCACACCATCCCGGCGATGTCGATATGCGCCCAGGGGGTGTCGTTCTCGATAAAGCGTTGCAGGAATTGCGCCGCGGTTATGGAGCCTGCGCCGCGCGGGCCGACATTGCGGATGTCGGCGATCGGCGAATCGATCAGCCTGTCATACGCATCGTTCACCGGCAGGCGCCAGATCTTGTCGCCCACGGCCTGCCCCGCCGCGGTCAGTTCGCCCGCGAGCGTGTCGTCATTGCTGAACAATCCGGCGTGTTCATTGCCCAGCGTGATGATGATCGCCCCGGTCAGCGTGGCGAGATCGACGATGCGCGACGGTTTGAACGTCTGCTGCGTCCAGGTCAGCGAATCGGAGAGCACGAGGCGCCCTTCGGCGTCGGTGTTGATGACCTCGACCGTCTGCCCGCTCATCGTGGTGACGACGTCGCTCGGGCGCTGCGCATTGCCGTCGGGCATGTTCTCGGCAAGGCCGCAGATGCCGACCACGTTGGCCTTCGCCTTGCGCCCCGCCACGGCCAGCATCGCGCCCGCGACCGCGCCGGCGCCGCCCATGTCCCACTTCATGTCTTCCATGCCGGCGCCGGGCTTGATCGAAATGCCGCCCGAATCGAAGGTCACGCCCTTGCCGACGAACGCGATGGGCGCCTCGTCGCCGCCACCCTTCCAGTGCATGGCGATGATGCGCGGCGGGCGGGCCGAACCCTGCCCCACGCCGAGGATGGCGCCCATGCCCATGCGCTTCATGTCTTCGTCGGTGAGCACGGTGATCTCGACGCCCGTGCCCTCGAACCGTTCGCGGCACCGTTCGACGAAGCTTTCGGGATAGATGATGTTCGCAGGTTCGGTGACCAGCTCGCGCGTGAATTCGACACCGGCGGCAACGGCGGCGGCATCGTCGTTCCATGCCGTCTCGGTCCCGTCGGGCGCGTTGACGGCGACGATCTCGGTGAGCGAAACCTTCTGCTCGTCCTTCATCTTCGTCCGGTATTTGTCCCAGCGGAACGCGCGGAGCCGTGCGCCGGTCAGCACCGCCGCCGCATCCTGCGCACCCAGCGAGCCGATGCCGAAATCGATGGCCAGCATGCCCTCACCAGAGGTCAGATATTTCGCGACCAGCGCCGCGCCCGCCTTTTCCAAAGCGGCCTGGCGGTCCTTCGCATCGGGCTTGCCCGCGCCGGCCAGCACGGTGCGGCGGGTCTTGCCGCCCGCCTCGCCGAACCCTTCGAAGACCTGCCCTGCCTTGCCGGTAAAGCGGCTGATTTCCGCGCCGTCCTTGAGGGATGCGGGCAGGTCGCCCGGCAGGGAATCGGTATCGACGATATAGGCGACGGTGCGCGCATCATTGGGGATGGCGCTTTCGAAACGGGTTTTCATGGCAGCTCCTGCGGGCTTTATGTTCTGTTCTGGTCGCGGCCCGGCGCCCATGCCGTTTGCATATGCGCGGGGCCGCGTGATCGTGGATTGCAGTTAAGGATCGTCGGTGCGATAGGCAAGCCATGCCGCCCCGCGCCGACCCTGTGACGACACCGTTTGACCGCACTGCCGCCCCGGACCGATCGCCGGTTCGGGCATCCCTTTGCGCGCGCCACTGGCTGGCCGCGGCGTCGCTGGGCGCGATGGCGGTGTGTGCCGTGCCGGCCTTCGCGCAGGCCACCGGCCCCGATGCACCGCAATTCTGGGACGAAGGCGACCCCGACAACCAGCCGGAGATCGACGAGAATCGCCCCGATGGCGCCGCGCCCGGCGACGACCGCTGGTACGTCCCCGCGTTCGAGCTGGACGAACCCGCCGACGGCACGGTGGGTTTCGCCGCCGACGAACTGCAATACGATACCGATCAACAGATCGTCACCGCCAATGGCAATGTCCTGCTCCGCCGGGGACGCCAGGAGGTGCGCGCCGATACGGTGGAATGGAGCCGGGCGAGCGGGGCGATCGTCGCTGTCGGCAATGTGCGGTCGGTCGACGATGGCGGCAATGTCCTTTACACCGACCGCATCGCCCTGACCGAGGAATTGCGGGCGGGTGCGCTTGAAAACCTGCTCATCGTGCTGGGCGAAGGGGGGCGGCTCGCCGCGCGTTCGGGCACCCGCGCCGACGATGGCAGCATCACGCTCGATTCCACGAATTACACCGCCTGCGCGATCGAGACCGGCGATGGATGCCCCAAACGGCCAAGCTGGCGCATCACCGCGCGGCAGGTGCATTACGATCCCGCGACGCAGAAGATCGATTTCGACGGGGCGCGGCTTGTCCTGTTCGACACGGTGGCGCTGCCGCTGCCGACGCTTTCGATCCTGGCGGCGGACCGCGCCGTGTCCGGTATCACCAGCCCGAACCTGCGCTTTACCCAATCGAACGGGGTGCAGGTTTCCGCCGCCTATTACATGCGCATCGCCCCCAATCGCGAGCTGACGCTGGGCGCGAACGTCTATTCCGACGTGCTCCCGATGGTGTCGGCCCGCTATCGCGCCCTGACCGAAAAGGGCGCGTATCAGGTCACCGGATACGCGACGAGCAGTTCGCGCGTGCCGGTCGGCAACAACCCCACCCGCACGGAACAGGAATCGTTTCGCGGCTATCTCGACGGGAACGGGCGCTACAACCTGAACGAGCATCTATCGGTCACGGGTTCGGTGCGCGTCACGACCGACCGCACGTTCCTGCGCCGCTATGACATCAGCCGGGACGACCGGCTCCGCTCGACCGTGTCGCTGCGCCGGATCGACGACGACAGCTTTTTCGAATTCACCGGCTGGGGTGCGCAGACGCTGCGCTTCGGCGACGATCAGGGGCAGGTCCCCTTCGCGCTCCCGCTCATCGATTATCGCCGCCGGGTGGACGATCCGCTGCTGGGCGGGCGCATCATGCTGCAGGCGAACTCGCTCGCGCTCGTCCGCACCGACGGGCAGGATACGCAGCGCGCCTTTGCCGGCGCGACGTGGAGCCGGCACGCGGTCACCCCCTGGGGACAGCAGGTGACGGCGACGGCCTTGCTGCGCGGCGATGTCTATCATTCGGACGAGAACGACCGCAGCACGATCCTCCAATATCGCGGCGATCCGGGCTGGCACGGGCGCGGGATCGCGCTCGGTGCGGTGGACGTGAAATGGCCGCTCACCGGCGGGCTGTTCGGCGGGCAGCAGGTGCTGACCCCGCGGGTGCAGCTCGTCGCGGCGCCGCAATTTCGCAACAGCGTCATCCCGAACGAGGATTCGCGCGCGATCGACCTTGAGGATTCCAATCTCTTCGCGCTCAACCGCTTTCCCGGCTATGACCGGGTGGAGGACGGGACGCGCTTCACCTACGGGCTGGACTGGCGCTGGACCCGACCGGACTGGCGCGCGCTGGCGACGATCGGGCAAAGCTATCGCATCACGCGTGACGATACGCTGCTCCCCGACGGCACGGGGCTGGTCAATCGCACCTCCGACGTGGTCGGGCGCGCCGAATTGCGGTTCCGCGATTTCGTGAAGGCGGCCTATCGGTTTCGCATCGACAAGGACAATCTCGCCTTTCGCCGCAACGAATGGGATCTCACCGTCGGCACGCGCGAAACCTATGCGGAAATCGGCTATCTCAAGCTCGATCGCAACATCCCCGTCGTGCTGGAGGATCTGCAGGACCGTGAGGAATTGCGCCTCGCCGGGCGCTATGCCTTTGCGAGCTACTGGTCGGTGTTCGGATCGACCGTCATCAACCTCACCGATCAGGCGATCAATCCGCAATTCGCCTCCGACGGGTTCGAGGCGTTGCGCACGCGGCTCGGCGTTGCCTATGACGATGAGTGCCTGCAATTCGCGGTCACATGGCGCTACGACAATTTCGAATCGGGCGACGTACAGCGCGGCAGCACGTTCCTGTTCGATTTTGCGCTCCGCAATCTCGGCCTGTGAGCGTCAACGCGCAATGATGGGCGCGCGATGACGGGCGATATGCGCCGCGGGCCTGTTCACCCCGGGTGAAAGCGGCTATCGCCCGGCGGCAGGGGCGGTTCACTCATGCGCCGTTCACCGCCGGCGCGGCAAATGACGGCAGATAGGGGCCGGCCCATGGGGCGGCGAAACGACAGAATGGACATGATGAGCAACAGTTCTTCCTTGCCGAAAAAAACCGGACCGATGGGCGTCGGCCTGCGCGCCTTTTCCCGCACCGCCTGCGCGCTTGGTGCGATGGCGCTCACGGTGACGCCGGTGCTGGCACAGGTCGCCTCCGACGCGGCGCAGGCCGCCAATCGCGAGGATCCCGGCGCGACGCAGCCGCTCGACATTCCCGCACAGCCGCAGGTTTTCACCAGCGGCGACACCGGCGGCGGGTTCCGCGGCGCGACGGCGATCGTCAATGGCGACATCATCACCGGCACCGATATCGACCACCGGCTCGCCATCGTGCTGGCCGCAAATGAAACGGAGCTTTCGCCCGAGGACCGGCAACGCCTGCGCGCACAGATTCAGACGAACCTGATCGACGAGACGCTGCAGATTCAGGAAGCGACCGCGTCCGAGGTCCCGGTGTCCGACGCCGAGGTGGAGGCGACCTACAACCGCGTGTCGCAGCAGAATTTCAACCTGACCCCGGCGGAGCTGGATGCCTATCTGGAATCCATCGGCTCCTCCCCCCGTTCGATGAAGCAGCAGATCCGCGGCGAACTCGCGTGGCAGCGCCTGCTGCGCCGCAATATCGCGCCCTTCATCAACGTGTCGGAAGAAGAGGTTCAGGAACGGCTCGACCGGCTCGAGGCGGACAAGGGGACCGAGGAATATCGCGTCGGCGAAATTTTCCTTTCGGCAACCAGCGAGAACGCCGCCGCCGTCGAACAGCGCGCGCAGCAGGTGATGCAGCAGATTCAGCAGGGCGGCAGTTTCGTCGCCTATGCCCGGCAATATTCGGAGGCCTCCACCGCGGCGGTCGGCGGCGATCTCGGCTGGGTCCGGCTCGGCACGCTGCCCCCCGAACTCGCCCGCACCGCAGCACAGATGCAGCAGGGGCAGCTCGTCGGGCCGATCCCGCTGACGGGCGGCTATTCCATCCTCTATCTCATCGACAAGCGCCAGGTGCTCGTCTCCGATCCGAAGGATGCGCTGCTCTCGCTGAAGCAGATTTCGATCGCCTTCCCCGCCGGCATTTCGCAGGACGAAGCGGCGGCGCGGGCCGAACGGTTCTCCGAAGGGGTGCAGAATCTCGGCGGTTGCGGCGGCGTCAATGCCGCGGCGGCACAGCTGGGCGCCGAGGTCGTGTCGAATGACAATGTCCGCGTGCGCGATCTTCCCGCCCCGTTGCAGGATACGATGATGACCCTGCCGCCGGGCGGCGTGACGCAGCCCTTCGGCTCGGTCGAGGAAGGCGTGCGCGTGCTGATGCTGTGCGGGCGGAGCGAGCCGACCGCCGCGTCCGGCCCCGATTTCGATCAGCTCATGTCGCAGATCGAGGACGAGCGCATCAACAAGCGGGCGCAGATCTACCTGCGCGACCTGCGCCGCGATGCCGTCATCGAATATAACTGATCCGCGCACGTGACGCCGCACATGCGCCCCTTGGTGGCCTCCGTCGGCGATCCGGCGGGCGTGGGGCCGCAATTGCTCGCGCAGGCATTTTGCGACCGCGCGGCGCAGGGTCTCCCGCCTTTCGCCATCGTCGGTAGCGCGCAATTGATGCGCGGCGTCGCGGCGCATCACGGGCTCTCGGTCGACATCGCAACCATCGCCAGCCTGTCCGACATGGACGCGGCGGGCGATGCGATGCCGGTGCTGGACCTCGGCGACGTCCCCTACCGCCCCGGACACCCGGACCGCGATGGCGCACGGCTCGCCCTCGCCGCGTTGGGGGAGGCCGCGCGGCTGACCGTCATGGGCGAGGCATCGGCGCTGATCACCGGGCCGATCGCGAAGGCAGCGTTGCAGGACGTCGGTTTCGCCCATCCCGGACAGACCGAATTCGTCGGCGAGGCCTGCGGCGTACCGGCCGAAGACGCGGTGATGATGCTGGCCGGGCCGTCGCTGCGCGTGGTGCCGCTGACCGTGCATGTCCCGCTGTCCGAGGTGCCGGGCCGGCTGAGCGCGGCGCTGATCGAGAAGCGGATCACCATTGCCGCGGCCGCGCTCACCCGCGATTTCGGCATTGCCGCCCCGCGCATCGCGGTTGCCGGGCTCAACCCCCATGCCGGGGAGAACGGGCGCATGGGCGACGAGGAAGCGCGCATCATCGCCCCCGCCATTGCCGCGCTGCGCGAGGCGGGAATGGCCATCACCGGCCCGCATCCGGGCGATGCGATGTTCCACGCCGCCGCGCGCGCAGGCTATGATCTCGCCGCGTGCATGTACCACGACCAGGCGCTGATCCCGCTCAAGGTGCTCGATTTCGATGCCGGGGTGAATGTCACGCTGGGCCTTCCGATCGTGCGCACCTCGCCCGACCACGGCACGGCCTTCGGCATCGCCGGCACCGATGCGGCCCACGCCGGCCCGACCATCGCCGCGATCCGCATGGCCCATGATTGCGCCCTTCGCCGGCTGGCCGCGTGACGCAAACCCTTCCGCCCATCCGCGAAACGATCGCGCGGCACGGTTTGTCGGCGAGCAAGGCACTGGGTCAGAATTTCCTGCTCGACGAACAATTGCTCGACCGTATCGCGGCGATACCGGGCGATCTTGCCGGGCGCGACGTGCTGGAAGTCGGGCCGGGGCCCGGCGGGCTGACGCGCGCGTTGTTGCGGGCGGGCGCGCAGGTCACGGCGATCGAGATGGACCGCCGCTGCCTCCCCGCGCTCGCCGAGTTGCAGGATGCGTTTCCCGGACAGCTCCGCGTGATCGAGGGGGATGCCATGGCCATCGACCCGGCGACGCTCTTTCCCGGTCCCTATGCGATCTTGTCGAACCTGCCCTATAATGTCGGCACGGCGCTGTTCACGGGCTGGATGGGGCAGGAAGAGTGGCCGCCGCAATGGACCTCGCTCACCCTGATGTTTCAGCAGGAAGTCGCGCAGCGCATCGTCGCCGAACCGGGCACGGGTGCCTATGGCCGGTTGTCCGTGCTGGCCGGATGGAGGGCGCGCGCGAAAATCGCGATGAAGGTGCACCGGAGCGCGTTTACCCCGCCGCCCAAGGTGATGAGCGCGATCGTCCACGTCACGCCCGCCGATGCGCCGCCGGGCGTGTCGATGCGCGTGCTCGCCCGCGTGACGGAGGCGGCCTTCGGCCAGCGGCGCAAGATGCTGCGCCAAAGCCTGAAGGGTGTGCCGGGCGCCTTGGCTGCGCTCGACACGCTTGCCATCGATGCGCAGCGGCGCGCCGAAACGCTCACCATCGCGGAATTTACCGCGATCGCGCGCGCACTGTCGTGAGGCACGCCATCCGCGCCTGATCCGGGGGCGCGCCTGCTCCGGGCACGCGCCTGATGCAACCACACTGGCCAATTCGCTCCGCGCGGCTTAGGAGTTGGTCGCATATGAAAGCAGCATCACTCAATCCGACCGAAGCCGCGCTTCTGGACACCATCGACGCCTCCGCCATGCTGGACCGCACATTGGCGTGGAGCCGGATCAACACCGGCACCGCCAATCTGGACGGTCTCGCGCATCAGGCGGACCTTCTCGCCGAGGCGTTTTCCCAATTGCCGGGCGATGTCACCATGATCGAACCCGACCCCGTCACCGCCATCGCCCCCGACGGCCGCGAGGAAGAGGTGCAGCGTGGGCGCCACATGGTCCTCTCCGTCCGGCCCGATGCGGAGCGGCGCGTCCTCCTCACCGGGCACATGGACACGGTGTTTCCCGCCGATTCCGCGTTTCAGGATATTGCCGAGCTGGAACCCGGCGTGCTCAACGGTCCCGGCCTTGCCGACATGAAGGGCGGGCTGTGCGTGATACTGGAAGCCTTGAAGGCCTTCGAAAGCAGCGCCGATGCGGGCCGGCTCGGCTATGACGTGATGATCAATTCGGACGAGGAAACGGGAAGCGCGGGGAGTGCCGCGCTGATCGACCGGCTCGCCCAAGGAAAGCATGCGGCGCTGACCTATGAACCGGCGACGCTTCCCGACGGTACGCTCGCGGGCGCGCGCGGCGGGTCCGGCAATTACAGCGTGACCGTCACCGGCAAGTCCGCCCATGCGGGGCGCAACCCCGGCGACGGGCGCAATGCCATCGTCGCGGCGGCGGAGCTGGCCGTGCGGCTGAAGGAATTGCAGAACGCCGACATTCCCATCAATCCGGCGCGGATCGACGGCGGCGGGGCCAATAATGTGGTGCCCGACCTTGCCGTATTGCGCTTCAACATCCGGCCCAAGAGCCACGCGGCGGCGGAAAGCTTTACCCGCGCGCTCGACGGGATGATCGCGAATATCGCGCGTGCCCACGACGTGACCATGCAATTGCACGGCGGCATTTCGCGCCCGCCCAAGCCGGTCGACGAAGGGGCGGAAAAACTGTTCGCCCTGGTGCAGCGCACCGGCCGCGACCTCGGTCAGGAATTCGGGCGCAAGGATACAGGCGGCGTGTGCGACGGCAATAATATCGCGGCCTGCGGCGTGCCGGTGGTAGACACGATGGGCGTGCGCGGCGGGTCGATCCATTCGGCGGACGAATTCATGATCGTCGATTCGCTGGCCGAGCGTGCGGGATTGTCGGCGCTGGTCCTGCACCGCATCGCCGCGGGGGAACTGGCATGAGCTATCTCATCCGGCCCGCGCGCACCGACGATCTGGAGCATCTCTATGAAATGGCGAAGCTGACGGGTGGGGGGTTCACCAACCTGCCGCCGCATCGCGACGCATTGATGAAGAAGCTGTCCCGTTCGGCGGAGGCGACGGGGCGCGAGGCGAGCGGTGTCGGCGACGATCTGTTCGTCATGGTGCTCGAGGATAGCGAGGACAACGCGGTGCGCGGCACCTGCCAGATTTTCAGCAGCATCGGCGGCGATCTCCCCTTCTACTCCTACCGCATCACGAGCCAGACGCAGCACAGCCGCGAGCTGGACCGCACCTTCCGCAACGAAACGCTGCAACTCGTCACCGATCTCGAAGGGGCGAGCGAGGTCGGCGGGCTGTTCCTCCATCCCAATGCACGCGCGGGCGGGCTGGGCATGTTGCTGGCGCGTAGCCGGTACCTGTTCATTGCCATGCACCGCGACCGGTTCGGTGAGCGCCTGCTCGCCGAATTGCGCGGTATCGTCGGCGCGCAGGGCAATTCCCCGTTCTGGGACGGGGTCGCCGGGCGGTTCTTCGGCATGAGCTTTCGCGAGGCGGACGAATTCAACGCGGTGCACGGCAACCAGTTCATCGCCGACCTTTTTCCCCGCCATCCCATCTATGTCTCGATGATTTCGGACAGCGCGCGCGAGGCGATCGGCGTGCCGCATGAAACCGGGCGCCCGGCGATGCGCATGCTCGAAAACGAGGGGTTCGCGGCCGAAGGCTATGTCGACATTTTCGACGGCGGGCCGACCATGACGGCGCGCACGGACAATGTGCGCACGATCGCGGACGCGCATGCCGCTCCTTTGCTCGACGCCGATGGCGCGGACGGGGAACGCGCGCTGATCGCGACGGGGAGGCTTGGCGATTTTCGCTGCTGCTATGGCCATCGCAAGGTGGAGGAGGACGGCGTCGCCATCGATGCCGAGGCGAAGCGCCTGCTGAACGTGAAAACCGGCGACGAAATCTGGAGCGTGGCGCGATGAGCATTCGGGAGATCAATTTCGACGGCATCGTCGGCCCCTCGCACAATTATGCGGGGCTGAGCCTCGGCAACCTGGCCGCGACCCGGCACAAGGGCGATGTGTCGCACCCGCGCGCCGCCGCGTTGCAGGGCGTGGCGAAGATGCGGCACAACATGGCGCTAGGCTTGGCGCAGGGGTTTTTGGTGCCGCTGCCCCGTCCCAATCGTGCGTTTCCCGCCGCGATGGGGGTTACGGAGGGGCGCGATTTCGACCCGGCGCTGCTCGCCTCCGCATGGTCGGCGTCGTCCATGTGGACCGCCAACGCCGCGACGGTTTCGCCCGCGCCCGATACCGCGGACGGCCGCTGTCACCTGACCGTCGCCAATCTCGTCACCATGGCGCATCGCTCGATCGAATGGCCCGACACCTTGCGGCAATTGCGGCTCGCCTTTGCCGACGATCATTTCGCGGTGCACGGGCCGGTGCCCGCCACCTATGGCGACGAGGGCGCGGCCAATCACATGCGGATGGGCACCGGCCATGCCGATCGCGCGCTCGAAATCTTCGTCTATGGGCGCCAGGGTGGCCGCTTTCCCGCGCGGCAGCATGAACAGGCGAGCCGCGCCGTCGCCCGGTTGCACGGCCTTTCCCCCGAACGCACCTTGTTCGTCGAACAGGCGCCCGAGGCGATCGAGGCTGGCGCGTTCCACAACGATGTCGTCGCGGTGGCCAATGAAACCGTGCTGTTCGCGCATGAACAGGCCTTTGCCGATGCGCAAGGCACCTATGACGCGATCCGCGCCATCGTTCCGGGCGCGCAATTCGTCATCGTCCCCGCCAGCGCCGTCAGCCTTGAAAAGGCGGTGGCGAGCTATCTCTTCAATGCCCAACTCGTCACGCTTCCCGAAGGGGGCATGGCATTGATCGTGCCGCGCGAAACCTGGGAGGATCCGGCGGTGCGACAATGGCTCGACACGATGCTGGCCGGCAATGGCCCGATCCGGCAGGTCTTGCCCGTGGACGTGCGCCAATCCATGGCCAATGGCGGCGGTCCGGCATGCCTGCGCCTGCGCGTGGCGTGCGATCCCGCACATGTCGATGCGCGCTTTCTGCTGAACGAGGAGAAGGCGGCGCGAATCGAATCGGTCATTGCCGAACACTGGCCCGAAACCATCGCGCCGGACCGGCTGGGCGATGATGCGCTGGCGCAAACCGTTGAAACGGCGCGAAATGCGCTTCTGACCGTGCTCGATATTGAGGAGCTTGGTTAACAGCTTGTCAACGCCGGTGGGCCGCCTATCCTTTCGCATATTCCACGGCGAAAGGGTGATCGGGAATCGGCAAGGTGCGGGACAGGTTGCGGAAAGTCGGCAGGCTTTTCGTCATCAAGACGCGGTTCGAGGCGTCGATGGTGATCTACGCCCTCGCGCTCGGCGCGGCGGAGCGCGGTTCGGCCTATCTCGTCGAATATCCCGGCTGGGGCGGACGGCTGCTGTTCCTCGCCTGCACGGGTTCGGTGTTCATGGCAGGGGTGAAGCTGTTCGATTGCCTCGCCCATGAGGCCGCGGCCCGGGCGGCGGAGGCCGACCATGGGGACGAAGGCACGACGATGCAGGAATAAGGTGGGGGTTTCTGTTGCTAGCTACCCCCGGAGCCCCGGAATCCACTTCTGTTGCCCGGTGGGTCCAACCGCGCTTTAGCTTTGTAAATTCAGGCCGTTAGGCCGTCACATTACGCGGCGAGAGCGAGTGCTTCGTTATCGTTGGCACTTGTGTGTTTTGAACAGTTTTACGGGTTACTCAGCCCGGGCAAAAATAATGTCTTTCAACACACGTCGATCCTGGTTCGGCCCCGTCATGCGCCCCATCGAAACGGGGTATATGGTGGAGCCGCCGGGTACTGCCCCCGGGTCCGCTGTGCCTATTGCACATCACAATTTATCGCCATAGCCGGTCGAAACCGGCACTTCCCCATATAGGGCATCGGCGCGCGATGTGAAGGGGAAGACGGTCAGGTCGCGTCGCGATTTTTCAACGCGTCCCGAATTTCCTTGAGCACGTCGAGCTGCGAATCGGTGGGCGCCTTGTTCGTGTCGGAGGTCGAATCGGCGGCTTTCTTCTCCTCCTCGATCGCGTCGAGCGCGCGATTGACCGATTTCACGAGCAGGAACAGCGCCGCCGCAATCACCAGGAAATTGACCACCTGCGTCGCGAGATCGCCATAGCCGAGCATCGGCACGCCCGCTTCCTTGAGCGCGGCATAATTGTCGGGCGCGCCGCTATAGCCTTCGGGGATCGGACCGAGGCGCAGGAAATGGTTGGAAAAATCGATCGTCCCGAAAATCGCGCCGATGATCGGCATGATGATGCTCTCGGTAAGCGAGGTCACGATTCTACCGAACGCCGCGCCGATTACGACGCCCACCGCGAGGTCCAGCACGTTGCCGCGCGCGATGAATTTCTTGAACTCGTTGAACACCGATGTCCCCCGTATGCCGGCGCTCCGCACGCCCGTCTGGTCGAAACGATCATGTGGCATGGCCCCGCGAGCCATGCAATCCGGGGCGAAAACCATTGCGTGCGCGCACAGGCGCCTTATACTGGCAATACACCTGCCGCGCGGGTTTTTCGGGCGGCGGATCTTATTGCAAGGGATCTTTCGTCAATGCCTGTTCTGCGCAGCTTTCGCATCGCCGTGGCCGGTCTTCTCGCGCTCGGCCTTTCCGCGTGCGGCATCAATTCGGTTCCCACGGCGGAGGAAAACGCCAAGGCGCGCTGGGCCGACGTGCAAAGCGCGTATCAGCGCCGTGCCGATCTCGTCCCCAATCTCGTCGCGACGGTCCGTGCCGCAGCGCAGTCGGAGACGCAGATCCTGACCAATGTAACGGAGGCGCGTGCCCGCGCGACCGGCATCACCGTCACGACCGACGACCTGTCCGACCCCGCGGAATTCCAACGGTTTCAACAGGCACAGAACCAGCTGACGCAGGCCTTGGGCCAGCTGCGCACGGTGGTCGAAAACTACCCCCAATTGCAGAGCCAGGGCCGGTTCGCCGATCTGATGGTTTCGCTCGAAAGCAGCGAGAACCGCATCGACACCGCCCGCACCCGCTATAACGACGCGGTGCAGGAATATAACACCGAGATCCGCACCTTCCCCTCCGTCATCGGGGCGAAGATCATTCACGGCGCCGAACCGATGCAGGCGTTCACCGCCGAACCGTCGGCACAGACGGCGCCCGATGTCGATTTCGGCAACATGGGCGCGCCCGGCATGGCACCCGGTGCCGCCCCCGCCAACGACAACAGCACGCAGGCGCCCGCAGCGGCGGCGAATTGACCGCCCGCCTTTCCTTGCCCGCGGGTTTGCCCATGCGGTTTGTTCTCGCCCTGCTGATCGCTGTTATGGCGATGGTCGCCGGGACGGCCCGCGCGCAGGATTATCCCGCGCGCCCCGATGGCCCGGTGCTGGACGCGGCGAATGTCCTCCCCACGGCGGAAGAGGCGGCGCTCGACCGAAAATTGCGGCGTTATAACCGCGAAACCGGCAATGCGGTCATTGTCGCCACGGTGGAGAGCCTCGATGGCGCGGAACCCTTTGCCTATGCGCAGGGGCTGGCCGAAACATGGGGCATCGGCGGCGAGGAAACGGAGCAGGGCGTGCTGATGCTCGTCGCGCCGAACGAACGCGAGGTGTTCATCACCACCTCGCGCGGGGTGCAGACCCGGCTGACCGATATTTCGACGGGGCGCATCGTGCGCAATGTCGTCCTTCCCGCCTTTCGCGAAGGGGACCTGCCCGGCGGGATCGCCGCGGGCGTCGACGCGATCATCGAACGGCTGAACATGGAGCCGGCGCAGGCCGAAGCCATCGCGGAGGCCGAGGCCGCCGCCGCCGCCGCCGCGCAGGAGGGCGAGGTCGACGCCGGCACCATCGGCGGCGCGATCTTCTGGGTCGTGATGATCGTGGCCTTCATGTTCATGTTCGGGCGCGGGGGCGGACGCGGGCGGCGCGGCCGGCGGCGGCGTTACGGCGCGGGCAATGCGGTCGCCGACGTGATCCTGTGGTCCGCCATCGGCAATGCGATGGGCGGCGGCCATGATCGTGGCGGCGGCTTTGGCGGCGGCGGAATCGGCGGCGGCGATGGCGGTTTTGGTGGCGGCTTCGGCGGTTTCGGCGGCGGGGGCGGCGGCTTTAACGGCGGCGGTGCCGGGGGCGGATGGTGAGCGCGATCCTCACCCCCGCCGACCACGATGCGATTTCGGCGGCGGTCAGCCGGGCGGAGGCGCGCACCTCGGGCGAACTCGTGACCGTGCTCGCCGACCGCTCCGACGGGTATAGCGATATTGCCCTTGCCTGGGCGGCTTTGTTCGGGTTCGGCCTGATCGTGCTGGCGGGGTTGTTTCCCGCGCCTTTGCTCGCCCTGCTCGACATGGTGCAGGGGGGATGGGACACGCAATATGCCCCCGGCCCCGTGCTGGAGGCAGGGGCCGCGCTTGGCATCGTGGGCTTTCTTGGCCTGTGGCTGGCGCTGGGGTTCGACCGCTTGCGCTTTGCCACGGTGCCCGGTCGCGTGCGGACGCAGCGGGTGCACGAACGGGCCATCTCGATCTTCCGCGTCGGGGCCGAACGCCGCACCCACGGCCGCACCGGCGTGCTGATCTACCTCTCCATGCAGGAACATCGCGCCGAGATCCTCGCCGACGAGGCCATTGCCGCAAAGGTTTCCGATGACATCTGGGGCGAGGCAATGGCCGCGATGCTGGTCCATCTGAAACGCGGGGATACGACGGCGGGCATGGTCGCCGCGATCGAGCGCGTGGGCGCGGTCCTGACCGAGCATCTGCCCGCCGACCACACCAATCCCAATGAAATTCCCGACAGGTTGATCGAGATATGAGCGTTCCCGACCACGACGCCCCCGAACGTATCGAGTGGCAGGGCGATTACGTCGTCGCCAAGACGCGCGGACGGTGGGAATATGTCACCCGCCCGCGCAACATGCGCGCCGCCGTGATCCTCGCCATCGACGCGGGCGACGTGATCCTGGTCGAACAATATCGCGTGCCGATGGGCCGTTTCAGCATCGAGATGCCCGCTGGCCTCGTCGGCGATTACGAAAGCGTCGCGGGCGAGGATACGCTGGCCGCCGCGGGGCGCGAGCTGATCGAGGAAACGGGCTATCGCGCCGCGGAACTCATCGACATCGGCGATTTCTATTCCAGCCCCGGCATGGTCAGCGAAAGCTTCACCATGGTGCTGGCCCGCGGCCTGACCCAGGTGGGCGAAGGCGGCGGGACCGACATGGAGAACATCACCGTCCACCGCGTGCCGCTTTCCGGGATCGAGGCTTTCCTCGATGAACAGCGCGCGCAGGGCAAGGGGATCGACGTGCGGTTGTTGATGCTGCTGTCGCCGGGCCTGCTCGCCCGTGCGCAGGAAATGGCGGGCTGAAACCCCGCGCCGCTTACCGGTCGCGGGTGAGGTTGACGAACACTTCCTCCAGATCGGCCTCGCGCGTGGTCACGTCGACGATGGCCCGGCCCTGATCCTGAAGGATGGAGAGTACCTCGCCCGCGGTCATCCGGTCCTTGTCATAGGTGATCGCCACCGAGCGTTCGCCGATCAGCGCCGACTTGTGAAACGCCGGATGCGTCGGCGCCGCGGTGATCGGGTTGTCGAGCACGACCTCCACCACTTTTTCCCGCGCGGTTTCGAGCAATTCGCGGGTCGAGGTATCGGCGATCAGCTGTCCATGGTTGATGATGGCGATGCGGTCGCAAAGCTGCTCCGCCTCTTCGAGATAATGCGTGGTCAGCACCACGGTCACGCCCTCGTCGTTCAATTGGGTGACAAGCTCCCACAATTGCCGGCGCAGATCGACATCGACGCCCGCCGTCGGCTCATCGAGGATGAGCACCGGCGGCGAATGCACCATCGCCTTCGCAATGAGCAGCCGGCGCTTCATCCCCCCCGACAGCGTGCGGGCATAGGCATTCGCCTTGTCCGACAGATGCACGGCGGCGAGCAATTCGCGGCTGCGGCGTTCGTCCTTCGGCACGGCATAGAATCCGGCCTGATTCTCCAGCACCTCATACGGCGTGAAGAACGGGTCGAAGACGATTTCCTGCGGCACGATGCCGATGGCGCGCTTTGCATTGCGGCGCTGCGAATCGATGTCGAAGCCCCAGATCGACGCGCTCCCCGACGATTTGCCGACCAGCCCGGCGAGGATATTGATCAAGGTCGACTTGCCCGCGCCATTGGGGCCGAGCAGGCCGAAAATCCCGCCCTGCGGCACGTCGAAGCTGACATCGTTCAACGCAAGCTTGCCCTCCTCGCCCGGTCCGGCGGGGGCATAGCGTTTGGTGAGATTGCGGATGGATATGGCGGCGGTATCGGTCACGCATCGCCTCATGCGCGCAAGTGCGCGGCGAGACAAGGGGGTGGATGCGGACAGTATCGGCAGACGCGGCGCGCAATCCATCTTGCCGCCGGGAAATTGCGTTGCTAATCGCATGAACCATGATCCAGCCGCCCGAAACCGTCTATACCGACACGCGCCGCGTCAAATGCGACGGCGCGACCGATATCCGCACCGGCGCGGCGCTCGGCCATCCGCGCGTGTGGATGGAAATTGACGAGAAGGGCTATGTCGAATGCGGCTATTGCGATCGCCGCTTCGTTTTGAAGGGCGGCCCTGCGGAACGCGGGATCGACGAGCTGAGTGCAGGCGACCTTCCCGAACCGGGCGATGCCGCCGTCGCCTGACCGGCACCGCATGTCCGCATCCGTTCCGCCCCGTCTGGCGTAACGCCGCCTCGCCCCCTATATCGGCGGGATGACATCAACCGATCCCCGCTCGTTCCTTTACAAACCCGGCCTGCTCGACCCCGATGGCGCGCAGATGCTCGCGCGCGAAACATTGCGCGATTGCGACGATGGGGAGCTGTTCCTGCAATTCACCGCGTCGGAGGCGCTGGCCTTCGACGACGGGCGCCTGCGCACCGCCGATTATTCGCGGGAGGCCGGCTTTGGCCTGCGCGGCATATCGGGGGAGACGACCGGTTTCGCCCACGCGAACGAGATCAGCGCCGATGCGATTCGCCGCGCGGGTGAAACGCTGTCGCTGCTCGATGCCACGACGGGCCGCCCCGCCCCGCCGCCGATCGGCACCAACCGCCATCTCTACACCGATGAAAGCCCGCTCGACGGGATTGCGTTTGCGGACAAGGTGCGCCTGCTCGAAACCATCGATGCCGCGGCGCGTGCGCGCGATCCGCGCGTCTGCCAGGTGACCGCATCGCTGGCGGCGAGCTGGTCGGTGGTCGAGATCGTGCGCGCCGACGGCTTCGTGGCGAACGACATCCGCCCGCTCGTCCGGCTCAACGTCTCGATCGTGGCGGAACAGAACGGACGCCGCGAAACCGGCAGCTTCGGCATTGGCGGGCGCCGTCTCTACGACGATCTGTTCGAACCGCCGACATGGAACCGCGCCATCGACGAGGCGCTGCACCAGGCGCTGGTCAACATGGAAAGCGTGGCGGCGCCGGCGGGCAAATGCGCGGTGCTGCTCGGCCCCGGATGGCCGGGCGTGTTGCTGCACGAGGCGGTCGGGCATGGCCTCGAAGGGGATTTCAACCGCAAGGGCACCTCCGCCTTTTCCGGGCGGATCGGCGAGCGTGTCGCCGCCCCCGGCGTGACGGTGGTGGACGATGGGTCGATGCCGGGGCGGCGCGGCTCGCTCACCATCGATGACGAGGGTACGCCCACGCGCGAAACCGTGCTGATCGAGGATGGCATATTGAAGGGCTACATCCACGATCGGCTCAATGCCCGGTTGATGGGTGTGGAACCCACCGGCAATGGCCGCCGCCAGAATTACGCCCACGCGCCCATGCCGCGCATGACCAACACCTTCATGAAGGGCGGCAATGACGATCCGGCCGAAATGCTGGCAGGGATGAAGGACGGGATCTACGCCAAAAGCTTCGGCGGCGGGCAGGTCGACATCGTGTCGGGCAAGTTCGTGTTCTCCTGCACCGAGGCGTACAAGGTCGAAAACGGCAAGCTCGGCGCGCCGATCAAGGGCGCGACGCTGATCGGCGACGGGCCGACCGTGCTCACCCAGGTGAAGGGAATCGGCAACGATCTCGCGCTCGACGAAGGGGTCGGCGTATGTGGCAAGGGCGGGCAGAGCGTGCCCGCCGGCGTCGGACAGCCGACCTTGCTGGTCGAGGGGCTGACCGTGGGCGGCACGGGATAGGGCCGGTGGCGATGATACCCCGGCCGTGGGCGGCGGACATGCTGCATGTGTGGTTCGGCGTGCTGTCGCCGGGCGACTGGTTCGGGGGCGGCGAGAGCGTCGATGCCCTGCTGCGGCGGGGCTTTGCCCGCGAATGGGCGATGTTGAGGGGGCAGCCGGCGCATGCGTTTCTGCGCACGCCCGACATCGCGCGCGCGGCCATTCTCCTGTTCGATCAGGTGCCGCGCAACCTTTTCCGCGACGATCCGCGCGCCTTTGCGACCGATGCGCTCGCCCGCGCGATTACCGATGGCATGCTGCGGCGCGGCTGGGACCGGGGGCTGACCACGGCGGAACGGCAATTCATCCTCATGCCGCTGATGCACAGCGAAGCCATCGCGGATCAATGCCGCTCCCTCCGCCTGTTCGCGCGGCTCGGGGATCGCGAGGTGCTGTCCTTCGCCCGCGCGCATTACCGCATGATCGCGCGCTTCTGCCGGTTTCCCATCGCAATGACGTGCTGGGCCGGCAAAGCAGCGCGGCGGAACGGCGTGCCATCGCGGCGGGAAACGATTGGTAGGGGCCGCCCGTCATGAATGGTTAACACCGAATCGCGTAAGGGTTGCGAAACGAAGGAGCGAGATATGTTCAAGAAGACACTGACCGTCGCCATGGCCGCGGGCGCTCTGCTTTCCGCGCCAGCCATGGCCGCCACCGACGAAACCCTGCAGGACCGCGTCAACGCGAAAGCCGAGGCCAAGCTTGCCGAAAAGCTGGAAGGGCGCGTCGCGGGCGAACCCGTCCGCTGCATTCCCAATTACCGCAATCAGCGCACGACGATCTACGACGAAACCGCGATCGTGTGGGAGGTCGGCAGCAGGCTTTACGTCAACCGCCCGAAAAGCGGGCTGGAGGCGCTCGACGACAATGACATCATGGTCACCGATACGGTGCTGAACCAGCTGTGCAGCGTCGATACCATCCGCATGGTCGATCAGACCGGCTTCATGCGCGGCGTCGTGTTCCTCGGCGAATTCGTCCCCTATGAACGGGTCGAGGACGAAGGCTGATCCGCGGCGCGGCGCATCCGGCGCCGTTCGCGCCAATATCCCGCGACGAGCACCGGCGCACATAGCAGCGGGTGCCGTTCGCGAAAGGGAGTGAGCGGCACGGTGATCCCGCTGTGCCGGTGCACTTTCCACGCAAGATAGCGCGCGCCCCCATCGAAGGTGGTGGCCGCGCGCAACAGCCGCACGATATTGAGCGGCTTGCCCATCCGCCGCCGCCGGTGCCAGCGTGCGCGCGTTTCATCGCCCATCGCTTCGGACAGGTGCGGGTGCAGGATGGCGCCGCGCCGGTCATGGGCGATCCCCGCCGCCGTCCACCCGGCAATCATCAGCCCGTCGAAATGATCCGCCCCGAAATCGAGGATCTGCTGCTCGCGCCCGGGCTTTTCCACCCGCAGTTCGGCCCGGTAGGTGGCGGCGAACAACGCCTGCCAGTAATCGCGCTCCGTCCCTTCGTCGGGGCCGAGCGCGGCGGCGACCGTCGCGGCGGTGATCACCGCATCGCCGATCGCCCCGCGCACCGCATCGCGGGCATCCTCCCCATCTGTCCAGGCAAGTGCGACCGGCTGCACGAAGCGCGCCCAGATCGTCGTATCGACATGGCGCCCGGTGGCGGCATGGGCAAAGGTGGCGAGCGTCATCACCGCGACCTTGGCGCGCATCTCCTCCCCCGCATGGACATATTCGTGATAGGCGACGCGCGGCCACAACCCGCGTTCACGTCCCCCGGCGGTCAGCACGTAGAAATCGAGCACCCCGTCGAGCGACCCGCTCCGCAAATTCGACCCGTAGAACAGCACCGCGCGCGCATCGTAGCGACGGGCCAGACATGCGGCGAACGCACGAATTTCATCGCGCACCGGCGCACGCAGCCCCGCCGCAACCCGCGCGGCGAGATCGGCGCGATCCGCACTCACGGCGTGACGAACCGGATCGGTGCGCCTTCGCGCAAGGTATAGCGACCCGGATCGAAACGCTCCCCATCGAGGATGAAGCCCCCGTCGAGATCGATTTCCATGCTCCTGGCATCGACCCGGTGCATGCCGTCACGTTCCAGCCGCTCCGCCGTGCTGCCGCGCACGATGGCGGCGAAATTCCGCATGAAACGGCGCGGCGGCGCATCCACGACGAGCGTCTTCAAGCCCCCGCGCGGATCGCCGAACGGGCGCACGCCCATCGGCATGCGGTGCATCGTCGTCGCCAGCATGATGAAGCGCATCGCATCGCTGTGGAGGGCGGCACCGTGCATGGGTTCCGCACCCTCGCCATAGTGGATTCGCATCCGCTTCCCCGCGCGCGAAGGGGAATTGTCGCCCCCGAACGCCACGCGCGCGACCGTGCCCGCCGTCGACAGCGCCACGGCGAGGTTGTTGAACGCGCCCAGGCGATGCGTCGTCTGCGCCATGTCGGTCGCATCGACGAAGGCCCCTGCGCCAAACAGGAACCCGCGCACCGGCTCGCGCCCAGGCGATGCGTCGTCGCGGACCACCTCGATCGGTGTGCGAATGGCGCCGCGCCCGTCATGCCAGGCGCGGATCGCATCGGCCGTTTCCCAGTCGCGCGGAATGCCAAGATCCATGGCGAGCGCATTGGTCTTGCCCTTGGGCAGGATGGCGACCGCCGGCCCGCCCCCCGATGCCCATAGCGATCCGCCGCAGGACAACACGTCGCGAATGGTCCCGTCGCCTCCCGCAATGACCACAAGCGACACGTCGCTGCGCGCGAGTTCCGCGAGGATCGCATGCAGGTCGCCGCGCGTGCGCGGGTCGACGACGCGCACCCCGTCGGGCACGGCCAGCCCGCGCGCGCGGATGCGGTGGCTGCGCGGATTGCACACGACGACGATCCGGCCCTTGCGCGGATCGGCGGCGGGTTCGATGGGATGGCGGGCGTTCACCCTGCGCGCCATAGCGGCAAGCGATGCGCAAATCACCCCTGCAAACGCATTGCGCGCGCGGGCGGAAAAAGGCGGGTGCGTGCGCGGGCGAAAAAAGGCTGGGCATTTTCCGCCCCGCCGGGATAGGGGCGCGCATGGCATTCGCAATGCTCCGCAGATTGATGGCATCCGGGTCCGGTACGTCCCCGCTCCTGCGCGTGGCGAAAAATTCCGGCTGGCTGTTGTCGGGCAAGGGCGTGGGCGCGGTGCTCTCGCTGTTCTACCTCGCCATCGTGACGCGCACGCTCGGCCCGTCGGGCTTCGGCGTGTTCGCACTCGTGCTCACCATCGCGCAGTTCATCAAGCGGTTCATCACCTTCGACAGCTGGCAGGGCGTGGTGAAGTTCGGGCATGGATATGGCGAAACGCACGAGGATGGCCGGCTCGGCCGGCTGCTGGGTGCGACGCTGACGGTGGATCTGGTGACCTCGGCCATCGGGCTGGTCGCGGGGCCGATGATCTGTTTCGGGCTCGGCGATCTTTTGGGCTGGGAACCTGTGGTGCAGCTTTGGGGCGCGATCTATACCGCGGTGCTCCTGCTGGGGCTGTATTCGACGCCGACGGGGCTGCTGCGGATGCTCGACCGGTTCGGGGCGGGCGCGGCGGCGGAAACGGCGATGCCGGTGGTGCGCATGATCGGTGCACTTCTCGCGCTCGCCTTCGCGCCGAGCATCGACGGCTTCATCCTCGCATGGATGGCGTCGGAGCTGGCCACGTCGGTCGCCTACTGGGCGCTGGCCTATCGCCATGCGCCGGGCATCGTGCGGCGGATACGGTTGACCAACCCGTTTCGCATCCACCGCAATTTCCCCGGATTGTGGCGGTTCCTGTTCGCCTCGAACATCAACCTCACCGTGACGACGCTGATCTCGCAGGCGCCGATCCTTCTGCTGGGCAGTTTCGGGGCGGCGGCAGCGGCGGGTTATTACCGGCTCGCGGCGCAGCTTTCCAATTCGATGACCAAGGTCAGCCAGATGCTGAGCCGCGCGATCTTCACCGAAATGGCGCGCAGCCACGCCTATGCCGACCGCGATCTCTCGCGGCGCGAAATCGCCCACGTGCTGAAACGGACGAGCGCGGCGGCGGGGCTGGCCGCGGCGGTGATCGCGGTGGCGCTCGTGTTCCTGGGCAAGCCGCTCATCCTGTTGATGAGCGGGGCGGAGTACCTGCCCGCCTATCCCCTGCTGCTGCTGCTCGGCATTTCCGCGGCGCTGGAGGTGGGCAGCGTGTCGATCGACCCGCTGCTCCTCGCGACGGACCGCACGCGGCAGCTGGTCGTGATCCGGCTGGCGACGCTCGCGATCATGCTCGTCGGGATTGCGGTGTCGCTGGAACGCTACGGCCCGCTCGGCATTGCGTGGTCGGTGCTCGTCTCGACGGTGGCGGCGCTTGTCCTGCGCGTGATCGCGGTCTGGCGCGGGCCGGGCCGGGATGCGGGGTCTGCACCGGCGCACGCGGGCAGCGATCTGCCGCCCGATCCCGACGCGCACGAATGACCCGCCCGGACATTTTGCCCGGATAGTTTGCCCCCGCCCCGCGTTAACCCCATAGCGTGCCCTTGGCGCGCGTCCCCCTTTTCAAAGAGAGCCCGAGCCCCCGATGATCATCCATGTCGACGCGCATATCGCCTATCGTTTCGAGGAACCGACCGATTTGCTGTTGCAGATGGAGGCCGCCGCCATTCCCGAGCAGGCCCTGTCCGGCCCCGGCCTCACCACCAGCGCGAGCGAGCACGAGGCGCATATTTCGGGCGAGGATGCCATCGGCACGCGCGCTTGGCTGCGCTGCGAAGGGGACTTTACCGCCGATTACCGGATCACCGCCGACATCGACCGGCACCTGGTGGATCTGGACGCGCTGAACCAGCTTCCCCCGCATCAGTTGCCGGGCGCGACCGTGCCCTATCTGTTCGATTCGCGCTATTGCCCGGCCGACCGGTTCCAGTCCTTTGTCGAGGCGGAGTTCGGCGAATTGTCCGGCGGCGCGCGGATCAATGCGATGGTGCAGTGGGTCGCCGACAATTTCAGCTACGTCCCCGGCAGCAGCAACGCGACCACGACCGCGCTCGACAGCTTTGTCGAGCGGCAGGGGATCTGCCGCGATTATGCGCATGTCGTGTGCACCATGGCGCGCGCGTCCGCGATCCCGGCCCGCTTCGTCAGCTGCTATGCCCCCGATGTCACGCCGCAGGATTTCCACGCCGTCGCCGAGGTGTTCCTGGCCGATGAAACGGGGGAGCCGGGGTCGGGTGCCTGGCATCTCGTGGATGCGACGCGCATGGCGACCGCGGGCGAGATCGTGAAGATCGGCGTCGGGCGCGATGCCGCCGACGTCAGCTTCCTCACCAGCTATGGCATCGCGCAAATGCAGGACAAGCGCATTTCGGTCACGCGCGGATAAGCCGGGACAGATCGGCGCGGGCGGCGCTTGCACCGCGCGCCGCACCTGCTAACAACCGCGGGGGAGGCCGCAACGGCCCGCGACACAAGGGGGTATCTCGCTTTTATGACCGCAACGGCAGCCGCACCGCATTTCACGGCCAACAAGCTGCTCCTGTTCGGCGCGACGGGCGACCTGGCGCAACGCATGCTGCTGCCCTCGCTCTGTGCGCTCGATTCCGATGGGCTGCTGCCCGACGATATTCGCATCATCTGCACCGCGCGCTCCGAATATGACGACGACGGTTTCCGCGAATTCGCGCGCGATGCGCTGACCCGGTTCCTGCCCGCCGGGCGCGCCGTGAAGATCGAGCCGTTCCTTGAAAAGCTGAGTTACCAGGCGCTCGACGCGTCGACGCCCGAAGGGTTCGACGTGCTGGCAAAGAAGGTCGGCGGCGTCGACACGGGCGACAATCGCGGGCTTTCGATCTTCCTGTCGACCGCGCCTTTCCTGTTCGAACCGACGATCGCGGGGCTGCAGGCCAATGGCCTTGCGTCGGGCAATGTGCGCATCGGCCTTGAAAAACCGCTCGGCACCGATCTTGCCACCTCGTGTCAGATCAACGACGCGGTCGCCGCGGCCTTTCCCGAACACCGCATTTTCCGCATCGACCATTATCTCGGCAAGGAAACGGTGCAGAATCTGCTCGCGCTGCGCTTTGCCAATATCCTGTTCGAACCGCTGTGGAATGCGGCGCATATCGACCATGTGCAGATTACCGTCGCCGAAACCGTGGGCCTCGAAGGGCGGGTCGGGTTCTACGACGGGGCGGGCGCGCTGCGCGACATGGTGCAGAACCACATGCTGCAATTGCTCGCGCTCGTGGCGATGGAACCGCCGACGAGTTTCGATGCGACCCCGATCCGCGATGAAAAGGTGAAGGTGCTGCGTTCGCTGCGCCGGGTCGCGCGCGATGAAACCGTGCGCGGGCAATATCGCGCCGGCGCCATCGCGGGCAAGGCGGTCCCCGGCTATGACGAGGAGCTGGGCCAGGATTCCGATACGGAGACCTTCGTCGCGATCAAGGCGCATGTCGACAACTGGCGCTGGAAGGGGGTGCCCTTCTACCTGCGCACGGGCAAGCGCATGCCCGAACGCACGACCGAGATCATCGTGAAATTCCGGGACGTTCCGTTTTCCATCTTCGCCGGACGCGGTGCGCGGACGCAGCCGAACACGCTCGTCATCGGGATCCAGCCGAAGGAAAACATCCGTCTCTCGCTCATGGCGAAGGTGCCGGGCCTCGACCGCGAAGGCTTGCGCCTGCGTTCGGTCCCGCTCGACATCACGATGCCCGATGCGTTCGCGGGGCCGGAACGGCGCATCGCATACGAACGGCTGCTCCTCGATCTCGTCGAGGGGGATCAGACCTTGTTCGTGCGCCGCGACGAGGTGGAGGCGCAGTGGGACTGGATCGATGCGATCCGCGCCACCTGGGACGAACATGATATTTCGCCCAAGACCTATACCGCGGGAAGCTATGGCCCGTCCGCCGCGATCGCGCTGGCCGAACGGGACGGCGTGACCTGGCATGAATAGAGCGCACGCATACGAATAAAGCGCGGGGCGCCGGCGCCTTTCGGGGCACCGATCCACGCGTGTTGCATTAAAAGCGAAGGCGCAGGCGATAAAGGCCTGCGCCCCCCTGATTGAAGAAAGAGGCCCATGGCAGATCTGAACCCCGCCGTCGCCCGCGTGACCGACCGGATCATCGCCAACAGCAGGGAGAGCCGGCAACGCTATCTCGACCTGATGCGCCGCGAGGGCGACCGCACCCCCGACCGCAGCCAGGTCGCCTGCTCCAACCTCGCCCACGCGATGGCCGGCATGGGCAATGACAAGGGCGGCGTCGCCGATGCGGCCCGGCCCAATCTCGCCATCGTGACCGCGTATAACGACATGCTGTCCGCGCATCAGCCCTATGGCCGGTACCCGGAACAGATGAAGCTTTTCGCACGCGAAGTCGGCGCCACGGCGCAGGTCGCGGGCGGCACGCCGGCCATGTGCGACGGCGTGACGCAGGGGCAGGACGGCATGGAATTGTCGCTGTTTTCGCGCGACACCATCGCATTGTCGACCGCCGTCGCGTTGAGCCATGAAATGTATGACGGCATGGCGCTGCTCGGCATTTGCGACAAGATCGTGCCGGGCCTGCTCATCGGCGCGCTGCGGTTCGGGCATCTGGCCTGCATCCTCGTCCCCTCCGGCCCGATGCCGAGCGGAATCACCAACAGCCAGAAGCAGAAGACGCGCCAGCTTTACGCAGAGGGCAAGGTCGGGCGGGACGAGTTGCTGGCGTCGGAAAACGCGTCCTACCATTCGCCGGGCACCTGCACGTTTTACGGCACCGCCAATTCGAACCAGATGATGATGGAGATGATGGGCCTGCACATGCCGGCGGCCGCCTTCGTCACGCCCGGCACGCAATTGCGCACGCAGCTGACCCGTGCGGCGGTGCACCGGCTCGCGAAAATCTCGACCAAGGGCGACGATCCGCGCCCGCTCGCCGAATGCGTCGATGAAAAGGCGATCGTCAACGCGGTCGCCGGCCTGCTGGCGACCGGCGGATCGACCAATCACGTGCTGCACATCCCCGCCTTTGCCCGCGCCGCCGGGGTCATCATTGACTGGCAGGACATCGACGAATTGTCGAAGGCGGTCCCGCTCATCGCGCGCGTCTACCCCAACGGGCAGGGCGACGTGAACCATTTCCACGCGGCGGGCGGCATGGGCTATGTCATTCGCGAACTGCTCGACAACGGGCTCGCGCATGAGGACATCCGCACCGTGGGCGGCGACAGCCTGCGCGATTATGCGAGCGAACCGTCGATGGAGGGGGACGCGCTGGTCTGGCACCCCGCGCCCGCGCAATCGGGCGACGACGAAATGCTCAAACCCGCGACCGACCCGTTTCAGCCCGATGGCGGCATGCGCCTGCTCACCGGCAATCTGGGCCGTGCGACGATCAAGACCAGCGCGGTGAAACGCGAACGCTGGACCGTGGAGGCGCCCTGCCGCGTCTTCCACACGCAGGAAGCCGTCACGAAGGCGTTCAAGGATGGCGAGCTGGAACGCGATGTCGTCGTCGTCGTCCGGTTCCAGGGGCCGCGTGCCAATGGCATGCCCGAATTGCACAAGCTGACCCCGGCGCTCGGCGTGTTGCAGGATCGCGGCTTCAACGTGGCGCTCGTCACCGACGGGCGCATGTCCGGCGCATCGGGCAAGGTGCCCGCCGCCATCCACTGCACGCCGGAGGCGCTGCCCGATGCCGCGGGCAATGCCGGGCCGCTCTCGCTGTTGCAGGATGGCGATATCGTGCGCGTCGATGCGGCATCGGGCACATTGTCCACCAGTGCCGACCTGTCCGCGCGCACCCCTGCCCCCGCCCCCGAGCCGGCGATGGGCGTGGGCCGCGAATTGTTCGCCATGATGCGCGCCGGTGCCGATGGCGCGGAAAAGGGCGCCTCCGCCATCCTCGCCCACGCCGGGCTCTGACGCCTCACCTTGCCGCCGGGCGATGCCGCCGGGCCTATATGACTGCCCTACACAGGAGCCACGACCATGACCCAGATCCGCGACATCATGACAAAGGCGCCGGTGATCCCCGTGCTGGTCGTCGAGCATATCGACCATGCCATCCCGCTGGCCGAAGCGCTGGTCGAAGGGGGGCTGCCGTGCCTTGAGGTCACATTGCGCACCGATTGCGCGCTCGACGCGATTCGCGCGATGAAGAGCGTCGACGGCGCCATCGTGGGTGCGGGCACCGTACTCAACGAGCGCGACCTGGCGGCGGTGGAAAAGGCGGGCGCCGAATTCGTGATCTCGCCCGGCCTGACACAGCCGCTGGGCAAGGCCGCGATCGCGAGCGGCATTCCCTTCCTCCCCGGCACGGCCAATGCCTCCGACATCATGCGCGGCATGGACATGGGCCTCACCCATTTCAAATTCTTCCCGGCCGAAGCGAATGGCGGCCTGCCTGCTTTGAAAGCGATCGCCGGGCCGTTCGGCACCGTCGCCTTCTGCCCCACCGGCGGGATTTCGGCCGAAACCGCGCCCGAATGGCTCGCCCATCCGCAGATCCTGTGCGTCGGCGGTAGCTGGGTCGCGCCCAAGGGTGCGCCGGACAAGGGCAAGATCGTGGCGCTCGCCCAAAAGGCCGCGGAGCTCGGCGCATGAGCCCGAAGATCGAGAAACTGCACGAACGGCTGCGCGAACTGCATCAGCGCACGCGCGAAACGCCGATGTTCAACCCGGTGTTTCAGCTCGGCCTGGAATTCAGCCGCGACCTCGAATCGGGCGAAACCGATCTTCGCGAGCTGGACAGGCTGGTCTCCGCGCTCGAGTGCGAGGGGATGCAGGCGCGCGCGCACAAGCTGCACCGCATGCTCGAACCGATCGCGACCGACGCCAATCTCGCCAGCTTCGACCCGCGCGAGGGTGAGACATTCGCCGATTACGCGGCGCGGTTCGGCACGCCGCTCATGCATGTGGTGTTCACCGCGCACCCGACCTTCCTCCTCACCCCGGCGCAGGCGAATGCCGTGACCGAGGCGGCGAGCAAGGGCGACGTCGACGGCGACCAGGTGTGCACCGCCCCGCACGAACGGGTGCAGATCACGCTGGATTCCGAACACGATGCCGCCATGCGCGCCATCGAACGCGCGCAGGGCGCCCGCGACCGCGTCGTGCGCCACATGTTCGAAACCGCGCGCGATCGCTGGCCCGAGGATTGGCGCACGCTCAAACCCGTGCCGCTGCGGCTGGCGACATGGGTCGGCTACGACATGGACGGCCGCACCGATATCGGGTGGAACACGTCGATCCGCTACCGGCTTCAGGAAAAGGCGGAGCGGCTCGCGGGCTATGCCGGGATGCTGTCCGCCGCCGCGCCCGACATTGCGGGCAAGCTTGCCGCCGCGGCCGACCATACCTCGCGCATGGCGGTCTTGTTCGGGAAGGACATGTCCGACCCCGCCGCGCTGTCGCACGCGGCCAATTCGCTGACCGCGGATGATGATGCGAAGATCACCACGCTGGAACCGATCATCGCCGGGCTCGAAGGGCGTGCGCAGGATGCCGATGACGACACGGCGACCACGCTGCTGACCACCGTGGCGGCGATGCGGGCCGACGGGCTCGGCATGGGGCACATTCATTTCCGGGTGAACGCTTCGCAATTGAAGAACGCGATCCGCCGCCGCGTCGATCCGCAAAACCGCCTCGACCTGTCGAGCCAGGCGGCGCTGAGCGCGATCCGCACCGCGATCGAGGAGCTGACCCCGCTTCAGAGCAATTTCGCCGCGCTGGGGATCGAGGCATCGACGGCCATCCGCCAGTTCCTCGCGATGCAGCAAATCCTCACGCATATCGACGCCGATGCGCCGATCCGCATGTTGATCGCGGAATGCGAGCAGCCGCAGACCGTGCTTGCCGCGCTCTATTTCGCGCGATTGTTCGGGGTGGAGGACAAGGTCGATGTCTCGCCTTTGTTCGAGACGGAGGCCGCGCTCGAACATGGGGGGCGCTTCCTCGATGCGCTCCTCGCCGAGGAGGTGTTCCAGACATATGCCCGCCGCCGGGGGCGCATCGCGATCCAGACCGGGTTTTCCGACGCCGGCCGTTTCGTGGGGCAGATCCCGGCAAGCCTCGCCATCGAACGGCTGCAGGGGCGGCTGGCCGAGGCGATGGACGCCAACGGGCTGAACGAGGTGGCCGCGCTGATCTTCAACACCCATGGCGAGGGGATGGGCCGCGGGGCGCATCCCGCCTCGATGAAGGACAGGCTGGAATGGCCATTGTCGCCATGGGCGCGGCGGCGGTTCGTGCGGCGCGCGATCCGGCTGGAGCCGGAAGTGAGTTTCCAGGGGGGCGATGGCTACATGTGGTTCGGCACGCCAGAACTCGCGCTCGCCACGCTGGCGCGCATGGCGGACAATCCGCCCAACACCGCCGATCCCGACGTGCCGACCGACATGTTCTACAGGCGGACGGACCTTTCCCTCGATTTCTACCGCGCGATCCGGCGGGTGCAGCACAACCATTTGATCAGCCGGACCTATTCGCGCGCGATCACGGCCTTTGGCCTCGGCCTGCTCAACGACACGGGGTCGCGCCGGTCGCGGCGGCAGTCCGACCTGTCCGCGGACCGCGAGATGAGCCTGCGCCAGATCCGCGCGATTCCGCACAATGCGATTCTGCAGCAACTGGGCTATCCGGTGAACATCATCGCGGGTTTCGGCACCGCCGCCGACGCCAATCGCGAGGAAATCGCCAACCTGCTCAGCGAAAGCGAGCGCGGACAGCAATTGCTCCGCCTCGTGCGCAGTTCGGATGCGCTCGCCAGCATCAAGACCGTCGCGGCCTTCGGCGAATTGTTCAACTCCGCCTACTGGGCCAGCCGCCCCTATCGTGGCACGGAAACGCATCTGACCGATGCATGTCTCGACCTTGCCGAAATGCTGACCAAGGATGACCGCACGGGCGTGTTCCGGCGGCTGGCCTCGCGGCTGCGCGTCGATGCGCTGCATTTTCACCGGCTGCTGGAGGCGATGCCCGGCGCGAAGGAGGAGTGGGGCATGCCGCTCTCCGACCGGGAGCACAAGCGCCGCACCATCGGCGTATTGCAGGCGATCCGGCTGGCCTTGTTGCAGCACATGTTCCTGCGCGCGGTGCAGATGCCGGCCTTCAGCCGGTCGAACGACATCAGCCGCGAGGACGTGCTCGAAATGGTGTTCACGCTCCGGATCGAGGATGCGCTGGCACAGATGCGGCGCGCGTTTCCCGTCACCTTCCCGTCCATCGACGATTTCGACGTTGACGCGCCGAGCGAATATCCCGACGGCGGCGACGGCGGCTACCGCGCGATCCACCGCGACTATATCGAACCGATCGAGCAGGCCTACGCGCTCGTCCTGCGCATCGGGACGGCGATCGCCAACGAATTCGGCGCGCACGGGTAGGGATCGGCAAAGGGGGCGGAGGCACAGGGCATGTGGGCGCGTTTCCGCCCCGATCCCTTCGTGGTCGGGCTGCTGCTGACCGTGGGGATCGCATCGGTCCTGCCCGCGCGCGGTTGGGCGGCGCCCGTCGTGGCGTTCGTTGCCGATGCGGCCATCGTGTTCCTGTTCTTCCTCCACGGCGCGAAACTGTCGCGCGCCGCGATCGTGCGGGGCGTCACGCATTGGCGGCTGCATCTCACCGTGCTGGCCATGACATTCGCGGTGTTTCCGCTGCTCGGTCTTGCACTGGCCGCGCTGCCCGCGATCGACCCTGATCTGGCAACAGGCGTGCTGTTCCTGTCCGCCGCGCCGTCCACGGTGCAGAGCAGCGTCGCCTTTACCGCGATCGCCGGCGGCAATGTCGCGGGCGCGGTATGCGCGGCGGCGCTGTCGAACCTGCTCGGCGTGGTGGTGACGCCGTTGCTGGTGACCGTGCTGATCGGGGGGGACGGCGGCGCGCATGTGTCGGGCGTGGCGGCGGTGACCATCGCCCTGCAACTCGTCGCGCCCTTTGCCATCGGCCACGCGATGCGCCCGTGGATCGGCACCTGGATCGAGGGGCGCAAGCGGCTCGTTTCCTATGCGGACCGGGGGGCGATCCTGATGGTGGTCTATGCCGCGTTCGGCGCCGCGGTGGTGGAGGGGTTGTGGCAACGCACCGGGCCGGGCGAGATTGCGCTGATCCTTGGGCTGTCGGTCGTGCTGCTGCTGGTCGTGCTCGTCATATCGTGGGTCGGATCGGGCTGGCTCGGTTTCGCGCGGGAGGATCGCATCGTCGTGCAATTCTGCGGGTCGAAGAAAAGCCTCGCCGCCGGCGTGCCCATTGCAGGCGTGCTGTTTCCCGCGGCCACGGTGGGTTTCATCATCCTCCCGCTCATGGTGTTTCACCAGGTGCAATTGATCGCCTGCGCCTGGCTTGCCCGCCGTTACGCATCGCGCATGGGCCAGCCGCCCGCGCAAAAGGCCGATTGATTCGCCGCATCCGGTGGTGCAAAGCCCATCCCCGACATGACCGAACCCGCAAACAGCCCTCTCGACACGAACACCATGCTCGCCAAGGCGGAAATCCTTGTCGAGGCGCTTCCCTATATGAAGCGATATGCCGGGCGCACCTTCGTCATCAAATATGGGGGCCATGCGATGGGCGATCCCGAGGCGGCACGCGATTTTGCCGAGGATGTCGTATTGCTGGGCGCGGTGGGCATCAATGTCGTGGTCGTGCACGGCGGGGGTCCGCAGATCGGCGCCATGCTGAAAAAGCTGGGCGTGGAATCGAGCTTTGTCGACGGGCTGCGCGTGACGGACAAGGAAACCGCGCAGGTCGCCGAAATGGTGCTTTCGGGCGCGATCAACAAGGAGCTGGTCGGCTGGATCCATGGCGCGGGGGGCCGCGCGCTCGGCATTTCGGGCAAGGATGGCGGCATGGTCACCGCGCGCAAGGTGACCCGCACCCGCAAGCGTCCCGACAGCAATATCGAGCAGGCCGTGGATCTGGGCTTCGTGGGCGAGCCCGAACATCTCGACACGCGGATCATCGAGACGGCCGTGTCGTCGGGGCTGATCCCGGTGATCGCGCCCATTGGGGCGGATCGCGAGGGGCATACCTACAACATCAATGCCGATACGATGGCGGGCGCGGTCGCGGCGGCGATGGGCGCGGCGAGGCTGTTCCTGCTGACCGATGTGGCGGGCGTGATGGACAAGGACGGCGCGTTGCTCACCGATCTCACGCCGCAGGACATCGACCGGCTCGAGGATGACGGCACGATTTCAGGCGGCATGATCCCCAAGCTTCAGACCTGCGTGCAGGCGGTCGAGGCCGGGTGCGAGGCGGCCGTCGTGCTCGACGGGCGGGTGCCGCATGGCATGTTGCTCGAAATTTTTACCGAAAAGGGCGCGGGTACGCTTATAAGAGCGCAATGATGGTGAAAAACGCTACTTTCCTCGCGCTTTGTGCGCTCGCCCTGTCGGCCTGCGACGGGGGAACGGACCCGACGCCGGTGCAGGAAAGCGCCGCGCCCGCACCGACGCCGACGCCGACCCCCACGCCGACCCCGACCCACACGGCATTCAACGCCGATCTGCCCGGCCCGGACGAAACCGATCCGCAGGCGCTGCTCGATTACTGGCAACAGGCGGTCGAGGCGAACGAGCGCGAGGCCGCACGGCGCGCCTGGCGCAGCGACGTGCGCGGCGGCGGCACCGCGCCGCGCTGGTCCAATCTGAGCGATATTACCGTGACCTTCGGCGAAGGCCGGGCCGAGGGGGCGGCGGGCTCGTCCTATTACCAGGTCCCGGTAAAAATCGCGGGCCGCGGCGTCGATCAGACGGATCAGACGCTGGCGGGCACGATGACCCTGCGCAGGGTCAATGACGTGCCGGGCGCCGATTCCGGACAGCTGAGCTGGCGGATCGAGAGCATCAAGTTCGACAACTAAGGCCCCGCCCTGCACGACGCAGGGGTATTGCGGAGTTGATGCGACGCCGTCTTCTCGGCTAGACGAGGCCCGTTCCCCGACCGCCATCGAGCCCAAGGATATTGCCGCCGTGCTGCTGCTGACCCTCATACAGATCGTCGACCTGCTGGTCTCGGTCATCGTGTTTCTCGTGATTGCGCAATTCGTGCTGTCGCTGCTGATCTCGTTCAACGTGGTCAACACCTCGAACCAGTTCGTCGCCGCGATCTACAGCGCGGTGACGGCCCTGCTCGATCCGATCCTGCGCCCGATCCGGCGGATCATGCCCAGCACCGGCGCCATCGATTTCAGCCCGCTGGTCCTGCTCATCGGGTTGCAGATCCTGCAGATCGTGCTCAACAATCTTGCCGCGTCGGGGTATTGACCCGATGGCCACGCTGATCGACGGAAAGGCATTCGCCGCCTCGCTGCGCGAGCGGATCGCGGGCGAAACCGCCGGATTTACCGCGAAGACGGGCCGCAAACCCGGCCTCGCCGTCGTTCTCGTCGGCGAGGATGCGGCGAGCCAGGTCTATGTCCGGTCGAAGCACAAGGCGTGCATCGCCGCGGGCATGGAAAGTTTTGAACATCGCCTTCCCGCCGATACGGCCGAGGCCGACCTCCTCAGCCTCGTGGCGCAATTGAACGGCGATGAAAGTGTCGACGGCATCCTGGTGCAATTGCCGCTCCCCAAAGGCATGGACGAGAATGCGGTCATCCAGGCGATCGACCCGGACAAGGACGTCGACGGTTTCACCACCGCGAGCGCGGGCCGCCTGCTGACGGGCCTGCCCGGGTTCGTCGCGTGCACGCCGCTCGGCTGCCTGATGCTGCTCAGGGATGTGCTGGGCGATCTTTCGGGCAAATCCGCCGTGGTGATCGGACGCTCCAACATCGTGGGCAAGCCGATGGCGCAATTGCTCCTGCGCGAAAGCTGCACCGTGACCATTGCGCACAGCCGCACGCGCGACCTTCCCGAAACGGTGCGCGGCGCCGATATCGTGGTGGCCGCGGTGGGCCGCCCCGAAATGGTGAAGGGCGACTGGCTGAAGCCCGGCGCGACCGTCATCGACGTCGGCATCAATCGCGTGCCGGGCGAAGAAGAGGGCAAGACGCGCCTCGTCGGGGATGTCGATTTCGCTTCTGCCAAGGATGTCGCGGGCGCCATCACCCCGGTTCCGGGCGGGGTCGGCCCGATGACGATCGCGTGCCTTCTGCACAATACGCTCGACGCCGCGTGCCGGCGCGAGGGCATGGACCGCGCGGCGCTGTGATGCGGGGCATCGGCCTCGCCATGCTCGCCGCAGCGGCGCTGTCTGCCTGCGCGGGGCCGGGCGGCGGGGCCGCATCCACCCGCGCCGACGATGCGGCGTTCATGGCGCTGCCCCCCATTGCGGAGCCGGGCGCCGTCGCCGCGACTGAGATCGCCTTTGCCCGCGCCGCCCGCGAACAGGGGCAGTGGACGGCGTTTCGCGACTATGCCGCCGATGATGCGATCCTGTTCGTGCCGGGCCGGGTGGGCGCGCGCGAATGGCTTCGCGACCGCCCCAATCCGCCCCAGGCCGCCGATTGGCGCCCGCGCGAATTGTGGACCAGCTGCGACGGGTCCATCGCCGTGACCGAAGGGGGCTGGCAACGCTGGGACGGGACGCGGGGGTGGTTCACCACCGTCTGGAAGCGTCAGCGCGACGGCTCCTATCGCTATGTCATGAACCATGGCGACACCACGAAGGGGCGCGTCCGCACCGGGGAGGCGCTCGACGCGCATGTCGCGCAATGCCCGGATCGCGACTGGTTGCCACCCATCGCGCTGAACACCGTCGCCCCGGTGGAGGGCGACTGGTTCGGCGGCGCGTCGGATGATGGCACGCTGCGCTGGGGCGGGCGGGTCGATCCGTGGGGCGGCCGCATCGTGACGGTCGATGTGTTCGACGGGGAAGAATTCGTCCGCGTCCTGCATCAGACGGTGCCCCCGCCGGGCGCCGGCATCGCAAGAGAGCAGTGAGCCAGACGTGACAGAATTGTTCGTATCCGCCTTCGTCACCCTGTTCGTGGTGATCGACCCGCCCGGCTGCGCGCCGATCTATGCCGGGCTCGTTGCGAAGGCCACGCCGGAGGCGGTGCGCTCCATGGCGATCCGCGCCTGCGCCATCGCGCTCGCGATCCTGCTCGTCTTCGCGCTGTTCGGGGAGGCCCTGCTTGGCGCGCTGCATATCGAGCTTGATTCGTTCCGGATCGCCGGCGGGCTGATGCTGTTCCTGATCGCTCTCGACATGGTGTTTGAAAAGCGCACCGAACGGCGGGAGGAGCGCGCCGAAAAGGTCATCGCCGACCCCGCGCACGAGGATGTCTCGGTCTTTCCGATGGCGATGCCGATGCTTGCCGGGCCGGGCGCGATCGCATCGGTGATGCTGTTGATGGCGCGGTCCGAAGGGATCGAGCAGACGATCGCCGTGCTCGGCGCGCTGGTCGCGGTCATGGGGCTGAGCTTGGCCGCATTGCTGGCGGCGCGTCCCATCATGCGGGTGCTGGGCACGCGGATCGAGGCGATCATCACGCGCCTGCTCGGCGTGTTGCTTGCCGCGCTCGCGGCGCAATTCGTGATCAACGGCCTGCGCGGAAGCTTCTTCTAGGCCGGGCGGCGGCCCTTGTTGCCGACCGTCACTGCATCGTGGCGCTGTCCTCGTCGCCGCGAAACGCGTAGAATTGCATGAGCTGTATCAACAGGTCGCAACGTTCGCGAATGCCGTCCGCCTCCAGCAGGGCCTGCTTCGCCGCGCCGTCAAAGGGCGCCACTTGCGCCACCCCGTTGATCAGCGTTTCATCGTCGAGGCGGGAAACCTCCTCCCACTCCACGGCATAGCCCTGCATCTCGGCAAAGGCCTGCGCCTCGCTTTCGAAGGCGGCGCGTTCGGCGGGCATCAGCGAATCGGATGCGCCATTGTCGAGCAGGCGGGCCTCCACCTGGCGAAACTCCGTCTGCACGGACAATTCGCGCATGATGCGAAAGCGCGACACGCCCTCCAGCACGATGTTGAAGCGCCCGTCGTCGAGCGCCTCCACCTCGCCGATCCGGCCAAGACAGCCAATCTCGAACAGCGGCGCGCCCTCGCCCGGGCCCTGCGGCTGCACCATCCCGATCAGCCGGTCCCGCGCCAGCGCATCGGTGACGAGCGCGCGATAGCGTTTCTCGAAAATATGCAGCGGCAGTTGCAGACCCGGAAACAGGATCCCGCCCGCAAGCGGAAAGATCGAGATGCGCGCCGTTTCCATGTCGGACCGCATGCGCTTATCCGAACAGCAGGGTGGAAAGCCGCCGCCGCGTCGCCGCAACCCACGGATCTTCCAGCCCGACTGCCTCGAAAATCTGCAGCAGCTTCGTGCGCGCGGCGCCCTCGTTCCATTCGCGGTCGCTCTCGATCATGCGCAGCAGCGTGTCCGCCGCCTCGTCGCGCTCGCCCGCGGCAAAGGCGGCATTGGCAAAGGCGAATTGCGCATCCATGTCGGCGGGCCGTTCGGCCGCAGCCTTGCGGAAATTGTCCAGCTCCGCCGTATCGGGCGCGTCCTTGGCCAGTTGCAGCGCGGATTGCGCGCGCTCGATCGCCGGGTCCTTTGCCGTTTCCTCGTCGATCTGCGCGAGTGCGGCCTCGGCCTCGTCGAGATGGCCGGCCTCGATCATCGCGCGGATGAGCCCGGCCTGCGCGCTCGCATTGTCGGGCTTCATCTCCACGATCTGCGCGAAAATGCCCATCGCGCGTTCGGCATCGCCGCCGTTGAGCGCGTTTTCACCCATCGCGATAAGCGGGCCGAGATCCTGCTCCGGCTGCTCTGCCGGCGCGCCGCCCGGCTGCACCGGCAATTGCTGCAAGATCTGGTCGAGCATCTGCTTCAGCTGCGATTCGGTGCGCGCGCTGGTGAGATCGGCCACCGGCTGCCCTTGAAACATGGCATAGACGGTGGGGATCGACCGCACCTGGAATTGCGAGGCGATGAACTGTTCCTCGTCGACGTTGAGCTTGGCCAGCACGACGCCCTTGTCCGCATATTCGGCGGCGACCTTTTCGAGCATCGGGGCCAGCGCCTTGCACGGCCCGCACCATTCGGCCCAGAAATCCAGGATGACGAGGCTGTGCATCGAGGGTTCGACGACATTGGTGCGGAACCGGTCCACCGCTTTTTGCTCTTCGATATTCAGGCCGGGGGTCGCCAAGGTGCATTCTCCTGTCGCGTGTTCGTTGTGGCATAATGTGGGATGACGTGGCGCTCTTTTAAAGCCTGAGCATTAATTGCGCGGCGATGTCATTTTCCGGTTGCAGGGGTATCGAACCGGTGCTAACTGCGCGCCTCACCCCGGTCGGAAGGGCATCGACTTTCCGGCGCAGGCGTTCGAGCGGGCGTAGCTCAGGGGTAGAGCACAACCTTGCCAAGGTTGGGGTCGAGGGTTCGAATCCCTTCGCCCGCTCCATTTCTCATACATCCTTCGTCATGTTGCGCGTATTCGTCGCGCCGCCTCTTTACGCGGCTGCGCGGTGGCGTCATGTATCGCTGCCAGGATACACACGAGGAGGATGCCCGCCATGACCGATGCCCCCAAAGCCGACGCGGACGATGCGATCGTTCCGGTTCCATCGGCTGCGCGCTTGGGCACGGCCTGCGACGCGGCGGCCTATGCCGAGATGCACGCGCGGTCGCTGTCCGATCCCGATGGGTTCTGGCTGGAGCAGGCGGCGCGGATCGACTGGATCGACACGCCGGCCAGGGGTTGCGGCGCCAGCTTCGACCCGGTCGATATTCGCTGGTTCGAGGATGGCCGGCTCAATATCTGCTACAATGCGGTTGATCGCCATGTCGAGGCCGGGCGCGGCGACGATGTCGCGCTGATTTTCGAGCCGGATGCGATTGACGGGGCGGTGCGCCGCCTGACCTACGCCGAATTGCAGGGCGAGATCATCCTGTTTGCCAATACGCTCCTCAAAATGGGCGTGAGCAAGGGCGACCGGGTGACGATCTACATGCCGATGATCGTCGAGGGCGCGGTCGCGATGCTGGCCTGCGCGCGGATCGGGGCAGTGCATTCGGTGGTGTTCGGCGGGTTTTCGCCCGACGCCATCGCCGGCCGGATCGAGGATTGCGAAAGCGAGTGGGTCATCACCGCGGACGAAGGGCTGCGCGGGGGCAAGACGATCCCGCTGAAGGCCAATGTCGATGCGGCGCTCGAAAAGGTTTCGGTGCGCGGCGTGCTCGTCATCCGGCACACCGGCGGCGATGTCGCGATGCGCGACGGGCGCGATCACTGGTACCACGATTATTCCGCCGGGCTGGACGATGAATGCCCGTGCGAACCGATGGCGGCGGAAGACCCGCTGTTCATCCTCTACACCTCCGGCTCGACCGGAAAGCCCAAGGGCGTCGTCCACACCACCGGCGGCTATGCCGTGTGGACCGAAACCACGTTCCGCTACGTCTTCGATTACCGGCCGGGCGAGGTGTACTGGTGCACCGCCGACATCGGCTGGGTCACGGGGCACAGCTATATCGTCTATGGCCCGCTGCTCAACGGGGCGACGGCGCTGATGTTCGAAGGGGTTCCGAACCATCCCGATCACGACCGGTTCTGGCAAATCGTGGACAAGCACGGCGTGAACATCTTCTACACCGCGCCGACGGCGATCCGCGCGTTGATGCGCGAGGGAGCCGGATATGTGGAGAAGCACGACCTCACCTCGCTCCGCCTGCTCGGCAGCGTGGGCGAGCCGATCAATCCCGAAGCATGGCGGTGGTATCACGACCATGTCGGCCATGGCGAGGCGCCCATCGTCGACACCTGGTGGCAGACGGAGACGGGCGGCATCATGATCACCACCCTGCCCGGCGCCCACGCGATGAAGCCGGGCAGCGCGGGCAAGCCGTTCTTCGGCGTGGCCCCGCAACTCGTCGATAACGAGGGCGCAGTCCTCGAGGGCGCGACCGAAGGCAATCTGTGCATCACGCAGAGCTGGCCCGGACAGGCGCGCACCGTTTACGGCGACCACGACCGTTTCATCCAGACTTATTTCAGCACCTATCGCGGCAAATATTTCACCGGTGACGGGTGCCGCCGCGACGCGGACGATTATTACTGGATCACCGGGCGCGTCGATGACGTCATCAACGTATCGGGCCACCGCATGGGCACGGCCGAGGTGGAAAGCGCGCTGGTCCTGCACGACACGGTCGCGGAGGCCGCGGTCGTCGGATACCCGCACGACATCAAGGGACAGGGCATCTATTGCTATGTCACCACCAATGCGGGCGTGACGGAGGACGATGCCCTCGTCGCCGAATTGCGCGCCCATGTCCGCCGGGAGATCGGGCCGATCGCGACGCCCGACCATATTCAGTTCGCCCCCGCCCTGCCCAAGACCCGCAGCGGGAAGATCATGCGCCGCATCCTGCGCAAGATCGCGGAGAACGATTTCGGCGCGCTCGGCGATACGTCCACGCTCGCCGATCCGTCGCTGGTCGACGATCTGATTGCGGGGCGCGGCAACCGGGAAGGCTGAACCCGCGCTCAGTCCGATCCGAACAGGTCGCGGGTAAAGACCTTGCCCGCGACATCGGACAATTCCGCCGATTGCCGGTTCGCGACGATGACGTCGCATTGCGCCTTGAACGCGGAAAGGTCGGTCATCACGCGCGCGCCGAAGAATTCGGTGCCTTCGAAGGCGGGTTCGTAGATCACGACCTCGATGCCCTTCGCCTTGATCCGCTTCATGATCCCCTGGATCGAGGAATGGCGGAAATTGTCCGATCCCGCCTTCATGATGAGGCGGAAAATGCCGACCCGTTCCGGTTCGCGCGCGAGAATCTGTTCGGCGAGGAAATCCTTGCGCGTGCGATTCGCCTCGACAATGGCGCGGATGAGGTTTTGCGGCACGTCGGTATAGTTGGCGAGCAATTGCTTCGTGTCCTTGGGCAGGCAATAGCCGCCGTAGCCGAAGCTGGGATTGTTGTAATGGTCGCCGATCCGGGGGTCGAGCCCGACGCCTTCGATGATCTGCCGCGAATCCATCCCGCCCGCCAGCGCATAGCTGTCCAGCTCGTTGAAGAACGCCACCCGCATGGCGAGATAGGTGTTGGCGAACAATTTGATCGCCTCCGCCTCGCGCGCATCGGTGAACAGGACGGGGATGCCGGTCTTTTCCGCACCCTGAACGAGCAGGTCGGCAAAGACGCGCGCCCGTTCCGACCGTTCGCCGACGATGATGCGCGACGGGTTGAGATTGTCGTGGAGCGCGCTGCCTTCGCGCAGGAATTCCGGGCTGAAGATCACCTGCGGCGCGAGCAGCCGGTCGCGCACGTCATCGACGAAGCCGACGGGGATCGTCGATTTGATGACGATGGTCGCATCGGGATTGGTGCGGGTCGCCTGCGCGATGACCTGCTCGACGGAGGAGGTATCGAACTTTCCCGTTTCGGGATCGTAATTGGTGGGCGTGGCGATCACCACGAAATCCGCCCCGCGCAAGGCTTCCTTCGCGTCGCATGTCGCGGTGAGGTCGAGCGCACGGCGCGCCAGAAACTCCTCGATCCGCGGGTCCACGATCGGCGAGCGCCGCGCGTTCAGCATCTCGACGCGCTCTGCCGAAATATCGGTGGCGACCACCGCATTGTGCTGCGCCAGCAGGATCGCATTGGACAGGCCGACATAGCCGAGGCCGAAAACCGCAATCTTCATCAATCATCCTCAACCCTGATGCGCGCGGCGTGATCGAACCGCCCGGATCTCCGCATTGCCGCCGCCCGCCCCAATCCGGTAACAGGCCGCGCGCGTCAAGGCCATCGGGCAGCAGCGGAACGCACGCCGGGTGCGTCGATACCAAGGGCCGCCGGCGCGCGGCGGTCCGTGCGAAAACCTGGCACGGGGCAGGATGCTTCGTGCCAGACGATAATGGCCTGGTCGGCTGGCCCCCTCTATGCTGTACCGCTGTCATTACCGATCTGCCGCGACCCGGCACGCGCCGATATGACCTGCGAGGCTGGCCCCATGGGGATGACGGCGGCTGGTTTCCCCAGCTCCCGCGTGCGGGGAGAGCGCGGGCACGGATTGCTTCTGCGTGTTACGAAAGCGCGACGATCCCGTCATGTTGATCTCCGAACCGTGAAACCGCTCGCCGCATACCGAGCCCTGCCATTCTGCCCATGGAACGCCACCACCCCCACCATCCGCTCAGTAGCGCTTGCCCCAAGCACCGGTCTTCCCGATACCGATCGCGACGGTGGTTTGACCAACGGCGTAGAGATTCCGCAGATGCCGTGATGATCGGGCACTGCGCGCGGTTCGACGAACCCTTTGTTGCCACGCGCCTCGGGCCGGTCACAACGATGCCGCGGACCGCCTGCATCAACGGCGCGTAACGCGATCGACCTTCGCCCGGGAGCTCGTTCCTCGGCCCCGTGATACAGACGGGTGCATCCGGAACGTGGCTAATTCTGCGAATATGAATTGGTGGAGCGGGTAGCGGGAATCGAACCCGCATAACCAGCTTGGAAGGCTGGGGCTTTACCACTAAGCTATACCCGCCCGCTCGATGCGGAGGCTTGCCACCGTTTGGCAGGCTTCGTCAACTGTGAGTTGCACGAATGCGCCGCGACATGCGCCGAACCGTGCCTGTGCCCGTCGATCAGCGCGGAAATTCGGTGCGCAGCCCCACCCATAGCGTTCGCGGCGTGCCCAGATCGACGCGCCCGTCCTGCGCCCGCGTGACGATCTCCTCATCGAAGAGGTTTTCGCCGCGCAGCACGAGGCGGAACCGGTCGGAAAGCGCCACCGATGCGAACGCGTCGAGCGTCGTTGCCGCAGGCAGGATGTCGGTGTTGCGGTCATCCTCGAATCGCGCGCCTTCGTGCCGCAGCGTGGCCGACAATTCGACGCCGCGCACAGGGGTCACGCCTGTCGTCGCGCTGGCCGCGAATTTCGGCGTCTGCGCGGGGCGGAGACCGTCGAGCGCGGCACCGGCCCCGCTCGCCTCGTTCTGCGCATCGGTCCATGCCGCCGACAGCGCGAGCGACACGATTTCGATCCCCGCCTGCGCGGTGAGTTCGAGCCCGCGTGCCACGATGGCATCGATATTGCGGCGCTGGCGCAGATTGTCGCCGATGGTGACATTGGTCACCGCGTTTTCGAGCCGGTTGTCGAACGCCGTCAGCGACACGGCCCAGGACCGGCCCGGCACTCCCTTGCGCAGATCGAAACCGCCTTCGAACCCTTTCAGCCTTTCATTGCGAAGCTCGGCATTCGCCTCGGTCACGACCGGGAACACGACGAAGGGCCGGTAAAGTTCGTTCAACGTGGGCAGCCGCAACCCGCTATAGGCCGCGGCGCGCAGTTTCAGGCCGCCGCCCGCATCGAAACCCGCCCCGCCACGCAACGATTCCTGCCAACCCGCGCGGGTGGGATAGCGCGCATCGATGGTGAGCGCATTGGCGCCGTCGCGTTCGGTATAGAATCCGTCCGCGATCCGGTAACGGTCCACCCGCGCCCCCGCGGTCAGGACAAGCCGCCCGAGCCGCCAGTCATCCTCCACATAAAAGCCGAGATCGGTATTGCGCCCCCCGGCGCTCCTCCGCGCGGTCTGCGCCCCGGTGAAGGCGCTATACGCATCCTCGCGCAGCTCACCGTCCGCGATGCGAAGATCGGTCCCGATGCGAAGCGTGTGCGACATGCCGAGCGGCGGGCGCAGTTCCAGCTTTCCGCCAAGCCCGGTCGACGGCGTCGCACGCTGATCCAGCACGCGGGTGAAGCGCGAGGACGAGATCACCACATTGGAAAAATCGCGCAATTGCACGTAACCCAGCGCATCGAAACGCCACGCCCCGGTACCGATGAAACGCAGGCTGAAATCCTGCCCCTGCGAGCGGCTGTCGGCGCCATCGAAGCGGAGCGTGCGTGCATCGTCGAAGGCGGCGATGCGCATCTGCATCTCGACATCCGGGCTGACCGGCGCGACCCCGCGCAGCGCCAGCGACCAGCTGTCATAGGCCGCCCGGGCGCTTGCCGGCACGCGATCGGCGACGGGCGTGGTGAAAAACCCCGGCCCCCTGTCCCACCGGCCCGACATGTCGACGAAACCGGCGCCGAGCCGGGGGGAGGCGCCGGCGTAGATTTCGCTCCCGCCGCGGTCGTTCACGAATGCCCCTGCGCGCAGCGAACCTTTATCCTCGATCCCTGCGCTTTCGAGGGCGATCGTGCCCGCCACCGCGCCGGCGCCGAACGCGCCCGATCCGCCGCCACGCACCACCGTCACGCGCGACAGCCGTTCGGGCGGAAGCGCGCTATAGGGGATATAGCCGAAGAACGGATTGGCCTGCGGAATACCATCGAGCAGGACCAGGCTCCGGCTCGTGGCATTGCCGCCGAGCGCGCGCAGCGTCGCCCCCTGAGCCGAAGGGTTGGCGGCGCGGCTGTCGGAGCGGCGGAACTGCTGAAACCCCGCGACGCCTTGAAGCACATCCTCGATCCGGCCCGACGCGGCACGATCCAGCGCCTCGCGGTCCAGCACCACGGTATCATAGGCGGTTTCGCCCGGCGTCGGCTCCAGTCCGCGCCCGGTCACGATGATATCCGCGCGCGGGGGGACGTCCGCACGCGGGGGCGGCGCGCCCGGTGCGGCGGTTTGCGCCCACGCCTGCTCACCCCCCGGCGACAAGGCCATCACCGCGGCGCAGATGGTGGAGCGAAGGAGCAGGGCTTTACGCAAAATGGTCATGCCCCGCCTGTGCGCCACGCGCGGCATGATGCGCAAGCCAAAGCGGGTTCAATTGATCCGGTAATCGATCGGGCGAAAGCTTCCGCCATTGCTGTCATAGGCGGAACAGGCCGTCATCCCGATGATCAGGTCCATCTTCGCGCGAAAGGCGATGTAATCGCCCGGCCTGCTGGTCGGCGGGAGCACGCGCAGGCGCCCCGTTTCCCCATCGACCGGCACGTTCATGAAGCAGTTGAACGCGATGGGGATGTCGTCCTCCCTGATCCCGAACGGGCGCAGCGCCTCTGCGAGATTGCCGAAACAGCCGCGATGCACGGGCTTGTCCTTGTAGAAATGCGCGAAGGTCGCCGTGCTGCACGGGGTGAGCAGGAAATCGTGCAGCCCAACCGTATCCTCCTCGATCTCGAGCATGACATTCGACCGATTCGAATAGAGCGCGTGCCCGGTGGTGAGCCGGATCGTTTCGGCATAATCGAGCGTCCGGCCCGACGATACGACCTCCGCCACGTCATGCGCGTTATAGGCCAGCAAGTCCGAAACCTGCTGCCCCTCCGGGTCGAGCACGGTCAGCAATTGCCCGGCACGCAGGCGAAACCCCGTGCCGCTGCGCGGGGGAATGCGGGTCACGGCGCCGGTCATACGATGGACACGTCGGGCCGGTCTGGACGTGAGAACGGGCATTCCCAGTCGGCGGCAACCTCGCGCCCGGAATATTGCCGCGCCTCGCTGCTCTGCCCGTGGCGCGACAGCATCGGATTGGCCGAGCCGGCAAGCGCGATGTCGCGTTCGATGATGGTCTCCCGCATGGTTTCGTAGCGGCCCTGCTCGCGCAGCTGCTCGAACTGATCATGGAGGTTGAACACCATGGTGGGGTGCGAAAACCGCCGTGCGGGCCGGCTGGCCGCCGGATGCAGGCCGACGATAAAAAACGCCTCGCCGCCAAAGCTGAGCGAGAAATGCGGATCGTCGGGGTCCGCGCTGACCGAATGGTCGTGATCCTGCCCGCGCCAGGCATCCTTGTCCGAGAGCGACTGAATCCGCGACCACAGCGTGCGCTCGAAACCCTGCTCCGAAAGGGTGGGCACATCGCGGAAAATGACAGCGAGCGAGCGGAACGCCGGGCGGTCATTGGTTTCGCGGTCGGCGCGATAATCCCACGCCCATGCGAGCAAGGCCTCGTGAATGCGAAGATCGTCCCATCCGCTTTCGATCGAGCGGGCGACGAGCACTTTCAGACACCCCCTGGCGAGCGCAGATTTCGCGCCGACGCACGGGAATTCCTGATCTTTTACGAATGCCTCGAACGATTCTGCGATGGCACCGTCCGACGCCTTTGCGTTTTCAAACATCGACTGGTCCATGTCTTGCCGGGTGGAAATTGTTCAACGTGCCAGAACGTTCCGCGTTCCATCGGCCCGCCATGCGAAAAGGCCGCCCGGTCGCCCGGACGGCCTCTTTCGAATCGGATACAGCGCGAAGGATCAGTGCTTCTTGTCGCGCCACACGTTCTGATACGCCATGTAGGCAAGGACCGAGGCGAAGATCAGGAACAGCACGACAGGCCACCCGGTCTGATGCCGCTGCTCCAGCTTGGGCTCCGCGGTCCAGGTCAGGAATGCGGACACGTCGCGCGCCATGTCGTCGATCGTTGCCGGCGAACCGTCGTCGAACGTCACCTGCCCCTCGCTCGTCAACGGCGGTGCCATGGCGAGGTTGAGGTTCGGGAAATACGGGTTGAAATGCAGCCCGCTCGGCGTCGCGAAATCGGGGAACTCCTCGGCCAGACTCTCGCCATCGACGGAGAAGGTCGCCGGATCGCGATAGCCGGTCAGCAGCGAATAGACGTAGTTCGAGCCGTCATGCCGCGCCTTGGTGATGAGCGAAAGATCGGGCGGAACCGCATTGTTGTTCGCCGCACGCGCCGCCACGTCGTTGGGATAGGGCGACGGGAAGTAATCGGTCGGCAGCGCAGGACGCGTGGTCGCCTCACCCGTGGTCGGATCGATGCCGGGCACCTGCCAGGCGGCGGCCTCGGCCTTCACCTGCGCCTCGGAATAGCCCAGCGCCTCCAGATTACGGAACGACACCAGCCGGAGCGAGTGACAGGCCGAGCAGACTTCCTTGTAGACCTTGTAGCCGCGCTGAAGCTGCTGCTCGTCGAAGGTGCCGAACCAGCCGGCGCTCTGCAGCTCCGCATCGCGCGGATGCAGGTGGAAGACATGCTCTGCCGTTTCCTCCGCATCGTCCGTCGCCCAGGTGTAGGCGCCGACGATGAAGCTGTAGAGCAGGACGATGCAGAAACCTGCGCCGACGAGGATACCGATGATGCGGGCCATGTTACGCGTCTTTCTCTTCTCTCGTTCGGATCAGGCCGTCGCCGGACGGTGGGCACCATCGCCCGAGGCACCAAGCGGCACGGCATCGTCCGCGCCCGCCTTCTCTCCCAGCACCGCCTCGGTGATGGAATGCGGCAGGGCCTTGGGCTTCTCGATCATCGACACGATCGGCAGGATGATCAGGAAATGGGCGAAGTAATAGGTCGCCGCGATCTGGCTCAACATGACGAAGGGTTCCTCCGCCGGCGCACCGCCGCAGTAGAACAGCACCGCCATGCAGGGGATGAGGCCGAACCAGAAGAACTTCTTGAACAGCGGGCGATAGAGACCCGACCGCACGGGCGACTTGTCCAGCCAGGGCAGGAAGAACCACACCAGGATCGAGGCGAACATCGCGATCACGCCCATCAGCTTCGCCGGCATGAACAGGAAATCCTGCGTGAAGGCGCGAAGAATGGCGTAGAACGGCCAGAAATACCATTCGGGCACGATGTGCGCCGGCGTCGAGAGCGGGTTCGCCGGGATGTAGTTGTCCGGATGGCCGAGGTAGTTCGGCAGGAAGAACACGAACGCCGTGTAAAGCACCAGGAACACCGCGAGGCCGAAGCCGTCCTTCGCCGTGTAATAGGGGTGGAACGGCACGGTGTCGCTCTCGGTCTTGACCTCGACGCCGGTCGGGTTGGACGAGCCGGGAATATGCAGCGCCCAGATGTGCAGGATCACGACGCCCGCGATCACGAAGGGCAGCATGAAGTGCAGCGAGAAGAAGCGGTTGAGCGCGGCATTGTCAGGCGCGAAACCACCCAGCAGCCAGATCTGCAACGGCTCGCCGACAAGCGGGATCGCGCCGAAAAGCCCGGTAATCACCTTCGCGCCCCAGAAGGACATCTGCCCCCAGGGAAGGACGTAGCCCATGAAGGCGGTCGCCATCATCAACAGGAAGATGACCACGCCGAGGAGCCAGATCATCTCGCGCGGCGCCTTGTACGAGCTGAAGAACAGGCCGCGGAAAATGTGGATATAGACGACGATGAAGAAGAAGGATGCGCCGTTGGCATGCGCATAACGCAGCATCCAGCCCCAGTTGACGTCGCGCATGATGTGTTCGACCGAATCGAACGCCACCAGCGCATTGGCGCCGTAATGCATCGCCAGCACGACGCCGGTGATGATCTGCAGCATGAGACAGAACCCGGCGAGCACGCCGAAATTCCAGAAATAGTTGAGGTTGCGCGGCACCGGATAGCCGGCGCCCACGGCGTTATAGACGAGGCGCGGAACCGGCAGCTTCTCGTCGATCCAGCGAGTCAGTCCGGTCTTCGGCTGATACTGCTTTGCCCAGGGAAAACTCATGGTGTCCTATCCTCAGCCGATGACAACCGTGGTGTCGGACGTAAATTCATACTCCGGCACGACGAGGTTCAGGGGGGCGGGGCCTTTGCGGATGCGGCCGGCGGTGTCGTAGTGCGAACCGTGGCAGGGGCAGAAATATCCGCCGAACTCGCCCTTGTTCTCACCCTCGCCCGCGCCGAGCGGCACGCAGCCCAGATGGGTGCACACGCCCATGGTGATGAGCCAGTTGAGATGCCCGTCCGCGGTGCGGTCCTCCAGCGTTTCGGGATCGCGCAGCGAAGACGCGTCGACGGCCTCCGCCTCCGCGATTTCGGCCGGAAGGAGATTGCGCACGAACAACGGCTGCTTGCGGAACACGGCCTTGATCGCTTGCCCCGGTTCGATCGCGGAAAGATCGACCTCGGTCGAGGATTCGGCAAGCACGTCCGCCGACGGCGCCATCTGGCTGATGAGCGGATAGAGAACGGCAAGCGCGCCGACCCCGCCGAAACTGACCGCGGCGATCTCGATGAAATCGCGGCGGCGTACGCCGTTTTCTCCGTCGCCTTCGACCTTTGCGGTCACCGGTTCGGAATGTTCGACGGTCGCGTCTGCCATGCCTGACTCTGCCCTGCTCTGAACGTCCGGCAAGCGCGCCGGACATAAGAAAATTCGTGGATCGGAAGGCTGTCGGAACGTCCCCCTGTGACAGGTGGGGCCGCATGCACACGCATTCGGCCCGTCGCCGTCATGGGGCGCCTCATAGACAGGACGCGCGAATTTTCCAATAGGTTTTCCACGCGCGAATTTGCGTTGTTCGCACCCGCATCATGCCGGTGTGGCCCGCCGCACCCCCGCCCCTTCGGGCCATCCGGGCGCGCCAAAGGCCATCACCTTGAAAAGATCGCCCATCGCATCCGGTGCCGTCAACCGCTCCAACGCTGACATCAGGCTGTCACGCGCGTGCGGATTCGCCTCGGCCAGCGCCTGCGCGCGCTGCCCCATGCCGAGCGCCATCAGGAACGCGCCCTGGCTCGCCGTGCCGTGGAGGATGCATCCCGCCCGCTCCGCCGTTTCGATCAGCGCGGGAAAATCGACATGCGCGGTGATGTCCGCGGTCCCCGGCGCATCGAGCACATCCACCTTTTCATGCGCGCGCACGGCCTGAAGCGTGGAGCCGGTCCGGGGTGCGAGATGGCCGTAATCGATGGTGAGCATCGCGCCGCCGGCCTCGGCAATCGTGTTCGCAAGATCGCCGAGAATCGCGGCGGCAGCAGGATTCGTCTCGATCAGCGTGCCCTCCTCCGCATCATCATGACGCGCCGGCACGGCGGCATCCATCGGCCTGTCGCCCGCCAGCGTGACGAACGCATCGCCGTCCAGCCCCACCATGCGTTCGCGCCACGCCCGCCCCGTGCGCACCAGTTGCCGCACGGGGAGCGCGTCGAAAAATTCATTGGCCACGACGATCACGGGCCGGTCCGTCGGCAGCGCGGCGACATCCTCGTGAAACTGTGCATCGGGCACAAGCTCGGCCTGCTTTTCGCGCAAAACCGGCGACGCCTCGACAAGGTGAACCGTCGGCGAAAGCCCCGCCGCCCGGATCACGCGCAACGCATCGCGCGCCAGCGTGCCGCGCCCCGGCCCAAGCTCGACATAGGCGAAATCCCGCGCTTCGGCCCGGATGGTGAGGTCGGCGATCCAGCCGCCGATCATCTCGCCGAACATCTGGCTGATTTCCGGCGCGGTGATGAAATCGCCCGCGGTGCCGAGCGGATCGCGATGCGCATAATAATGCGCGTTCGCCTCCGCCATGTATTGCGCCACGGGAATCGGCCCGTGCGCGCGGATCAACCGCCTGAGCCCCGCCGTGAGGTCGCCGCCATTTGCGTTGTCGCTCATCTCAAACCGCCCCGGCGGCGGCATCCCGGCGCGCGTCGGGCTGCTGGCCAAGCGCAGGCTTGCGCAAGGCCCGCACCACGAAGAACAGCCCGATCGCGATCAGCGGCAGGGTCAGCCATTGCCCCATGGAAAGCCCCGTTTCGGCGGCGAATTCGGCAAGCTGCGCATCGGGTTCGCGGAAGAATTCCACGATAAACCGGGCAAAGGCGATGCCGGCGGTAAACGTCCCGACGAGCAATCCCGGCCGCCAGCGCGCCCGCGTCATCCAGAACAGCGCAAGCATCACGAGAATGAGCAGCAACCCTTCGAGGCCCGCTTCGTAAAGCTGGCTCGGATGGCGGGGGAGCGGCCCGGCGCGGGGAAAGACCATCGCCCACGGCACGTCGGCGGGTCGGCCCCACAACTCGCCGTTCACGAAATTCGCCAGCCGCCCGAACATCATGCCGAAGGGCACGTTGACCGCGATATAGTCGCACACGCGCAGGAATTGAAGCTGTCCGCGGTGGCTGACCCAGGCGATCGCGGCCAGCACGCCGGCCACCCCGCCGTGAAAGCTCATCCCACCGTCCCACAGGCGCAGCAGGTCCCAGCTCACCGTTTCCCCGCTCGTCCAGCCGGTCCAGAGCGAGGGGTCGTAAAACGCCGCATAGCCGAGCCTGCCGCCCACGATAATGCCGAGCGTACACCAGAAGAACAGATCCTCCGCATGGCGCTGCGCCATGGGCGCGCCCGGCGCCTTCAGCATGCGGGACAGATGCCAGTACCCGACGAGAATCCCCGCAAGATAGGCCAGCGAATACCAGCGCAGGGTAAACCAGCCGAGTTCGATGCCCGGACGCAGGCCGAGATTTTCCCAGTAGATCGGCGCATCGTTCGCGGCGCTGGCCAATATCTGCAACACGGGCACGGCGGTTTCCTTCTTTGAATCGTGGCGGCCGCGCCGCTGTGGGCGCCCCTGCCGCGCGGCTTTTGGCACAGCGCGGGCCATGATGATAGGCCGCTTGGCGCCCCATTTGCGCAGCGTGGCACGAGGCGGGTGGAAACTCGCCCCTGTCGCACCGATATGTTAATCCGTGCCCGGATAAACCGCACATGTGCCCGGACAGGACTGTCCGCCCCGCCCCATTCGTGCACGAGGAAACACACTTGGCCCGCAGCCCGATACCCAGCCAGCGCCGCATCATCGACCGCCGCCGCGTCGTGGCGAAACTCGACGCGCTGATCGACGACATGGACACGCTCGACCGGCAGCCGCTCATCGCGCTGCTGCGCTCGGCGCTGTCGGACGGGCGGGCCGAAATCGCGCGGCGGCTGGAGACGGAGCCATCTGCCGGGCACAAGGCCGCCGCGGCGCAGGCTTTCCTCGTCGATCAGATCGTGCGCATCATCCACGACCACGTCATCACCCATGTCTATCCCGCCGCCAACCGGAGCAAGGGCGAGCATCTCGCCATCATGGCGGTCGGCGGGTACGGGCGCGGCGAAATGGCGCCGCAATCGGACGTCGACATCGCGTTCCTCACCCCCATGCGCAACACGCCCTGGTGCGAACAGGTGATCGAGGCGATGCTCTATTACCTGTGGGATCTGGGGCTGCAGGTCGGCCATTCGAGCCGGTCGATCGACGACATGGTCCGCTTGGCGAAACAGGACCTGACCATCCGCACCGCCCTGCTCGAAGGGCGCTTCCTGTGGGGGGAGCAGGCGCTTTACGATGTCGCGAAGCAGCGGTTCTGGAACGACGTGGTGACCGGGTCGGAGCGTCAGTTCGTGTCGGAAAAACTGGCCGAGCGCGAGGCGCGGCACAAGCGCATGGGCGACAGCCGCTATGTCGTGGAGCCCAATGTGAAGGAGGGCAAGGGCGGCCTGCGCGACCTGCACACGCTCTACTGGATCGGGAAATATATCCACCAGGTCCGCGAACCGCGCGAGCTGGTCGATGCGGGCCTTCTCACCCCGGCCGAATTCCGCGCCTTTCGCCGGGCGGAGAATTTCTTCTGGGCGGTGCGCTGCCATCTGCACACGATCACCGGGCGCGAGGAGGACAGGCTGACCTTCGACCTGCAACGCGAGGTCGCCGCCCGCATGAATTTCGCCGACCGTCCGGGCAAGAGCGCGGTCGAACGCTTCATGCATTACTATTTCCTGCAGGCAAAGCGCGTCGGCGGGCTGACCGGCGTATTCCTCGCCCAGATGGAGGAGCAGTTCGCGAAGAGCCAGTCGGCAAGGCTCATGGCGAAGCTGACCGAAAAGCGGCGCAAGGTTCGCGGCTTCGTCATCGCGGGCGGGCGCATCACCGTGCCGGACGACGATTTCTTTGCCGAAGACCCGGTGCGCCTGGTCGAGATCTTCACCCTCGCCAACAAGGAGGGGGTGGAGGTCCATCCCGACGCGATGCGCATGGCCGATCGCGATTCGGGGCTGATCACCGGCAAGATCCGCCGCGACAAGCGCGCCAATGCGCTGTTCCTCGATCTGTTGTCGAGCGAGGACAATCCCGAACTCGCGCTGCGCTGGATGAACGAGGCCGGCGTGTTCGGGCGCATCATGCCCGAATTCGGCCGCGTCGTCGCACAGATGCAGTTCGACATGTACCACCATTACACCGTCGACGAACACACGATCCGCGCCATCGGAAAGCTCGCCGAAATCGAGAGCGGAGAGGTGGAGGAGGCGCATCCCGTTTCCACCGCGATCATTCCCAAGCTTCAGCATCGCCGCGCGCTTTATGTCGCCACGCTCCTGCACGATATTGCCAAGGGGCGCGGCGGCGATCATTCGGTGCTGGGCGCGGAAATCGCGAAGAAGGTCGGCCCGCGCCTGGGGCTGAGTGCGGAGGAGACGGGGCTCGTGTCCTGGCTCGTTCGCTATCATTTGCTGATGAGCGCGACCGCGTTCAAGCGCGACCTGTCCGACCCGAAGACGATCCACGATTTCGTCACCGAGGTGCAATCGCTCGAACGGCTGCGGCAATTGCTCGTGCTGACCGTGGTGGACATCGGCGCGGTGGGACCGGGCGTCTGGAACAGCTGGAAAGGACAATTGCTCGGCGAATTGTTCTTCGCGGCGGAGGAACGCCTGCGCCTCGGCTTCAAGTCGAACGGGCGCACGCACAAGATCGAGACGCGCAAGGACGCCGCCCGCGAATTGCTCGCCGACGATGCGGAGCTGGTCGACACGGTCGGCGCGGCGATGCACGAATCGTACTGGATCGCGGAGAGCGAGGAGGTGATTGCCCGCAACCTGCGCCAGATGGACGCGATGGGCGAGGATCAGCTCTCCATCGAATGCCATTACTGGGAAGAGCGCGGCGCCACCATGGTCACGGTCGTCACGCCCGACCATCCGGGCCTGTTTTCGCGCATCGCCGGCGGCATCCACCTGGCCGGCGGGAACATCATCGACGCGCGCATCCACACCAATCGCAACGGGCGCGCGGTGGACAATTTCCTGGTGCAGGATCCGATGTGCCGGCCGTTTCGCGAGGAATCGCAGATCGCCCGGCTGACCCAGTCGATCCGCGACACGCTCGCCAACAAGGTGAAGCTGGTGCCGCAGCTCGCCGCGCGGCCCATGTCGCGCCCGCGCGCCGATGCGTTCGAGGTGCAGCCGCGCGTGACCTTCGACAATGACGCATCGAATCGCTTTACCGTGGTGGAGGTGAACGCCCGCGACCGCCCGGCCCTGCTCAACCGGCTCGCCCGCGCCATGTTCGAGGCGAAGCTGCTCATCAATTCCGCGCATGTCACCCATTACGGGGAGCGCGCGGCCGATACGTTCTACGTCACCGACCTGCTCGGCGACAAGATCACGGCGAAGGCGCGGCTGGACGCGCTCGAAAAACGGCTGCTCGAGGCGGTGGAGGCGACGGAGGAGGCCGCGGGCTAGCGCGGGCGCCCCGGTTCAACCCGCCGCGCGCAACCGGTCCAGCGCCCGCTCCTGCCCGATCAGCGGGAGCAGCGCGGCCATGTCCGGCCCGTGCCCCCGCCCGGTGAGCGCGAGGCGGAGCGGCAGGAACAGCGCCTTGCCCTTGCGCCCGGTCGCGGCCTTCAGCCTGCCGGTGAGCGTCTTCCACGCATCCTCGCCCCATTCGATTCCCTGCGCGTCCTGCGCCGCTGCGGCGATAAAGGCACGATCTTCGGAATCGAGATCGGGTGCGGGCACCGCCCCTGTCACGACCTGCCACCAATCCCCTGCATCGTTCAGCGTTTGGAGGTTCGGGCGGATCGCGGCCCATGCGGCCTCGTCCATTCCCGTCGGCAGGCGATGGGCGATGGCGGCATAGTCCGTTTCGTGCAGGAGCTGCGCATTGATGCGCATCATTTCCGCCTCGTCGAAACGGGCAGGGGCACGGCCGAACGTGGCTAGGTCGAAGCCCGCCGCCATCGCGTCGAGCGAACGCATCGCAATGACCGGCTGCGACGTGCCGATGCGTGCCAGCACGGACAGCAACGCTTCGGGTTCCACGCCCTCCTCGCGCATGTCGTCCACCCCGGTCGAACCCAGGCGCTTCGACAGCTTGCCCTCCGCCCCGGTGAGCAGCGCCTCATGCGCGAAACGCGGCGGCGCGGCGCCCAACGCGGAAAACATCTGCACCTGCACCGCGGTATTCGACACGTGATCCTCCCCGCGCAGCACGTCGGTAATGCCCATTTCGACGTCGTCCACCGCGCTCGGCAACATATAGAGCCAGGATCCGTCGGCACGGCGAATCACCGGGTCGGACAGGGCAGCGGGGTCGAAATGCTGCGCCCCGCGAACCGCGTCGTCCCACGCGATCGGCGCGTCGTGATCGAGCCGGAACCGCCAGTGCGGGGCGATGCCCTTCGCCGCATAATCGGCATGGTCCTTCTGCGTAAGGTCGAGCGCGGCGCGGTCGTAGATCGGCGGAAGCCCGCGGCCGAGCAGGATCTTGCGCTTGAGCTCCAGTTCCTGCGCCGTTTCATAGGCGGCGTAGATGCGCCCCTCGGCACGGAGCCGTTCGAACGCCGCCTCGTATATCTCCAGCCGCTGCGACTGCCGTGCCTCGCCATCGGGAACGAGGCCGAGCCAGGCAAGATCGGCGCGGATGGCATCGACGTGGCGTTCCTCCGAACGCTGCGCATCGGTGTCGTCGATGCGCAGCAGGAAACGCCCGCCGTCCTTCTTGGCCAGCAGGAAATTGTGCAGGGCGGTACGAATATTGCCCACATGCAGCCGGCCGGTCGGCGAGGGGGCGAAACGGGTGATCGTGGTCATGGCCGCTGCGTTAGCGCCGTTCGCTTCTTATTGCGAGCGGAGCGTGACCGTATGCCCACCGCCGGAAATCCGCACGGCGTCTGTTCCCGACGGCTCGATTCTGCGCGCTGCGTCGAGCACGTTTGCGGCATCCACCACGCCGGGGGGAATGCCGATCGGGCATGGGTGAGGCGCGGGCACCCCCGGACGAGGGTCCGCGGCCGCGATGGGCGGGGAAGCGCGGCGCTGCGTCCGAAAACGATGGCCCGATACGACATAGCCCCACGCATAACCCGCGCAGGCCGGGCCCCAGCCAATGCTCGCACCATCGCCCACCATGACGGCTCCGGACGCGACCGCGCGGCCGTCGATCGCCGCAATGCGCCAATGTCCGGCGAGCGTCGGGACTGCTTCGCTCGTGCGGATCGAGTCGCCTCCGCCGCCGTTCGTCTCGCCTGCGCCGGGACCGCACGCGCCGATCGCGGCCGCCAGCAAGAGAGGCATCGCACGCGACCACCGGGTCCGCAACCGCCCTCCCCGCACCGCATCAATCCTGCAACAACCGCTCCGCAAGGCTGCCGATCTCGTCCGGTTCCAGAATCCAGGTCCGCGTCGCGCGCCCTTCGCGAAACACCGGCTTCGTCAGCAGGATCCGGGCATTTTCGCGCGCATGCGGTTTGTAGAGCGCGTAATGCTTCGCGCATTCGTAGATCACCCCGATGATCGGCGTGCGCCCTTCGAGGTCGATCATCGTGGCGGGCTGATCGCCGGGAATGTCGTCTATCGTGTATCGTTCCATCCCTCCTATCTTGGAGGCGGAACATGGCTTGGCAAGATGCGGGCAAAACGAAACCCCCGCCGGACGGGCCGACGGGGGTCTCGTGTTTCAGGAACGGGCGCGGGGATTATTCCGCGTCGTCTTCCTTCTCGTCCAGCTCGGCCTCGGACACCGTGCCGTCGTGGTCGGCTTCCTCGACATTGAGGTAGTCGCCTGCATCCGCGTCGGTGCCGTGGGTCTCACCCTCGACCGTGGCGAGCGGATCGTCACCGATCGCCGCATCCTCGGTCTGGGCCAGCTCGGCCTCGTGTTCCTCGGCGGCGGTTTCCGCTGCGACCAGCGCTTCCTGCATCTTGCGATACTGTGCGCGCAGGGCGACATCGCGGCTGGTGGCCGCAACGCGCATCCGGTTCATGCCCGCGCCGGTGCCGGCGGGGATGAGACGGCCCACGATCACGTTTTCCTTCAGCCCGATCAGCGAGTCCTTCTTCCCCTCGACCGCCGCCTGTGTCAGCACGCGGGTGGTTTCCTGGAACGAAGCGGCCGAGATGAACGAACGCGTCTGCAACGAGGCCTTGGTGATGCCGAGAAGGATCGGCTTGCCCTCGGCCTTGGCCTGATTCTTGGTCAGCTTGGCGTTGTACTCGAGCATTTCCTCGTAATCGACCTGCTCGCCCGGAAGCAGCGTGGTGTCGCCGCCATTGGTGATCTCGACCTTCTGCAGCATCTGGCGAACGATCACCTCGATGTGCTTGTCGTTGATCTTCACGCCCTGCAAGCGATAGACTTCCTGAATCTCGTTGACGAGATATTCGGCCAGAGGCTCGATGCCGAGAACCTCCAGGATGTCATGCGGGTCGGGCGAACCGGAAATCAGGTTGTCGCCCTTCTTGACGAAATCGCCTTCCTGCACGTCGATCACGCGGGTCTTGGGGATCAGGTATTCGACCGGATCGCCCTCCTCCGGAACGATGGCGATCTTGCGCTTCGCCTTGTAGTCGCGGACGAACTCGATGCGGCCCGCGATCTTGGCAATGATCGAATTGTCCTTCGGCTTGCGGGCCTCGAACAATTCGGCAACGCGCGGCAGACCGCCGGTGATGTCGCGGGTCTTGGCGGCTTCGCGGCTGGCGCGGGCGAGGATGTCGCCTGCCTCCACCTGCTGCCCGTCATCGACCGAGAGCGAGGTGCCCGGCGCCAGCATGTAGCGCGCGGCCTCCGTCTCGTCCGACCCTTCGCCGAGCAGCGTCAGGCGCGGACGCATGTCCTCCTTCTTCGACCGGCCCTGGGCGCGATATTCGGTGACCACGCGCTGGGCGATGCCCGTCGCGTCGTCGACCTGCTCGGCCATGGTCTTGCCGTCGACGAGATCCTGGAACTTCACCACGCCCGACTGCTCGGTGATGATGGGAAGCGTGAACGGATCCCATTCGGCAAGGCGGTCGCCCTGCTCCACCTTGGCGCCGTCCTCGTGCATCAGCGTGGTACCATAAGGTACGCGGTGCATTTCGCGCTCGCGCCCTTCGGCATCGATGACGACGATTTCGCCGCTGCGGGCAAGCGACAGGCGCTTGCCGCGCTTGTCCACGATGGACGGCATGTCGCGGTGATGCACGGTGCCGGCCGAAACCGCCTCGAGATGGCTGGTTTCGTTGAGCTGCGCCGCGCCGCCGATGTGGAACGTGCGCATGGTCAGCTGCGTGCCCGGCTCGCCAATGGACTGCGCGGCGATGACGCCGACAGCCTCGCCAATGTTCACCGGTGTACCACGCGCAAGATCACGGCCATAGCACGTGCCGCACACGCCCATCTGCGCCTCGCAGACGAGAGGCGAGCGGATCTTGGCGACCTGCACTTCGGCGGCCTCGATCTCGGTCACCATCGGCTCGTCGATCAACGTGCCCTTCTTGACGATGACCTCGTTCGTCTTCGCATTGACGAGATCCTCGGCCAGCGTACGGCCCAGGATACGTTCACCCAGCGAGGCGATCGTGGAACCGCCCTGAATGATCGCGCGCATTTCGAGCGCCTTCTCGGTCTTGCAGTCTTCCTCGACGATGACGCAATCCTGCGACACATCGACGAGACGGCGCGTGAGATAGCCCGAGTTCGCCGTCTTCAACGCCGTATCGGCCAGACCCTTGCGGGCGCCGTGGGTGGAGTTGAAGTATTCGAGGACGGTCAGGCCTTCCTTGAAGTTCGAGATGATCGGCGTCTCGATGATCTCGCCCGACGGCTTGGCCATGAGGCCGCGCATGCCGGCAAGCTGCTTCATCTGTGCCGGCGAACCACGCGCGCCGGAGTGCGACATCATGTAGATCGAGTTGATCTGCGCCTCGCGCCCGTTCTCGTCCTTGGGCGTGGCCTTGATTCGATCCATCATCTCGGCCGCGACCTTGTCGCCGCACTGCGACCAGGCGTCGATCGCCTTGTTGTACTTTTCCTGCCAGGTGATCAGGCCGTCCTGGTACTGCTGCTCGTATTCGGCGACCTGCGCCTTGGTCTCCTCGATCATGCCTTCCTTGGTCTCGGGAATGATCATGTCGTCCTTGCCGAACGAGATGCCGGCCTTGAACGCGTTGGAGAAACCGAGCGTCATGATGGCGTCGGCGAACAGCACCGTGTCCTTTTGCCCAGTGTGGCGATAGACCTGATCGATGACGTCGCCGATTTCCTTCTTGGTGAGAAGGCGGTTGACGACCTCGAACGGGACGGTGTGCTTCTTGGGCAGGCACTCGCCGATGAGCATGCGGCCGGGCGTGGTTTCCACCCGCTTCATGTACTGCTTGCCCTTCTCGTCGGTCTGCGGAACGCGGGCCTCGATCTTGGTGTGCAGCGTCACCGCCTTCACCTGAAGCGCCTGATGCACCTCGGCCATGTCGGCAAACTTCATGCCCTCGCCCGGCTCGCCTTCGCGGTCCATGGACAGGTAATAGAGGCCGAGCACCATGTCCTGCGACGGCACGATGATCGGCTTGCCGTTGGCGGGGCTGAGGATGTTGTTGGTCGACATCATCAGCACGCGCGCCTCAAGCTGGGCTTCCAGCGAAAGCGGCACGTGCACGGCCATCTGGTCACCGTCGAAGTCGGCATTGAAGGCCGAGCAGACGAGCGGGTGCAGCTGGATCGCCTTGCCTTCAATCAGCACGGGTTCGAACGCCTGAATGCCGAGGCGGTGAAGCGTCGGCGCGCGGTTCAGCAGCACGGGATGCTCGCGGATCACCTCGTCGAGGATGTCCCAGACTTCCTTGCGCTCCTTCTCCACCCATTTCTTCGCCTGCTTCAGCGTCATGGACAGACCCTTGGCGTCGAGGCGGGCGTAGATGAACGGCTTGAACAGCTCGAGCGCCATCTTCTTGGGCAGGCCGCACTGATGCAGCTTGAGCTCCGGCCCGGTCACGATGACCGAACGGCCCGAATAGTCGACGCGCTTGCCGAGCAGGTTCTGACGGAAGCGGCCCTGCTTGCCCTTGAGCATGTCGGACAGCGATTTCAAAGGACGCTTGTTCGCACCCGTGATCACGCGGCCGCGGCGGCCATTGTCGAACAACGCGTCGACCGCTTCCTGCAACATGCGCTTTTCATTGCGGACGATGATGTCCGGCGCGCGCAGTTCGATGAGCCGCTTCAGGCGGTTGTTGCGGTTGATGACCCGGCGATACAGGTCGTTCATGTCCGACGTCGCGAACCGCCCCCCGTCGAGCGGCACCAGCGGGCGCAGTTCGGGCGGAATGACGGGCACGACCTCAAGGATCATCCATTCGGGGCGGTTGCCCGAATCGATGAAGCTTTCCACGACCTTCAGCCGCTTGATGATCTTCTTCGGCTTCAGCTCGGACTTCGTCGTGCGCAGCTCTTCCATGAGATCGGCGCGTTCCTGTTCGAGGTCGAGCTCCATCAGCATGGTCTTGACCGCGGCGGCACCGATGTCGGCGCTGAACGCGTCCTCGCCATATTCGTCCTGCGCGTCGAGGAGTTCATCCTCGGTCAGCAGCTGGAACTTTTCGAGCGGCGTCAGGCCGGGTTCGACAACGATATAGCTTTCGAAATACAGCACGCGTTCCAGCTGCTTCAGCTGCATGTCGAGCAGCAGGCCGATGCGCGAGGGCAGCGATTTCAGGAACCAGATATGCGCGACCGGCGCGGCCAGTTCGATATGGCCCATGCGCTCGCGGCGGACCTTGGTCACCGTCACCTCGACGCCGCACTTCTCGCAGACGACGCCCTTGTACTTCATGCGCTTGTACTTGCCGCACAGGCACTCGTAATCCTTCACCGGACCGAAGATGCGGGCGCAGAAGAGGCCGTCGCGTTCGGGCTTGAACGTGCGGTAGTTGATGGTTTCCGGCTTCTTGATCTCGCCGAAGGACCACGAACGGATGCGTTCGGGCGAGGCCAGACCGATCTGAATCTGGTCGAAGGTCTCGGTCTTGGCGACCGGATTGGCGAATTTTGTCAGTTCGTTCATGTTTCAAATCCCTTGAGGGGAAAAATCCGTGGCGGCAGCGATAAGGTTCGGGGCGCCTTGGGGCAGGTCCGCCGACCCGCCCCGTATCGCACCGCGCTTTTACTCCGCCGCGATCGACAGGCCGTCGTCGTCCTCGTCATCCCCGCCTTCGTTGAGCGAGGACAGTTCGACGTTGAGACCCAGCGACCGCATTTCCTTGACCAGCACGTTGAAGCTTTCGGGAATGCCGGCCTCGAACGTGTCGTCGCCCTTGACGATCGCCTCGTAGACCTTGGTGCGTCCGACCACGTCGTCCGATTTCACTGTCAGCATTTCCTGGAGCGTATAGGCCGCGCCATACGCCTGCAGCGCCCAGACCTCCATTTCGCCGAAACGCTGGCCGCCGAACTGCGCCTTACCACCCAGCGGCTGCTGCGTGACGAGGCTGTAGGGGCCGATGGACCGCGCGTGAATCTTGTCATCGACGAGGTGGTGCAGCTTGAGCATGTAGATATAGCCCACCGTCACCTGCCGGTCGAAGGCATCGCCCGTCCGCCCGTCATAGAGCGTGACCTGGCCCGAACCCGGCAGCCCCGCCTTTTCCAGCATCGCGGTCACGTCGCCTTCGCGCGCGCCGTCGAAGACCGGCGTGCCCATCGGGACACCGTTCTTCAGATTGGATGCCAGCTCGACCACTTCGGCCGTCGTCCGGTTCTCGATATCGTCATGGTACTGCTCGCCATAGACGTCCTTGAGCTTCTCCACCACGGCGGAGGGCGGCTCGGACGCCTCGATATCGGGATTGGCCTCGCGCCAGTCGTTGAGCGCAGCGGTAATCTGCTGCCCCAGACCGCGCGCGGCCATGCCGAGGTGGGTCTCGAAGATCTGCCCGACGTTCATGCGGCTCGGCACGCCCAGCGGGTTGAGCACGATATCGACCGGCGTCCCATCTTCGAGGAAGGGCATGTCCTCCTGCGGCAGGATGCGGCTGATGACGCCCTTGTTGCCGTGACGGCCGGCCATCTTGTCGCCCGGCTGCAGCTTGCGCTTCACCGCGACGAAGACCTTGACCATCTTGAGCACGCCGGGCGCCAGCTCGTCACCGCGTTCGAGCTTTTCCTTGCGGTCCTCGAACTTGGCGTTGATCGCCTTGACGCTGTCGTCGTACTGCCCCTTGATCGCCTCCAGCTGTGCCTGACGGCCATCGTCGGCCACCGCGAACTTGAACCAGTCGTGGCGTTCCACCTCGTCCAGCAGCTCTTCGGTGATCTCCTGCCCCTTCTTCACGCCCTTGGGCGCTGCCGAAGCGGTCTGGCCGATGAGCATGTCGCGCAGGCGATTGTAGGTCGCGCGGTTGAGGATCGCACGCTCGTCCTCGCGGTCCTTGGCGAGGCGTTCGATTTCCTCGTTCTGGATCGCGCGGGTACGGTCGTCGATCTCGATGCCGTGGCGGTTGAACACGCGCACCTCGACCACGGTGCCGGCAACGCCCGGCGGCAGCTTGAGCGAGGTATCGCGCACGTCGCTCGCCTTTTCGCCGAAGATCGCTCGGAGCAGCTTTTCCTCCGGCGTCATCGGGCTTTCGCCCTTGGGCGTGATCTTGCCGACCAGAATGTCGCCCGGATGCACTTCGGCGCCGATATAGACGATGCCCGCCTCGTCGAGGCTGCGCAGCGCTTCCTCGCCGACGTTGGGAATGTCGCGCGTAATGTCCTCTGGCCCGAGCTTCGTATCGCGGGCCATGACCTCGAATTCCTCGATATGGATCGAGGTGAACACGTCGTCCTTCACGATGCGTTCGGAGATCAGGATCGAATCCTCGTAGTTATATCCGTTCCAGGGCATGAACGCGACGAGACTGTTGCGGCCCAGCGCCAGCTCGCCAAGATCGGTTGAGGGACCGTCGGCGATGATGTCGCCGGTCTGCACGACCTCGCCCACCTTCACCAGCGGACGCTGATTGATGCAGGTGTCCTGGTTCGAACGCTGGAACTTCTGCAGCGTGTAGATGTCGACGCCGGACTGCCCGGCCTCCACATCGCCCTGCGCGCGGATGACGATACGGGTCGCGTCGACCTGATCGACGATGCCGCCGCGGGTCGCCGCGATGGCCGCGCCCGAATCGCGGGCCACGGTCTCTTCCATGCCGGTGCCGACGAACGGCGCCTCGGCCTTGACCAGCGGCACGGCCTGACGCTGCATGTTGGAGCCCATGAGCGCGCGGTTGGCGTCATCGTTTTCCAGGAACGGGATGAGCGATGCCGCGACCGAAACGAGCTGTTTCGGTGACACGTCCATGAGCGTGACCTGCTCGTTCGGGCTCATCACGAATTCGCCGTTCTGACGGGCGGAGACGAGCTCCTCGACGAACGTGCCTTCGCTGCTCAGCTCGGCCGATGCCTGCGCGACGGTGTTCTTCTGCTCCTCCATCGCCGACAGGTACTGCACCTCACCGGTGACCTTGCCGTCGACGACCTTGCGGTAGGGCGTCTCGATGAAGCCGTACTTGTTCACCCGCGCAAAGGTCGAGAGCGAGTTGATCAGGCCGATGTTCGGACCTTCGGGCGTTTCGATCGGGCAGATGCGGCCATAGTGGGTCGGGTGAACGTCGCGCACTTCGAAGCCTGCGCGTTCGCGCGTCAGACCGCCGGGCCCGAGCGCCGACACGCGACGCTTGTGCGTCACTTCGGAGAGCGGGTTGGTCTGATCCATGAACTGCGACAACTGCGACGAGCCGAAGAATTCGCGCACCGCGGCCACGGCCGGCTTCGCATTGATGAGGTCGTTCGGCATCACGGTGGACACATCGACGCTCGACATGCGCTCCTTCACCGCGCGTTCCATGCGCAGCAGGCCGACGCGGTACTGGTTCTCGAGCAGTTCGCCCACCGAACGCACGCGGCGGTTGGCGAGGTTGTCGATGTCGTCGACTTCGCCCTTGCCGTCCTTCAGGTCGACGAGCTCCTTCACCACGGCGAGGATATCCTCGCGGCGCAGCGTCGTGATCGTATCCTCGGCATCGAGGCCGAGACGCATGTTGAGCTTGACGCGACCCACGGCCGACAGGTCATAGCGCTCGCCGTCGAAGAACAGCCCTTCGAACAGCGCTTCGGCGGTTTCCTTCGTCGGCGGCTCGCCGGGGCGCATCACCTTGTAGATCGCCTCGAGCCCCATGTCGCGGTTCTCGGCCTTGTCGACCTGCATGGTGTTGCGGATCCACGGGCCGGTGTTGACGTGGTCGATGTCGAGCAGTTCGAGCCGGTCGACGCCGGCTGCGTCCAGCACCTCGAGATTCTCGGGGCTGACTTCCTCGCCCGCCTCGATCCAGATGCGGCCGGTGCCCTCGTCGATCATGTCATTGGCGGCATAGCGGCCGAAGATTTCCTCGGTCGGGATGAGCAGATGCGTCAGGCCGTCCTTCGCCGCCTTGTTGGCGCCGCGCGGGCTGATCTTCTGTCCGGCGGGGAACACGACCTCGCCGCTGCTGGCATCGACGATGTCGAAGGCCGGCTTCTGCCCGCGCCAGTTTTCGGCGACGAACGGAATTTTCCAGCCGCCACCCTCGACGTCGCTGCTGCCGCGCTGCCAGGTCACGGTGTCGTAGAAATGATGGAGGATTTCCTCCGCATCCATGCCGAGTGCGTAGAGCAGCGAGGACACCGGAAGCTTGCGCTTGCGGTCGATGCGGACATTGACGACATCCTTCGCGTCGAATTCGAAATCGAGCCACGAGCCGCGGTAGGGAATGACGCGCGCGGCAAACAGATATTTGCCCGAGCTGTGGGTCTTGCCGCGGTCATGGTCGAACAATACGCCCGGCGAACGGTGCATCTGCGACACGATGACACGCTCGGTCCCGTTGATGAAGAACGTGCCGTTGCCGGTCATGAGCGGCATGTCGCCCATGTACACGTCCTGCTCCTTGATATCGAGTACGCTGCGCGCCTCGGTATCGGGGTCCACCTCGAACACGATGAGGCGCAGCGTCACCTTCATCGGCGCGGCATAGGTGATGCCGCGCTGGCGGCATTCGGTCACGTCGTACTTGGGCGGCTCGAGTTCGTAATGCACGAAGTCCAGCTCCGCGGTGCCGGCAAAATCGCGGATCGGGAACACCGAACGCAGCGTCTTTTCAAGGCCCGAGACATAATCGATCGACGGGTCGGACCGCAGGAACTGTTCGTAGCTTTCGCGCTGCACCTCGATCAGGTTCGGCATTTCCACGACTTCGTGGATGTCGCCGAAGATCTTGCGGATGCGCTTTTTCGCGGTCGGACGGATGTCGCCATTCGCCGCCCCGTTCGGGGAAGAAGCCTGAGTCGCCATGAAGGATCGTGCCTTTGTCGCTTCGAGTTTAGCCGAGTCGCGCCAGGGCAATATGCCGTGCGACCGGTCGGAATTTTCGATGCACGGGAAAGATATCCGCAAACGACGAATGGCCGCAAAACCTCAGGGAACGCGCCCTTTGGCGTTTCCCCGGCTTGCAGCCGCCGCGTCGATGCAGATGTCCCGCCGCCTCCATCCCGGGCCGGCCCCCGCGCAAGGGCCGCCTTGCTCGAAGCGTGCGGACAGCGGCTCCTATAGGCCAACGCCGCCGCCCTGTCAAAGCCGCAACCGCGCTCCGATTGACTATGCCGCGGCGCAAACTCATACACCCGCCGCCCGGCGAATGGCGGGCATTCGGGAGAGTGGCCATGCGTTTCATCGAGGGCTTTCGCTTCGCGCATCGCGAAAGCCTCGCGTTTGTCGCCGCCTGCCCGTTGCTCGCTCTCATCCCCGTCGCGGCGGAAATGGTTCAGCATGCCGCCGAAATGCAGTCTGGCCTGTATGACAGCATGGCGCGTTTCCGCACGATGAAGGACGATGCCCTGCCGGTCGGCCTCGCCTTCGTGAAAGTGTTCGCGCTCAACCTCTCGACCTATTGCGTTATCCGTTTCCTGGCCGGCGGGCGCGATGCGCGGGCGGCCCGCACGCTGGAGCCGCGCGCCATCCGCCTGTTTGCCGCCGTCCTCGGCCTGCAGATGCTCCTTGCCGTGCTGGGATTGTTCGTGTCCACCGCCGATACGCCGGTGGGGACCGGTCTCTTCGTCTTTTCGCTGATCTTCGCGCCGCTGGCCTCGCGATTCGTCGCGGGGGCGCCGCTCGGCATCTGGATTGCGCCGGTGGCCTCGATCCGCACGATGCTCCCGCATTTCGTGTTCGCGGTGGGGTTTTCGATGCTGGCGATCCTGCCGTTGATGGGGGTGCATTATGCGCTGGGGATCGGGGCGGCGTTCATTGCCGGATCGCTCGGCAAATGGGCGTTGCTGATCGCCGATGCGCTGATCGTGGGCTGGTTGACGCCGGTGCTGGCGGCCGTGGTCTATGTCGTGGCGATCCGGCCCGGCCCGCTCGATGGCCGTGCGCATGCGGCTTGACATCGGCCGCCGGATCGTTAGAGGGCGGCGGCAGAGCGACGCGCCCGCAACCCGGGTATCGCCGTTCATCCGTCCGAGACAGCTGGTGAGGGTTCCCCTCTTAATTTCCGGCCTAGACGGGGAAAAGAGTTTCTTTCGGCCTTTCCTTTTCGAAAGCGCCATTTCGCGCTTCGGCGCGCTCCTTCCCCCCTCAACGGACTCGCCCGCGTCGTTTCGGCGATGCGGACAAACGTAGCCGGTCGCGTATTCGGGTTTGCCCGGTCGCGGCCATTGTGAAGGAGTAAGCATGGATCGTTCGCAAAAAACCGATGCGGTCGCGCAGCTCAACGCAACCTTCAACGAGGTGGGCGTGGTGGTCGTCACCCGCAATCTCGGCCTCACGGTCGCACAGTCGACCGACCTGCGGCAGAAGATGCGCGAAGCGGGCGCAACCTATCAGGTGGCGAAGAACCGTCTTGCCAAGCGGGCCATCGAGGATACCGATTATACCGGTATCGCCGATTACCTGACCGGCCCCACCGCGCTGGCGACCTCGGTCGATCCGGTTGCGGCGGCAAAGGTCGCCGTCGAGTTCGCCAAGACCAACGACAAGTTGGAGATCGTCGGCGGTTCGATGGGTTCGCAGGTTCTCGACGAAGCAGGCGTGAGGTCGCTGGCCTCGATGCCGAGCCTCGACGAACTGCGTGCAAAGCTTGTTGGGCTGGTCAATGCCCCGGCGACGAAGATCGCCCAGCTGGCCAATGCGCCGGCGGCGAAGCTCGCCCGCGTGTTCGGCGCCTATGCCGCCAAGGACGCCGCGTAAGACGTTTTCGAAACCGTATAATGCGCCGCGGCCCCGGCCCGGCGACAGATGAAAATTGGAGTGATTTGAAATGGCCGATATCCAGAATCTCGTCGACGAACTGTCGAAGCTGACCGTCCTCGAAGCCGCCGAACTGGCGACCGCTCTTGAAGACGCATGGGGCGTTTCCGCCGCTGCCGCCGTTGCGGTTGCCGGCCCCGCCGCCGGTGGCGACGCCCCGGCCGCCGAAGAGAAGGACGAATTCGACGTCATCCTGACCGGCGACGGCGGCAAGAAGATCCAGGTCATCAAGGAAGTCCGCGCCATCACCGGCCTGGGCCTCGCGGATGCCAAGGGTCTCGTCGAAGGCGCGCCCAAGCCCATCAAGGAAGGCGTGAACAAGGCGGAAGCCGAAGAGATCAAGAAGAAGATCGAGGAAGCCGGCGGCACCGTCGAGCTGAAGTAAGCCTCACCGCTTACGGATCGATCCTTCACCGGATCACCAAGGGAAAGGGCGGCCTCGCAAGAGGTCGCCCTTTTTCGTGCGCGGTTTTGCGGGCAATGCGCGCGACGGATCACGCACCCGGCCGCTCACGCATACGTCAATTGCGGGTGACGCGCGGCGCCAAACCGGTTACCCCATGGGCAAAGGGCCGAAAACGGGCCGCAAAGCGGAAGAGCCGATGATTACCGTGCACCATCTCGAAAACTCGCGTTCGCAGCGCATCCTCTGGATGCTGGAGGAGCTCGGCCTCGCCTATGACATCGCGCGATACGAGCGCGATCCGAAAACGATGCTCGCCCCCCGTGCGCTTAAAAAGGTGCACCCGCTCGGCAAATCGCCGGTCATCACCGATGCAGACAATGGCCGCACGATCGCAGAGACCGGCGCGATCGTCGAATATCTGATCGAAAAGGCGGATGGCCGGCTGGGCGCCCCGGCGGATGAGGATCAGCGCCTGCGATACCGCTTCTGGATGCATTATGCCGAGGGGTCGCTGATGCCGCCGCTGTTCCTGAAGCTGGTGGTGTCGAAAATCCCGATCATGGGCAAGATCGCGATGAAGCGGCTGCAGCCGATGATCGACGTGCATCTCGACTATATCGAGGATGAGCTGGGCAAATCGCCCTGGTTCGCGGGCGAGGAGATCACCGGCGCCGACATCATGATGAGCTTCCCGCTGGAGGCGGCGGCATCGCGGGCGGGGCTCGACAATGGCCGGCCGCATACGATGGCATGGCTGGACAAGATCCATGCCCGGCCGGCCTATCGCACCGCGCTTCAGAAGGGCGGCCCTTACGCTTACGCCTGAAGCCCTGCGCCCAAAGGGAACGCGGCGCGCCTAGATCCGCCAGTTGAGCCGGGCGCCGATCATGTCGAGGCCGGGGTTCTGCTCCCCGTCGAAAAGGCGGGCATGGCTGACATGCATCCAGCTCGCCTCGATCGAGAGCGCGGCATTGAGTTGCGTGCCGACCGCGATCTCCGGCTCGAACAGCACCCTACTGCCGAGATCGAGCCGCCGGCCATCGGCCCGCACCCGGCGTTCCGGTCCATCGTGCACGACGAGGCCAATGCCGGGCCGCACGTATACCGGCCCCTTGCCAATCTTCCAGCTCAGCCCGCCGCCGGCAAAGCTGGTGTCGCCATCGAGATTGACCGACGCCACGACATAGGGCGACGGGCTCCCGATGAAGGACAGGACCTCTTCGCGCGCGAAACGGTATCCACCGGCGATATCGACCCCGCCCTCCCCCGTTTCGAGGGTGAAGGGCGTGTCGACCGCATGGGCGTACACCCCGGCGTAGAGTTCCTGCGCCATGGCGGGCTGCGCCGCGGTCAGTGCCGCGAGCGCGAGGGCGGTGCGGCGCACGAAGGCTGTTGGAATGTTGCGGGCGATATTCATGCATGTCTCCCTAGATCGGCAATGCTTTCGCCTGTCTGACTATCCGAGGCGACCATATGCTCGCGTCGTGCTGAAACGGCCCGGCGTGGCGGAAAGAGCGGGATGGGGGAAACGCCCCCCTTTCGCTCGGCGGCGCTTTGCCATAGGCGGCGCGCATCCATGGCCGCACTGCTCTCCCCTCCCATGCGCGACGAATTGCGCGAATCGACCCGGCTCGCCGCGCCGCTGGCCGCGGCGAATCTGTTGCAGATGGCCGTCTATGCCATCGACGTGATCTTCGTCGCCCGGCTCGGCACCGAACAGCTCGCCGCCATCACCTTGTCGACCAGCATTTATGGGCTGTCGCTGTGGTGCGCGATGGGGCTTGTCGGGGCGGTCGCGCCACTGGCGGCGTCGGCGCTGGGCCGGGGGCGGCACGCGGTGCGCGAGGTGCGCCGTTCGATCCGCATGGCGCTCTGGGTGGCGGCGCTTGCGGGGCTGTTCATCATGGCGCTGTCCTTTGCGGGACAGCCGATCATGCGCGTCACCGGGCAACCGGCGGCGGTCACGGCGTTTGCTGGCGAATATCTCACCGTGGTGGCGTTCGGCGCGGTGCCCGCGGTGGCGGCCGCGGTGCTGCGCATTTTCGTGTCGACGCTGGGCCGTGCGGCGATCGCGACATGGGTGACGGTGTTTGCCTTGTTCGTGAACGGGCTGGGCAACTGGCTGCTGATCTTCGGGAACTGGGGCTTTCCGGAACTCGGCCTGCGCGGCGCGGCGCTGGCCAGCGTCATCACCGCGCTCGCCACGCTCATCGCCTATGTCCTCATCATCCAGACGGACCGGCGCATGCGGCGCTATTATTTGTTCGGGCGTCTGTGGCGGGCGGACGTCGTGCGCCTGCTCGACATCTGGCGGATCGGGCTGCCCATCGCGGCGATCACCATGGCGGAGGCGGGCCTGTTTTCGAGCGCCGCGTTCCTCATGGGCGCACTGGGCGAGCTGGAGCTGGCGGCGCATACGGTCGCGCTTCAAATTGCGGCGCTCGCGTTCCAGGTGCCGTTCGGCATCTCGCAGGCCGCCACGATCCGCGTTGGCCTGCATCACGGGCGGGACAATCGCGGCGGGATCGCGCTGGCCGGATGGGCGGGACTGATCCTCGTCACCGGGTTTGCGGCGGTGTTCGTGCTGGCCATGCTGACCATCCCGCGGCTGCTGCTCTCCGCCTATATCGACGTGAACGATCCGGCGAATGCGGGCATCGTGACGCTCGCCATCGGATACATGGCGGTGGCCGCCGCGTTTCAGCTTGCCGACGGATATCAGGCGATGGGCGCGGGGCTCTTGCGCGGGCTGGCCGATACGCGCGTTCCGTTCCTGTTCGCGCTCATCGGGTACTGGCCATTCGGGTTCGGGACGGCATGGGTGCTGGGCTTTCACACGTCGCTGCGGGGCACGGGGGTGTGGATCGGGCTGGCGGTCGGGCTTTCGGTGACGGGCGTTATGATGCTGTGGCGCTGGCATGCGCGCGACCGGCTCATCCTCGATCGACCGGCGGCGGGCTGAAAAATCGCCCGGAAATCGGGGCCGGGCGTGACGAGACGTGGCCTGCGTCGGGCCGGCTGCAATTTGTGAAAATTTGCCTGTTCTCGTCCCTTGACGCGTGCCGTCGTCCGAACCATATGCGCCGCACTGGCACTCAGCATAACAGAGTGCCAATCCATGTTTCATCCATAATGGAAGAGGGCACAACTATGGCATTCCGTCCGCTGCACGACCGCGTTCTGGTCCGTCGCATCGAAGCCGACGAAAAGACCGCCGGCGGCATCATCATCCCCGACAGCGCCAAGGAAAAGCCGAGCGAGGGCGAAGTCGTCTCCGTCGGTTCGGGCGCGCGTTCGGAAAACGGCACCGTCACGCCGATGGACCTGAAGGCAGGCGACCGCGTATTGTTCGGCAAATGGTCGGGCACCGAGGTCAAGGTCGACGGCGAAGACCTGCTCATCATGAAGGAAAGCGACGTTCTGGGCGTGATCGGCTGATCCACGCCGCCGCTTTCCTGCACCCCATCATAATTCCCAAGAGGAGATAATCTCATGGCAGCCAAGGATGTGAAATTCTCGCGTGATGCACGCGAACGCATCGTCAAGGGCGTCGACACGCTCGCCAACGCCGTCAAGGTCACGCTGGGCCCCAAGGGCCGCAATGTCGTCATCGACAAGAGCTTTGGCGCGCCGCGCATCACCAAGGACGGCGTCACCGTCGCCAAGGAAATCGAACTCAAGGACAAGTTCGAGAACATGGGCGCGCAGATGATCAAGGAGGTCGCCTCCAAGACCAACGATCTGGCCGGCGACGGCACCACCACCGCCACCGTGCTGGCGCAGGCCATCGTGCGCGAAGGCATGAAGTCGGTCGCAGCGGGCATGAACCCGATGGACCTGAAGCGCGGCATCGACACCGCGGTCGGCAAGGTCACCGAAAACCTCAAGAACCGTTCGAAGGACGTTTCGGGGTCGAGCGAGATCGCCCAGGTCGGCGTCATCTCCGCCAATGGCGACCGTGAAGTCGGCGAGAAGATCGCCGAAGCCATGGACAAGGTCGGCAAGGAAGGCGTCATCACCGTCGAGGAGGCCAAGGGTCTCGAATTCGAACTCGATGTCGTCGAAGGCATGCAGTTCGATCGCGGCTACCTGTCGCCGTACTTCATCACCAACCCCGACAAGATGACGGTCGAGCTGGACAATCCCTACATCCTCATCTTCGAGAAGAAGCTGTCGAACCTGCAGGCGATGCTCCCCATTCTCGAAGCGGTCGTGCAGGCGGGGCGTCCCCTCCTCATCATCGCCGAGGACATCGAGGGCGAAGCGCTCGCGACGCTGGTCGTCAACAAGCTGCGCGGCGGGCTCAAGGTCGCGGCCGTCAAGGCACCGGGCTTCGGCGATCGCCGCAAGGCCATGCTGGGCGACATCGCCACGCTGACCAATGGCGAGATGGTGTCCGAGGATCTGGGCATCAAGCTTGAGAACGTCACGCTCAACATGCTGGGCAGCGCCAAGCGCGTCACCATCGACAAGGACAACACCACCATCGTCGATGGCGAAGGCGACGAAGCGTCGATCAAGGCACGGGTCGAGCAGATCCGCGCGCAGATCGAATCCACGTCGAGCGATTACGACCGTGAAAAGCTGCAGGAACGTCTGGCGAAGCTCGCCGGCGGTGTTGCGGTCATCAAGGTCGGCGGCGCATCCGAGGTCGAGGTGAAGGAACGCAAGGACCGTGTCGACGACGCGCTCCACGCCACCCGCGCCGCGGTCGAGGAAGGCATCGTCCCGGGCGGCGGTACCGCGCTGCTCTACGCCACGAAGGCTCTCGAAGGGCTCAAGGGCGAGAACGACGACCAGACCCGCGGCATCGACATCGTGCGTCAGGCGATCCTCGCCCCCGTGCGTCAGATCGCGACCAACGCCGGTCACGACGGCGCCGTGGTTTCGGGCAACCTCCTGCGCGAAAACGACGAGACGCAGGGCTTCAACGCCGCGACCGACACCTATGAAAACCTGGTCCAGGCCGGCGTGATCGACCCGACCAAGGTCGTGCGCACCGCGCTTCAGGATGCGGCATCGGTGGCCGGCCTGCTCATCACCACCGAGGCAGCCATTGCCGACACGCCCGAGGACAAGGCCGCTGCCGGCGGCGGCATGCCCGACATGGGCGGCATGGGCGGCATGGGCGGCATGGGCGGCATGGGCGGCTTCTAAAGCCTGCCATTCCGCACCGTCCACGCGACGTTGCGAACGGGGGCCGGGGGCATTCGCCTTCCGGCCCCTTTTCCTTGCGCAGGAGCGACCCGCATTCAGAGCGCCGGGCCCGGACCCGAAGCGGCTTTCGCGCGTTGGCACAGTAGAAGACAGAACACGAACACCGGAATTCAAGAATATGCGCCTTCCTCACAAAGCTCATCTTGCCATTGTCGACGGGACTCGTTTCGTGCTGATGCGCAATGATGGCTCGCCCGACGAGCCCAAGCTCAGCGAGCAGGCGAAGCCCGATCTCGACCCGACCAATTTCAGCGCCGGGGTCAAGCATCAGGACGACGCCGGGCAGCGCACCGGCGCGACCGATCTCAACGAGCTGGCCCATGCCGCCGCCGTTGCCGACTGGCTGAACCGCGCCGCGCTCGACAAGACGATCGAGACGCTGGCCATTGCCGCCGATCCCAAGACGCTCGGCGAGATGCGCCGCCATTATCACAAATCGCTGGAGGCGATCATCATTGGCGAGGAAGCCAAGACGCTGACCGGCGAAACGACGGAGCGCATCGAGAAGACGCTCCTTTCCGCTTGACCCAGAAAGACGACACCATGCGGCTCGATCTGCCCGCGATAGGCTATGCCGTCTATCGCCCCCGCCCGCTTGGCAGCAAGGGCAAGCCCCTCGCCACGCGTCGCGATGCGCCAGAGGAAAAGGACAGCCCGGACGCGCAGGGCGAGCACCGGCCCGCCCGTTTCGCCCTGCGCGACCGCACCATGGCGCAGCACGAGGCGACCGAGGCGGCCTTTGCCCCGTTCGACCTTTCGCGGGAGGAGCATTACCGCGCCTTCCTCGCCGCGCATGCGATGGCGTTGCCGGGGCTGGAACTGGCGGTGACGGGGCGCGGTTGGCCGCAATGGACGCCGCGCTTTCCGCAGCTGGCCGACGATCTTGCCGCGCTGGGCGCGTTCCTGCCCATGCCGATCATCGCGTCGGATGCGCGCGGCGCCGCGGCATGGGGCGTGCAATATGTCATCGAAGGCTCGCGGCTGGGCGGGCAATTGCTCGTCCGGCAGGTTCCGGACGGGCTGCCGACGCGCTACCTTTCGCCGCCTGTCGACCACGGCGCCCGCTGGCGCGCGTTCTGCGACGCGTTCGATGCCGAAGCGTCGCAGCATGGGCCGGATTGGTTGGACGAAGCGTCTGATTCTGCTATAGAAACATTTCAACATTTTCGGCGAGCCGCGCAGGCCCTGTCGGAGGACCTTTCTTGAATGAGATGACTATGGATCTGGCCGAGGTCGATCTTACCAATTGCGACCGCGAACCGATCCACATCCTGGGGGCGATTCAGCCCTTCGGATTCCTCCTCGCGACCAGCGCCGACTGGATCGTGCAGCGCGCCGCCAACACCGCTCCCTTCCTCGGCAAGGATACGGACGCGCTCATCGGCGAAACGCTGACCGACATCTTCATGCCCTTCGCGATCAAGCAGATTCGCCGCCGGGTCGTGATGCTGCGCACCGAGGACGCGGTGGAGCGCATCTTCTCGCTGCAACTGCGCGAGGATGACCGCAAGTTCGACGTCGCCGTGCACTTCTCCGGCGACCAGCTCATCATCGAATGCGAACCGGCAACAGGCGACGAGCTCGAAGTCTCCTCCACCGTGCGCAGCATGATTCAGCGGATCGACGGGGCGCCGACGCTCAACGCCCTGCTGCGCGATGGCGCGCGGCAGTGCCGGATGCTGACCGGTTTCGACCGGGTCATGGTGTACCGCTTTGCCGAAAGCGGCAGCGGCGAGGTCGTGGCCGAGGCGCTCGAAAACGGGATCGACAGCTTCATGGGGCTGAATTTCCCGGCGACCGACATCCCGCAACAGGCCCGCCGCCTTTACGTGCGCAACACGTTCCGGATCATCTGCGACGTGAACGAGCCGTCCGTCGCCATCGAACCGCGCGATCAACCAGCGGTCGATCTTTCGCTGTCGCTGCTGCGTGCGGTGTCGCCGATCCACATCGAATATCTCAAGAACATGGGCGTGTCCGCCTCGCTGTCGATCTCGATCATCGTCGACGGCAGGCTATGGGGCCTGTTCGCCTGTCACCATCACGAACCGCGCCTGCCCAGCTTTGCCGAACGCAGCGCCGCCGAGCTGTTCGGGCTGATGTTCTCCCTCGTCCTTGAACGCAAGCTGCGCGCCGAGGAAATGGCGTATGAGGACGAGGCCCGCAAGGTTTCCAACCGGTTGATGTCCGCCGCCGCGCGCGACAATGACCGGCTTTACGACGCCGACTGGATCGGCGAGATCATGCTGGACGCGATCCCCGCCGATGGTGTCGGCGTGATGGTCGACGGCGAAGTCTCGATAAGCGGGATGACACCGAGCGAGGAGCAGTTCAGGCAGCTGATCGGCGCACTCAACCAGAATTCCAAGAGCGAGGTGATCACCACCACGCGCATTTCCGAAATCCTCGACGAGGCGCGCGAATACGAAGGGCGCGCGGCCGGCATGCTCGCCGTGCCGATCTCGCGCCGGCCGCGGGACTATGTCGTGATGTTCCGGGCGGAGCAGCTGCGCTCGGTCCGCTGGGCCGGCAATGCGGAAAAAAGCGTCGAATACGGACCCAACGGCCCACGCCTCACCCCGCGCAAGAGTTTCGAGGAATGGTCCGAACTGGTCCGGGGCGAGGCGCGCCCGTTCACCCCGGCGCAGATCCGCATCGCCAATTCGCTGCGCACGACATTGCTGGAAGTCGTGCTCCGCCTCACCGAAGCGGCGAGCGAGGAACGCCGGCAGGCGGGCGAGCAGAAGAACCTGCTCATCGCCGAACTCAACCACCGGGTGCGCAATATCCTCGCGCTTATCCGCGCGCTCGTCGGGCAGACCGGGCGCGAGGCGGACGATATTCACAGCTTCACCCGCACGCTCGATTCGCGGATTCAGTCGCTCGCCCGTGCGCACGATCAGCTGACCGCGGATCAGTGGGGTCCGGCCCATTTGCGCGACCTGATCACGACGGAGGCCTCGGCCTATCTCCACGGGCAGGCGGAGCGTATCGAGATGGTCGGCCCGGAGGTGACGATCACGCCGGACGGATTCACGGTCATGGCGCTCGTCGTGCACGAGTTGACCACCAATTCGACGAAATATGGCGCGTTGAGCGACAGCGGCAAGGTGTGCGTCGAATGGCGGATCGAGGATGACGGCGCGCTGCTTGTCGACTGGGTCGAAAAGGGCGGGCCGGCGGTCATGCCGCCCAAACGGCGCGGTTTCGGCACGACCATCATTTGCGATTCGATTCCGCACGAGCTCGGCGGCGACGCCGAGGTGCATTATCGCACCGCCGGGCTGGAGGCGCAGTTCCGCATTCCCGCCCGCTACGTCGACAATGCCGAACCCTCGCGCCAGGGTCCGGCGCGACCGTCCTATTCCAGCGATGCGGGCAGGGCGAATATCGCGGGCAAGCGTATCCTCCTGGTCGAGGATAGCGCGCTGATCGCGCTCGACGCGGAGGACAAGCTCATCGACCTCGGCGCAAGCGAGGTCGTCCTCGCCGCGAGCAACAAGGCCGCGTTGCGCGCGATCGAGGCGGATGGCATCGACATCGCCATGCTGGACTTCAACCTCGGCCGCGAAACGAGCACGCCGACGGCCGAACGCTTGCGCGATGCGAAGATTCCCTTCATCTTTGCGTCGGGTTACGGCGGCGAGGACACGGTGCCGGTCGAGTTTCGCGGCGTTCCAATGGTCGTCAAACCCTATGCCGCCGATCAGATATTGCAGGGATTCGCACAGCTTGGCTCCAACGATGAATAGACTGCGCCGCGCATGGGCGGCGGCATTCGCCGTCTTTTTCACCACGTTCGCCTTTCCGGCGTTCGCGGCGGTGACGGTCCATTTTCAAAGTTTCGACGGATCGGTGCTCTTCGGGCGCTATCCACACACCTTCGTCGTCATGGAAGGCACGCTCGACGCCACGGGGGAGCGGATCAACGAGAATTACGGCTTTACCGCAAGATCGGTCACGCCGGCTGTCCTGCGCGGGCCGGTCGAGCATATGATCTATGTCGAGAAGCAGAAATATGTCGAGGAGACGAACCGGCATATCTCCATCACGGTCGACGATGCGACCTATTGGCGCATCCGCCGCGAAGTCGATGCGTGGCGCAATATCGAGGGCGACGGATACGACCTCAACCGCCGCAATTGCATCCATTTCGTCGGTGCGATCGCGCGGATCGTGGGCGCCGACGTGGACTACCCGTCCAGCCTCCTGCGCAAGCCCAGGGCGTGGCTCAACCGCGTGGTCGCGCGCAATCCGCAATTGCACGGGCGTCAGTTCGACTGATCCTTAACAAGGGGGGCGTGCGCACCGCCTATCGCGGTCCGAAGGCGTCCCGCATGGCGATGATATGCCGCGCCTGTTTCAGATGCGGCATGTCGAGCATCTTTCCATCGAGCGCGACGACCCCGGCATCCGGCTCCGCATCGAAGGCTGCCACGACCGCCTCGGCATGGGAGATTTCGTCGGCAGACGGGCTGTAGGCCTCGTTGATCGGTTCCACCTGCGCGGGATGGATCGCCATCCGGCCCGCAAACCCCTCACGCCGGGAGGAAAGCGAATCGGCCCGCAAACCTTCCAGATCGCGAAAATCGGGCCAGATCGCATCGATCGCGGCGACTCCTGCTGCCTTCGCCGCAAGGAGCATCATCGCCCGCACGGTCCGATAGGTCAGCGCCAGCCGCCCGTCATCGCCGCGATTGCCCGCCGCACCGAGATCCGCGCTCAAATCCTCCGCCCCCCAGGTCAGCCCGAAGAGACGCGGCACGACCCGCTCCGCATAGAGCGGAAGACGCAGCGCAGCCCCCGCCGTTTCCGTCGCCACCGGCAGGGTCCGGATCGCGCCCGGCGCCAGCGAATCGCGAAGCTCCAGCACGTCGAGGCAATGGGACAGGCGGACCAGGTCGTCCGGCCCCGCGGCCTTGGGCAACATGATGCCCGCCGGCCCGCCCCGCACCACGGCGGCCAGATCGGCGAGCGCGTGTTCGCTGTCGAACGGATTGATGCGCACCCAGACCGCCGCACCGCCGCCGCGCGCATCGCGCAGCACTTCGGCCGCCATCGCGCGGGCCGTATCCTTGCGCGCGGGCGCAACCGAATCCTCAAGATCGAGGATGATCGCGTCGGCACCCACCGATTGCGATTTGGCAATCTTCTTCTCGCTGTCCGCGGGCACGAACAGCATGGATCGAACCGGGCGTGGCATGGGCATATCCGTCATGGGGTGGGCATCTGCTGGCTGGCGCAGTGGAAACCACCGCCGCCCGAAAGGACCGCGCCGCCCGGAAGGCCGACCGTCGCGCGATCCGGGAACAGCGCGGCAACCGCGGCCACCCCGTCGGCATCATGGACGCTGCCGAAGGTCGGCACGACGACCAGATGGGTGGTGACGCAGAAATTCATGTAGCTGGCCGGTTCGACGAAATCGCCGTCGCTGATCAGACCCGGCGACGGGACGTCGGCAATGTCCAGCCCGAAGGCGCGGGCGCGGTCCCGCGCATCCTCGTAAATCGCGCGATTGGGATCGTCTGCCCCCGTCGGCACGGGCAAGGCCAGCCGCCCCGGCGCGACAAAGCGGGCCAGATTGTCCACATGCCCATCGGTATGATCGTTCAGCAGCCCGTCACCGAGCCAGAGCACACGCTCGAAACCGAGGTCGCGGTTCAGCCGGTCCTCTATGTCACCGCGCGACAATTGCGGATTGCGATTGGGGTTGAGCAGGCATTGCTCCGTCGTGACGACAAGCCCGGTGCCGTCGGTGTCGATGGCCCCTCCCTCCAGGATCCAGTCGGCCACAACCGGCTCCATCCCGGCGTCGCGCGCAAGCTCCGCGCCGACGGTTTCGTCGCCCGCCATCCGATATTTCCCGCCCCAGCCATCGAAGCCGAACCGCCGCGCGCCGCGCCCGCCCGCACCGTCCGACACGATGAGCGGCCCCGTATCGCGCAGCCATATATCGCCATATTCGCGCCGCTCCAGCGTAACGGCGCCGGACACCAGGCTGCGCGCGCGCGCTTCGTTCGCCGCGTCGCGGACGAGCAGGCGCACCGCCTGCCCGCTTTCGGCCACGGCATTGGCGAAGGCGGCGATTTCCTCCTGCGCGCGGGCGAAAGCGGCCGGCCACTCCCCCGCATCATGGGGAAAGCCGATCCACAACCAGTCCTGCGTATGCCATTCGGGCGGCATCCGGTGCGTGTCATCCCTCATCGCGGCGTGGCTCAGCAACCGGTATCCGACGCGGCGCAGCTTTCATCGCGGATGCGGCGAAACTCGTCCCCGTCGAGCCAGTTCGGCCACGCGCCGGTATTCGCCAGCGACCGACCGAGCCGGTAGAACAGGCGCAGATCCTGCTCCGCCCCGTCCCAGTTCCAGTCGGGATCATATTCGTCCTGCGGCCCGTGATACCGGTTCTCGGTATAATCGGCCGCGGCCGCCGCCCCCGCCGCGGTGCCACCCTCAATCAGGTCCTCGCCCGATTCGACGTAGAACATCGGCACACCGCGCTTTGCGAGGCTGAAATGGTCGGAGCGATAGTAATAGCCCTTTTCCGGGGTGGGTTCGGGCGTCGCCGTCCGGCCCAGTTCGCCGAGCGCATCGTCCAGATACGCATCGAGCTCGGACTTGCCCCCGCCCACGACCACCACATCATTCGCAGGGCCCGCCAGCGACAGCGCATCCATGTTCACCCCGCCCACCGTCTGGTCGAGCGGGAAGACCGGATTCGCCGCGTAATATTCGCTCCCCAGAAGGCCCGATTCCTCCGCCGTGACCGCGACGAAGGCGATGGAGCGTTCGGGCGCCCCCGCCTTCACATGCGCCTCGGCCAGTGCGACGAGCGCGGCGGTGCCGGTGGCATTGTCGATCGCGCCGTTGCAGATGTCGTCGCCCGTTTCATCCGCCTTGCACCGGCCCAGATGGTCCCAGTGCGCGGTATAGAGCACGACCTCGTCCGGGCGCTCGCTTCCCGGAAGGACGCCGATGACATTGTTCGATTCGAAGCGCCGGATCGCGCTGTCGAAACCGAAGCTGGTCGTGACGCCGAGCGGCACGGCGGCAAAGCCCTTGCGCTTGGCCGCGGCGGTCATGGCGGCGAGATCCTGCCCCGCCATGGTCATGATCCGCTCCGCCATGGGCTTCTGGACCCAGCCGTTCGCCCGGGTCTGGCTCGCGCCGTCGTCGGCGGTCTGCGCATAGGCTTGCGCACCGGTCCAGCTCGATTGGACCACGTTCCAGCCATAGGCCGCCGGGAACGTGTCGTGCACGATGAGCGCGGCGGTCGCGCCCTGCCGCGCGGCTTCCTCGAATTTATAGGTCCAGCGCCCGTAATAGGTCATCGCCCGCCCGCCGAACGGCCCGTCGAGCGTATCCGCATCATAATCGGGATCGTTGACGAGGATCAGCGCGGTCTTGCCGGTCATGTCGATGCCGGCATAATCGTTCCACCCCTTTTCGGGCGCGTTGATGCCGTATCCCACGAACACGATCTCGCTATCCTCGATCCGCGTTTCGGGGGTCACGCGGTAACTGACCGCCACGTAATCGTCGCCGGGGGCAAGCCGGATGGCCTGCCCGCCGCCCTTCACAATCATGGGCGAATAATCGGCGCCCGTCATTTCGATGAGCGGCACTTTTTGAACCCAGCTGCCGTTATTGCCCGGTTGCAGGCCCGCCGCGGCAAAGCGTTCCTTCAAAAGCGCGATGGTCTTGCGCTCCCCCTCCGTGCCGGGGGCCCGCCCTTCGAATGCGTCGCTGGAGAGGGTGCGCGTGACCTCCTTCATCGTGTCGATCGGGATTTCGGGGGTGCCGTTGCCGGCCATGGCGGGGGGCGATCCGCGCCCCATCGTGGCGCAGGCGGCGAGCGAGGCGGCAAGCGCGGTCGTGGCCGCCCATTGCCCGGCCCGCAGGCCAAATCGTGCCCATGCCTTGTGCCCGAAGTTTGTCCGCGAAATCATTGCCATGTCGATACCGATCCTCATACATCTTCGGCCAAGAGTGGCAGAGCGTGCCGCACCGGGCAAGCATGTCGCGCCCCGCCATACCCGGTGCTATAACCTGTGTCATGAAAGCCATCGCCCCGCGCCAGATCGCGATCCTCGCCGCAATCGCCGCGTCCCTGCTCTTCGCCTGCTCCGCACCGGAAGAGGCGGCCACCGCGCCAGCCGCCGCCGCCGCCGATCCGGCGCAGACCCCTTCGGACGAAAGCGCCACGATCTTTACCCGGAACTTTCGCGCGATCGGCACCGATCCCTATTGGGCGGCGCATGTGACGGACGGGCGGCTGCGGTACATGACGCCGGAGGATCAGGAGGGCGTCACCGTGGACGCGAAGCAAATTTCCCCCGCCGATCAACGCGATTCGATAGAATTGAGCGGTATGATCGGCGACGTGCCCTTCACGCTTTCCGGCCGTATCGAACCCTGCACCGACGGGCTGTCCGACCGCGAATACCCCTATAGCGTCACCTTCGAGCGCGATGGCGAATCCATGACCGGGTGCGCGCGCCCCACCGACAGCCTTTGACGCAGTGCAGCAATCCATATCGCTCTGGCGAAGGCCGCAGAACCATACGAGCCTCCCTTCCGGTGTAATACCTTGCTTTTGTTGGCGTATGCATAATTTGCAACACTGCTGGATCATTTCGCATTTGCACAAAGAATGCCGCTAGCCTATCTCGAAATGGCCTTACAGGCATCCTCTCCCAAAACTTCATGGCCCGGTCGGCATGTCCGTCCGGGCCTTTTTTTGTCCCGATATGCGGCCGCGCCATAGCTGGCCCCGTGGCGTATTTCCCGAACGCGATTCCTCGCTCGTGCGGATTGCAAGGGCGGAACCCATCCCCATCTGATCCTTTGACACCCGAAACGGGTCATGGGCGATGCGTTGCGCGATGCGCCCTCAACGACAAGGAGCCTTTCATGGCGGATGCAGACGCGGGCACCGATTCCCGCGAAGTGAAATTACAGGTCGCAGCGGCACGGCAGGAGGAATCGGGCCACGGCATCGCCCGCATCCCGCGCGACGCGATGGCCGCGCTTGGCGTGACAGAGGGCGACATCATCGAAATCACGGGCAAGCGGACGACGCCGGCGCGCGCTCTGCAACCCTACCCCGAGGATGAGGGGCTGAACGTCATCCGCCTCGACGGGCTCGAACGCGGCAATGCCGAGGCCGGGTCGGGCGAGCATGTCGTGGTCAAGAAAGCCGAATCGCGCCCCGCCACCCGCGTGGTGTTCGCGCCTGCGCAAAAGGAAATGCGGCTTCAGGGACCGGGACAGGCGTTGAAGCGCAATTTCTTCGGTCGGCCGCTCGTCGCGGGCGATCTTGTCGCGACGCGCGGACAGAAGCGGGTGAAGGACATGCCGCCCGAAATCGCGCGCATGTTCAACGCGCCTGCCTTTGCGCTCACGCAGATCCGTCTCACGGTCGTCAGCACGACGCCCAAGGGAATCGTGCATATCGACGAAAATACCGAGGTCGAGCTGAAAGCCGAGTTCGAGATGCCGCGCGATGGCCGCGCCGAGGTCAATTACGACGATGTCGGCGGGATGGAGGAAACCATTCGCCAGCTGCGCGAAATGGTCGAACTGCCGCTGCGCTACCCCGAACTGTTCACGCGTCTCGGCGTCGATCCGCCCAAGGGGGTGTTGCTGCACGGTCCGCCGGGCACGGGCAAGACGCGCCTTGCCCGCGCGGTCGCCAATGAAAGCGATGCGAATTTCTTCACCATCAACGGCCCGGAAATCATGGGTTCCGCCTATGGCGAGAGCGAGAAGCGCCTCCGCCAGGTGTTCGAGGAGGCGCAGAAGAACGCGCCCGCCATCGTCTTTATCGATGAACTGGATTCCATCGCACCCAAGCGGAACAACACGCCGGGCGAGGCGGAAAAGCGGCTTGTCGCGCAATTGCTGACGCTGATGGACGGGTTGGAGGCGCGCTCCAATCTCGTCGTGATCGCGGCCACCAATCGCCCCGATGCGCTGGACGAGGCGCTGCGCCGCCCCGGCCGGTTCGACCGGGAAATCATCGTCGGCGTGCCGGATCAGACCGGGCGGGAGGAGATCATCGTCATTCACACCCGCGGCATGCCGCTGGCCGAGGATGTCGATCTCAAGGAACTTGCCCGCACGACCCATGGTTTTGTCGGGGCCGATCTCGCCGCCCTGGCGCGCGAAGCCGCGATCGAGGCGGTGCGCCGCATCATGCCCAAGCTCGATCTCGACGCGCGGACCATCCCGCCCGAAGTGCTGGACAATCTGTCGGTGGAGCGCCGCGATTTTTCCAATGCGCTCAAACGCGTGCAGCCATCCGCCATGCGCGAAGTGATGGTGCAGGCGCCCACCGTGGGATGGGCCGACATCGGCGGCGTGGACGAAGCGACGGAAAAACTGCGCGAAGGCGTGGAACTACCGCTCAAAAATCCGCAGGCGTTCAAACAGCTCGGCATCCGGCCGGCGCAGGGATTCCTCCTTTACGGCCCGCCCGGCACCGGCAAGACCTTGTTGGCCAAGGCCGTCGCGAAGGAAGCGGAGGCGAATTTCATCTCGATGAAATCGTCGGACCTGCTCTCCAAATGGTTCGGCGAAAGCGAGCAACAGATCAGCCGGCTCTTCGCCCGCGCGCGGCAGGTCGCCCCGTGCGTCGTGTTCATCGACGAGATCGACAGCCTCGTGCCCGCACGCGGATCCGGCGGCAGCGAACCGCAGGTGACGAGCCGGGTGGTCAACACCATTCTTGCCGAAATGGACGGGCTGGAGGAATTGCAGTCGGTCGTCGTCATCGGTGCCACCAATCGCCCAACGCTGGTCGATCCGGCGCTGCTGCGTCCCGGCCGTTTCGACGAGCTGGTCTATGTCGGCGCGCCGAGCGAGGAGGGACGCCTCCATATCCTCAAGATCCACACGGCGAACATGCCTTTGGCCGATGATGTCGACCTCGCCCATGTGGCGGGAGAAACCGAGCGTTTCACCGGCGCCGATCTGGAGGATGTGGTGCGCCGGGCCGGTCTTAACGCGATCCGCCGCGACGGGGGCGATGTTCGTATCGTCGAGATGGAGGATTTCCGGGAGGCGTTGAAGGATTCGCGCGCCACGGTGACGCAGAAGATGGAGCAGGAATACGCCAAGATGCGCGGCGAATTGAAACGGCGCGCGGCGGAAACCGGACCCATCGGTTTCATCTCTCCCGGCATGCTGACCTCGACCCGGGAAAACAAGCACGAGGATTGAGGCAGCGCGTGAGGGGTGGTCGTTCGCGACTGCCCCTTCGCCCTATCCTGCCGAGGGCATCGCCGCGGCAGAGGGCGGGCCGCTGGCGCCTTCGATACGCAACGGCTCGGCGGCGAGCAGGCGGTTGCGCACGATCGCATCGGGTATTTCGGCGGCGATCCATTGTATCAGCGCCTCACGTATGTCGCAGCGCAGGTCGAACAGGGTCGGCGAATCCTTCGCCGTCATCAAAAACCGCACCTCGATCGCGTCGCGGGTCAGTTCGGTCACCTGCATATGCCGCACCCGCTTGTCCCATCGGGCATTGCTTTCGATCAGTTCCATGAATTTTTCGCGGATCGGATCGAGTTTCGTCATCGGATCGACGTAGAACATTACCGTGCCCAGCAATTGGGAGGTGGTCTTGGTCCAGTTCTGAAAAATCTCGTCGAGGAACTTGGATGTCGGCACCACGAGCCGCCTTTCGTCCCACACCTTCACCACCACGTAAGTCGTGCGGATCTCTTCGATCCAGCCCCACTCGCCGCCGATGATGACGGCATCGCCAATGCGGATCGGCTCTGTCAGGGCGAGTTGCAGCCCCCCGATCAGTGATTTCAACGCCGGTTGCGCCGCCGCGCCCACGGCCAGCCCGGCAAGGCCCGCCGACGCGACCAGCGTCACGCCAATGTCCCGCACCACCGGAATCGACAACAGCACCAGCCCCGCCGTGATGAACACGATGAGCGCAGTGCCCAGCCGCGAAAAAATCTGCAATCGCGTGCGTCGGCGCCGCGCACTCAGATTGTCTTCCACCGAAATATCGGTGCGCATGATCATCGCGGCGATCAGCGCATGAAACAGCGACAGCGCAATCCAGCCGAGCAAGGCGGGCAACACGAACCCCGCGATCGCCTCCCACAAAAGCGCGAGTTCGGGAATTTCCCCCGCGACGAATACCAGCGCCACCGCGACCGCGGCGTAGCGCGTCGGCTTGCGCATTTTTTCGAGCACGAGATTGTCGGCAGCGCTCCGGCTGGAGCGGACCACCTTGCCAAGCAGGCCGAACGCCAGCCGGTGGAGCGCCAGCACGCCCGCCACCGCCAGCACCAGCAGGATGATGTCCAGCCCCCATTCGACGACATGGGGAGGCAGGTTCTCAAACGGTGCGCGCATGGTTTCGAAGTCCATGTGCGCGATGCTACGCATGACTTTGCTGCGATGCAATATAGGGGTTCAGCCGTGCGGGATACGCATGTTCACCTCTGCGCCGCGTTCGTCGAAATGACGTTCGATCGTGCCGTCGAGCTGGCGGGCGCTGCTCTCCATCAGCATGCTGCCGAAACCGCGCCGCTCGCCCGGTTCGGCGGGTTGCGGACAGATTTCGCGCCATTTGAGATGCAGTTCGCGCGTGTCGGCACCCGCGCCCGTGTCGTCCAGGGACCAGGCGATCTCGATCCGCCCGCCCTCCTGCGACCAGGCGCCATATTTGACCGCATTGGTGGCAAGTTCGTGCAGGACGAGCCCGATCGGCGTCGCCTGTCGCATGGTCAGCCGCACCGGCGGGCCGGTGACATCCACCGGATTTTCGTCGGAGCGATAAGGGGCCAGCACCTTCTCGATCAACGTGACGAGCTCCGCCTCGCTATCGTCGCCGCCCTGCGTTGCCTCATGCGCGTCGAGCAGGGCGCGGATGCGGGCGGCGATGATCTCCGCCGTCTGCTGCGCGCCGGTCTGGCCGCGCGCGCTCATCTGCACGATGGCGAGAATGACCGCGAACAAATTCTTGACCCGGTGATTCAGCTCGTGCGCGAGCAGGTCGGCGCGGTCCTTCGCCTCGGCCAGTTCCTCCGCGCGCGAGGCGCGCTCCTCGCTCTGCGCCGCGCGGATCGACTGCGCAAAGCCGAGCACCAATGCCGCCACGATCCCCAGCATCAGCGCGGACAACAGGGGCAGCACGCGATTTTCGTTGATGGCGGCCTCGTCGGTCGCCTGCGAAAGAATGGCCTGCTCACTCGCCTCCATCTCGCTGAGTGCCTGGCGGAGCGCTTTCATCTCCTGCATCCCCTCTTTCGAGAGTATGACCTGCTGCGCATCGAGAATGCGGCCGTCGCGGATCATGCCGACCGTCTCGTCGAGCTCGGCGAACTTCGCCGTGCCATGCGCGTCGATCCGGGCGAGCAGGGCGCGTTGTTCCGCATTGCCTTCGGCACGGACCAGCCGTTTCAATCTGCGCAGCGCGCGGGGATAGAGCGCCCGCCCCATTTCGTAGGATGCGAGGTAATCCCGGTCGAGCGTGATGAAATAGCCGCGCTGCCCCGTTTCGGCGTTGAGCGCCGCCCGGTCGAGATCGCGCAGCGCGCCCATTACCTGCATTGTGCGTTCGGCCTGCGCGCGTTCCTCGCGCTCGCTCGTGATCGTGTTCCACACGAGGAAGAGCGAGCCTATCAACCCGATTGCAACAAGCAAAAACACCACGCGCGATGCGATCTTCCCCGCGCGTGGCGAGAGGAGCGCGTCGCTATGTTGCGCCGGGACGGCCAGCTCGGTCATGGCTTCCCTCTCCTTCACCCGCGGGGCAGGTCAATGCGCGGCACCCCAGCTCGTTCCCGATCCTATATCCACTCCCAGCGGCACGTCCAGCGTGACCGACGGCCCCGCCGCCTCGGCCATGACCCGCTCGATCACGGGCGCGGCGGCGGCCACGTCGCCTTCGGGCAACTCGAAGACCAGCTCGTCGTGCACCTGAAGCAGCATGCGCACATGCGGCAGGCCCGCCTCGCGCAGCGCCGGCATCATTCGCACCATCGCGCGCTTGATGATGTCGGCGCTGGTCCCCTGTATCGGGGCGTTGATGGCGGCGCGCTCGCTTCCCGAACGTTCGGCCTGGTTCTTGGAATTGATTCGCGGGAACCACGTCTTGCGCCCGAACAATGTCTCGGAATAGCCGCGCGCCCTCACTTGCTCCAGCGTGTGGACGATATAGCGCTGAATACCCGGAAAGCGTTCGAAATAGGTGTCGATCATCTCCTGCGCCTCGTCCTGTCCGACGCCGAGCCGCCCGGCCAGGCCCCAGCGCGATATGCCGTAGAGGATGGCGAAATTGATCGTCTTGGCCCGTGCGCGCGTGTCGCGGTCGACGGTCCCGAACATCTCCTCCGCCGTGCGGCTGTGGATGTCCTGCCCTTGGGCAAAGGCTTCCTTCAACGCGGGCACGTCGGCCATATGCGCGGCGAGGCGCAATTCAATCTGGCTGTAATCGGCTGCGAGCAGGACATGCCCCTCCTCCGCGACGAAGGCATCCCGGATGCGGCGGCCGGTTTCGGTGCGGATGGGGATGTTCTGCAAATTGGGATCGGTCGACGACAGCCGCCCGGTCTGCGCACCGACGAGGCTGTAGCTGGTATGCACGCGCCCGGTGTCGGGGTTGATCGCCTGTTGCAGCGCCTCGGTATAGGTGGAACGCAATTTCGACAATTGCCGCCAGTCGAGCACGCGCGCGGCCATCTCGACCCCCTCGCCGGCCAGCGATTCCAGCACCGACTGATCCGTGGAATATTGCCCGCTCTTGCCCTTTTTCCCGCCCTTCAAACCCATCTTGTCGAACAGGATCTCGCCCAGCTGTTTCGGGCTGCCCACGGCGAATTCCTCGCCGGCGAGCGTGTGGATCTGCGCCTCGAACGTGGCCATCTGGCCGGCGAATTCCTCCGACATGGCGGCGAGTTCGGCCCGGTCCACCTTGACGCCCTCGCGCTCCATCGCGGCGACCACGGGGACGAGCGGGCGATCGACGTTCTCGTAGATTTTCGTGCCGCCCTCATCGGCCAGACGGTGGCGCAACACGCGTTGCAGGCGCCATGTCACGTCGGCATCCTCGGCGGCATAGCGCGTCGCCTTGTCCAGCGGGACGGCGCCGAAGGGGATCTGCTTCTTCCCCGTGCCGCAGATGTCCTTGAACGTCAGCGTCGTGTGACCGAGATGCGTTTCGGACAGCGAATCCATCCCATGCGCATTGCCGATCCCGCCCCCGCCACGCCCGGCATCCAGCGCGAAGGACAGGATCATCGTGTCGTCGATGGGCGCGACCTCAACCCCGTGCCGCGCCAGCACGTTGAGATCATATTTGATGTTCTGCCCGATTTTCAGCACTGCATCGCTGATCAGCAGTGGGCGCAACCGGTCGAGCGCCACCTCGCGGCCGATCTGCTCGGGCCGTTCCTCGAACATGTCGTCGCTGCCGTGGCCGAGCGGGATGTAGCATGCATCATTGGGGCCCAGCGCCAGGCTGATCCCCGTCAACTCCGCCCGCATTGCGTCGAGCGCGCTGGTTTCCGTATCGATGGCGACGGCGCGCGCGGCAAAGGCACGCTCGATCCACGCGTCGAGCCGGTCGACGCTCTGCACGCATTCGTAGCTGTCGAGATCGGGCTTCGGCATGTCGGCGAGCGGCTGGCGCGTACCGGCTTTCTCGCCCGCGGTCTGCGGTTTCGCCGGGTTGAGATCGGTCGGGCGCGACGGGCTCCCCGCCCCGTTGCCCAGCCGTTTCAGCAGGCTGTGAAAGCCGTGGGTTTCGAGAAATTGCGCCAGCGGTTCGGGCGGAATGCCGTTAAGCGCGAAATCCTCGATCGGCGTTGGCAGGTCGCAATCCTCCCGCAAAGCCACGAGACGGCGTGACAGGCGCGCCATCTCGCTATGCTCGATCAGGTTTTCGCGCATCTTGGACTTCTTCATGTCCGGCGCGGCGGCCAGCACGCTTTCGAGGTCGCCATATTCGTTGATCAGCTTCTCGGCGGTTTTCGGCCCGATCCCCTTCACGCCGGGAATATTGTCGACCGCATCGCCCATCAACGCGAGCACATCGCCCAGCTTTTCGGGCGGCACGCCGAATTTCTCGACCACCTCGGCGGTTTCGATTCGCGCGTTCTTCATCGTGTCGAGCATGTCGATGCATCCGCCCTCCACGCCGTCGTCCGCGTCGGAACACGCGCCGACAAGCTGCATCAGATCCTTGTCCGACGACACGATCGTCACGTCCCAGCCCCGCCGCGTCGCCCCGCGGGCATAGGATGCGATGAGGTCGTCCGCCTCCAGATCGTCCTCCTCGATACAGGCGAGCGAAAAGGCCCGCGTGGCATCACGGATGAGCGGGAATTGCGGCTTCAGATCCTCCGGCGGGGGCGGGCGATGCGCCTTGTAATCGGGATAGAGATCGTTGCGGAACGAATGCGACGCCTTGTCGAGAATCACGGCCAGATGGGTCGGCCCGTCCGCCTCGTCGAGATCCTGCGCCAGCTTCCACAGCATGGTGGTATAGCCATAGACCGCACCCACCGGCGTGCCCTCCGGATTGGTCAGCGGCGGCAGACGGTGATAGGCGCGAAAGATATAGGCCGAGCCATCGACAAGGTAGAGATGCGGTTTGCGGCCCGCCGCGTCATCGCCGGCCCTTTGGGAAAGATCGTTCATGCCCGCCCGAGTAGCACCGGGCGCGGGCAAGGTCATCCATTCTTGGCGAACCGCATTGCCGGGCGGCGCGCGCCCTGTGCGAAAAATGACGGCTCGCCCTATTCCCGTCACATTGTGGGGTTAAGAAAATCTGGCGTCTCGTGAAATATCGCTTGCGCTGCCTTATTTTCGCCCTTATTTACGGTTGCAGAGCCCGCCCGTGAAGGTCGGTTCGCATGCGGTCCGCCATTGCGGCCCATGTTCAACGAAATAAGGATGCATATCTATGCGTAAGATCATTCTCGCCGCTGCCATCGCCGGTTCCGCTCTGACCCTGACCGCTTGCTCGGAAGGCACGGAAGAGAACGCGGAAATGACCGCTGACTCGATGGCTGCTGACACCGAAGCCAACATGGACGCCGCTGGCGCCGAGATGGAAGAGCTGGGCACCGAGACCGAAATGATGGCTGAAGATGTCGCCACCGACGTCGATCAGGCTGCTGCCGAAGCCGAAGCCGACATGCAGGACGAGACGGTTGCCGAAGCGCAGGCCGACTAATCCTTACGCATTCGCGTAAAGAATTGGGGCGCGAGGGATATCCCTCGCGCCCTTTTTCGTGCCTGCATTCCGGTCACGCACCGCCCCTATCGCACGATTACGGTCTGTTCGCGCCCTATTCCGGGTCCAAGCCGAGCGCGCGGAGGACGGCCTCGACCTGCCGCTCCACCGGCATGTCGCCCTTGACCAGGATCGCGTTCTCGTCCGCATCGGGCCGTTCCAGCACCGCACATTGATCGGCCAGTAGCGCCGGCGGCATGAAATGCCCCGCGCGCCCGGTCATCCGCGCATGCAATTGCGCCATGGTCAGCTCTGGCAGGACGAACCGCACATCCGGGCAAGCCGCCCGCAACCCGTCCCGATATTCACGTTTGAGCGCGGAACAGCTGGCCACCGCGCCATCCGACGCCGCGAGCGCAAGCCCCAGCGCGCGGAGCCACGGCATCCGATCCGCATCGTCGAGCGGGTGACCCGCCGCCATTTTCGCGACATTGGCCGGCCCGTGCAGATCGTCCCCCTCGATGAAAGGGACCGCAAGCCTGCCGGCAAGCGCGCGGCCGAGCGTGGACTTGCCGCAACCGCTCGGCCCCATGATGCACAGGTGGATCAAGGGGCGCGTCGGCCCGCCTCGTTCCCGGCATAGCGATTTTGGGCAAATCCGTTGTAGAGGGTGCGCGCGATGGACGCGATCTTCTGGCTGCGCTGTGCCCGGCCGCCCTGCCCGGTGACGTAGATCGCCATGACGATCACGCGCCCGTCCGGCATTTCGACAAAACCGACATCGCTGGCCGTATTGTTGAGCGTGCCGGTCTTGTGCCCGAATTCCACGCCGGAGGGCAGACCCGCCTTGATCCGGCTGCGCCCGGTCACGGTGCGCGTCATCGCGCCGATCACCACGTCGCGGCTTTTGGGGCTGAGCCATTTGCCCTGATACAGTCCGGCGATAAGCTCGACCATTTCGGCGGGCGGCGTGCTGTCGCGCTCATCCACCACCAATGCCGGATCGAACTCGCCATCGTCGCGCACCAGCGTCGCGATGTCGCGGTCGATACGCTGCCGATCGATGCCGGCGCTGCGCAGCCAGGCGGTCACCGCCTTCGGCCCGCCGACCGCGGCCAGCATCGCATCGGTCGCGGTGTTGTCGCTGCGCGTGATCATCAGCTCGATCAGGCTTTGCGCGGTAAGCATCATGCCCGGCTTCACCGGGGCGACGGGCGTCGAGAATGCCTTCGACGCGACCGGGATCATCAACGGGTATTTATGCTGAAGGCTGTAACGCCCGGCATCCACACCGGCGAGGAACGTCGCCGCGATCGCGATTTTCGACGTGCTGGCCATGGGAAAGGCCTGCTCACCCAGGATGGAAACCTCCGCCCCGGTGTTGAGATCGAGTGCGGCGACACCGATGCGGCCATTGTCCGGCTGCGCCACGGCAAAGAGCGCCTGACGCAGTGCGGGCGGCACGTCGCGGACCCGTTCGCGCCCGTCGAGAACGGCGCCGTTCTCGCTCTTCAAGAATTCCTCGAAGCTCTGCGCCTGCGCGGCGCCGGCGGTCATCGCGAGACCGGCGGCGCCAAGGCCCATTGCGGCAAATGCGGATATCGCCGTCCGCCGGATGTTCGTAAGGTTCAGTCCCAGCATGTCTTCCCCGATAGCATGGTGAGCGTTGGCCAAAGATTAACGGGGCCAAAGATTAACGCGCCCAAAGATTAACGGGCCCGGCGAAATGGTAAAGCCCCCGCCGCGCCCGTTTCATGCCGTCATTCGGAGGCCAGGATCCCCTCCACCATATTGGCGGCGATGGGGTGATAGCCGGACCGCGATTGCGCAAAGGCGGAGCGCGCGATTTCCATGCCCCAATCGCCCTGCTCCACCAGCCCGGCATAGATCGGCCGGATGAGCAGCATCCGCCCCACATTGTCGAGGAACGCGCGCATCGCCGGCACCGCCGGTTCGTAACGGTTGGCGATGGCCAGTTCGAACCACGCCGATTGCACATAGGCATTGCCGCTGTTCGAAAGGTTCAAAGCCTCATCGAGCTCGGCAAGGCGAGCGGCATCCTGTGTGCGGTCGATCCCGCGCAGGAAGCGCAGCCATTGCTGCGTCGCCCAGCCTTCGGTGTCGACCGCGGAGGCCGGCCCGCCCGCGTTGAATGCGGCAAGCTGCGCATCGACGGCTTTCAATGTTTCCGATTCGGGATGCAGCGCATTGTCGGGAAGGCCGGGCCCGTAGATCCAGTCCTCGACCCCGATGGCCGCGAATTCCGCGTCGGTCAAAAGATTGGCGCGCATGTCCGCGATCAATCCCGCGCTCGTCTGCGGCTGAAACGCGAAGCGGTCGAAATAGGACCGCAGCCAGGCGTCGAAACGGTCACGCCCCACCGCCTTTTCCACGGTGCGCAGGAAGGTGCTGCCCTTGAAATAATCGAGCTGCCCGGCGGTTTCGCCCGGTTCGCCATGCAGGCGGGTCGAGGGCGCATCCATGCCGCCCGCATCCTCGATATCCGCGATCATCGCGCCCCAGTCGAGATCGGCATACATCGCCGCCCGTTCCGCACCATAGAGCGATTCCATGATGCGGTTTTCGAAATAGGTGGTGAACCCTTCGTTGAGCCAGCTGTCGCGCCAGCTCGCATTGGTGACCAGATTGCCCGACCAGCTATGCGCCAGCTCGTGCGCGACGACATCGGTATTCGACCGGTCGCCGGTCAGCAGCGTCGGCGTCAGGAACGTCATCACCGGGTTTTCCATGCCCCCATAGGGGAAGGACGGCGGCAGCAGCAGCATGTCGTACCGGCCCCAGCGATACGGCCCGTAAAGATCCTCCGCCGCGTCGATCATCGCCTCGACATCGCCGAATTCCTCGGCCGCGGCATCCACCATCGACGGCTCCGCCCACACGCCCGACCGTGGGCCGAGATCGCGATGGGTAAGATCGCCCACCGCCAGCGCGATGAGATAGGGCGGCACCGGGTTGTCCATGACAAAGCGATAGCTGGTCCAGCCATTGCCCCATTCGTGCATGTCCTCGGCCTGCCGAACGCCGCTCATCACGGGCACGAGCCCCTCTGGCACCGTGATGCGCGCGTCCCAGCTTTGCCGGATGCCGGGGCTGTCCTGCGTCGGGATCCAGCTGCGGTTGCTGATCGGCTGGCCCTGGCTGAAGAGGAACGGCTTCTCGCCGCCTGCGGTGGCCTCGGGCGGGAGCCATTGGAGCGCGCTTGCATCGGGCGCGGACACATAGTCGATCCGCACCTGCCGCGCATCGCCGATCGCGATGGTGAGCGGACGGCCCAGCGCCTCGCCCATGGCGTCGACATTCTTTGCCGCGCCGAGTTCGTAGGGCAATGCCTGCCCGTCGCCATCGGTCACGGCGCGAATCTGCAAACCCGCATCGTCGAGCACCAGCGTATCGGCATCGTCGGCGGCGGTAATGTCCAGCGTCGCGGTGCCGTAAATGCGGCGATTGTCGAAATCGGTGACGAGGTCGAGCGAGACATGGCTCACCCGCGCCTCGGCCGGTTCGGCATAGGTCCACGCATCCTGCGCCTCCGGCGTGGTCAGCACGGGGGCGGGCGCCTGCCGGTCCTGTGCATGGGCGGAAAGGGCGGGCACCATCGCGATGGCGGCGACGGAAAGGGCAAGCGTTGCTTTACGGATCATTGAATTTCCTGAAATCATGGGCGCTGCAATTAAAGCATCCCGCATGTTGAAAAGCTGAACGATAACGCCAGCGGCGCGCACGGCACGGTCAGTCCGGCGGCGTCTGCGGCTTCGATGCGTCGATGGCGCGCGATTGCGCCTTTCTGCGCCGCAGATTCGCCCGCAATTGCGCGGCGAGGCGTTCCTCTCGCGACAGCGTGGCGGCCTCCCGCGAATTTGTATCGGGCCGGGGTTCGGCTTCGGCATTTTGGCGATCGGAACCGGGAACATCGTTCATGCCCCTGTGATGGCAAGCATGCCCGCGTATCGCAAGCGCCTTGACAATGACGCGGCCGCCCGCCAATAGCGCGCCCTCGACACCGGGCGGACACAAGGCCCGGCAGTCGGTATGTGCTGCTGTAGCTCAGTGGTAGAGCGCGTCATTGGTAATGACGAGGTCGGGAGTTCAATCCTCCCCAGCAGCACCATTTCCCCCCGAATCGCAAATCGTCGGCAAAACGGCCGCCCCTTGGGAGCAGGCTGAATTGCACGTTTCGCGAATCAGGCGCGCAGATCGCTCCACTCCGGGTGCTTGCGAAAGGCCGCCTCGACATAGCTGCATTGCGGCACGATTCGGAAATTCTCCTCCTGCGCATCGGTGATCAGCGCCTCGACAAGCCTTGCGGCAACCCCCTGCCCGCCGATCGCCGGGGGGACCAGCGTGTGATCGGCGACGCGCACATCCTCCCCGCGCATCTTGTAGGTCAGGCGCCCGATCGCGTCGGCGCCTTCGACCGCGGCGTGATATTCGCCGCCATCGGGGGCCGGGTGGTGGGTAATCGTGGTATTGGCCATGGTGCAAAGCTCCTTTGCCCGATTAACCGACCGGGCGGGGCAGCGTTCCAGCTTGGCCTGTGCCGCGCCGCTCAGTCGCGCGCCCCGAACAATGCGGTCCCCACCCGCACATGCGTCGCGCCCAGCGTCACGGCCGTCTCGAAATCCGCGCTCATCCCCATGGACAGCGCATCGAGCCCGTGATCCTGTGCCAGCCTGGCCAGCAGCGCAAAGAACGGCGCCGGTTCGATCCCCTGCGGCGGGAGACACATCAACCCTGCGACCGGCACGCCTTCGTCCCGCGCCATGGCGAGAAGCGCCGGCAGGTCGGCAATCGCGCAGCCGCCCTTCTGATCCTCGTCGCCGATGTTCACCTGCACGAAACAGGGCACCTCGCGCTCCGCCTTTGCCATCGCCTTGCCCAGCGCCTTCACGAGGCTTTCCCGGTCGAGCGAATGGATCATGTCGAAAACCGCGACGGCATCGTCCGCCTTCTTCGACTGCAACTGCCCGACGAGGTGCAGTTCCACGCCATCGTATTCGCGGCGCAGCACCTCCCATTTCTCCGCCGCTTCCTGCACCCGGTTTTCGCCGAACACCCGGTGGCCTGCGTCAAGGAGCGGGCGGATCGCATCGACGGGATGCGTCTTGGACACGGCGATGAGCGTGACATCGTCCGGCTTTCGGCGGGACAGTTCGGCGGCGGCGGCGATGCGCGCTTTCGTTTCGGTGAGTGGTGTCGTCATGCCGCAATGCTATAGCGGATGGGTGACATGGCGAAACCCTTTGCAACGCGGGATACTGCCGCGCGTCTGGCTGCTGTCCGATGCGCGCAACGATGCGGCATTGGCCGACAGCCTGCGCCGCCTGCCGCGCGGCAGCGGGTTCGTGTTCCGGCACTATCATCTCGCACCCGAAGAACGTCGGCGGCGGTTCGGCGTGTTGCAGAAGCTGGCACGCACGCGGGGACATGTCGCGGCGCTGTCGGGCGATGCGGCGCTGGCGCGGGCGTGGGGGGCGGATGCGATGTACGGGCCGCCGTCGGCCCTGCGCCCGGCACAAGGCCTGCTTCGGCTGGCGACGGTGCATTCGCTGCGCGAACTGGGCATGGCGCGGCGGGCGGGCGTGGACATGGTTTTCGTGTCGACCGTGTTCGCCACCCGCTCGCATCCGGGCGGCGCAACGCTTGGTCCGGCGCGGGCGATGTTGCTGGCGCGCCGGGCGGCGATGCCGGTCGCGTTCCTGGGCGGGATGACGGCGGCGCGGGCGGGCCGGCTCGTCCCGCATGGCTGGGCCGCGATCGACGGGCTGAGCGGACAGGCCGCGGGGCGAGTTTTGCACATTCGTCGCAAGGAGGCGCCGCTTTCTTGACGCGGAGTCCCGGCGCGGCGCATAATCGCGGCGATATCGTTCGATCGTTCGTTCAATGGGGGGCCGCATGGCGACCACGGCACGGGGCGCGCCCGACTGGCGCGCGGCATGGCAGCGCAGCGTAAGCCGCACTCTGGAAATGGCAGGGGCCGCCGCGCTCTTCGCGCTCGCGCTGTTTCTGGCGCTCGCGCTGCTCAGCTATAGCCAGACCGACCCCTCGCCCAGCACGGCGGCGGGCGCCGATGTCGCCAACTGGATGGGGCAGGCCGGTGCCTTGGCCGCGGAACGGCTGCTCGTACTGTTCGGGCCGGTCGCGGCGCTGCTGCTGCCGCTGCTCTACGTGTTCGCGCGGCGGCTGTGGCAATTGGCGGACCCCGATGATGATGGCGCGCGCCCGCGCTGGTGGCGGCCGCTCGGCCTTTTGCTGCTGTCGATGGTGTTGCTGTCGGCCGTGATGGCGCTGGTGTTCGACAATCCCGTCGGCGGGCTTCCTGCGGGGATGGGCGGGATCGCTGGGCTGGGCGGCGCGATGCTGATCACCGGGGTCGCGGGGCTGGCCGGGGCGGCCTATGCGGGGTGGATCATCCTGGCGCTGGCGATTGCGGCGCTCGCGGCGGGGGTGGTCCTTGCCGGGCGGGTGTTCGCGATCGACTGGCGCGGGCTGATGACGCTGCCCGCGATGCTGCACCGCCTGCGCCCCGCGCGCGACAATGCGCCGCGCGAGGATACCGCGCCCGAACCGAAGGCCGAGCGCCGCCGCGCCGCGCCCGCCGCCCCGTCGGGCGACGATGATTTCGCCGGTGACGAGGCCGACGCCGCGCCGCGCCCGCCCCGCCGCGCGCCCGAAATCTCCGACCCCACCGCGCCGCCCAAACCCGCCGAGATACGCACCCGGCCGAGCCAGGGCGATTTCTTCAACAGCAATTTCGCGCTCCCCAGCCCCGAACTCCTCGCCGAACCGCCGGAGCATAGCGCGCCAAAGCTCGACAAGATGGCGTTGGAGCGCAACGCCCGCCTGCTCGAAAACGTGCTCGACGATTTCAAGGTGAAGGGCGAGATCACCGCCGTGCGCACCGGCCCCGTCGTCACCATGTACGAGCTGGAACCCGCCCCCGGCGTGAAGGCCGCGCGCGTCATCGGCCTCGCCGACGACATCGCCCGGAACATGAGCGCGATTTCCGCCCGCGTGTCGCCCATTCCGGGCAAGACCGTCATGGGGATCGAGCTTCCCAATGCGGACCGGCAGATGGTCGCCTTTCGCGAATTGATCACCAGCGCCGCCTTTGCCGACCATTCGGGCATGCTGCCGATCATTCTGGGCAAGGATATCGCGGGCGAACCCATCGTCGCCGACCTCGCCGCGATGCCGCATCTTCTGGTCGCGGGCACGACCGGTTCTGGCAAGTCGGTGGGGCTGAACTGCATCCTGCTCTCGCTGCTCTATCGCCTGACGCCCGCCGAATGCCGGCTCATCCTGATCGATCCGAAGGTGCTGGAGCTCAAAAGCTACGACGATATTCCGCATCTTTTGTCGCCCGTCGTCACCGAGCCTGCCAAATCGGTCCGCGCCCTGAAATGGGCGGTGGAGGAGATGGAGCGCCGGTATCGCATGATGAGCAGCATCGGCGCGCGCAACCTCACCAGCTTCAACGAACGGGTGAAGGCCGCCGCCGCCAAGGGCAAGCCGCTCGGCCGCAGGGTGCAGACCGGCTTCGACCCCGAAACGGGCGAGGAACTGTTCGAGGAAGAGCAGCTCGATTACGAGGTGCTGCCGCAGATCGTGCTGATCGTGGACGAGCTTGCCGATCTCATGATCACGGTGGGCAAGGAGATCGAGGTGCTGATCCAGCGCCTGTCCCAGAAATCGCGCGCGGCGGGCATCCATCTCATCATGGCGACGCAGCGCCCCTCGGTCGACGTCATCACCGGCGTGATCAAGGCGAACATGCCGACCCGCATCTCGTTCCACGTCACCAGCCGCATCGACAGCCGCACGATCCTCGGCGATCAGGGCGCGGAACAGCTGCTCGGCAAGGGCGACATGCTGTACAAGGCGAGCTCCAAACCGCTGACCCGTGTGCACGGCCCGTTCGTATCGGACGAGGAGGTCGAGGCGGTCGCCGATCATTGGCGCGCGCAGGGGGCGCCGGAATATGTCGATTCGGTCACCGAGGAGCCGGAGGACGGCGGCGGATTCAGCTTCGACGATCTCGACGGGGCGGCGGACAATCCCGACGACCGCAAATACATGCAGGTGTGCCAGATGGTGTTCGAGGCCCAGAAAGTCTCCGCCAGCTGGATCCAGCGGCAGATGGGCGTCGGCTACAACACCGCGTCCAAATGGGTCGAGCGGATGGAGAAGGACGGCCTGGTCGGGCCGGCGAACCATGTCGGCCGCCGCGAAATCTACCGCGACAAGGACGGGCAGGTGCTTTAACCGCCCGCCCCGTCCGGGACCGGATAGGCGCGCATCCGCTTGATCCGGCGGATGGAGAAGCTCGACCGCATCGACGACACGCCCGGCAGGCGTGACAGGCATTCGCGGTGGATCCGGTCGTATTGGGAAAGATCGGCCGCCGCCACGCGCAGCTGGTAATCATGCGCGCCGCTCATCAGATGGCATTCGAGAATATCGTCGAAATCGCCCACGGCCGTCTCGAACCGGTCCATCGTCTCGCGGCTCTGGCTGACCAGCGTGATTTCGACGAACGCCTCGATCGCGAGGCCGAGCGCGTGCGGATTCACCCGCGCGATATAGCCCGCGATCAACCCCCTCGATTCGAGCGCACGGATCCGCCGGTGACATGCCGAGGCGGAGAGGCCGAGCGTTTCGGCAAGCTGCGCGATGGGCCGCGATGAATCGCGTTGCAGCGCTTCGATCAAGGCAACATCGTGGCGGTCCATGCATGATCTTCCCGTATTTTGTATTCCGAACGGGAATTATTCCCACTTCATGCCGTGTAGCAAGGCGAAATAGGCGAAACATTACGCCCCATGCCGCGTATGATGGCCGGACAGGACAATTCATCGACAGGACACCCTCCATGCGCATCGGCACCCCCCGCGAAATCAAGAACCACGAATATCGCGTCGGCCTGACGCCCGAGAGCGTGCACGAACTCGTCACCGCGGGCCACGAGGTTTGGGTCGAAACAGGGGCGGGCAACGGCATTGGCGCGGACGACCGCCAATATGTCGATGCGGGCGCAAAGATCGTGGACGGACCGGATCCGATCTTCGCCGAATGCGACATGGTGGTGAAGGTCAAGGAACCGCAGGCGGAAGAACGCGCAAAGCTGCACGGCGACCAGATTCTTTATACCTATCTGCACCTCGCGCCCGACGCGGCGCAGACCGCCGATCTGGTCAAGTCGGGCGTGACCGCCATCGCCTATGAAACCGTGACGGGGCCGAACGGACAGCTCCCCCTGCTCAAACCCATGAGCCAGGTCGCCGGCCGCATGTCGATCCAGGCCGGCGCCACCGCGCTTGAAAAGCGGCACGGCGGGCGCGGCACGCTGCTCGGCGGGGTGCCGGGCGTTATGCCGGGGAAGGTCGCGGTAATCGGCGGCGGGGTCGTCGGCTTCAACGCGGCGCAGATGGCGGTCGGCCTTGGCGCCGACGTCACCATCCTCGACCGCAGCCCGGAGCAGCTCGAACGGCTGGGCAATCATTTCGAAAGCCGGGCCAAGACCCGTTTTTCGAACAAGGCGAACCTGTTCGAATCGGTGTGCGAGGCGGATCTCGTCATCGGCGCCGTGCTGATCCCCGGCGCGGCGGCGCCCAAGCTTGTCACGCGCGACATGCTGTCGTCGATGAAGACGGGCGCGGTGCTCGTCGACGTCGCCATCGACCAGGGCGGCTGTTTCGAAACCAGCCATGCCACCACCCATGACGACCCGACCTATATCGTGGACGGCATCGTGCATTACTGCGTCGCGAACATGCCCGGCGCGGTCGCCCGGACCAGCACCTATGCGCTGAACAACGTGACGCTGCCCCATGCGCTCGCCATCGCGCGGGACGGGTGGAAAGCCGCGGCAAAGGCCGATCCGCATCTCGCGCAGGGTATTAACGTCCATAATGGACATGTTACCTATCGCGCCGTGGCCGAAGAACTGGGATACGAATATTTGCCGGTTTCACAGGCTATCGGCTGATCCCCCGCTAACGGTCTTTTCGGGGAATGCGTTAACTCGAAGGCTGTAAATTTGTCCTATACGCCCGTCCGATGTCGATTCGGCTGATATTCGTTCTCTCTGCGTTTCTCGCTGCGGTAACCGGCGGGATCGGCGTCGTGGGTCTCGCGCTGGCGCATCCGCTCCCGGTGGATTCGGTGAGGGCTTCGTGTTTTGCATTCGGTCCGGTCGATGCCGGGGCGGCCAGTCCCGGCGTAGGCAGTCCCGATGGGGGCGGTCCCGGCACGGCCCGTACCAACGGGGGCGAATGGCTATGCGAACCCGTCGGTCACGGGTCGGTCACCGGGCCGGTCCGGATATTGTTCGATTCGGACGACCTCGCCGCCGCGGCGCATGCCACCCATTTCGTCAGCCACGTCGCCCGTTTCGATACGCTGTCGATGGCGGTGCGGCACGGCGATAGGACGAAGGAGGTTGCGCGCTACACGCTCGATGATATCGACATGTTCGTGAACGGGCCGAATTTTGCCCTTCCGCTGCCCGATCTGCGCGGCGCGGACGCCTTGATCGTGACGGTCACCAAACCGTGGAACCGGGCCATCGCATCCGACGCGATGCTGGAACAGGCGCAAAACGACGGCGCGATGTCGCTCGGCCGGGGCCGTGGGTCCATGCTGCTGATGGCGTTTCTGTGCGGGCTGATGCTCGTGCCGCTGATCTACAATCTCGCGTTCTACCGCGTGCTGCGTAAGACCTTCATCATCTGGCACAGTGCCGCCGTCATCAGCATGCTGATCTACATCAAGATCGCGAGCGGGCTCGGCAATTATCTCCTCACGCCCAATATCCATGTGCTGTTGTTCCTCTACCCGTTCAGCTTCCTGACCGCCGCGTTTCTCGGCACGCAATTCACGGTCCGCTTTCTGGAGCCCGGCATGCTCGGCCCCGGCATGCGCCGCGCGCTCGTCGTCACGGGGTGGACCACGTTTGCCGTGCTGGGCACGATCCTGCTGCCGCTGCCCATGTTCCGCACCTTTTCGCTCACCATGTTCAGCGCGGGGTTCCTCCCCCTCACCTTCGTTTACGTCGCCGCCATGATGCAGGCGCGCCGCCGCGGTTCGCGCGCGGTGTGGTTTCAGATCATCGGCTGGACCCCGTTGCTGCTGCTCGGCCTCGAACGCATCGCCAAGGGCGTCGGCCTTTCCGAAAGCCCGCCATGGGTCGGGCAGCTGTTTTTCCTGACCCTCGCGTTCGAGGTGCTGATGACGTCGCTGGGCGTGGTCGATCGTTTCGACATCCTGCGCCGCGATCACGACCAGGCCCGCTCCCGGCTCGAAATGCTGTCCGGCCTCGTCGACCGCGATGCGCTCACCGGGATCTTCAACCGCCGCGCGCTGGAGCAGAAATTCGCCGAACTCAGGGCCGAGGGATTTACCGGCCTCGCGGTGCTGGACCTCGATTTCTTCAAGCAGGTCAATGACCGCTTCGGCCATTCCGCCGGCGATCGCGTCCTGCAGGAAGTCGCCAAGGTGTTGAGCAGCGACGACGAGGCCCTTCCCTTCCGCATGGGGGGCGAGGAATTCGTCCTGCTCGTGCGGGGCAATGCGATGCAGGAACGCTGCGAACGCATCCGCAGCGCCATTCCCATCCGCGTCGCCAATCAGATGCCCGGCATCGACCTCGTCGTCACCGCGAGCATGGGACTGGTCGATACGCCGCCGGGCACGAGGACGAGCATGCGGCAGCTCTACGCCCACGCCGACCGGCTTTTGTACGAAGCGAAGAACAGCGGTCGCGACCGGATGATCAGCGAACGCATGCAATTCTTCTCGGCGCCCGGCCGCACGGCGGATCGCCGCAATCCGCAGACAAGTCGCGGGCGCCGCGCGGAGGACAACGGCCCGACCGGCGCCTAATCCGCCGTCAGCACCCGGTCCGCGAGCGTGGCCGGCACGCGCATGGGGCGGCGCGTTTCGCGGTCCAGCATGGCCCAGGTCGAGCGCGCCGACACGATGGGCCGCGCCCGTCCGCCTGCGGCATCGTCGTCCGCCTCGCGCCGGAATGCCACCATGCGATCGAACCGCGCACCGGCGGGGCGATCCGGCACCCAGGTTTCGGCGATGACGCTCTCCCCTTGTGCAATATTGCCGCGATAGTCGATCTCGTGCCGCGTCACGAGCCAGATCGCCGCCGCGTTCTCCTCCGCCGTGGCGATTTCGTGCCAGTGCGCGCCCGCGATGTCCTGCACCCATTGCAGCCACACGGCATTGTTCACATGGCCCATGATGTCGATATGTTCGGCCCGCGCGGTAAAGCGCATGGTAAAACGGCTCATAGATCCACCCCGACCAGCGTCCATCCCAGCCCATCCCGCGCAAAGATCAGCGCCGGCGCACCCTGCGTTGCCGCCCCGGTCACGCGAAATTCGTCGAGACCGCGGCGAAGAATGCGCAGGTTGGGCGCTTCCGCCTCGCGGCCATCGCCGCCGCGCTCTGGACGCATCGCGACCGGGCCGGCGCGCCCTTCGCGCAGGAGCCGGGCAACACCCTCCGGCGTGACCAGCCGGTCCACCACCGGCCCCGCCGCCACGCCGGCGATCCTTGCGCCCAGCCGTTCGAGCGGCGATCCCCCACGTGCATCGATCTCTTCATCGAGCTCGCTTACGAGCGAGCCGCGCAGCGCGGCGAAATCGACCTGCTCCTCCAACGCGGCGGCATCGCCGTCGCGCGCGGCCTGCTCCAGCCGGTACAGCGCATAGCGGGGCGAGGCATAGTACCAGCCGCCCAGCAGCACCCCCGCGACCAACAGCAAGGCGAGAAGTTTTCGCATCACGCCGCCTTCGTCATGCCCATCTGCCACAGGATGAAGGCGAATTCCTCCGCCACCTCGCGCAGCGAATCGAACCGGCCCGACTTGCCGCCGTGCCCCGCGCCCATGTTGACCTTGAGCAGGAGTTCATTGTCATCCGTCTTGCGGTCGCGCAGGCGGGCGACCCATTTCGCCGGCTCCCAGTATGTCACGCGCGGGTCGTTCAGCCCGGCGGTGACGAGCATCGGCGGGTAATTCTGTGCCGTGACATTGTCATAGGGGCTGTAGCTGCGGATGAGTTCGAAGGCGGCCTTGTCCTCGATCGGGTTGCCCCATTCGGGCCACTCGCCGGGCGTGAGCGGCAGGGACGCATCGAGCATGGTGTTGAGTACGTCGACGAATGGCACATGCGCCACCACCGCGCCCCAGATGTCGGGATCGGTGTTGACGACGGCGCCCATGAGCTCGCCGCCCGCCGACCCGCCCGATGCGGTCACCCGGCCCTTGCGCGTATAGCCGAGGTCGATCAGCCCGTTCGCCGCATCGACGAAATCGGTAAACGCATTGGTCCGCCGCTCCAGCTTTCCATCGAGATACCAGCGCCGGCCCAGATCGTCGCCGCCGCGAATATGCGCGATGGCATAGATGAAGCCGCGATCGACGAGGCTGAGCCGCGTGGTCGAAAAACCGGGCGGGATCGCGATGCCATAGGCACCATAGCCATAGAGATGCAGCGGGGCCGAACCGTCCTTCGGCGTATCGGCTCGCATCACGAGCGAAACGGGAACCTCCGTCCCGTCACGCGCGGTGATCGTCACGCGTTCGGTGCGATATTGCGAGGGATCGTAGCCCGACGGGATCTCCTGCACCTTCAACACCTCCAGCCGGCGGTCGGCCAGGTGATAATCATAGGCGGTGCCCGGCGTGACCATCGAATTATACGACAGGCGGAGCGTATCGACGGCATATTCGGGATTGTTGCCGAGGCTGGCGACGAAGCTGGCCTCGGGAAAGGCGATGGGCCGCACATCCGCCGGATCGTCGTAGGAGCGGATCTCGATCTGGTCGAGACCGTCGCGGCGCCCCTCGATCACATAGAAATCGCGGAACAGTTCAAAACCGGTCAGGTAGAAATCGTCCGACCCCTCGATCCGCGTGGTCCATGCGGCCGGACCGGACAGCGGCGCGGTGGCGAGGCGGAAATTTTCGTGGGTGTCGTTGGTGTGGATGAAAATCGTGTCGCCGCGCATGTCGACATCATATTCGACGCCTTTCTCCCGCGCGCGGATCAGCACGGGTTCGGCCTCCGGATCGTCGGCGGGCACGATCCACGCCTCGCTCGTTTCATGATCGCTCGTCGCAATGATCAGCCATTCCTCGGTGGCGGAAAGGCCCGAACCGACGCGAAACCCCTCGTCATCCTCGTGGAACAGCTCGGTATCCTCCGCGACCGGCCGGCCCAGCCAATGGAGCCGCGCATTGTCCGTGCGCCAGTTTTCATTGGCCAGCGAATAGACGATGCCACTGTCGCCCTTCACCCAGACCAGCGACCCCAGCGTGCCGGGAATGACATCGGGCAGATCGGCGCCGGTGGAAAGATCGCGGAACCGCGCCTCATAGCGTTCCGACCCGTCGGTATCGGTCGCATAGGCGAGCATCGTGCCGTCCGCGCTCACCGAAAAGGCGCCGAGGCTGAAATATTCGTGCCCCTCGGCCAGGGCCGCCTCGTCGAGGATGAGCTGCTTGCCCTCCTCGCCATCGCGGCCGCCAGCGGCGGGCTTGCGCCACCATTGCTTGTATTCCGCGCCGTCGAGATATTCGATCCAGTAGTACCACTCGCCATCCTTCTGCGGGACGGAGGCGTCGGCTTCCTTGATCCGGGCGCGCATCTCCCTGAACAGATCCTCGACCAGCGTTTCATGCGGTTTCATGCGCGTTTCGAACCAGCGGTTCTCTTCGTTGAGATGCGCGAGGATGTCCGCGTTCTCCACCTTGGGATAGCCGGCATCGCGCAGCCAGGCATATTCATCGGTGATCGCGATGCCGTGATGGGTCGTGCGATCGTCCTGTTTCCGGGCGATGGGGGGCTGCGTCGCGGGGGTCGTGTCGGTCAAGAAAATGCCTTTCCAATGGCGGTATCCGGCCCAGTGCGACGTTCATACGCACAGGCGGCGTGCCGACTGCGCTTTAAAGCGCGGGCCGGCGTGTCTATGTTGGGCATCTATGGTCGCGCCCCTGCCCCTGCAAGCGCGCCCGCCGATTAAACCGCCGATTGAACTTCGGCCCGATATTCCGACTGCAAGGTAACGCCCATGTTGATGCACACCCACGAAGCCCGCCTCTCCGCCCTGCGCGAGGAATTGAAACGCCGCGATCTCGACGGCTTCGTCGTGCCGATCAGCGATGAGCACATGAGCGAATATGTCGGCGATTATGCCCAGCGGCTCGCTTGGCTCACCGGGTTCGGCGGAAGCGCGGGCAGCGCCATCGTGCTGCGCGACAAGGCCGCGATGTTCGTTGACGGGCGCTATACGCTCCAGGTGCGCGAACAGGTCGATGGCAAGTTCTGGGACTATGAAAACGTGCCGGCGACCAGCCACGGGCAATGGCTGGCGAAGAATGTCGCGAAGGGTGCGCGCATCGGCTTCGATCCCTGGCTGCATGCGCGCGGCTGGGTTGTCGATACGCAAAAGGCTCTGGAGACGGTCGGCGCCGAGCTCGTCCCGCTCGACAGCAATCCGATCGACGCGGTGTGGCAGGACCGGCCCGAACCGTCCCCGGCCAAGGCACAGCCCTACGCCAACGACCTTGCCGGCGAGACCAGCGCGAACAAGCGCGAGGCCGTCGCCCGCTGGCTGAAGGAAAACCGCTGCGATGCCGCGGTGATCGGCGCGCTCGATTCCATTGCATGGCTGCTCAACATACGCGGCGCGGATGTCAGCCACACGCCGGTCGCGCTGTCCTATGTCATCGTCGCCGACGACGGGACCGCGCAATGGTTCGTCGCGCCCGAAAAGGTCGATGGTGACCTGCGCGAACATCTCGGCAATCAGGTCACGCTGCGCGGCCGCGACGAGATCGAGGCCGGGCTCAACGAGCTTGGCGGCAAGCGTGTCGCGGTCGATCCCGACAGCGGGGTCGCGGCAATTTATGACGTGCTGGAGATTGCCGGCGCCACGCCCGTCACGCTCACCGATCCGATCATGCTGCCCAAGGCGATCAAGAACGCCGCCGAGGTGAAGGGCCACCGCGAGGCGCAGGCCCGCGATACGCGGGCGGTGTCCCGCTTCCTCAAATGGCTCGACGAAGAGGCGCCAAAGGGCGACATCGACGAGCTTGCCGCGGTGGACAGGCTCTATAACGAACGCGCGCAGAGCGGCGACCTGCGCGATACCAGCTTCGACACCATATCGGGCGCCGGGCCGAACGGCGCCAGCCCGCATTACCGCGTGAATGCGGAGAGCAACCGCAAGCTGGAGCCGAACAGCGTCTATCTCGTCGACAGCGGCGGGCAATATCCGGGCGGCACCACCGACATCACCCGCACCATCTGGGTCGGGCCGGACGCCCCGCATGAGGAGGTGCGCGACCGTTTCACCCGCGTGCTGAAAGGGCATATCGCCATCGACACCGCGCTGTTTCCGCAAGGCACCACGGGCGGCCAGCTCGACGGGTTCGCGCGGCAATATCTGTGGCAGGCGGGCGTCGATTACGCGCATGGCACCGGCCACGGCGTCGGCAGCTATCTCGGCGTGCACGAAGGGCCGCAGCGCATTGCAAAGCCCGGCGGCGGGCAGGCCGGCACGGCGCAGGAACTGCATGCCGGCATGATCCTCTCGAACGAGCCGGGCTATTACAAGGCGGGCGAATACGGCATCCGGATCGAGAACCTGATCCTGACGGTGAAAAAGGACGTGCCCGGCGCCGAACTCGACGTGTTGGGGTTCGAGACGCTGACCTTCGTGCCGATCGACCGGCGGCTCATAGATGTCGCCATGCTGACCGAGGCGGAGCGGCAATGGGTGGACGATTACCATGCCCGCACGCTGGAAATCGCGAAATCGGTGATGGACGATGCGGGCGATCTGGCTTGGGTCGCGGCGCAATGCGCGCCTCTGGAGGGGTGACCGGGCGACGGTCCTTGCGCGCAGATGAACGCGGGCCGGCCCCTGATACCCGTTGCGACAATTCTTACCGCTTCTGGCATAATCCTGCGACAGGCGGGCCGCTATAAGGGTTTCACGAAGTCGCGGACGGCGCATCATTCGGGTTTTCCCCTGATGTCCCCTCCCCCAAGGCCCGATGCGCTGGCCGCGGCTTCACCCTTTTTGCAAGTGGATGGACCGACCATGAAAAAGACCGTTCTTGCCGCGGGTATCGCCGTCATCGGCCTTGGCACCGTGGCCGTCGCCGCCCCCGATATCGCCCGCGCCGCGCCGCAGGACCGCGACCGTCCCGCGATGGAACCCATGACGCTCGCCACGGCGGAGGCGCGTGCGCTCGCCCTGTTCGACCGGATGGACCGCAATGGCGACGGCACGATCGACGCCGCCGACCGGCAGGCCCGCCAGGACGCCATGTTCGACCGGCTCGACACCGACAATGACGGGCAGATCAGCCGCACCGAATTCGCCGCACGCGGCCAGCGCGAAGAGCGCGGACCGATGGCGCATCGCGGCGCCGGCAGGGGTCTGGGCATGATGAAAATGGCCGATGCCGATGGCGACGATGCGATCACCCGCGCCGAAATGCGCGCCGCGGCAAAGAGCCATTTCACCCGCATGGATGCGAATGGCGACGGCACCGTCACCGCAGCGGAGCGAAAGGCCGCCCGTGACGCGATGCGCGCCATGCACCGGCAGCGGAGCGGCGATGCAGGCTGACGCAAAACATCCCGCATACCGATCCGGGCGCGGCGGCTGATGGCCGACGCGCCCGAAACCGTGCCCGACCGGATCCTCGTCGTCGATGACGAGGAGGCGTTGCGCACGCCGCTTTGCCAATACCTGACCAAGCAGGGTTTCGCCGTGCGGCAGGCCGAAAGCGCCGCCGCCGCGCGTACCATGCTGAAATCCGAGGCGGCCGATCTCGTCCTGCTCGACATCATGATGCCGGGGGAGGACGGGCTTTCGCTCACCCGCCATCTCGTCGAGACGCAGCGCGTGCCGGTCATCCTCCTCACCGCGCGGGGGGAGGCGACCGATCGCATCGTGGGCCTCGAAATCGGGGCCGACGATTACGTGGTGAAACCGTTCGAGCCGCGCGAGCTCGTCGCGCGCATCCGCTCGGTCCTGCGCCGGGCGAGCCGGGCGGAGACACCGGCGGGAACCGAGGCGGATTATTGTTTCGAGGGGTGGCGGCTCGATCCGCTCAAGCGGCGGCTGCTCGATCCCGAAGGGGCGGTGGTGGCGATTTCCTCGGCCGAATTCCGCCTGCTCAAGGCGTTTTGCGACCGCCCGCGACAGGTGATCGACCGCGATCGCCTGCTCGACATGGTGCAGGGGCGCGAGGCGCATCTGTTCGACCGCGCCGTCGACAATGCCATCAGCCGCCTGCGCCGCAAGATCGAAATCGACCGCTCCGATCCGCAGCTCATCCTGACCGTGCGGGGCGGCGGCTACATGCTGGCCGCCGACGTAACGCGCGCGGCATCCGGCTGAACGCTTGCGCCGCCGGCTGTCCATCCTGTCGCGCCGGATATTGCCGCGCAGCCTGCAGGGGCAGATGCTGCTCGCGGTCGCGCTCGCGCTGCTTTTGGGTCAGGCGATCAGTGCGGTCATCATCTACCGCGCGGAGGTTGCGCGGGCCGACAATTCGATCGCTCACACGCTGGCCTTCCGCCTGATCGGGGCGCAGGCGTTCGACGCGCGCGTCGGGCGCCGCGATGCGATGCACGGCATGCGGGGCAGAGGCGGGCGCCGCTCCATGGGGCTCGTTTCGGCCAATGTTTCGCCGCGCACGTCGCAGGACCGCATGCGCGGCAATCTGCAGGAGCGCCTCGCGCAGGTGCTGAGCGAGCAGGGCATTGCCTTTACCGCGCTCGATGTCTTCGAACGTCCGCTCGCCGACGACCCCCCGGCGCAGAATTTCCTTCGCCGCCGGTTCGGCGCCTCCCCGCCGCCCGACCGGTCGCAGGTGATCGTCGCCGCGATGCGCCCCGCAGGTGCCAGCCACTGGATCGTGGCGCGCGATCTTCCGCCTGCGCGCACCGGGCGTTTCGTGCGCCTGCTGCTGTTACAGACGGTGCTGACCTATATCGTGCTGGTCGGCGCGATCGCATTGCTGCTGCGCCGGATTACCGGACCGTTGAAGGCGTTGACGGGCAGGGTCGAGGATTTTTCGCGCGACCCCGCGATGTCGGCCGACGCGCGGGTGCAGCCCGCCGGCCCGACCGACACGCGCCGGCTGATCATCGCGCATAACCGGATGGAGCAGCGGATCGGCGCGCTTCTCGATGAAAAGAACGTGATGCTGGGCGCGATCGGCCACGATCTGAAGACGCCGCTCGCCGCGCTGCGCGTCCGCATCGAATCGGTGGAGGACGAGGACGAGCGCGCCCGCATGGCCGCCACGATCGAGGATATCGTGCGCACGCTTGACGACATCCTGTCGCTCGCCCGGGTGGGGCGGCCGTCCGACCCGCTCGAAACGACGGAATTGTCCGCCCTCGTCGTATCGGTCGTGGAAGAGTTCGAGGACATGGGCGACCCGGTCGAGCTGGGCGAGACGCAGCGTATCGTGCTCCCGCTGCGCGCGACATGGCTGCGCCGGGCGCTGCGCAATCTGATCGGGAATGCGGTGCGCTATGCCGGCGGCGCCGACGTGTCGGTGGAACGGCGCGGCAATCGCGCCATCGTGCGCGTCATGGACCGGGGACCGGGCATTCCCGACGGCCAGATTTCCGCGATGATGGAGCCGTTCGCGCGGGGTGATCCGTCGCGCAATCGCGGCACCGGCGGCGCGGGCCTCGGCCTGACGCTGGCCCGCGCGATCGCGGAGCAGCACGGGGGCACGCTCATCCTCGCCAACCGCGACGCGGATGATGGCGGGGCGACGGGTTTGTGCGCGGAATTGTCGCTGCCGGTGTAGGCCGCGAGCGCTTCGCCCTTGCCGCCCGCAGCGACAGCCGCCATGCAGGGGCGGCATGAGCGAAGCTTTCATCCTTCTCGACGATGCGCGTCCGCTGGCGGAAAATCCCGCTCCGGCGCGGCTCTATCGCGGGCCGCGGACGACGTTCGTCGCGCGGCGCGGGGACGAGGTCGCACCGGCGCTTGCCGCCGCGCGCGAGGCGCTTGCCGCCGGGCACCATGTCGCAGGCCAGATCGCCTACGATGCCGGGCTCGCGCTCGAACCGCGGCTGGCGCCGCTTACCCGCGCAGGTGATGCGCCGCTTGTTTGGCTCGCTTCGTTTGAGGGCTGCGACACGATTTCTGCGGGCGACGTGCCGCAATGGCTGGCGGCGCGCATTGCGGAAAACGAATTGCCGCCGACGCATCTCTCGCCGCTTCGCCCTACGTGCAAATTCGACGAATACGCCCGCCGTTTCGCCGCGCTGCGCGACGCGATCGAGGCCGGCGATATCTATCAGGCGAATCTGACCTTTCCGCTGTCGGGGCGCTGGCGCGGCGATCCGCTCGCTATCTATGCCGCGATCCGGGGGCGCGCGGCGGCGGGGCACGGCGGCATCGTGTTCGACGGCACCGACTGGACGCTGTCCTTCTCGCCCGAGCTGTTCTTTGCGGTCATCGACGGCACCGTCACGATGAAACCGATGAAGGGCACCCGCCCGCGCGGCGCCACACCGGTGGAGGACAGCGCGCTCGCCGATGCACTTTTCCAAAGCGGAAAGGACCGGGCCGAAAACCTGATGATCACCGACCTGATGCGCAACGACATCAGCCGCGTCGCCGTGCCGGGCAGCGTGCGGGTCGCCGCCCCCTTCGCCATAGAAACCTACCCGACCGTGCATCAGATGGTGACGACGATCACCGCGGACCTGGCGCCGGGCCGCGATGCCGGCGACGTGTTGCGCGCGCTCATGCCCTGCGGCTCGATCACCGGCGCGCCGAAGATCCGCGCGATGGAGCTGATCCACCGGGAGGAGGACGCGGCGCGGGGCGTGTATTGCGGGGCCGTCGGGCGGCTCGACCCCGATGGCGATGCCGCGTTCAACGTGGCGATCCGCACCTTGCGCCTCGATTCCGGCGGCGATGCGATATTGGGCGTGGGCTCGGCGATTACCGCGGGGTCCGACGCGCGGGCCGAATGGGACGAATGCCTGGTGAAGGGGCGTTTCGCGTCGGCGGATCTGGCGCCTTTCCACCTGATCGAGACGATGCATTTCGATCCGCTGATCGGTGTGCCGATGGTCGAACGCCATCTCGAACGGTTGAAGCAGAGTGCGCATGCGCTCGGCTTTGCCTGCGACCGCCATGCCATTCGCAACGACATTCAGGCGTTCTGCTTTACCCACCGCGAACCGGCGCGTTTGCGCGTGATGCTGGCGCAGGACGGATCCTGGACGCTGGAGGGGGGCGCCATGCCCGACCCGCTGACGCAGCCGGTGCCCTGCATGCCCCACGACTTGCCGGTGGAGGCGGATGACTGGCGCCTGTCGTACAAGACCAGCCTGCGCGATTTCTACGATGCGGCGCGGTTCGCGGCGGCGGGTCTCGGCGCGGAGGAGGCGGTCCTCGTCCGGCATGACGGGCGCGTGACCGAGGGGAGCTTCACCAATATCTTTGTTGAAAGCGATGGTGCATGGCTGACCCCGCCTGCATCGCTCGGGCTTTTGCCGGGGGTCATGCGGCAGAAACTGCTCGACGAAGGGGTGGCACGGGAGGCGGAATTGACGCTCGACGATCTGAAGCACGGTTTTCACATTGGCAACGCCCTTCGCGGCATGATGCGGGCGCGGTTGATATGACGCAGGCGCAGGGTTCGGCGGACCGGATCTCCGCCGCATTGGCGCGCATCGCCCCGTCACAGACCACCGCGATGACCGACCGCGCCACCGCAATGCGGTCCGAGGGGCGCGACATCGTGTCGCTCTCCGTGGGGGAGCCCGATTTCGCTACCCCGGCCCATGTGGTGGAGGCGGTGAAGGATGCGCTGGATCAAGGCGCCACCAAATATACGCCGGTCGGCGGCACCGCGGCGATGAAGCGGGCCGCCGCGCTGCATTTCACGCGCGATCTCGGCATTGCCGCGACGCCCGCCGACGTCACGGTGAGCGCGGGCGGGAAACAGGCGATCTTCCACGCGCTGCTCGCCACGATCGATCCGGGTGACGAGGTGCTCATTCCCGCGCCATGGTGGGTGAGCTATCCCGAAATCGCGCGGTTCGCGGGCGCAAATGTGGTGCCGTTGCCGACCACCGCCGCGGACGGTTTCCGCATTTCGGCAGAGCAGCTTGCGAACGCGATCACGCCGGCGACACGCTGGCTCCTGCTCAACAGCCCCGGCAATCCGACGGGCGCGGTGTACACGGCGGACGATCTTCGCGCGCTGGCCGACGTGCTGGACCGGCACGCGCGTATCATGGTGATGAGCGACGATATTTACGCGCCGCTGCGCTATGGCGATACGCCGCATGCGGCGCTCGCGGCGCTGCGCCCCGATCTGGCGGACCGCATCCTCACCGTGTCGGGCGTGTCGAAAAGCCACGCGATGACCGGCTTTCGCATCGGCGTCGCGACCGGGCCGGGCTGGCTGATCCGTGCGATGGAACGGCTCCAGTCGCACAGCAGCGGCAATCCCTGCTCGATCAGCCAGGCCGGCGCCGTCGCCGCATTCGAAGGGCCGCAGGATTTCCTGTCCGACTGGCGCGCGATTTTCCGGGCGCGGCGCGACCGGGTGGTGGAGGCGATCAATGCGATTCCCGGCCTGTCGACCCCGGTGCCGGACGGAGCGTTTTACTGCTTCGTCGATGCCGCGCCGCTCATCGGCGAGGGTTGCGCCGATGACAATGCGCTGGCGTTGCACATGCTCGAACATGGGGTCGCGGTGGTGGCGGCCTCGGCATTTGGCGGGGCGCATTGCGGGATACAGGGGTTCCGGGTCAGCTTCGCCGCCGACGATGACAGCCTCACAGAGGCGCTCACCCGCATGGAAAGGGCCGTGGCCGCATTATGACCGACATTCCCATCCTGTTTGAGGATGCCGAGGCGCTGATCATCGACAAGCCGGCGGGGCTGCCGGTGGACCGGCCGCGCAATGGCGCGCCCTCGCTCGCGGACCGGCTCGGCGCGCTGACGCTGGGCTTCGCGCGGGAACCGGTGCCGGTGCACAGGCTCGACACCGATACGTCGGGCTGCCTGCTGCTCGCCCGCAATCCCAAGGCGCTGAAACGGCTGTCCCGCGCGTTCGAGGAACGGATCGTGGAGAAGACCTATCTCGGCATCGTGAGCACCGAACTGGCCGAGGCGGAGGGCGAGATCGCCCTGTCGCTGAGCAAGGTCAGCAGCGAGAAGGACGGCTGGCGCATGATCGCGGCGAAGAAGGGGAAGCCCGCGCTGACCCGGTGGCGCCGGATCGCGGTGCGCGACGGGCTGAGCCTGGTCGAGTTCCGGCCCGAGACCGGCCGCACCCATCAGATCCGCATCCACGCACAACACGGGCTGGGCGCGGCATTGCTCGGCGATCCGGTCTATGGACGGCCGGACGCCCGCGCGCGCCGCACGATGCTGCATGCCGCCGCGCTGTCCGTGCCGCGCGATAACAAGCCCGCCATCGCGGCACGCGCGCCCTTCCCGCGCGCCTTCGCGGATCTTGGCTTTGACGATCCGGGACCGCCCCCCCGCGACGAGGCGCGGCGAGAGGCCGAGTGACCGGCGGATCGATCATCGACCGCGCCCACGCTTTGGCCGAGGAACGCTTCGTCACGGCGTCGGGGCCGGGCGGGCAGAACGTGAACAAGGTCGCGACCGCGGTGCAGTTGCGGGTCAACATCTATGCGCTCGGCCTGCCGCCGCCGATCTTTCACCGGTTGAAGCAATTGGCGGGAAGCCGTCTGACGCAGTCGGGCGACCTGCTCATCGATGCGCGCCGTCACCGCACGCAGGACGCCAACCGCAGCGATGCGCGCCAGAGGCTGACCGATTTGCTCGAAGAGGCACGCCGGCAGCCCAAGACGCGCGCGAAGACCCGCGTGAACCGCATCGGCAAGGTGCAGCGATTGAAGAAGAAGAAGGAACGCGGAGCGGTCAAGGAGAAACGCGGGCGCGTCACCGGCTGGGACTAGTCCGGCGCGTCGAGGCCGGTTTCATCGGCCGAGGCGGGGTCGGCGGGCGGGGCATCCTGCGTTTCGTCGGCGGGCAGCATCGCCGCCGCATCGGCGAGGAACGCGGCCTCGTCCTGCGGCGGGGCGGGATCGGGGGTGGTGTCCTGCCCGCCGCACGATGCCAGCATCGCGGCGATCGTCACGGCGGGCAGGATGCGTCGCATGGCGCGGACCTTACTGTGCGTCCTGCGCATCCTCGTTCATCGCGGCGGTCAGGTCGTCGGCGGCCATGGCGGCATCGTCGGCGACGGCTTCGGCGGCGGGGGTTTCGACCGTTTCGGGGGTCTCGCGCGGTTCGGGGCCGGCCATGTCGTCGGCCATCGCGGGATTGACGGCGGGATCCTCGCCCATGCCGGGCTCCATCATGACCTCGTCGGCGGGCATCTCGACATTGTCGGCCTCGGCAGGCGCGTCGGCATCGTCGGTCGATCCGCAGGCGGACAGGGCGAAGCTTGCTACGCCGGCGAAAAGAACAAGTTTCTTCATGGGTTCGATCCTTCACGGATAGGGGGTTGTGACGCAATTCCCCTAATGCGCGCGCTGAGTCTCCGCAATCGTTGCAAACATATAAAGCTTCCTTTATATGATGACGCCATGACCATCGGCGATCTTCTTCGCGCACTCGACGATCCGACGCGGCTGCGGCTGCTGCGGCTGTTGTCGCGCATGGAGCTTGCGGTGGGCGAGCTGGCCGAGGTGCTGGATCAAAGCCAGCCGCGCATTTCGCGCCATGTCCGCATATTGACCGAGGCCGGCCTCGCCGAAAAGCGCAAGGAGGGAAGCTGGGTCTTCTTGCGCAGCCGCCTGCACGATCCGCTCGATGCGGCGCGCGGCGAATCGGCGGCGATGCGCGCGGCGGCGGACCGGCTCCTCGCCGCGGCGGAGCGCGAGGATAGCGCGTTTGCCGCCGAATGCGCAGCCGACCGCCAACGCCTCGACACGATCCGCACCGCGCGCGAGGCCAGCGCCGCCCGCTATTTCGAGCGTCATGCCGAGGAATGGGATTCGCTGCGCAGCCTGCACATTGCGGAACGGGAGGTGGAGGCGGAACTCGCCCGCTTGCTGCGCGTCGGCGCCAGGGACGATGCCGCATCCGGCGACGGGGCGAGCCTGGGCGAATTGCTCGACGTCGGCACGGGCACCGGGCGCATGGCCGAATTGTTCGCGCCCGCCGCCGCCCATGTCGCAGGCATCGACAAGAGCCCGGAGATGCTGCGCCTCGCCCGGACGCGGCTGCAAAATCTTTCCCCGGCGCGACTGACCCTGCTGCAGGGGGATTTTCGCGCGCTGCCTTTTCCCGATGCGCGGTTCGACACGGTCTTGTTCCATCTCGTCCTGCATTATGCGCAAGCGCCGGAGGATGTCCTGGCCGAGGCGGCGCGCGTCACCCGGCCCGGCGGGCGTATCGCCATCGTCGATTTCGCCGCCCACCGGCACGAGGAATTGCGCGAAAGCCATGCCCATGCCCGGCTCGGCTTTACGGATACGCAGATGCACCAGCTCTTGACGCATGCGGGCTATACCCCTGCGGCCGACAGTACCCTTCCGGGCAAGGAGCTCACCGTCCGCATCTGGACGGGGCTTCGCGATGATATGCCCCTGATGACCCCGACCTCCGATTTTTCAGCGAAGGCCATGTCCCGATGACCGATCCCGTTTCCGCATCCCCTGCCGATTGCATCACCGCCGATGGCGTGCCCCTGTTCGCCAGCCTGCCCGGCGATATTGGCGTGTCCTTCGAATTCTTTCCCCCGAAGAGCGAGAAGATGGAGGCGCAGCTGTGGGACGCGGTGGAAAAGCTGGCCCCGCTGACGCCCGAATTCGTGTCGGTCACCTATGGCGCGGGCGGATCGACGCGCGAACGTACCCATGCGACGGTCGAACGCATCATCCGGGAGGCGCGCATCCCCGCCGCCGCGCATCTGACCTGCGTGGAGGCGAGCAAGGACGACATTCGCCGCGTCGCCGAACAATATTGGGAGGCGGGCGTGCGTCATATCGTCGCGCTGCGCGGTGATCCGACGACGCCGGGCGGGCGGTTCGAACCGCATCCCGGCGGCTATGCCGGCGCGGCCGATCTCGTCGCCGGATTGAAGGCCATCGCCCCGTTCGAGATTTCGGTCGCCGCCTACCCCGAGACCCATCCCGAGGCGCAGAGTGCGCAAAGCGATATCGACAATCTGAAGCGCAAGCTGGACGCCGGCGCCGACCGGGCGATCACGCAATTCTTCTTCCGGCCCGAATGCTTCCTCGATTTCCGGGACCGGCTCGCGGCGGACGGCGTCGATGCGCCGCTGGTCCCCGGCATATTGCCGGTGTCGAACGTGGCGCAGACGCGCAAGTTCGCCGCGCAGTGCGGGGCGCAGATCCCGGCGTGGATGGACGGATTGTTCGAAGGGCTGGACGAACGGCCCGGCGCGCGCAAGCTGGTCGCCGCGACGCTGGCGGCGGAATTCTGCCGCAGGCTTTACGCAGGCGGCGTGCGCGATTTCCATTTCTACACCTTGAACCGTGCGGACCTGTCCTACTCCATCTGCCACCTGCTGGGCCGCCGCCCGGTCGCTGCCGAGCAGGAGGAGCAGGCCGCATGAGCATCACCCCCTCCGCCGCCCGTAAAAGCTTCGAGGCCGAGGCGGCCAAGCGTATCCTCATCACCGACGGCGCCTTCGGCACGCAGATTCAGAACCGCAAGCTGGTCGAGGCGGATTACATGGGCGATCTCGCCCTCGCGAAGGATGCGAAGGGCAATAACGACATCCTCGCCCTCACCCGCCCCGACGTGCCCGAATCGATCCACCGCGCCTATTTCGAGGCGGGCGCCGACATCGCCTGCACCAACACGTTCAGCGCGAACACCATCAGCCAGGCCGATTACGCGGCGGAACACCTCGTCGACGAAATCAACCGGCAAAGCGCGATGCTGGCCCGCCGGGTCGCGGACGAATTCGCCGCCGCCGACGGACGCCCTCGTTTCGTCGCCGGCGCGATCGGCCCGACGAACAAGACATTGTCCCTGTCGCCCGACGTCAACGACCCCGGTTTTCGGGAGATCGATTTCGACTATCTCACCGCTGTCTACGCGCAGCAGGTCGAGGCACTGATCGACGGGAATGCGGATTTCATCCTGATCGAGACGATCTTCGACACGTTGAACGCCAAGGCCGGGATCATGGCCGTGCGCGAGGTGGAGCGGAAACTTAGCCGCGAAATCCCGATCATGCTGTCGATGACGCTGACCGATCTTTCGGGGCGCAATCTTTCGGGCCATACGGTGGAGGCGTTCTGGTACGCGGTGCGCCATGCCCGGCCGCTCACCGTCGGGCTGAATTGCAGCTTTGGCGCGACGCAGCTTCGCCCGCATGTGAAGACATTGTCGCAGATCGCCGATACGCTCATCATGGTCTATCCCAATGCGGGCCTGCCGAACGAGCTTGGCGAATATGACGAGATGCCCGACACGACCGCCGCCCTCGTCCGCGAATGGGCGGATGGCGGGCAGGTGAACGTGCTGGGCGGGTGTTGCGGGTCCAGTCCCGAGCATATCGCCGCCATGGCGAAGGCGGTTGCAGGCCTGACGCCGCGCACACGCCCCACGCCCGAAACGAAAATGCGGCTTGCGGGCCTCCAACCCTTTGTGATGGCCGGTTGAGCCACGAGCGGAAAACACATGTCAAACAGCAATAGCGCGCGTTTCGTCAACATTGGCGAGCGCACCAATGTCACAGGCTCGGCCCGGTTCAAGAAGCTGATCATGGCGGGCGATTATCCCGCCGCGGTCGAGGTCGCGCGCAGCCAGGTCGAAAACGGCGCGCAGGTGATCGACGTCAACATGGACGAAGGCCTGCTCGACGCGGTGGAGGCGATGACCACCTTCCTCAAACTGATCGCGGCGGAACCCGACATCGCGCGCGTGCCGATCATGGTCGACAGCTCCAAGTTCGAGGTGATCGAGGCCGGGCTGAAATGCGTATCCGGCAAGCCCATCGTCAATTCCATCTCGATGAAGGAAGGCGAGGAGGCGTTTCTCGCCCATGCGCGCATCTGTATGGATTATGGCGCGGCGGTCGTCGTCATGGCGTTCGACGAGAAAGGCCAGGCCGATACGAAGGCGCGCAAGGTCGAAATCTGCAAGCGCGCCTATGCCCTGCTGACCGGGATCGGTTTCCCGGCGGAGGACATCATTTTCGATCCCAACGTGTTTGCCGTCGCGACAGGGATCGAGGAGCATGACAATTACGGCGTCGATTTCATCGAGGCGACCCGCGAGATCGTCGCCGCCTGCCCACATGTGCACATCAGCGGTGGATTGTCGAACCTCTCCTTCAGCTTTCGCGGGAACGAGACGGTGCGCCGAGCGATGCACTCGGTCTTCCTCTATCACGCGATCCCCGCGGGCATGGACATGGCGATCGTCAATGCGGGCCAGCTCGACGTCTATGACCAGATCGACCCCGTCCTGCGCGAGGCGTGCGAGGATGTGATCCTCAACCGCCCGGCCCGGGGTGAGGAAACGCCGACCGAGCGGCTGATCGCGCTCGCCGAAAGCTACAAGGGCAAATCGCCCGAGGCGGAGAAGCAGGCGGCGGAATGGCGCGGCTGGCCGGTGGCGAAACGGCTCGAACATGCGCTGGTCAAGGGGATCGACGCACATATCGTCGACGATACGGAGGAAATGCGTAGCTCCACCGCCGAGGCCGGCGGCCGCCCGATCGAGGTGATCGAGGGGCCGTTGATGGACGGCATGAACGTCGTCGGCGATCTGTTCGGCAGCGGCAAGATGTTCCTGCCCCAGGTCGTCAAATCGGCCCGCGTGATGAAGAAGGCGGTCGCCCATCTCATCCCTTTTATCGAGGCGGAGAAGGAAGAAGGCGCCAAGGCGAAGGGCCGCATCATCATGGCGACGGTGAAGGGCGACGTGCACGATATCGGCAAGAATATCGTCGGCGTGGTCCTGCAATGCAACGGCTACGAAGTGATCGACATGGGCGTCATGGTGCCCTGGCCCGACATCATCGCCAGGGCGCAGGAAACCGGCGCGGACATGATCGGGCTGTCGGGCCTCATCACCCCCTCGCTGGACGAGATGGTGACGGTGGCGGAGGAGATGCAGCGGGCCGAAATGACCATGCCGCTGCTGATCGGCGGGGCGACGACGAGCAAGGTGCATACCGCATTGCGCATCGACAATGCCTATGACGGGCCGGTGATCCACGTGCTCGACGCCAGCCGCGCGGTCGGCGTCGCATCGCAGCTTCTGTCCGATACGCAGCGCGATCCCTTTGTCAAAAAGACCGCGGACGATTACGAGGCGGTGCGCGTGACCCGCGCCAACAAGGGGCAGAGCGCGCTCCTCCCCATTGCCGAGGCACGCGCCAACGGATTTGCCGCCGACATGGGGCAAAAGCCGCCCGCGCCGGCAAGGCCCGGCCTCCACGTGTTCGACAATTGGGACCTGTCCGACCTGATCGAAACGTTCGACTGGACCCCGTTCTTTCGCGCATGGGAGCTGGCCGGCAATTTCCCCGCCATTCTGGAGGACGAGATCGTCGGCGACAGCGCCAGCGCGCTGTATGACGATGCGCAGGCCATGCTGCGCCGCATTGTCGAGGAAGGCTGGCTCACCGCGCGGGGGGTGTGCAATATCTGGCCCTGCCGCCGCGATGGCGACGATGTGCTGCTCGACGATGGCACGCGCCTCCCGTTCCTGCGCCAACAGGTGAAGAAGTCGCAAGGGCCGGGTGGCAAGGGCCGGGCGAATTTCTGCCTCGCCGATTTCATTGCCGAGGATGGCGATTTTATCGGCGGTTTCGCGGTCGGTATCCACGGGATCGACGAACATTCCGCCCGGTTCAAGGCGGCCCATGACGATTATTCCGACATTCTCCTGAAAGCGCTGGCCGACCGGTTTGCCGAGGCGTTTGCCGAACGGCTGCATCAACATGTCCGCACGACGCTCTGGGGCTATGCGACGGGTGAGCAGTTCACGAACGAGGCGCTGATCAAGGAGCAATATCGCGGCATCCGTCCCGCGCCCGGCTATCCCGCCTGTCCGGACCATAGCCTGAAGCCGATATTATTCGACCTTCTGAATGCGCAGGAAAATGCCGGCATCACTTTGACCGAAAGCCAGGCGATGTTGCCGACATCGGCCGTGTCGGGGTTCTACTTCGCCCATCCCGAGAGCCAGTATTTCGGCGTCGCCCGCGTCGGCCCGGATCAGCTTGAAGACTATGCGCGGCGGCGCGGCGTCGATATGGAGACCGCGACACGCTGGCTGCGCCCCAATCTGGACTGAACCCATTGCCGCATACGATTGACGATGCCCTTGCCCGATTGAAGGACGTCTTCGGCTTTTCCGCGTTTCGCGGACGGCAGGAGGCGGTGGTGTCGCGCGTCCTGTCCGGGCAATCGACGCTGGCCGTGATGCCGACGGGCGCGGGCAAGTCGCTGACCTATCAATTGCCCGCGATGATGCTGGAGGGCACATGCGTGGTGGTGAGCCCGCTCATCGCGCTGATGCACGATCAGCTGCGCAGCGCCGAAGCGGTCGGCATTCGGGCCGCCACGCTGACCAGCGCGGATGACAATCGCGCCGAAACCATCGCGCGGTTTCGCGATGGTGCGCTCGACCTGCTTTACGTCGCGCCCGAACGTGCGAGCCAGCCCTATTTCCGTGACATGCTGCGCAGCGCACGCGTGTGCCTCTTCGCCATTGACGAGGCGCATTGCGTATCGGAATGGGGCCATGATTTCCGGCCCGATTACCGCTTGCTGCGCCCGTTGCTGAACGAATTCGGCGATGTGCCGCGGCTTGCGCTGACCGCGACGGCGGACGAACACACGCAGGAGGATATTCTCGCCCAGCTCGGCATTGCCGAGGATGGCATGATCGTCGCCGGCTTCGACCGGCCCAACATCCGCTATCACATTACGCCGCGCGACAGCCTGACGCGCCAGTTGCAGCAATTGCTGAACGCGGAGCCGGGACCGGGCATCGTCTATGCACCGACCCGCGCCGCGACCGAACGGCTGGCGCAATCGTTGGCCACGCCGGGGCGCGAGGTGCGCGCCTATCACGCCGGCATGCCGCCCGAGGTGCGCAGCCGCAATCAGGCCGCCTTCGTCGCGTCGGAAAACATGGTGATGTGCGCGACCGTCGCGTTCGGCATGGGCATCGACAAGCCCGACGTGCGCTTCGTCGCCCATGCCGGTCTTCCCAAGAGCATCGAGGGATATTACCAGGAAACCGGCCGCGCAGGGCGCGACGGCGATCCGTCCACCGCGCATCTGTTCTGGGGCGCCGACGATTTCGCCCGCGCCAATCAACGCATCATGGAGGTCGACGAAACCCGCCGGCAAAGCGAGCGGGCGCGGCTGTCGGCCCTGGGCGCGCTGGTCGAAACGGGGGGATGCCGCCGCGCGATCTTGCTGCGCCATTTCGGTGAAAACCCGGCGCAGCATTGCGGCAATTGCGACAATTGCCTGAACCCGCCCAAGTCGGTCGATGCGACGGTCACGGCACAGAAATACCTGTCCGCCGTGGCGCGCACGCGGCAAATGTATGGCGGCGGCTATATCGAAAGCGTACTCACCGGACAGTCCAGCGACCGCAGCCGCCAGAACGCGCATGACAGCCTTTCGGTCTTCGGCATTGTCGAGGGGGAGGAAGCCGCGCTCCTGAAACCCGTACAGCGCGCGTTGCAGGTGCGCGGCGCGTTGCTGCCGACCGAGCATGGCGGGCTGATGCTCGGCCCCGATGCAAGGCCGTTTTTGAAAGGGGAGCAGACGCTCGAAATCGTGCTGCCGCCCAAACGGGAGCGGGGCCGCCGGGCGCGCGGCGCAGGGCAGGCGTTGAACCCGGTGGGCGATCCGCTGTTCGACGAATTGCGCACGCTCCGCCGCGAACTGGCCGAGGAGGCAGGCGTGCCGCCTTATGTGGTGTTCCACGATTCGGTGCTGCGCGACATGGCCGGGTTGAAACCCGCCAACCGGGGCGAACTGTCGCAATTGCCGGGCGTGGGTGCGAAAAAGCTCGACGCCTATGGCACCGCCTTTCTCAACGTGATCCGCCGGTTCCAGTAAACCGGCCTAGCGCAGCAGGTGCCCCGTCCGGTCGCGCTTCGTATCGAGATAGCGGGCATTGTGCGGATTGGCGGGCAACTGGTGCGGCACGCGTTCGGTGACGGTGACGCCGACCTCCTCCAATGCCGCGACCTTCGCCGGATTGTTCGTCATCAAGCGCACCGCATCGACGTTCAGCAGGTGCAGCATGCGCGCCGCGACCGGAAAATCGCGGGCCTCCGTCGGCAGGCCCAGCCGGTTGTTCGCATCGACCGTATCGAACCCCTGATCCTGGAGCCGATAGGCGCGCAGCTTGTTGATCAGCCCGATGCCGCGCCCTTCCTGCCGCAGGTAGAGCAGTATGCCCCAGCCGCCCTTTTCCGCCTCCTCCGCCATGGCGGCCAGCGACGCATCGAGCTGCGGCCCGCAATCGCATTTCAGGCTTCCGAGCACATCGCCGGTCAGGCATTCGGAATGCAGCCGGACGAGCGGTAAGCGCCCGTCCCCCTGCCGCCCGATGACGAGTGCGACATGTTCGCGCAGGTCGTCCGGCGCGCGAAAGGCCACGATCTCGGCATGGTCCGCCGCCTCGGTCGGCAAGGCGGCGCGGGCCTGCACGGTGAGCCGGGCGCTGTCCTGAAACTGCACGAGATCGGCGAGCGACACGGGCACGGCCTCGTCACACAGGTCTTCGCCCGGGATCGCGGGATCCACCATGAAAGCCGGCAGCAAGCCCGCGATCCGCGCCAGCGTCATCGCCGCGACCGCGATCTCCTCCCAATCCAGAGGCTGCGCCCGAAACGGACCGGCCAGCGGATTGGCGAGGTCGCGCGCCGGGTCGGCCAGCTCGCGCGCATCGCGCAGCGCGAACGGTTCCGCCGCGCGGATGAGCGCGGGCGCATCGGGCGCCGCCGCGTCCTTCTGATTCGCGAGTTTCAACGTGACCGCCCGCGCCGCAGAGATCAGCAGCAGCCGGGAGGTCGCCCCTGCATCATAGCCGGTTTCGGCCGGCAGCAGCGTGACCCTGTCCTCGATCCGGATCGGCCAGCCGTGGCGCAATGCGTCGATCGCCTGCCCCGCCCGCCGGGATGACGCGGTGCCGTTCATGGTTCAGGCTCTCACAATTCGAAGCGGGTGACGAGCGGGATATGATCCGACGGCCGTTCCCAGTCCCGGCAGGCCAGGTGGACCTCGTGCCCGGTCGCCTGCTTCGCCAGTTCGGGGGACGCCCACATATGGTCGAGCCGCCGGCCCCGGTTCGATTTTTTCCAGTCGCGATTGCGATAGGACCACCAGCTGTAGCTTTTTTCATCGTGCGGCACATGCTCGCGCCCGATGTCGACCCATCCATGCGCATCCTTGAACCGGGCCAGCGCCTCGCGCTCGACCGGGGTGTGCGACACGACCTTCTGCAGCGACTTGCTGCTCCACACGTCATGTTCCAGCGGTGCGATATTGAAATCGCCGACGATCATGCTCGGCCGATCGACCGTTTCGGCCCAGCGCGCCATGCGTTCGAGGAAATCGAGCTTCTGCCCGAACTTGTCGTTCACCGCCCGGTCGGGGACATCCCCGCCCGCCGGGATATAGACATTTTCGAGCAGCATCCCCTTTGCCGCGCCGCCGACCTCCACGCCGAGATGGCGCGCCTCGCCATTGTCCTGCCAGTCGTGGCGCGACAATTCGCGCAAGGGCAGGCGGCTGATCGTGGCGACGCCGTGATAGCCCTTCTGACCATGCACGGCACGGTGGGTATAGCCCAATTCCTCGAACGGGGCATGGGGGAAGAGATTCTCGGCGACCTTGATCTCCTGAAGACACAGCACGTCGGGCTGCTCTTCCTTCAGGAAACGGGTGACCTGGTCGATGCGAAGGCGCACCGAATTGATGTTCCATGTGGCGATCTTTACCATGCGCACGGCCATAGGGCGGTCGCGCGCAATGTCCAGTTCACAGGACCGCACAATGACGGGAAACAGCAAAAAACCCTCGTCCCGGGGGCAATGGGACGAGGGTTCCTTTTCGCGTTCGTCACGCTTTGCCAAGACGATCCGGCGGACCTGGGCAACAGGGGGGAAACCCGGTGGACCGCCCGTCTTGTCTTTGCCGTTCTAGGGGGAATTCGCTGTCGGATTGCTGAACAAAAATTCCGATCTTTTCGGCCCGGCGCCAGCGAGACACGGATTGTCGCCGTTTCCGGACCTATTTTTAACGGCCCCGGCGCGCGGCGGGGGTGACGTCCTTGTACCGGAACATCGAATCGCTAACCGCCATGCCGTAACGGTGATTGTCGAGAAACACCTTCGTCACGTTGTTCTGCGCATCGACCGCGACCCAGCTGGCGAGCTCCATGCCGCCCGGCGCGCCCGACTTCTTGCGAAAGATCAGCGTGATCGCGCCATATTCGGGGTGCTTGGGATCCTTCACCTTGACGCTGGTGACGTTGGGATTGCCGCTCGGCATGATCTGCCCGTAACGCGCGACATCCTTGCCGGGATCGAGCAGCGCGCCAAGCGGGCTGTTGGCGACGGGCCACACCTGCTTCTGGCGAACTTCGTAGTCGAGCATGGTCAGACGCGACCCGTCCGACACGATCAGCATGGGGACGCCCTTCTGATACTGAAACCGGATCTTGCCCGGACGTTTCAGGGTCATCGTCCCGCCGACGCTCTGTCCGCCGCGGCCCACCTGCGTGAAATCGGCCTGCATCGTCTGTATCGCGCGCAGGGCCGACACCGCCCGGTCGAGATCGCCGGTCGCGGCGACCGCGGGGGTCACGGCAACCGTGGCAGGCACCGAAAGCATGAGAGCGCCCGCACCCATGGCACGAGCGATCCCGGAGAGTTTTGTTTTCATGGTCATCATATCGGTCTTTTCACATTGCGGCATTGAACGCGCCGTGAACCGAAAACCATGCAGAGGACATGCGTTCCCGCAACTATTGCGGGAAAGCCGCGATCACTTGATCTTGGCTTCCTTGAACTCGACATGCTTGCGCACGACCGGGTCATACTTACGCTGAACCATCTTTTCGGTCATGTTGCGCGGGTTTTTCTTCGTGACGTAGAAAAAGCCGGTGTCGGCGGTGGAAACCAGCCGGATCTTGACGGTTGCGGGCTTCGCCATGGCGCTATCCTAAAAATTGCTTCGCGCGCCGGTCGGCCCGGATACGCTCAGTTTCGGTCTTCGATAAATGCCCCGCCATCCGATTCGCGTCGGATAAAGCAGGCGAGGCGGCACTGTATCTCAGCGCCGCCCCGAATGCCTGCGCCTTTGCGGCAGGCCGGTCGATAAGTCAAGCTTTGGTAAGGCTCAACGCCCGCGGCGCAGCAGCCAGGTCAGCAATCCGCCGATCACGGCCACCCCGCCAAGCCCGCCGTAAAGCGCGCCCTTGCGCTGTGTCCGCAATTCGGCGAGCGCCGATTCGTCGAGGAAAAAGCCGCCGCCCGACCCGCGAATCACGCCCTGCGCACGCAGCCGGTCGAAACGGTCCGCCTCGACCGGGTCGGCCGGCACGATATCGACGGCGGTGGCAGGGTTGGTGGCGCCCATCGAGCGAAACCGTCCGACGACGACATCTTCCATGTCGCGCTTGCCGGTGGCGATCTGGGCGGGGGTAGTGGTCATGGGAAAGGCTCCGGGGCAAATAGGGAGATGGGCTTTGTCTCTATAGCGCGGGCGCGGTGTTTCGGTTCCTGATCCACCCGCGCCGGATGGCGCGGCTCAGCCGGCTCACGCCGGATGGTGGCGAAAGATGCACACCGTCGACAACAGCACCAGCGCCCCGACCACGGCCAGAAGCAGGGTCGCCGCGGTCAACCGCGTGACGATGTCCGGCCCGGCGAACAGCAGCGCGGGAATCAATGCACCCGATACGCCCACCATCATGTTGAGGGCGGCGTCCTGCTTGGCGCCGGTGCGCACGACGATGCTGGCGAGCCAGCCGAGAATGGCACCGACGATGATCACGATTATGATACCCATCGTCGTTTCTTTCGATTGTACGTTCGTCTCCTACAACCGGGCAAGGCGCGCCATGGTTCCTGCGGGTGTGCTCCAACCCACAAAAAACGCCGTCCGGCGCGAACCGGACGGCGTTTGCAAATGTCCGCCAAAGGGCGCGCACGTTTGACGACGCGCGCGCCCAACCGCGGATTACCAGATGCGGATGCGCTCCTCCGGCGCCAGATAAAGGTCATCCTCCGCCGTAACGCCGAACGCCTCGTACCATTCGTCGAAATTGCGGACGATGCCGTTCACCCGGTACTGATTCGGCGAGTGCGGGTCGGTGGCCATGCGGGTGCGGGCCGCTTCCTCCCGCATCAACGTGCGCCACACCTGCGCCCAGGCGAGGAAGAACCGCTGATCCCCGGTGAGCCCGTCGATGACCGGCGCGTCCTTTCCGCCCAGCGACATCTTGTACGCGCGATAGGCAAGGCTCAGCCCGCCCAGATCGCCGATATTCTCGCCCAGCGTCAGGCTCCCGTTCACGCAGGTTTCGCCATCGTCGAACGGGCAGAACGCATTGTACTGCTCGGTAAGCGAGGAGGTCAGCGCCTCGAAATTGGCGAGATCCTTCTCGGTCCACCAGTTGCGCAGCACGCCCTCACCATCCGACTTTGCGCCCTGATCGTCGAAGCCATGGCCCATTTCGTGGCCGATGACCGCGCCGATCGCGCCATAGTTCACCGCATCGGCGGCCCCCGCGTTGAAGAACGGCGGCTGCAGGATGGCGGCGGGGAACACGATTTCGTTCATGGTGGGGTTGTAATAGGCGTTCACCGTCTGCGGCGTCATGTGCCATTCGCCGCGATCGACCGGCTGCCCCAGCTTCGACACCATGTCGTTCCAGTGCCAGCGATCCGACGCCATCGCATTGGCAAATGCATCGCCCTTCACGATGTCCATGCCGTCATAGGTCTCGAATTCGTCGGGGTAACCAATCTTGGGCGTGAAGGCGTTGAGCTTGGCCACCGCTTCCTTGCGCGTTTCGGCACCCATCCAGTCGAGATCTTCGAGATTGACGGCCATCGCCTTGCGCAGGTTGGCGACGAGCTGGTCCATGCTCGCCTTGTTTTCCGGCGGGAAATGGCGCGACACGAATTCCTTGCCGAGCGTCTCGCCCATCATCCCCTCGGTCGCGGACAGCGCGCGCTTCCACCGGGCCTGCTGCTCGGGCGTGCCCTGAAGCGTCTTGCCGTAGAATTCGAAGCTCGCATTGTCGATCGCCTCGGGAAGGACGGAGGCGCGATTGTCGATGAGATGGAGCGCGGCCCATGCCTGCAACGTCGCCATGTCGGTTTCGGACAGGATTTCGAGCTGCTGCTCCACCCCGCCGCCAAGTTTCGCCAGATCGGCATCGGTGAGACCGTATTGCGCGATTTCCTCCGCCGTGGGCGTCACGTGATAGACCCAGAACTGATCCGTGTCGATGCCCGATGCATCCAGCATCGCGGCCAGCGGCGCATCGCCCGCCAGCGCCATCAACTCGTCGCGCGACAGGCGGTTATAGGTCAGGTTGCGGTTGCGCGACAACGCATTGTTCCAGTCCGCCATCGCGAACCGGCGTTCCAGCGCATAGACCGCATCGGCGGTGGCGCCGGGGTCCGCATAGCCAAGCTGGCTTGCGAGGAAGGTCAGATATTCGCGATATTTCGCCCGGATTTCGAGGTTCTTCTCGGTATCCTTGAGGTAGTAATCGCGATCGGGAAGCCCCTGCCCGCCCACGGCGAGGATGGGAATATACTGATCCGGGTTCTTGGAATCGGTCGTGACACCAAGGCCCAGCGGCGCGGGATAGCCCGGCGTCCCGAACAGCCGCATCAGCCCCGCAAGATCGCCCGCGCCATAGATCGCGTCGAGATAGGGGCGCGCAGGCGCCAGCCCCTTCGCATTGATCGTGTCGGTATCGAGATAGGCCGCATAGGCCGCCGCCACGCGCCCCTCCGGCGTGTCGAGCGAGCCGCCCTGCGCCGCCATGTCGGTGACGATCGTGCGCAGGTCCTTCTCCGCCTGCACGGCGAGCAGGTCGAACGAGCCGAAGCGCGAACGATCCGAGGGAATCGTGTTCGCCTGCATCCATTTGCGATTCATGTAGGCGTAGAAATCGTCGCCCGGATCGATGGTGGTGTCGATCTGGCTCGGGTCGATGCCCCAGCTGCCGAAATTCATCGTCGGCGTATCGTCGGCCGCCCCTTCGCCCGTCGCGGCATCCTGCATGACATGCGCGTGGGCGCCGTGGCCATTCGCATGGTCGTGGCCGTCGGTCCCGTGGGCAAACGCCGGCACATGCGCGGTCAGCGCGGCCGCGGCGGCGGACAGGGACAGTGCGAGTTTTGACATTCTCATGAAGATTCGATCCTCTTTCATCGGGCGAAAGCCCTGCGTTGCATTGGGCAAACGCCCTGTGCCGGACGCGGCGCATGATGCGCCGGCCGGCGAAATCCGGTTTCAAATGCTACCTTTAACAGGCGCGGAATGAAAGCCTGCTGAATTGCCGGTCTCAACTGTCGAATTGCAGGCCGGCAAGATGGGCGTAGAGCCCGCTCGACGCGCTGAGGCTGTCGTGCGTGCCTTCCTCGACGATGCGGCCCCCGTCCATGACGATGATGCGGTCGGCGGCGCGCACGGTGGCGAGCCGGTGCGCGATGACCAGCGTCGTGCGCCCCTGCATCAGCTCGTCCAGCGCGCCCTGCACCAGGCGCTCGCTCTCGGCATCGAGTGCGCTCGTCGCCTCGTCGAGGAGCAGGATCGGCGCATCGCGCAAAAGCGCGCGGGCAATCGCGATGCGCTGCCGCTGACCGCCGGACAGGCGCGCGCCGCCCTCGCCCAGCTGCGTGTCCAGCCCCTGCGGCAGAGCGGCGAGGAACTCCGCGGCATTGGCAGCCTCGACCGCGTCGGCAATCTCCGCATCGCTCGCATCCCAGCGGCCATAGCGCAGATTGTCGCGCGCGCTGGCGGCAAACAGCGTACTTTCCTGCGGGACCAGCGCGATGCGGCGGCGTACCTCCGCCGGGTTCGCACGGGTCAGCTCCACCCCGTCGACGCGCACGCTGCCTGCCTGCGGATCGTAGAAGCGCGCGACGAGCTGAAACAGGGTCGACTTGCCCGCGCCCGACGGGCCGACGATGGCGACCGTCTCGCCCGGCTCCACCACGAGCGAGAAATCCTCGAGCGCGGCGGCATCGGGCCGGGTGGGATAGCGGAAGGTCACGTCGCGAAACGCGATCGCTCCGCGCGGCGGATCGGGGAGCGCCTGCGGACGGGCGGGCGCGGCGATGGCGGGACGCGCGGCCAGCAATTCGCCCAGCCGCTGCGCCGCGCCCGCCGCGCGCAGAAGGTTGCCGTACACCTCGGTCAGCGAGCCGAACGCGCCCGCCACCAGCCCGGCGGTGATGACGAAGGCGGCGATGGTGCCGCCCGTAATGCGCCCCGCCGCCACGTCGGAGGCGCCCTTCCACATGAGCAGCGTCAGCGCGGTGAAGATGAGGAAGATCACGAGGCCGGTCATGATCGAACGGATGATGATGCGGCGGCGCGCGGTCTGGAAACTGCGGTCGACGGCGCCGGCAAAACGCGCGCGTTCGCGGTCTTCCTGGTTGAATCCCTGCACGATCTTCATCGCGCCCAGCACTTCGGACACCATGGCGCCGACATCGGCGATGCGGTCCTGGCTCGACCGGGAAAGATTGCGCACCCGCCGCCCGAACCACACGATCGGCACGATGACGATGGGGATGAGGATGAACAATCCCGCCGTCAGTTCCGGCGTCAGCGCGAACAGATAGATCGTGCCGCCCACCGCCATGAGCACGTTGCGCAGCGCGACCGATACGGTGCTGCCGACGACCTGCTCGATAATGGCGGTGTCCGACGTCATGCGCGACGAAATCTCGGCCGGGCTGTTTTCCTCGAAAAAGCTGGGCGGCAACGAGAGCAGATTGTCCTGCACCCGCACGCGCAGATCGGCGACGATCCGTTCGCCGAGCCACGACACGTAGTAAAAGCGCAATGCCGTGCCGATGGCCAGCACCACCACGATGACGAGCAGATATTCGAACCAGCGCGCAATGTCGCCATCGCCCGAAAAACCGCGGTCGATCACCAGCTTGAAACCCGAGGGGATAGCCAGTGTCGCCGCCGCCGTCACGCTCAGCGCGGCAATCGCGGCCGCGAGCCGGCCGGGATATTGCCGCGCCATGCCGAGCAGCAGCGAAAGCGGGGACAGAGTATCCGCCGGCGGACGTTCGTTCGATGGTGTGGAACCGCCACGCAGGCGCGAGGCCCTGGTCTTTGAGCTTGCCATGCCGCCCCCTAGCCCAAGCGGGAGGGCGGGTGAAGCCGTATGCGCGCCTTATTCTTTCGTTGCGCGCGGCGGCGCATCATCGCCGCGTCATCCCGGCACACTTGTATATATCCCTTGCGGGAGCCAAATGGACCGTGCTGCATTGCAATATCGAGAAGGCGCGCTGCTTTTCCCCGCGCCCTCGCCGCTTAATTTCAGGAGACTTTTACGGTGCTGTATCAATTCTACGAACTGCAACGCGCCTTTCTGTCCTCGGCGAGCGCGGCCGCGTCGGTCGCGGCGCAAATGCTCGGAAATCCGCGCAATCCCTGGGGGTATAACGGTTTCGGACCGTCCGCGGCCAGCGCGCTCGAGGTGTTTTCCCATGCCGCACGCTCACGCGGGAAACCGGAATTCGGCCTCGACACCGTGGAAGTGGACGGCAAGGACTATCCGGTCGTCGAATCGGACGTGCTGCACAAGCCGTTCGGCAATCTGAAGCAGTTCCGCCGCGAAGGGCTGCCCAAGGATGCGCCCAGACTTCTCATCGTCGCGCCGATGAGCGGGCACTACGCCACGCTGCTGCGCGGGACGGTCGAACGCATGATCGAAAGCGCCGAGGTGTATATCACCGACTGGACCGATGCGAAGCTCGTGCCATTGTCGGAGGGGCGCTTCGATCTCGACGATTATATCGACTATGTCATCGAATTCCTCGAACATATCGGGCCGGGCACCCATGTCATGGCCGTGTGTCAGCCTTCGGTCCCCGCCTTTGCCGCGACCGCGATCATGGCCAAGGACGGCAACCCCGCCCGCCCCGCCACGCTGACCATGATGGGCGGCCCCATCGACACCCGCGAAGGCGTGACCGAGGTGAACGAAATGGCGACGAAACGCCCGCTCGCCTGGTTCCGTCAGAATTTGATCGCGACCGTCCCGGCCCAGTATGCGGGCGCCGGACGCAAGGTCTATCCCGGCTTTCTTCAGCTTGCCGGCTTCATGTCGATGAACCTCGGCAACCACATCATGAGCCATTACGGCATGTTCAAGCATCTGGTGGCAGGCGACGGCGAAAGCGCCGATGCGACCAAGGATTTCTACGACGAATATCTGTCGGTGTGCGACATGACGGCGGAATTCTACATCTCGACCGTCGATGCCGTGTTTCAGGAACACCTGCTCCCGCGCGGCCTGCTTACCCATCGGGGCGAGCGAATCGATTTCGACGCGGTCACCGACACCGCCATCCTGTGCATCGAGGGCGAGCGCGACGACATTTCCGGCATCGGCCAGACGAAGGCCGCACTCGACATGGTGAACAACCTGCCGGAGGAAAAGCGCAAGTATCACATGCATCCCGGCGTCGGGCATTACGGCATCTTCAACGGCTCGAAATGGCGCGGCCAGATCGCGCCCATCGTCGAGGAGTGGATCGCCGCGAACGGACGTAAATCGCTGAAGGCGGTCGCCTGACGCCCGGCGATTCGCACGCGCGCCACCCGGCAGATCGTGCCGCATCTGCGAAAAATTTGCCGCAGATGCGTCGCGTCTTGCCGAAAAACCCGCGTCGGATAGTTGCAAAAACAGTTTCCTTTCGCCAAAGGGGGCTGAACGCGCAACTTTTCGCTGCCTTTCGAGGCGGGTCGGTTTGTTGCGCCTGATTTCCGGGCAATCAGGCCCGGGTTCCGACAGGATAGGTGACTATGGGTTTTCCGCCGGTTCAAGGCCTCTACGATTCGCGTAACGAACATGACGCATGTGGCGTGGGCTTCGTTGCTCATATCAAAGGCGAAAAATCGAACGCGATCATTAAACAGGGCCTGACCATTCTGGAAAACCTGGATCATCGCGGTGCGGTCGGGGCCGACCCGCTGCTGGGCGATGGCGCGGGTCTTCTAATCCAGATGCCCGATACGCTCTATCGCCGCTGGGCCGAGGGGGCGGGGCTGACGCTGCCGCCGCTCGGGCAATATGCGGTTGCGATGTGCTTCCTGCCGCGCGACGAGCCGTCCCGTGATTTCACCATCGCCAATTTCGAAAAGTTCATCGCGAAGGAAGGCCAGACGCTGATCGGCTGGCGCGATGTGCCCACCACGCTCGACGGGCTGGGCAAGACGGTGCTCGAGGAGATGCCGGTCATCCGGCAGTGCTTCATCGCGATGGGCGACAATTGCGCCGACCAGGACGCGTTCGAGCGCAAGCTGCTCACCATCCGCAAGCAGGCGCAGAACCCGCTCGCCGCGCTGGCGGAAAAGCATGACCTGCCCGGCCTGACCGAGCTTTACATGCCGAGCTTCTCGACCCGCACGGTGGTGTACAAGGGCCTGCTGCTCGCGAACCAGGTGGGTTCGTTCTACGACGATCTGCGCGATCCCGATTGCACGTCGGCACTCGCGCTCGTGCACCAGCGTTTCAGCACGAATACCTTCCCGAGCTGGCGGCTCGCCCAACCGTTCCGGTTCATCGCCCACAATGGCGAGATCAACACGGTGCGCGGCAACGTCAACTGGATGAATGCGCGCCGCCGCACCATGGAATCGGATTTGCTGGGCGCCGATCTCGACAAGATGTGGCCGATCATCCCGCATGGGCAATCGGACACCGCGTGCCTCGACAATGCGCTCGAACTGCTGCTGGCGGGCGGGTACAGCCTTGCCCATGCGATGATGATGCTCATCCCCGAGGCTTGGGCCAAGAACGAGGAAATGGACCCGGCACGCCGCGCGTTCTACGAGTATCACGCAGCGTTGATGGAGCCGTGGGACGGACCGGCCGCGGTCGCGTTCACCGACGGGCGGCAGATCGCCGGCACGCTCGACCGCAACGGGCTGCGCCCCGCGCGCTGGCTGGAGACGAAGGACAATCTCGTCTGCATGGCCTCGGAAAGCGGCGTGCTGCCGTTTGCCGAAGAGGACATCGTGCGCAAATGGCGGCTCCAGCCGGGCAAGATGCTGCTGATCGACCTCGAGGAAGGGCGCATCGTCGAGGATGAGGAGCTCAAGGCGCAGCTTTCGGCGGACGAGCCCTACGCCGAATGGCTGAACCGGTCGCAGTACAAGCTCAAGGACCTCGACGCGGTGGAGCCTGAGGCGGGCGATACCCTGCTCGACGACGAAAGCACGCTGCTCGACCGGCAGCAGGCCTTCGGCTACAGCCAGGAGGACGTGACCAAGTTCCTCGAGCCGATGCTCTCCACCGGCGAGGATCCGATCGGTTCGATGGGCACCGACACGCCCATCGCCGTCCTGTCGCAGCGTTCGCGTCTGCTCTACGATTATTTCAAGCAGAACTTCGCGCAGGTCACCAACCCGCCCATCGACCCGATCCGCGAGGAGCTGGTGATGAGCCTGGTGTCGATGATCGGCCCGCGCCCGAACCTGCTCGGCCACGATGCCGGCACGCACAAGCGGCTCGAAGTGACGCAGCCGATCCTGACCAATGCCGACGTCGCCAAGATCCGCTCGGTCGAGGAAGCGCTCGACGGCGCGTTCCGGACCGAGACGATCGACATCACCTGGGATGCCTCCACCGGTGCCGAGGGGCTGGAAATGGCGATCAAGGAAATGTGCTGGGCCGCGACCGAGGCGGTTTTGCAGGATCGCAACATCCTCATCCTGTCCGACCGGGCGCAGGGCAAGGACCGGATCGCCATGCCCGCATTGCTGGCGACGGCGGCGGTGCATCACCACCTCGTGCGACAGGGGCTGCGCATGCAGACGGGGCTCGTCGTGGAAACGGGCGAAGCGCGCGAAGTGCATCATTTCTGCGTGCTCGCAGGCTATGGCGCCGAGGCGGTGAACCCCTATCTCGCGTTCGAGACGCTCGAACAGATCCGCCGTGAAAACGACAGCCCGCTTTCGCGCGAGGAGGTCGAGAAGAACTACGTCAAGGCGATCGGCAAGGGCATTCGCAAGGTCATGTCCAAGATGGGCATCTCGACCTATCAATCCTATTGCGGGGCGCAGATCTTCGACGCGGTCGGCCTGTCGAGCGCGTTCGTCGAGCGCTTCTTTACCGGCACCGCCACCACGATCGAGGGTGTCGGCCTGTCCGAAATCGCCACCGAAACCGTGCGCCGGCACGAGGCGGCCTATGGCGACGAGCAGATCTATTCGAATATGCTCGACGTCGGCGGGATCTACCAATATCGCGTCCGGGGCGAGGACCATGCATGGACCCCGTCGAACATTGCCGACCTGCAGCACGCGGTGCGCGGCAAGAATTTCGACACGTATGAACAATATGCCACATCGGTGAACGAGCAATCGGAACGGCTGCTCACCATTCGCGGATTGATGGACCTGAAAAAGGCCGACGGCGCCATCCCGATCGAGGAGGTCGAACCAGCCGCCGAAATCGTGAAGCGGTTCAGCACCGGCGCGATGAGCTACGGCTCCATCAGCTGGGAGGCGCATACCACGCTGGCGGTCGCGATGAACCGCATTGGCGGGCGTTCGAACACCGGCGAGGGGGGCGAGGAGCCTGCGCGTTTCAAGCCGCTCGACAATGGCGACACCATGCGCAGCCGGATCAAGCAGGTCGCATCGGGCCGGTTTGGCGTGACGACCGAATATCTCGTCAATTCCGACGATATCCAGATCAAGATGGCGCAGGGTGCAAAGCCCGGCGAAGGTGGGCAATTGCCCGGCCACAAGGTCGACAAGACCATTGCCAAGGTGCGCCATTCGACGCCGGGCGTGGGCCTGATCTCGCCGCCGCCGCATCATGACATCTATTCGATCGAGGATCTGGCACAGCTGATCCACGACCTGAAGAACGTGAATTCGGATGCGCGCATTTCGGTCAAGCTGGTGTCCGAGGTCGGCGTCGGCACGGTCGCCGCCGGCGTGTCGAAGGCGCGCGCGGACCATGTCACCATTTCGGGATACGAGGGCGGGACCGGCGCGTCGCCGCTGACGTCGCTGACCCATGCGGGCAGCCCGTGGGAAATCGGCCTTGCCGAGACGCAGCAGACGCTGCTCCTCAACAATCTGCGCAGCCGGATCGCGGTGCAGGTCGATGGCGGCCTGCGCACCGGGCGCGACGTTGCCATTGGCGCATTTCTCGGCGCGGACGAGTTCGGCTTTGCCACCGCCCCGCTGATCGCGGCGGGCTGCATCATGATGCGCAAGTGCCACCTCAACACCTGCCCGGTCGGCGTCGCGACGCAGAACCCCGAATTGCGCAAGCGTTTCGTGGGCACGCCCGAGCATGTCATCAATTACTTCTTCTTCGTGGCCGAGGAGCTGCGCAAGATCATGGCCGAGATGGGCTTCCGCACCGTCGAGGAAATGGTCGGCCGTGTCGATCGCATCGACATGAAGAAGGCGATCCGCCACTGGAAGGCGGATGGCGTCGACCTGTCGCGCCTGCTGCACGTGGTCGAACCGGCCGAAGGGACGAAGCTGTTCCAGACGGACGAACAGGATCACGGGCTCGATGCCGCGCTCGACCGCACGTTGATCCGCGACGCGGCCCCTGCGCTCGACCGGCAGGAGGCGGTGCAGATCTCGCGCGAGATTCGCAACGTCAACCGGACGACCGGCGCGATGCTGTCGGGCGAGATTGCAAAGAAGTACGGCCATGCCGGGCTTCCCGACAACACGATCCGCATCGATTTCACCGGCGTGGCCGGACAGAGCTTCGGCGCATGGCTGGCCCATGGCGTGACGATGCAGCTGACCGGCGATTGCAACGATTACGTCGGCAAGGGATTGTCGGGCGGGCGCCTGATCGTGAAGCAGCCCGATGGGTTGTCACGCGATCCGGGCGAGAACATCATCGTCGGCAACACCGTGCTGTATGGCGCGATCGCCGGCGAGGCGTTCTTCAACGGGGTGGCCGGCGAACGCTTTGCCGTGCGTAACTCCGGCGCCATCGCGGTGGTCGAGGGCACCGGCGATCATGGCTGCGAATATATGACCGGCGGCGTGGTCTGCGTGCTGGGCCGGACCGGGCGCAATTTCGCGGCCGGGATGAGCGGCGGCATCGCCTATGTCTATGACGAGGACGGACAGTTCGCGAAGCGGTGCAACACCGACATGGTCGACCTGCGCGAAATCGGGAGCGTGGGTCAGGACGACGACATGTCCGGCCACCGCCCGGAACAGCGCGGCCACGGGGTGGAGGATTTCGGCATGGGCGATCCGCTCTACCACGACGCCGAACGCATCCGCATCCTGCTCGAACGGCATCAGCTCCACACCGGAAGCCGCAAGGCCGCCGCATTGCTCGCCGATTTCGACACAACGCTGAAAAAGTTCGTGAAGATCATGCCGCTCGATTATGAAAACGCGTTGAAGATGCTGGAAGCCGAGGCCCAGCAGGCCGAAACGGTCGCGGCGGAATAAGGGAGCATTAGACATGGGCAAGGAAACAGGCTTCCTCGAACTCGACCGGCAGGACCGAAGCTATGCCGCACCCGAAGAGCGGTTGCAGCATTACAAGGAATTCACGATTCCGCACAGCGAGGGCGAGCTGAAAGGCCAGGCTTCGCGCTGCATGAATTGCGGGATTCCGTATTGTCACAACGGCTGTCCGGTGAACAACATCATCCCGGACTGGAACCATCTGGTCTATACCAACGAATGGCGCGAGGCGTTGATCAACCTCCATTCGACGAATAATTTTCCCGAGTTCACCGGCCGCATCTGCCCGGCCCCGTGCGAGGCGGCGTGCACGCTCAACATCACCGATGCGCCGGTTACGATCAAGTCGATCGAATGCGCCATCGTCGACAAGGGATGGGAAGAAGGCTGGATCACGCCGGAGCCGCCGAAACAGCGCACGGGCAAGACCGTCGCCGTCGTCGGCTCCGGCCCCGCCGGCATGGCCTGCGCACAGCAACTCGCCCGCGCGGGGCATTCCGTCACCCTGTTCGAGAAGAACGACCGGGTCGGCGGGCTGATGCGGTATGGCATTCCCGACTTCAAGATGGAGAAACACCTCATCAATCGCCGCGCCGGGCAGATGGAGGCCGAGGGCGTGCATTTCCGCACCTCGACCGAGGTGGGCGTCGATATCTCGATGAAGACGCTGAAGGAGAATTTCGATGCCATCGTCCTGTCGGGCGGGGCGGAGGAAGCGCGTCAGCTCGACATTACGGGCGCCGAAATGTCCGGCGTGCGGCTGGCGATGGAATTCCTGACGCAGCAGAACAAGCGCAACGCCGGCGACGATGAACAGCGCGCCGCCCCGCGCGGCACGCTGACCGCGACGGGCAAGCATGTCATCGTCATCGGCGGCGGCGATACGGGCTCCGACTGTGTCGGCACGTCCAACCGGCAGGGCGCGAAAAGCGTGACCCAGCTCGAAATCATGCCGCAGCCGCCGGAGAAGGAAGACAAGCTGCTGACCTGGCCGCACTGGCCGCTGAAAATGCGGACATCGTCGAGCCACGAGGAAGGGGTGGATCGCGATTTCTCCGTCCTGACCAAGCGTGTCGTCGGCGAAAACGGCACGGTCACAGGCCTCGAATGCGTGCGCCTCGAATGGGAAGGGCGCGAGATGAAGGAAGTCGAGGGCAGCAATTTCACGCTTCCCGCCGACCTCATCCTGCTTGCCATGGGCTTTACCGGCCCGCGCAAGACCGGGATGCTGGACCAAGCCGCGGTGGAGCATGACGCGCGCGGCAATGTGAAGGCGAACACAATCGATTACCGCACCAGCGACGAAAACGTCTGGGCATGCGGCGACATGCGCCGGGGGCAGAGCCTGGTCGTATGGGCCATTCGCGAAGGCCGCCAGTGCGCGCGCAGCGTGGACGAGGCGCTGATGGGGCGGACCGACCTGCCCCGGTAACGCGGCCGGTGGCGCCCGCCCGCCTCGCGCGGATGGACGATCTTCCCGCGCTGCTGGCGCTCTTCGCGGCATGCGAAGTCAGCCCGGCAGCGCGGCCCCCTGCGCGGGCCGCGGCGATCTGGCAGGAGACGATGGACAGCCGTTTCGCGCATGTCTTCGTCGCGGTCGCAGGGCAGGAAATTGCCGCGACATCCATGCTCGTCACCGCGCCCAACATCCTGCGCGAGGGACGCTCCCACTCCTTCCTCGAAAACGTGATGACGCACCCCGCATGGCGCGGGCGCGGTCTTGGCCGGTCGGTCGTGGCCGCGGCGCTCGCTCACGCATGGACGCTCGATTGCCATCAGGTGCTGTTGCAAAGCGGGCGGGCCGACCCGCGCGTTCACCGGTTTTACGAAAGCGCCGGTTTCCGGCCCGGCCTGCGGACCGCCTATGCCGCGATACGCCCTATTGCAGGGGCAGCGCCCGGGTCCGCTTGACCTCCTCCAGCGCGATGACCGATTTCACGTCCCGCACCCCCCTGATGCGGAGCAGGGTCTTCAACGTGATCTGGCTGAGATGATCGACATCGCGCGCCACGACATGGAGCAGATAATCCATGTCGCCGGTCACCGCATGGCACGTGATGATATGTGGGTTGGCGGCGATTTCCGCCTCGAAATGGGCGATGATCTCGTCCTCGTGCCGTTCGAGGTTCACCTGCACATAGGCTTCGAGCGCGAGGCCCAGCATCCGTCCGTCGAGCAGCGCGGCATAGCCCGTGATGAGACCGTCCTCTTCCAGCCGCTTAAGCCTGCGGCTCACCGGCGTGGGTGACAGGGCGACGGTTTCGGCCAGCTGCGCGATGGACATCCGCCCATCCTTTTGCAGGGCAGCGATGATTGCACGGTCGAAAGCGTCCAGTTCCAACGAAAATCCCCTCAAAAATCCGTATTATTGGTGAAATCCCCTACCCGCCGCCCGTCGACGTGGCAATTGCGCACGAAAACCCTTTGCCGTCCGTGTTAGTTTGAGGACCATGGAAACACCGTCGACAGCAAAGAGCACCAGCGACCTTCGCGGCGATTACAGCCAGGCGGCGGACGACTGGACCGTGCCACAGGGCTGGGAGGATTACAGCGAGGCGGAGCACGACCGCTGGCGCCGTCTCTATGCCCGGCAAAGCGCGATTGTGCGCGAACATGCCGCGCCGGAATTTCTCGCCGGGCTGGACCGGCTGGACTGCGCCGGCGGCATTCCCCGGTTCGAGGATGCGAACGCGGTGATCGAGGCGGCGACGGGCTGGACCCTCGTCGGCGTGCCGGGGTTCATTCCCGATGCCAATTTCTTTGACCATCTCGCCCATCGCCGCTTTCCGGTGACCGTCTGGATCCGCGAGGAGAAGGAGCTCGATTATCTGGTCGAGCCCGACCTGTTTCACGATTTCTTCGGCCATGTGCCGATGCTGCTCGATCCCGTGTTCGCCGATTTCCTTGCCGCCTACGGACAGGCGGGGGAGAAGGCGATGACGATGGACGCGCTCGACATGCTGGCACGGATATACTGGTACACGGTGGAGTTCGGGCTGATGCAGACCGATGCGGGGCTGAAGGCGTTCGGCGCGGGCATCGTGTCGTCCTCGGGCGAAACGGTCTATTCGGTGCAGGATGAAAACGTGCTGCGCCTGCATTTCGATCCGGTGCGGGTCATGCGCACTGCCTATGCGATCGACGATTTTCAGAAGGTCTATTTCGTGCTCGACAGCACGCAGCAGCTGATCGACGAGCTCGTCGGGCTGGATTTCGGACCCGTCTACGAAACATACCGCGATGCCGCGCCCTTCCCGCCCGAACAGGTGCAGGATGGCGACCGCGTGCATTCGCCTTACCGCCACTCCAAAGCTCACGAGGAGCAAACCATATGACCGATCTTTTCGAAAATCCCATCGGCCTCGACGGGTTCGAATTCGTCGAGTTCTCCGCCCCCGAAAAAGGCATGCTGGAACCGGTATTCGAAGCCATGGGCTTTACGAAGGTGGCCCGCCACCGGTCCAAGGACGTCGAGCTGTGGCGCCAGGGGGAAATCAACCTCGTCACCAATTACGAACCGCGCAGCCCGGCCTGGTTCTTCAGCCGGGAACACGGGCCGAGCGCGTGCGGCATGGCATTCCGGGTCAAGGACGCGGGGAAGGCCTATGCCGAGCTGCTCGAACGCGGCGCGGAGCCGGTCGAGGTCGAAACCGGCCCGATGGAATTGCGCCTGCCTGCCATTCGCGGCATCGGCAATGCGATCATCTACCTCGTCGACCGCTATGACGATCCTGATCACGAGGGCGACGAACGTGCGCTCTCGATCTACGACATCGATTTCGAATATCTGCCCGGCGTCGAACGGTTTCCGCGCGGGGCGGCGCTCGACCGGATCGATCACCTCACCCACAATGTGTATTGCGGGCGCATGGCGTTCTGGGCCGATTATTACGAGAAGCTCTTCAATTTCCGCGAGATCCGCTATTTCGACATCAAGGGCGAATATACCGGCCTCACGTCCAAGGCGCTGACCGCGCCCGATGGCAAGATCCGCATCCCCCTCAACGAGGAAGGCGACGGCGGCAAGGGCCAGATCGAGGAATTCCTGCGCGAATATAATGGCGAGGGGATTCAGCACATCGCCTTCATCTCCGACAATCTGTTCGAGACGTGGGACCGTTTGAAGGAAACCGGCGTCCCGTTCATGACCGCGCCGCCCGAAACCTATTACGAGATGCTGGAAGAACGCCTTCCCGGACACGGCGTCGCGGTGGAGGAATTGCGCAAGCGGGGCATCCTGCTCGACGGGTCGACCGAGGGCGGCCAGCCGCGCCTCCTGCTCCAGATTTTCGCCGAGGCCAGCATCGGCCCGGTGTTCTTCGAATTCATTCAGCGCAAGGGCGACGAAGGCTTTGGCGAAGGCAATTTCAAGGCGCTCTTCGAAAGCATGGAACGCGACCAAGTGCGGCGCGGCACGTTGAAGATCGACGAAACCGCCTGAACCCCGCCCTTTTACCAGTCGATTCGGCCGCGCCCGTGTTCGGAGAGGAACGCGTTGGCGCGGCTGAACGGTCTTGAGCCGAAAAAGCCGCGATGCGCTGAAAGCGGGCTGGGATGCGGCGACCGGATGACGCAGTGCGGGCCATCGTCCGACAGGCCGATCCGGTCCGCCTTGCCCTGCGCGTGGCTGCCCCACAGGATGAAGACGGTCGGCGCGCCCTGCGCCGCGACGGCGGCCACAACCGCATCGGTAATCGGCTCCCACCCGCGTTTCTGATGCGAGCCGGCGGCCCCTGCCTCCACCGTCAATGCATTGTTGAGCAGGAGCACGCCCTGCTCCGCCCATCGCGTCAGATCGCCACCGGGTGACGGGGGCGTCCCGCAATCCGCCTCCAGCTCCTTGAAGATATTGCGGAGCGAGGGCGGCAGCTTCTGCGACCCTGCGACCGAGAACGCCAGCCCGTTCGCCTGCCCCGGCCCGTGATAGGGGTCCTGTCCCAGGATCACGACCCGCACCGCGTCGGGCGGGGTGAGTTCGAGCGCGCGCAGCCGCTGCCCGCGCGGCGGGTAGATCGTGCGCCCGGCATCCTCCTCCGCCCTAAGCCAGCCGCCGAGTTGCCGCGCCTCCGGCCGGTCGAGAACGGGCGCGAGGATCGGGGCCCAGGCGGGCGGTACGGCATGGTCGGTCATGGCTCGTATGCCTAGCCATCAGACGCGGCGCTCGCCACCCCCCTTCCCCTCTTTCGCCAATCGGCCTAAGGGCAAGGGTATGACAGTGCATTTTCATGAAGAAGACCTGCCCGAAGGCGTGCTCACCCCCGGCCCGATCGCGGTGGATACCGAAACCATGGGGCTCGTCACCCAGCGCGACCGGCTCTGCGTCGTGCAGATCGCGGACGGCAACGGCGACGAACATCTGGTGCGGTTTGCGCCCGACAGCCGGTATGACGCGCCGAACCTCAAGGCGGTGCTGGCCGATCCGGCGCGGGAGAAATATTATCATTTCGCCCGCTTCGACCTCGCCGCGATCCAGTATTACCTCGGCGTGATGGCCGCGCCCGTATTCTGCACCAAGATCGCGAGCAAGCTGACCCGGACCTACACCGACCGGCACGGGCTCAAGAATCTGGTCAATGAATTGCTGAACAAGGATATTTCCAAGCAGCAGCAATCAAGCGACTGGGGCGCGCCGACGCTCAACGATGCACAGAAGGATTATGCCGCCTCTGATGTCCGCTTCCTGCACGCGATGGTAGAGATTTTTCGCGAAAGACTGGAGCGCGAAAACCGTACCGCCATGGCCAAAGCCTGTTTCGATTTCCTGCCGACGCGCGCGCTGCTCGACATCGCCGGGTGGGAAGACAAGGATATATTCAGCCACGAAGCCTGAGGATAGCCGGCGCCGCCCCCTCCCGGGTCGCAGGTTTCAATCCGCCGCCCCGCCCCCATATGGATCGTCATGACCGCACAGGCCGAACTCATCCGCGACAAACGCCGCCACGTGGCGCGTCCCGGTGGCGGGCATGACCGGCTGATCCGGGTTCTGCTGTTCGCGCTTCCCATCGCGATCGGCGTGGTGGCCGCGCTCATGGTGCTCGCCCCGCTCGCCCCGCGCAGCGAGATCAGCTTCCTGCTCGATCGCAACAAGGTTGCATTGACTGACAACCGCATGGCGGTGGAACGGGCGATGTATCGCGGGGCGGATGACAAGGGGCGCCCGTTCTCCATCAATGCGGGCGAAGCGGTGCAGCGTACCGAAGCGATTCGCGAGGTCGAACTTGATTCGCTCATCGCGCGTATCTTGTTGAACGAGGGGCCGGCCCAATTGACGGCGAGCCGAGGTCTTTTCGATTTCGGGGACGAGCGCATTGACGTCGGCGGAGTGGTGAATTTCACCGCGGCGGACGGCTATCGGTTGATGGCGCGCAATGTGTCCATCGATCTCGCCTCCCAATCGCTCGTCGGCGAAGGGCGGATCGAGGGCAAAATTCCGTCGGGCCGGTTCAGCGCCGACCGCCTCGAAGTGGATTTGCAGGACCGCACGGTTTCGCTTATCGGCGATGCACGCCTGCGCATGGTTCCGGGCGAATTGAGGCTTCCGCAATGATCCGATCGAAAATACTTTCGCGCATTCCGACACCGGTTCAGGCGGGCGTGGCGGCCTTCGCCCTTACCTTTGCCGGTGTCGCAGCATTCGCCGGTTCACCCTTGTCGGCGCAGTCCATCGCAGGTTTTAATTCGGATCAGCCAGTCAATTATGCCGCCGATCGCATCGAATTGCAGGACCGTTCGAACCGCGTCGTCCTGTCGGGTGATGTCGTCATCGATCAGGGAGATTTGCGACTGACGGCGGAACGAACCATCGTCAATTACTCCGACACCGGTACCTTGCGTATTCAGCGGATCGCGGCGACGGGCGGCGTGCGGGTTATGCGCGCCACCGAAACCGCGAGCGGGGACGTGGGCGTTTATGATTTCAACCGCCGAATAATTACGTTGACAGGCGACGTTGCTCTGCGCCGCGGGTCCGACACGTTAAACGGCGAACGGCTTACAATCGATCTCAATACCGGCGTGTCCAGCGTTAATGGCAGCACGGCTAGTTCCGCGGCGATAGCTAACGAAGGTGGGATGGTTCGCCGCAATAGTGGCCGCGTGACCGGAAGTTTTTCTGTTCCGAAGCAATAGCCGCCGCATTGCATGCGGCCCAGTTGCGGGCATAAGGTGCAAAAAGATGAGATTTATTTAGCACTTTCCGGAAGGCAAAGACGCGTTTCGGACTCAACGCATTCTTTGCACGCACGATTGCTTTTGTAGAATGTTCATCGCGCCTGAGGGTCGGTTCAGAACTTCTGCTGCGCCGAGAGCCAGCGAGAATGGCATGAGCGCATTTCCAAAATTAAGTGATATCTGCAATCTCTTCAACTGGATTAGACTATTGCCGGATCCTGCAGGGGCGGTAGGCATTCGGGTAGTATCGAGACCCTCCACGAAACCGACTAATACCAAGGCGCGTTGATCATGACCCATGGGTCCATCGACGACGTCCGATGGACAAGGTGCGCCAAGTCTGATTAGCGAGCCTTTTCCAGGCGAAGCAGCCATGGTCGACGATGTCGTCGTAGGATTTGAAGGTGCGGTTCGACAGCCAGTTGTCGCGCATGAACTGCCAGAAGTTGTCGACCGGGTTAAGTTCGGGGCATCGTGGCGGCAGCGTCATCAGCGTGATGCTGGAGGGGACGACCAATCCCGCCGGTCCCTGCCATCCTGCCTTTTCAGGATTTGATACGGCATTGGCCCTCGACGCAATGTGGAGAGCGATGCCCTCCAGATGCATACTCATCGCCTCGCTGTTGCACCGGAGCATGACGATGCCGGCAGCATTGCCCTGAGCAGGACAGATCGCAACAAAGAGCCAAGCTGATGATCGTGTCTCATCTTCAGCGGCGACGGTCTTTTGTCATACTTTTCCGGCGGAGAGTGAGCTTGGCCCGCTGACCGATACGGGCTTCATCCTGCCACCACAGCTCTACACGCGTTTCTTTCGGGAGGCTGCGTCTGATTTGCCTCTGGCAGGCAGCGAACTTTTTTAGAAATGGTTATGCCGGCAGGCTTCTGGCCGCGATGGCGGGGCCGCGCCGATAGCTTGCGTTAGCCCATCGCGCGAAGTTCGCGCCCGATGGTGTGGCGTGTGATCGATAGCTGGATCGGGCCGGTCTCGACCATCTCGGAGAGCCGGGCGCGCTGTGCATCTTTCAGAAGCGAGGCGCGCCCCGGCTCCTTGCGTTTCGCCAGGCCGCCGGGACCGCCATCATTGAATCGCAGCACCCAATCTCCCACGATCTCCAAGGTCACGCCGGCCAACTTCGCTGCCTCGCTCCGGCTCCCGCTGCCCAGAATCGCGGCCACCGCTAAAGGCCGACTGCATCACTGCATTGCCGGGCAAACCGGCGCATTTCCAATGATAGGTAATTTGATCGATCAACAATCGCCGCCGCTATCGTAAGCCTCCATCTGCTTGCGCTACCGAATCAGATTTTCAGCAGCTTGGGAATCCACAGCAGTGAATCATCGTCAGGTCTGGCCTGAAGGAAGGGCAGACGATGAAGCGTTCAACGTTTTCGGAAGAGCAGATTATAGGTGTGTGAGTAGCCCCTAGTTTTCTAGACGTCTTCTGCTTTCAAAATGTGCTGCCGTTCGAACTGTGCGGGTGACCGCATCCCTCTCCTGACCTGCTTGCGGACCGGGTTGTAAAACATCTCGATGTAATCGAACACGTCCTGCCGGGCTTTCTCGCGTGTTTTGTAGGTGCGTTGCCGAATGCGCTCACGCTTGAGTGAGGAGAAGAAGCTCTCGGCGACGGCGTTGTCATGGCAGTAGCCGCGCCGGCTCATCGAAGGCTCAAGATTGTGAGCCCGGATGAAGGAAGCCCAATCCATGCTGGTGAACTGCGAGCCCTGATCCGAGTGGATCAGCACCCGATGCTTCGTCTTGCGCCGCCATACCGCCATGTGCAGCGCCTGCAGCACCCCATCAGTAGTCTGGCGGTTCTGCATCGACCAACCCACCACGCGGCGCGAGTAAAGATCTGGCGATCCAGCTTGTTGTCGACCGCCAGGGAAGGTTTGCCGCCATAGCTGCCAGGCCGGCGCTTGTAGCCGACCTGGGCCTTGATACCCGCTAGCCTGGTTAACCGTGCAACGCGGTTGGGGCAGCAGGTTTCGCCATGATCCAGAAGGTCATCGTGCAGCTTGTGGTAGGCATAGACCTTGCTGCTGTCGTTCCAAGCCTTGCGGATCAGATCGGTCTGCGGGGCATCTTCCCGAGCCCGCTGGCTAAGCGGGCTCTTCTGCCAGGCATAGTAACCGCTGGGCTGCACGGCGAGGCAGCGGCACATCGCCCGCACGCCAAAACGATCACGATGCTCAGCAACAAATGCGTATCTCACTTTGCATTTCTGGCGAAATACGCGGTGGCCTTTTTTAGGCCGTAGACTCATAACGCGGCGCACCAGATGCGTGCACAGATGAGCTTGACGGCGGCGAGATAGTTGTCGGGGCACTTGTC
>NZ_JAIQCI010000037.1 GCF_022378335.1 Croceicoccus hydrothermalis
GAGCAGTCCGGTAGCTCGTCAGGCTCATAACCTGAAGGTCGTTGGTTCAAATCCAACCCCCGCAACCAAATCACCCAGCCGCAGTACATAAAATGATCCAGACGGCTTTTTCGCCATTCAGCGCCCTGTGGCTGCACCTTTCACTATGCTCGACGACATAGCTGAGAACCGGCGCATGATGGTGGCCTGCGACTTGGTTGGCTTTGACGTGGATTCACACAGTTATTGCGCCCATGCTTTAATCGGCAGCCGACCTGACTGAACGACATACCGCCTTGGCGTTCTTTCAATGACTGAAGTAGTATGCTGCCCCCAGAACAAACCAGCCCGACTTACACGACGACGTCCTGAAAGCAGCCGTCACACTTTATCGCTTACAGGCGCAAATGCCGTCCAACCCGCCGTGGCAAGACAAGCGTGCCTGTTGCCCGTTCTTGAGCGAGCGTTTCCCGAGCTTCGCGGCGGATGCCAAAATGGCGAGCGTAAAAGGGGGCTGAGACTTACCGGATCGCGATGATCCGGCGAAGGCTAGACCGCATACCGCAGGGCATCGTTCAGAGCCCGGACAGGGCGGGTCGCCGGGGTTCGAGCAGCACGGGCAGGTCCCGCTCATGCACTGCGGCCGAAAACAGGAACCCTTGCAGCGCATTACAGCCGGCCATCTGCAAAAATGCCTTTTGCTCCGACGTTTCCACGCCTTCTGCAATCACAGACACGTCCAGCGCCTGACCGAGAGAAATGACCGTCTCGATGATCGCACCGGCCTGAACATCCTGTCCCAGCCGGGCGACGAAGCTGCGATCGATCTTGATGCGGTCGACGTGGAAGTGGCTGAGATAGTTGAGGCTCGAAAAACCGGTGCCGAAATCGTCGATGGCGAGACGGAACCCCGCCTTGCGCAACGCGGCCAGCGTGCGCCTGATCGATTCGTCGGTCTCGAGGAACATCGTTTCGGTAATTTCGAGTTCGATCTGCGCCGGAGAGACGCCCGCTTCGCAAACGACGGCGGTGACCTGGTTTGCGAAGCCTGGCGCGCGCAATTGCACGGGGGATACATTGACGGCAAAACCGAACCGGGGCCAGGCACGCGCGACCCGGCAGGTTTCCTTCAAAACCCACATGCCGAGCGGGAGAATCAGCCCGCAATCCTCCGCCACCGGAATGAACGCATCCGGTGCCAGCTCGCCAAAAGTCGGATGGCTCCAGCGCACGAGCGCCTCGAACCCGGCGAGATGGCCGGTCTTTGCGGTATATTGCGGCTGAAACTGGACATAGAGGCCTTCATCGCCGGTGAGCACCTTGCGCAAGTCCTCCTCGATCCGGAGGCGGCGCAACATGGTCCGGTCCATGTCCGCGCTGAACACCCGGCAACCGTTGCGTCCCCGCTCCTTGGCGCGATACATCGCAATGTCTGCGCGGCGCAGCAATTCGGTGCGCGTCACGGCCTGCTTTGGCGCGAGCGCAATGCCGATGCTCCCACCGATATGGACAGTCGAGCCGATGATCGAGAACGGCTCGCGCAGCTGTTCGAGGGCGGCCTCCGCAATGGCCACCGCTTCCGGTCCACCAGGCCCCGCGGGCAGGCAGATTGCATATTCGTCCCCGCCCAGCCGCGCCACCATTCCATTTTCGGGCGTTACGGACGAAAGCCGCTTGCCGACCTGCTCGATCAATCGGTCGCCCGCCAAATGCCCCAGCGTGTCATTGACCTGTTTGAACCTGTCGAGATCGACCAGCATGACCGCCGGTCCTTTGCCGCCGTGATGCGCCGACAGCGCCCGGTCGACAAAATCCATGAAGGCAATGCGATTGGGCAGGCCGGTGAGCGAATCGTGAAGCGCGAGATAGTTCGCCTGCGCCTCCTTTGCCTGCAACTCGCTGTGCGCGGCGGAAAGTTCGCCGATGAATTTCGCGTCCCGCGCCATCAGCCGCGCAATACCGGCAAGCAGCAGCGCCAGCAGCACGGCCATCGCGGCCAACGCGGCGATGACGCGGCCGCGAATGGATTCCAGGATCGAGTGTCCCGGCATCTGGGGCTGCCACGTAAAATAGCCGATATGCTCTCCGGTCGCGGATTCGAGCCGCAGGCTGAGCGTTCCGGAACCGGCGGGGTCCGGGCGCTTGGTCACGCGTGCCCCCTTGATCATGCCGAAATCGGAGAGATTCTTGAGTAGGCCGGAATTGAAAAAGCGAACGCTGATAAGCAGCGGCTCGGTTCCCGAATAGGCCTCGTTCCAATACGAATCGGGAGACATGCGCATCACGCTGACCACCGCCGGGCGCCCGCCAATCTGCGCGAGATCGGTGGTGTGAATCGTGAATTCGGACGTGCGGACCGTGCTGTCGGGCGAAAGCGGCTGCCCGTCGAGCCGGTCATGCGCGGACGGCGTGCGCGACCCGATTCCGCGCGTCGAATCCACGAGCGGGGCAAGATCGGCGGCGACCTTGCGATAGCTTGCCGCGTCCGAACGCTTGCCATCGATCATGACGAGCGGGTCGTTCCGGGCATTCAGAATGTAGATCGAATCATGGTCGAAGGTGTAGTGGAGCCATATTCCGATATTATCCTCGATCCAGTCGAGATCGGGTTGCGCTTTCCGCGCCTCTTCCCACGCCGGGTCCCAGATGGCGACGCCGGCCTGCGTCTGTGCAAGTTCGTCGAGTGCATCGGCGATCATCGCGCGTACCTCGCGAACCTGGCGGTCGCGCATGGCCTGGTCGCTTTGGCGGACGGTGGTCTGCAAGCTCCACGCGGAAAAGAGGACGACGCCGAGCGCAAAGACGACCGACGGGGCGACGACGACGGTAATGAAGCGGATTGCGAGCCGGGAATCGAAAGCCGCCGGAATCGAGAAGCGCGCGATCCGTTTCTTCAGGGCGCGAATCCATTGCCGACCATCATTGAACACCATGGATAAGAACCTTGCGAAGGGTCCCCATTTGCGGGGCGCGGTACGGATCCGCGCATTCCATGAATGTCCTGGTCCGACATGCACGCCATCATCGGCCGCAACGCTTTAAGATATGGTGCATCGCGCCCTAGGGTCGAGAACAGGCCATGCCACCCCGACGCGAAAGCTACCGATAGCCGCGCTTCACACCCGTATGTTTGCGTAATTGCGCCTGCGTCGTTTTTACATGGTTGCGCATCACAACGCCGCTCATGACAATTCGCAAAAAGCTCACCGTCTGTCTCGCCGGTCTCATCCTCATCATCGCCGCGATGGCCACGCTGTCCCTCGTAACCATGGCGAAAACGACCGCCGCGTTCGAAACGATCGTCACGGATCGCGTGGCGGCGGTCGGCGATCTCAAGATTGTGGCCGACAGATATGCGGTGGATATCGTTGACGCCTCGCACAAGGCGCGCAGCGGCAGCCTCAGCTATGCCGATGCGTTAGGGCAGATCAGGTCCGGTCGCGCCGATATCAATCAGCGTTGGACCAATTACCGTTCGACCCGCCTGACCGAAACCGAAGCCGAGATGGTGGAGCAGACGCAGGCCCGCATGACCGCCGCCAATGCGCGGATCGACAGGCTGGAATCCATTCTGCAACGCCGCGATGCTGCTGCGCTCGGTCAATTTATCGAAGAGGATCTCTATCCCGCCATCGACCCCATTTCCGAACATATCAGCGACCTTGTCGAATTGCAGATCGACGTCGCGAAATCCACCGGTGCGCGCGAGATCGATCTGGCCTATTTCATGCGCAACCTGATGATCGCACTGGTCGTTGTTGCGGGCGCCATCGGCCTTGCCGCGATCGCCACGGTGCGTAACCACGTCGTCAGCCCGATTCAGCGGCTTGCCGTCACCATTCGCGGGCTTGCCGCGTCGAAGGGCAAAGCGGACGTCCCGCATCTCGATCAGCGTGACGAGATCGGCGATATCGCCCGCGCTGTCGATACGTTCCGCGAGGCCGTCGTGGATGCGGAACGGGAAAAGGCACGCGCGTCCGCCGATGCGACCGAGGTGCTGGCCGAACATCTCTCCAGCCTCGCGGCCGGCGACCTGACCTGCACCATCAATCGCGAACTTCCCAAAGCCTACGCCCAGATCAGGCTCGATTTCAATGCAGCGGTCACGGAGCTTGCCGCGACCATCGGCTCGGTCAGCGACAGCGTTTCGGAATTCAAGGTCGGTGCGGGCGAAGTGTCGCAGGCGTCCGACGATCTTGCACAGCGTACCGAGCGCCAGGCGGCCAGCCTTGAGGAAACATCGGCCGCGTTGCGCCAGCTTGCCGAAACGGTGCGCAAGACCGCCGAAGACGCGGAAAAGGCAAGCAGCGCCGTCGTCGATGCGAAGGATGATGCCGGGCGCGGCGGCGCGGTCGTGAAACGCACCGTCGCCGCGATGGAACGGCTCGAAACCACCTCGGTCGAGATTTCGGACATCATCTCGGTCATCGACGGTATCGCGTTCCAGACCAACCTGCTCGCGCTCAACGCCGGGGTCGAGGCGGCCCGTGCCGGCGAGGCGGGGCGCGGTTTCGCGGTCGTCGCATCCGAGGTTCGTGCCCTCGCGCAACGCTCCGCAGAAGCTGCACAGGACGTCAAATCGCGCATCAATGCGACCGCCGGACAGGTGCAGGAAAGTGTCACGCTGGTTGGCGAGACCGGGCAATCGCTCGACCGCATCATCGACCGTATCGCACAGATCAGCACGCTGATCGAGGATATCGCCAGCGCCGCCAGCATGCAGTCCGATGGCCTGTCCCAGATCAGCGGTGCAGTCACCGAGATGGACGGCGTGACGCAGCAGAACGCCGCCATGGTTGAGCAGGCGACCGCCGCCGCCCGGCAACTCACCAGCGAAGCGAACTCGCTCGCGGATGAAATCGGCAAGTTCAAGATGGAACGCACCTCCCGGCGGGCACAGGCTCTTACGCCCGGAACCATGCGGTTCGCGGCATAGGCGGCCGGGCGCCGCGGATTCTTGCAAGGGCGGCGCACAATAGCGCCTGCTCCGGCTTGCGTCTGCCGCCCCGGCGCCTATCTGGGCTGGCTATTCCATACGGGATGCGCCCGGCGCAGGAGAGGGAACCGAGAATGACCGAACGCAAAGATCCGCCCACCGAACCGGGCGTTCCCGGCCCACATGGCGAGCCGTCAAAACCCGACCGCTCTCTCACCCCGCGCAAATTCTACAAGGCGGAGCAGGAGGCCGCCTTTTCGGATGCCTCGCCGCAGCATACGCCGCAAACGCGACACCCGGCATACAAGCTGGCATTCCGCGATACCGATTTTCTCTTGCGGGAAGACCTTCGCCCCGTCCGGTTTCAGCTGGAGCTGCTCAAGGCGGAAACCATGCTCGAGGAGGCGGGCGTCGGCTCCACGCTCGTGATTTACGGCTCGGCGCGCATTCCTTCGCCCGAAGAGGCCAAACTGCTGAAAGATGCGACCGGGAAGGACGACCGGCCGGCCAAGACGGTCGAGAAGCTCATCGAAAAGGCGAAATTCTACGAAGAGGCGCGCAAGCTTGCCTTCCTCGCCAGTTCCGCCGCGGTGATCGAGGATGGCAAGCGCCAGTTCGTCGTGACGTCGGGCGGCGGCCCGTCGATCATGGAGGCCGCCAATCGCGGGGCGCAGGATGCCGGCGCCGAATCGATCGGCCTCAATATCGTTCTGCCGCACGAACAGGCCCCCAACGAATATGTGACGCCGCGCCTGTCGTTCCAGTTTCACTATTTCGCGCTGCGCAAGATGCATTTCCTGCTGAGGGCGCGGGCCGTGGCGGTGTTTCCCGGCGGGTTCGGCACGTTCGACGAATTCTTCGAATTGCTGACCCTCATTCAGACCGGCAAGATGCGGCCGATCCCGATTCTGCTCTTCGGCAAGGATTTCTGGACTCGCGTCGTCAATTTCGACGCGCTGGCCGAGGAAGGCGTCATCTCGGAAAAAGACCTTCAGCTGTTTCGCATCGTCGAAACCGCGGATGAAGCGTGGGACCGCGTCACCCGCTTCTATCAATTGCCGCCGGCCCAACCCTGATCGGCGATGGGGCGCATGTCGTCGAACGGCACGCGCCCCATCGCATGGCCCAATGGCCCGCCCCCGTGGCCAAGGCCCGGTACATGCGCGATTGCCTGCTCGACAAAGCGGATCGCCCGGCCCGTCGCCTCGCGCAGGGCCAGCCCCGCACCCAGCCCCGCGGCAATCCCGCTCGCCAGCGTGCAGCCGGTCCCGTGCGTGTGGCGCGTGTCGATGCGGGGCGATACGAAAATGGTTTCGTCGCCGCCCTCGACCAGCCGGTTTTCAATTTGGGGACCGGTCGCATGCCCCCCCTTTATCAGCAAGGCGCGCGTCTTTTCGCGCAGCACCGCCTCCCCGCCCAATGCCTCCAGCTCGGGCAGATTCGGCGTGGTCAATGCGGCGAGCGCCATCAAGCGTTCGAACCCGGCAATGGTCTCCGCATCGGCGAGAATCGCGCCGCTGGTCGCAACCATGACCGGGTCGAAGACGATAGGCACGCGCAGCGGTTCGAGCAGGTCGGCGACCGCGTGGGCAATGTCGGGCGAGCCAAGCATGCCGATCTTCACCGCGTCGACGCCGATATCGGAGATACAGCTTTGCGCCTGTTTCACGACAAAATCGGCGGGCAGCATGTGAACGCCCTGCACGCCTTGCGTATTCTGCGCGGTGATGGCGGTGATCGCGGTCATCGGATGCGCGCCCAGCATGGTGATGGTGCGGATATCGGCCTGTATCCCCGCGCCGCCGGACGAATCCGAACCGGCGATCACCAATATGCGGGCAATGGTCATGCGCCTGTGTCCCGCACCGCATCGCAGATCGCATCGACGACCTGTTCCACGATTTTTGCATCGTCGCCTTCGGCCATGACGCGGATCACGGGCTCGGTCCCCGATTTTCGGATGACGACGCGGCCCGTGTCGGCCAGCACGCCCTTGCCATGCGCGATGGCGGTCTTCACGCTTTCGGTGTCGAGCGGTTGCCCGCCCGTATAGCGCACATTCTTGAGCAATTGCGGCACCGGGTCGAACAGGTGGAGCAGTTCGCTCGCCCGGCCGCCCGATTGCACCAGCGCCGACAACACCTGCAGCGCGGCGACCGTCCCGTCGCCCGTCGTCGCATGGTCGAGCAGGATCATGTGCCCGGACTGTTCGCCGCCCACGTTGAAGCCGCCCGATTTCATCGCCTCCAGCACATAACGGTCGCCGACCGCCGTGCGCACCAGCGACAGCCCCTCGCTTTCCAGAAAACGTTCAAGGCCCAGATTGCTCATCACCGTCGCGACCACGCCCCCGCCGGTCAGCCTTCCCTGCCGATGCATGTCCCGCCCGATGAGCGCCATGATCTGATCGCCATCGACCGTGCGGCCCGTTTCGTCCACCACGATCAACCGGTCCGCATCCCCGTCGAGCGCGATGCCGATGTCGGCGCCTTCCTCGACCACACGCGCCTTGATCGCGTCGAGCGCGGTCGAGCCGACGTCCTGGTTGATGTTGAGCCCGTTGGGCGAGACGCCCATTTCGACGATGTCGGCACCCAGTTCCCACAGGACCGAAGGCGTCACGTCATAGGCGGCACCATGCGCGCAATCGACGACGATCTTCACCCCGTCCAGCCGCACCCTGTCCGACAGCGAATTCTTCACCGCGTGGATATAGCGCCCCTTGGCATCGTCGATGCGGCGGGCGCGGCCGATATCCTTTGCCGGGACGAGCAATTGTTCCTGATCGAGCATCATCTCGATCGCCATCTCATCCTCGTCCGAAAGCTTGAACCCGTCGGGCCCGAACAGCTTGATGCCATTGTCCTCGAACGGATTGTGGCTGGCCGAGATCATCACGCCGAGGTCGGCTCGCATCGAACGCGCCATCATCGCGACCGCCGGCGTCGGCATCGGGCCGAGCAGCACCACGTCCATCCCCACGCTGGTGAACCCGGCGACCAGCGCGCTTTCCATCATATAGCCGGAAAGCCGCGTATCCTTGCCGATGACGACGCGGTGTTTGTGCGCGCCGCGCAGGAAATAGGTGCCGGCGGCCTGGCCCACCTTCATCGCCATGGCGGCGGTCATCACCCCTTCATTGGTGCGGCCGCGAATGCCGTCGGTGCCGAAATATTTGCGTCCCAAAAGTTTTCGTCCCTTGCTGCGATGCAATGCGTGCGTGCATCATGCGGCTCAAACGCGTTCCATGTCACGGTGCGCCGGGCATGAAAAGGGGCAAGCATCTTGGCAACGGGCCGCGCAAACGACGAAATTGACGAAGCGGCCGGTTCCCGCCCCGCCTCGGCAGGCGGGCTCGCGCCGCCCGAAATCCGGATGCCGGCGGCATGGACGCTGGCCGCGCTCGTCGCGGGACTGACGCTGGGGTTCGTGCTGGCCGAACGGGGCGGGGGGGATGCCGTGCTCGCCGTTCTTGGCCCGGTGGGGACATTGTGGCTGCGCGCGTTGCAGGTGACGATCGTGCCTCTGGTGGCGGCCCTGCTCGTGAATGGCATCCTGCAAATGGTGAAGGCGGCGGGGGCCGGGCGGATGGCGGCGCTGACCCTTGCGACATTCGCGCTCGTGCTGCTCGCAGGGGCGGCGTTGTCGGCGGTGGCGATGCCGGCGCTTCTGTCCGCCTTTCCGGTTCCGGGCGAAGCGGCGCAGGCGCTCGCCCGGCAGATGGCGGGGGCAGAGCCGGGGCCTGTACCCTCGCTCGGCGACCTCATCGGGCGCCTGGTGCCCGTCAATATCGTTGCGGCGGCGGCGGAAACCGCGATGCTGCCGCTGGTCGTGTTCTTTGCCGTGTTCGCGATGGCGCTGACCCGGCTGGCCGCAGTGCAGCGGGATATCATTGCCGAATTCTTCGCCGCTTTGGGCAATGCGATGCTGGTGATGATCGGCTGGGTGCTAAGACTCGCGCCGGTGGGCGTGTTCGCGCTGGGCACCGCGCTCGGCGCGACGAGCGGGGCGGACGCGATCGGCCTGCTCGCACATTACGTGGCGCTGGTGGTGTCGGTGGGCGCGGCGATCTTTTTTGCCGCCTATGCGGTGGCGGTGGTCGGCGCGCGCGTGTCTGTGCCCGCCTTCGCCCGCGCGATCCTCCCGGCGCAGGCGGTTGCCTTGTCGACGCAAAGCTCGCTCGCCAGCCTGCCGGCGATGCTGTCGGCGACGCGGCAGCTCGGCGTGCGGGAGGAGGCGAGCGATTTCGTCCTGCCGATGGCGGTCGCGATTTTTCGCGCGACCAGCCCGGCGATGAACCTTGCCGTCGCTATCTATGTCGCGGCGCTGTTCGACGTGCCCTTGTCGCCGCCGGTCATCGCGGCCGGGCTGGCGGTGTCCATGCTGACGACGCTGGGCTCGGTATCGCTACCCGGTGCGATCAGCTTTGTCGCATCGATCGGGCCGATCGCGCTGACCATGGGGGTGCCGATCGAGCCGCTGGCGCTGCTGGTCGCGGTGGAGGTGGTGCCGGATCTGATGCGGACGCTTGGAAACGTGACGATGGATGTGGCCGTGGCGGCGACCGTGGGGCGGCGGTCGCGCGTCGCGGAGCTGTGACGGTGCAGGGGCGGGGGGCCGCGTGCGGTAAAAATCCGGCCTTCCATGCAACTTCATCGCCGTTCACCCGTTGGTAATTTAAATACCCGGCCCATATCGGGGCTACGGGGTCGTATATATTTCTAATCAGGAGACATTCATGTCGATCAGCTTTCCCGACCTTCCCTATGCCGCCGACGCGCTCAGCCCGGCGCTTTCGGCCGACACGCTGAACACCCACCACGGCAAGCATCACAAGGCCTATGTCGACAAGACCAACGGCGCCATCGAGGGCAGCGACCTTGCCGGTGCCTCTCTCGAGAAGATCATCGCCGAGGCGGACAGCAAGGGCGATCAGGGCCTGTTCAACAATTCGGCGCAGGCGTGGAACCATGGCTTCTACTGGAACTCGATGAGCCCGGACAAGAAGACACCCTCGGGCGATCTGGCCCGCGCCATCGACAGCGCGTTCGGTTCGCTCGACGCGTTCCTCGACCAGATTCAGAAGGCCGGTGCCGGTCACTTCGCATCGGGCTGGGTCTGGCTCGCCGCGGATAATGACGGCAAGCTCACGATCGAGGAAACGCACGACGCCGGCACGCTGGCCATCGGCGACAAGAACCCGCTCCTGACGCTCGACGTGTGGGAACACGCCTATTACCTCGATCACAAGAACGTGCGCCCGGACTATCTGAAGGCGGTCGCGACCGACCACATCAACTGGGACTTCGCCGCAGAAAATTACGATCGCGGCTCGATCTGGAGCTATCCTTCCTGATCGGTTGGATCCTGCCGAACGAACAAAGGCCGGGCATCGCGCCCGGCCTTTTTCATGTCCGCATTTTCAGTGTCGACGGCGCCCTACGCCACCGGCGGAAGCGGGGGTTCGTCCTGCTCCTCGCGCGGGAGGAAGAGCGGTTCGCCAAACAGGAAGCCGATGATATTGGGGTGGCCCAGATGCTGAAACAGCGCGATCAGCGTGATCAGGATCGGCACCGACAGCAGCGCCCCCAATGCCCCCCAGACCCAAGTAAAATAGCTGATCGCGAGCAGGATCAGCACCGGATTGACGGTGAACCGTTTGCCCAGGATCGCGGGCGTGATGGCGTTCGCCTCGACCCCGTGCAGGGCGAGATAGGCCGCCGCGGGGATCAGCCCGGCAAGTATGGTATCCGCCCCGCCAAGCCCGAACAACAGCAGCAGCCCCGTCATCGCCAGCGGGCCGAGATAGGGCAGGAAATTGAGCAGCGCGGCCAGCCCGCCCCACATGATCGGCGCATCCATGTCCAGGGCCCATGCGCCGAGGGCAACCACCACGCCGACACTCGCATTGATCATGCCTACGGTGAAGATATAGCTGGCGACCCTGTCCTGTACCTCCCGCATGACGCGCGCGGCCCGTAGCGAAGCGCCGAACTCGCTACGGTCGAGCAGCAGCCGCCGCCGCATCCGCACGCGCGCCTCGATCATGAAGAACGCCATGAGCAGCGTCAGCAGCGTTTCCACGATCAGCGTCGGCGTCGCATAGGCCAGCCGTTCGACGATCGAAGGGGTCGCGACGACCACCGTATTGCCGCGCTCCGCGCTCCCGCCGCCAAGCTCGCCCAATTGCCGGTTGAGTTCGTTCACCCATTCGATCTGCCCGCGAAAGGTGGAGAAGCTTTCGGCGATGGATTCGATCATGCGCGGCACATCGTCGATCAGGACGATCGCGGGCTGCAATACGGTCGCCAGCGCGACGACGACGATCGCGATGAAGATCACCATCGACAGAAACGAGGCCAGAACGTTGGGAATGCCCCACCGCGCGAGCCAGTCGGCCAGCGGCGACAGGATGATCGTGAGGATGATCGCGGTCACTAGCGGGAGAAACACCACCGCCCCGATCGACAGGACGAAGGGCAGGGCCAGGAATATGCCCAGCCCGCCCATCAACAGCAATGCGGACAGCAGCCGGCTATGATCGTCGGGCGGTGTCGGCGCGGCGCTTTCCGCCCCCGCCAACTCACCCGACATCACGCGCGTGGCAGCAGTGCCATCGACGTCGGCGGGAAAGGTGTCGCCCGCCGCTCGGTCTCCATCATGTCCGCGATCGGCCATTCATTCGTGCCCCAACCGTGCCGGGCGCCTTTCGGTCCGATCGCCCGCCGCGATCGTGCGCGGCGCGGCCCGTTTCAATCGCGCCCGGCGTTCACCTGCGGCGCCGCCATGTCGTCCAATTCGCCCATGATCGCTGCATGGGCGACCCTGTCCTTGACCGAACGCTGCGGGATGGAGCCTTCGTCGAGCATCGAGTTCAACGCCGCACGCGCGCGTCCGACTCGGCTCTTGATCGTGCCGACGGCGCATTCGCAGATTTCCGCCGCTTCCTCGTAGCTGAAACCGCCGGCCCCGACGAGCAGCAGCGCCTCGCGCCGTTCGGGCGGGAGGGTGAGCAGCGCCCGATGCATGTCGGAGAGATGGAGCGGCCCTTCCTGTCCCGCAGGGGCGGTCAGGATGCGTTCGGCGACGGTTTCGTCGTAATCGGCGCGAAACCGGTTGCGACGCATATCGGTGAGATAGGCATTGCGAAGGATCACGAAGGTCCAGGCGCGCATCGACGTGCCCGGCTCGAACCGTTCCTGCGCGGCCCATGCCTTCATCAAGGCTTCCTGCACGAGATCGTCGGCCATGTCTGGACGCCCGCAAAGCCCGCGCGCAAAGGCACGCAAATGGGGGATCACCTGCGTCAGTTCGTGTTTGAATTCCTTTTGACGCAACGTGCCATCCTGACCCGGTGCTCTCCTGCTTGATGCAGGCTTGTCATGTGCTGACATCAATCCTCCGAATCGAACTTCGACAAGAGATCCGCGAAGCTGTCCGGCAAGGGCTCTTCGACCACCGAGTCGTATAATTGGCGTAAGCCAGTCGTCCAGTCGGGGCGCTTGCCCTCCGGCGATCGCTTGTCGCTGTCGTTCGGCGTTTTTTTCACGTCTTTGTTACCTGTCATTCCGCCTCGCAGCAAAGCCCGGATGAGCCGTGGATGGACCCATTCCACAAAAGCGGCATCCGTGCTCGATCCCGAAAGGTGGACATTACAAAAATTAATTCGACCCTCGTCATATGCGCGGAACGTTTGTCCGGCGCGATGGTTCCCCCATCCGATAGGGTATAAGCCGACCCTTGACAACACGGCACATCCTCCGGTCAGTGCAAGCAATCGAAGGGTATGATGCGGTTCGCAAGGTCTGACGCCCGCATCCTCGCCTGCCGGCTCGTATTTTGCCCAGGGGTTTATGAAGAAACAGAGCGCGATCATGGCAGAGCGCCCATTGAGCAGTGTTCCCGAAGCATTCCGGGACGAACCGCGCATGGGCGGCGTATTGCGATGGTTCGCGCATTATCCACGGGCCTTGCCGGTGGCGATCTTTCTCGCCGTGATGACGATCACCGCGATCTGTGTCTGGGCGGTCGAACGCGCCGACACCGAAACCCGCCGCGGCGATCTTCAGCAACAAGCCACCTCCATCGCCTCCGCGCTGGAGCGCAGGGCCAATGCGAATGCCGCCTATCTGCGCTCGGGCGCTGCCCTTTTCGCGACGCAGGACGAGGTACCGGCCGCCCTGTTCCAGACTTTCATCGGGCAATTGCGGCTCGACGCGAATTTTCGCGGTGCCGAAGGGATCGGCTGGGGCGAGCGTGTCGATACGCAGGATATCCCCGCCTTCGAACGTGCCATGCGCGATGCCGGATGGCCCGGGTACAAGGTCCGTCCCCTGCCGTCGTCCGATCAGGCCTATGCCGTTCCCGTCGTCAATCTCCAACCGCTGACCGACCGGAACCGCCGCGCGATCGGCTTCAATCTCTTTTCCGAGCAGGTCCGGCGCAGCGCCATGCGGGAGGCGGAACGCACCGCGCGGCCCACTGCCTCAGGCCGGGTCGTGCTGGTACAGGAGGAGGACGGCGATGCCGATCCCGGCTTCCTCATCTATATGCCTGTGTTCGATGCGAGCGGCACAGGCGCGACCACGCGGCTCAAGGGCTACATCTACAGCCCGTTCAACGCCGACGATTTCATCGAATCCGCGCTGGAGGGGGAATTGCCCGAACGGGCCGCGCTGCGCGTCTATGACGGCAGGATCGCGCCTGACCGGTTGATGGCCGAAACGATGACGATCGAAAACGGCGGGCAGAGCGTTACGAAAACCGTCAATATCGCCAATCGCGAATGGATCATCGAACTGCAGGCGCTGTCCCCGGCCGCGCTCAGCCAGCTTTCGGTGATCGTGCTGTTCGGCGGGCTGATCGTGGCCAGCCTCGCGCTGGCGATTGCCTGGCTGCTCACGCGGCAGGCGGCCGAAGCGCGCCGCACCATCGCCTGGCTGGAGGAGCAGGCCGCGATCCGCAACTCGCTCACGCGCGAGCTCAACCACCGGGTGAAGAACACGCTCGCGAATGTGCTGTCGATCATGTCGCTCACCCGCCGGCGCGCGAAAAGCCTCGATGAATATGCCAATTCGCTCGACGGACGGATCCGGGCGCTGTCGGCCACGCACGATCTCCTCACGCAGTCGGAATGGGGCACCACCCCCGTGCGCGCCGTGATCGAGGTGGAAATGGCGCCCTATGCGCAGGAGGGGAACCGCCACGTCGAAATGGCGGGGCCGGAGGTCGACCTTGCCCCGAATGACGCCCTGTCGCTCGGCCTCGCCATTCATGAGCTGGCGACGAATGCGGCCAAATACGGATCGCTGAGCGTGGCGGATGGGATGGTCCATGTCGAATGGGATCTGGTTTCGGACAAGCTGGTCCGGGTGCGCTGGCGCGAGGAGGGCGGCCCGCCAGTGTCGCAGGAACGGCCGCGCGGTTTCGGCACCGACCTCATCGAAAAGATCGTCGCCCACGAATTGCGCAATCCCGTCGACCTCGTGTTCGAGACGACGGGCGTTCGCTGCACCATGTTGATCCCGGTCCGTCTGCCCACCGAATTCGCGATGCGCGCGCGTCGGTAGAGCGGGCGCGGGCGGCCAAGGGCGCGGCGGCCGGATTGCAATGGGCACGAAAAAGGCCGGCACCGCGATGGCGGGCCGGCCTTTTTTTCGATCCTTGCGGACAGGAACCGCCGTTATCAGGGAAGCGGGCGGCTCGATCCGAAGAACAGCGCCTGGCTGATCGCGGCGCGCACCGTCGATTCCTGAAACGGCTTCGTCACGAGATAGGTCGGCTCGGGCCGGTCGCCGGTCAGCAGGCGTTCCGGGTAGGCGGTGATGAAGATCACCGGCACCGAATCGATGGCGAGAATATCGTCCACCGCGTCGAGACCCGAGCTTCCGTCGGCAAGCTGAATATCGGCGAGCACGAGGCCCGGCATCTGCTGCTTGATGACATCCTGCGCCTGCGTCCGCGTGGCCGCCGTGCCGCAGATTTCATGGCCCAGCGACTGGACCAGATCTTCAAGCTGCATCGAGATGAGCGGCTCGTCCTCGATGATGAGCACGCTCGTCGCGGCCTCGCGGTCGATTTCCGACACCGCTTCCTGCACGAGGTTTTCGACCTCGTCCGGTTCGAGGTCCATGACCTCGGCCGCCTGCTTGATCGAGAAATCCTCGAGCGTGGTCAGCAAGAGCGCCTGCCGGTTGAGCGGGGTGATATTGGAAAGCCGTTCCTGCGCCGCGCTTTCGTGATCGCCCAGAATGTCGCCCGGCCCTTCGCCGTCGACCTGCATATAGGCGCTCGCCCACAGCTTGTTGAAAGCGCGGTAGAGCGGGACGCGCCCGCCTTCGCCAAGGCTTTCCTTCAGCTCCGGATCGGCGAGAACAGCCTCCAGAGTGGCGCGCACGAAGGCATCGCCGGTGCTTTGTGATCCTGAAAGCGCGCGCGCATAGCGGCGCAGATATGGAAGATTGGCGGCAACTTTAGCCCCGAGAGACATTCAAACCCTTCCGTATAATGAGACCCGCAGCATAACGCAGCGGCGTCCGACTTGTTCCCGCCATAGCCATGAATGAACGAACGGCGCAAGCCATTCGGCCCGCCGCCACCCATGGCACCGCCGCCTGTCACAGGCATTTGACAATGACCAGGTTATTTATTCTATCGCATGTCACACGGCGATCATGAAACCTGTAGGGAGGGCTCGCGTGCAGGACGGTACGGGGCGGGGGATGCGACACGGCGACAGGGGCATGGCTTCGACATCATGCGAGCAATGCCCCTTGATGGCGTGCGAAGGGCTGGAGCCGCCGTCGCCAGAGGACCGTGCGGGTATCGAACGTTACAAGATGGGCGAAGTCACGTTGAAGCGCGGCACTGCGGTGTTCATTCAGGGCGCCCCGGCCACGCAATTGCATACCGTGCTTCGCGGCGTGCTCATCCGGTATCGCGCATTGCCCGACGGGCGGCGGCAGATCGTCAATTTCATGTTTCCCGGCGATCTGGTCGGCCTGCAATCCGCGCTCGACGAACCGATGTCGCACGGGGTCGAGGCAATGAGCGACGTCACGCTCTGTTCGTTTCCGCGAGCGGGATTTCGGGATTTTCTGGCCGCCCATCCACAGCTCGGCTTCGACATGGTCTGGATCGCGGCGCGCGAGGAGGCCGCGCTCGAGGATCATCTGCTTTCGCTGGGGCGGCGCAATGCGCTCGAACGGATCGCAAATCTCGCCATTTTCCTGCTCAGGCGGGCGCAGGCGAGTTGCGTGGCAGACGGCAATCGCCTGCCGCTGATCGTCACGCAGACGCAGATCGCCGACATGCTCGGCCTCTCGCTCGTCCATACGCATCGCTCGATACAGGCCTTGCGAAAAGAAAACCTGGTGCACTGGACGCTCAACGAAATTTACGTGCCCGATATGGAAAGCGCCGCGCGTTTCGCGCAGTTCGATGCCCGAACGGATACGCCGCGCCCCTATATATAGACCGAAAAACCTCGAAAATCCGCCGGTTTGGTGCCAGCTCGGTCGATTGCACGGAAAAAGTTCGAAAAAAATGCAAGGCGCCCGGAACCCAATCACGGTCCGGACATTATGCCTGTATCACCGCCGAGACCCCCCTCCCGTCCAAGCGGCCGGTGATACGATCCCGAAAGGCCTTCGCTCTTTAACAGGAGAGCGAAGGCCTTTTTTCATGCGCCGTGCGGAAAGGTCGTTGCGCCGCTTGTCGCGAATCATTCGTTGGAGATCGCCCCGCGCAGTTTCGCGAACAGACCGGTACGGCGGCTGTCGCGCGCGGCGTTGAGCAAGGCCTCCGGTGCGTAGGGCTTGGCGAGAACCGTGCCCAGTTCCTTGATCGTGTCGGGGATCGCCTTGGGATTGCCGGTCGAGAATATGATGCGCGGGCGTTGCGGGCCGAGTTGCATGACAAGCTCGGCCACGGCCCAGCCATCGTCGCGATCGACGAGATGCACGTCGAGCACGACCACGTCGAACCGCGTTTCCTCCAGCGCATCGAGCGCGGTCCGCGTGCTCGACGCGACGGTCACTTGCGGTGCCCCGCCATTGCGCAGGATATCCTCGATCGACATGGCGAGGATGGGATCGTCCTCCACCACCAGTGCATGACCGATCCGGTAATCCGGGTCCGGCGGTGTCTGGCGGGTGGTCATCGTCCTTGCGGTCCTTGCTGAATGCGCGGTCGGGAGCGGTGCTTCACCGCACCTGTGCCGTTCCTGCCGTGCGTTTGCGCCGCGCGGCGGGGCTGGCTGCGTCAGGGGGAAAACCCCGGATGGTCGCACTGTGTTCCCGATGCGCCAAACAAATGATGGTCGCACCCGCCATAACCGCATCAAAGCGTCTTTTCGTAGATCGTGTATTCGCGATTCACATGCGCATCGATGGCTTCGGCGATGGCGTTCATGCCCTGATTATCCTCCAGGATCCATCCGATCTCGCCGCGGGTGCCGCCATATTCCTCGACCGCGGCACGGCGGATATATTCGATCATCATGAAGGCGAGCTGGCTGGCGAGGCGGGTGTTCTGCAGGTTCTTGCGCACACCCATCAACGGCACGCGCATGTCGGCATTCGTCGGCTTTACCAGCCAAGGCAGCAATTTCGCCCAGCCGAAGGGGAACAGCCGGCCGTCGATCTTGTGGATGACCTTGTTCACGTCGGGAAGCGTCATCATGAACGCGACCGGTTCGCCTTCGTATTCGGCGATCATGATCAGATCCTCCCGCACGAGCGGGCGCAGCTTCTTGCCGGTATGCGCCACCTCGCGGTCGGTGATGGGAACAAAGCCCCAGTTCCCGCTCCACGCATCGTTCAATATGTCGAGGATGATCGCCGCCTCATTCTCGAAATCGGTCTTGCGCACCTTGCGGACGTTGATTTTCGCGTTCTTCTCGCCCGATGCGATGACCCGCTGGATCAGCTTGGGAAAGGGCATGCGAATGTCGATCTCGAACGTGCGGAGCAATTTTGCAGGTGCGTAACCCAGCGCCTCCACCCAGGGTTGATAGCGGGCATCGTGATGGCCCATCATCACCGTCGGCGGATGGTCGTGCCCGGTGGTCAGCAGGCCCGGCTCCTCCCAGATGGACAGGGAAATGGGGGCGAGCACCCGGTCCATGCCGCGCGAACGGAGCCAGTCCTCCGCCTTTGCGATGAGCGCGCAGGCGACCTGTTCGTCCGCCGCTTCCATCAGGCCCCAGTTGCCGGTGCCAGGCCCCATCCCCTGCTCGGCCGGCATGGATAGCGCGAGCCGGTCGAAATGCGCGGAAATGCGGCCGACAGGTTTTGCCGTGCCCGCGCGAAAGGCGAGGAAAAGCTGCACCTCGGCATGATCGAAAAACGGATTGCGGTCGCGGTCGATCACCTCGGCCGCCTCGGCACGCAGCGGCGGGACCCAGTTCGGATCGCCTGCATTGAGGCGATAGGCCACATCGAGGAACGCCTTGCGCTCCTTGTCGCTCGTGACGGGGGTGATCGTAATCGCGGCGCTATCGGTCATTCGTGGCATCCTTCAAACGTGCGCAGGGCACGCGAACGCGGTTGATCATTCCTCTGTGCGGATAAGCACCATTTCACCGATCAACAGGAACAGCAAAAATGGCGCCCACGCGGCGAGAAAAGGCGGATAGCCCCCAAAATTGCCAATAGCCAGCGCCGCATTGTCCACGACGAAAAACGCAAAGCCCAGCGCCATGCCGATGATCGCGCGCACGAACAACTGCCCCGAGCGCGCAAGGCCAAACCCCGCCACCGCGCCGAGCAGGGGCATCAGCGCCGCCGACAGCGGTCCCGAAATCTTGTGCCACCATTTCGCCTTCAGCTCGTCGGTGCGGCGGCCCGCGCGGTCGAGCGCCTCGATCGATTGCGACAGCTGGCCAAGGTTCTGCGCATCGGCGTTGACGTTGCTGATCTCGATCTCCGCCGGGGAAATGGCGCGCGCGACGATCGTGTCGTCCATCCGCTCCTCGCTCGCGCTGGCGACGCGGAACCGGCTGGGCTGCGACAGGAGCCAGCCATCGCCGGTCCATCGCGCCGTGTCCGCCCGCCATTGTTCGGCCAGCATCAACGTCGGATCGCGGCGATACCACACCACGCCCGACAGCCGCATCGCATCGCCCGACCCTGTGGCGAGACGCGCGCTCAGAATATCGTTGCCCTCGACCATGTAGATATTAGCCAGCGCCCCGTCGGTTTCGGGCACGGGGCCGTAGTCCGCCTTCTGCCATGCGCTCAACGTGGCGGTGGCGCGGGTGACGACGCGTTCGTTGAAGGCAAAGCTCACGCCTGCGATCAGCAGCGCGGTCAGCACCAGCGGCGCGAGAATCTGATGCGCGGACAGGCCCGATGCCTTCATCGCGATGACCTCGCTGTTCTGATTGAGCGTCGACAGGGTGATGATCGTGGCAAGCAGCACGGAATAGGGGAGGAAGCGCGCGACGAGCTGCGGTATGCGAAGCGAGGCATAGGTCAGCAATTGCGCCTGTCCGTTTCCGTCCGCCGCGAGGATCTTGCCGCTCTCGCCAAGAAGGTCGAGCACTTGCAGGATCATCACGAGCATCGCCAGCACGGCAAGGATGCGCACCACGAAGGTCGTGCCGAGATAGAGCGTCAGCCGCCGCGAGGGGAAGAAATCAAGCCGCACGGCCGGGCTCCTCCGTGTCTTGCGCGGGGCGGGCATCGGCCGGATCGCGGCGGAATTTCGCGACGATCCGCTTGATCCGCTTCATCACGAAGCTGGCGATCGCCTCGAGCCAGCCAATCGCCTGCCCCCCCGGCACATAGGCCACGCGCCAGTACATCCACACGATCAGCGCCGCAAAGACTAGGAACGGCACCCAGAGCGAGACGAGCGGGCTGATGAGACCGAGCGCGGCGACATCCTGACCGTATTGATTGATCTTGTGATAGGCGACCACCATCACGATCGACACGAACACGCCGAGCGCGGAGGTCGAGCGTTTCGGCGGAATCGCCAGCGCCAGCGCCAGCAGCGGCAGAAGCAGCATCATCACCACCTCCACCAGCCGGTAATTCAGGCTCGCACGGGTGACGTTGCGGACATCGCTGTCCACATCCTTGGCCCAGCCGAGTTGCAGCAGTTCGGGGAGCAGATATTCGCGCTCCTCCCCGCCGCGGGTGCGGAACCGTTCCAGCGCGGGTAGATCGATCGGCAGATCGTAGCGCGAGAAGGTGAGCACGCGCGGCACGGGGATCGAGGCCTGATCCTGAATGATGGTGCCATCGACGAGGCGGAGCACGATGGCGTTGGGATCGTTGCGATTGGCAAGGAACTGTCCCTCGCGCGCCGAAATCGACAGCATGTCGCCGCCCGGTTCGGTGACGCGCGCGAAAATCCCCTCAAGCTGACGTCCGTTGTCGGTGCTCTTTTCCACGCGAAGAGCGGTGCGATCCTGCAGCGTGGTGAACTCGCCCACCTTGATCGACGCGCCCAGTGCCCCCGAGGTCAGTTCGAATTCGAGCCGTTCGTAATCGTAGCGCGACAGCGGTTGCAGATAGCCGACCACGGCAAGGTTCACCGCGGCAAGCACGAGGGTGATCGCATAGGGCACGCGCAACAATCGCGTATAGCTCAGCCCCACCGCGCGCATGACGTCGAGTTCGGAGCTGATCGCGAGTTTGCGAAAGGCGAACAATATGCCGAGCATCAGACCGAGCGGGATCGCAAGGCTCATATATTCGGGCAGCAGGTTGGCCAGCATCCGGAACACGACGCCGATGGGGCCGCCCTCGCTCGCCACCACCTCGAACAGGCGGAGCATCTTGTCGAGAATCAGCAAGGATGCCGCCAGCACCAGCGTGCCGATCATCGGCACCAGCACGAGCCGGAAGACGTAGCGGTCGATGGCGGTAAAGAATCGGCTCAACGAAAACGGGCCTCGGTCACGGGCGGGCAGGCGGGCGGCGGGGCCGGTCGCGTGGCCCGGCTGGAATGTTCGCGCACGCCCATACAGACAATCGCCCCGCCGGTCACCTGTCCGCGTGGCGGGTTACGCCTTTTCGAGCGTACATTGCAGCGGATGTTGGTTTTCCCGCGCGAAATCCATGACCTGGTTCACCTTCGTCTCGGCGATTTCGTAGGGGTAGATGCCGCATACGCCCACGCCGCGCTGATGCACGTGGAGCATGACCTGCGTCGCCTGCTCCATATCCATGCGGAAGAACCGCTTGAGCACGAGCACGACGAATTCCATGGGCGTGTAGTCGTCGTTCAGCAGCAGGACCTTGAACTGGCTCGGTTTCTTCGGCTTGGCGCGGGTGCGGGTGGCGATGCCGACCTGGCCCTTGCCGTCATTGTGGCCATCGCGGTCATCGCCGCCGGTGTCATCGTCCTCGGCACAGCGAGTGGCGAGCGGATCGTGCCCGGCGGCAGGGGCGCCGGGATCCATGCCGCAAAGGCGGGCGGGAAGATCGTGGTAAGTCATGACCGCTTTCGAATATCGTATCGAAGGGCCGGTGAACAAGGGGCTATGCGACAAGTTTTCGCGATTCGACCCTTGCACCGGCGCGATGCGCCGCACCGGACACGGCTTGGCACATATCGAAAAAGGCCGGATGCGGGGGTGTCCGCATCCGGCCTTCGTCCGGCTGGCGACAGGTGCGGTGCACCTGTCACACCGCTGTTCAAATGGTTTTGGCTTTTTCCATCGCCACGCTCATCCGGTTGGAAAGCGGCTGGCTCGCTTCGTTCGCGAGCTTCAGCATGGCCTCGGTGTTCTTCGAGCTCAGCGCGACGGCCTTGTCGAACTGCTTGCGCATGAAGGTGCTCTGCATCTGGAAGAAGTCGGTGGGCGACTTCACTGCGGCCATTTCCTTCATCTCGGCGGTCATCGCCTCGAACTCGGCCTTGCTCTCGGCAAGAGCGTCGCGGCTCAGTTCCTGAAGCCCGGCGGCGAGGATCTTGTTCGATTCGACGATCGCCTCGACATTGCCCTTGGCGAAATCGCCGGCCTGCTGAAACATGGCCGAACCCTTTTCGAACGCGTTCTTCGTGCGCGCCGACATTTCGCCCATGTTGCTTTCGACGGTCTTGGTCATTTCTTCGGTATTGAGTGCCATGAATTTCTTCTCCGTATTTCGATCTGTCTTGCCGGTTGCGAGTGTCGGGCGGGGCGGCACCGCTTTCTTCATCGCCGCAGCTTTTCGAGGTGCGGCCTTTCGCGCAACCGGGAGTTCGGACCGCACGGTCGCCTTCGCCTTCTTGGCGAAGGACGCGGACGTCGTCTGGGTTACGGATTTCTTCGTCTTGGACCGCTGCGGCGTGGCGCGGTCCCTGACGAGTGCTGTCTTGACCGGTGCGGCGGATGCCGGCGCGGTCCTGAGGGCGGCCTTGGAAAGCTCCGCATCGAGCGGCGCGCCATCCTCTGCGACCTTTTCCGGCGCCGGCTTCGCCTCGGCGGCGGGCGGGGTTACGGGCGTGTCCTGTTCCACAGGAATGCTCGCCTTCGCCGCATCGGGCTTGGGAATCGGAGCATCGTTGCTCTTGCTGTCAGCCATCAGGCGACCTCACTCTTCGTTTTCGGCCCATGATCCGGCCGGACGCCGCCTCATGTTGCAACGCAGCAATAGGTCGTTAGCGCAGCGAAGTCAAATGTTTTGTTGCACTGCACCATAATCGTTACAATGGTGCAGCATTTCGCCCAAATGGCTGGGCGCTAACGGGTTTTCACATATCGGCCGGGCGCGTCCTCGATCACTGTGTCGCCCTTTGCGCCGGGTTTGCGCTTGCCCTTGGCCTTGACCGTCGCGTCGTCGATACCGCGGAGCCATTCGATCCAGTCCGGCCACCAGCTGCCCTTCGTCTCGACCGCCTTTTCCCGAAATTCGTCGAGCGTTTCGGGAAGCGCGACGCCGTCGGGAAGGGTCCAGTATTGGTATTTCCCACTGGCGGGCGGGTTCACGACGCCCGCGATGTGACCCGATCCGGCAAGCGTGAATTGCATGGGTCCGGAAAACTGGCGCGTCAGCTTCCACACGCTGGGCAGCGGGGCGATATGATCCTCCTTGCCCGCCTGGATATAGACCGGCGTCGTCACCGTGCCGAGGTCGACCGGTGTGCCGTCGACGACCATCGCGTCGGGCTGAACGAGCCGGTTGTCGTGATAGAGATCGCGCAGATATTCCCGGTGCCAGCGCGCGGGGAGATTGGTCGTGTCCCCGTTCCAGTAAAGGAGGTCGAAGGGCCGGTAATCCTCACCCAGCAGATAGTTGTTGAGCACATAGCTCCAGATGAGGTCGGGACTGCGCAACAGGTTGAACGTCGTGGCGAGATAGCGCCCGTCGACATAGCCGTCGGTGGCGGTCGCCTCGATCGCGGCCATCTGCTGTTCGTCGATGAACGCCTTGAGCTCGCCCGCCTCGCTGAAATCCACCTGTGCCGTAAAGAATGTCGCCGACGCGACGCGATCCGCCTCCCCGCGCCGGTGCAGCATGGCGAGCGTCGCCGCCAGCGTGGTGCCCGCCACGCAATAGCCGATGGTATGCACCGCCGGCACGTTCAACCGCTCGCGCGCGAAATCGATCGCTTCCACCTGCGCGCGGACGTAATCGCTCCACGTGAGGTCCGCCATCGAACTGTCCGCCGACTTCCATGACACCATGAACAGCGTTACGCCCTGCGCGACCGCCCATTTCACAAAGCTTTTCTTCTCGCCCAGGTCGAGGATGTAGAACCGGTTGATCCACGGCGGAAATATTACCAGCGGGGTTTTCAGCACGTCGTCCGTCGTCGGGCTGTACTGGATAAGCTGATAGAGTTCGGTTTCATGCACGACCTTGCCCGGTGTCGAGGCGATGTCGCGGCCGATTTCGAACGCGCTCGTATCGGTGTGCGTGATCTGCCCCGCCTGCAGATCGTTGATGAGCCGCTGCATCCCCTTCATCAAATTTTCGCCGCCGGTTTCGAGCGTGCGTTCGATGACCAGCGGATTGGTGAGCGGGAAATGCGCGGGGCTAAGCGATTCGGTGATCAGCCGCGTGAAGAAGCGCATCTGCTCGCGCCGGTCATCGGGCAGCCCGTCCGCCTTGTCGACGGCCGCCATCATCTCCTCCGCACACAGGAGATAGGCCTGGTGCAGCATCGCGAACAACGGCTGCTCGCGCCATTTTTCATCCGCGAAACGGCGATCCTGCCGCGGCAGCGCGGCGGGCGCGCTCCCCTCCGCCATGCCATACTGACCAAGGACGTTCTGCCACAGGGCGAGGCTTTCCTTCAGGAAATGCTGCTGCGTCTCCATTTCGGTGAGCGGCGACTGGTTCATCCAGCGGCTCGCCATTTCCATCCATTTTGCAGGGTCCGCGAGCGGATTGGCCGCGCCCGGCTTCATGGCGAGATAACCCTGCCACATCGCGGCGAGATTTTCGGCCAAGTCCTTCCAATGCGCGATGCCGGGGTGGGCGGCATCGGCCCGGTCCTGACTTTCCGGATCGGCCATGTCCTTTTCCATATCCGGGGCGGGGCGGGGCAGGAAAGCATCGAACATCGCCTGCGCGGCCTTCGATTGCATGGCGACCATTTCGCGCATCGGGCCGGCCATGACGGGCGCGAACGGCCCCGCCATCATCGTGGTCAGCCAGTCGTTCCCCGGTGCGTCCTTGCCGGAATTGTCCGCCCCGTGCGCCATCGTGCATCACCCTTTGCCATCAAACTGCAATTGCATTTGTGCGGCACATGACGGCAATAAGCAATGTCCGCGCGAATTTGGCTTGAGTTCCCCGCACAGGGTAAGCAAAGCGTGGCGTAGCGCAAACGAGCGCAATTTTGTTTCAATCACGGGGCATGAACCCGCAACCAAAAGCCGAGAGATGAACGACGAATTCTACCGCATCAAGCGTCTGCCGCCCTATGTCATCGCCGAAGTCAACGCGATGCGAGCGGCGGCACGCCACAGCGGTGAGGACATCATCGACCTCGGCATGGGCAATCCGGACCTGCCGCCCCCCGATCATGTCATCGACAAGCTGTGCGAAGTTGCGCGCAAGCCCGATGCCCATGGCTATTCGCAGTCGCGCGGCATCCCCGGTCTGCGGCGTGCGCAGGCGAATTATTACGGGCGGCGGTTCAACGTCGATCTCGATCCCGAGCGCGAGGTCGTCGTCACGATGGGGTCGAAGGAAGGGCTGGCCAGTATCGCCACCGCGATCAGCGCGCCCGGCGACGTCATCCTCGCGCCCAATCCGTCCTACCCTATTCACACCTTCGGCTTCATCATTGCCGGCGCGACGATCCGCGAGGTGCCGACCACGCCGGACGAGAATTATTTTCGCGCGCTCGACGCCGCCATGCGCCATTCGGTGCCGCGGCCCACGGTGCTGATCGTGAATTACCCGTCGAACCCGACGGCCGAAACGGTCGATCTCGCCTTTTACGAACGGGTCGTGGCCTGGGCGAAGGAGAACGAGGTGTGGGTGCTCTCCGATCTCGCCTATTCCGAGCTTTACTATGACGGCAAGCCTACGCGTTCGATCCTCGAGGTGCCGGGGGCGAAGGATGTCGCGGTGGAGTTCACCTCACTGTCGAAAACCTATTCCATGGCCGGATGGCGCATGGGTTTCGCGGTCGGCAACCCGACGATGATCGCGGCGCTGACGCGGGTGAAAAGCTATCTCGATTACGGGGCCTTCACCCCGATTCAGGCGGCGGCCTGCGCCGCGCTCAACGGGCCGCAGGATATCGTCGCGCGCAACCGCGAATTGTATCAGAAACGCCGCGACGTCATGGTGGAGGCGTTCGGCCGGGCCGGCTGGGACATCCCGCCGCCCGCCGCCTCCATGTTCGCGTGGGCGCCGCTCCCCCCGCAATTCAGCGACATGGGCAGCCTCGAATTTTCCAAGCGCATGCTGGCGGAGGCCAAGGTCGCGGTGGCACCGGGCGTGGGTTATGGCGAGCTGGGCGAGGGTTTCGTCCGCATCGCCATGGTGGAAAACGAGCAGCGCCTGCGCCAAGCGGTACGAAACGTGAAGCGCTGGTTCCAGTCGATGGGGCACAACGGCGGGTAGATTGAGCGCGCATGGGGGGCGGGAATTGCATTCGCGCGTTTTGCCCGATTGCATTTCTCGCCAAAGCGCGCTAGCTGCGCTGCTCGCTCATCGAGGCCCGATGGCGGAGTGGTTACGCAGAGGACTGCAAATCCTTGCACGCCGGTTCGATTCCGGCTCGGGCCTCCATTTGCGGACATTGGTTTTGATTCGACGATGCGTAAAAACGCATTGCCGGATGTGCCGCGCGTCGATAAGGCGCATGGCATCGCCGCTTTAGCTCAGTTGGTAGAGCATCGCATTCGTAATGCGGGGGTCACAGGTTCGAGTCCTGTAAGCGGCACCATTTCCGGTCAAAGATGGGAACACTCCCCTCCAGCCGGGGGAGCCCTTTCGCCAGTCCCCGCTCCAGCACCGACTTCGAGCCTGTGATCGTGACGCGATCCTTCGAAACTCTCACCTCGGATACCAGCATCCGCAGGTAGGCGCTTCGCAGGGTGCGGTCTTCATCGTGTATCTTGGCCGAAAGTTGCTGTGAGAACTTTTCCAGCACGGCGGGCGTGATCTTTCTAGACCCACGTGGGAGCTGGCTTTCCGGCACATCGATACGGGACGTGATTGCCGCAATCGCTTCGCGGTTGTTCCGGCGGCTTCATGCGGTGCCATGCGCAGCGGACTGCGCGACGTACGTAATGCCGCGACCCGTTCGAACTGATCGCGGTTGATGATCTTGGGGCAAGGGACGGCGATCCAGTCGTCCCGCTCGGGAACTACTCCGTCGTCGTCGGCGGTCTTGTCGTAATATGTTCGCCGTCAGCACCAATGGCACAGATTTACGGTTGTAGATTAAGGAGGATTTGGGTCTCGTCGTAGTGACGAAGGAACGA
>NZ_JAIQCI010000038.1 GCF_022378335.1 Croceicoccus hydrothermalis
CGTTTAGAGTTTCGGACGCCGCGAGGCGTCGGAAAGTCGACGGTGCCCGAACCTGCGGGCCGCACGCGGTGCGCTATGGGGATTTCGACTTTGCGCTGATCCGGTCGGCTGCTGACAGTGCCGATAAGCGGAAGGGTCTGATAGCAGCCCGTCCGATTTTGCGATGACAAAGCAGCCGTAGGACGCCGGTTCGTCCGATTTTGGTGATGCGACTACCGCTTTTGGGCGGGTAATATGCGGACGTCATCGCCGCCGGAAGCGTGGCTGCGGCGGGGTGGAACAGTGTCATGCCGAGCCGGGTCACGGCGCAGGTTGCCCGGATGGAGCGGCTGCGCTCGGCGGACCGCGTGGCGGATGGCAGCGCTGGAACGTCTCGATAACGACCATGCGCCCACCGCAGCAGGGGCACGGTGGGCGGGGATCGGGTGGTTCGGTGGGCGTCTTGTCCGTGGCGGGCGGTGCGACCGCGAGCAGTCGGCGAGCGTGTTCGAGACGGGCCTTACGGGTGCTACTGGCGAGCAGCCCGTAATGGCGGATGCGGTGGAACCCACGCGGCAGGCAGTGCAGCAGGAAGCGGCGGATGAACTCGTCGGCACTGAGCGTCATCACCTGCTGGCGGTCGGCGCCGGTGCGGCGGTAGTCCTTGTAGCGGAACGTGACGCTGTCCTCGTCGCACCGGAGGAGCCGACTGTTCGAGATGGCGACCCGGTGGGTGTAGCGCGACAGGTAGGCGAGCACCGCTTCGGGACCAGCGAACGGCGGCTTGGCGTAAACGACCCAGCGCTTCTTCCTGACAGGTGACAGGTGGCGCAGGAAGGCGTGCCGGTCTGCAAGATGCACTAACTGGCCGAAGAAGGCGAGCTTGCCGGCAGCGTGCAACGCCATGAGGCGGGTCAGGAACAGGCGCCGGAACAGCGCACCCAGCACTCGCACCGGCAGGAGGAAGGCCGGATGGGACGATATCCATCGCTCCCCGCCCAGCGCGATACCGCCCCCCGGCACGATCATGTGGATGTGCGGATGATGGGTCATCGCCGAGCCCCAGGTGTGGAGCACGGCGGTAATGCCGATCCGGGCGCCCAGATGCTTCGGGTCGGCGGCGATGGTGAGCATTGTCTCAGACGCGGTCTTGAACAGCAGGTCGTAGACCAGCGCCTTGTTGTGGAACGCGATGGCGGCGATCTCGGCGGGGAGCGTGAATACGACGTGGAAGTAGCCGACCGGCAGCAGGTCGCCCTCGCGTGCGGCGAGCCAGTTGCGTGCGGCTACACCCTGACACTTGGGGCAGTGCCGGTTGCGGCAACTGTTATAGGCGATCCGCCAATGCCCGCAGTCGGTGCAGGCCTCGACATGCCCGCCCATGGCCGCGGTGCGGCAGTGCTCGATCGCCGACATGACTTTGAGCTGGTGCAGGCTCAGATGCCCGGCATGGGCGGCCCGATAAGCTGGCCCCGCGGCACGAAAGACGTCGGCGACCTCGAGCGAGGCGCGCATATCGCCTCAGCCGCTCGGTGCCTCCTTGTCCGGTCCGCTCAGCGCCAATCGGTCGAGCGGGCTGACGACTGCCCGCATCGTCCTGGTCGCCACCTGCGTATAGAAGGCGGTGGTGTTGAGCTTGGCGTGACCGAGCAGTGCTTGGATAACACGGATATCGACCCCGTCCTCGAGCAGGTGCGTCGCGAAGCTGTGTCGCAGGGTGTGCGGTCCCACCCGCTTGGCGATATCGGCTGCCTCGGCAGCTTGGACAACGACGCGGTGGAGTTGGCGGGTGCTGATCGGCACCGTCGCGTTCTGACCTGGGAAGAGCCAGCCATCGGCATGCAGCACACCCTGTTGCCGCCCAGCGCGCCACCAGTCACGCAGCAGCACGAGAAGACCTTCGGGCAGCATAGCATTGCGATAGCGTCCGCCCTTGCCGCGCTCGATCCTGAGCAGCATGCGCTTGCTGTCGATATCGCACACCTTGAGCGCCGAGACCTCCCCGACGCGCAGCCCCGCGCCATAGGCGACCGACAGTGCTGCCTGATGCTTGAGGCAGGTGGTGGCGTCGAGCAGCCGCTTCACTTCCGCCAGGCTCAGAACTACCGGGATCTTGCGGGCATGCGACGTGCGGACCAGCTTGCGCGCGAGTTCGGGCCGGTCGAGCGTGTGCGTGAAGAAGAACCGCAGCGCCGCAACGATGCTGTTCATGGTCGGCGCCGGAACGCCGGCGTCCCGCTGCTCGATCTGGAAGCGGCGCACGTCCTCGGCCGTAGCGGTATGCGGCGAGCGCCCTAGCCAGGTCGCGAACCGCGCGACATCGCGCAAATAATTACGCTGCGTCTCCGGACTGAACCGGCGCATCGTCATATCCTCGATCAGCCGCTGACGCAGTGGGCTGATCGGTTCGACCGGGACAAGATCGTTCATCGTTCGACTCCTAAGGTTGAAGGAGCCGAAATCGTCTGCCTTGTGCGCCCTAAGCGCTACGCCCGTCGTTCTGCATCGCCCCGCCGCCAGCACCCCTCCCGCGAAGCGGGTTCGTGC
>NZ_JAIQCI010000039.1 GCF_022378335.1 Croceicoccus hydrothermalis
GCCGAAGGCGGCATCGTCGAGCACGTCGAGATATTCGGCCACCGCGCGGCCCGCAGCCTCGGGTGGCAGGCCTTCTTCCCCCGGCACCGAACGCTGACGGTGGACATCCGCGCGGATGAGGCTGGCATCGACGGCGAAGCCCTCGGCGCCCACCAGACCTTCGGCCATGCAGCGCTCGACGGTCAGCTCGAACAGCTTGCGCAACAGATCGCTGTCGCGGAACCGCCCGTGGCGGTTCTTCGAGAAGGTCGAGTGGTCTGGCACCGCGCCGTCGAGATCGAGACGGCAGAACCAGCGATAGGCAAGGTTGAGATGCACCTCCTCGCACAAGCGGCGCTCCGAGCGGATGCCTATGCAGTAGCCGACGATCAGCATTCGGATCATCAGTTCGGGATCGATCGAGGAGCGACCCATCGCGCTGTAGAACGGCTTCAGATGTTCACGGATGCCCGTTAGATCGACGAACCGGTCGATCGCACGCAGCAGATGATCTGCTGGAACATGATCCTCGATGCGGAAGCTGTAGAACAGCGCCTCCTGCATCACCGTCCGCTCGCCCATCATCAGCATATCTCCCCACTGCGAAGATCACTGAATCAGCAGCTCACCCCTTTCGCAAGGGGAGTTTTTCAACAGAATACGCCCCAGTTCCGGTCATTCGGGGGTTTGGTTTTTTGTCCTGAAAGCTGCCGTCCTCAATGCGGATCCTTTCAGTCCGCGCCCTTGGCGCCGAGCGCTCAAAGAGCTTCGTCCGGATGCATGAGAATACCTGCCGCGGGCGTCTCTTATTCCGGGAGCATCTCGTCCTGGATGATCGGAGAAAGGAGCTCAATCGCTCGCAAGCGGCTGCATTCGAGTTCACTCTAGCTGAGCTAGTGGCAGCCATACCTCAAACGTGCTGCCTTCTCCCGGAGCGCTCTTGACAAGGCGTATTTCCCCGCCGTGCAGTTCGACGAGTTGTTTCACCAGTGCGAGACCGATCCCCAGTCCATCACTGACGATCCCGAGACCATTATCCGATTGTTCGAACATTTCGAAAATCAGCGTTTGCCGTTCGGTCGGGATGCCTACGCCGTTATCCGACACTGTCAGGGTCGCGCGATCATTCAACTTCGCAGCAGTGACAGCGATCCGGCCACCATTGAGTGTATACCGAGCCGCGTTGCCGACGATGTTGCCAACAATCTGGATAAAGCGAGCTGGATCTACGTCGAGCATGATCGGGTCTTCGGGAAGATCCACCAGAAGTTCATGACCTCCCGCCTCGATTGACGGCCCTACGATTTCCAGTGCTTGCGGCATGAGGTCGCCGAGGAAGAGCTTTTCCTTGCGCAGCGATATCTTGCCGTGCTCGATACGGTTTATATCGAGCAGATCGTCGACAAGCCGGGTCATGTGACCGAGGTGTTGCCTGATCGATTTGTGGACGGTCTCGCGGTCCAGACCCTCTCTCGGACGTTCTAGGAAATTGAGCCCGGCCGCCAGCACCGCCAGCGGGTTGCGCAGTTCGTGGGCGAGCACTCCCAGGAAACGGTTCTTTTGCTGGTCGGCGGCTTGCAGCGCTTTGGTCAAGTTTGCCAACTCGTCCCGCTGCAAAATAATCTGCTGACGCTGAATGAACATATCGAAGAAGACGCTCGACTTGGATCGCAGGATGTCGGCTTCGATCGGCTTCTGGATGAAGTCGACCGCGCCTGCCTCGTATCCGCGGAACTTGCGCGCCGCATCCCCGCTGCCTGCGGTGAGGAAAATGATTGGAATATGCCGCGAACGCTCGTTTGCGCGCATGATTTCGGCCAATTCGAAGCCATCCATGCCAGGCATCTGCACGTCGAGCAGGGCAAGCGCATATTCGTTGCCCAGCATCAGTTCGAGAGCTTCCTCCCCGCTGTGAGCCTTGTGCAGTTCAAGATCTTCACGCGCCAGCAGCGCCTCCAGCGCAAGGAGGTTCTCCTCCAGATCGTCTACCAGCAGGAATTTGACAGTATCGGTCATCGCGCGATCATCGCCTCCAGAGCGGGTACAATTCTTTCCAGTGCCATCGTCCGCGCGTCGGGACAGGCGGTCAGTGCGGCCTCAGGCATGGTCGCGACTTCTGCCGTGGCGGGGATTTGCACGATGGCCTGTCCATCGGCGGCGTATACGGCCCGCAGGCCCTGCGCCCCATCGCTGTTTGCCCCGGTCATGACGATGCCGGCCAATCCCCGACCAAAGGCATCGGCTGCGCTTTCGAACAGCACATCGATCGCCGGACGCGAGTGATTGACAGGCTCGTCCGAGGACAGGGCGATGGTTCCACAGGCTTCGACGAGCAGGTGATAATCCGGCGGAGCGAAATAGATCGTGCCGGGCGCTAGAGGTTCCTTGTCCTCCGCCTCCTTGACCGGAAGCCGACACTTCGCGGCGAACAGGTCGACGAGCGAATTGCTTTGCCTCGGCGGGACATGGACGACCACGAGAACCGGGGCGGGAAAATCCGCCGGTAGCCTGGGGAGCACCTGCGACAGCGCCTGGACGCCGCCAGCCGAAGTGCCGATCACGACGGCCTGGAGGGTCATTGCGAACTCCTCCGATAGATTCTTTCCTCTCGCACGAATTCCACAAACAAGTCCGCGTGTTCCGAGAAGCGCAGGCTTTCCTTCGATCCAATGCCGAGAAAACCGCCTCTCACGAGCGACTCCCCGAACAAGCCCACAACCCGGTCCTGCAACTCGCGATCAAAGTAGATGAGGACGTTGCGGCAGGAGATCAGGTGCATCTCGCCAAAGGCTGCGTCGGTCACCAGGCTGTGGTCCGAAAAGACAGTGCGCTCTCGCAGCGATTTGCTGAACGCCGCCCGGTCGTAGTCTGCGGTGTAATGGTCGGAGAGCGAGGTATGGCCGCCGGACAGGCGGTGATTCTCGGTGAACAGGCGCATGCGGTCGAGCGGAAAGACGCCTGCCTGTGCCGCACGGAGGGCAGCCGGATTGATATCGGTAGCGTAGAAAATCGTTCTTTCGAACAGCCCCTCTTCTGCGAAGAGAATGGCCAGGGAATACAGCTCCTCGCCGTGGCTGCAACCTGCAACCCATACCTTGAGCGAGGGATAGGTGCGCAGATGGGGCACGACCTTTTCGCGCAGAGCGCGGAAATAGGATGGATCGCGGAACATCTCGCTCACCTGCACGGTGAGGAAATTCAGCAGCTGCGGGAGGATGCTCTCGTCGTGGAGAACGGCCGACTGGATAGCGGAGATGCTGTCGTATCCCCACTGGCTGCGGGCCTGCAGCAGCCGCCGTTTTATCGACGCTCGGGCATAGTGCCGGAAATCGTAGTGATAAAGGCGATAGACGGCATCCAGCAGCAACTGGATTTCGATATCCTCGATACTCTCGCCCATTACCGGGGCATCCATACGCGCACCAGCGACAGCAGTTTGTCCACATCGATCGGCTTGGCCATGTAATCATTGGCGCCGGCATCAATGCATTTTTGCTGATCGTCGGGCATCGCCTTGGCAGTGAGCATGACGATCGGCAGTTTCTTCCAGCGTGCATCGGAGCGGATCGCGCGGGCGGCGGTAAGGCCGTCCATCACCGGCATCATCACGTCCATCAGCACGAGATCGATGGCCTTATCGGGATCGTCCGCAGCCTCGCCGAGCGCGTCGAGCGCCTCCTGCCCGTTGCGCGCGATCTGCGTCAGCGCACCGCGCGGCTCGAGGATGCTGGTGAGCGAGTAGACATTGCGCACGTCATCCTCGACAATAAGGATGCGCCGGCCCTCGAGCGCGGCGTCGCGGTGGCGCGCCTTCTCGATCATCTGGCGCTGTTCGGGTGGAAGATCCGATACGACCCGGTGGAGGAACAGCGATACCTCGTCCAGCAGCCGCTCGGGCGACTTGGCACCCTTGATGATGATCGAACTGGAATAGCGGCGCAGGCGCTGCTCCTCGTCGGCCGACAGGTCGCGGCCGGTATAGACGATGACCGGCGGAAGGGGCCCGTCCTCTTCCTCGCTCAACGTTTCAAGCAGCGAGAAGCCCGACGCATCGGGCAGTGCGAGGTCGAGAACCATGCAGTCGTATTGCCCTTCGCGCAATTCCTCGAGGCATTCGGCTACGGTGCCCACACCCACGGTCTCAACATCCTGCGAACCGAGCAGGCTAGCCACCGCTTCTCGCTGGACCTTGTCATCCTCCACGATCAGCACGCGCCGCACGCGCGAAGCCAGTTTCTCCTGCAAGCCCGAGAGCACTTCGGCCAGACGTTCGCGCGGGGCGGGCTTTTCGAGAAAGCCGATCGCGCCGAGCGCCAGCGCGGTCTGGCTCTGGTCCGTCCCGGATATCACGTGGATCGGGATATGGCGCGTTTCTTCCTCGTGCTTGAGCCGGTCGAGCACAGTCAGGCCGGACTGATCGGGTAATCCGATATCGAGCACGATCGCGCTCGGGCGATATTCGCGGGCAAGCTCGATGGCTTCGGTCGCTGTTCCGGCAATGATGCACTGGAAGCCCAGCTCGCGCGACAGGTCGCACACGATACCGGCGAAGGTCGTGTCGTCCTCGATCACCAGCAAGAGCCGCTTGTCTTCCGAAAGGTCCTTGCGGTCGTCTTCCAGCACGGGCGCAGTCGCTTTTGCGGATTTCGGCCTGGCTGTTGCGCGCGAGGGGGTGAGCGCCGTCTCCGTGGCTACCTCGCCAGCAGAGGGAATCTGCCTCCGTGCGACCATTGCGGGGTCATATGTGGCGGGCACACTGACGATAAAGGTGCTGCCCTTGCCCTTTTCGCTTTCGAGACGGATGGTGCCGCCAAGCAGGCGGACGAGCTCGCGCGAAATGGACAGCCCCAGCCCCGTGCCGCCGAACTTGCGACTGATCGTGCCGTCCGCCTGACGGAAGGCTTCGAAGATCGCCTCGCGCTGTGCTTCGTCGATGCCGATGCCGGTGTCGGCCACGGCGAAGTCGACCATATCGTTCTCGCCCGGCGATATGGTCAGGGTGACGCTTCCGTCCTCGGTAAACTTGATCGCGTTGGACAGCAGGTTTTTCAGCACTTGCTCCAGCCGCATCCGGTCGGTCTCGATCGAACGCGGCGCACCGGATTCCAGCGCGATGCTGAGCTCCAGGCCGCGCTGCTGTGCAAGCGGCTCGAAAACCTTGCGTAGATCGGAGGTCAGCCGATCGGTCGAAACCGTGCCAGCCTCGATTTCGACATGGCCGGCCTCGATCTTCGACAGGTCGAGGATGTCGTTGATGAGGTTCAGCAGATCGTTGCCCGAGGATTCGATGGTGCGGGCAAACTTGACCTGGTCGGCGGTGAGATTGCCGTCGCTGTTGTCTCCGAGCAGCTTGGACAGGATCAGCAAAGAATTGAGCGGCGTGCGCAACTCGTGGCTCATGTTGGCGAGGAAATCCGACTTGTATTGGCTCGCCTGTTCCAGCTCGCGCGCCTTGAGCTGCAGCGCGGCCGCCGCGCGCTTCAGTTCGTCGCGCTGTCCTTCAAGGGCCTGCGCCTGCTCTTCGAGCTGGCTGTTGGTCTGTTCCAGTTCCACTTGTTGGAGTTCAAGGCGCGCTTGGGATTCCTTCAGCGCGTTGCCCTGCTCCTCGAGCTCCTCGTTGGAAACCCGCAGTTCTTCGCTTTGGGCCTGCAATTCGGCTGCCTGCCGCTGGGTTTCCTCCAGTGCTTCCTGCAATAGCTCGCGGAAGCGCGCCGAGCGGAGCGCGACGCCGATCGAGCCGGAGACATTGTCCAGCAGTTCGCGCACGCGATCATCCACGGCATCGAAATATCCGAGCTCGACGACCGCATTCACCGAACCTTCGTTGAAAACCGGGGCCACGACGAGATGTCTCGGTGCGTCACTGCCCAGTGCCGATCCGATCTTCAGATAGCCGGGGGGTATGTCCGACAACGTGGTTGCGCGCGCATCCGCCGCCACCTTGCCGAGGAGGCCTTCGTTCAGGCCGAATGTCTCCGGCACGGAGGCGCTATCCGCAACGCCGAGCAGGGCCGCACGATTGAACGTGCCGCTCTCGCCCTTGAAGAGTGCCCCGGCATTCGCGCCGGTTCTTTCGGCAAGAAACGACAGCACGGCGGCAGCCACCTGGGGCACCGTCTTCTCACCCCGCATGGCCTCGCTCAATTCCACCTGTGCAGCCTGTAGCCAGCTCTGCCGCTCGCGAGCTCGGTTGTTTCTTGCCATGATGATGAAGATGGCGATCGTCAGTGCGATGCCGATCAGGCTGGTGACGATGGCGCTGATGATCGCGGCACGCGAAGCCGCTGCAAGCTCGGCGACCCGCTGCTGGCGCTCCCGCGCTTCTTCGATGTTCATCCGGGCAATCTGCTGGCGGATCGCATCCATCGCGATCTTGCCTTGATCCCTGTCGATCACATCCATGGCTGCTGCGAACCCGTCCGCTCGCCGCGTTTCAATCGCATCTTCTGCAAGGCTGAGCCTAGTAGCGACCGTTGATCGAAGTATGCCGAAGTTCTGGACCTGGACTTCGTTGGCTTGCGTGAACCTTTCAAGCGACGACAGGGTCCGGCGGGCATCTTCCACTCCCGCTCGATAGGGCTCGAGATAGTTGTCTTCACCAGTGATGACGAAACCACGTTGGCCAGTTTCCACATCGAGGGTCGCGATCAGCAGCTCGTCGAGCGCCGTGAGCACCTCGTGGGTGTTGCGGATACGCGCCTCGTTCTCCCGCATCCCGATCACGTTGGAGTAGGCGGCATATGCCGTGACGAGGAAGAACCCGACGCCCACCAGCAGGCCGATGATCGACCACCGGGTGGAGGAGAGACGGATGCCCTGTTTCGTCTTCAGTTCTTGCAAAATCTATCAACCTCAAAGGACGAGCCTGCCGCCCTAAATACACGCAAATTCCGGCAGGCAACTGATTTTCTACCGGACAGGATACACAGCAGAAATCCGTAATTTCGATCCTTCTCGAATTATCGATTGCGCCGGTCTGAAGCCGCTTTATGATACGTTCAAAGCAACCGGAGATTCGTATCACACAGGGCGATCAGATCTGGGCCGTCGATGCCCTGCAGGCCCTCGGGCACGAAACGCGATTGTCGGTCTTCCGCATGCTCGTGAAGGCGGGGCCCGATGGGCTGATGGCGGGTGAGATTGCGCAGGGATGCGGGGTTCCCGCCTCCACGATGTCGCATCACCTTGCCAATCTCGAGCGGGCAGGCCTTGCGACATCGCAGCGCGAGAGCCGGGTGATCCGCTACCGCGCGGATTACGCCGGCATGCGGCAGCTGCTCGCCTTCCTGATGGAAGATTGCTGCCAGGGCGACCCGTTGCTCTGCGCCGATTTCTCCGAGATTGCCGCGTGCAAGAACTAATCATCAAGCACCGTTCAATTCGAGGTTCCGATGGCTGACAAGGTCTACAACGTATTGTTTCTCTGCACCGGGAATTCGGCGCGCTCGATTCTGGGCGAAGCGCTGATGAACAAGATGGGCGAAGGCCGGTTTGCCGCTTGCAGCGCCGGTAGTCAGCCAAAGGGCGATGTGCATCCGATGGCGATCGAAGTGCTGGGCAATTTCGGCTATCCGATCGGTGGCCTGCAATCGAAAAGCTGGGATGAATTCACGAAGCCCGGCGCGCCCGAGTTCGATTTCATTATCACCGTTTGTGACAACGCTGCTGGCGAAAGCTGCCCCGCTTTTCCGGGTAAGCCAATCACCGCACACTGTGGTGTCGAGGACCCGGCTGCCGTCGAAGGTGAAGGCCAGCGCAAGGCGTTCCTCGATGCCCTCAGTTATCTCAAGCGCCGCATCGAACTGTTCCTGATGCTGCCGATCAAGACCATCGACGAGATGGCGATGCGCACCAAACTCGCCGAGATCGGGCGCGAGGAAGGTGCCAGCACCAAAGCGCAGGCCAGAGACGGGGACGCCCAATGATTTCCGACCTCATCATCTATCACAATCCCGAATGCGGAACTTCGCGCAATGCGCTGGCCATGATCCGCAATGTCGGGATCGAGCCGCACGTCGTCGAATATCTTAAGACGCCACCTTCGCGCGCAATGCTCGAAGGCCTGATCGCACGGGCCGGCATCACCCCTCGCGAGCTGCTGCGCGAGAAAGGCACGCCGTTCGCCGAACTCGGTCTCGACGATCCGGGCCTGTCGGACGTGCAGCTGATCGACGCGATGATGGAGCATCCCATCCTCATCAACCGCCCATTGGTGGTTTCAACGCTCGGGGTGAAGCTTTGCCGCCCGTCGGAAGAAGTGCTCGACCTCATACCTGCCGCCCAACGAGGGGCGTTCGCCAAGGAAGACGGCGAACACGTGGTCGACGCCGCTGGCGTGCGCGTGCGCGTGCGCTGAGCGAACGTCAGGACAGGTAAAATGACCCGAACCATTGCAGAACCCGCTCCGGCGGTCTCGCCCCTCGGCACCTTCGAACGCTTCCTGTCATTATGGGTTCTGGGGGCTATCCTCGCCGGTCTGGCACTTGGCATGGTCGCACCGGGTGTAATTGGACTCCTGGCAGATCTCGAATACGCCTCGGTCAATCTCGTGGTCGCGGTGCTGATCTGGGCGATGATCTTCCCGATGATGGTGGGCGTCGACTTTTCGAGCATCAAGGACGTAGGTCGCAAGCCCAAGGGGCTGGTCATCACGCTGGTCGTCAACTGGCTGGTCAAGCCATTCACAATGGCGGCGCTGGCGGTGCTGTTCTTTGATTATCTCTACGCCGGGCTGATGTCGGAAGGTGACGCGGACCAGTATATCGCCGGGCTCATCATCCTGGGCGCAGCACCTTGCACCGCCATGGTGTTCGTCTGGTCGCATCTGACGCGGGGCGATCCGGCCTACACGCTGGTGCAAGTGTCGGTGAACGACCTCGTCATGATCTTCGCCTTTGCGCCCATCGTGGCGCTGCTGCTGGGCGTGACCGATATCGTTGTGCCGTGGGAGACGCTGCTCCTCTCGGTCGTGCTCTATGTCGTCATTCCGCTGGTGGCAGGGGCGATCGCCAGACGACAGGTCATTCGCTCGCACGATGGCGACGAGGCGGCGGTCGATGCCTTCACTGCGCGGCTCAAGCCCTGGTCGATCATCGGCCTGCTGGCGACCGTCGTGCTGCTGTTTGCCTTCCAGGCCGGAACCATCATCTCCAATCCGCTGCTGATCGTGATGATTGCAATCCCGATCATCATCCAATCCTACGGGATTTTCGCCGTCGCCTATGCAGCCGCCAAGGCGTGGAAGGTGCCGCACGATATTGCTGCACCATGCGCGCTGATCGGCACCTCCAACTTCTTCGAACTGGCGGTGGCCGTCGCCATCGGTCTGTTCGGCCTGACAAGTGGCGCAGCACTGGCAACCGTCGTCGGCGTGCTGGTGGAAGTCCCGGTGATGCTGTCGCTGGTGGCCTTCGCCAATCGCACGCGCGATCGTTTCCCCCAGTCCTGAGACAGAACGAGCCTTATGTCCCGCCTGCGCACCCTGTCCGACCCTGAACACCTGCCCGCGCTGCGTGCCGAGTATCTCCATGGCAACCCAGCAATGGGGCTTGGTGTAATGGACCCGCCGCCGCGTATCCTGCTGCTCTACGGATCGCTGCGAGAGCGATCCTATTCGAGGCTGGCCGCTGAGGAAGCGGCTCGTCTGTTGCAGTTCTTCGGCTGCGAAACGCGGATTTTCGATCCGTCGGACCTGCCTCTACCTGACCAAGTGAAGGATGACGACCATCCTGCCGTTCACGAACTGCGCGAGCATTCGCTATGGTCCGAGGGGCAAGTCTGGTGCAGTCCCGAGCGGCACGGCCAGATGACCGGGATCATGAAGGCGCAGATCGACCACCTGCCACTGGCCTACAAAGGCCTGCGCCCAACACAGGGACGCACGCTGGCCGTGATGCAGGTCTGCGCAGGTTCGCAGAGTTTCAACACGGTCAACGCGTTGCGCGTGCTGGGGCGATGGATGCGCATGTTTACCATCCCCAACCAGTCCTCGGTCGCCAAGGCCTACGAGGAATTCGACGAAGCGGGCCGGATGAAGCCGTCTGCCTATTATGACCGCATCGTCGACGTGATGGAGGAACTGGTCCGCTTCACTGTCCTCCTGCGGCCGCATGCAGATCAACTGGTCGATCGGTATTCCGAACGCGTGGACAAGGGTTTGCCAGTAGAAACGCACGTCGAGAAAGCCGGATTAGCAGCAGACTGACGAATGTCGGAGGCGGCTTGTGCAGAAAGTCTGCTTCGTAGGGATCCACGCTTCAAAACAGACATTCCGACCGTGAAGGGTTCCGGGCGCCGGAGGCGTACGGAAGTCCCCGAAGCACGAACCGTGGGCCGCACGCGGTGCGCTATGGGGTTTTC
>NZ_JAIQCI010000040.1 GCF_022378335.1 Croceicoccus hydrothermalis
GCCTAAACATCAATTCCCAGACGAGGCCCAAGCTCCGCTAATTTACGCAGCTAGGTGTGCCAAATGTTCTGACGACGGACAGCATCAGCGCCCCAGCATAGGCCGCTCGTTCATATCGGCAGCATTGCTGGTAGCGCTCGTCTCGACTTGCATGGTTACATCCGTTGGCCGGCAATAACTGAGAGGGTCGCAGCGCTACCAACGTCGGCGCCGCAGGCGAGCGGTAGGCACCGGCGCGCGGCCCTCGGTCATCCACACTAGCGCGGTGAGACCAGTCACCAGAGGGAGCGGAGCCTCTCCAGCTCCGCTGGCTGAATGCGCGTCTGCGCGAGGTTGCCAATCGCCGCGTCAAAGGCTGCACGGTTTTTGGCAGCGACGGCCAAGCGCACGAGCACGACCTGCACCGGCACGTTGTGTGTCATCGACGGCTTCACGCGCACCTCGCTCGCTTTGCGAATCATATTGGCGCGCGTGACCGGGTCCGTGTCCCGCTCTACGGCCCGGAGCAGCGCGTCAATGATGAGCGTGCCGACGTCCTCGTCCTCATCAATATGGTCGCGGAGAAACTCGGCCGCCGCTTCGGGCTGCCCCTCGGCCATCATTACCTCACCCTGCGCCATAAAGGCGAACGTACGCATGCGCCCAGTTGCCTGTCGAGCGGCACGCTTCGCGACGCGATCCGCTCCCGGGCGATCCCCCTCGCGCAGCAGGAGTCGGACCAGCGACAGGGCGGCGCGGGCGTTCCCAGCATCGTCCTCAAGTAGCTTCGCGAGCAGTGGCTTCGCCTCGTCATCTCGTCGAGCGCGCTCCAAATTCTGCGCGAGAGATGTCAGGATTACGTCGTTGTCCGGGAAGTCGATCGCGCCGGCCTCTAGCGTCGTGATCGCGCCGTCTAGGTCGCCGAACTGCTGCAGCGCTCTGGCGAGGTAGGTGACGACGAACGGGTCGTCTGCGCGCTTGTCCCTCAGGGCTGTAAAAAGCTCGATCGCGCGGGGGTAGTTGTGGAGGCCCAATTCCGCCCTGCCCCACTGCAGCGCGTGCCAAGGGTCGGCTTCGGGCTCGAGCCCATAGTCGCGAAGCGCCGCACGGGCGTCGTGGGGCTTGTTTACCCAAAGCAGGGCATCGACGTGCGACCGGCGTATGCCCATGTTCGCCGGATAGTCGGCGACTAGCCTGAAGTATTCCTCGCTTCCGGCATCTTCGCCCTCCCGGACCATCGATGATGCCCGACGCATCAGGGCGGTCTCATCCAGGGCGCCCAAGGTCAATGCGGCATCGTATAGCTTCAGCGCGGCGCCGTAGTCGCCGCGTTCGAAGCAATAGCCCGCTGATGCAACGAGTTCGGTGCGGTAGTACGTGCCGGCATAGGCGCTCAGGCTGAGCCCTTCGGTCTCCCCGGACAGCATTCGGTGGTAGTAGCTCTCGCGAATCCACTTAGGATCGTCGTCCTGTCGGTATGTGCGTTCGAGCTGCTCCGCTATGCGGGCGTGACTCACTCGCGCCGCGTCCTCTACGTCACGGGCGGACGCCGGCATCAGGTCGGTGCCTGACCGTTTTCTGAAAAGGCCGATGGACGCGAGCAGTTCGCCCCACCGGCGATCGTGTACACCGTAGATGACGTCGTTCTCACGGGCGCTGTGAACGCTGTCGCGCCCAGCTAGGGCCTCAAGAACGCTGGCGGGCACCGCCACCCGCAGCTCGGACGCGACCAGCATCGCCGCCTCCGAAGGCTCTTCTACCAGACGCGCCACAAGCTCGGCGTGTAGCTTGTTCCTGACCTGTCTGATGAAGGTATCGTCGACCAGCGCACCGGACCCCTCGGCTTCCAGGATTTGTCCTGCGAGCTTCGCGACGAGTGGGTGCTTGTCGATCGCGTCGATCAGGGTGGCGGGGTACTCGACCAGTCCTGCCTTGCCCCGGTCGAAGAAGTCGTCGAGCACGTTGGTGACTGTCTCCACCGTCGCGAATCGGCCCATCCGGACCGAGGTGAGCGGATGATTGCCTCCCGCCTTCAGCAGCGAACGAGGCAGGTACTCCCGGCGAGAAGAGACGATCACCTTCACGCCATCCTTGCCCGCGACCTGCGTGAGAAAGGCTTCGATTTGCGGATCGATGAACCGCTGGTTCGAATCGAGCACCTCGTCCAAGTTTTCGACCACGAGCACCAAGCGCGGAGCGACCGTGTTCAGGAGGCGCCCCATCGCTGGCGCGATCTGGGCGTAGTTGAGATCGCCGAGCACGCTTATGGCCTCGACCGCCAAGTTTGCCCCGATCTGTGCCATCGCCCCCTCGACCATTGGCCAGACGCCTCGGGCCACTCGGGCGTCCAAGCGGATCAGCGCCTTGTCGTAGAGGCGCGTGGCGAGCAGCTGGTCCAAAAACGCGGTTTTTCCCGTCCCCACGCCGCCGTGGACGATGGCAAGCCGTGCCGACGAGCGCAGAAAGGTCTCGGCCTGCGTGAGCTGTGCTCCTCGTTCGCGAAAATGGGGATGCGGAAGAGGTGGGTCGGCGGGCTCCAGCCCCTGTTCCGCCAAAGTTTCAATGCGCTTGTTGATCTCGTTCAGGCGGATGCGGCGTTCGACTGCGGGGTCTAGCTTCAGATCGAGACCGCCCTCGGCGCGTAGCTCCTTGGTGAGCGACGCAAGCTGGAGATCTAAGTCGAGCGCATGGATTAGCTCGTCGCGCTCAGGGAGTTCGTCACCCGCCGTCTCGACCGACGACCACAGCGCCCATTGGCGCTGCCGCCCTGCCAGGATGGCCTGCCGGATCGTCATCTGGTCCGGCGGGGGGCCTCCAGTCCAGCGAGTACGCAGATTTAGCCAGCCGTTCCCTTTCGGAGTTCCCTACTCGTAAACGAGAGGGTCCAAAAAGCCGATCTCGATGAGCACGTCCCGAAGCGCTTCCGACGTCCAGCAGTGGTGGTTCTGCTCGCCCTCGGGGAAGCGAACCAAGTCCTGAATCAGAAGCGTGTCGTCGGGGCCGAGAAGCCGGGTCGCGTTGTGGAGCAGTTCTGCGGTCTCGCCAATCTTCAACTCGTGGAGGACATTGCGACAGAAGATGATCTTGCGCGCGTCGGAGGGAGGTTCGCTCGCGAACTGCTCAATGGTCAGCTCGTCCGTTCTTGCGGTGAGCCGGAGCTGGCGGGCAACCTTGTGAACGACGTCGAGTTCCTCCTCAAAGTCGATGGCGCAGTAGCGCCATTCCGGCCGCGAGGCGAACGCAGGCAGTCTCGCCAGCCGTGCCAGCAACGTTCCCTGACCTGCGCCGATGTCGTAAATGCGACCGGCGTCTGTTGCCAATAGTGCGTCCACTAGTAGGCCCGCGATGCTTCCCAGCTGGGGGTCGCCAAGTGCGTCATCGGCCTCCTGCACGAGCTGGCGCGCTGTGTAGTTCTTAGCGTATGCCACCAGCCGCTTGCCGATCTCCGCTTCTGTAGATGCCTCTAGCTTCAAATAGAATTCCTCACGATGAATACATGGGCACTCTGGTGGATCAGGAACTCAAGGACAAGGCCTCACGGCAGCTGACGTCGAATATTGCTGCAACTCTGGCAGCATCTAACCGGTCAGCTGTTTACCGCGAACACTGATCGGAAGCGACCGGTCCGTTCTATCCTCATCGTGCTGATCGGCCAAAAGCAGGAAGGTCAGCTATCGGACCGGGTTCGACTGGCTGTGCGACTGATATGGGGCACGATGCCGATGGTCTACTTCTGTCAATTTGATCGGCGGCTTGCGGCGGAACTAGACGAAGCTCAGATCGGGTTTGTACGGCCCGTGACGTGACCCCCTGATTTTCCTCCAGTCTCGATTAGAGTCCGGCCCTGATGGAAGGACGGACGAGATGAAGAGAATGAGGTTCACAGAAGAGCAGATTATTGGCGTGCTGAAGGAGGCGGAGGCTGGTGCGAAGACCGCTGACCTGGCGCGGCGGCACGGGGTGTCGGAAGCGACGATCTACAACTCGAAGTCGAAGTATGGCGGGCTGGAGATATCTGAAGCTCGGCGCCTGAAGGTGCTCGAGTGTCCGTCGTCAGAACATTTGGCACACCTAGCTGCGTAAATTAGCGGAGCTTGGGCCTCGTCTGGGAATTGATGTTTAGG
>NZ_JAIQCI010000041.1 GCF_022378335.1 Croceicoccus hydrothermalis
CGTTCCTTCGTCACTACGACGAGACCCAAATCCTCCTTAATCTACAACCGTAAATCTGTGCCATTGGTGCTGACGGCGAACAAGTTCCACGGTAGCAGTCAGACCGCACAACAGATTTTCCATCAACGCTCGCTGGTGGGTGCCTTCCTCGAAGCGCGAGCCAATCTCGGTGCGGCTGATGGCGATACATTCGCCATGCTCCGCGCCGAGGAACAGGCGCGCAACACCTACACGTCGATCACACAGCAAGCGATGACGTGGGTCCCGCTTCTCAACATCGTGCTGACCGTCGTCTTCTATGCGATGTTCCCGGTCCTCTTTCCGCTCTTCCTTCTTCCGCGCACAGGGGTAACCGCGCTGAAAGGTTATTTCACCGGCTTCTTCTATCTGGCCGCATGGGGGCCACTCTATGTGGTCCTGCACATGTTCATCATGGACCGCGCATCGGACTCTCTGAATGCGACCGCACCGGGCGGCATCACGATGGCAGGCATGGCCGGTATCGATGCGGTCAACGCGGATACCGCGACGATCGCAGGCTTCCTGATGATGTCGATCCCGTTCCTTGCTGCCGGCATGGCGCGGGGAGCGATGGCCGTCTCGTCGCAGGCGACCTCCATGCTCGCTCCAGCACAGGCTGCAGCGGAAGCGGCGGCCGTGGAACGGACGACGGGCAACTACTCCTACGGAAACGAAAGTTTCATGAACCTGTCGAGCTTCAACCGGCAGTCTAACCAATGGAACACTGCGCCATCCTTCACGGGTGGAGTTGCTGTGCAGTCGACCGTCAATCCCAACGGTACTTTCACGCGGACGATGGCTGACGGTTCTACCGTCTTCGATACATCACCCGGAATGAGCCGCCTCGCCTTCGGTGCCTCTTTGAGCCAGTTCGCAAATTCCGAGCGCCAGCAGACGCTTTCCGAGCTCGAGACGGCTCGCAACAGCCTCACCGAGGAGCGTTCGCGTGCGCTTTCGTTCCTCGACCGAACCTCGGCACGTCAAACGACCGGCGTCCGCAACTCGAGCGGAAGCGAAAACTCTGCAGGATATCGCTCTGGTGAAAATTTTCAGAGGTTTGACAATCAGTCGCTCGATTCGAGAGACGGTATAAGCGAAGGTGACAGGATTTCGCGCTCTTCGGGCGATCAGCAAACCAACATTGATCGTCTTGAGACTACTCGTGGCGGGAGTATTGGCGTATCTGGCACTGCCGGTAGAGGAAATTCTGGAGGAAGTCCTCGCAGGGGCTCTGGCCTTGGTATTAATGCCGGCGCCCAAACTGGCATCAATGGAGGACGGTTGCGCACCGACCTCGTGAACCGTGGAAACGATCGTATACAAAGCAACGGACTCGATTCGTCGACCTCTGACGGTCGCTCCAACGGGTCGAATGCTACACAGGATAATGGCAGCTACTCGCAGAGCGGCAGCTTTAATCGAAGCGAGGGCTATTCGGATAATTCCTATTCTCGTGAGCAAGCTCTCGAAGAGATCCGGCGCATTGATGAGCGCATTGCTGCAATCGATGAAGTTTCGACGTCCCTCAGCAACAATACCTCCAATCGCGAAGGGTACGGTGCGAACCTCAACTTCGATATGTCTCAGATTGTTGCATCAAGGTATCAGGAAAAGGCCATGGAACTTGGGGTGACGGCCCCGAGCTTGGCCCGCACCGACTACAATCCGCAAGAGCAGGCAACCTATGAGCTTGTAGCGAGAGAAATTATCGCCGATTATTACGATGCTCGCGTTGCCCCCTTCAATGATCTCATCCCTGAACGCGGCTCCTTGGTCGGCAATGTCACTGGGCCCGGCGATTTCAGCGAGTCCGACCTTCGCGCCAGCACGCCGCGCCAAAATGTTGGTGGGCCACGAAACCTCGTGAATGGATCGAGTGATGGATCTATCGGAGACCGGATCGACGAAGGCGCATCGTCACTTGGTGATCGTTATGAGGCCAACACATCTCGCTACAGCGACAAGCGGCGGGAGTTCGAGGAGCGCCGAGAAGGCTTGGGTGGAGCAAACGATCGCTTTAACGAGCGCTTCTATGATCACGACCAGCGGGAGCGTAACACAATTCAAAGACGCCTTCGTGGTGACGACGAATGAGTTACCAGCTCAAAATAGCGATAAAGATGAATGCAATTGCTAACATCAATCCGAGAATAGAATTCCATTCAACTCGTCCCTGCGATGGCTCGTAATCGTGGCCAAGGAAATCATCCCCGGTCTTATAGAGCCACTCTGGGTTCACTCCGCCTGAAGGATCCCACTTCGCGGCTGCCTTGACCACTCCAGATTCTCCAGGTTGATCGTCGAAGCTCATCGCAATTCTCCTAGGCTAGCCGTAGCATTTTAGGACGCTAAATACAACGACTGACCGGATGCTGCGTTTAAATCAAGTTGGACAATCCGTTACGGAATTCTTGATGCGCGAGACCTTGCGGACAATTCCAGACCTGCGTGGGCGATGGTCTGAAAGCAGTGCATATGCGATGCCTGATCGAAGATTTGAATCACAGGGTAGGGCGGTGATTCAGTTTCTGCGTTGGATTTGAGAGTTGCGGTGCACCAATGTCTCTTCATGGCAAAGCACTTCGAATGCCGCGAGCACTGGCGGGCTGTCGACACCGCGCGCAACATCGCACGCGACTATCAACTCACGGTCACGCTCGACCTGTTTGGCTGGACCGTCGTCGAACGTCAGTGGGGTCGCATAGGTTGTAACGGGAAGGGCGCGCGCGACAGCTTTCCGAATGCGGCGTCGGCGCGGCGTTTTGTCGATGCAGTTCGTAGCCGACGCGGAAGCGCCAAGCACCGGATCGGAGTGGAATATCGGTCCGTTGAAGAAGCATAGGCGAGCGACTCACATCCCGTAGGCATGGTTTCATGCAGTTTGCGGAAAATAGGCTTTCCAATCTCCGCATGAACTGTCGCGAATGTATTGCGCAATGCGGAGATTAGGAGAACTGGTCTGCTTTTGAGCGGGATGCCGAAACGTTGTCAGCGCGGATATCTCGCAGACTAGACGTCCGAGATCTCGCGGCTGAGGCGTGAGTTCGACCGCAGGTTTGGGCCCTGAGTCCGAGCATAAGGTTTGTAGACTGCGCCAAACACCAAGCTTGGCTTGGCAAAAGCGGAAAGCTTCAAACTGGATTTTGGTTTGAAGATATGCCAAAACACTAATCATGGCTAAGCGTTCTGACAGCAAGCTAAACCGGCTTCAGCGGGAACTCCCTGAGGGACTCCTGGCCGATGCCGCGTGGATGGAGGCGCACGGTTATTCATCGGCGCTGCGCAGCCAGTATGTCCGCGCTGGCTGGCTCGAAAGTCCGGCGCGGCGGGTCTATCGTCGCTCGCGCGCGCCATTGACATGGCCGCAGGTGGTTATCTCGCTCCAGACCGTGCTGGACCTGCCGCTGACCGTCGGCGGGCGCACCGCACTCGAACAGCTAGGCTATGCCCATTACCTTTCGGCGGAGATGCGCGAGGTTCACCTCTACGGGCCGAAGCGACCGCCGACATGGCTGGACAGCTTGCCGCTCGACGTAGCCTTCCGCTGGCACAACAGTCTGCGTCTGTTTCCCGGCGATGCCGGCGCACAAGCGGAGCCGAGCCCCGTCATGGTCAGCGCCGCAGGTCTGAGCTTACCCATCCGCTATGCGAGCAAGGAACGTGCCGCGCTCGAATTGCTCGACGAGTTGCCCAGACATGAGAGTTTCCATCAGGTCGATGCCCTGATGGAAGGGCTGAGCGATCTCAGCCCGCGTCGCCTGCAAACCCTGCTGGAGACCTGCGCCAGCGTGAAGGTGAAACGGCTATTCCTGTTCTTCGCCGACCGCCACCGGCATGCCTGGCGATCCCGTCTCGATGTGACCCGTGTCGATCTTGGATCGGGGAAGCGCGTCCTGGTCAAAGGTGGCACGCTCGACCCCGGCTACCACATAACCGTGCCGTCCGATCTGGCGGGGTAGCGGGCATCATGGCCTTTCTCGACTCTTACCGGCAACAGGTCGCCCTTCTCATCCGCACCATTCCTTTCGTAGCGCAGGAAGAAGCCTTCGCCCTCAAAGGCGGTACCGCGATCAACCTGTTCGTGCGCGACATGCCGCGCCTGTCGGTGGACATCGACCTGACCTATCTGCCGGTCGAGGATCGCGCCAGGTCGCTTGCCGCGATCAACGCGGCCATGCTGCGAATAGCGAAACGGATCGAACGCAAAATACCGGATGCGAAGGTCCATGCTTCGCGCTCGGCCGACGAGAAAATCGTCACCAAGCTGCTCGTCCGCGCTGGAGGCGTGCAGATCAAGATCGAGGTAACGCCGGTACTGCGCGGCACCGTCTACGATCTTGCCTTGCGGAGCGTTGTGCCAACAGTCGAAGACGCCTTTGGCTTTGCCGAGATGCAGATCGTGTCCTTCGAAGATCTCTATGCGGGCAAGATCGTCGCGGCGCTTGACCGCCAGCACCCTCGCGACCTTTTCGACGTGCGCGATCTCCTGGCGCACGAAGGTATAAGCGACGAGCTGCGGCGCGCATTCCTTGTCTACGTCATCAGTCACCATCGCCCGATTGGCGAAGTTCTTGCCCCGACACGAAAACCGCTTATGGAGGAATTCGAGCGCGGTTTTGTCGGAATGACGCATGAGCCGATCGCGCGGACCGATCTTGAAGAAGCGCGCGAGGCGATCATCGCTGCGATGGTTGCCGACATGCCCGATGCGCATCGGCGGTTTCTGGTCGGCTTCAAACGCGGAGAGCCGGACTGGCAACTTCTCGGCATACCGGAAGCTTGGCACCTGCCTGCCGTCCTGTGGAAGCAACGCAATCTGGACCGGCTCCCTGCCAAGAAGCGATGTGAACTGGCGGATGCACTCGAGAAGATGCTGTTTCAATAAAGCTAGTATCGAAACTTCGTTGTCCGGAATCAAACCCTGGTCTTATTGCGGATCGTTTCCCAGAAACCGTGCGATTGCGCTCGAATATGCCTGCAGCTTCCTGCCGTATCGCAGCACCGTCGATGCAGAATCCCAGCGCATTGCATTCAAGATCGCGACACCGTCAGCGCCCAACGCGATCAGATCCTGGGTCAAGCCAACCCTCAACGAGTGGGATGATATCAACTTCAGATAGCCCACGTTGTCATCATTTTGTCGCATCGACGGCGAAAGCGCGGCCTCCGCCGCATGCTTTAGGTCCTTGCGGAAAATGTCAGGCCGCGTGGCCCAAGCTCGGATAGCAGGACCCCTGCGATGCTTAATCGAAGATTTGAATCACAGGGCAGGGCGGTGATTCAGTTTCTGCGTTGGATTTGCGGGTTTCGGTGTGAGTAATGTTTATTCATGGCAAAGCACTTCGAATGCCGCGAGCACTGGCGGGCTGTCGATACTGCGCGCAACATCGCACGCGATTATCAGCTCACGGTCACGCTTGACCTGTTTGGCTGGACCGTCGTCGAACGTCACAGGAGTCGCGTAGGTTGTAAAGGAAAGGGCGCGCGCGACAGCTTTTCGAATGCGGCGTCGGCGCGGCGTTTTTTCGATGCAGTTCGTCTCCGACGCGGAAGCGCCAGGCACCGGATCGGAGTGGCATATCGGTCGGTTGAAAAGGCTTAAGCGACCGACTTTTCGCATCCGGTCGCTCTGGTTCGATGCGTTTGGCGGAGAATAGACTCCCCAATCTCCACACGAACTGCCGTGCATATATTGGGCGATGCGGAGATTGACGTCTATATTCACCGCAGGAATTGGCAGCGCCTTTGGCTGCCGTTCGGCATCGCCAAGGGCGTCTGCGGAGCCGGATGGAAGGCTTCGGTTTTGATCTCCGCACGGCACGAGGGCGGTCAGGGAAGGTGGGGAACGTCCTACCAGGATGAATCCGAAAACATGGTTAGACGAAAGCTTCGCTTCGATCACGCTGGCAAACATCCCGACATACCCGATTGACAAGTGTTGTCAGATATGACTACATAGGATCATGTCGCGCCCCAACGCTTCGACCGATTTCGTGGATCAAGGCAGCGCGCAAGGATTTCGGGGCGTTCCCGGCCCGTGCGATCGACAAGGCGCTCGATGCGCTGACGATCGTGGCCGATGGCGGGGCGCCGGACATCGCCAAGCCGCTCGCTGGTCTCGGCTCCGGTGTTTGGGAGCTGGCGATCAAGGAGCGCGGCGATGCCTACCGTGTCGTCTACGCCCTGCAACTGGATGACGATATCTGGGTGGTGCATGCCTTCCAGAAGAAGTCGACGAAGGGAATATCGACGCCGCAGCGCGAGATCGACCTCGTGCGCGAGCGGATCAGGCGATTGAAGGAGATGCTGGAATGACCGAACAGAAGGACGACATCGAACTGGTGCGCGGGTCAGGCAATGTCTTTGCCGATTTCGACGTGGCCGATGCGAGCCTGCGTCAGCTCCGCGCGATCCTCGCCGCCGAAGTGGTCAAGACGCTCGACAAGGAAAAACTGACCGTCCGCGATGCCGAAGCCCGCACCGGTATTGCGGCGGCCGATTTTTCGCGCATCCGCCAGGCCAAGCTCGACCGCTTCACCGTGGACCGGCTGATGCGCATCCTCGACCGGCTCGACCGCGATGTTCGCGTCAAGGTATCGGTTGCTGCACGGCCCGAGCACCTCGCGGCATGAAGCAACCCGTTCAGTAATTGCAGCGGCCCGCCCGTGGGCGGGCCGCGCAACCAACTTCACCAGTCAGAACAGATCGAGCTTATCGCGCAGCGGATCCCAGAAGCCGATATCGCGCGGCTTCTGGTTTCGGCGCGGCAGCATCGGCATGTCGGCGCCGCATTGCAGCTTCTCGCCCAGAGTGACCGGGCGCACGCCCGGCATGATGATCTGGTCGGGGTCGGGTCCGGCGATGCGGACCGGTGGATTGCGCCTGGTCATGCTCCACCCCTCAATATTCGCTGGCAACCATGATCGTCAGCACTCGACGGGCAGTCGCTAGGTTGGCCGGGTTCTCGCTGCCGAACCGCAAATCGCGGTCGTAGGAATCGATCTTCCAGAACACGGTTTCGGCAAGTTGTGCCGGTCGCATGATCGTCCAATTTCCATCGCCGCCCTGATAGATCGTTCCGAAATCACGCTCGCCTTACGGATCGTTGTCCGGCACGAAGGCGTCGAAGGTCTCGATCAACTCACGCACCCGAGACCGATCTGCCTCGGGCAAGGCCCGGAATCCCTCTGTCGCCACGGCAACACCGGCCAGCCCGATCGCCTGCCGCGCCCGGTCATTGAGCCGGACAATTTTCTCAGTGCGTGAAAGTGTGCCAGCGGTCATTACGCCGCGCTCCCGCCACTTTCGCAGATGTCGATCAGTTCGCCGAAATCCTTCTGCTCACCCAGTTCCTCGACGAGTTCTGGGAGAAATGGGCAATGCGCTGGTGTCCCAAAGACCAAGGACATCAATGGCTGCTACCGGCGGGTCTACTTGCAGGACGCTTTTCCGGGTCTCTGCATCGACGAGCCCAATGAAGAACACGTCACCAGATGGTTTGCCGAGGTCAACCGGCAGATGGAACCCGGCACTGCTAACAGGGCCTTCGGTCTTCTAAGGCTGACGCTCTTGCGTCAGCGAACTTTACCTGCACTCATACATGCTAACGATAAGTATTTGATTTAACATAAGATATATTATCGTTCTAGTGGATCAACTCGGCCTGCCTTTCAGAACCCTTTCCGGGAAAGCTTGTACGCGGATCCGCTACCAAGTAGCGCGCGTGGCCCAAGGACTAATCTCGGTAGATCGCCGGATGCGCGGGTCACGTCCGTATCACTCCCAACCTCCCAATTCTTCTCGCTCGAATACGTGCTATCGGATTCTGGCGCAGCGTAAGAAATAGACGATATCCTTGAAGAACTGAGCTATCTGACACGAGACGCCGCCCGCGAAACGGAAACAAGACTATGTTTTCCAAGCGGAGTCCGGCATGCTAAATTTTTGCAGTATCATGGTATCCGATAGACGCTCGACCACTCCTGCGATTGTTGTGCAGCTTTTGCTGGGCATGGCACTCTTTGGCAGTGCGACGCCGCTCAGCAAGTTAATCGGGCAGCAGTTCTCGGTCTTCACGGCATCTTGCATGCGAATGCTGATCGCTTGCCTGGTCCTTACCCCATTCACGTGGCTGCTGACGAAAAGGTTTGGCAACGCGCAGCGGTCGGACTGGTGGGTAATTGTCGCGATCTCACTGTTCGGGATGGTCGGTTTTACCGCAGCCATGCTTTTCGGCATGCGCCTCACAACGGGGGTGATTGGCTCTACAATCATGAGCGCGACACCGGCAGTGACTGCCGGCGCGGCCGTGGTTTTCTTCGGTGCCGCAATGAACTGGCGGACGTCGGGAGCACTGGCCCTTGCGGTCGCGGGGATAGTAGCAATCAATCTGCTACGAACGGAAGGAGGCGGAGACACGGAAGCTCCGATCCTCGGCGCAGCTCTTGTCGCAATGGCCGTGTGTTTCGAAGCAGCCTACACCCTGCTTTCTCGGAAACTGTCCGACGGTATAAGCTCGCTGGAGGCCACGCTGGCAGCCTCATTGATTGCTGCGTTGGTTTTTGTTGTTCTGGCTATTGTTTTCGACCCCCGACCGTTCGATTTTTCCGACGTAGGTCAGACTGGGTGGTTTGCGGTAGCCTTCTGGGGCGCGGCTACAGCGGGGCTTGCTCCTGTTTTATGGTATAACGGTGCCCGCGAAGCGCCGGAAGCACTCACGGCAGGTGCTATGGCGGTCATGCCCCTTAGCGCGCTTGTGCTATCTTATTTGTTGCTCGGCGAGCCCTTTCGCTGGTCTCACCTCTTGGGCTTTGGGTTGGTTTTCTCAGGGCTTGTTCTGATGATAGTCGAGCATTCGAAGTCGGCAGATTAGGCTCCGGACCGATAAAGGGATTCCCAGAGCCGCGATAATGTGATCCCGCAGCGCCCCCCAAGCAAGTTGCGCAAACTTGACGCGGTTCCCTGCCGTGCTGCCAGACCATTCTCGACAAGAAAACCGCCGTGCCGTTCGAGCGCCTTGCTCATATTAAGTGGCGATCAGCCTACTGCTTCAGTGGCTAACCTTTGTTATCAAAGAGGATTTTTGCGACGAGCGGAGAAACTATCATCGCGGTGCGAGCGTTACTCCGCTGTGACCAAGTCTCTCTTGGTCAATTTCAGCCGGAAAGGAGTTATCACGATGTCCCATGAAAACGTAAGGAGCAGCGATCTGATCGGCAGCGACCGCGTCGAAGGAACGGCGGTCTATGGGTCCAATGGCGACAAGATCGGTACTGTCGAACGTGTCCTGATCGAAAAACGCGGTGGCCAGGCCCGCGACGTCGAGATTTCGGTGGGCAGCTTCCTTGGTATGGGCGGCGAGTTGCACAGCCTGCCCTGGGAAAAATTCGACTATAATACCGAACTAAATGGCTACCAGCTCGACGTGACCGAGGATCAGTTGAAGGGCGCGCCGACCTATAAGGAAAGCGAGCGCGACACCGCTTATGACCGCGATTACCAGACGCGCTCGTACGAATATTGGGCGGTCACACCTTACTGGTGACGGAAGCCACGCACTTCGCGCGCACGAAGTGCCGAGAAGCATATTGAGTGGAGACAAGGAGCAGATACCATGCCGGCAAAATCGAAAGCCCAGCAAAAAGCCGCAGGAGCAGCTCTGTCCGCGAAGCGCGGCGATACTAAGGTGAGCGATCTGCAAGGCGCTTCGAAAGACATGTACGATTCGATGAGCGAGGACGAACTTGAGGATTTCGCCAACGGCGAGCGCCAAGGGAAACCCGAGCACGCCGACAAGGATGGTTGATCGCCGGTATCGCCGTACTGGAGCTTTGTCGATTAGGCGAAAGCTCGGTATGTGAGACAAGGAATTGGTTCCGCGTGTCCTGATCCAAAACTCTGTTCGAGAGACTAGAGAGGCTTTAGACAATGGCGGAGGCTCACGCGGTCCGCTTCGATGAAGCATTGGATATGCCGGAAGGCATAATTCTGGACGTCATGCGATGCTGGCGCGATGCCAAGGATCATGGCGAAGCAGTTCAGCCCTACATATATCAGACGCTGGCGCGGCATCGGCTTGAAATTCTCGTCCCGGTTTTTGATAGCCTGATGACCCTTTGCGAAGCGGCTATGAAACGATCCATTGTTGCCGGCGAAGATGGAGATCGAAGCGGCGACGAAACCGCTCTGATCGATATGCTCGTCGATCCCGAAGACGCGCGAATTTATATCGGCTGCACTCAAGAAGATTGCATTTTGTTGAATTGCGCTTTGCGTTCGACACGCTTGATGATGGAGCAGGCAGTCGCGGGGATATCGACAGGCCGCTCACAGCAATATTAAACCAGAACTGTCGGCGTATGGTCAGCGCCGCTTCCCTTTAAAATCTCTGCCGAAAATTTGCATCTCACATGTCACACGATCCGAAACACTTCCCCTGTCCCGGTATCGCGGTAGAGATCAACCCGCGCCCCATCCCAATGATAATCAAGATGGCGGCCCTGGATCGCATTTGAGGCGAGGTCGGGATAGAACAGGCCAGCACACTCGCCGCCTTCGCGGCGCACACTTGGATAGGCCACCCCGTTCGACCCGGCTGCCTGTAATTGCCCTCCCAGCGTTTGACTCGCCGAATAGTCATTCGGGTCCGCGGCTTCACTGAATCGTCCCTCATCCGCGCGGAGATCATGGAGCCGCGCATTGATGTCCATCACGACCTCGCGGAATTGCGAAGTCCAGCCTGGTGCTTCGTTCGTGCGCGCCATGAAGCGGCTATGATGATGAATGGTTTCGAGCAGCGCGACCTCGAAGCTGTTGCCCGCATAGAGCACGCCATGGCTGCCGTCACTGAATCGCGTCGGGCGGTCGTGGCTGACATGGGTGAACGGTGCCATAAGATACGTCGCCCCAGGTCCGCCGACACGCCGCTCTTGCGGTACGAGGTCGAGATTGCCGATATTCTCCATCAATCGCGGATTGGTCTTTTGCTCCGCCGATATGAGCAGTGGCCAGTCGGCGGGATCGGCAATATCCTCGAACAGATCGATCGGCGGGTGGATGCTGCGGATGATACGGACCGCGCTTTGCCATTCGATAGTGGAAACCGGGACCGTTTCGGGATCGATCACCATCCGCCACGCTCGGCGTCGAGATAGCGGCGCACCCGCATCAGATCGGTCAGTTCGCCGCCCAGCATGATATCGAGCGCGGAGCGACCCTGAAATGCGCTATTGGGTGCCTTGATCCAGTCATGGGCGCGCCGTGTCTCACGAAACATATAGCGCAGCGCCTTGTGAATACCGATCAGGTTGGACAATCGCGCCTTGCCGTCGCGGTCGATCCGGCCGGGTTCACCGTCCGCTTTCCAGCGGCGGTAAGACCGCACGGGGACGTCAAGCAGTGTGGATGCCTGTTCGTCGGTCACATCCCATTTTCCGAACAGGTTTACCACCGCACGAAACATCGCAGCGGCCTCGTCATCGGTAATCGGGACGGGCCGAAAATCGCGAATTGCGGTGTCTACAGGTTGAAATGCAGTCATCATGATACTCCTATATGGCATCGTATGGGCCATATAGGGCCATTTGGCAACCTTCGTTTGTAATATCGGGGTTCTTGTCGCTTGCATTTATTTTCGTTGAAATCGCTAGCGGTATCCTTACCCGAAGCTGGCTTGGCGGTGGTGAACCATGTGAGCGGTTCGCAAGCAGGCGTTGCGCGCGCCTACCAGCGCCCCAACTGGAAACAGGAAATAGGGCAAAGCCCTCGACGACTGGAACAGACATCTCGTTCGCACCGTTGGTGATGCGGTCCTCTACTGCGACGCGCCACAAGTGGAACCGCCGCCATTTTCGCGCGCCTCCTGAATGGGCGGACATGGCACATCTCCATAAGAGCAAAAGACGCAGCAGTCTCCGGCCAGCGGCTTCAGCCTTTTCTGGCAATGCGGGCACTCGTAAAAGAACCAGCATGCGTTGCTCGGCATGGTTTCGGTCGTGGCCGCTTCGCATTGGGGGCAAGTGATCGTGGAGACAGTCTGCATCAGGCTCCTCCGAGTGCACGCATCAGCGGTTGTTCAATAAAACCCCATAGCGCGGACAGAACGACCATCGCGGTGGCAATCAGCAATATCAGCCGGGTAGCGCTGCTGTGGGCAGGCTGCGCACAGCCATCAGCACTGCAAAAACGCACTTTGCGCAAGTGAAGAAACCACCCAAGGGCCACGACTAGGAAGGCTGCGATTGTGAGCGGCAAGTGGTAGGGAACAAACCATGCGAGCCCTCCAGCGCCAAGGCCGACCGCGACAAGGGCCAAGGGCAGAACGCAGCAAGCAGCCGCGGAGAGAAGCGCAGCTGCACTTGCCAGTACTCCGACGCCAGCCACCCCGCGATCGCTCACGTTTTTCGGCTCGTCGTATTGGATAGTCTGCTCGGTCATCTTTGCTTCCGCTCGATTCGATCCCTATGTACTTCCTGTAGTAGATATAGGTGCAAGGAGATTCGACATGGGCGGCCTGTCGATAGGTGAGCTGGCGCGCAAGACCGGCGTCAATATCGAGACGATCCGGTATTTCGAGAAGATCGGAATGCTCGGTGCGCCGGAGCGCACAGCAGGCGGTCACAGGGTGTTCGACGATGGTCACCTTCGCACACTCAAATTCATCAAGCGGGCGCGCGAACTAGGCTTTGCGCCAAAGGAGGTTCGGACACTTCTGGACCTGGGCGGTCCTGCCAAAGCATGCTGCGACGAAGTGCGCAAGATTGCAGTTCATCACCTCGAAGAAGTGCGGGGCAAAATCGACGATCTCGTCCGATTGGAACGGCACCTAGCCGCCACCGTCGAGCAGTGTTCGGGCGGGCATGTGCCCGACTGCGCAGTCATAGACATGCTGGAAACCGCCCGGCCCTAGACCCACCCCTAGACCATGTATCCGATGTCAGACGCGCCGGTTGGATAGGCGAACATCGTAGTCTTCAGATCGTCCGCAGTGAGCCCATGGCGGATCGCCAGTCCGAAAATATTGATGGTCTGATCTGCGCCGGGTCCGACAAGGTGGGCGCCCAGTATCTTCCCCGTCTGCTCATCAACCAGTGTCTTGTAGCCGTAGACCGGTTCAGCGATCCGCCTGGCGGTGAACCATTGAGAGGTCCGCTCGCACTTTGTTCGAAATTTCAGCCCCGCCTCTTTCGCGTCGGCCTCGGTGAGGCCAACCCGGGCGATAGGCGGAAGCGTGAAGGCCACGCTCGGTACACCTTTGTAGTCGGGCTTGCGGTGATTGCCTTCGACGAGATTGGTCGCGACAACTTTTGCATCATGGCTGGAAACGGGCGTGAGTGGCGGCCCGTTCGAGGCAGCATCTCCGGCAGCGTAGACGGCCGGATTGCTCACGCTCTGCAGAAATTCGTTCAGCTTCAGCTTTCCGTTTTCGACTGCGACACCGCCCTTTTCGAGATCGAGCCGCTCAATCGCCGGGGCCCGTCCTGCCGCATGAACGACAAGATCGGCCGCAACCTCGATCGGCCCCTCCTTGCCACTCGCATGGACCGTATACTCTCCGTCCCGTTCTCGAATGGCATCGACGGTCGTATCGGTAATCACGCGGACACCGATCCGATTGATCGCATCCATGAGCCAGCTCACCAGTTCTGGTTCGAACTGCGTCAACATGCGCGGTCCCCGCTGGAGGATCGTTACCTCGGCTCCCGCGCGGGCGGCGATATGCGCAAACTCGGCGGCGATATATCCGCCGCCGACCATCACGATCCGCTTCGGCAGCGAGGGCAATTCGAGAAAGCCCTCATTGTCGATCAGGTGCTTTTCGCCCGGGATGACTAGAGGTATAGGTCTGGCTCCTGACGCAATCAGGATTTTGCGGTATTCGATTTCCTGGTCGCCTACGGAGAGCCGATCAGGCCCCGTGAATTTTGCCGTTCCATGCAAGGTCACGATGCCGGCCTCTTCATACCGACGCTCATGCTTTTCAGGCACGGGGTCGGTGAAGCTGCGCTTGAAGCGGATAAGGTCGGACCAATCGATGCGTAAAGTCCCCTCTACCCCGTGACCTGTCATTCGTTGTTTTGCTTCGATCGCTTCTGCGCCGGCCACCAGCATCTTTTTGGGATCGCAGCCGCGTAGCGCGCAGGTGCCGCCAAACGGTTTCTCGTCGACGACCGCGACTTTCCAGCCAGCTTTCGCAACGCGCATAGCGCAAACCATGGCTGCAGTCCCCGTGCCGATCACTACCAAATCGTATTCCATGTTCACTCTCCTGCCCGCTCAACGAAGCTGGAGCGGCTACAGGTTCCAATGCCACCATCGAAAGATCGGTGAAAGGCAAAAGTCATTCCTTGAAAATATCTTAGCCTGCTCTAAATTAGTAATAGCTAATGGAGAAGATTATGGGCCAGGACGGGCCTTCAGAAACGGATTTCATGCGCCAGGCTGGCGAGGCCAGCCGCCTGCTGAAAGCGATGGCCAACGAATCGCGCCTGCTGGTCCTCTGCTTCCTGGCCGAGGAAGGCGAGTTGTCCGTCGGGGATCTGGCGCAGCGCGTCGGGCTGAGCCAGTCCGCCCTGTCGCAGCACCTCGCAAAATTGCGCGAAGGCGATCTCGTCGCGACCCGCAAGGAGGCCCAGTCGGTGTTCTACCGTGTGTGCGACCCCAATGCGCAGCGTGTTCTGGAATTGCTGCATGACATGTTTTGCCCTGAGCTCGGCCAATCCCCCAGCCAAGCGACGACATCGGAGAGACAGTATGAGTGACGACACGAATATCGAAAAGGCCATCGAACAGGTGAACGGCGTTCTTGCCGGCAATCCGCGAGCGCCTCACGTCAAAGCGTTCTTCCATGAGCCGACCTTTACCGCGACCTATGTCGTCAGCGACGATCAGACCAAGCGCGCGGCCATTATCGACAGCGTCTGGGATTTCGATCAGCCTTCGGGCCGCACCAGCTTGGAAGCGGCGGACGAGATTATCGATTATGTGCGCGAGGCAGGCCTGACCGTCGACTGGATTCTGGAAACCCACGCACATGCCGATCACCTGTCGGCCGCGCCCTATCTGCAGGAGAAGCTGGGCGGCGAAATGGCCATCGGCCGCGACATCGTGACCGTTCAGGGCGTGTTCGGCAAGGTGTTCAACGAAGGCACCGAATTCGAGCGCGACGGCTCGCAGTTCGACCGCCTGCTGGAGGATGGCGACGAGTTGATGATCGGCGATATACCGCTGATCGCGCTCCACGTTCCCGGCCATACCCCGGCCGACATCGCCTATATCGTGGGCGATGCGGCCTTTATCGGCGATACGATGTTCATGCCCGATTATGGCTCTGCGCGGGCCGATTTTCCGGGCGGCAATGCGCGCAATCTCTATCGCTCGGTCCGGCGACTGATGCGCCTGCCGGACAAGACGCGGGTATTCCTGTGCCATGATTACAAGGCACCCAACCGCACCGAATTCGTCTGGGAAACCACCATGCTCGCACAGCGCACAGCCAATGTGCATCTTCACGAAGATGTTGATGAGGATGAGTTCGTCGATATGCGCACGCAGCGCGATGCGACGCTGGAGATGCCGCGCCTGATCCTGCCCGCCATCCAGGTGAACATGCGCGGTGGACATTTGCCTCCGCCGGAAGATGACGGCACGTCCTACCTCAAGATGCCGGTGAACAAGCTGTGATGCTGCCCGGATTTCCCGACGCCGCTCCACTGGCAGGATTGCTCGGAGGCGTGCTCATCGGCCTCGCGGCCGCGCTGATGCTGCTGGGCGCAGGGCGAATTGCCGGCGTGTCCGGCATCGCCGCCCGCGCCTTCGGCATCAGCGGTGACGGTACGCCCAGATCCGGCGCGTGGGCGTTTGTCCTGGGTCTGCCGATTGGCGCAATGCTGATTGCCTGGGGCCCTGGCGGGATCCAGGCCAGCTTTGCCGGTTACGTACCGCTGATTGTGGCGGGCCTGCTGGTCGGCATCGGCACGCGCATCGGCAGTGGCTGCACCAGCGGCCACGGCGTTTGCGGAGTCAGCCGGTTGTCACAGCGCTCGCTCGTCGCCACGGTGACCTTCATGGCGGCCGGGATCGCGACCGTCGCCATCATGAATGCCTTTGGGCTGGAGGTGCTGTCATGACGCGTTCGTGGCCGGTGACGCTCCTATCGGGGACGTTGTTCGGCGCCGGGCTGGCGCTGGGCGGCATGGTCGACCCGGCGCGTGTACGCGGTTTTCTCGACATTTTTGGGGACTGGGATCCCACTCTTGCTTTCGTGATGGGCGGCGCGGTGATCGTGATGGCGATTGCCTGGCGGATCCAGGCACGCATGGCGCAGCCTTTGATTGGCGCGACGTTCGCTCTTCCCGACCGGACCGACCTGACCCCCCGTCTGATCGGCGGCGCGGCGCTGTTCGGCACCGGTTGGGGAATTGCCAGCCTGTGTCCCGGACCTGGATTCGCTGCACTGGCGATCGAACCGGCAAAGGCGGCGGCTTTCGTGGTGGCGATGCTGGGCGGAATGCTGATCGTACGCTTGTTCGAGCCGCAGCGCTAAAGCGTCGTCGGAGCAATCGAAGCCATGGCCGAACCCACCTTGCTGGCACGCTACCTCCCCATTCTGCAATGGGGGCGCACCTATAATGGTTCTGTCCTGACGAACGATCTGGTGGCGGCGGTGATCGTCACGATTATGCTTATCCCGCAAAGCCTGGCTTACGCCTTGCTCGCCGGGCTGCCACCGGTCGTCGGGCTATATGCCTCGATCCTGCCGCTGGTGGCCTATGCGCTGTTTGGGACGAGCCGGACGCTGGCGGTGGGTCCGGTCGCGGTCCTGTCACTGATGACCGCATCGGCCGCGGGCGCTGTCGCTGCGCAGGACACGGCCGAATATCTCGAAGCCGCGATCACGCTGGCCGCTCTGTCGGGCATCATGCTGGCTGTGCTGGGCTTTCTTCGGCTGGGCTTTCTCGCCAACCTGCTCTCGCATCCGGTGATCAGCGGCTTCATCACGGCCAGCGGCATTCTGATCGCCACGAGCCAGATCAAGCATATTCTCGGGATTTCGGGCGGCGGCGACAATTGGCCGGAGATGCTGGGATCGCTTGCGTCCAATATAGGCCTGACCAATCCGTGGACGCTGGCCATCGGTATCCCGGCGACGCTGTTCCTGTTCTGGGTCAGGGGCGGACTGAAACCAGCCCTCTTGAGGATCGGCCTGAAACCGCGCGCCGCCGATATCGCTGCTAAGGCGGGGCCCGTGATCGCGGTGGCGCTGACCATTCTCGCGGCCGTTATGCTCGATCTTGCGGAAAAGGGCGTCGATCTGGTCGGGGCCATTCCGCAGGGGCTGCCGCCTTTCGCCACCCCGTCGACCGACATGGACCTGATCGCGCAGCTATGGGTGCCCGCGCTGCTGATCTCGGTGATCGGTTTCGTGGAGAGCGTCTCGGTCGCGCAGACCTTGGCCGCCAAGAGACGCCAGCGTATTGCGCCCGACCAGGAGCTGATCGGCTTGGGCGCATCGAATATCGCAAGCGCCTTTTCGGGCGGCTATCCGGTGACGGGCGGGTTCGCCCGCTCGGTGGTAAACTTCGATGCCGGCGCGGAAACGCCGGCTGCGGGCGCCTATACGGCCATCGGGATCGCCCTGGCATCGCTGTTCCTTACGCCGCTGCTGTTCAGCCTGCCTATCGCCACGCTGGCGGCCACGATTATCGTCGCGGTGCTCAGCCTGGTCGATCTGAAGACGCCCGGTCAGCTGTGGCGCTATTCCAAGGCGGATTTCGCAGCGCATCTGGCGACCATCGTCACCACTCTCTTGGCTGGCGTGGAACTGGGCGTGATTACCGGTGTCGTGGTTGGTCTGCTGCTGTATCTGTGGCGCGCATCGCGGCCGCACGCGGCTATCGTCGGGCGTGTTCCGGAAACCGAACATTTCCGTAATGTGGAGCGGCATGATGTCTTTACCGTTTCGCACGTCCTGTCGATCCGTATTGATGAAAGCCTGACCTATCTCAATGCGCGCTGGCTGGAGGAATACGTGCTCGAGCGCGTCGCGGACCAGCCGGAGGTGCGCCACGTCATCCTGATGTGCAGTGCGGTCAACGAAGTGGACGCCTCGGGCCTGGAAAGCCTCGAGGCGATCAATCACCGGCTCTCCGATAGCGGGATCGACCTCCACCTATCGGAAGTTAAAGGTCCGGTGATGGATCGGCTCAAGCGAACCGAATTTCTCGAGAAAATCGGCGGGCGTGTGTTCCTGTCGCAGAACCGCGCGTTTCGCGAATTGTCGCGGGATAATGCCGATCCGTCTCTGCCCGACGATATCGCTCGAGGTTTGATATGAACGAATATCCAAAAAGGAAATCGAGATTGGCATATCTCTCGGCGTCCATCGCTATAGGCATTTTCGACGCACTTGTTTTTCCTCATCGTCCGCCCAGGCGGCACTTTTCCTGTGAACTCGCAATCCTTTACGGTGGCCAACCGTTTTGCTCGGGGGCCTGCTTTCGGCCTGACCGCATCCCCTCGTAAACCGACCAGAAGGAAACCCATCATGCTTCTCGAAAAAATCAAGACACCCGGCCTATCCCATCTGTCCTATCTCGTCGGGTCCGGCGGGCAGGCGGCAGTGATCGATCCGCGCCGCGATTGCGACATCTATATAGAGAAGGCCCGCGCCGAAGGCTTGGCGATCACGCATATTTTCGAGACGCATCGTAATGAGGACCTCGTTTCCGGCGCAGCGGTCCTGGCCGACATGACCGGGGCAAAGGTGCTGCACGGCCCGAACGCCGATGGCGAAGTCGTCTATGCGCAAACGACGTGCGAGGGCGACAGCTATCGCATCGGCCAGCTCGAATTCCGCGTATTGGAGACGCCGGGCCATACATTCGATCATCTCGCCTACGCATTGTTCGACACCGAATATCCGGAGAAAGCCGTTGGCGTGTTTACCGGCGACGCCTTGTTCGTCGGCGACGTCGGACGCACCGACTTCTATCCCGACCGCAAACGCGAGGTCGCAGGCCTGCTCTATGATTCCCTGCGCAAGATCTGCGACCTGGGCGATCAGGCCATCATTTATCCGGCCCACGGCGCCGGTTCTGTTTGCGGGTCGGGCATGGCCGACCGCGAGTTCTCAAGCGTGGGCCACGAGCGGCACAACAATCCGCGGCTGCAGATCGAGGACCGCGAAGCCTTTATCGACTTCAAGGTGGGAGAGAACCATTATCAGCCTCCCTATTTCAGGTTGATGGAGCGGCTGAACCTGGAGGGCGGGAGTCCCGCTCCGCGGGTCATTGAGCCGAAACCGATGTCGCTACAGGAGCTGGGCGAATGCGGCGCGGACCACCTCATCGATATCCGCGAGCCGCTCGCCTATGCGTCGGGCCATCTGCCCGGCAGTATCAATCTCCCGGTTGGGATGATCCCCGCCTTTGCGGGGTGGTTTATCGGCGAAGGGGAGAGTGTCGCCCTGATCGCCTCGTCGCAGGGCCAGCTTAATACTGCCATGGAACACCTGGTCCGCATTGCACTGGACAACGTTCTGGGTGGTTACGTAGGCGTAGTGCCCGCGGCGGCGGCGGGCAAGAATATGCGATCGATTCCGATGGTGGATACCGAAACAGTCGAACGGCGGCTGACCGGCGAACACAACGAATGGACACTGCTCGATGTGCGTGATGCCGATGAACGGGCGGCAGCCGCGATCGACGGCTCGGAGCATATTTATGTCGGCGAACTGCCCAAGCGCTGGCAGGATCTGGACCCGGCCCGCGGCTACACCCTCATGTGCGCGAGCGGAATGCGGGCGACAGTGGCGGCAGGCTGGCTCGACGCTCACGGCTTTGACAATGTGGATGTGTACCTGGGTTCGATGGGCGCGTGGAAAGCAGCGCAGAATTGAATTGCTAAAACCTATCCCGATAGCCGACTGACCAATTGCGGAACGCGCTCCTCGCATCTGCGAAGGTAACGCCGCAAGGCGCGCATCCGTATGTCACGCGAGCATCGTAGACTCGCCCCGATCTCAGCGAGGCTTTCTACAGCGTCGAGCAATACGTCGGGTTCATGGATCTGGACCCGGTGCAGCCGGTCACTGATCCGATCGATCAGGACCGTCAGACACCGGTATGTCGGCAAAGACGGTCAAGCAAGCTGCGACGAAAACGTCCTGCTCGATATGGTGGTTTCTCTCGATGATGCGGAAAATCACGTGAAAGACACGCATGAAGCTGTCGCCTGGATGATATGCGCCTTGCGTTCGACCAGATTGGATGATGCAACTCGCTCGCGCGGAAGTAGAACTGCACCATGAGCAGTAGCATCTGGACATGATCTTCCGTTGCTGGCCCGTACGGTTGCTGTCAGGTCAGCAAAGGATCTTAAGAAACCCGTCCCGAAAGGTTGCCCCACCTGCCCCGCAATGCCCCCTCCGCTTCGCCGACATATCGGCGCGTCAAGGGTAAAGCCCTCCGATCGCGGCAATACTGAATCTGGTAATTGCACATGCCGCCATGTTCGAAAGCCGCCGTGGCTCCGGCGAGATAGAAGGTCCACATGCGATAGAAGCGCGCATCGAACATCGCCTCGATCCGTTCGCGGTTGGCTTCGCAATTGGCATACCATGCGCGCAGCGTTCTGGCGTAATGCAGCCGCAGCATCTCGACGTCGCTGGCAATGAGGCGATATTTCTCGCTCGCCGCGACGGTTTCCGAAAGCGCCGGGATGTAGCCGCCTGGAAAGATGTATTTGCGCGTGAAAGCGTCGGTTGTGCCCGGTGTGCCGATCCGACCAATCGTGTGGAGCAGCATCACCCCGTCATCCGTCAGCATATTGGCGCAGCAGCGGAAGAACGTTGCGAATTGCGGGCGTCCGACGTGCTCGAACATGCCGACCGAGACGATCCGATCGAAACGCTGGCCGCGTGCGGCGAGATCGCGATAGTCGATCAGCTCGAACTTCACGCGATCGGAGACGCCTGCTTCATCGGCGCGTGTACGTGCCAAGCCAAGCTGTTCCTCGCTGAGCGTGATGCCGGTGACGCGCAGATCCATTGTTCGGGCGAGATAGATCGCCATTCCGCCCCAGCCGCAGCCGATATCGAGTACCTCCTGGCCCGGCGCGAGAGCGAGCTTGGCCGCGATATGGGCAAGCTTGGCCTCCTGAGCTTCGGCCAGTGTCTCGACGCCGTCGTCCCAATAGGCGCAGCTATATTGCATATGCTCGGCATCGAGCATCAGTTGATCATGATCCCCTATTCGCTCGACGAGCTGGTCGCGATGGGCCAGTTCCTGGTTCTCAACACGCGGCGCGGGCGACCGTTCTGGCGCTCGTTCTTCCGCGGCGACGCGCTGCCAGGCGGCAGCAAGGACTCACATCCCGGTTTCGATGCCCCGCTCGCGGCGATCGGCGGTTCGGCGGCGCGCGGGGTCACGGTCCCATGGACATTGGCCATCAGTGTGCTGATCGGTGCTTTCCTCATGTTTTCAAGGCTTGTTCTCGGCACAGAACCACCTCTGGCCGACAGCGATCATGTGGTGGGGGCGCTCGTCGTCACGGTCGCAGTGATAGCGATGGCGGAAGTCGCAAGACCGCTGCGTTTTCTGAACGTAGCGTTTGGCCTCTGGCTGATGGCGGCTCCCTGGCTGATGGACGGAAGCACCAGTATCACGAGCGACATCATTGGTACTGTGCTCGGAGCACTCCTGATAGGATTGAGCCTGCCGAGAGGCCGCCGGAGCGATGAGCATTATGGCAACTGGGACCGGTTCGTCGTTTAACGGATCGGCATGGCGATGGCGCAGGCTTGGAATAGGATGGTGAGGCTTGGATCCTATAAATACGGGGGGTCTGAAGCAGTGTGGCGGGGCGCGCATCCCGCCCTGTGGATCGCCATTTTCGTCGGACTGATTGCCTTCGCCTGGGAAATGTTCCAGCTCCCGTTCTACAGCACTGGCGAGCTTGGCCCGGCTGAAGTCGCATACCGATGTGGTCTGGCATCGTTCGGTGACGCGGGTATCATGGTGGCGGCCTATCTGGGCGCCTCGTTGGAGAACGGTCGAGCGCCCTGGATCGTCCAATGGCCGATTTCTCGCCTTCTTGTTTATCTAGCCATCGGCCTGGGCGTCACCTCTGCCGTCGAACTCCTGGCCGTGGGAGCTGACTGGGGGTGGACGTACAGCTCCCTGATGCCGCTGTTACCCGGCACCAAGATTGGTCTGGTCCCCATCATCATGTGGGTTATCGTTCCTTCCGCGACCTTGTGGCTTGCGCGCAGAATGGGCGTCGGCCCTGGTTAGGGAGAAAGACCTGAGCCAATGGCCGCTAGGGTCGAAACTTAATCACAGTCAAAAGGCTACGGCGGCGGCGAGGCTTACGGCCGATAGGAAGTTTCTGGCGAGTTTGCCGTAGCGGGTGACGGTAAGGCGGAAGTCCTTGAGGCGACAGAACATGGCCTCGGGCCGCCAGCGATCCTTGTAGCGGCGTTCGTCATACAGGATCGAGCGCTTACGATTACGACAGCCGGGGATCACGCGCCGGTCATCGACGCGTCGCGCTCCGGGTTGGTTCTTCGGCAAGTGCGGCTCTATTGCAGCCCATGCTTCATCCGACAATCAGAACAACGAACGCGACATTCCCAACGGCCTCCTGCATCAGCGGAGACTCCCTAGATCAATGTGCACGCAGACTTTCAAGAGTCTGATTGGGTTTGGACCCTAGAACGAAAGGCTGATTTTCATAACTCTCAACGCCGTGATCATCGCCGCTTCCCTCGCCGTGATTTTGGTTTTCATTGCTCACCCGGCTCCCCCAGAACTCTGTAAAGGCTGCACCCAGAACAGTATCACGGCGATGAAAGCTGCGTTGGCAGCCAAGAACACGAAGAGATGCCAACGGCGAAAGCCTCTTCTCTCGTCTCCTCCCAAAGAAAGGAACAGCGCATACAGCGCAGGCATGAGCGCGACGAAGATGAGGCTGACCCAGAAAAGTTTGAAATTCTCGATCGGCGTTCCGATGATAGTGAGCGGGATGAAAGCAATCGTCATACTCACGACATGATCGCCGATCACGCTCGTGGTGGCGGAGGTCACCTGGCCCGAGCGCGCGACGCTCCAGGTCGTGAAAACCTCGGGCAGAGCTGCGACGGTGGCGGTAATGAAAAGGCCACCGACGATATTCGGGATGCCGAGTGCGCTCACGATCCTCTCGGTCGAGAAGACGGTGAAGTAGGCGCCGACCGCCAACGCGCCGATGCCCGCTATGGCCGTCCATCGCTCCTTCTGGCTCCACTTCACCTCCTCTCCCTTCTCGCGGCCCCGAACGAGAGCCTGCACGAGATAGGCGAGATAGGCGACCAGCAGGATCCAGCCATCGATCGGCTGCAGACCGCGCCAGGGGACTGGAAGCGTCAGCAGAGCGAAAACCCCGAGGATCGCCAGATAAGGCAGCGCCTGAACGGTGAGAGCCCCTTTGTCGACCGCCACGTAATGCTCTCGCCGATGCTCCTCGTGATCCTTTCCGGCACCTTGCAGGTCTGATTTGCGGGTCGCCAGGTAGGCCGTTATCACCATGACCGGAATCGCGAGGACGGTTGAACCCAGCATGGCTCCTATCCCAATGTCGGATACGCCGCGCGCCGCACTCGTCACGTTGATGCCGATCTCCGGCGAGGCGGCAGCGAGACCAAGAAAGGCGCCTCCGGCCGCAACGGAGAAACCCCATTGCTTGCGCAGTTTCCTGAGCGGAGCGGACAGGCGCTCCGCGCCCCAATGCGCGGCCCAGACGGCGGCGAGTAGAACCGCTGTCCAGACCGCAATCACTTGCGCCAACCTTTGTGCTCTGTGCCCTCTTCCTCGTGCGTATCCATGTGCGCATCACGCAGAATGTCGATGCCACCGTAAAGTGCAATGCCGGCAACCGCGATGCCTACCACCAGATCGGGCCAGTTCGCGCCGGTCAGCATGACAATAATCCCGGCGATAATGATACCACCATTGGAGATGAAATCGTTGAAGCTGAAGGTCGTGGCAGCGCGCAGATTGACGTCCTTCTTCTTCATGTTCTGAAGCATTCGCAGGCAGACGAGATTCACCACGCCGGCCACCACCGCCATCACCATCATCATGACGCCGCCCGGATCGGAGCCTTCCACAAAGCGTCGGAAAGCATCGGCGATGACGCCGCCAGCGAAGATGAGGAGCATGATACCAGAAAAGCGCGCGGCACCGCGCTTCCAGGTTCGAGAACGGGTTAGTGCCAGAAGGCTTAGCAGATAGACTATCGCGTCGGACGAATTGTCCAAGCCGTTTGCAAGCAATGCGTTGGAATCAGCAAAATATCCAACAATGAAAAAACCTATAGCGATCGCCACATTGAGCCATAAAACAATCCAAAGTGTACGTCGCTTATCGGCCGAGTCGAGCTCAACTTCTCCTTCGCCGCTCATGTGGTAATCCCTCCGCTCCGGCATGAAGCTTTGGCAGCAGCCGGCGTGAACCGACCCACAAAAAGGTCTTGGTCAAAACTTTCAGATGTTCCTCCGACTTGTAGTCCGGTCGATGGTTTGTCTTCGGTAATTTCCAACATTCGACGTCTCCAACTCTGTACGGTCATGTTACATTTTTTAATTCCCGCCGCTCCTCGCGCGTTACGTTGCGCCGCAGACGGTCCCACCATTTCTCGCGCCAGCTGCGCTCGTCATCAGAACGGTGTAGCACAAGCCGCGCTGTCCGTCGTCAGAACATTTGGCACACCTAGCTGCGTAAATTAGCGGAGCTTGGGCCTCGTCTGGGAATTGATGTTTAGG
>NZ_JAIQCI010000042.1 GCF_022378335.1 Croceicoccus hydrothermalis
CGCCCCTTTTGTTATTTTCGATCCATCCAGAACCCGGGGACGGCAGCGGCAAAAGCGTCCTTTTGGTCCGCGTTTGCGCCGAGAACGACCAGCATCAACGAGAAAGGCGTTGCCTGCGACTTTCCGCGCAGGTCGATAAACCGGACCCGCCCTTGCAAAAAGTAGACGTCGGCATCGGCACGCAGCGTCTCATGAAACCATGACGAATCCGTTCTGGCAGGCACGAGGCATGCTATGGTCCGCGCGTTTTCCATGCGCCATTGCTCATGCGCGCGACGCAACCAGCGCAGCTGCGCGGAGAAGGGCGGATTGACGTAAACGAACCTGCCAAACCAATCGTCTCGAAGCCCGTCATCTCCGTTTCCTGGGATGAATTTGCGAGTTGCGATGACGGGACTGGAGGGATGCCCGCACGGGTCCAGGTCGATGCTGCCGAAGGCTGTGTAAATCGGCTCCATGAACTCTTCGGGTGTAAAGCGACTATCGCGATCCTCCTTGTCACCTTGACCCCAATAGGCTCTTTCAGGCGCCCGCCGTTTTGCGCCGGGAGCCAGAACTTCCAGAATGCGGATTATGCTCGCGATCGAGCCGCCGCCGTTTTCCACGGCTGTGATCGTAGTGGGTGAAAGGCCGGTGCGCTTTGCCAAATCCCCTATGGTGACGTTTTGCTTCATCCGCCGATTGCGCAATTGGCCGGCAAGCGTTTTGCCGGGCCCAATTCCGGTCAGCCTATAGTCCAGGGCGTTGAACACCGCCTCCAGTGTCTTCGCCGAACCGATGCCGCGCTCAAGGCGATAGATCGCTTGCGCGCTGACACCTGAGCGTGCTGCGAGGGAACGCTGCAGCCAGCCTTTCGCCTGCCGGGCCGCGCGTATGTCGTCGATCAGAATATGATGTCTCCAGCAATCACATTCTGAGGATATAGATCTCAAAAGCTCACCCGCAAACATGGTCGTTCGCGGTCGGCATGGTGGATGTTTGCTGAGGAAGCGTTGGGAGCAGGCGGTGGAAATAAGACCGTTTTGCGTTCAGCCGATTTCGAATCCCAGACCTCCTGATGCCGTGCCTTTGCATAAGGATGGTGCGCGTCAGTTGCCGTTTGCCACGAGGATTTGAAAGAAGGAACGATCTAACCCGTCCTATTCATGAGGCTACCGCTTCGTGTTGTTCGGACGGCGATGTGGCGGTGCCTGATTGATCAAGGCGCACGCC
>NZ_JAIQCI010000043.1 GCF_022378335.1 Croceicoccus hydrothermalis
GCGCGTTCGCGCCCACGGCGGCAGCGGCCGACCTGTTGGGCGGGGCCATCGACGCGAATGGCGAGACAGTGGCAAAGGCCGTGCTGACCGGCGAGCGCATGGTGCTGGAAGCGAAGACCCGCCCCGAGGCCTGGATCGTGGACGAAGCCTCGATGGTGAGCGCGCGCGACATGGCGAAGGTATTGAGCATGGCCGAGAGATCGGGCGCGCGCGTCGTGCTGGTGGGCGACGTGAAACAGCTCGGCAGCGTGGAGGCGGGCCGCGCCTTTGGCCAGCTCCAGGACGCAGGCATGAAAACGCATGTGCTCGATAAGATTGTGCGCCAGGCGAACGACCTGACCCGCGAGGCGGTCGAAGCCACGATCGCGGGCGACGGGGCGCGGGCGCTTGCCGCGCTGGACAAAGGCGGGGGCCGCATCGCCGAGATCCCGCAAGCCGGGGATCGGCGCGCGGCGATGGCGCGCGACTTCGCCGCGCTGTCGCCAAAGGACCGGGCCAAGACGCTGGTGATGGACACCACCCGAGAGGGCCGGGAATTGCTGACCGAAGCCATCCGCGCCGAGCTTCGCAGGGACGGCACAATCACCGGCGACAGCATGACAATGGCTACGCTCGAGAACAAAGGGCTGACCCGCGAGGAAGCGCGCATGGCCAGCGGCTATGAGAAGGGCGACGTGGTGACGTTCCGCCGCGACTACGAGCGCCACGGCGTCGCGAAGGGACAGGCCTATCGGGTTGATGGCATCGACCGCGAGGCCAACCGGATCACGCTGCGCGGGTCGAACGGCCGCGCGATCGACTGGCGGCTCGACAGGTGGGGCCGGGGACAGTCCGAGGCCTATATCGAGAAAGAGCGGGAGTTCGCGAAGGGCGACCGGGTGCAGTTCACGCGCAACGACCGCGAGGCGGGGCGCGTGAACGGGCTGACCGGCAACGTGACCGCGATCGATGCCGAGCGGCGCGCCATGACGGTCAGGGACGCGCGCGGGCAGGAGCATCATTTATCGCTGGACCAGACCCGCGACCGGCATTTGCGGCACGGGTGGGTGGGCACCGTACATGGCAGTCAGGGCGCGACCGCCGACCGATCGATGACCCATCTTGAAAGCCACCGCGCGATGACGGTGGATGCGAAGACCACCTATGTCGCGATCAGCCGCGCGCGGCACCATGCGGCGATCTACACCGACAGCCGCGAGAAGCTTGCCGACGCGATCGAGCTGCGCAGCGGGGAGCGGCAGACGGCGCTGGAACCGGCGCGTCGTTTGGAGTCAGCGAAACCGGAAAAACCGATTCGCGCCCGTTCTATAGCTCTCTAGGAATGGCAGCTCCCGACCCCAGTTGCGGTCACTCCGACAATATGACCGCTGCCAGCTAGCAGACATTCAATCTTCACCAGATTGCGATTCCCCGGTAAAATGGCACTATGACAATCAGGCTGGCAGTCTTTCCAGGAGGCACGGATTCGGTGCTGGACATCTGGCGCGAATTCATTGCGAACTCGCCGGTCAATTTAGACTACCAAGGCAACGAAGCTGAATTCGAGAATTTGGCGGTAAAATATACGCCGCCCAATGGATGCGTTTTGCTCTCGGAGCGCGGCGGTGCGATCGATGGCTGTGTCGCGTTGCGGAAAGTCACAGCGGAAATATGCGAAATGAAGCGGCTGTATGTCCGACCAAGAGCCCGAGGCAACGAGTTGGGACGTAAATTGGTCGAACGGTTGCTTGTCGAGGCTCGCTTGATGAACTTCCAAGAGATGAGGCTCGACGTGCAAGCCAAATCGGTTTCCGCTAGAAAGCTCTACAGCGATTTCAATTTCATCGACGCCGATCCGGTATCATTTAACCCAGTTCCCGGAGCCTCCTTTCTGGGATTGCGCCTTGGCAGCTAGCACCTTGGCGGGGGCCATAAGCTGCCTGTCGCAAAACCACCCCAATAGCTCTCGCTAACAGGTTGCGTTCGCCAGCCTATCGCCGATCGGCGCGGGCACGAAATCCTCGCGAGGCTTTCCTTCCGTAGTCATTAGCCGTTCGGTTGGCAGCTTGATCGTCAGATCGGTGTTTCCGATCGGCAAATCCTCTACCGAGCCGTTCAGGCCCGCCATCATCGACCCGCGCACGTCAGCGCCCAGCGCCGCGAACCCGATCGCCAGGCCTTCGCCCATGCTTCCTGTCCAACGGCCGACCAGGATTGTCGGCAGCTCCGATCGATATTTGTCGGAACGGGGGAGAACTTGTTCGATCCATTGGCGTGCGACGCCCGTCTCGCGTTCCTCGACGGGGCGATTGTGTATTTGATAGTCACGGGGCCGATCGACAAACCAACCCATGATGGCCCGTGCGATCGTAGTGTTGCCGCCCGATGGAGTGTCCCGCAAATCGAGCACGAGATTGGTATCGGGATTGAGCGAACCCATCGCGGCGTCAAAGGCGGCGATCGTTTCCCGGTCGCCGAGAGCGTTATTGAAGCGGACGATGGTCACGTCGTTGGCGGCACAGACCGACAGGGGCGGTTCCGGATCATCGGTTGCTGCGTAAAGCGAGGACAGAACCACCGGTCGCTCCGTGCCCGAACTGTCGGCAATGACAATCCGCCGCTCCCGATCGCGACGCCCGGCGACAAGAACGCGGGCGGCATAACCGGCCCGCTGCGGCGTGATTTCGAGGTCCATCGCCGACCAGAATCCGGCGACGGCACGAGCTACTGGAACCCCATCGATTGCGGCAATCTGCTGCCCACTTTGGATGCCCGCCTGCGATGCAGGGCTGTCCGGCCTGACCGCATCGATGACGTAGCGGCCATCCTCGAACACCACCCACAGATCGGCATAGGTTGGCACCACTGCCCAGCTGTCCGCGAACGAGCTGCCAGTGATCGCATGGTGATCGGCGAGCGAGGCGATCCGGTGTTCGGCGTAGCGGAGCAGCGTGCGTTCATCGTGGACAGCCTCACGTTCGCGCGTGAGAACGTCGGATTGTGGGAGGGTGCCATCGGGCAGCTTGTCGAGATAGGCGTATTGGCGCTCGATCGTCTGATCGAGATCGGCCGCCGCCGCATTGTAATCGACCGGCTCGGTCGCGCCAGCGAGCAGCAGCGGAGCGAAGATGATGGATGGCAGCGCTTTCAGCTTCATCACATGCTTCTAGCTGGAAAGTGCCCGATTGAGGAGCTTGGAGAAAGCGGTATTGCGACGGTGCGTATCTGAGTTACCATCGAAGGATGATCCAGTTCATTATCGCCTTGGCCGCGATTATCGTCATGGTGGCGATGTCATTTCGAGCTAATTCCCGTTTTCGGGATAGCGACAGACTCCCGATGCAATGGTCGTTCGGAGGCGAGGTCAACTGGACCGCGCCAAGGGCTATCGCTCTTGCCTTCACGCCCGCACTGGCAACCCTCGTTCTCATTGCAGCCAGCGCTTCGACAGTGATGTTGGAGCCGAGAGCCGGTCAGGAGGGTATGGAGGTTCCGGTAATCGTCATCTTGGCGACGGGCTTTATCGCGGTTCACGCATTTCACATCTGGCTGATCGGCAAGGCCATGAACCGCAAAGATCGCTAACGCCGCGTCAAAACCGAACGAGGCTGTTGAAAAACTCTCTACGCGGCCAAGGCAGACGCGGACAGCGCCCGGTAGAGGGTCGCGTGGTGGCACTGGAGGAGCTTGGCGGCTTCGCGCACAGACGTGCCTTCCTCGACGAGACGCCTGCCCAAGGCGATCTGGTCGGCCGTGAGCTTCGCTGGTCGGCCGAACCTGACGCCGCGCGCCTTGGCGGCGGCGCGCCCCGAGCTGGTGCGCTGGTGGATGAGCGCGCGCTCGAACTCGGCGATACCGGCAAACACCGTCAGCACCATGCGTCCCGCGGGCGAGGTGGTGTCCGCCCACGGCTCGGCGATCGAGCGCAGGCCCGCGCCCACGTCGTTCAACCGCTCGGCGATGTCGAGCAGGTTCTTGGTCGAGCGCGCGAGCCGATCGAGCCGGGTGACAACCACCACGTCATTGTCGCGGATCTGGTCGAGCAGGCGCGCCAGTTCGGGGCGGTCGCGCCTAGCGCCCGACACCTTTTCCTCAAAGGTGCGGCGGCATCCCGCCTCCTTCAACGCGGCGCGTTGCAGCATGAGGTCCTGGTCGTCGGTGGACACGCGGGCATAGCCGATAAGCATGTCGCATATATGCATCGAAACTGCAGAGTTTAGCAACACACTTTCGCGACAGCGCCGCCACTCGGGTGAGTGGAGCCGATCCGGCCTGTCGCGCAACTTACAACATTTGCGACGCGGCATGTCGGAGATGGGGTGGGTTTGCGACTGTCTGCTTTTGTCTAAGGAAGTTGGCTAAGCGGACCTAACGCGGCTGAAGCTGCTCAGCTGTCCTCTCAATCATCGTTCCTAGGCTGAATGGCGCGTTTACGTATTGACGTTGCCAGGCCGGATCGAGCTGGTGCAGCATTTCGGCCTCTATTGCTCCAAGAACATAGAACGCGCTCCGCTTCCACATTCCGAGTCCATCCCGGTCGATCGCCCGAAGACTTGCGGCCAACCCCAGCCTGCCGTCCTCTGCGACCGCGGCGATGCTTGGATGGGATGTCGCCACTAGCGCGCCCAACTCCTGCTCGGACCAGCGCGCCACCCCTTCCTGCCCGGCTTGGAACTCGAAATACGCCCAATCCTTCAAGCTCGCCGCGCGTTTGGCGTCTTTTCGGGCATCAATGTAATCGGACGTTGCAAGATGTCGCTCAAAAGAACTTGTCGCCTCCAGATATCGCAGGGCACTGCCCGTCATCTCCTTGAAGGCGTTCTCGACCTCGCTATCGGCATAAGGAAACGGATAATCCAGCATCCACTGGCTGCTGTCCCCGCCGAACATTTCTCGAACGCGATCGACGGCCGCAATATATCCGGGCAGGGTGCTTTGATACTGGTGAAAAGCTTCGTGCAGAATGGTTACGATCCATTCGTCCCGGCTCATGCCCAATGCATCTGGCACACCCACCATAATGACTTGTTGATCACCGATATACGTCGCTGCGGAAAGATCCACAGGAAGTTCCCTCGGTCGCGTTTGCATTGCACAGTTCGTCACCGAGTCGAAGCCGGCGGGAGAAAAATCCGGGGCAGGGGCGCCGCAGAACAAAGTCTCCTGATCTGGGCCAATTAACAAGATCGGAAGCGGTGCTTGCGAGAAGCCTTCCCAGACACGATCCCCATTGGTCCGAACGATCGCCTGCGCTTCGGCGATCATCTGGCGATCGTCATCCGGGGGGAGAAGAGGGTTGGTGACCGACGCAATCGCAGCAGCCACAATGACAAGCATTTTCCACCGCTCCCTCAAATTGTCATTTGCAAACCTATTGGGACTTTAGGTTGTAACAAATTACTACGACAGCTTTGCGGGGACGACTACCATTATCCGAATGTCCGCATTTGGGGTCTATTCTGTTGAAGAAGTCGGTGGTGGGGCTGACGGAAGTGCGCTGCGGACAGCGGGCGAGCGGGCTTATCGCTCCACTCAGGCGGGTGCGAGGCCCGGGATCGGCTTCATCTTTGCGAGTTTGCGAAGGTTTTGGGCTGCTGCGGCGAGGTGGAACTCGTCTTTTGCTCCATTGGGGCCGCGCAGACGCAGGCGATCCAGCTTCAGGATGCGCTTGAGGTGCGCGAACAGCATCTCGACTTTCTTCCGCTGGCGGCGTGAGACGAGATAGGCGTCGCTGGTGGCGATCTCGCGGGCCAGATCGCGA